>NZ_CP108041.1:0-1200000 GCF_036173065.1 Rhodococcus sp. NBC_00297
CTAGGCTGGAACGGTTGCCCCGGATCCTCCTGCTTCGTGTGGGTGGTGGTGGTGTGTGCGTGTTCTTTGAGAACTCAACAGTGTGTCGATGAATGTCAGTGCCAATATTTTGTTTTGGTTTGCTGGTTCTTCTCCTTCTTCCCGTCGGGGAGGGACCGGTTCTTTTTTGTCAGCAATGGAGTTATTGTTGGCGTGAGTTTTATTGCTGGATTTGGCTCTCTAGTTTTCATTGACTTCTGCCTTTCTAGGGTGGGGTTGATAAGAGTCTTCAACGGAGAGTTTGATCCTGGCTCAGGACGAACGCTGGCGGCGTGCTTAACACATGCAAGTCGAACGGTAAGGCCCTTCGGGGTACACGAGTGGCGAACGGGTGAGTAACACGTGGGTGATCTGCCCTGCACTTCGGGATAAGCCCGGGAAACTGGGTCTAATACCGGATAGTACTGCGCGGTGCATGCCGTGTGGTGGAAAGATTTATCGGTGCAGGATGGGCCCGCGGCCTATCAGCTTGTTGGTGGGGTAATGGCCTACCAAGGCGACGACGGGTAGCCGGCCTGAGAGGGCGACCGGCCACACTGGGACTGAGACACGGCCCAGACTCCTACGGGAGGCAGCAGTGGGGAATATTGCACAATGGGCGCAAGCCTGATGCAGCGACGCCGCGTGAGGGATGACGGCCTTCGGGTTGTAAACCTCTTTCAGCAGGGACGAAGCGCAAGTGACGGTACCTGCAGAAGAAGCACCGGCCAACTACGTGCCAGCAGCCGCGGTAATACGTAGGGTGCAAGCGTTGTCCGGAATTACTGGGCGTAAAGAGCTCGTAGGCGGTTTGTCGCGTCGTCTGTGAAAACCAGCAGCTCAACTGTTGGCTTGCAGGCGATACGGGCAGACTTGAGTATTTCAGGGGAGACTGGAATTCCTGGTGTAGCGGTGAAATGCGCAGATATCAGGAGGAACACCGGTGGCGAAGGCGGGTCTCTGGGAAATAACTGACGCTGAGGAGCGAAAGCGTGGGTAGCGAACAGGATTAGATACCCTGGTAGTCCACGCCGTAAACGGTGGGCGCTAGGTGTGGGTTTCCTTCCACGGGATCCGTGCCGTAGCTAACGCATTAAGCGCCCCGCCTGGGGAGTACGGCCGCAAGGCTAAAACTCAAAGGAATTGACGGGGGCCCGCACAAGCGGCGGAGCATGTGGATTAATTCGATGCAACGCGAAGAACCTTACCTGGGTTTGACATACACCGGAAAGCCGTAGAGATACGGCCCCCCTTGTGGTCGGTGTACAGGTGGTGCATGGCTGTCGTCAGCTCGTGTCGTGAGATGTTGGGTTAAGTCCCGCAACGAGCGCAACCCTTGTCCTGTGTTGCCAGCGGATTATGCCGGGGACTCGCAGGAGACTGCCGGGGTCAACTCGGAGGAAGGTGGGGACGACGTCAAGTCATCATGCCCCTTATGTCCAGGGCTTCACACATGCTACAATGGCCGGTACAGAGGGCTGCGATACCGTGAGGTGGAGCGAATCCCTTAAAGCCGGTCTCAGTTCGGATCGGGGTCTGCAACTCGACCCCGTGAAGTCGGAGTCGCTAGTAATCGCAGATCAGCAACGCTGCGGTGAATACGTTCCCGGGCCTTGTACACACCGCCCGTCACGTCATGAAAGTCGGTAACACCCGAAGCCGGTGGCCTAACCCCTTGTGGGAGGGAGCCGTCGAAGGTGGGATCGGCGATTGGGACGAAGTCGTAACAAGGTAGCCGTACCGGAAGGTGCGGCTGGATCACCTCCTTTCTAAGGAGCACATCTCGGGGCAGTACCACCCACACAGGTGGGAGGGAACCCCCGCAGAGACCACGCCGACCACATTCGTTGGTCGGGTGGACGCTCATGGGTGGAACACTGACAACCAGAGCCGGCAACAACGGTCACGCTCAGTCGTGACCAGCCGGCACTATATCGATGCACTGTTGGGTCCTGAGAGAACACGCGAGTGTTTCTTTCTAGGCAAGAATGTATTTCCTTCGGATGTCTGGCATACCGCGCCTTCGGGTGGGCATGGTGCAGATGGGAGTTCGAAGGGGGTGTGTTGTTTGAGAACTGCACAGTGGACGCGAGCATCTTTGTTGTAAGTAATGAAGAGCGTACGGTGGATGCCTTGGCACCAGGAGCCGATGAAGGACGTAGGAGGCTGCGATAAGCCTCGGGGAGCTGTCAACCGAGCTGAGATCCGAGGGTGTCCGAATGGGGAAACCCAGCACGAGTGATGTCGTGTTACCTGCACCTGAATATATAGGGTGTGTGGAGGGAACGTGGGGAAGTGAAACATCTCAGTACCCACAGGAAGAGAAAACAACAGTGATTCCGTCAGTAGTGGCGAGCGAACGCGGAAGAGGCCAAACCATGTGCATGTGATACCCGGCAGGGGTTGTGCGTGTGGGGTTGTGGGGTTTGTCTTGTCGATTCTGCCGGATCGGCCGACAGTGAGAAATCATGCGGTTAGTCGAAGTGGTCTGGGATGGCCTGTCGTAGAGGGTGAGAGTCCCGTAGACGAAAACTGTGTGACTGTCGTGATGAATGCCCAAGTAGCAGCGGGCCCGTGAAATCTGCTGTGAATCTGTCGGGACCACCCGATAAGCCTGAATACTCCCTGGTGACCGATAGCGGACTAGTACCGTGAGGGAAAGGTGAAAAGTACCCCGGGAGGGGAGTGAAATAGTACCTGAAACCGTGCGCTTACAATCCGTCAGAGCCTTCGAGTGACTTGTCACTGGGGGTGATGGCGTGCCTTTTGAAGAATGAGCCTGCGAGTTAGTGGTATGTGGCGAGGTTAACCCGTGTGGGGTAGCCGTAGCGAAAGCGAGTCCGAATAGGGCGAACATCAGTCGCATGCTCTAGACCCGAAGCGGAGTGATCTACCCATGGCCAGGGTGAAGCGACGGTAAGACGTCGTGGAGGCCCGAACCCACTTAGGTTGAAAACTGAGGGGATGAGTTGTGGGTAGGGGTGAAAGGCCAATCAAACTCCGTGATAGCTGGTTCTCCCCGAAATGCATTTAGGTGCAGCGTCGCGTGTTTCATCCTGGAGGTAGAGCTACTGGATGGTCTAGAGGGCCCACAAGCTTATCGAAATCAGCCAAACTCCGAATGCCAGGATGTGAGAGCGCGGCAGTGAGACTGCGGGCGATAAGGTTCGTAGTCGAGAGGGAAACAGCCCAGATCGCCGGCTAAGGCCCCCAAGCGTGTACTAAGTGGAAAAGGATGTGAAGTCGCGAAGACAACCAGGAGGTTGGCTTAGAAGCAGCCACCCTTGAAAGAGTGCGTAATAGCTCACTGGTCAAGTGATTTTGCGCCGACAATGTAGCGGGGCTCAAGTACACCGCCGAAGCCGCGGCACTCACACGACAGCCCCCGGTTCCCTTGCGAGGGTTCCGGCAGGTGTGTGGGTGGGTAGGGGAGCGTCGTGTGGCCAGGGAAGCGCCGGAGTGATCCAGGTGTGGAGGCCACGCGAGTGAGAATGCAGGCATGAGTAGCGAAAGACGAGTGAGAAACTCGTCCGCCGAATGATCAAGGGTTCCTGGGCCAGGTTAATCCGCCCAGGGTGAGTCGGGACCTAAGGCGAGGCCGACAGGCGTAGTCGATGGACAACGGGTTGATATTCCCGTACCCGTGTATCCGCGCCCATGATGAATCAGGAGTACTAACCGTCCAGAGCCGCCAGGAGCACCTTCGGGTGCCGGGTGTGGTGATGCACGGGACCTTTCCTGGTAGTAGTCAAGCGATGGGGTGACGCAGGAAGGTAGCTGAGCCAGTCAGTGGTAACACTGGTGTAAGCCTGTAGGGCGAGACCTAGGCAAATCCGGGTCTCACATAAGCCTGAGAGGTGATGCATAGCCGAATGAGGCGAATTCAGTGATCCTATGCTGCCGAGAAAAGCCTCTAGCGAGCTGGTACACGGCCCGTACCCCAAACCGACACAGGTGATCAGGTAGAGAATACCAAGGCGATCGAGATAACTATGGTTAAGGAACTCGGCAAAATGCCCCCGTAACTTCGGGAGAAGGGGGACCCCTGCTGGTGATGGAACTTGCTTCCTGAGCTGGTGTGGGTCGCAGAGACCAGTGAGAAGCGACTGTTTACTAAAAACACAGGTCCGTGCGAAGTCGTAAGACGATGTATACGGACTGACGCCTGCCCGGTGCTGGAAGGTTAAGAGGACCGGTTAGTTCCTTCGGGAGCGAAGCTGAGAATTTAAGCCCCAGTAAACGGCGGTGGTAACTATAACCATCCTAAGGTAGCGAAATTCCTTGTCGGGTAAGTTCCGACCTGCACGAATGGCGTAACGACTTCTCAGCTGTCTCAACCATAGACTCGGCGAAATTGCATTACGAGTAAAGATGCTCGTTACGCGCGGCAGGACGAAAAGACCCCGGGACCTTCACTACAGCTTGGTATTGGTGTTCGGTTCGGTTTGTGTAGGATAGGTGGGAGACTGTGAAGCATGCACGCCAGTGTGTGTGGAGTCGTTGTTGAAATACCACTCTGATCGTATTGGATACCTCAACCTCGGACCATGATCTGGTTCAGGGACAGTGCCTGGTGGGTAGTTTAACTGGGGCGGTTGCCTCCCAAAATGTAACGGAGGCGCCCAAAGGTTCCCTCAGCCTGGTTGGCAATCAGGTGTCGAGTGCAAGTGCACAAGGGAGCTTGACTGTGAGACTGACAAGTCGAGCAGGGACGAAAGTCGGGACTAGTGATCCGGCACCGGCAAGTGGAAGCGGTGTCGCTCAACGGATAAAAGGTACCCCGGGGATAACAGGCTGATCTTCCCCAAGAGTCCATATCGACGGGATGGTTTGGCACCTCGATGTCGGCTCGTCGCATCCTGGGGCTGGAGTAGGTCCCAAGGGTTGGGCTGTTCGCCCATTAAAGCGGCACGCGAGCTGGGTTTAGAACGTCGTGAGACAGTTCGGTCTCTATCCGCCGCGCGCGTCAGAAACTTGAGGAAGGCTGTCCCTAGTACGAGAGGACCGGGACGGACGAACCTCTGGTGTGCCAGTTGTTCCACCAGGAGCACCGCTGGTTAGCTACGTTCGGAAGGGATAACCGCTGAAAGCATCTAAGCGGGAAGCCTGTTCCAAGATGAGGTTTCTCACCCCCTCGAGGGGGTAAGGCCCCCGGCAGACCACCGGGTTGATAGGCCAGAACTGGAAGCCCAGCAATGGGTGCAGGTGACTGGTACTAATAGGCCGAGGACTTACCACAAAGAAGCTACGCGTCCACTGTGCAGTATCTGAGACAACACACGAGTTGGTCAGCAGATAACTGAAACCCGCACCACCGATCCATCACCAGCAGCACCGGTGACAGGAAAGGTGTGTGCCTCGTGCTCTGTTGTTTCACAGAGTTTCGGTGGCCATAGCGGAGGGGAAACGCCCGGACCCATTCCGAACCCGGAAGCTAAGCCCTCCAGCGCCGATGGTACTGCACCCGACAGGGTGTGGGAGAGTAGGACACCGCCGAACAATCCGTTCCGAAAGGGGACCCATTCACATGGGTCCCCTTTCGTGTTTCTGCACTCCGATCGTGAGTGCGGCATGATGACACCACCGGTGACGAGCGGGAGAGCTCGGTCGCCGATCGATCGAAAGGAACCACCGTGCCGGAAGAGCCGTCATCGGAAGGTCGTACGTCCGATTCGGACCGCCGGCCGCCCGCGCGCGACAACCGGGCACCTCGCCGCGACAGCGCGGGGGACCGCGGGTCGTTCCGATCATCGGCCCCTCGCTCCGGTGACCGTTCCGGGAGCCAGGACGAACGTCGCCACACCGGCGACCGTGGGCGCTCCGGGGATCGATCGACGTCCGGCGACCGTCGGCAGGGTTCCGGCAGGGGCCAGGCACCCGACCGCACTCGAGGACAGGGTGCACCTCCCCGTCGTCGCGGCGGTGAAGGGAGCGCGGGTCCGCGCGCGGGCGGTGGGCGAGGACCTGATTCTCGCGCTCCACGTCCGGTCGAGCCCGATCTGCCGGACGACGTCGACGCGAAAGATCTCGAACCCGGGGTCCGTCGAGACCTGTTGAGCCTCGACAAGAGCAACGCGGAAGCTGTTGCACGACACATGGTCATGGTCAGTCAGCTGATCGGAGACGATCCCGCCGCAGCACTGCTGCACGCGCGAGCGGCGCGGCAGCGTGCCGGCCGCATCGCCGTGGTCCGAGAGACGGCCGGCATCGCCGCGTATCACGCAGGGGAGTGGGCGGAGGCTCTGTCCGAGCTCCGCGCCGCCCGCCGTATGGCCGGTGGACCGGGCCTGCTGTCCGTCATGGCTGATTGTGAGCGGGGCCTCGGTCGGCCGGAGCGCGCCATCGAGCTCGGACGCAGCGACGAGGCTCGCCAGCTGACGGGTGACGACGCGTCCGAACTGCGCATCGTCGTCGCGGGTGCCCGCATGGACATGGGGCAGTACGACCAGGCGGTGGTGACGCTGCAGACTCCGGATCTCGAGGGAGATCGCACGGGGTCGGCTGCAGCGCGGTTGTACTACGCCTACGCCGACGCTCTGGTGGCCGCCGGTCGAGCGGACGACGGGGTGCAGTGGTTCCTCCGTGCCGCCGCCGCCGACGTCGAGGGTGAGACGGACGCCGAGGACCGAGTCGACGAACTGACCGGTCAGTGACCCGTCTGACCGACGCTCACGACGCTCTGCTGCTCGATCTCGACGGGACTCTGTACCGGGGTCCCGATCCCATCGACGGTGCCGTCGACACTCTCCGCGAGTGTTCCTCGCAGCTCTGCTACGTCACCAACAACGCCAGTCGGTCTCCCGCTCAGGTGGCCGAGCACCTACGCGATCTCGGTTTCCGTGCGCCCGACGAGTCGGTGGTGACGAGTTCCCAGGCGGCGGGGCGGCTTCTCGCTGGTCTCCTGCCCGCAGGTGCGTCCGTGCTGGTCGTCGGAACCGAGGCCCTCGAGGCAGAGGTGTCCGCCGCCGGCCTGGTGCCGGTTCGTACAGCGGACCCCACTCCGGCCGCGGTCGTCCAGGGACATTCCCCCGAGACGGGGTGGGCGAACATCGCCGAGGCGACCTACGCGGTCCGTGCCGGCGCACGCTGGGTGGCCACGAATGCCGACACCAGCCTGCCGACGCCTCGCGGTCTCGGGCCGGGAAACGGTGCCATGGTCGCGGCGGTCGCCGCAGCGACGGGGGCCACCCCGATCGTGGCGGGCAAGCCCGAGGCACCTCTCATGAAGGACGCGCTCGAGCGCAGCGGGTCGACCACGCCGCTGGTGGTGGGTGACCGTCTGGACACGGACATCGCGGGAGCCAACGAGGTGGGTGTGCAGTCACTCCTCGTGCTCACCGGAGTGAGCACCGTGCACGATGTGCTCACTGCCGTCCCGCACGAGCGCCCCACGTACCTCGCGTCGTCCCTGTCGGCTCTGCTCGAGGAGCCGGCCGCGTCTCTCGTTCCCTCCGAGCCTTCCGACACCTGGTCGGTGTCGCTGTCCGGTTCCGTGCTGCGAGTCGAGACCACGGGCGACGTCGACGCCGACGGCGACCTCTGGATCGAGGCACTGCGCGAAGTTCTCCCCGCGGTCTGGGCGCTCGGCGGCTTCGACACCGTCGAGGGCGCGTCCGGTGCGGCTGCGGATGTCGTCGCGCGGTGGACCGCCTGACACTGACGGTCACCACCGCCGACCGACGTCGTCGGGGGTATCGGCTAGCGTTGTCCGCGATGAGCACGCCCGTTCCCCGCCCCGGTCAGCACTTGCCGTCGCACTCCGATGTCGAGGGCACGTCCGTCGATCCCGACGCCGTCGTCTCGGCTGTCGACGCGCTGGTCGCCGAGGCTGACGTGGCGGCGTCGGCGCCGTTCGGCGAGGGTACGGACGACCCGCACGGCCTGGTCACGCTGACGCGGCAGGCCCGCATCCTCGACCGCGCGCACGAGGTACTCGTCGACGCGCTCGCGTCCGTGGACAAGAACTGACATGGCTCGTCGCGCTCGGGTGGACGCCGAACTCGTCCGCCGCGGTCTGGCCCGCTCTCGGGATCACGCCTCGGAACTCATCTCGGACGGTCGAGTGCTGATCGCCGGCACCGTGGCCACGAAGCCCGCCACCGCGGTCGAGCCCGGCACGGCGCTGCGGGTCACCGAGGTCTCCGACGAGGTGTCGTGGGCCTCTCGAGGTGCACACAAGCTGCTGGGCGCGCTCGCCGCCTTCGAGCCACGCGGTGTCACGGTGGAGGGCGCGCGGTGTCTCGACGCGGGTGCGTCCACCGGTGGGTTCACCGACGTGCTGTTGTCCAAGGGTGCACGCGAGGTCGTAGCGGTCGACGTCGGCTACGGACAGTTGGTGTGGCGGCTACGGACCGACGAGCGGGTGCGAGTCCTCGACCGTACGAACGTCCGCGGCATCGATGCCGAGGCCATCGGCGGGCCGGTCGACCTCGTGGTCGCCGACCTGTCCTTCATCTCGTTGGCTCTCGTACTCCCGGCGTTCGCCGCGTGCGCCCGTCCGGGTGCCAGCATCCTCCCGATGGTCAAGCCCCAGTTCGAGGTCGGCAAGGATCGCGTCGGTGCAGGGGGAGTGGTCCGCGATCCCGCCCTGCGCGCGGACGCGGTGCTGGGAGTCGCACGCGCCGCGGCCGACCTGGGCCTGGTCACGTCCGGTGTGGAGCCGAGCCCACTGCCCGGTCCGTCCGGCAACGTCGAGTACTTCCTGTGGCTCACCGTTCCGGGTCCGGACGACGATCCCAGCACAGCCCAGTCGACGTCCGTCGAGCAACTGGTGTCCGACGCCGTGGAGAAGGGGCCTCAGTGAGCGAGTCGACCGTGCCCGAGCGCACCATCCTGCTCGTCGCGCATCCGGGTCGCCCGGACATCGAGCAGACGGCTCTGCGCGCGGCGAAGGTGTTCCACGATCACGGGATCGCCCTGCGCGTGCTCGTCGACGAGCACGACACGTCGCGGTTGGAGTCGACGTCGGGGATCGACGCGCTCTCCACACCGCAGTCCGACGTCTCCGTCGTGGAGTTCGGTCCGTCGGCGGCGGTGGGCTGCGAGCTCGTCCTGGTCCTCGGCGGCGACGGAACCTTCCTGCGCGCTGCGGAACTCGCGCGGGTGGCGTCCATCCCGGTGCTCGGCGTGAACCTGGGACGCATCGGATTCCTCGCCGAGGCGGAGGCCGACGATCTCGAGGAGACCCTGGCCATCGTGGTGCGCCGCGAGTACCGCATCGAACCGCGGATGACGCTGGACATCACCGTGCACGTCGACGGCGAGATCATCGAACGTGGGTGGGCGCTGAACGAGGCCAGTATCGAGAACGGGTCGCGGCTCGGGGTGCTCGAGGTGGTGCTCGAGGTGGACGACCGTCCGGTGTCCTCGTTCGGGTGCGACGGTGTTCTGCTGTCGACCCCCACCGGGTCCACCGCCTATGCGTTCTCGGCCGGCGGTCCGGTCGTGTGGCCGGAGCTCGAGGCGATCCTCGTCATCCCCAGTAACGCCCACGCGCTGTTCGCGCGGCCGCTGGTGACCAGTCCCGAGTCACACATCGCCATCGAGACCTTCGACGGCGGACACGACGCGGTGGTCTTCTGCGACGGCAGGCGCACCCTGCGCCTGCCCGCCGGTGCTCGCGTCGAGGTGGTGCGAGGATGTGAGCCGATCAAGTGGATCCGGCTCGACTCCGCGCCGTTCGCCGATCGACTCGTACACAAGTTCGCCTTGCCGGTCACCGGCTGGCGGGGGAGGGTGACGTAACCGACGTGTTGTCCGAAATTCGTATCGACGGCCTGGGAGTCATCGCCGAGGCGACGGCGTCGTTCTCGGAGGGCCTGACGGTGCTCACCGGTGAGACCGGTGCCGGCAAGACGATGGTCGTCACCAGCCTGCATCTGCTCTCCGGCGCGCGCGCCGACGCCGGGCGTGTCCGTGTCGGCGCCGACCGCGCGGTGGTCGAGGGTCGTTTCACCACCGACCACGTCACCGACCAGGTCCGCGGCGACGTGGAGCAGTTGCTCGAGTCCACCGGCGGTCGGCGCGACGAGGACGACAGCATCATCGCCCTCCGGACGGTCGGCAGCGACGGCCGATCACGTGCTCATCTCGGCGGCCGCAGTGTGCCCGCAGGCGTCCTGTCGGAGTTCACCGGATCGTTGCTCACGGTGCACGGACAGAACGATCAACTGCGTCTGCAACGCAGTGATCAGCAGTTGGCCGCTCTGGACCGCTTCGCTGCGGACGCCATCGGGCCGCTGCTCGAGACGTACCGCACTCGCCGCTCGCAGTGGGTCGCTGCGGTGACCGAACTGCGGGAGCGGACGGAGAAGGCTCGCGAACTCGCGCGCGAGGCGGACCAGCTCACGTTCGCCCTGAACGAGATCGACGCGGTCGCACCGGCATCGCACGAGGACACCGACATCGCGGCGACCGTCCGGCGGCTCAGCGATCTCGACTCGCTCCGCGATGCGGCGTCCGCCGCGCACACGGCGCTCACCGGTGGCGACGACCCCGGCGACGTGTCCGTCATGGCGCTGTTGGGCGAGGCCCGCGATCGACTCGCCTCGACCGACGACGAGATTCTCTCGGCCGTCGGCCCACGACTCGCCGAGGCTATCGCGGTGGTGACCGACGTCGGAGCCGAGCTCACCTCGTACCTCGAGGATCTGCCCGCCGATCCGGAGTCACTGGACACGCTGCTCTCGCGTCAAGCGGAGCTCAAGAGTCTGACTCGCAAGTACGCCGCCGACGTGGACGGAGTGCTCGCGTGGGCGGAGGACGCACGAACCCGCCTGACGGGACTGGACGTCTCCGCCGACGCCGTGGCAGCGCTGACCGAGCGCGTCTCCACTACCGGTGCAGCGACCGCCGAGGTCGCACGCAAGCTGTCGGCCGCGCGGGTGAAGGCTGCGGCGAAACTGTCCAAGGCGGTCAGCGCCGAACTCGCCGGCCTGGCGATGGGCAAGGCCAAGCTGGACGTCGAGGTGCGCCCCCGCGCTGCGGGTGCGGACGATCGGTCGGCGCTGTCCGTCGACGGAACCGCGCTGCACGCCGGGTCGACCGGCACCGACGAGATCGAGTTCCGTCTGTCCGCGCACAGCGGTGCGCAGTCGCTGCCGCTCAACAAGAGCGCGTCCGGCGGTGAGCTCTCCCGCGTGATGTTGGCGCTCGAGGTGGTCCTCGCGCGATCGGATGCCGGAGCGACCATGGTCTTCGACGAGGTCGATGCCGGCGTGGGTGGTCGCGCCGCCGTGGAGATCGGCAAGCGGCTGGCACGCCTGGCCAGGACGCATCAGGTCATCGTCGTGACGCACCTCCCGCAGGTCGCGGCGTTCGCCGACACGCACCTGGTGGTGAACAAGACCGACGGAAAACGTGGCGGCCCCAACAGTGGTGTGCGCACTTTGACGGATTCCGAGCGTGTCGTGGAACTCGCGCGCATGCTCGCCGGGCTCGACGACACCGAGACCGGCCGGGCACATGCCGAGGAACTGTTGCGCACCGCGACGGCGGAACGGGAGTCCGCGACCGCCTGAGAGCGATGTGCTGGTGTGACTGATGTGAATGATGTGGTAGTTGTTACGGCGCGCCTCCGCCGATGCTGCCGTGTTGTTGTCCATCATCGTGTGCATGAAGATGCCGGCTCTGCTCTCGCGTAGTCATGACTCACTTCCCGGAGTCACGGGAATCGCTCGGGTCGATCGCTCCACGGCCAAGCTCCTGCGCCGTGTCGGTCCCGGAGACATCGTCGTTCTCGACGAACTCGACCTCGACCGGATCACCGCCGACCTGCTGGTACAGGCCGGCGTGACGGCCGTGGTCAACGCCTCCGCCTCGATCTCGGGGCGCTACCCCAATCTCGGTCCGGAGGTGCTCGTCGCCAACGGCATCGAGCTCATCGACGAGGTGGGCTCCGACGTCTTCAAGAAGGTCAAGGACGGTTCGAAGGTCCGCCTGCACGACGGCAACGTGTACGCCGGGGAGCGACGTCTCGCCACCGGCACCGAGCAGTCCGAGGCCGACATCTCCGACCGCATGATCGAGGCCAAGTCTGGTCTGATCGATCACCTGGAAGCGTTCTCGGGCAACACGATCGAGTTCATCCGCACCGAGTCGCCGCTGCTGATCGACGGCGTCGGAGTGCCCGAGGTGGACGTCGACATGAACGGTCGTCACGTCGTGGTCGTCGCCGAGGGCACCGACCACGTGGCCGATCTCAAGTCGCTCAAGCCGTTCATCAAGGAGTACTCGCCGATCCTCATCGGTGTCGGCGCCGGCGCCGACACGCTGTCGGAGGCGGGATACCGCCCCGACCTGATCGTCGGCGACCCGGACGACGTGAGCAGCCGCACGCTGAAGTCCGGCGCCGAGGTGGTGCTCCCCGCCGATTCCGACGGCCACGCCAAAGGCCTCGAGCGCATCCAGGACCTGGGCATCGGAGCCATGACGTTCCCGGCCACGGGCACCCCGGCGGACCTCGCGCTCCTGCTCGCCGACCACCACGGCGCCTCACTCATCGTCACGGTCGGATGTGCCGCGTCGCTCGACGAGTTCTTCGACGCCAGCAAGCGCGCGGACACACCGTCGACGTTCATGACCCGACTCAAGGTCGGTCCGAAACTGGTGGACGCCAAGGCCATGGCGACGTTGTACCGCAGCCGGGTCTCCGGTGGCGCGGTGGCGCTGCTCGTCCTCGCAGCCCTCATCGCCGTCATCGCGGCGCTCGTCGTGACCAACGGCAGCGGTGCGACTCTGGACTGGGCGATCGAGACCTGGAACAGCTTCGCCCTGTGGGTGCAGGGGCTGCTTCAGTGATTTCGCTTCGTCAGCACACCATCTCGTTGATCGCGGTGTTCCTGGCGCTCGCGGTCGGAGTCGTCCTCGGCTCCGGCCTGCTGTCCGGTCGAGTGCTGTCCGGACTGCGCGACGACCGGGACGATCTGCAGACCGAGGTGAACGACCTGCAGTCGGCGAACAACGCACTCGGTGAGCAACTCAACGCCGCCGACGGTTTCGACGCGGCCGTCGCGACCCGGGTGGTCGCGGGAGCGCTGGCCGACCGCACCGTCGTGCTGGTCACCACGCCCGACGCAGACCCCGCCGACGTGGAGGGTGTGCAGCGCACCATCGCCGACGCGGGCGGGTCGGTGACCGGACGAGTGGGGCTCACCGAGGCGTTCGTGTCCGCCGCCAGCGGCGACGATCTCCGCACGCGCCTCACCAACGTGGTTCCCGCAGGCGCGCAACTGCGTACGGGATCGGTGGATCAGGGCAGCCTCGCCGGCGATCTGCTCGGTACGGTGCTGTTGCTGAACGCACAGACCGCCCAACCGCAGAGCACGCCGGAGGAACTGGGCCTGGCCCTCGACACCCTGCGCGGCGGCGGCTTCATCACGTACGACGACGGTGCCGTGGCACCGGCACAGCTCGCGGTGGTGGTCTCCGGACAGGCCGCCGACTCGGGTGAGGACGGCAACCGCGGCGCGATCGTGGCTCGCTTCGCCGGCGCTCTGGACGGACGCGGAGCCGGAACCGTGCTCGCGGGCCGTGCCGGTTCGGCCGAGGGCAGCGGTCCCATCGCGGTGGTGCGGTCGGATTCCGCCCTCGCAGCCGGGACCAGCACCGTCGACGACGTCGATCGCACGTCGGGGCGCATCACCGTCGCCTTGGCACTCGGTGAGCAGCTCGCCGGTGGTACGGGTCGGTACGGAACGGGTCCTGCCGCGACGGCCGTGACGGTCGGGGCGACCCCGAGCTAGGTACTCCAGCCGTCGTCGCCCGCGTGGTGTCGACCGAACTCGCGTGAAGGTGTTACCGTGAAGTCCCGTGGGTCGGCCAGGTTCCGAACCACTCGATGTTGAGCGATTCGCTCGCTGTCACCATCGGGTCGCACCGTCACGGGAGTCTCTTTGCAGTCACGCATTCACACGCGGGCCGACATCAAGCACATCTTCGTCAGCGGCGGCGTCGCGTCGTCGCTCGGCAAGGGGCTCACGGCCTCGAGCCTCGGTCAGCTTCTCACCTCACGTGGCCTTCGCGTCACGATGCAGAAGCTCGATCCCTACCTCAACGTCGATCCCGGAACGATGAACCCGTTCCAGCACGGCGAGGTCTTCGTCACCGAGGACGGCGCGGAGACCGACCTCGACGTCGGCCACTACGAGCGGTTCCTCGATCGGGATCTCTCCGGATACGCCAACGTGACCACCGGCCAGGTGTACTCCACGGTGATCGCCAAGGAGCGTCGCGGCGAGTACCTCGGCGACACCGTCCAGGTCATCCCGCACATCACCGACGAGATCAAGGCCCGCATCCTCGCGATGCGCGGACCGGATCTGCAGGGCCAGGAGCCCGACGTCGTCATCACCGAGATCGGTGGCACCGTCGGCGACATCGAGTCGCAGCCCTTCCTCGAAGCGGCGCGTCAGGTCCGCCACGACGTCGGTCGGGAGAACGTCTTCTTCCTCCACGTCTCGCTCGTTCCGTTCCTCGCGCCCTCGGGTGAGCTCAAGACCAAGCCGACGCAGCACTCGGTGGCGGCGTTGCGCAGCATCGGTATTCAGCCCGACGCGCTGATCCTGCGATCAGACCGCGACGTGCCGCAGGCCCTCAAGGCGAAGATCGCGCTCATGTGCGACGTGGACGTCGACGGGTGCATCTCCACACCCGACGCGCCCTCCATCTACGACATCCCGCGCGTGCTGCACGGCGAGGGTCTCGACGCGTACGTCGTGCGGCAGCTCGGACTGCCGTTCCGGGACGTCGACTGGACCGTGTGGGGAACCCTCCTCGAGCGAGTGCACCAGCCTCGTGAGACGGTGCGCGTCGCCCTGGTCGGCAAGTACGTCGATCTGCCCGACGCCTACCTGTCGGTGACCGAGGCGCTGCGGGCCGGCGGTTTCGCCAACCGCGCGAAGGTCGAACTCGTGTGGGTGCAGTCCGACGACTGCGACACCGCGGCCGGCGCCAAGCTGGCGCTCGCCGACATCGACGCCGTGGTGATTCCCGGCGGCTTCGGCATCCGCGGTATCGAGGGCAAGCTCGGCGCGATCACCCACGCCCGGACGCACAAGATCCCGACGCTCGGGCTCTGCCTGGGTCTGCAGTGCATGGTCATCGAGGCGGCGCGGTCCGTCGGTCTCACCGATGCGAACTCGGCCGAGTTCGAGCCCGAGACGACACAGCCGGTCATCTCGACGATGGCGGACCAGGAGCAGGCGGTCGCCGGCGAGGCGGACCTGGGCGGCACGATGCGCCTCGGGGCCTACCCCGCCACGCTCACCAAGGGGTCGGTGGTGTCGCAGGCCTACGGCAGCGAGTCCGTCTCCGAGCGTCACCGCCATCGCTACGAGGTCAACAACAGCTACCGCGACCGCATCGCGGAGAGTGGACTGCAGTTCAGCGGCACGTCCCCGGACGGCCACCTGGTCGAGTTCGTCGAACTGCCGCGGAGCGCGCATCCGTTCTTCGTCGGCACGCAGGCGCATCCCGAACTCAAGAGCCGGCCGACGCGGCCGCACCCGCTCTTCGCGTCGCTGATCTCCGCTGCGCTCTCGTACAAGTCCGAGGAGCGGCTGCCCGTCGACGTCCACGGCGACGAGTCCGACACGGCGCAGCCGGCCGAACCCGCCGCGACGAAGGCCTGACCATGGCCGATCGTCACGAGTTCGAGATCCTCGAATCGTCCGTCGAGTACCAGGGTGCGATTCTCGCGCTCCGGCTCGACCAGGTGACGATGCCCGGCGGTCGTCGGGCCGAACGTGAGGTCGTCGAGCATCACGGTGCGGTCGCCGTGGTCGCGCTGGACGACGACGAGCGCATCGTGCTGATCAGCCAGTACCGGCATCCTCTGGGGCGTCGCCTGCTCGAGCTTCCCGCGGGTCTGTTGGACGAGCCGGGGGAGGATCCCGTCGAGGCCGCGAAGCGTGAGCTGACCGAGGAGACGGGGCTCGCCGCGGCGTCCCTGTCGTTGCTGGTCGACGTGGCGGCATCACCCGGGTTCACGGACGAGACCGTGCGGATCTACCTGGCCGACGAGGTGACCGAGGTCGATCGACCGGAGGCTCACGACGAGGAAGCCGACATCGAGCTCGTCCGCGTCCCGGTGGACGAGGCGGTGTCGCGCGTGTTCAGCGGCGAGATCGTGAACGCGTCGGCGGTGGCGGGAATCCTGGCGCTGGCGGCGGTGCGGTCACGCTCGGTTCCGTTGCGGCCGAGCGATGCACCCTGGCGTGATCGACCCACCGCGTTCGAGAAGCGCAAGGGCGCGCATGGCAGCTGACTCGCCAGGCGAGGTGATCGCGACCTATCTCGATCACCTCGCCGTCGAGCGCGGGTCAGCTCGCAACACCATCACCTCGTACCGCCGCGACCTCTCGCGCTACGCCAGCCATCTGGGTGAACTCGACCGGAACAGTCTCCGCGACGTCACCGAGGTGGACGTCGCGGAGTTCGTGACGGCCCTCCGGTCCGGCAACGAGCTGTTCCCGCCGCTCGCGGCGAGCAGCGCCGCGCGCACGGTCATCGCGGTTCGCGGAGTCCACCGCTTCGCGCTGGCCGAGGGCATCGTCGACGTCGACGTCGCTGCCGGGGTCAAACCGCCGGCGCCGGGCCGCCGGCTCCCGAAGTCGCTCTCCGTCGAGCAGGTGTTCGCGCTCCTCGATGCCGTCGCCGGGAAGGCCGCGGACACCCCGCGCGGTCTTCGCGACCGGGCGCTGCTCGAGCTCCTCTACTCCACCGGTGCGCGCATCTCCGAGGCCGTGGGACTCGACGTCGACGACATCGACTCCGACTCGCGGTCCGTGGTCCTGCACGGCAAGGGCGGCAAGGAGCGCATCGTGCCCATCGGCCGTCCCGCACTCGACGCCGTCGACGCGTACCTCGTCCGTGGTCGACCCGCACTGGTGTCACAGGGCACGCCCGCGCTTCTGCTGAACGTGCGGGGCGGCCGGTTGTCACGCCAGAGCGCGTGGCAGGTCCTGCAGACCGCGGCGGAGCGCGCCGGGATCGGAGCCAGCGTCTCCCCGCACACGTTGCGGCACTCCTTCGCGACCCACCTGCTCGACGGCGGCGCGGACGTACGTGTGGTGCAGGAACTTCTGGGTCACGCCTCGGTGACCACCACGCAGATCTACACACTGGTCACCGTCACGACGTTGCGCGAAGTGTGGGCCGAGGCGCATCCGCGCGCACGGTAGCGTGTCCGCACGAAGCTGCACCCGACACGCGGTAGCGTTCAGGGGAACTGCAGCACGAGGTGAGGATGGAGGTCCGGTGGTGTCAGCGGCGCACGACGACGGAGCACTGTTCCGCACTCGTCAGCCCGAACCGGAACATCCGACCCTGGCCCACCCGTCGGGCATGGGTCCGACGGGGCGCCCGTATCGCGACATCCCGGATCCGCAGCCGCTGTCCTCGCACGGACCGGCGACGGTCATCGCGATGTGCAACCAGAAGGGCGGCGTCGGCAAGACCACGTCGACCATCAATCTGGGTGCGTCGCTGGCCGAGTACGGACGCCGAGTCCTGCTGGTCGACCTCGATCCGCAGGGCGCGCTCTCCGCGGGTCTCGGTGTGCCACACCACGAGCTGGACCTCACGGTGCACAACCTGCTGGTGGAGCCGCGGGTGGCGATCGACGACGTCCTCATGCGTACGCGGGTGGACGGGATGGACCTGCTCCCCAGCAACATCGACCTCTCCGCGGCCGAGATCCAACTGGTCACCGAGGTCGGCCGCGAGCAGACGCTGGGACGCGTGCTGCACCCGATTCTCGATCGCTACGACTACGTCCTCATCGACTGCCAGCCGTCGCTCGGCCTGTTGACCGTCAATGCCCTCGCGTGCGCCGATTCCGTGCTCATCCCGATGGAGTGCGAGTACTTCAGTCTGCGCGGACTCGCGTTGCTCAACGACACCGTCGACAAGGTGCGCGATCGTCTCAATCCGCGGCTGAAGCTCGAGGGCATCGTGGTCACGATGTTCGACGCCCGCACGCTGCACTCGCGAGAGGTCATGAATCGCGTGGTCGAGGTGTTCGGCGACGTCGTCTTCGACACCGTCATCACGCGCACCGTGCGTTTCCCGGAGACGAGCGTCGCCGGCGAGCCGATCACCACGTGGGCGCCGAAGTCCGCGGGTGCCGACGCGTACCGGTCGTTGGCCCGCGAGGTCATCCACCGGGACACCGCACCCCAGTCTTGACCGACGGGACGGTCGTGACGGACACGACGGTCGGGGACGCGCCGACGCCCACCGGATTCCAAGTGCGGCTCACCAACTTCGAAGGCCCGTTCGACCTGTTGCTGACCCTGATCGGACAGCACCGACTCGACGTCACCGAGGTCGCACTGCACACCGTCACCGACGACTTCATCGCGTACACCCGCGCGATGGGCGCGGAGATGGGTCTCGACCAGACCACCGAGTTCCTGGTGGTCGCGGCGACCCTGCTGGACCTCAAGGCCGCCCGCCTCCTGCCGTCGGGCGAGGTGGACGACGCCGAGGACCTGGCACTGCTCGAGGTGCGGGACCTGCTGTTCGCCCGGCTGCTGCAGTACCGGGCCTACAAACAGGTGGCGCAGTTGTTCGGCGAACTGGAGAACGCCGCGCTGCGGCGCTATCCGCGATCGGTCTCGCTCGAGGACTCGTTCGCGTCGCTGCTGCCGGAGGTGTTGCTCGGTGTGGATCCGCGCCGCTTCGCCGAGATCGCCGCGGCGGCGTTCACCCCGCGCGAGGTGCCGACGGTCGGTCTCGGCCATCTCCACGCGTCGGCGGTGTCGGTCCCGGAACACGCGCGGGCGATCCTGGCGATGCTGCGCGACCGCGGAGTGGGTGAGTGGGCGACGTTTGCCGACCTGGTCCGCGACTGCGAGGTCACCGTCGAGGTGGTCGCACGGTTCCTCGCGCTGCTCGAGCTGTATCGCGAGAAGGTCGTCGCGTTCGACCAACCCGAGGCGCTGGGCGATCTCGCGGTCACCTGGACCGGCGACGACGACGCTGCCGACATCGACCGGATGGACGTCTCGAGGATGGAGGACTACGGATGACAGCGAGCGAGGACGCTCCCGACGCCCTGTCGGACGCCGAGGTGCGCGCGGCGCTCGAGTCGGTGCTGCTCGTCGTCGACACCCCGGCATCCGTCCCGCAGCTCGCCTCCGCCCTGGACTGTGACGAAACGCGCATCCGGCAGGCGCTGACCGCCATGGCCGCCGACCTCACCGCCCGCGGCAGTGGCATCGACCTGCGGTTCGCCGGCGACGGGTGGCGTTTCTACACCCGCACCGAGTACGCGCCCTATGTCGAACGGCTCCTCCTCGACGGTGCGCGGTCCAAGCTCACCCGAGCGGCACTGGAAACCCTCGCTGTGATCGCCTATCGTCAACCGGTTACCCGCGCACGAGTCAGTGCTGTGCGCGGAGTGAACGTGGACGGCGTGATGCGCACTCTCCTCGCGAGAGGTCTCATCGCCGAGGCGGGTCCCGACCCGGACTCTGCGGCGACGCAGTACGTCACCACGGAAATGTTCCTCGAACGGTTGGGGTTGGCGTCACTGTCCGACCTCCCCGAACTTGCTCCGCTGCTTCCGGGCGTGGACATGATCGACGACATCAGCGACAGCATGGACTCCGATCCGCGGGTCCTGCGTGCCGAGCGTCGACGAGAGAACACCGAGTCGAACTCGACCACCGAGTTCGGCACCGACACCACAGACGAATAGGTAAGAAACGTGAACGACTCCGCTCGCCGTGATGGCACACCGGACCGGGACGGCGCATCCGACGCCTCCACTCCCGAACGACAGAAGAAGCGCCCCAACAAGAAGGTCGCCGCTGCTGCGTACAGCAAGCGCACCGAGAGCCGTAAGCCCGGCGGCAAGTCCGGGTACCCCCGGGTGGCTCCCAAGAACAGCGGCTCCAAGCCCGGCAAGTCGCCGAAGCCGGAGCGCAAGACGACGGCTGCTCCGACCATCAGCAACGCCAAGCCCGCCCGCCACCAGCACACCGACGGCCCGCGGCCGCACGTGGCTCCTGAGGACGGTGTGCGCTTGCAGAAGGTGCTCGCCCAGGCAGGTGTCGCGTCGCGTCGCGCCGCCGAGCAGCTCATCGACGAGGGACGCGTCGAGGTCGACGGCCGCATCGTCACCGAGCAGGGTGTCCGCGTCGACCCCGAGGTCGCGGTCGTGCGGGTGGACGGCACCCGTGTCGTCATCAAGGCCGATCTGGTCCACATCGCGCTGAACAAGCCGCGCGGATGGCAGTCCACGATGTCGGACGACCTCGGTCGGCCCTGCATCGGCGACATTGTCTCGGAGCGGGTCCAGGCAGGACAGCGGCTCTTCCACGTCGGCCGACTCGATGCCGACACCGAAGGCTTGATCCTGCTCACCAACGACGGCGATCTGGCCCACCGGCTGATGCATCCCTCCTTCGAGGTGTCCAAGACGTACCTCGCCACGGTGCAGGGTGTCCTGGACCGCGACGCGGGCAAGAAGCTGCGTTCCGGAGTCGAACTCGACGACGGACCGGCGAAGGTGGACTCCTACGCGGTGCTCGACGTGAACGAGGGCAAGACGCTCGTGAAGGTCGTGCTGCACGAGGGTCGCAAGCACATCGTGCGCCGACTGTTCGACTCGGTCGGGTTCCCGGTGAAACGCCTGGTGCGCACCGACATCGGGGCCGTCGCTCTCGGCGACCAGCGACCCGGCACGCTGCGGGTGCTCGGTCGCGGCGAGGTCGGCAGCCTGTACGGGGCGGTCGGCCTGTGACCGCGTCGGAGGATCGACTGATCGTCGCGATGGACGGCCCGTCCGGTACCGGCAAGTCGTCCGTCTCCCGCCTGTTGGCGACCCGGCTCGGTGCGTCCTACCTCGACACCGGTGCGATGTACCGCGCGGCGACGGCATGGGTGCTGACGAACGACGTCGATCCCGGAGACGCCGACGCCGTCGCTGCGCTCACCGAGTCCATCGACCTCTCCATCGGCACCGATCCCACGGGGGAGCGGGTCGAGGTGTCGGGCGAGGACGTCACCGGTCCGATCCGCGGGTCCGCCGTGACGGCGGCCGTCTCCGCGGTGTCCGCCGTGCCCGCTGTGCGCGAGAAACTCGTTGCGCTGCAACGAGAGATCGCGGACACTGCCGGTCGCATCGTCGTGGAGGGTCGCGACATCGGCACCGTCGTCCTCACCGACGCTCACATCAAGATCTATCTGACCGCGTCCGCGGAGACGCGCGCCACGCGTCGTAACGACCAGAACATCGCCGAGGGCCGCGGGGACGACTACGACGCCGTGCTCGCCGACGTCCAGCGTCGGGACCACGCGGACTCCACACGTGCCACGTCCCCGCTGCGACCCGCGGACGATGCGGTCACCGTGGACACCAGCGACCTCGACAAGGACGCGGTGATCGACGAACTGATGCGTCTGGTCACCGAGCGTCTGGACATCGGGCGTCCGACTCATGCCCCTGAAGGAGCACGCTCATGAGCGACAACACATTCGACACGCTCGACGCGACCGAGGTCTACGCCTCGGACGGCATCTGGTCCGAGGAGTCGGACTGGGAGGACATCGACTTCGAGGGTGACGGCGAGGCCGAGGCCGAGGTCGCCGTTCCCACCCTCGCCGTCGTCGGTCGGCCCAACGTGGGCAAGTCCACGCTCGTCAACCGCATCATCGGCCGCCGCGAGGCCGTGGTGGAGGACGTTCCCGGCGTCACCCGCGACCGTGTCTCGTACGAGGCCAACTGGTCCGGACGTCGATTCATGGTGCAGGACACCGGCGGTTGGGAGCCCGACGCCAAGGGGATGCAGCAGTCGATCGCCCGGCAGGCCGAGATGGCGATGCAGACGGCGGACGCCATCCTGCTCGTCGTCGACGCCGTCGTCGGTGCGACGGCGACGGACGAGGCCGTGGCACGAGTCCTGCGTCGGTCGAAGACGCCGGTCATCCTGGTGGCCAACAAGGTCGACGACGAGCGCACGGAATCCGAAGCGGCACTGCTGTGGTCGCTGGGTCTCGGTGAGCCCCGTCCGGTCAGTGCGACGCACGGCCGCGGTACGGGCGATCTGCTCGACGACGTCCTTGCAGTCCTGCCCGAGACGCCCCGCGAGGGAACCGGTGTCGCCGGCCCTCGTCGTGTCGCCCTGGTCGGCAAGCCGAACGTGGGCAAGTCCAGCCTGCTGAACAAGCTCACCGGCGACGAGCGATCGGTCGTGCACGACGTCGCCGGCACCACCGTCGACCCGGTGGACTCACTGGTGGAACTGGGCGGCAAGGTGTGGCGTTTCGTCGACACCGCGGGGTTGCGCAAGCGCGTCAGCCACGCCAGCGGCGCCGAGTTCTACGCCTCGCTCCGCACCAAGGGCGCCATCGACGCGGCCGAGGTCGCGATCCTGCTGCTCGACGCGTCCGAGGTCATCTCCGAGCAGGACCTGCGGGTGCTCTCGATGGTCGCCGACGCGGGCCGCGCACTGGTCATCGCGTTCAACAAGTGGGACCTCGTCGACGACGACCGTCGTGGCCAGCTCGAGAAGGAGATCGACCGGGACCTGATGCGCGTGCCGTGGGCGCAGCGCGTCAACGTCTCGGCCAAGACCGGTCGTGCGGTGCAGAAGCTCGTGCCCGCTCTGGAGACGTCGCTCGCGTCGTGGGACAAGCGCATCTCGACCGGTCAGCTGAACTCCTGGCTCAAGGAGGTCGTGGCCGCGACGCCGCCGCCGATGCGTGGTGGTCGACTGCCCCGCGTCATGTTCGCCACGCAGGCGAGCACGCGCCCGCCGACGTTCGTGCTGTTCACCACCGGTTTCCTCGAGGCCGGGTACCGCCGGTTCCTCGAGCGCCGACTGCGTGAGGAGTTCAACTTCGACGGCAGTCCGGTGCGGATCTCGGTGCGTATCCGGGAGAAGCGGGACCGCAAGAAGAAGTAGGCGACTGCCCCGGTGGTGCTGCTGAGGCGATTGGCGTCCAGCGTCGCCACTGGGGTAGTGTTTGCTCGTTCCCTTCGGGACACACACGATCCCTTTGGAGGGATCGCGGGCTGTGGCGCAGCTTGGTAGCGCACCTGACTGGGGGTCAGGTGGTCGCAGGTTCAAATCCTGTCAGCCCGACACAGAAATGGCTCCGGACCGTTGTCCGGGGCCATTTTTCATGTTCGCGTCCAGTGCGGTGCGCGCGGAGGCCGCGCCCGTGGTCGTCGACTTCTTCGGCAGCTGAGAGAGCCTGCCGTGGGAGAATGACGGGAGTACATCACCCGTCAGGAGTGCGCGAAGGAGGGCAGCGGCGGTGTCTTCCTCCCCGGCGATGAGCCGTCGAGAACGGAACAAGCAGGACAAGCTCGACCGCATCACCACGGCGGCACGCGACCTCTTCGCCGAGTACGGCGTGAGTGAGGTGACCACACAACAGGTCGCCGACCACGCCGACGTGGGAACCGGAACGGTCTTCCTGTACGCGAAGAACAAGGGTGAACTGCTTCTTCTGGTGCAGAACTCGGACTATGCGAGCGCGCTCGAGCGGGGCATCGCCGCGGCCGCCCACGTCGTGGATCCGGTCGAGGCCGTCATGGCCGTCCTCAGGCCGGTCGTCGAGTGCAACCGCAAGCAGATCGAGAACGGCCGGACCTATCAGCGAGAGGTCGTGTTCGGTGACGACACGGAACCTCATCGTCGTGAAGCGTTGTCACTCGCCGCGCGGACCGAGGCGGTCGTCGCGGAGATCCTCGGCCGCGACGACGACGACGCGACGCACCACCCCGACCGGCAGGTGCAGGCCCACATCGTCTCCGCCATCCTGTTTCTCAGCATGGCTCTGACGGCGAACGCGACCAAGAGTGTCGCGGACGTGGCGACACAGATCGAGATGCAGATCGGTGTCCTGCTCGGCCGTTGACGCCACTCACGGCGTGTCGAACATGAAGAAACCTTCATCGTCGTCTCATGGGACGGTCATGGACCCCCGGCATAGTTGCTGTCATGCGCTCCTCCCGCCCACTCGCCGCGGCCGCCGTCCTGGTGGCCATCGCGTGCGTTCTCGTCGCCGGGGTCCTGGTGACGCGATCACCGGCGCCACGCCTCGACCCCTCGCCCGTCGTGGTGAGTGTGGCGCCGGAGCCGACGCCCGAGGTGATCGCTCCCACACCTGATGTCCCGCCTGCCTCTCCCGCGCCCGCGCCGGCCGCTCCCGCTCCGATCACGCCGCCGCCAGTTCAGGCCCCAGTGCAGGCACCGCCGATCGTCGACTTCTCCGACGACGACGCGGACGACGGCGATGACGGCGCCGACGACGTCGACGGCGATGACGGCGCCGACGACGTCGACGACGTCGACGGCGGTGACGACAATGAGTGACGCCGCAGGTGTCTCGGCTCGCCGCGGATCGGCTCTTCCGGCACGGTGGAAGATCACCGCCTGGATCATGCTGACGACCCTTCTTCTGTTGGTGGTCGTGCTGGTGACCGCCCGCAATCTGCTGTTGCGCGACGTCGACGTGCGCGCCAACGGGGACGTCGCGCAGGAAGCCGAGGAGTTCCGGACCTTCGCGTCCGAGGGGGTCGATCCCACGACGACGCAGCCGTTCGTCTCGGTGGAGCGGCTTCTCGAGGTGTACCTCGCCCGGCAGTCGGCCGGCACGGGTGAAGTGATGTTCGGCGTCGTGGGCGACTCGGTACTGACTCAGCCCGGCGTCGATGTGCCGACCGTGCTCGCACCGGGGTCACCGATCCTGACGACGATCGTGCAGTCGGCCGAACCCGCCGGAGTGCTGGACACCGACAACGGCGAGATGCGGTGGGGGCACGTCGTCATCGACGACGCGACCGGCCGCGCCGGCACGTTCGTCGTCACGGCGTTCACCGGTGCGAACCGTGATCTCGTCGATCGGACCATGCGAACCATGGCAGTGGTCGGCGCCGTCGGACTGCTGCTGACGACAGGAATCGCGTATCTCGTCGCCGGTCGCATTCTCGCTCCCGTCCGCACGGTGCGCACGGTCGCGGCCGAGATCGGGGAGACGGATCTGACCGCGCGCGTCCCGGTCCACGGGCGCGACGACATCTCCGATCTCGCCGAGACGTTCAATGCGATGCTCGACCGGCTGGAGCAGGCGTACACCACCCAGCGACAGTTCGTCGACGATGCCGGACACGAACTGCGCACGCCGATCACGATCGTCCGGGGGCATCTCGAGCTCATGTCGGAGGACCCGGAGGAGCGGCGGCGTACGTTGGCGCTCGTCGACAGCGAGCTCGCCCGCATGGGGCGGATCGTCAGCGATCTGCTCATGTTGGCCAAGGCCGAGCAGCCCGATTTCGTCGTGCCCGCCCCCGTCGATGCGGCGCAACTCGTCCTCGACATCGAGTCGAAGGTGCAGACGCTCGGCGATCGGCAGTGGTTGCTGATGCAGGTCGCGGAGGGCTCGTGTGTTCTGGACGCCCAGCGCGTCACGCAGGCCATGGTCCAGCTCGCGGCCAACGCCGTCGGACACACCGAGGACGGGAGCCGCATCCGGCTCGGATCGACCTTCCACGACGACGGGGACGCTCGACGGTTGTCGCTGTGGATCGCCGACGACGGGCCCGGCGTCCGCCCCGAGGACGCGCCCGTCATCTTCGACCGTTTCCAACGCGGATCGCCCGCCGACCGGACGTCACCGGCAGCGCGGTCGGGAGCCGGCCTCGGACTCGCCATCGTCCGTGCCATCGCCGACGCCCACGGCGGCTCCGCCTGGGTGCGCAGTGTGCACGGCGAGGGGGCGACGTTCGGCCTCGACCTCCCGGCTCCGGGCCACAGCCCGCGGTCCGAGACCGGCCCGGCGCTCACGACAGACGATGCACTCACGAAGGAGATCCGATGAGCCGAATCCTGATCGCGGAGGACGACATTCACATCGCCTCCTTCGTCGGCAAGGGTCTGCGGGCCGCCGGGTACACCACCGAGCACGTCGCCGACGGCGAGACCGCGCTCATGATGGCGCGTGGCGGTGGCTTCGACATGGTGGTGCTCGACATCGGCCTGCCGGCGATGGACGGGTTCACGGTGCTCCGACAGTTGCGCGGCGAGGGTGTGTCGACACCCGTGGTGGTCCTGACCGCTCGGGACAGCGTGCGCGACACCGTTGCCGGGCTCGAGGGCGGCGCCAACGACTACATGACCAAGCCCTTCCAGTTCGCCGAGCTCCTCGCACGGGTACGCCTGCGGTTGCAGGACGACACCGCAGGTTCGGCGGACAACTCGCTGACCTCGGGGGACCTTCGTCTCGATCTGCGGTCACGCCGTGTGCACGTGGGGGAGTCGGTCGTCGATCTGACGGCGCGCGAGTTCGCTCTGCTCGAGACGTTCCTGCGCCACCCCGACCAGGTGCTCTCCCGTGAGCAGATCCTCGGGCAGGTGTGGGGATACGACTTCGATCCGGCCTCGAACGTGGTCGACGTCTACGTGCGTGCGCTGCGCGCGAAGATCGGCGCCGAGCGCGTGGAGACCGTGCGCGGGATGGGATACCGCGTCCGATGACCGTCACCGAGTTCGCGACGACGCCGCCCGGGCGGCATACTCCCACCAGTTCTGTCCCGACCCGGACGCCGCGGCGAGTTCCGACGCCGTCGCCGCGAACCCTCGTCAGTGCCGTCATTCTCGCGGTGCTCGCCGTCGGTGTCGTCCTTGCAGGAGGGGCCGGCGATCTGACCGCACACGGGACCATCACGGTGCTGGTCTTCCTCGTCGCGGTGTGGATGTGGATCTTCTCGCCCCTCGACGACACCCACGTCGCTCTGGGCGCCGCTCTGACGTTGGTGATCCTGGGTCCCGTGTCCACCGAGACCTTCACGCGCACACTGGGTGACACCGTGATCTGGCTGTTGGTCGGGTCGTTCGTCATCGCCGCGGCGGTGACGGCCAGCGGCCTGTCCGCTCGGGTTGCGGCACGCGTGCTGTCGGTCGCCCGGTCGCCGCGGCAGCTCGTCCATCTGGTCACCCTCGTGCTGCTCCTGACGACCTTCGCGATCCCGTCGACGTCGGGCCGGGCTGCGCTCGCGCTGCCGGTGTTCCTCGCTCTGGCGACCGTTCTGCGTGAGCGGCCCCGAGTGGTGCTGACGCTGTCCCTGGTCTTCCCCGCGGTGATCCTCTGCTCCGCGGTCGGGTCGCTGCTGGGGGCCGGCGCGCACCTCATCACCAGCGAGATCGTGCGCACGACGACCGGATCGGGCATCGGGTTCCTGCAGTGGGCGATCCTCGGACTGCCGCTCGCGATCGTGTGGTCGCATCTCGCGGCGGAGATCGCGCTGTCCCTGTTCACCGATCGAGCGGAGCGACGCCGACCGCTCTCGGTGACACGCGACGCGTTCGGCGGGTCCGCCGGACCACTCACCGTCCCGCAGAAGCGTGTCCTGCTCGTCCTGGTCGCCGTCGTGACCCTGTGGTGCACCGAGCCGGTGCACGGTGTCGAACCGGCCATCGTCGCGATGATCGGCGCACTACTCGCGTCGGCACCGTTCGTCGGGGCCACCACGCTGCCTGCTGCCGTCCGCACCATCCCGTGGAGCCTGCTGCTCTTCATGGCCGGAACACTGTGTCTCGGAGTGGCGCTGACCACGACGGGTGCCGCCGAGTGGTTCGCCGACCTGGTCTTCGGGCCCATCAGCGCGCTCGGGTCGTCCGCCGCGACCGTGTTCGTGGTCGTCCTGGTGCTGGTGTCGCTGCTGTCCCACCTCGTGGTCCAGTCACGGTCCGCCCGCTCCGCGGTGCTCGTCCCCGTCGTCGTCGCCACTGCGCCGGTGCTCGGCATCGATCCCGCCGCGGCGGCGTTCGCTTCCACCGCTGCCGCCGGCTTCTGCCTCACCCTCACCAGTTCGGCCAAACCGGTGGCGATGTTCGCCGCGAGCGACTCCGTCCCGGGGTTCTCGGCAGGCCACCTTCTCCGCCTGTCCGCCGCGGTCGCCCCGGTGTCCGTCGCTCTCGTTCTCGTCTGCTCGGTATGGGTGTGGCCTGCCCTCGGTCTTCCGCTGTACCTGCCCTGACTGCTCCCACCCCTATCTCAGGAGAACCATGTCCACACGAGTTCCCCAGCGCATCCTCGTCGCCCCCAGCGGTTTCAAGGAGAGCCTCTGCGCCGAGTCCGTCGCGTCCGCCATCGCATCGGGGGTGCGGCGCGCACTACCCGGAGTTCGGGTCGACACCGCGCCCATCGCCGACGGCGGTGAGGGAACGGCACGCACACTGGCGGCCGCGACGCGCGGCACCCTCCACGAGACGACGGTCGTCGGACCGGTGGGGGAGCCGGTGCCCTCGCACTGGGCCCGACTCGGTGGCTCCGAGCGCTCCGTCGCCGTGGTGGAGATGGCGGCTGCGGCGGGGCTCTCCCTCGTACCGCACGATCGGCGCGATCCCGGCGCGACCACCACCTACGGTGTCGGCCAGCTCATGGCCGCGGCGCTCGACGCGGGCGCGGACACGATCCTGGTGGGTTGCGGCGATTCCGGCACCTGCGACGGGGGAGCCGGGGCACTGCAGGCGCTCGGCGCCAGGATCCTCGACGTGCAGGGCCGTGAGATCGGCCGCGGCGGTCGAGAACTGATCCGGGCGCACCACCTCGATCTGACGGCGCTGCATCCCCGTCTCGCCGAGGTCGACGTCGTGCTCGCGTGCAATCCGCACAACGTACTGTGCGGACCCAGCGGTGTCGCCCGCGTGTTCGGACCGCAGAAGGGGGCGTCCCCGAATCAGGTGGACGAACTCGCCGCCGCTCTGGACAACTGGGCGCGCGTCCTCGAGCAGGACGGTGTGGCCGCCGGCGATGTGGCGACCGGAGCGGGCACGGGAGCGTCGGGCGGACTGGGTGCAGGACTCGCGGCCGGGGTCGGGGCGCAGTTGCGGTCCCGCTTCGATGCGTTGCTGGACTCGGGCCTGTCGGGAATCGACCTCGACCGCCGAATCCGCAAGGCGGACCTCGTCATCACTGCCGAAGGGTCCATCGACTTCCAGACCCCGCGTGGCAAGGTCCCGGCGGAGGTGGCGCGGCGCTGCCAGCAGTTCGGCGTGCCGGTGATCGCGTTGGCGGGATCACTCGGTCGCGGAGCGCCGGCGGTGCACGACGTGGGCATCGCCGCCATTGCGTCCATCATCACGGTGCCGATGCCGTTGTCCGAGGCGGTCGCGAACGGCGAGCGGTTGCTCACCGACGCCGCCGAACGGACCATGCGCATGATCCTGCTCGGTGGTGCGGTCTCCGCTCGATCCGGAAATCGTAGTCGTAAGAAGTCGGCGTAGGGCCGGTCGATGTCGGCGTCAGCGAATGCCGAGGATGGCGTCCAGCAGCGACGGAACACTCGGCGCGGTCACGATCGTCGGGGTCGCCAGATCGAACGCCCCGAGCGCGGTGAGTACGTCGTCGCTCTGGGTCGCCGGGCCGCCGTAGGTGTTGGCCGCGACCGTGAAGTCGTCGCCGATGGAGGCCGAGGCGACGACGCTGGACCCGTCGTCCGCCCAGCCCCACTTCGTTCCGGTGGCGGCGGCGAGTCGACCGGTGCCCCAGTCCTGGACCGTGCCGTCGGCCGCGACCGGTAGCGCCGTGGTCATCCACGTGAGGACGGGGCTGCCGGGATCGGTGCGCTTCTTGGTGTCGAGGAAGCGCACGGTGTCGGCCGTGCTGGTGTAGGAGTCGCCCCAGAAGCTGCCTCGCGAGGTCGCGGTCAGTCCGTACTCGCGCGCCGCGGCGTCGATGGCGCCGGGGTATTTGCTGTCGAGCAGCGAGGCGGCCCAGTCGTCGCTCACCTGGATCATGCGAGCGGCGAGGTCGCGGTCCTCCGCGGACGAATCACCGTGTCGGAGAACGTGATCCGCGAGGTAGAGCTTGACCGTGGAGAGTCCCGGCCGTGCCTCGTTCTCGTTGGCAGTGCCGACGTGGACGCCCGTGGAGAGCGAGGTGTACGACAGGGAGGTCCGCTCCGGGACGCCGGAGAAGTCGCCCGGTGCGGGCGCGGCGCTCGCGGGGGCCGCGAGGGCGGTGACCAGTGCGACGCCCACTGCGGCGGTCGCGAACCAGGTGGCCGGTCGTCTGTGTCGAACGTTCATCGTGCTGCCCCTCCGGCGGTAGTGCCGCCGACGAACGACGAACACCGTCGAATCTATTGCCTCCGCTACCGGAACGGTGGACGACGCCGCGGTGGCGTGGTGGGGATCACATACCCGCGCGGCCCGGTGATCACGCTGTCCCGGAGTGAACAGCCGCTGAGAAATTGCTGTGACTCGTCGGCATGTTCACCGATCCGTCACCGCAGTGTCGGATCGATGGGCAATACTCGCGTCGTGACACGCACACCCTTCCCCGCAGCCTCCCGGTCGACGACGCCCGGCGCAGCACCCCTGTCCACCGATCCGACGGATCCGTCGGAGACCGACCTCGCGATGGTCGCCTTCCTGCGGCGGTGGTACGTCTACGGCGGCGGCCGCGCCGAGGACATCCTGGTGGAGTTCGGACTCACGCCCCACGAGTTCTTCGGTCGTGTGAAGGTGTTGCTGGAGAACGGCGTTCGGGTCACCGACCGCGCGCTGGTCGAGCCCATGCTCGCCGTCTGCCGGAAGCGGCTCTGGCTCGGTCAGTGACGACCGGCCTCACACCGACCGTGAAGTGACGTTCTCTCGCTCCGACGACCGCCGTGTGCGTGTCGAGGGACACGCACACGGCGCACGCGTCTGTCAGCGCAGGTGATGGACCTCCTGCAGCCCGTACACGGGGGTGTCCAGGCCTTCGTACCGAGCCTTCAGCTGTAGGCCGAGGTAGAGCGAGTAGTGCCGCGACTGGTGCAGGTTGCCGCCGTGGAACCACAGGTTGTCCTGCTGCGTCGGCTTCCACATGTTGCGCTGTTCGCCCTCCCACGGGCCGGGGTCCTTGGTGGTGTCGGAACCGAGACCCCAGCACTTGCCCACCTTGTCGGCCGTCTCCTGGTCCACCAGGTCGGCCACCCAGCCGTTCATCGATCCGTAGCCCGTCGCGTACACGACGAGATCGGCCTCGAGTTCCGTCCCGTCGGACAGCACCACCGCGTTCTCCGTCAGGTGGTCGACCTGGCCGCCGACGAGGTGGATGCTGCCGTCCGCCACCAGCTCCGAGGCGCCGACATCGATGTAGTAGCCGGAGCCGCGCCGCAGGTACTTCATGAAGAGTCCGGAGCCGTCGTCTCCGAAGTCGTGCTGGAAGCCGGCCTTCTCGAGGCGGTCGTAGAAGTCCCTGTCCTTCTCGGCGATCTGCTGGTACACCGGGATCTGGAACTCGTGCATGATGCGGTACGGCAGTGAGGCGAAGGTGAGATCCGCTTTCTGCGTGGTCATTCCGGATTCGACGGCGCGCTCGGAGTACAGGTCGCCCAGCGCGATCTCGCACAGCGAGTCGGACTTGACGATGTGAGTGGACGATCGCTGGAGCATCGTGACGTCGGCGCCCGTCTCGAACAGCGCCTTGCAGATGTCGTGCGCCGAGTTGTTCGAGCCCACCACCACGACCTTCTTGCCGACGTAGGCGTCCGGACCGGGATGCTGACTCGAGTGATGCTGCTCGCCCCGGAAGACGTCCATTCCCGGGAAGTCGGGGATGGAGGCCTTGCCGGACATGCCCGTCGCCATCACCAGCTGCTTCGGTCGCAGCGTCACCTCCTCGCCGTCACGATCGACCACCACGGTCCATTCCCCGGCCGCCTCGTCGAAGGTCGCCGACAGGGCCGTCGTCTTCGACCAGTACGGCACCTCCATGACCTTCGTGTACATCTCGAGCCAGTCGCCGATCTTGTCCTTCGGGGCGAACACCGGCCAGTTGTCCGGGAACGGCAGGTAGGGGAGGTGGTCGTACCAGACCGGATCGTGGAGGCACAGCGACTTGTAGCGTCCTCGCCACTGATCACCGGGGCGCTCGCCGCGATCGACGACGATGGCCGGGACGCCCATCTGACGCAGGCGAGCGCCCAGAGCGATGCCACCCTGACCGCCGCCGACGACGAGGGCGTAGGGCTGGATGCCGTATCCCAGTTCCTTCTCTTCCGCCTCGCGTCGCTCGGCCCAGGTCTTCGTCTCCCTGTTCGAGCCGTGCACAGCCCCCATCGGTCGCGCGTGCCCGCGCGGTTCCTCGTACCCCTTCAGTTCCTGCATCGTCGTCAGCAAGGTCCAGGCGAGCGACTCACCGGACTCCGCGTCGGTGCGTAGCCGCAGATGTCCCTTGCCGCGTGCCGTCGCGGTCTCGAACTCGATCCATGCGGAGGTGACACCGTCGGCCTCGTCGGGTGTCTCGGTCGTGCGGAAACCCTGCGGACCGACGTCGGCGAGCCGTGCCGTCAGCATGTCCGCGATACCGTCGCGTCCCTCGACGGTCTTCAGGTTCCAGGTGAACGTCACCAGGTCGCGCCAGAAGCTGTCGACGGCGAACATCGCGACGACTCGATCGATGTCCCGCGCAGCGAGCCCCGCTTCGAAATCGGCCAACCATGCATTTACTCGCTCCTGCGGAGTGGTCTGCGTGGGTGGCTCGAGGGTCTGGGTCATGACAACTCCGTCTTCGTCGTTCCGTGGTCGTGCTCGTGTGATGCACAGCACACGCCGTGGACGCGGTCCGAGGAAGAGTTGCAGCGGGTTGCAGTCGCAAGTGCAACCGACTGCAACCCTGTCGTGCTGTGTCGCGTGTCACATAGAACGGTGATCACGGCCGTCGCTGGGACGGCCGGTGAGGAGTCGAACGATGCGCGCAGCGGTGTACCACGGGCCCGGCAAGGTCGAGATCGCCGATGTTCCGGAGCCCTACCCGGGACCGGACCAGGTGAAGATCGCCGTCGGGGCGAACGGCATCTGCGGTACCGACCTGCACGAGTACTACGCCGGTCCCATCTTCATTCCCACCGAGCCCCACGCCTTGACCGGTCAGCAGATGCCGCTGATTCTCGGCCACGAGTTCTCCGGCACCATCACCGAGATCGGCGCGGGAGTGACGGGATGGTCGATCGGCGACCGTGTCGCCATCGAACCGCTGTACCGCTGCGGGCACTGTGGTCCGTGTCGAGCCGGCAACTACAACGTGTGCCAGTCGATCGGCTTCCACGGACTGATGTCCGACGGCGGTATGGCCGAGTACACGGTGGTGCCGACCGACATGCTGCACGCGCTGCCGGACTCCGTGTCCCTCGATCTGGGTGCGCTGGTGGAGCCGATGTCGGTGGCCTACCACGCGGCGACTCTGGGTGAGGTGCGCGAAGGCGACACCGCGATGGTGTTCGGGGCGGGACCGATCGGCATCGGACTCTGGTTCGCGCTGCGCGGCAAGGGGCTCGACGACATCCTCGTGGTGGAGCCGTCCGCGACCCGGCGGGCAGCGATCGAGGCGCTCGGTGCACGCACTCTCGACCCCACGTCCGTCGACGTCCCCGCGCTGGTGGCCGACGAGACGGACGGGCGCGGCGCCGACGCCGTGTACGACGCGGCCGGTGTCGCGCCGGCGGTGGCGACCGCGCTGGCGTGCGTCGGGTCCCGCAAGCCGATGGTCAGCGTGGCGATCTACGAGAAGCCGCTCACCACGCCGCTTCTCGAACTGGTGATGAAGGAGGCCCGCATCCAGGGGTCGCTCTGCTACACCTCCGCCGACTACGACGCCGTCATCGCTCTGATGGCCGACGGCGTGTACGACACCACCGGGTGGGTGTCGCGCATCGGGATGGACGCGGTGATCGACGACGGTTTCGAGGCACTGCATGCCGGCACGAAGATGAAGGTTCTCGTCGATCCGTCGCTCTGACCTCCGTCCCGGACATCCACCATCACATGAAGGAGACACGCATGAGCATCGACGGACAGGTCGCACGGGCGCGACCTACGAGAAGTTCGTGGGCGGTATCGCGTTGGGCCGAGCCGAGACTCCCGACGACGTCGCGGGATACGTGTCCTACCTCGCCGGGCCCGACGCGGCGTACATGACCGGTCAGGCCGGTCTCATCGACGGCGGACTCGTCTACCGATGACCGATCGGGACAGACCCGGGGATGACGCGCACTGTGATGTGGAGCACAATCGGTGTCGATGACTCGAACCTCCGAACCCGAGCCCGCCGTCGCGGCAGGTGAGGACCCACGTCGGTATGCACAGCTGCTGTCCGCCGTGTACGACGCGACCATGTCGGGTGCCCGCGCGCCCGCTCGCCCCCGCGACGTCATCGGTGACTCGTGGCAGCGCGTGATGAACCTGGGTGTCGATCCGGAGAACCGCGGACCCGCAGATGCTGTCGACGCCGCGGCACTCGAGCAGATGCGTCGGGACTCGGGGCTCGTGGAGATCCTGCCGGAGTTGACCGGGAGCCTGCGTTCGGTTCTGCAGGACTCCGACAACCTACTGGTGGTCGCGGACCGGCTCGGGCGGGTGCTGTGGCGCAGCGGGGCGCCCTCGGTGCTCGACCGCGCCGATCGGCTCGGCTTCGTCGAGGGAGCCGACTGGGCCGAGGACAGTGTGGGAACCAACGCCATCGGCACGGCACTGGTCTCGCGCTCGGCGGTGCAGATCTTCTCCGCCGAGCACTTCGTGCGCACTCACCACGCGTGGACCTGCGCGAGCAGTCCCATCAAGGATCCGCGTACCGGCCGGGTGCTGGGCCTCGTCGACGTCAGCGGACCCGCGAGTTCGGTGCACCCGACCACGCTGGCGCTGATCGATGCCGTGTCTCGACTCGCCGAAGCTCAACTGCGTGAACAGCATCGACGCACGCTCGACAATCTGCGCTCGGTGGCGGCGCCGATGCTGGCTCGGTCGGAGACGCCCGCGCTGGCCGTCGACGGGCACGGGTGGGTCGCGGCGGTGGCGTCGGTCCCGGTGCGCAATCGGGTGCTGCTCCCCGACGAGGTGGCGCCGGGCCGACTGTGGGTACCGACGCTCGGCGTGTGCGATCTGGAGCCGCTGCCCGGTGGCTGGATGGTGCGACCGGCGTCCTCGCAACGCGACGGAGTGGTCGACGGGGAGTCGACGCCGACGAACATCCGCATCGACGTGTCCGACCCCTCGCGCACCGTGGTCGAGGTGTCGAGTCCCTTCGGAACCTGGTCCCACGAGCCGACACCTCGGCACGCGGAGATCCTCTTCCTGCTCGCCGCGAGGAGGGACGGGCGCACCGCGGCAGAACTCGCGACAGAACTGTTCGGCGACAACGGCCGTGCCATCACGGTCCGGGCCGAGATGTCACGGCTGCGCAAGGCCTTCGCCGGCGTGGTGCTCGCGCAGCCGTACCGGATCGACGAGTCCGCTGTCGTGGAGCTGGCCCTTCCGGCGGATCGCTCGCGCATCCTGCCGTACTCGGCGGCGCCGGCCGTGCGCGCGCTGCGCGCACCGGCCCGGTGAGCCTGGCTAGTGTCGCCTGATGGACACGCGCCTCGAACGTGCAGAGATCGTGCGGACGCTGGACGGTTTCGAGAGTCGGCTCATCGAGGGCGGTGACGAACGGCGGGCATCGGTCGTGGTGGCCGTCGGCGGGGAGCCCGGCGATCGGCACGTGCTGCTGACGAAGCGGCCCTCCCGGATGCGCGCGCATCCGGGCCAGTTCGCGTTGCCCGGCGGGCGTGTCGACGACGGCGAGACACCGGTCGAGGCCGCCCTGCGCGAACTCGACGAGGAGGTCGGCATCCGAGTCGGCCCGGACTCCGTGCTCGGGACGCTCGACGACTATCGGACCCGCTCCGGCTACGTCATCCGTCCGTTCGTGGTGTGGATCGCGGACTGGACCGGGGACGCGGTGCCCAATCCTGACGAGGTGGAGTTCCTGTACCGCGTCACCGCGGACGAGCTCGACGTCGACGCCCGGTTCGTGTCGATCGCCGAGTCGCCGCGACCGGTGGTGCAGTGGCCTTTCCGCTCGAGCCTGGTGCACGCGCCCACGGGCGCGGTGGTGCACCAGTTCCGCGAGGTGGTGCTCGGTGGGCGGCACACCCGCGTGCACGACTACGAGCAGCCGGTCTTCGCCTGGCGGTAGCGGCTCGTCGGGTCCGGACGGCGCGCCCGTGTGGAAAGCTCGGGGGATGACCGATCCGGCGTCCGACAGCCCTCGCGACGTGGTCGCCGGTGTCGTCGGCGATCGCATCCTGACGGTGCCCAATGCTCTGAGTGTCGTTCGTCTGCTCGGGGTGCCGGTGTTCCTGTGGTTGTTGCTGGGGGAGCAGGCGTACGGCTGGGCGCTGCTGCTGCTCCTGCTCAGCGGGGCGACGGACTGGTTGGACGGCAAGCTCGCCCGGCTGCTCGACCAGTCGTCGGCCCTGGGTGCTCTGCTCGACCCGTTCGTCGATCGCCTGTACGTCGTCACCACACTGGTGGGGTTCGCCCTCGCGGGCATCCTCCCGTGGTGGGTGGCCGTGGTCCTGATCGCGCGGGACGGCATCCTCGCACTCACCCTGCTGCTCTACCGGCGGCGGGGACTCGCTCCGCCCGAGGTGATCTACCTCGGCAAGGCCGCGACGTTCGTTCTGATGAGCGCCCTGCCGTTCCTCCTCGCCGCGCGGGTGGACTGGGTCGGCGCCGACGTGATCGCGGTTCCCGCGCAGGCCCTGCTGGTGTGGGGGACCGCGCTGTACCTCTACACGGGCGCGCTGTACCTCGGCCTGGCGCTCGGTCCGGTCCGACGCCTCCCGCTCACCGCACGATGAGCCGGGGAGCGCCCGCCTTGCGGAGGCGGAAAGCTCGCCAATACGCTCAGCGCGAGTGCGGTTCTCCTCGTCCGCACCGCGACAACGCCTGCGAAAGGACCCGGTTCACGTGAGCCAGACCGATATCCCCACCGAGTTGCGGTACACGGCCGAGCACGAATGGGTCCAGCGGACCGGCCCCACCACCGTGCGCGTGGGCGTCACCGACTACGCACAGTCGCAGCTCGGCGACGTCGTCTTCGTTCAGCTGCCCACCGAGGACGATGCGGTGTCGGCCGGTGAGTCGCTCGGCGAGGTGGAGTCCACCAAGAGCGTCTCCGACATCTACGCCCCGCTGTCGGCCAAAGTGGTTGCGGTGAACGGTGAACTGGACGGCGACCCCGAACTGGTGAACAGCGATCCGTACGGCGCCGGCTGGCTCGTGGACCTGTCCGTCGACTCCGAGAGCGATCTCGACGACGCCCTCGAGGCGATGATGGACGCCGAGGGGTACGCGTCGATCACGACCACGTAACAGCCGTGCCCGGCGGGCGGGCAAGCACGCCCGGGCGACGGTGTGTGCAAGGTACGGTCGGTAAGGTCCTCACGTGGTTCGGCGGCACCCCGGTCGGGGAACCGCGGAACCGTCAGACAAGCGTGACAAGAGAATGTGCTGAATCGCCTCGTGGGTGAGGGGCGATCAGATCGAGGAGGAGAAACGTGAGCGATAACGGCAACGACGGCGTCTACGGAGAGTCCCCCGCGGAGACCACCTCGGTCTTCCGAGCGGACTTCCTGAACGAGATCGATTCCGCAGCGGCGCCCCAGGGCTCCTCCGACGCACCGGTCTCCGGGGTCGAGGGTCTGCCCGTCGGTTCCGCCCTGCTCGTCGTCAAGCGGGGCCCCAACGCGGGCTCGCGCTTCCTGCTGGACCAGCCCACGACGTCCGCGGGACGCCACCCGGACAGCGACATCTTCCTCGACGACGTCACCGTGAGCCGTCGCCACGCGGAGTTCCGTCAGGACGACGAGGACTTCCAGGTCGTCGACGTCGGCAGCCTCAACGGCACCTACGTCAACCGTGAGCCCGTGGACTCCGCCGTTCTGGCGAACGGCGACGAGGTGCAGATCGGCAAGTTCCGCCTCGTGTTCCTGACCGGTCCGAAGGGCCAGTCCGCAGGCGGTCAGCTCGGCGAGACGTCTGCCGGCGCAGGTAGCTGATGACGGCAGTCGGGCAGCAGTCCGGTGGCGGCATGTCGATCGGGTCCGTACTCGATCGACTGCGCCCGGACTTCCCCGACGTCACCATTTCGAAGATCCGTTTTCTCGAGGCCGAGGGACTGATCTCCCCGGAACGAACGGCGTCGGGTTACCGGAGATTCTCCGTCGAGGACTGCGAGCGCCTGCGCTACGTCCTCACGGCGCAGCGTGATCACTACCTTCCGCTGAAGGTCATCAAGGAGCAGCTGGACGCGCTGGACAACGGCATCCGTTCCGTGGGTCCCGACGGTGTCGCCGCGGCGCCCAAGGGGCCTCGTGTCCTGGCTCTGGCGCCCGGAAGTGTCTCGCCCACCGAGTTTCTCGGGGAGCGGCGCGTCCGGATGAGTCGTGCCGACCTGCTCGAGCGTGCAGGCGTGGACGAGCCGTTCCTGCTCGAACTGCAGAAGAGCGGCCTCGTCTCGGCGGGTCCGGCCGGCTTCTACGACGAGGAAGCCGTGGTGCTCGTGCGCACCGCGTGGGCGATGGCGCAGTACGGACTCGAGGTGCGGCATCTACGCGCATTCAAGCTCGCCGCGGACCGCGAGGCGAACCTGCTGGCTCAGGTCGCGGGGCCGGTGGCCCTGGGCCGTGACGCGGGCGCGCGAGACCGCGCCGAGGAGCTCGTCCGGGAGCTGGCCGCATTGTCGCTGTCGCTGCACACGTCGTTGGTCAAGTCCGCGGTGCACGGGATATTGGACAAGTAGTCCCGAGGGCGTGCGTCGGCCGCTCGCACGGCCGGTCGTCGGCGCCGCGGGTCAATACACTGGAGAGCACGTCCGCCCCGTCGAGTGCGCGGGCGACGAGTCACAGCAGCTGGGAGGCGGCGCGATGGGCGAGATGCGCGTGATCGGTATCCGGGTGGAGCAGCCACAGAATCAACCTGTTCTGCTGTTGCGGGAGTCGGACGGCGAACGGTACCTGCCGATCTGGATCGGCCAGACGGAAGCCACGGCGATCGCACTGGAGCAGCAGGGCGTGCAACCGCCGCGTCCGCTGACCCACGATCTCATCGGTGACATCGTCACGGCCCTCGGGCGATCCCTGAAGGAAGTCCGCATCGTCGATCTCCAGGAGGGCACCTTCTACGCCGACCTGGTCTTCGACCAGGACGTGCGTGTCTCGGCACGCCCGTCGGACTCGGTCGCCATCGCCCTTCGAGCCGGCGTGCCGATCTTCGCGGAGGAGCCCGTTCTGGCCGAAGCCGGTCTGGTCATGCCCGACGAGCGCGAGGACGAGGTGGAGAAGTTCAAGGAATTCCTGGACACCATCTCGCCGGACGACTTCAAGGCGACCGACGGTTAGATAACGATCGAGTCTCACCCTTGAGTTGAGGTTGAGGCTTACCGCGTGGCGCGTTGCCTCACGGCTCCGCGGTCCATAGCGTTCGGGTCGATGAAGGACGTGCCGCTCACCGCGGTGAGGGCGTATTCTCGACCTCGCCGAGCGTCACGGATGTCATCGTCGTTCTCACCGCGCGTACCGCACAGGTCCGCGGACGAGGACTCCAGGCGGACCATCCGAGAGGGAGAGAAACACGTGGCAGATCAGCCGCAGGAGCCGGAGCAGATGAGCCTGCTGGCATCGAACGACGTGGACGAGGTGCAACCCGGTCTCTTCCCCGACGATTCGGTTCCGGACGAGTTGGTCGGCTACCGCGTCCCCAGTGCGTGCCAGATCGCCGGCATCACCTATCGGCAGCTGGACTACTGGGCCCGCACCGGCCTCGTGGTGCCGTCCATCCGCGGCGCGGCAGGATCCGGCAGCCAGCGGCTGTACTCCTTCAAGGACATCCTGGTCCTCAAGATCGTCAAGCGACTGCTCGACACCGGCATCTCGCTCCAGAACATCCGCGTCGCCGTCGACCATCTCCGTCGTCGTGGCGTGGCGGATCTGGCCCGCATCACGCTGTTCTCGGACGGCACCACCGTCTACGAGTGCACGTCCGCCGAGGAGGTCGTCGACCTGCTGCAGGGCGGACAGGGCGTCTTCGGGATCGCGGTCAGCGGAGCCATGCGTGAACTGACCGGTGCCATCGCCGACTTCCCCGCCGAGCGTGCCGACGGCGGCGAGAGCCAGCCGACGCCCGAGGACGAGCTCGCCTCCCGCCGCAAGAATCGCGCGAGCCGCAAGACCGGCTGACCCGCCGGCGCGCACTCCCATATACTGAGGAAGCGTCGACGCCGCACGGGAGAGCTTCGCCGGACACGGTCCGTCACAGGACCGACCCCGACGAGCGCCGAAGGAGCAGCACCTCTCCGTCAATCTCTCAGGCACCCGGGACCGTGCGGGCTCCGACGCCTCTGGAAAGTGGTGGAATCGTCCACCCGCCCACGGGGAAAGGCGCCGCACGCGGCGGCCGAATCTCTCAGGCGCCCGGTGGTCTCGGGCATCACGACAGAGGGAGAGGGGCGTCCCTCCCTGCGTGTGGGGCGTGCACCTCGCCACCACCACGGGAGATCACGTGACCGCCGAACCCCGCTCGACCTCCGGACTCCGTACCTTCGTCGACCGCCACATCGGGCCCGACGCGGAGCAGACCGCGCGACTCCTCGACGTCATCGGTGTGGCGAGCCTGGACGATCTCGCTGCCGCCGCGGTTCCCGCCGACATCCTCGACGCGGCCGTCGACGGCATCGCGGACGGTCTGGACGCGCTGCCCGCGCCGGTCTCCGAGCACGAGGCACTCGCCGAACTGGCCGCGCTGGCCGCGAGCAACACCGTCGCGACGTCCATGATCGGCCAGGGTTACAGCGCCACGCTCACCCCGCCCGTCCTGGTGCGCAACATCCTCGAGAACCCGGCCTGGTACACCGCGTACACGCCGTACCAGCCCGAGATCAGCCAGGGCCGACTCGAGGCACTGCTCAACTTCCAGACCATGGTGTCCGACCTGACGGGTATGGACATCGCCAACTCCTCGATGCTCGACGAGGGCACCGCCGCGGCGGAGGCCATGACGCTGCTGCGCCGAGCCGGCAAGTCGAAGTCGGCCCGCCTGGTCCTCGACACCGACCTGTTCCCGCAGACCCGCGCCGTCATCGCGACGCGCGCGGAGCCGCTCGGCATCGAGCTCGTCGACGCAGACCTCGCGGCGGGCCTGCCCGAGGGCGAGTTCTTCGGTGTCGTGTCGCAGACGCCGGGAGCATCGGGCCGCATCGTCGACCTCACGTCGGTGATCGCCGAGGCGCACGATCGGGGCGCCCTCGTGGCCGTCGGCGCGGACCTCCTCGCCGCCACTCTCGTCACCTCGCCCGGCGAGCAGGGGGCCGACGCGTGCTTCGGCACGTCGCAGCGGTTCGGCGTCCCGATGGGCTTCGGTGGACCCCATGCGGGATACCTGGCCGTGCGCACCTCCCACGCTCGTCAGTTGCCGGGCCGACTCGTCGGCGTCTCCGTCGACGCCGACGGATCGCCCGCCTACCGCCTGGCTCTGCAGACACGTGAGCAGCACATCCGCCGCGAGAAGGCGACGTCCAACATCTGCACCGCGCAGGTGCTCCTCGCCGTCGTCGCCGCGATGTACGCGAGCTACCACGGTGCCGACGGGCTCACCGCCATCGCGCGGCGCGTCGCCGGCCACGCGGCCTCGCTGGGTGCCGCGCTGCGCGCCGGTGGCGTCACCGTGGTGCACGAGAACTACTTCGACACCGTCCTCGCCCGCGTACCCGGCCGCGCGGCCGAGGTGGTCGCCGCCGCGAAGACGACCGCCGCGATCAACCTCCGCCTCGTCGACGACGACCACGTCGGCATCTCCTGCGACGAGGCCACGATCGACGCTCATGTGGAGGCCGTGCTGCAGGCCTTCGGTGTCGAGCCGGTCTCCGACTCCGCGCCGATCGCCGTTCCCGACGCCCTCTCCCGTACGTCGGAGTTCCTGACGCACCCGGCGTTCACGCGGTACCGCACCGAGACCGCCATGCTCCGGTACCTCCGCGCGCTGTCCGACAAGGACATCGCCCTCGACCGCAGCATGATCCCGTTGGGCTCGTGCACCATGAAGCTCAACGCCACCGCGGAGATGGAGCCCATCACGTGGCCGGGCTTCAACGCCCTGCACCCCTTCGCACCCGCAGACGATGCTCCCGGCATGGCGCGCATCATCAGCGACCTCGAGGAGTGGCTCGTCGCGGTCACCGGCTACGACGCGGTGTCCCTGCAGCCGAACGCGGGCAGCCAGGGCGAGTACGCAGGCCTGCTGGCGATCCGCAACTATCACCGCAGCCGCGGGGACGACGCACGCACCATCTGCCTCATCCCGTCCAGCGCCCACGGCACCAACGCGGCGTCCGCAGTGATGGCCGGGATGAAGGTCGTGGTGGTGGCGTGCCGCACCAACGGTGACGTGGACGTCGACGACCTGCGCGCCAAGGTGGCCGAGCACGCCGAGTCGCTGGCCGCCATCATGATCACCTACCCCTCGACGCACGGCGTCTACGAACACGAGATCGGCGACATCTGCGCCGCGGTGCACGACGCGGGTGGCCAGGTGTACGTCGACGGCGCGAACCTCAACGCTCTGGTCGGCGTGGCGCGCCCCGGTCGCTTCGGCGGCGACGTCAGCCACCTGAACCTGCACAAGACGTTCTGCATCCCGCACGGCGGCGGCGGCCCCGGCGTCGGTCCGATCGGCGTCCGCTCCCACCTCGCGCAGTTCCTGCCCGGACACCCGTTCGTGGAGGGTCTCGGTGAGACCGGTGCGATCTCGGCCGCACCGTACGGTTCGGCGTCGATCCTGCCGATCACGTGGGCCTACATCCGCATGATGGGCGCCGCCGGTCTACGGCGCGCGACCCTCACCGCGATCGCGTCGGCGAACTACATCGCCCGCCGACTCGACGAGTACTTCCCGGTGCTCTACACCGGCGATCGCTCGATGGTCGCGCACGAGTGCATCCTCGATCTGCGGCCCATCACCAAGCGGACCGGGGTGACGGTCGACGATGTCGCGAAGCGGTTGGCGGACTACGGTTTCCACGCACCGACGATGAGCTTCCCGGTGTCGGGCACCCTCATGATCGAGCCGACCGAGAGCGAGAATCTCGACGAGATCGACGCCTTCGTCGACGCCATGATCGCCATCCGCGCGGAGATCGAACGAGTGGCGTCGGGGGAGTGGACCGTGGACGACAACCCGCTCCGGGGCGCGCCGCACACGGCGCACTGCCTCGTCACGGACTGGACGCACCCGTACTCGCGCGAGGAGGCCGTCTACCCGGCCGGCACCTCGCGCGCCAAGGTGTGGCCGTCGGTGCGGCGGATCGACGGCGCACACGGCGATCGCAACCTCGTGTGCTCCTGCCCGCCGATCGAGGCCTTCGCCTGACCTACTGACACTGACGCGATGTGATCAGCGCGCCGTCCGGAGCTCCAGCAGAGAGATCTCGGGCGGCGCGCCGATGCGTACCGGGGGACCCCAGGCGCCGGCGCCGCGGGTGGTGTACAGCGTGGTGTCGCCGATGGTGTCGAGGCCCTGGACCGAGGGCTGTTGCAGCGGTACGAGATACACGATCGGCCAGATCTGTCCGCCGTGAGTGTGGCCGGAGACCTGCATGTCCACACCGAGATCGGACGCCTGCGTCGCCTGCTTGGGCTGGTGCGCCGAGAGCAGCTGGAAACGGGCCGGGTCGGTGCCCTCGAGGGCTGCCGCCAGATCCGGCTCGTACGGTTCCGGCGCCGTGAGGTCCTCGATGCCGACCAGATCGATCGTGTCGACGCCGCGGGTGAGCGGGACCGTCTCGTTGCGCAGGACCCGCAGTCCCAGCGAGTCGTACAGGTCGAGCCACGCGCCGCCGTCGCCCGCGTAGAACTCGTGGTTGCCGCTGGTGACCACGACACCCAGCGGCGCCGACAGTTCGCTCAGCGGAGCCAGTGCCGGGCCCACGAGGTCGACGGTTCCGTCGACGAGGTCCCCGGCGATGATGACGAGATCCGGCTTCTCGGCCATGAGGGTGTCGACGACCCCCTGCACGAACGCCTCGCCGCGCGCCGGGCCGACGTGCAGGTCGGACACCAGTCCCACCCGCACACCGTCGAACGACGCGGGCAGTGCTGCGAGTTCGACTGTCGTCCGGGTCACCTTCGGGGTGGCGGCCGCGTCGACTCCGTACGCGACGGCCACCACGGTGCCGAGGACGAGAACGGCGGTGGCGGGACGCACGAAGGTGCGCCGTGCGGACACCCCGTCGCGGTGGGCGACACGCGCTCCGATCCGCACCACCAGGGCGCCCACGGCGATCAGCAGGGAACCGAGGCAGAGGTACAGGAGTGCGGCGAGCCAGGTCAGACCCGGGTACGCGACGTAGCGGGCCCACGAGGGATCCAGTACCTCACCGCTGCCGATCCCGACCACCGCGGCGGCCCAGAACGCCACGAGAACGGCATCTGCGGCGAGGCGCGCGGCGCCGGTGAGTCCGGTGGCCACCACCAGACGGCGGTGCAGGACGAACGTCACGATCGCCAGGAGCACGGCGAACGTCAGCATGCGAATCACGGGGAAGCCCTTCGGCATTCGGTGGAGATCGTCACCGGTCGGAGGACAATCGGTCGAGCGTGGCGGTGAGTGTGGGGTCGGAGGAGGACACCTCGACGAGGTCGCCTCCGGTCTGGCCCGCGAGGCTGCGCAGCGTCGCGATGTCCGAGTTCTGGGTCAGCGACACCACGTCGATGCGGACCGGACGAGCAGGGTCCGACGCGGCCGCGATCGACTGGAGGAAGGACGCGGCGGAGATCGAGGTGTCGTCGTTCGGGCCGTCGGTGACGAGAAGAACCGAGTTGGTCCCGTCGCCCGACCAGTTCTGCACCGCCGATTCGTAGGCCGCCTGCACGGAGGCGTAGGTCGAGGTGGCGGTGGCGGGAGACAGACCGGCGAAAGAGCTGTCCAGTGCGGCGCGAGACTCGGAGTTCGCCTCCGTGAGCGGTACCTCCACCCGGTACGGCCGTGATCCGTCCAGTGCCCGGCTGTACGTCCACAGGCCGATCCGGCTGGTGTCGGGAACCGCGCCGATCACCTGACGTAGGGCGGACGTCACGTTGGTCAGGCGCGTGGCGGACCCGTCGATCGACTCCATCGATCCCGACACGTCGAGCAGGACGGTGGTGCTCGACGGGCGGGTGGGTGACGCGAGGGTGTCGAGCACCGCCGTGCGCGCCGCCGGCTCGGGCGATGCGGCGGGCTGACCGATCGCCGGGAACGTCAGTCCCGCCACCGACGGAGGTGTCGCCTCGGTGGCTCCGTCGGCGGTGGGAACGCGGAATCCCTGTCGCAGGAACGCCTGCTGCTGATCGGCTCCGCGGGCGAACTCCGCGAACGCGGCCGCAGCCGCGCGTCCGGTCGCATCACCGTCCGAGAGCACCACTGCAGGATGGTCGGCACTCGGCGTCGAACCGGCCGGGCGGAAGGCGGCCAGCTGCTGGCCCTCCGTGATCCGGTTGTACAACTGCTGTTCGGTGACCGGGACGGCGTGGACCGGGGCGGCCGCGGGGTCGCCGCCCTGCACCATCGCATCGAGAGCGGCCGCAGCATCGGCGGGCGGTGTGGGAGACGCGTCCGTCGCCGCGCGGGAGAGCGCGGAGACCGCCGACACGACGGGCGCGGACGCAGCCTGATCGGCGGTCAGCGACGCGGTGGAGGCGGTGGGATCGACGACCGCCGCAGCCACCGACACCAGAGCCGCGGTGGTGGTCGACCCCGCCGGCAGTGCCGGTCGCAGGGATCCCCAGCCCACGGCGCCGATGGCGTCGAGCGACCCGGGGGTGGCGGCGAGACGAGGCAGGTCGGCCCACCCCACGGCCGCCGCTCCCAGGGTGTCGGCGAGCGTCGGCGCGACGCCGAGGACGACGGGACTGGTGGCGAGAGACCGGGGGGTGCTGTCGACCCGCCGCGCGTCGATCAGCGGCGCCGCATCCGCCGAAGTCGCCGGGATCCACAGCGACGGACGAGGACCGGCCGCCGCGTCGGACGGATCGGCCGCGAGGGCCGCTGCCGCGACGTCCGACGCCGTCTCGGTCACCGTCGTGGTGACGCAGTGATCGCGCACCACCGGCGCCGTGGCGTCCCACGCCGCGGCGACCGTACGCACGGCGTCGGCGATGTCGGGATCGGCCGTGACGGCCAGCACGGCGTCACCCTCCACACAGGCCTTCGCGGCCTGCTCACCCTCGTCGGTGATGCGATCGCGCAGGGCGAACCAGCCCAGGACGGCCGCGACGAGCAGCACGAGAACGACGACGACCACGACGGGTCCGCGGCTCACACCGCGACGACCACCCGACGTGGACGCGGTGCGACGATGCTCTCCCACCCTCGGGACCCGTCCTCTCTCGTGCTGCTCCCGGCCTCCCCGTCAGGATGCCTGGTTCGCTGCCTTGTACTCGCGACGGCGCGCGTGGAGGATCGGCTCCGTGTACCCGTTCGGCTGCCGGGTTCCCTCGAGGATGAGGTCCTTGGCGGCGTTGAAGGCGATGTTGGAATCCGAGTTCTCGGCGAGCGGTCGGTAGGTCGGGTCGCCGGCGTTCTGCCGATCGACCACCGGCGCCATGCGCGTCAGCGAGGCGACGACGTCCTGCTCGGTCACGATGCCGTGACGGACCCAGTTGGCCAGCAACTGGCTCGAGATGCGCAGCGTCGCACGGTCCTCCATGAGCGCGACGTCCTCGATGTCCGGAACCTTGGAGCAGCCGACGCCGTGGTCGATCCACCGGACGACGTATCCCAGGATCGACTGGCAGTTGTTGTCGAGCTCACGCTGCTTGTCCTCGTCGCTCCAGGAGGTGTCGGCGGCCAGTGGGATCTCGAGGATGTCGTCGACCGTGGCGCGGCGAGCCTTCGCGATCTCCTCCTGGCGGGCGAAGACGTCGACCTGGTGGTAATGGGTGGCGTGCAGCGTGGCCGCGGTGGGCGACGGGACCCACGCGGTGTTCGCACCCGCGCGCGGGTGACCGATCTTCTGCTCGAGCATGTCGTGCATGAGATCGGGCATCGCCCACATTCCCTTGCCGATCTGCGCCTTGCCCTCGAGGCCCGCCGCGAGACCGGTGTCGACGTTCCAGTCCTCGTAGGCGGCGATCCACTTCTGCTTCTTCATCTCGGCCTTGCGCACGACGGCTCCGGCCTCCATGGAGGTGTGGATCTCGTCGCCGGTCCGGTCGAGGAAGCCGGTGTTGATGAACACGACGCGTTCCTTCGCCGCGAGGATGCAGGCCGCGAGGTTGACCGTCGTGCGACGCTCCTCGTCCATGATGCCGACCTTGAGGGTGTTGCGGGGGAGGCCCACGACGTCCTCGACCCGCGCGAACAGCTCGTTCGTGAAGGCGACCTCGTCGGGACCGTGCATCTTGGGCTTCACGATGTAGAGCGAGCCGGTGCGGCTGTTGCTCAGCGCGACGTCGTCTCGCAGGCTGTGCTTGCCCGTCAGGGACGTCATGACGGCATCGAGAATGCCTTCGGGGATCTCGTTGCCGTCCTTGTCGAGGATCGCATCGGTGGTCATCAGGTGCCCGACGTTGCGGACGAACAGAAGCGACCGGCCGTGCAGCACGAGTTCGGAGCCGTCCAGAGCGGTGTAGACGCGATCCGGGTTCATGGTGCGGGTGAAAGTCTTCCCGTTCTTCGACACCTCCTCGGCGAGATCGCCGCGCATCAGACCGAGCCAGTTGTGGTAGCCGAGCACCTTGTCGTCGGCGTCCACGGCGGCGACGGAGTCCTCGAAGTCCATGATCGCGGTGACCGCGGACTCGAGCAGCACGTCCTTCACGCCCGCGGCGTCGGTGCTGCCGATGGGACTCTCGGCGTCGATCTGCAGTTCGAAGTGCAAGCCGTTGTGGACGAACAGGATTCCGGTCGGTGCGGACGGCTCACCCGTGTAGCCGAGCAGCGAGTCCGGTGACGCGAGACCGACGGTGTCGCCGGAGGACAGGGTGACCGCCAGGGCGGACCCGTCGACGACGTACGACGTGGCGTCCGCGTGCGAGCCGGACGTCAGCGGCACCGCGTCGTCGAGGAACGTGCGAGCCCACGCGATGACCTTGTCGCCGCGCACCTTGTTGTAGCTGGTGCCCTTCTCCGCGCCGCCGTCCTCGGAGATGGCGTCGGTGCCGTAGAGCGCGTCGTACAGCGAGCCCCACCGGGCGTTGGAGGCGTTGATGGCGAAGCGTGCGTTGAGGACGGGGACGACCAGCTGCGGGCCGGCCGTCGTGGTGATCTCGGTGTCGACGCCCTCGGTCGTGATCGCGAACGCGGCAGGCTCGTCCTGCAGGTACCCGATCTCCTTCAGGAACGCCTTGTACTGCGCGCGGTCGTAGCCGGCTCCGGGGTGCTCGGAGTGCCAGGCGTCGAGCTTGCCCTGGATCTCGTCGCGGGCCTCGAGGAGCGCCCGGTTACGGGGCGCGAGATCCTCGAGGAGGGACTGCACACCCGCCCAGAACGCATCCTGATCCACACCCGTGCCGGGCAGAGCCTGCTTCTCCACGAACTCGTGCAGCACTGCCGCCACCTGCAGATCGCCGACCTTGACGCGTTCCGTCATCACAGCCCCTCACTTGACTCTCGCCTGTCGCGGCGTCGTGCCGCGCTGGATCGCCCCGATGTTACCCAGTGGTAGTGCGGAGCCCACCGGTGGTGGCGCGCGGGACAATCACGAGCAGGAATACCTGCGACCCCCACGGCGTCGTACTCGCCATGACGACATCGACGACTTCCCGCCCCGCCGACGCGAGCGGCACCTTCCTGCTCGGTGGAGACCTCGAGATCACCCGGCTCGGTTACGGCACCATGCAGCTGCCCGGAGAAGGCGTCTGGGGGCCGCCGCGTGACCGCGACGAGGCGATCCGCGTGCTGCGGCGATCGGTGGAGCTGGGCGTGACCTTCTTCGACACCGCAGACAGCTACGGCCCGGAGGTGGCCGAGGACCTGCTCGCCGAGGCGCTGCGTCCCTACGCCGACGACATCGTGATCGCGACCAAGGCCGGGCTCACCCGGCAAGGCCCCGGGCAGTGGACCCCGGTCGGTCGTCCCGCATACCTCCGCCAGCAAGCCGAGTTGTCGCTGCGCCGTCTCGGTGTGGACCGCATCGACCTGTTCCAGCTGCACCGCATCGACCCGGACGTCGCGCTCGAAGATCAGGTCGGCGAACTGAAGGCGCTGCAGGACGAGGGCAAGATCCGGCACATCGGCCTCAGCCAGGTGTCCGTCGAGGAGGTGACACAAGCACAGAGGATCGCTCCGATCGTGTCCGTCCAGAACCTCTTCAACCTCACGGACCGCTCCTCCGAGGAGCTCCTCGACTGGTCGACCGAGCAGAACATCGGCTTCATTCCGTGGTTCCCGCTCGCCACCGGAAAGCTCACCGGCGAGGGCAGCCCGCTGACGGAGCTGGCCCAGCGGCACGGCGTCTCCGCGTCACAGCTCGCCCTCGCGTGGCTGTTGCGTCGATCCCCGGTGATGCTGCCGATTCCCGGAACGTCGTCGGTGTCCCACCTCGAGGACAACGTCGCCGCCGCGAGCATCGAGCTCAGCGACGAGGAGTTCGCCGAACTCTCGGCCGTGGGCGTCTGACCCGAACCGTCAGCGCAGATCGGCGAGCAGGCCGCCGATCGCGACTCGCAGAGCGGCGCCTCGTTCCGCGATCGCCGACTGGGCGCGCACGTACTCGGCGCGCCCGGTCGGGGTCTCGACACGCACGGGAGAGTAGCCGTACGCCGTGAGATCGTACGGGCTCGCCCGCATGTCCAGTTCACGCGCCGTCATCGACAGCGCGAAGCAGTCGAGCAGCAGTTCGGACGGCAGCAGCGGTCCGAGCTTCGCCACCCACTTGTACAGATCCATCGACGCGTGCAGGCAGCCCGGCTGTTCCGTCAGGAGCCGGTGCTCCGGCGTCAGCTCGAGCGCGTTCCGCGGGACCGCGTCCGGGGTGAAGAAACGGAACGCGTCGTAGTGGGTGCAGCGCAACGGCATCGACTCCACCACCGCGTCGGTGCCGTCGTGACCGAGGCGCAGCGGCACGTCGTGACGCAGAGCCTCGTCCCCGCCGCGGTAGACCATCGCCCACTCGTGCAGACCGAAGCAGCCCAGCTGCGCGGGGCGGGTGGCCGTCCGGCCGATCAGGGTGCTCACGAACTCGATCGCGGACGACCGCCGGTCGAGGAACTCGGACGACACCGTGACGCCGGGTCGCCCGCCCACGGCGACGTCCACGTACCCGGAGCGTCCGCGGTAGTCCTCGATGCCCGCCCCGGTCAGTACCGAGCCGTGACCGGGGTGCCACCGGCGCAGATGGCCCGGCTTGAGGCTGTAGTAGGTGAAGAGGAAGTCGAGCACCGGATGCGGCTCGCCGACCGCGCGCCGCTCCAGATAGGCACCGATCATCTCGTCCACCCGCTCGCCGTGAGCGTGCCGCCGAGGATGCCACGCGTCCGGTCCGAGAACGACGAGATCGGTGTCCGACACGACGGACGTCACGTCGCGTCGGGCCCGGGGACGACGTCCTCCACGAGGTGGGTGCCGTCACGCACCGTGCCGACGAACTCCTCGACGAGGTCCTCGAGAGCGACGATGCCGATGGTGCCCTTGCCCGTCTCCACCACGGCGCCGAGGTGACTGCGTCGGCGGCGGAGACCGGCCAACGCCTCGTCGAGAGGGGTGCGCGCGTCGATGATCGGCAGAAGGCGGACGTCCGAGCGCGGGATGATCGTCCCCGAGTCGGCCAGCGGGTCCGCCATCAGATCGAGGACGTCCTTGATGTGGAGATACCCGATCATGCCGTCGGTCTCGTCGCGGACCGGGTACCGCGAGAAACCGGTCTCGCGGACCGCCTCCTCGATCGCACCCAGCGTGGGTCCCTTGGGTCCGCAGACCACCGTGCGGGCCTTGTCCAGCGGGATGAGGACCTCCCGCACGGTGCGACCCGACGTCTCGAGAGCCTGCGTCAGCCGGCGGTGCTCCTCCTCGTCGATGAGTCCCTCCGAGCGGGACTCGCCGATCATGTCGGAGAGCTGGTCCGCCGACACCGACGAGTCCAGCTCGTCCTTCGGCTCGACGCGCAACAACCGCAGTGTGCCGTTGGCGCACAGGTTGTAGAACGAGATCAGCGGCTTCGCGACGCGCAACCACCACAGATGAACGGGCACCAGCAACATCGCCGTCGCTTCCGGTCCGGCGATCGCGATGTTCTTCGGCACCATCTCGCCGATGAGGATGTGCAGGATCACCACGATGCCCAGGGCGAGGGCGAACCCGATGGGGTGCAGCAGGGAGTCGGGTACGCCGAGCAGCTCGAACGGACGCTCGATCAGGTGGGCCACGGCGGGTTCCGCCACGCGCCCGAGCAGGATCGAGCAGATGGTGATGCCGAGCTGCGCGGCCGCGAGCATCATCGACAGGTTCTGACCGGCCTCGATGACCGTCTGAGCCCGTTTCTTGCCCTGCACCACCAGACTCTCGAGGCGGTCGCGGCGTGCCGAGATCAGAGAGAACTCCGCACCGACGAAGAAGGCGTTGAGGAGCAGGAGGACGACCGCGAGGCCGACGGCGAGAAGGTCACCCATCGAGGGCCTCCCGGTCGTGCTCGCGGACGGTCTCGGCGCGCAGCCGGGTGATCTCGTCCTCCGCGGCCGGGCGAACGAGGATCCGGTCGATCCGGCGCCCGTCCATCGCGTCCACGCGCGCGACCCAGCCGCCCTCGTCGGACTCGAGGTCTCCGCTCGGGGGCGGCAGGATGACCTGGTCGCCGGCGTCGGGGATGCGTTCGAACTGCGTCAACACCAGGCCACCGAGGGTGTCGTACTCGCCCTCGGGTGCCGCGTACCCGGTGAACTCGGTGACCTCGTCGATGCGCAGGAGTCCGGAGCAGAGCCACCCGTCGGCGACGCGTTGGACGTCGACCTCGCGGGTGTCGTGCTCGTCGCGGACGTCGCCGACGATCTCCTCGATGAGGTCCTCCATGGTGACGATGCCCGCGGTGCCGCCGTACTCGTCGACCACGATGGCGACCTGCATGCCGTCGGCGCGCACCCGTTCCATGACGGTGTCGCCGTCCAGGCTCGAGGGGACGTTGGGAACACGCTGCGCGAGGGAGCTGACCGTCGTTCCGGCGCGGCGCTCGGCGGGCACGGTGAACGCGTGCTTGATGTGGACGACGCCCACGGTGTCGTCGAGGTCGCCGTTGACGACGGGGAACCGGGAGAACCCGGTGCGGGCCGCGGTGTCGATGAGGTCGGCGACCGTGTCGTCCGCGGCGAGGGTCTCGATCTTCACGCGGGGGGTCATCAACTCCTCCGCCGTGCGCTCGCCGAACTGCAGCGAGCGGTCGACGAGGAGAGCGGTGCGCTGGTCGATGGAGCCGTGTTCCGCGGAGGAGCGCACCAGCGACCCGAGTTCCTGGGGCGAACGCGCCGAACGCAGTTCCTCCGCGGGCTCGACGCCGAGGCGGCGGACCACCCAGTTCGCGGAACCGTTGAGACCGTTGATGGCCCAGCGGAAGACGAGGGAGAACCCTGCCTGCAGGCCGGCCGTCGCCCGCGCCACCTTCATCGGATTGGAGATGGCCATGTTCTTGGGCACCAGCTCGCCGAACACCATCGACGCCGAGGTGGCGATGACGAGCGCCAGCACCAGTGACACGGCGCCGGCGAGCGAGTCGGACGCACCGAGCGCCGTGGCGGCGGGGGTGATGAACCGCGCCAGCACCGGCTCGGCGATGTAGCCGGTGATCAGCGTGGTGATGGTGATGCCGAGCTGCGCACCGGAGAGCTGGAACGACAGCGTCCTGTGCGCGTGCTGGACCTGGCGGGAGCGCATGTCACCGTCGCGGGCCGCCGCGTCGACGGTGCTGCGTTCGAGTGCGGTGAGGGAGAACTCCGCGGCGACGAAGATCGCCGTTCCCGCCGTCAGCGCGACGAAGCCCACGAGGGACAGGATCGGAACGAGAACGGTCACGATGGACACACCTCGCTGCGACTCGAGGTGGTCGTCGGGGAAGCGCCGGGTGAGCCCGGCGACCTAGAGGAGCCCTCCGGAGAGGGACCGCCGGACGACTCCCCGTCGGGGGAGGGGCGGTCTCGGGACGGTCGGTCCGGGGACGGAGTGCCGGACCCGGGGGTCGGCGTCGTCGTGGGTGCCTCGGGCACCGGTGTCCTTCCTGTCGTGTGGCGTTCGCGTGGAGGCGACGCCTGCGCCGCAGAATCGGCGCGTGTCACAGCAGTACCCACTCGGGGGCGCCGCTATCGCACACATCGTATCGTCGCCGACCCGGAATCACCGAGTCGGCGGCGTGAGCACGAGTGCGGCCGAGATCACCAGCCGGACGGGAGCGGCCGCCCCTCGGCGAAGCCCGCCGCAGACTGGATGCCGAGCACGGCATCCCGATGCAGCTCCTCGAGCGAGCGCGCACCGGCGTATGTGCAGGTGCTGCGCACACCCGCGCAGATGTGATCGATGAGGTCCTCGACACCGGGCCGCTCCGGATCGAGGCGCATCCGCGAGCTGGAGATGCCTTCCTCGAACAGGCCCTTACGCGCCTGGTCGAACGCGCTGTCCGCCGCGGTGCGTGCGGCCACGGCTCGCTTCGACGCCATGCCGAAGCTTTCCTTGTAGGCCACCCCGGCGGCGTCGACGCGGAGATCTCCGGGCGACTCGTGGGTGCCGGCGAACCAGGACCCGATCATGACGTTGGAGGCACCCGCAGCGACGGCGAGCGCGACATCGCGGGGATGTCGGACCCCGCCGTCGGCCCACACGTGCTTGCCCAGCTCGCGCGCCGCGGCGGCGCACTCCTCGACGGCCGAGAACTGCGGGCGGCCCACGCCGGTCATCATGCGGGTGGTGCACATGGCGCCGGGGCCCACACCGACCTTGACGATGTCCGCGCCGGCCTCGATCAGGTCACGGGTACCCGCTGCGGACACGACGTTGCCGGCGACCAGGGGCACGCCCAGATCGAGCGCCGCGACGACGGCCAGCGCATCGAGCATCTTCTGCTGGTGGCCGTGGGCGGTGTCGAGCACCAGGACGTCGGCCCCGGCCTCGACCAGGGCGGCGGCCTTCGCGCCCACGTCACCATTGATGCCGACGGCGGCGGCGATGCGCAGGCGTCCGTCGGCGTCGGTGGCGGGCCGGTAGATGCCGGCGCGCAGCGCACCGGTGCGGGTGAGCACTCCCGCGAGTGCGCCGTCCGGTCCGGTCAGCACGGCGAGGTTCTCGTGCCGGGCCTCGAGCTGCTCGAAGATCTCGCGGGGACTCGTGTCCACGGAGGCCGTCACGAAGTCCTTGTCCATCACCGTCGAGAGGCGCGCGAAGCGATCGACGTCCGTGCACGCCGCCTCGGAGACGATGCCCACTGCCGTGTCACCGTCCACGACCACGACGACGCCGTGGGCACGCTTGGGCATGAGGGCGAGAGCGTCGGAGACCGAGTCCTCCGCCGTCAACACGACCGGGGTGTCCGCCACCAGGTTCCGGCTCTTGACGAAGGAGACCGTCTCGGCGACGGCCGCGGTCGGCAGGTCCTGCGGGATGACGACGATGCCGCCGCGTCGCGCGACCGTCTCCGCCATCCGGCGGCCGGCCACGGCGGTCATGTTGGCGACGACGATGGGAATGGTGGTCCCGGAGCCGTCGACACTCGCCAGATCGACGTCGAAACGGGACGTGACCGTCGTGTGGTTCGGGACGAGGAACACGTCGTCGTACGTCAGGTCGTAGGGCGGGCGCTGGTCGCGAAGGAAATGCACGGGACGCCAGCTTACGCGACCGACGGATATATCTTGCGGCGGCGACGTCGAGGGTGGGTCAGACAACCGGGACGGCGTCGTCCGCACGCCCCTGCTCCCGCGAGAGAACCACGGTGGTCACGATCATGACGATCACGGCGGAGGCGACGACCACGCCGCGCAGTCCGTCGAGGCGGAGCCGTTCGTCGAGCACCACGATGCCGAGGAACACCGCCGCCAGCGGCTCGCACACGGTCACCGCCGGCAGCGACGCCGCGAGCGGACCGGCCTGGAACGCACGCTGCTGCAGGTAGAAGCCCGAGACTCCCGCGGCGATCAACGCGTACGTCTGCCACGCCGTGAGGGCGCCGAGCAGATCGGACTCCACCAGGTCGGTGACGTACTTGGTGAACGCGACGGCGACACCGAACAGCAGCCCACCGCCGATTCCGAGCAGCAGCGCCGCACGACCGGGCTCGCGCGTGAGCACACCGGCGACGGCGCCGACCAGCGCCACCGCCACCACGGCGGCCAACGGCGGTGCCCACACCGACAGCGGCGCGTCGGCGGTGCCCTCGGTGGGGTCGCCGACCGCGACGAACGCCACCAACGCGACCGTGAGACCCACGGCCGAGATCCAGGTGGCGCGCCGCATCCGCAGACCGGAGTACTTCGCGGCGAGGGGAAGCGCGAACAGCAGCATGCTGACGAGCAACGGCTGCACCACGGACACCGACCCGACGGCCAGGGCGGCCACCTGCACCAGGTAGCCGCCCAGGTCGCCGACCACCCCGGCCCACCACCGCGGGCTGCGCACGAGACCCGAGATCAACGAGTCCCCGTCCGCGACCGCCGACGCCGCCGTCTGCTGAGCGACGGCGGCGCAGGCGAAGAGAAATGCCGCGACGAGCGAGAGCCCGACCGCGAGCACGGACGAACTCACGGCGGAGGTCAGGCCTCGATCTCGGACCGGTCCTCGCTCCACAGGGTGTGGAACTTGCCGTCGGCGTCGATGCGCTCGTAGGTGTGCGCTCCGAAGAAGTCGCGCAGACCCTGCGTCAGCGCGGCGGGCAGACGTTCGGCGCGCAGTCCGTCGTAGTACGACAGGGCGGAGGCGAAGCCGGGCACCGGGATTCCGAGGAGTGTCGCGGTGGACACGACGCGACGCCAGCTGTCGACGGCGTTCTCGACGGCGTCACGGAAGTACGGCGCCAGCAACAGCGCGGGCAGTTCCGGGTTCTCGTCGTAGGCGTCCTTGATGCGGTTCAGGAACCGGGCCCGGATGATGCATCCTCCGCGCCAGATGGTGGCGAGATCGCCGGGGTGCAGATTCCAGTCGTACTCGGCCGAACCGGCGGCGATCTGATCGAAGCCCTGCGAGTAGGCGACGACCTTGGAGGCGTACAGCGCGGAACGGATGTCCTCGGTGAAGGTCTCGATGTCCTCGGGCTTCGCCGAGAGCGTTCCCGACGCCAGACCCTTGGACGCCTCGCGCTGGCCGCGCGCGCCCGAGAGTGCTCGGGCGAACACCGCCTCGGCGATGCCGGTGACGGGGACTCCGAGATCCAGCGCGGACTTGACGGTCCAGCGACCGGTGCCCTTCTGCTCGGCGGCGTCGACGATGACGTCGACCAGCGGCTTCCCGGTCTTCGCGTCCTTGTGGGCGAGCACCTGCGCGGTGATCTCGACGAGGTAGCTCTCGAGGTCGCCCTCGTTCCACTGGCGGAAGACGTCTGCGACCGCGTCCGGATCCATGCCCAGCGCGTCGCGTAGCAGGTTGTAGGCCTCACCGATGAGCTGCATGTCGGCGTACTCGATGCCGTTGTGCACCATCTTCACGAAGTGCCCGGACCCGTCGGGGCCGATGTGGGTGCAGCACGGGGTGCCGTCCACGTGTGCCGAGATCGACTCGAGCAGGGGCCCGACCGACTCGTACGACTTCGCGGGGCCGCCGGGCATGATCGAGGGGCCGTTGAGTGCACCCTCCTCGCCGCCGGAGATGCCGGCGCCGACGAAGAGAAGGCCGCGGTCCTTCAACGAGGACTCGCGGCGGATGGTGTCCGTGTAGAGGGCGTTGCCGCCGTCGATGATGATGTCGCCCTCGTCCATGACGCCGGCGAGTTCCTCGATGACCGCGTCCGTGGGATCGCCGGCCTTGACCATGATGACGACCTTGCGTGGCTTCTCGAGGCTGGCCACGAAGTCCTCGATGCTCTCGGACGCGACGAAGGTGCCGTCACTGCCGTGCGCGTCGAGCAGAGTCTGTGTCTTGGAGTAACTCCGGTTGTGCACCGCGACCACGTGTCCGTGGCGGGCGAAGTTCCGCGCCAGGTTGGACCCCATGACAGCGAGGCCGGTGACACCGATCTGGGCGAGAGGTGAAGAATCCGAGGAAGTCATTCCCCCAGCTTTCCCTGCCCGGCCCCGACGCGAAAGTCGGGGCCGGACAAGGACGGGAGAGCTGTCAGTCGCGCGCGGTGCCCGCAGCACGGCTGCGGAACCCGCCGGTGCGCGAAGCCGTTGCGCCCGTGCGGTTCTCGTCGCGGCCCTTGTAGCCACCGGTGGACTCGCCGCCGCGGTAGCCGCCGGTGCGGTTCTCGTCGCGGCCCTTGTAGCCACCGCTGGACTCACCGCCGCGGTACCCACCGGTGCGGTTCTCGTCGCGACCCCGGTATCCGCCGGAGTCGCCGCCACGGTAGCCACCGGTGCGCGGGGATCCCGAGGCGCCGAAGCGCGAGGGGCCACTGGGGCGCTCGCGACGCGGTGCCTCACGCACCGGCTCGCCGGACGGAGCCTTGGCTCCGGTGATGGAACCGAGCTCCACCGAACCGGGGGAGACGTCCACCGAGGTGACCTTGACACCGGCCTGGCCGGTCAGTCGGCTGATGATGCGGCGCTGGTTGGGCAGCGCGATGGCGACGACGGTGCCCGCCGCACCGGCACGTGCCGTACGGCCGGCGCGGTGCATGTAGTCCTTGTGATCCGCGGGCGGATCGACGTGCACGACCAGGTCGATGCCGTCGACGTGGATGCCGCGTGCGGCGACGTCGGTGGCGACGAGCACGGGGGTGCGGCCGCTCTTGAAGCGGTCGAGCACGCGGGTGCGCTGGTTCTGAGCCTTGCCGCCGTGCAGCGACTCGGCGTGGATGCCGACTGCGCGCAGGCGATCGGTGATGCCGTCGCAGCCGAGCTTGGTGCGGGCGAACATGATGGTCCGGCCACCCTCGCGAGCGGCGATCTCGGACAGGACGATGTCCTTCTGTCCACGGCCGACATTGAGGATGTAGTGATCCATCGACTCGACGGCGGCCTTGCTGTCACCGGTCGAGTGCTGGACGTGGTCGGCCAGGAACTGGCGGACCAACGACTGGACCTCGCGATCCAGCGTGGCGGAGAACAGCATGCGCTGGCCACCGTTCGCGGTCTGTCCGAGGATGTCGCGCACCTCGGGCAGGAAGCCCATGTCGGCCATCTGGTCGGCCTCGTCGAGTGCGGTGATCTCCACTGCCTCGAGGACGCAGGTGCCCTGACGCAGGTGATCGCCGAGGCGTCCGGGGGTGGCGACGAGAACGTCGACACCGCGGCGGAGCTGATCGGCCTGACGACCGAACGGGGTGCCGCCGACGGCCGGACGCACGCTCAGTCCGAGGACGGTGGCGTAGGACTGCAGCGAGTCGACGACCTGGAAGGCGAGCTCGCGGGTGGGGACCAGCACCAGTGCGCGGGGACGCTTCGCGGCGGGCTTGGTACCGGTCGACGCCAGGCGGGCGAGCATCGGCAGACCGAACGCGAGCGTCTTGCCCGATCCGGTCTGTGCGCGGCCGAGAACGTTACGGCCGGCGAGGGCGTCGGTGATGGCCATCTTCTGGATGGGCGAGGGAACGGTGATGCCGTTCTTGGCGAGCGCCGCGACGATGGCCGCGGGAAGTCCGAGGTCGGAGAACGTGGTCTCGGACGCCTCGGGAGTGCTGGTGGCAGAAACAGAAACGGGGGTGGCGCTGGTCAACGCGGTGGTACCTCTCGGGGTTGCAGGCGCGTCGGTGCACAGCAACGATGAATCACCGCGCAGCGTGACGAGCCAGGGCACACATCACCTGGTCATCGATGCGCAAGCGGAGCTCGGGCGCAATGTGAGGTGTCTTGTCACCGGTACGACTCCGTGGCGTCCACGAGGGGACGGATCGGAGCGACGGCGAAATTTGTGCCATATCGACTAACGGATGGTTCTGATGAACCACCGGTAACACTACGCGACGAGTGGTGCCGATGCCGACTCGTGTGAGCCAGTAGTCACGAACCGTGTCGTGCGAGGCGCGTCAGCTCGGTCAACCACGGCACGGCGACGTAGATGGTCGGCACCACGAGGATGGCCGCCGACGCGAGATAGGCGAGAGTGGCGACACCCGGGGTGGAACCGGGAGTGGCCAACCGGCGCACCCGCACCAGCGTGCTCGGCCCACCCGCGGCCAGAGCTCCCCGCGGCGCCGACGATCCGGAGCAGGCCACGAGAGCGCGGGCGAGGGGACGAGGGCCCGTGACGCGCACCGCGGAATCGTCCGCGAGCAGCTCGACCAGCAGCTGCACCGACCCCAGCGCGGACCGGCTGCGCACGACGTGCGGGAACGCCTGGTTGACGGCCATGAACGCCTCGAGAACGAGATCGTGCCGCGCGCGCAGGTGGGAGCGTTCGTGGGTCAGGATGGCCGCCAGCTCGTCGTCGTCCAGGTTGGACAACGTGCCCTCGCTGACCACGACGCGTTGCCGCAGGCCGGGCAGGCAGTAGGCGATGGGGTCGAGGCTCTCGAGGACCCGCACGTCGGTTCCGTGGGCACTGGTCTCGCCCGCACTGCGATCGAGGATGTCGACCAGCGTGCGGTGCCTCGCACGCCGTCGTCGGGTCTTGATCGCCACCAGCGACGTGGCCCAGACGAGCCGCGCACCGATGACGAGGGTGATCGCGAGCACCGTCACGTAGAGGATCCACAGCGGGAGGCCGAGGGCGTCGATCTCGGCCGTCGGCGCCGTGGTGGGCCGGCCGTCCGGTCCGGGGACGAGCAGCTGGCTCGCGATCGCGAGACCGGAACTGAAGGCCGAGAGCACCGCGGCGAGTGCGATCGCCTGCCACAGCACCAGGGCGGCGCGCGGTGTCCGGTGCGGCCACGTCGCACGGGACAGCATCGCGGGAACCGGTCCCGTCAGGATCAACGCGAGTACCGCGAAGACCAGTGCTGTCGGTGCGTTCATGTCCTCACCGTCGTGTGGGAGGGAGCGTCGAGGGTCGAGAGGTCAGGCGTTGGAGGAACCGTCGTCCTGCGTCTCCAGTGCCGCGAGGGCCTCCCGGAGTGCGGCGGCCTCGTCGGCGCCGACCCGACCCACGAAGTGGACCAGGGCCGCAGCCCGTCCGCCGGACCGGTCGGCCTGCTGGAGGGCGTCGACCATGAGGCTGGCGACAAGCTCTTCGCGCCCATGTACCGGAGCGTACCGATGCGCGCGGTCGTCCCGCTGCTGGGTGACGAGCTTCTTCTTCGCCAGACGCTGCAGGACCGTCATGACCGTCGTGTACGCGAGCTCACGCTTCGACGCCAGTGCCTCGTGGACCTGACGGACGGTCTGCGGCTCCGAACTCGACCACAAATGTTCCATCACTGCTCGTTCGAGATCGCCCAGGCCTGCCATTCGTCAGATGATACGGCCACTCCGACGCAAATGCGTACTACACGATGTAGCAGCGGGTCGTCGCACGTCGGCGCGCGTCCACCGGCGCGGAAACACGCGTCGAGAACTACTGCGCGACTACTGTTGCGCCGTGGCATTCGTCGACACGTCGTTGGTCAGTGGACCGGTCCCGATCGTCGTCACGGTCGTCGGAGTGCTCGGGCTCGTCTGGCTCGTGCTCGCGCGGCGTCGGCGGCACCTCACCCGCGCCGTCCCGGTGGCCGTCGGGGTGGCGGCCGTCCTCACGGTGGCGGCGTGGTTCGGCATCGAGAAGATCTGGCGGGTCTTCCCCGATCCCGTCGAGACGTCGGTCTACGTCTGGGTCGGTCTCGGAGTCCTGGGTCTGTTCCTCCTCGTGCCGCGGATGCTGGCCGCGACACGGTGGTGGACCCGCGTGGTGACCGTGATCGCGACGGTGGCCGTGGTCGCGACGTCCGCGCTGCAGGTCAACCTGGTCTTCGACGCCTACCCCACCGTCGGTACCGCCCTGGGGATCTCGTCCGTGCAGGAGGTGGACGTCGACGACGTCACCGGCCGCACCGCCGACCCGATCACCGGTACACCTCTCGCGAGCGTGTGGACCGCCCCCGCCGACATGCCGACCGGTGGTCGCATCCTGGACACGCCGATCCCGGGCACGGAGTCGGGTTTCTCCGCTCGGAACGCGAAGGTCTACCTGCCGCCCGCGTACTTCACCGCACGCCGGCCGCTGCTGCCCGTCCTCGTGCTGCTCGCCGGCCAACCCGGAGCGCCCGACGACTGGCTCACCGGTGGCCGGTTGGTCCAGACGATGGACGCCTACGCCGCCGATCACGCGGGTCTCGCACCCGTCGTGGTGGTGGCGGACGCGACCGGGTCCACCATCGCCAATCCGCTCTGCGTCGACTCTCCGCTCGGCAACGTGGCGTCCTATCTGGCGAAGGACGTGCCGGCGTGGGTGAACGCGACCCTGCAGGTGGACACCGATCCGGCGCACTGGGCGATCGGCGGGCTCTCCTACGGCGGTACCTGCGCCATGCAGATGACCACCAACTACCCGCAGCTGTACCCGACCTTCCTCGTTCTCTCGGGGCAGCTCGAACCGACGTTGGGGGACAAGCAGCGCACGCTGGACGCGGCGTTCGGCGGAAGCGAGGCCGCGTTCGAGGCCGTGAACCCGATGAACCTCATGGCCACACGCCAGTACCCCACCAGCGCCGGCGCCTTCGTCGTCGGCGCCAGTGATCCCGATTACCAGAACTCGGCGAAGCAGCTGCTCGCCGCCGCACAGAAAGCCGGAATGGACGTGCGTTATGCCGAGGTCCCGGGTGGACACAGTTACGAGACGTGGTCTGCGGGCCTGAAGCTGGAGCTGGACTGGCTCTGCACCCGGCTGGGGTTGACGTCGTGACCGATCCGTCCGTCGCAGGATCTCCCGCGCAGGGTCCGGTCGCCCGTGCGCGGAGCGACATCGCCGCGTGGTGGGGACGAACCCGTCGCCAGGGCGCACGGTTGTGGTCCACGATCGCCTACGGCGCCAAGGGGGCTCCGGTCAGCCTGGCACTGCTGGCCGTCATGTGGGTGGGACTGGTCGTGCTCTCCCTCACCACGCGCAGCTATCGCAGCTTCCTCGACCACCACACCGCGCTGGGCATCGTTCCGATCGAGAACCTGCGGCTCTGGACCCCCGTCACGTCGGGGCTGTTCGCCGTGGGGGTGGCCGCCTTCGTCGTCGCCACCGCGTTGTTCCTCGTCGTGGCCGCGCCGATCGAGCACCGGATGGGTACCCGGCGCTTCGCGGTCGCCGTCCTGGTGACCCAGGTGGGCGGCTCGCTGCTGGGTCTCGCGCTGGCCGCTCTCGGGCAGTTGCTCGACGAGGGGTGGGGCTTCCAGCTCCATCTCGGTGTCACCTCGGGCCCCACGGCCTGGATCCTCGGCACGCTGATGGTGGCCAGCGCGAACATGGGAACGCTCTGGCGTCGGCGGGTGCGGGTGGGCCTCGTGGCGCTGACCGTCGTGATGGCCCTGTTCGGTGGCCATCTCGCCGACATCACCGCGCTCGGCTCGGTCGTGGTCGGCGCAGTGGCGGGTCCGTTGATCGTCGGACGATCCTCTCGCGCGACCCATCTCGCCGGTACTCGCCGCGAGGGTCGGGTGCTGGTGGCCCTCATCGTCGCGGCGTCCGCGATCGGCCCGATGATCGCTGCCTTCTCGCCCAATGCGGTGGGCCCGTTCGCCGTGCTGCGCGAACTGTTCCGCAGCCAGGAGTGGACGCTCGACGAGGTGAACCTGGTCTGTGGTGCAGATCCGGGGTCCACCGACTGCCGACGCGGGCTGCTCGATCTCCGACTCGGTGGCGTGGGACCGGTGCTGGCCAGCGTCATGCCCTCGGTCTATCTGCTGGTCCTCAGCGACGGACTGCGCCGCGGGCGTCGGTTCGCCTGGATCGGTGCGATGGTCTCGCAGGTCGTGCTCCTGGCCCTGGCGCTCGCCAACTACTTGATCCGCTTCGCCGATCTGGACAACGGCGACACGCTGTTCTACGGCGTCGCAGATCCGACGCTCTACCGCACCGCCGTCCCCTTCGTCGTCCCCCTGGCGGTCATGGCACTGCTGGTGGTCACGCGCACGAACTTCGACGTGTCCGCGCCTGCCGGTACGTACACGCGACTGTGGGCCACCGTGGTCGGGGCCGGCGCGGTTCTCGCCGTTCTCTACGTCGCCGTCGGCGCGCTGATCCGGTCCGGCTTCGACGGCAGCCCGGGAGTGCTGACGCTGCTCGGCGACTTCCCGCAGCGGCTCGTGCCCCCGGTTCTGCTGCAGTGGTTCGACCCGCCCTTCCTGCCGACGAGCTGGCTCGCCACCGTGCTCTACGAATGGACGGGCATCGTGTTCTGGGCGGTGCTGGTCGTCGCGACCGCGGGATCGTTCGTGAGACCGGCGTACGGCGTGGAGACCGACGCCACCGAACGCGCCCGGGCGGTGCTGACGAGCAGCAGCGGCAGCGCCCTGTCCTGGATGACGACGTGGCGCGGCAACCGGTACTGGTTCTCGCCCGACGGTCACAGTTATGTCGCGTTCCGGGTGATCTCGGGCATCGCCCTCACCACCGGCGATCCGGTGGGTCCGCCCGCGGACCGGGAGGCGGCCATCGTCGGCTTCTCCGAGTACGCCGCCGCGAACGGATGGTCGCCCTGCTTCTACTCGGTGACGCCGGACGTCGCGGCGATCACCGGCGCTCTGGGTTGGGAGAGCATCCAGGTGGGGGAGGAGACCGTGCTCCCGCTCGCGGATCTCGCCTTCACGGGCAAGAAGTTCCAGGACGTCCGCACCGCGGTGAACCGGGCGAAGAAGGCCGGTGTCGAGGCCGAATGGATCTCGTTCCCGACGGCGCCGCTGGCGATCACGGACCAGATCACCGCGATCTCCGAGGAATGGGTCGCCGACAAGGGCATGCCCGAGATGGGCTTCACGCTCGGCGGCCTGGACGAGGTCGACGATCCGCAGGTCCGGTGCCTCATCGCCGTGGACGAGCAGCGCACCGTGCACGGCATCACCTCGTGGATGCCGGTGTACCGCGACGGCGTCGTCGTGGGCTGGACCCTGGACTTCATGCGCCGTCGGTCCGAGGGCTTCCGGCCCGCGATGGAATTCCTCATCGCGTCCGCCGCACTGTCCCTGCAGGAGGAGGGCGCGCAGTTCCTCAGTCTGTCGGGAGCGCCGCTGGCCAAGGTGGGCGATCCGACCGAGGACACGGCGCAGACGTCGACACTCTCGGGGATGCTCGAGCGTCTGCTCGACGTCGTGGGCCGCACGCTCGAACCGGTCTACGGCTTCCGGTCGTTGCTGGCGTTCAAGTCGAAGTTCCAGCCGGTGTACGAGCCGATGTACATGACGTTCCCCGATCCGGCTGCGCTACCGAGCATCGGCAACGCCATCGGACGGGCCTACCTGCCGGACGTGTCCTTCGGTCAGAGTGTCCGGCTCGTGAAGACGATGATCGACCGCTGACCGTCAGGCCGGTCGGATGCCGGCGCCCGCTCGGACGTGGCGGGTGCCGATGGGCACGATCAGCGGACGATCGGAGACCGGGTCGTCGATGACGGCCGCGGACAGGCCGAAGACGTCGAAGAGCATCTTCTCGGAGATGACCTCGGACGGCGTACCGCTGGCGACGATCGCTCCCTCGTGCATGACCACGAGACGGTCGCTGTAGCGGACGGCCAGGTTGAGGTCGTGCAGCACCATCACCACGGTCCGGCCCATCTCGTCGTGCATCCGGTCCACCAGGTCGAGGACCTCGATGGAGTGCGCGAGATCGAGGTAGGTGGTCGGCTCGTCGAGGAGCAGGACGTCGGTGCCCTGCGCCAGTGCCATGGAGATCCAGGCACGCTGGCGCTGTCCTCCCGAGAGCTGGTCGACGGGACGTTCGGCGAGATCCTCGATACCGGTGAGCTTCAGCGCACGCGCCACCTCGGACTCGTCGTCGCGGGACCACTGCCGGATCCAGGACTGGTGGGGATGGCGGCCTCGTGCCACCAGGTCCGCCACCGTCAGCCCCTCCGGGGCGATCGGCGACTGCGGGAGCACCCCGAGAGTGCGCGCGACGTCGCGGGTCTTCATGTGGCCGATCGCCTTGCCGTCCAGCGTCACCTGGCCCTGGCGCGGGGACAGCAGGCGGCCGAGGGCGCGCAGCAGAGTCGACTTGCCGCAGCCGTTGGGTCCGATGACCGTCGTGACGACGCCGGTGTGGATCTCGAGGTCGAGCCCCTCGATGATGATGCGGTCGCCGTAGCCGACCGAGATGTTCTCCGCGGCGAGACGGTGCGGAGGTGTGGCTCCGGTGATCTCCGGATGCGCGTGCACGCTCATACTGTCGCCTTTCGGTTGACTCGGACCAGCAGATAGAGGAGGAAGGGTCCGCCGAGGACGGACGTGACGATGCCGACGGGGAGCTCGACCGGCAGAATCGTGCGCGCCACCAGGTCGGACCCCACCACGGTGACGGCGCCGGTGAGGGCCGAGGCGATCAGCGGAGGCTCGGCGCACCGGGTCAGCCGCAGGGCGATCTGCGGCGCGGCGAGGGCCACGAATCCGATCGGGCCGGCGACGCTCGTGGCGATGGCGGCCATCGCGACCGAGATGACGAGCAGGACGGCCTGGGACCGCTGCACGTCCACGCCCAGCGAGCGGGCGGTGTCCGGCCCGAGCCGCATGGCGGACAGTCGGAACGACATGATCACCGAGCCCGCTCCGAGAACGACGACGGCGGCGGTGACGGGCCACACCTGCGACCACGTGGCGCCGGACAGCGTCCCGGTGAGCCACAGCTGGGCGCGGGTGACATCGGTGATGTCGGCATTGACCAACATCCAGCCGATCAGCGCGACCATCATGGCGTTGATCGCGATGCCCACGAGCACCAGCCGCATGCCCTGCACTCCGCCCCGCCACGACAACAGGTACACCAGCGCTGCGGTGAGCAGCCCGCCGACGAGAGCGGCGAGGGTCACGCCGAGCGTGGCGAACAGGCCCACGGCCGTACTGGTGCCGCTCAGGACGATCAGCGAGATGGCGGCGACGCTCGCGCCGGACGTGATGCCGAGAATGTCCGGGCTCGCGAGTGAGTTGCGGGTGATCGACTGCATCAACGCGCCGGAGACGGCGAGCGCAGCTCCTACGAGCGCGCCCGTAAGGGCACGCGGCAGGCGGAGGTCCATGACGACGAAACGCTCGATCCGCGAGCCGCCGCCCACCAACACGTTCACGACGTCCGGGATCGACAGCGGGTAGTCGCCGCGCCCGACGTTCAGACAGAACACGAGGAACAGCACGATCGCGAGGGCGAGGGTGACGAGCACCCTGGCGGGGCGACGCACCGTCGACAGCGGTCCCATGCGGAAGGCCGGGCGACCCGCCACCGACGGCGCGGTGGCCGCGGAACGGACGGTCGGGTGGGCGGTCACAGCGACACCAACGTCCGACGGCGTACCAGGGCGATGAAGAACGGCGCGCCGATCAGCGCGAGCACGATGCCGACCTGCAGTTCACCGGGCCGCACGACGACGCGACCGATGACGTCGGCGAGCACGAGCAGGACACCGCCCAGCGCGCCGGCGAACGGGAGCAGCCAGCGATAGTCCGGGCCGGTGATGGCACGCGCGATGTGGGGCACCACCAGTCCGACGAAGGCCACGGGCCCACACGCAGCGGTCGCCGCGCCGGTCAGAAGTGTGATGGCCACGATGCCGACGACGCGCGTGAGGGTGATGTTGGTGCCCAGTGAGCGGGCGACGTCGTCACCGAGGCTGATCGTGTTGAGGGCGGGCGTGCCCGCGACGGCGATGATCAGCCCGATGACGATGAACGGGAGCACGGTCCAGAAGATGTCCGGCCCGCGTCCCGAGACGGAGCCGACGACCCAGAACCGGTAGCTGTCGAGGGTGGTCTGATCGAGCAGCACCACCGCGTTGGTCATGGCCTGCAGGAAGAACGCGATCGCGGCTCCCGCGAGGGCCAACGACAGCGGGTTGGCCCTCGCCCCGCCCAGAGACGCGGTACCGAACACGACGATGCTGGCCGCGGCAGCGCCGGCGAAGGCGAACCAGAGGTAGCCAAAGGGGGACGTGATGCCGAAGAGGTAGATCGCCATGACGACGAAGAAAGCGGCACCGGCGTTGAGGCCGAGCAACCCGGCATCGGCGAGCGGATTGCGGGTGTGGCCCTGGATCAGGGCGCCGGCGACGCCGAGTGCGATGCCCACGACGAGTCCGAGGATCGTGCGGGGGAGGCGTAGCGACCGGACGATCACGTCGGTGTCGGTCCCGGTGGCGGAGAACAGCGCATGGAAGATCTCGGCGAAGGTGAGCGGCCGCGCACCGACGGCCACGCTCATGAGCGCGACGAGCACGATGGCGGCGACGAGGATGATCAGTCCGGAGGTTCGGCGTCGACGGGTCGCTGCCGAGGAGGTGTCCGGAGCGACCGGTTCGAAGTCCTCCGCGACCGCGACGGTGAGCCGGACCGTCTCGACACCGGGCTTCCGACGCAGCGTCAGAGCAGGTCGGACGCCCACCGCGTCACCGGTCTCGGCGTCCCGCAGCACGAGGGCGAACAGGGACTTTCCCACGCTCTGTCCGGCGCGACCGTCCCGGAACCCCCGGTTCCACACCAGCACACCCGCGGCCGCGAGCACCGCGATGACGCCGAAGACCGCGCGGTCGACCTGGCCGCCGCCGTTGTCGTCGGCGAGCGATCGGACGACGACGAGGCCGAGCACGAGGGGGAGCAGGACGACACCGACGTCGACCGCCGAGGCTGCCGCGACGGTCACCCGGCCGGGCGCCCGCCGATCCGCGTCGGCGATCGAGTAGTCGCGATCGGGACGAACCGTGGTGCCGGGCTCGGGGAGGTCGTTCGGGCCGGGGTGAGATGCGAGAGGTCCGGACGCGGTGTCGGTCACGCGGTCCTCCTCGATCGGTGTGGTGGTGTCTCTCATGGAAGGTTACGCAAGCCTAAGCAGTCGTGTGGCGGCGCGGTCTCGCGGTGATGCGAACCACACCCGGTTGTCTTCGATGTATTGGTTAGGCTTACCTTATGACTCGACCGGTCGCCTCGACCGGTCGGTGCGTGTCACCGTCCGGGCACCTGCAGACGAGGAGTTCCATCCGATGACAGTCACGATCGACACCGTCGTCTCACCGCACGATCGTCGAGCCGCGGTGTCCACCGCCTTCCGGCACACCATGACCGCTCTGCGACACCTCGATCCGGAGGCCCCCCGCGTGTACGCCGTCGCGGACATGGCCGAGCAGAGCAAGCGTCGCTGGTGGTCGTTCGCCACCGGGCTCGAGTCGGGCCGCTTCGAGGCCCTGCTGCGCCGGTCGTCGCTCGACCATCCGGACCCGCGTCGTGCGGTGGACCAGGTGGCGGCCGCACTCGTGCACGCGGTCGTGGGACGGTCGGCCGCGGCGTTCGTCGGATGTGGACGGGTGTGGGACCCCGGCCCCGAGAATCTCTGGATCCATCTCGACAGCGACGTGGGCATCGACTGGGCGGGCGTGCGGGACACGGCGCTGCGCTCGGTGTCCGGCTCGGGCGCGACCGCGGGAACGGTGGTCATGCCGTGCGACGAGGCGCTCGCGGCCTGGACCGCGCATCGCGCTGCTCGCTCGCTCGAGGTCGCCGCGGCAGGGTTGTCCGCGCTCGGTCCTCTGGACGCCACGCAGATGAGCCGCATCGTGGGCGAGTCGGTCCTCGGCGCCTCGGCACGAGTTCCGTTGCTGGGTGGCGTGTCTCGTGACGGCGGCTGGCGCAGGGGGCAGATGCTCCTCGATGCGTTCGTCGACGCGGGGTGGCGCGTTCGGTTACGGCGACCTGCGTGACTTAGGCAAGGCTATCCTGTATAGTTCGAGCCACACGAACTTCGGATCGTGCCGACGTCCTGAGGGCTGCAGCGACGTCGGCGTCCGTGCCCCGGCGGGCCTCGCGACACACTGCGAGGCCCGCCGCTTCGTGTCCGTCCACGTGATTCACTGAACGCCATGAACGATGTGTCACCGTCGGTGTCGGACGAACTTCGAGAGCAGCTGGACAGCGGTTTCGGGAAGGTGCTGGGTCTGCAGTTCCGCGAACTGGGGCCCGATCGGGTCACCGCGGAGTGGACCGTGCGCCCGGAGCTCTTGCAGCCGTTCGGGATCGTGCACGGCGGCGTGCACTGCGCCGTCGTCGAGTCGCTGGCGAGCACGGCGGGCGCCCTGTGGTTGGGGGATCGCGGCCACGTCGTCGGAGTCAACAACACCACCGATTTCATCCGCGCCGCCCGCGAGGGCGTGCTCTCCGCCGAGGCACTGCCCGTGCACCGCGGGCGGACCCAGCAGATCTGGACCGTCACCATCACCGATGCCGCGGACCGTCTCATCGCCCGCGGCCAGGTCCGACTGCAGAACATCGAGGACACGGGGCGGATCGGCGCGTCCTGACGCGCGTCCGGCGAGCGCGACGGCCGAGGTCGTGCCAGCATTGCCTGTCGCCGTCGTTCGCCGCGAAGGGAAGTGTCCCCCATGAGATTGTCTCCGCACGAGCAGGAGAGGTTGCTGCTCAGCTACGCCGCGGAACTGGCGCGTCGCCGGCAGCAGCGCGGACTCCGGTTGAACCATCCGGAGGCGATCGCGCTGATCACCGACCACCTGCTCGAGGGCGCACGCGACGGGCGGTCCGTGGCGGAACTGATGTCGTCGGGCCGTGAGGTGCTGACCCGCGCCGACGTGATGGACGGCATCCCGGAGATGCTGCACGAGGTGCAGGTGGAGGCCACGTTCCCGGACGGCACCAAGCTCATCACCGTTCATGACCCGATCTCGTGAAGGAGTGCGCATGATTCCCGGAGAGATCATCACCGAGGACGGGTCGATCGAGCTCAACGCCGGTCGTGCGTCGCTCACTCTCGACGTCGTGAACGACGGCGATCGGCCGGTGCAGGTGGGAAGTCACGTCCATCTCCCGCAGGCCAACGCCGCGCTGACGTTCGATCGCGTCGCCGCGCACGGGAAGCGCCTCGACATCCCGGCGGGCACCGCGGTGCGGTTCGAACCGGGTATCGCTCAGGAGGTCGTGCTCGTCGACATCGGCGGTCTCCGCGAGGTTCACGGCATCTCGCTCACCCCGCCCGGCGCACTGGACGACACGACACCCCGGGACGGTCACTGATGGCGTACCTCGATCGTTCGCGCTACGCGGAGCTGTACGGACCCACCACGGGTGACCGGATCCGCCTGGCAGACACCGACCTGCTGATCGAGATCACCGAGGACCGCAGCGGTGGGCCGGGTCTCGCCGGCGACGAGGCCGTGTTCGGCGGCGGCAAGGTGATCCGCGAGTCGATGGGACAGTCGCGGGCCACGCGGGCCGACGGTGCGCCCGACACCGTCATCACCGGTGTCGTGGTGCTCGACCACTGGGGTGTGATCAAGGCCGACGTCGGACTGCGTGACGGACGGATCGTGGCGCTGGGCAAGGCCGGGAACCCGGACACCATGCCGGGAGTGCATCCCGGTCTCGTCATCGGGCCGTCCACCGAGATCATCGCCGGCAACGGCAAGATCCTGACCGCCGGCGCCATCGACTGCCACGTGCACCTCATCGCCCCCCAGCTCATGGAGGAGGCGCTCGGCGGTGGCATCACCACCATCATCGCCGGCGGCACCGGCCCCGCCGAGGGCACGAAGGCGACCACCGTGACCCCGGGTGCCTGGCATCTGGCGCGGATGCTCGAGGCCATGGACGGGTGGCCGCTGAACGTGGCGCTGCTGGGCAAGGGCAACACCGTCTCACCCGACGCGATGTGGGAGCAGTTACGTTCCGGCGCATCGGGATTCAAGCTGCACGAGGACTGGGGCTCGACCCCGGCCGCCATCGACGCGTGCCTGCGGGTCTGCGACGAGGCCGGTGTGCAGGCGGCGCTCCACTCGGACACTCTGAACGAGGCGGGCTTCGTCGAGGACACCCTCGGCGCGATCGCCGGTCGCGGCATCCACTCGTACCACACGGAGGGTGCGGGCGGCGGGCACGCGCCGGACATCATCACGGTCGCCTCGCAGCCCCACGTGCTCCCGAGTTCGACCAACCCGACTCGGCCGCACACGGTCAACACTCTCGACGAGCATCTCGACATGCTGATGGTCTGTCACCACCTCAGCCCGTCCATTCCCGAGGACCTCGCCTTCGCCGAGAGCCGCATCCGCCCCTCGACCATCGCGGCCGAGGATCTGTTGCACGACATGGGTGCCATCTCGATGATCGGCAGCGACTCGCAGGCAATGGGACGCATCGGTGAGGTGGTCATGCGGACGTGGCAGACCGCACACGTGATGAAGAAGCGTCGTGGCTTCCTCGCCGGTGACTACCGTGCGGACAACAACCGCGCGATGCGGTACGTCGCGAAGTACACGATCTGCCCGGCCGTGGCGCACGGACTCGACGGCGAGGTCGGATCCGTCGAGCCCGGCAAGTTGGCCGACCTCGTGCTGTGGGAGCCGGCGTTCTTCGGCGTCCGGCCGCATCTGGTGATCAAGGGCGGCATGATCGCGTGGGCCACCATGGGCGACGCCAACGCCTCGATTCCGACACCGCAGCCGGAACTGCCGCGACCGATGTTCGGAGCGGCACCCAAGGCGGCGGCCGCCACGTCCGTGCACTTCGTCGCGCCCCAGGCGCTCGACGACGGGCTGGCCGATCGCCTCGACGTCGCGCGTCGACTCGTTCCGGTCGGGAACGTCCGCGGCATCGGGAAGGCACAGATGGTGAACAACGACGCGGTTCCCCGCATCGAGGTCGATCCGGACACCTTCACCGTCCGCATCGACGGCGACATCTGGACCGAGCAGCCGGCGACGGAGCTGCCGATGGCGCAGCGGTACTTCCTGTTCTGATGATGATTCCGCATTCCGGTGTCGGCCTCGCCACGTTGCTCACCCTCGCCGACTCACGGCTCCCGATCGGTGGGCACGTGCACTCGGGGGGAGTCGAGGAGGCGATCGCCGAGGGACTCGTCCGGGACCTGCCGACGCTCGAGGCGTATCTGCTGCGGCGTATGCGCATCAGCGGCGCCGTGGCGGCGTCGATCGCTGCCGCCGTGGCCGCCGGTGTCCTGCCCGCGGACGCCGCCGATCGCGAGACCGACGCCCGCACGCCGTCTCCTGCGGCTCGCGCCGCGTCCCGCGCCCAGGGGAGGGGATTGCGTCGCCTCGCCGAGACGGTGTGGCCGGACCAGGACTGGACGGCGGTCGGACGGCGCCCGCACCTGCCCGTCGTGGCGGGAGTCGTCGGTGCCGTCACCGGCGCGGGACCGTACGAGACGGCGTCCGTGCAGATCTACACGGCCATGACGGGCGCCGCCATCGCCGCCCAGCGACTTCTCGCGTTGGACCCGGGCGCCGTGGCGGGGTGCACCGTGGCGCTCGCGGCCGAGTGCGACCGGATCGCGGCCTCGGTCGCACGCGCGCTCCCGGCTCTGTCCGACGAATCGGATCCGCTGCTGGACCACCTCGGCGAACGTCATGTCCGGCGCGAACGCCCCCTCTTCGTCTCCTGATCACCCCACAGAAAGAGAGAACACCCATGCCTCCGCATCTCATCGACGGCGAGCCCCACTCCCACGCCCTGGACCGGCCCAAGCGCGTCCGCACACCCGGAGAAGCGCTGCGCGTGGGTATCGGCGGTCCCGTCGGATCCGGCAAGACCGCACTGGTGGCGGCGCTGTGCCGCCAGCTGCGCGAAGAACTGTCGCTGGCCGTGCTGACCAACGACATCTACACGACTGAGGATGCCGACTTCCTGCGCCGTCACGCAGTTCTGCCGGACGAGCGCATCACGGCCGTGCAGACCGGCGGCTGCCCGCACACGGCGATCCGTGACGACATCACGGCGAACCTGGACGCCATCGACGACCTGGTCGACGCCAATCCGCCACTCGATCTGATCCTCGTCGAGTCGGGCGGCGACAACCTCACCGCGACCTTCTCGTCCGGGCTGATCGACGTGCAGATCTTCGTCGTGGACGTCGCCGGCGGTGACAAGGTGCCGCGCAAGGGCGGTCCCGGCGTGACGTTCTCGGATCTGCTCGTGATCAACAAGACCGATCTCGCCCCCATGGTGGGTGCCGACCTCACGGTCATGGAGAACGACGCGGTGCGGGTGCGTGAGGGTCGTCCCACCGCTCTGATCTCGCTCACGGAGGATCCTGCCGCGACGGTGGTGCTCACCTGGGTGCGCGAGCAGCTCGCTGCCGTCGCCGCCTGACGTGACGACGCACGGCGCCCTGCGCTCGACGGTGCTCGTCGTGGCGTCGCGGAGCAGGTCACCGCGCATCGAGGCGGTGGGTGGGCTCGCCGTACGCCGGACCGGAGTCGACCGTGTCCACCTCGTCGGCTCGGCCGCGACCCCGCTGGGTGGGGACACCATCGACGTCCGGATCGTGGTCGAGGCGGGGGCGCGGCTGCACGTGTGCAGTGTCGCCGCCTCGGTGGCGTTGCCCGGGCGCTCGACCGACGTGTCACACGCGTCGTGGACCGTGGACGTCGAGGACGGTGCCGAGGTGATCGTGGACCCGGAACCCACCATCGTCGCCGGATCGGCGGATCACCGATCGTCGGTGTCGCTGCATCTCGGCGACCGGGCACGCGCCGCCGTGCGCGAACGGATCCAGATCGGCCGCACCGGGGAAGTGGACGGCCGGTGGTCGGGTCTCTTTCGAGTCGACGGCGTGGCCGGTCCGGTGCTCCGCCACCGACTCGACCTGGGCAGGGGCGCCGCAGGGCACGACGCGCTCTTCGCGCCGACCGCGTCGATCAGTACGTTGACCTGGCCGGAGTGCTTGGCGGACAGTCCCTCCGGCGACACCGTGGCCGGTCTGGAGACGACGATGCCGATGGCCGGAGGCGGAACACTGTCCACCTGGCTCGGCCATCGGCTCCCGGTCACCCGGTCGGTCGCTGCGCTCTCGGCGCGGGGAGATCAGCCTGCGCGCTTGGCCTCCGCGGTCTCCGCCGCTCCGTCGTTCGCGGAGGGCTCCTCGCCCTGACGCTCCGCCGGTGTGGGTGAGGCACCGGAGGCGGCCCGCTTCTCCGTGCTGTCGAGCTGCTTGCTCTGTTCCGCTGCATCGGCCGTGGCACCGGACTCGCGGTCCGCCGCCTTCGAGGTCGCCTCGACCGTGCGGGTAGGGATCGCCACGCCGTCGACGCGGTTCTCCTGCTCGAGCGTGTGGAGTTGCTCGATCGCGAGGCGCGCGAACACCTGCTGTTCGGTGGACGCCATCTGCGCCCGACCCTTGCCCAGGAAGGTGACGAACCAGGAGATCACCGTCGTCAGACGGTTCCGGTATCCCACCTGGTAGAAGAGGTGGAGTCCGAGCCATGCGACCCAGGCGATGAATCCGCCGAACTCCAGCTTGCCGACCTTGCACACGGCGCTGAATCGCGACACCGTGGCCATCGACCCCTTGTCGAAGTACGAGAACGGCTTGCGCTCGGACGGGTTCTGTCCGTCGAGTGAGGCCTTGATCTGCTTCACCGCGTACTTCGCGCCCTGGATCGCGCCCTGCGCCATACCCGGGACGTCCTTGACCGACATCATGTCGCCGACCACGAACACGTTGGGGTGTCCCTTGACGGTCAGATCCGGCTCCACCACGACACGGCCCGCGCGGTCGACCTCGGTGCCGTCGGACTGGTCGGCGAGCTGCTTGCCCAGCGGGCTGGCCTGCACGCCGGCGGACCAGACCTTGCACTGCGCCTCGATGCGGCGTTCGGTGCCGTCCTTGTCCTTGACGGTGAGACCGTCGTTGTCGACGCCGGTGACCATCGCGTTGAGCTGGATGTCGACACCGAGCTTGGTGAGGCGCTTCGCGGCCTTCTCGCCCAGCTTCTTTCCCATCGGGGGGAGCACGGCGGGCGCCGCGTCGAGCAGCACCACCTTCGCGTCCTTGGCGTCGATGTTGCGGAAGGCTCCGTCGAGCGTGCGCGTCGCGAGCTCGGAGATCTGGCCCGCGAGCTCGACGCCGGTGGGGCCTGCGCCGACCACGACGAACGTCATCAGGCGCTCGCGCTCGGCCGGATCGGTGGACAACTCGGCCTGCTCGAACGCGCCGAGGATGCGTCCGCGCAGTTCCAGGGCGTCGTCGATCGTCTTCATGCCGGGTGCGAACTCGGCGAAGTGGTCGTTGCCGAAGTAGGACTGCTGGGCGCCCGCAGCCACGATGAGGCTGTCGAACGGCGTCACGGTCTCGCGCTCGAGCAGCCGCGAGGTGACGGTCTTGTTCGTCAGGTCGATGGTCTCGACGTCACCCATCAGAACCTCGGCGTTCTTCTGCTTGCGCAGGATGACGCGGGTCGCGGGGGCGATCTCGCCGACCGAGAGGATGCCCGTGGCCACCTGGTAGAGCAGTGGCTGGAACAGGTGGTGGGTGGTCCGCGCGATGAGCGTGACGTCCACATCGGCTCGCTTGAGGGCCTGTGTGCCGAAGAGGCCACCAAAGCCGGACCCGATGACGACGACGCGGTGGCGCTTCTTCTCGTTCGTCTCGACGCTCATGTATCCGCTCCTAGATGTCTATGCGTTCTGAGCTCAACGGTAGTCTCCCCACCCCCGCGCGTCTCCGCGAGGCCGTCGTCAGGGGACGAGGACGTACTTGCCGCGCGGGTGGTGCGTCTGCAGTTCGCGGTGGGCGGTGGCCGCCTCCGCGAGGGGAAACGTCCCGGCCACCGTCACGGTGATCACCGATCCGGCCAACTCGAGCAGAGGCAGACGCGCCTCCTTGCGCCGTGCGGCGCTCTCGTGGTTCCCGCCGCCCGCGGACCGGAAACCCTCGTCGGCTGCCCGACCGAAGGCAGTGATGGTCACGATGCGCGTCCGGTCCTGCACCACCACCAGGGACACGTCGATCGCCTCGTCGGTGCCGGCCGTGTCCAGCGCGGCATCCACGCCGTCGGGCGCCGCGGTGCGTACCCGGTCGAGCAGACCGTCGCCGTACGCGACTGCGACGGCGCCGAGGGCGCGCACCGCGTCGAGGTTGCGGGGATTCGCGGTGCCGATCACCTGTGCTCCGCGGTGCAGGGCGAGCTGGACCGCCTGCGAGCCGACGGCGCCGGATGCTCCGTGGATCAGGACGCAGTCGCCCTCCTCTACGCTCGCGAGCTCCGCCATGTCGTAGGCGGTGGCCGCAGTGAGGGAGTACCCGGCCGCTTCCTCCCAGCCGAGCGCCTGCGGTTTCGGCAGCACCGCGTCGGCATCGACGAGAAGGCGATCGGCGTAGGCACCGTCTGCCAGAACGATGACCTCGTCGCCGACACGGACGGGACCCGCCGGTCCGACGGCGTCGCGCCCCACCGCGGACACCACGCCCGACGCCTCGCTGCCCAGGTGCAGCGGGAGTGTGCTCTCGTCCGTCCCGAACGCGCCGCTGTAGAGCTTGTGATCGAACGGATTGACGCCGGCGGCGCGAATGTCCACGACGACCTGTCCGGGACCCGGTTCGTCGACCACCTCGTCGCGGATCGCCAGGACGTCGGGTCCACCGAAGGCCGTGGCGACCACGGTGCGTGTCGTTCTCGAACCAGTCATACGAGGACCAACGGTGCCCGGTGCTCCGAATGTTCCCCGGGAGTGCACCGCGTCGGCGGAGTGCTGATCCGACCATCGAGGAGAACCATCGTGCAGTTGGCAGTCCACTATCCCTACTTCACCCTTCCGGGTGGCTCCGCGGCCACGGCGGGACTGCTCTCCGACTCCGCGCGCGCTGCGGAGGACGGCGGGTGCACGCTGTTCACGCTCATGGACCACTGGTTCCAGATGGAGAATCTGGCGACCGCGCAGGACCCCATGCTCGAGGGCTACACCTCGCTGGGCTTCCTCGCGGGCCGGACCGAGAGCATCCGCCTGGGCCTGCTCGTCACGGGCGTGACCTATCGGCATCCGGGGCTCCTGGCGAAGACGGTCACGACCCTGGACGTGCTCTCCGGCGGTCGAGCGATGCTCGGCATCGGTGCGGCCTGGTACGAGCGCGAGCACCGCGGCCTCGGTGTGCCGTTCCCGTCGACGGCCGAGCGGTTCGAGCGTCTCGAGGAGACGTTGCGCATCTGCAGACAGATGTGGAGCGACGACGACGGACCCTTCGAGGGCACGCACTACTCGCTGGCCGAGACGCTCTGCGAGCCGAGGCCGCTGCAGAGTCCGGGTCCGCCCATCATGGTCGGCGGGTCGGGGGAGAAGAAGACACTTGCGTTCGTCGCGCGGTACGCCTCGCTGTGCAACCTCTTCGCCCCCGACCAGGAGACCGTGGCACACAAGCTCGACGTGCTGCGCGGTCACTGCGAGCGCGAGAACCGCGACTACGCGGAGATCGAGAAGACCATCATCACCTCGCTCGACCCGGTGGCCGACGAGGCCGGATTCCTCCGGGAGATGGAAGGGTTCGCCGCGCTCGGAGTCGACACCGTGTGCGTGAGCCCGCAGGGACAGGACCCGGTGACCTGGACCCGGTCCGCCACCGCAGCCGTGGTCGACACACTCGCCGGATTGGAGAACTGACATGGACCTCCCGGGCAAGCACTTCCTGGTGACCGGCGCTTCCGGCGCGCTCGGATCGCGCATCACTCGCCGCCTGCTCGACGCCGGCGCCACCGTCACCGCGTCCGGCCGCTCGGAGCAGACGCTGGCCGGTGTCGACCTGGGCAGCGCGCACCTCGTGGCGTCGGACCTGACCCACCCCGCGGCCCCGGCCGACCTGATCGCGGCGGCCAAGAGCCACACCGGAACGCTCGACGGCGTCGTGATCGCCTCGGGCGTGGTGGCGTTCGGACCCGCGGCCGAGGTGGACGACGACACCGTCGACGATCTCCTGCTGGTGGATCTGCTGGCGCCACTGCGGCTGGTGCGATCGGCACTCACCGAGGTGGAGTCCGGGGGTGTCGTCGTCAGCATCAGTGGGGTGATCGCGGAGAAGCCCGTCGGCGGGATGGCTGCGTACTGCGCGGCGAAGGCCGGGATCAGCGCGTTCGTCGAGGCGGCTCGACCGGAAGCGCGTCGGCGCAAGCTGCGGGTCGTGGACGTACGTCCGCCGCACACCGAGACCGGTCTGGCCGGGCGCGCGATCGCGGGCACGGCGCCCACCATGCCGGACGGTCTCGATCCGGACGCTGTCGCCGACCGGATCGTCAAGGCCATCGTGGACGACGAGAAGGATCTGGCGTCGACCGACTTCAGTTGAGTCGGGTCAGAGAGCGCCGCGGCGGACGGTGGTGGGTGTCGCGTTCCACCACCGTCGGCACGCACGAGTGAAGGCGGACTGCTCGGACAGTCCCACAGCGGCCGCGATCTGACTCATCGGCAGCGACGTCGTCGTGAGGTACCGATGGGCCTCCGTGCGGCGCACCTCGTCGACGATCGCCGCGAACGACGTTCCCTCCCCGGCCAATCGGCGTTGCAACGTCCGCGGGTGCAGGTTCAGCAGATGTGCGGCACCGTCGATGTGCGGTGGGGTGGTGCCGAGGGACTGCTGCAGGATGGTGCGCACCCGCGGCGCCACCTCTGTGGTGGGTCCGGCACCTTGTCGGGCGAGGAAGGCGAGGGCCAAACGTTTGAGGTTCGAGTCCCCGCCGTGGAGCGGTCGGTTCTGGAGTGTGGCCGGGACCCGGAGGACGGCGGCGGGACGGCCGACGCTGACCGCGACGCCGAAGAAGTTCTCGTAGACCGACACCGGAGCCGCCGGCACGTAGGGGAGCTCGACCGAGCGGAGTCCGTAGGACCCGCCGACCAGTGCGATGGTGGCGCGGTGGAGGAACCCCAGCCCCATGTCGGTGCCCTGGACGGGCGCGACGACCCCGGGCTTCGTTCCGTACCGCAGCGCGACGATCCCCGGCGTCCCGTACGGGTCGGGTTCGGCACGCAGGCTGAGCGACTGGGCATGGATGAACAGGTAGTGCTCGGTGCACTCGAGTGCCTCGCCCACGGTCGAGGAGTTCTGGATCGCGAGTGCGAGCGGACCGAGCATGCCGAGATCCTGGCGCCGTGCGATCCGCAACCCCAGATCGGGGCACGCCAGCTCCGCCGCGGCGATCTCGAGAACCGCGGCCATGGCGACGTCCTCGACGAGGAGGTCGTCGGCGTCGAGCGCGTCCACGGGCAGCCCCGCCGCGACCGCGTACGCCTCGGCGTCCCCGCCCAGTTCGGCCACGGTCGCGCGGAAGCCGCGGAGACCGGCGGAGCGGATGGCGGGCACAGCGCTCACCTTGGGTCAGCTGTCGTCTGAAGTCAACTAGTTGTCGTGTGGTGTCAAGCCATCGGGTGGTGGCACGAGGACACTGGAGTCATGACGTCCACCACCGATCGACTCGACTCGTCCCCGACCGACACCACCCTCGAGCATCTCGACGTGATCGTCGTCGGCGCCGGGCTCTCCGGCGTCGGTGCGGGCTACCGCCTGTCGACGGAGCATCCCGGCAAGTCGTGGGCCATCCTCGAGGCGCGGTCCTCGATGGGCGGCACCTGGGATCTGTTCCGCTACCCCGGTGTGCGCTCGGACTCCGACATGTACACGCTCGGCTACCAGTTCAAGCCGTGGCGCGAAGCGAAGTCCATCGCCGACGGGCACTCGATTCTGAAGTACATCGAGGAGACCGCTGCGGAGTTCGGGATCGACGAGCACATCCGGTACGGGACCCGCGTCGTCGGCGCGGATTTCTCCACCGCGGAGGCTCGCTGGACCCTGACTCTCGACGTGACCGACGAGTCGGGAACCTCGCAGCAGCAGATGACGTGCGGCTTCCTGTACTGCTGCTCGGGCTACTACGACTACGCCAAGGGCTACAACCCCGACATCCCGGGACTCGACACGTTCGAGGGCACCGTGGTGCATCCCCAGTTCTGGCCCGACGATCTGGACTACGCCGGCAAGAACGTCGTCGTGATCGGCAGTGGCGCCACCGCGGTGACTCTCGTGCCGTCGATGGCGCGCGACGCCGGTCACGTCACGATGCTGCAGCGTTCACCCACCTGGATCAGCGCGGTCCCCGGACGTGACAAGCAGGCGGACAAGATTCGTGATCTTCTCCCGGCTGGTCTGGCGCACAGCGTGATCCGGGTCAAGAACATTCTGTTCAGCACCGGCTTCTATCAGTTCTGCCGGCGTCGTCCGCAGGCGGCACGGCGGCTCCTCACCAACCTCTCGACCAAGATCCTGGGCGACGAGAAGCTGGTGGCCGAGCACTTCACGCCCGAGTACAACCCGTGGGATCAGCGACTGTGCGCCGTCCCCGACGCCGATCTGTTCAAGGCGATGAAGAAGGGGAAGGCGTCGGTGGTCACCGACCGCATCGCCTCCGTGCGCCCCGACGGCATCGACCTGCAGTCGGGCGCCTCGTTGCCCGCCGACGTGATCGTCACGGCGACGGGGCTGCAACTGCTCGCCTTCGGCGGCATCGAGCCCAAGGTGGACGGCGTGACCGTCGATCTGTCGAAGCAGTTCGTGTGGCAGGGCGCCATGATGACAGGTGTCCCGAACTTCGCCATCTGCATCGGATACACCAACGCGTCGTGGACTCTGCGCGCCGATCTGACGTCGCGTCTCGTGTGCCGCGTGCTCGGCTACATGGACGACAAGGACTTCGCGTCCATCGTCCCGCAGCCCGACGGCCCGCTCGAGGAGCGTCCGCTGCTGGACCTGCAGTCCGGCTACGTCCAGCGCTCGATCGACGCCTTTCCCCGGCAGGGCGATCACGGCCCGTGGCTGGTGCGTCAGAACTACATTCTCGACTCCATCACCACACTGCGGGGCGACCTCGGCAAGACCCTCTCGGGGACGCCGCGTCGGTCGGTGCGACGCGCCGCCGGAGTCGCCTGACCCGCCATGCACAGGACCACCCATCGTCAACTCAGGGGTGACGGTGGGTGGTCGACCAGGCACGTCGGTCCGGGGCGTCCTGGACCGACATCGGCCGCAGTACGGGAGTGAGCAAACAGGCCGTGCAGAAGAAGTTCGTGGCCAGACCGCACGCCGACGAGGCGTTGAACGCCAGCCAGGTTTTCGCTCGTTTCACCGAGCGCGTGAAGTACAGCCGCCGGCACGCGTTCCGTTCGATGCTGCGACGGCCGAGATTCTGGAACTGACGTTCCGCGAGGCGCTGCGCCTCGGGGCTGCTCAGTGGTCTCGGCGTGACTAGGGACCAGGTGGAGACCGACCTCGCTGCCGCTCTCGATCTGTCCTGAGAGCGGCAGCGCGTCCGTCACATGCCGCGGCGCATCACGGCGTAGTAGGCGGACGGGAACACGCGGGCGAGGATGTCGACGGTGTGGGCACTCGCGGCGATGAGGACCCGTCCCTTGCGCTTCTCGACCCCGTCGAGGATGCGGAGTGCAGCCTTGTCCGCGGGATAGGTGAGCAGTTTGGCGAAGGTGGCCTTGCCGTCCGCGATCTCCTTGTCCGTCGCTCCGGCGGCCGAACCGGCCGTCTCGGCGATGCGGGTCTTGATGCCGCCGGGGTGCACCGACGTCACGCCGATCGTCGGCGCCAGTTCGTGGCGCAGGCACTCGGTGAACCCGCGGATGGCGAACTTCGACGACGAGTAGGCCGACTGCCCCGGAGGCGCCACGATGCCGAACAAGCTCGACACGTTGACGATGTGCGCGCCCGTGGATCGGCGCATCGTCGGCAGCAGACGTCGGGTGATGTCCACCGGCGCATGGAAGTTGATGGTCATCACCGAGTCGAAGTCCTTGGCGGTGAGTTGCTCGAACGAGCCGCCGAACGCGATACCGGCGTTGTTGATCAGCAGGTCGATGCGCTCGTGCCGCTCGATCACACCGTCGATGACCACGCCGAGCGCGTCGAGGTCGGAGAGGTCCGCGACGACGACGTCGACGCTGCGTGCCGGTGAGGCGGACTCGATGGCGCGTGCGACGTCGGCGAGCCGATCGGCGTCCCGGTCGAGCAGGATCAGATCGGTGCCCCGTCGCGCGAGCTCGTGGGCCATCTGCTCACCCATGCCACTGGCGGCGCCGGTGACGAGCGCGGTGGCGCCGGGAAAGCGGAAGGGGGGCAATGACGACATGACAACTCCTGAGCTCGGCGGTACCAACGTCTCGATCATCGCGGACGGCGGGCCGTCGTTCTTGACTTCAGGCGACACCGTCGTCGATCGCCCGCATCGAGGCGGTCGGGTCGCTACGGTGCACCGGTGACGCCTGACTCGACCGCTCCGCTCGCGTCCGGATCCGTGACGGTCCGCGCCGATGCCGAGGACGTGTACGCCCTCCTGACCGATCTCGACCGGCTTGCCGATCTGGCGGACGAGACGCACTCGATGCGGTGGGTGGGGAGCTCCGGCGCCCGTCCGGGTGCGTCCTTCGTCGGTCGGAACCGCAACGGTCTGCATCGATGGTCGACCACATGCACCGTGACCGCCGCCGACCCCGGAGCAACCTTCGCCTTCGACGTGCACTACGGCCCGTTCTCGCTGCCGATCGCGCACTGGCGCTACGACATCGACGGCGGTGGCGACGGCGGCGAGACCACGGTGACCGAGCGGATGTGGGACCGGCGTCCGCGGTGGTTCGTCGGCGTCGGCGGACTGGCGACGGGTGTCCGCGACCGCGCCACGGTCAACGGCGACCACATCGCGGCCACCCTCGAACGGCTCCGGCAGACCGTCGACGGTCCCCCGGATTCGTAGGGTGCGAGTGCGGGCACACTGGACGCCATGACGGCACACGCGACGATCGGCATCTGGACCGGAACGCTCGACGGGGTCTCCGCCTCGGCGGTTCCCGACGTGGTGGGGGAGGTGGAGTCGCAGGGCTGGCACTCGCTCTGGTTCGGCGAGGCCTACGGCCGCGAGGCGCTCACCGCCGCGCAGATGTACCTCGGCGCCTCGTCGTCGCTGATCGTCGGTACCGGCATCGCGAGCATCTACGCCCGCGACGCCGTGGCGACCGCATCGGCGGCACGTACCCTGCATGCCGTCTCGGGTGGTCGGTTCGTCCTGGGACTCGGCGTGTCGCACGCTCCGCTGGTCGAGCGCATGCGCGGTCACAACTACGGCAAGCCCGTCGCGGCGATGCGGGAGTATCTCGACGCACTCGACAACGCACCCGCGGCAGTGGCGGGGGAAGAGCAGAACCCACCACGACTGCTGGCGGCGCTGGGTCCGAAGATGCTCGAGCTGTCCCGCGATCGCACCGCGGGGGCGCATCCGTACCTCGTCACACCGGAGCACACGGCGACGGCCCGCGAGATCCTCGATGCCGGAGACGGCGAGAAGCGCCCGGAACTGGTCGTCGAGCAGGCGGCGGTGGTGGACCCGGTCGCCGACACCGACGCGGAGGTGTGGGCCGAACGCGCGCACGCGCATCTGAACATCTACACCGGGCTGCCCAACTACCGGAACAACTGGGAGCGTCTGGGTTTCGGGCAGGACGACTTCGTCCGCGGCGGCAGCGAGAAGCTCGCCGAGGCGATGGTGACGCGCGGACTCGACGCGACTGTGGCCCGAGTGCGCGAGCACATCGAGGCGGGAGCCACCAGCGTCCTCGTCCAGGTCCTCGGATCCGCGATGAACGTTCCGCCGGTGGACGACTGGCGTCGACTGGGTGAGGCCCTCGAGCTCTCCCGTTGAGCTGAGGGTAGCCTTACCGCAAGCCTGCTCCACCAGTCGTCCCCGAAAGGTTCTTCATGCGCGTCTCCGTCGGTGTGTCCGTCGCGGCCACCGTTCTTCTGCTCGGAACGGCGGCGTGCAGCTCGTCGGACACGGACTCGGCGCCGGCCGCGGACGCGTCGGGAGCCTTCCCGGCCGAGGTCACCGACAAGTTCGGGACCGTGACGGTCGAGGGTGCGCCGGAGCGTCTGGTGACCGCCGGGTACAACGACCAGGACTTCGCGCTCGCTCTCGGTGTCACACCCGTGGCCACCCGCGGATTCACGGGGTACGACTACACCACCCGACCGTGGGCCCAGCAGCAGCTGAACGGTGCCACGATTCCCGAGGTGGGAAGCGACACACTCGATCTCGAAGGTGTCGCGGCCGCGGAGCCCGACCTCATCATGGCGACGTACGCCTATCTGGAGCAGCCCGAGTACCAGCAGCTCGGACAGATCGCCACGACGGTCGGCGACATCCCCGGCTCGGACGGGTCGGAGACCCCGTCGTGGCGAGACCAGTTGGCCGCGTACGGAACCGCCCTGGGCAAGACGGCCGAGGCAGAGACCGTGCGTGACGAGGTCGACGCGACGTTCCTAGACGCCACGACCGAGAACCCGTCCTTCGCCGGCCGCACGGCTGCGGTCGCGCTCTATCTCGACGGCACCTTCTACATCCTCGACAGCGGTGACCCGCGGAACAGGTTCTTCACCGACCTCGGCTTCGCGACGCCCGAGACCACCGGAACGGTGAGCCCGGAGCGCTACGACCTGCTCGATCAGCAGACTCTCGTGCTGCTGGGCGTCACTCCCGAGGACGTCGCCGGTGATCCGCTGCTGCAGAGCCTGAACGTGGTGAAGGAGGATCGCACCGTCTACGTCGGCGAATTCGGGACCACCGTGCCGGCCGCTCTCGGTTTCGCCAGCCCCCTCAGCCTTCCGTACGCGGTGGACGCGCTCGTCCCGGTGCTCGCACGGGCCTCGGACGACGATCCGGCCACCCGCGTCGGCACCGTCGAGGGCTGATCGGTCCTGCTCACGGGTCGGAAGGTTAGTGTGACCCGACGACAGGGGTAACCGTGGGCATGAGCATCGAGCAGTACGACAGGGACGCGGGCGGCCCGCCCGAGACCGAGCACTGGTCCGAGGGCCCGGTCACCACCCCGGAGCGGGACCCGTTCTACGTCGCGCCCGACGGTTTCGAGAGTGCCGCGTGCGGCGACGTCCTGCGCACCAGACCCGTGCGCATCGGTGTGTTCGGCCGGGTGCGGCAGCGCGTGCAGGCCTGGCAGCTGCTGTATCGCACCGAGGATCTCGAGCGCGTGCCACGCGTGAGTGTCACCACGGTCTTGTTGCCCGCCGGAGCCGTCCCCGACGCGACGCGACCACTCCTGTCGTATCAGTGCGCCATCGACGCCGTGTCCGGTCGATCGTTCCCGTCGTACGCGCTCCGGCTCGGGTCACGTGCGCGCGGCACGGTGCCGCAGTACGAGTTCCTGCTCGTCCTGCACGCCCTGCGTCTGGGTTGGGCGGTCTCGATCCCGGATCACGAAGGCGCCGAGGGGCATTGGGGTGCGCCGCTCGAGCCCGGGTACTGCACTCTCGACGCCGTCCGGGCCGCGCTCTCGTTCGACGAGCTCGGTCTCGACACGACCACACCGGTCGGACTGTGGGGATACTCGGGTGGCGGGCTCGCGTCGTCCTGGGCGGCGGAGGCCGCGGGGGAGTACGCACCCGAGATCGAGGTCGTCGGAGCCGTTCTCGGGTCGCCGGTGGGTGATCCGGCGTCGGCGTTCTTCCGGCTGAACGCCACCCGCTACGCCGCGCTGCCGACTCTCGTCATCGAGGGTCTGCGGCGTACCTACCCGGCCCTGGACGACGTCATGCAGGAGTTCGTCACCGAGGAGGGTCTCGAGCTGCTGGCGTCGACGAACAAGATGACCACGATGCAGGCCATCATCGCGCTCCGCGGGTTCGACCTCGACGCCTACTCGACCATTCCCATCGCCGACGTCATGGCTCGTCCGGAGATGGTGACGATCTTCGAGGAGATCCAGCCGGGCCGGTCGGCGCCCGGATTCCCGCTGCTCGTCCTGCAGGCGACGCACGATCAGATCGTCGCCGTGGACGACGTCGACGGGCAGGTGACGCGCTATCGAGACGCGGGTGCCGAGGTCGAGTACGTCCGCGATCGCACGAGCGAGCACATCACGCTGCTGCCGCTGTCGGTCCCGCTGACGCTGCGATGGCTCGACGACCGGTTCGCCGGGCGCCGACCGGGACTCGCGGCCACCAGGACCGTCTTCTCGGTGGCGGCGTCGTGGCGCAGCGCCGCGGGTTATCTGGCCATGGCAGGCTCGGCGGCGAGAGCGCTGACCGGGCTCCCCATCTCCGTCCGCCGCACCCGACGCTGAGACGACACCACCCCCGCACCGAGGACTCGGTGCGGGGGTGGTGTGGTGTTCAGGAGCGAGATCAGGCCAGTTCGAAGCGATCCAGCATCATGACCTTGTCCCACGCGGCGACGAAGTCCTGGACGAACTTGTCCTTCGCGTCGTCGCAGGCGTACACCTCGGCGATGGCACGGAGTTCGGAATTCGAGCCGAACACCAGGTCGTTACGGGTGCCGGTCCACTTCGTCTGACCGGTGGCAGCATCCTTGGCCTCGTAGATGCCGTCCTCGGAGGTGGGAACCCACTCGGTGCCCATGTCGAGGAGGTTCACGAAGAAGTCGTTGGACAGTGTGCCGACCTTGTCGGTCAGAACGCCGTGCGACGAGTTCTGGTAGTTGGCGCCGAGAACACGCAGACCACCGACGAGGACGGTCAGCTCGGGTGCGCTGAGCGACAACAGGTTCGCCCGGTCGACGAGGGAGTACTCCGCCGGCAGCTTCTGGCCCTTGCCGAGGAAGTTACGGAAGCCGTCGGCCTTCAGCTCGAGGTCCGAGAACGAATCGACGTCCGTCTGCTCCTGCGTGGTGTCCATGCGGCCCGGGGTGAACGGAACGCTGACGCCAGATGCCTTCTCGAGTGCCGCGACGCCGCCGAGGACGACGAGGTCGGCGAACGAGACCGTTCCGGAGAACGACTCCTGGATGCCCTCGAGCACGCGGATGACCTGTGCCAACTCGTCAGGCTCGTTGACCTCCCAGCCCGCCTGCGGCTGCAGGCGCAGGCGACCGCCGTTGGCGCCGCCGCGCTTGTCGCTGACGCGGAAGGACGATGCTGCGGCCCACGCGGTCGAGATGAGCTGCTCGGTGCTCAGTCCGGAATCGAGGATGGTGGACTTGAGCTCGGCGATCTGTGCATCGTCGATCAGTTCGTGGTCGACGGCCGGGATCGGGTCCTGCCACAGCAGGGTCTCCGACGGCACCTCGGGTCCGAGGTACCGGCTGACCGGTCCCATGTCGCGGTGGGTGAGCTTGAACCACGCCTTCTGGAACTCTTCTGCGAGCTCCTCGGGGTGGTCGAGCCAGCGACGGGTGATCTGTTCGTAGATCGGGTCGACGCGCATCGCGATGTCCGAGGTCAGCATCGACGGATGGCGACGCTTCGTCGGGTCGGCGGGGTCGGGAACCAGGTCCGCACCCTCACCGTTCTTCGGACGCCACTGGTGTGCGCCGCCGGGGCTCTTGTAGAGCTCCCACTCGAAGCCGTAAAGCGTCTCGAGGAAGGTGTTGTCCCACTGCGTCGGGGTCGGGGTCCAGATGACCTCGAGGCCACTCGTGATCGCGTCTGCGCCGACACCGCTCTGGAAGCTGTTCTTCCAGCCCAGGCCCATCTGCTCGATCGGGGCGCCCTCGGGCTCGGCTCCGATGTGCGCATCGGGGTCGGCCGCACCGTGGGTCTTGCCGAAGGTGTGTCCGCCGACGGCCAGTGCTGCGGTCTCGACGTCGTTCATGGCCATGCGACCGAAGGTCTCGCGGATGTCCAGTGCGGACTGCACGGGATCCGGGTTGCCGTTCGGGCCTTCGGGATTGACGTAGATCAGGCCCATCTGCACGGCGGCCAGCGGGTTCTCGAGGCTCGTGCGATCACCGTCGTAGCGCTCGTCGCCCAGCCAGGTCTGCTCGGGGCCCCAGTAGACGTCCTCGTCCGGCTCCCAGGCGTCGACGCGACCGCCGGCGTAGCCGTAGGTGGGCAGTCCCATGGACTCGATGGCGACGTTGCCGGTCAGGACGATGAGGTCGGCCCAGGAGAGCTTGCGGCCGTACTTCTGCTTCACGGGCCAGATCAGGCGACGGGCCTTGTCCAGGCTCGCGTTGTCCGGCCAGCTGTTCAGCGGTGCGAAGCGCTGCATGCCGGCTCCGGCTCCGCCGCGTCCGTCCTGCTTGCGGTACGTGCCGGCTGCGTGCCACGCCATACGGATGAAGAAGGGGCCGTAGTGGCCGAAGTCCGCGGGCCACCACGGCTGCGAGTTCGTCATGACCGCTTCGATGTCGCGCTTGACCTCGGCGAGATCGAGCGAGTTGAACTCGGCCGCGTAGTCGTAGTCCGCGCCCATCGGATCGCCGACGGCGGGGTTCTTCTTCAGGATCTTGAGGTTCAGTGCCTTGGGCCACCACTCGTGGTTGGTGCCACCCTCGACCGGCATCGGCATCTTGTCGTGCATGACAGGGCAGCCGCCGGACGCGTCCTGCGGCTGGTCCTGGTTCATCTCTTTTTCGCGTGTTGTGTGGTCCTCGGACACGAGTTTCCCTCCAAGAGAAGATGAATGAACTGATTTCGCGGCGCCTTCGCGCCTCGACATCAGGGGCTGACGCTGGTGGAGCAGTTCTCGCACAGGCCCCAGTAGATGACCTCTGCCTCGTCGACGACGAAACCATGGGCCTCCGACGGAGTGAGGCACGGAGCCTCGCCGACGGCGCATTCCACGTCGGCGATGGTGCCGCACGCGCGGCACACGACATGGTGGTGATTGTCGCCGATTCTGCTCTCGTACCGCGAGACCGAGCCGGACGGCTGGATGCGCCGTACCAGTCCCGCGGTGGTGAGAGCGTGGAGCACGTCGTACACGGCCTGGCGGGAGACGTCGGGCAGGGTGGCCCGAACGGCTCCGTAGACGGTGTCGGTGTCGGCGTGCGGATGTTCGTGCACCGCGTCGAGCACCGCCAGACGGGGGCGGGTGACTCGGAGCGCGGCACCACGCAGCATCTCCGGGTAGTTCGACGATGGGCTCACGTCGAACAGTATGCACGACTTTTCTGGAATGAGTCAGGAAACGGGGCGCGAACACGGGTCGAACGGCGTGTCGTCCGGCCCCCGCGGGGGCATGATGCGAGGCGACATCCATCGCTCGCAGGGGGTACGAAGATGACCGCGTTCCAGACCGTCGCCAACGCCGCGAACCAGGTCGTTCGACCGCTGATGCGACTGCCCGTGTTGTCCGCCGTTCTCGGGCGTGGCCTGGCCACCATCACCTATACCGGTCGACGGTCGGGCCGTGCGATCTCGCTGCCCGTCTCCTACCGGCGATCGGGCGAGACGGTGACCGTGATGGTCGCAGCGCCGAGTCAGAAGGCATGGTGGCGCAACTTCCATCCCGATCCCGCCCCGGTGACCGTCGACATCGCGGGGGACCAGCATCGGGGGAGCGCACAGGCGGTGGTCTCCGACAAGGGGGGCGTGCGTGTCGTGATCACCCTCGACAGCTGATTTTCGGAGTACGACGAGCTGCTGGGTCGCGCGGGTCATCGCCACGTAGCGATCGACGGCGCTGTCCGCACTCGACCGGTCGACGAGATCGAACCCGAGGCCCTTCGCCGATCGTGCGCTCGACGATCGGATCCTCGCGGTGTCCGGTAGAGACGGCATCCCGATGACGCAGGCCACACCCTCACTCGTCGCGGCCCGCTCGTCCAGCACCGCCGCCAGGTCGTCGACGTCGGCGTGCCGGACGCCCACGCCGGTGGTGCGCACCGAGCGTGGCACGAGCGCGGCGCGCGCGCATCGCCGTCGCCCGTGGATCGCCGAGGCGGCGACGAGCGACATCGAGGACCGGGAGATCTGCTGTGGTCCAGGGGGACCCGACGTTCCTGCGGACCGCCGCCCTGTCATCGTCGTCGAGCCAGGGTGCGCAGTGGCGTAGGTACGCCGGCACAGTCGGCGCATCGTTGTGCGGAGTCTCCGCCTGCGGTGCCGCAGTGCCGCGTCGATTCCGGCGAGGTTCCCCTCATCGCCGATCGTCGCGTGCCTCGGCCAACCGCCTGATCGCGGACGGCCCCACTCCGTGTAGCGCGGACAAAGTCGCGAGGTTCGCCGGGAGGTCGTGCACCGTGCGATACCCCGCGTCGATCAACGCACCGGTCGCCGGCCGGCCGATGCGGACACCGTCGAACAGCGGTCCGCGGTCGACCGGCACGTCCCTCGTCATGCTGGTCAGCTGACGCCGAGGACCTTGATCGCGAAGATCAGAGAGTCGCCCTGCTGGATGCCGGCGCGCGGCTGACCGTTGGGGTAACCGTCCGCGGACGTCACGGCGACGCCGATGGTGGAGCCGACGGTCTGACCCGCAATGGCCTTCTGGAAGCCCGCCACGACGCCGTCGAGCGGGAACTCGACCGGGGCACCGCGCTGGTAGCTGCTGTCGAAGGTGGACCCGTCCCGACCGTTGACGCCCATGTAGCAGACGGAGACCGTCGCATCAGGAGCCACGACGGGGCCGTCGCCGGCCTGCAGGGTCTGCACCTGTGTCTCCGCGACGCTGAAGGGGGCCTCGACGGTCACCAGGGGAGCGGCGTCGTCGGTGGATCCGGTCACCGCGATGCTGCCGGTGTCACCGTCGAGGTCCCACTCGGCCGCGGCACCGGACTCGGGCGCCGCGGTGGGGCACGACTCGGCAGCTGCGGTCGACGACGACCCCGCGGACGAGGATGCAGCGCTGGAGGAGGTGGCGGCAGATGGCGTGTCGTTGTCGGAGCTGCATCCGGACAGCACCAGGACGAGCGACGCGGACGAGGCCAGCAGGACACCGAAGGTACGAGAGGAGTTCACGCCCGACACGCTACAGCCGCCCGACTACTCGACCAGCCGGGCGAGTGCTGCGGTGACCGAGCCCCACCCTTCCGCGAACCCGAGGCTCGCGTGACGATCGCGTGTCGTCGGATCTCCGTGACGGACGACGGCCCGGTAAGCAGTGCCGCGCGGGTGGTCGGTCAGCGTGATCTCCGCTGACATCGCGACCGGCTGCGGCGACGCGGGGCGCCACCCGCTGTCGAGAGTGTTGGTGAACACCAGCCGGGTGTCGGGCTCGACGACGAGGAACACGGCGTCGGTGTGGGGCACGAATGTCGTTCCGTCGTCGCTCATCTCGGTGACGAACGCCCCGCCCGGTCGCACCTCCAGGTGGTCCACCCGAGTGACGGTGGGTGCCGGTGTCCACCACTGTGACAGCAACGACGAGTTCGTCCATGCCTCCCTGATGCGGTGACGAGGAGCCGCGATGACGCGATCGAGTACGAGGTCGAGGGCAGGATCGATCGGGAGCGCGGTCATGAGTCTTCTTCCGTCGGAGTCGGGGAGGTGACGAGTTGTTCGAGCCGATCCGTGCGGCTCTCCCAGAGGTGTCGTTGATCGTCGAGCCAGTCCTGGACGAGGTCGAGTCGTTCCCTGTGCAGAGTGCACGTCCGGACGCGTCCTACTTTGGCCGTGCGAATGAGCCCGCTCGACTCGAGACTGCGGACGTGTTTGAGGAAGGTGGGAAGCGCGATCGGGAACGGCGCCGCCAGTTCACCGACGCTTGCCGGACCGGCACCGAGACGCCGGACGACTGCTCGCCGCGTCGGATCTCCGAGGGCGGTGAGCACGGCGTCGAGTTCTGCCGTATGGTTAGCCATAAGGGTAAGTATTACAGGCGATCCGGGGTGTGGCGCAACCGATGACTTTCGGGGTGCGCGTCGGTCAGAGTGTTCGTGGGCCGACCAGCGCCCACGGGGAACGAAGGAGTGCACATGCGCACGTTGATCGTCACCGCGTTCGTCTCGCTCGACGGCGTGATGGAGGCGCCTGGTGGAGAGGCCGGATACCGCAATGCGGGCTGGACCTTCACGGACGTCGAATTCGACGAGGCCGCGTACGAGATCAAGGGGCGGGAGCAGGGGGAGGCCGCCGCGCTGCTGCTCGGTCGCCGGTCCTACGAGGCGTTCGCGCCCGTGTGGCCCACGATGGAGGACTTCGCCGGATACAACGCCATGCCGCGGTACGTGGTCTCGACGACGCTCGACGATGATGATTCGCGTTGGCCTGCAACGGTTCTTCGATCACTCGACGACGTCGCCGCGCTGAAGGAGACCGAGGGCGGACCGATCCTCGTGCACGGGAGCGCGACGCTGGGACGTGCGTTGGCCGACGCCGGGCTGGTCGACAGGTACCACCTGCTGGTGTTCCCGTTGCTGCTCGGCGCCGGCCTGCGCCTGTTCAGCGACACGGACAAGGGCGCCACGGTGCTGACGCTCGTCGAGCACGAGGTCTACGGCAACGGTGTCCAGAAGCAGGTGTTCGATGTGCGCCGCTGACGGGGAAACGTCATGCGCACACTGAGATTCGCGATGAACACGAGTGTGGACGGTTACGTCGCGGCGCCCGATGGCGACCTCGGCTGGAGCGTGCCGAGCGACGAGGCGTTCCAGTGGTGGTCCGACCGCGTCGACTCGACGGGCCTCACGCTCTACGGGCGGAGGCTGTGGGAGGCGATGAACGCGCACTGGCCGACGGCCGATCGGCAGCCAGGGGCGACGCCCGCGCACGTCGAGTACGCCCGTCGGTGGCGCGACATGCCCAAGGTGGTGTTCTCGTCCACCCTGGACGCGGTGGAGGGCAACGCGCGGCTCGTCACAGGTGACGCCGTGGCGGAGATAGTCCGACTGAAGGCCGGCGACGGTGGGCCGATGGACATCGGCGGCGCCACACTGGCCGCGGCGGCGATGCGGGCCGGGCTGATCGACGAGTACGTGATCATGACGCACCCCGTTCTGGTGGGCGCCGGTACGCCGTTCTTCACGGTGCTCGACGAGTGGGCGGGCCTGGAGTTGGCGGAGACGCGGACGTTCTCGGGGGGACTGCACCTGATGAGGTACCTGACGCGGCAAGGGGTGGGAGATTCACAATAGTTGACATAATGTCGATTATCGGCACAATTTGGTATCACCTGGAACCCTGCCTGAGCGTCGCACGTCGACCGACGTACCGTCGGTCGACGAAGTCCTTCCTGTACCTCACAGGTAGTGAGCACGGAAGGCGAAGATCGTGACTGTGGAACGACGCGTACTGATCACCGGGGCCAGCATCGCCGGCCCGACCCTCGCGTACTGGCTCGCGAGGTCGGGTCGTGCCGTGACGGTCGTCGAGCGCGCTCCGTCGCCTCGGCTCGGCGGGCAGAACATCGACATTCGTGGTCCCGGCCGCGAGGTCGTACGCCGCATGGGTCTGGAGGACGCTCTCTTCGCCGCGACCACGACGGAACAGGGCACCCGGTTCGTCGATCGACGGGGCGCGACGATCGCGGCGTTCCCGGCCGGTACGGCGGACAGCGGAGGCGCGACGGCCGAGCTGGAGATCCTCCGCGGCGAACTCGCGCGCATCCTCGTCGACGCGTCGGGACCGGACGTCGAGTACCGCTACGGCGACCGGGTCGTGGGCTGCGATCAGGACGCCCACGGTGTCGACGTGACGTTCGAGCACGGCGCTCCCGAGCGCTACGACCTCGTGGTGTTCGCCGACGGAGTGCGGTCCGGGAGCCGGGAGATCGTCTTTCCCGGCGAGGCCGTCACGCGAGATCTCGGGCTGTTCACCGCCTACGGGGTGCTCCCCCGCACCTCGGACGACGATGCATGGTGGCGCTGGTACAACGCGACCGGCGGACGTGTGGCCGGCTTGCGCCCGGACAACCAGGGCACCACGCGCTTCAGCCTGTCCTGGTTGTCGGGGCCGACCGGCCTCGAGCGGGCAGGGCAGTCGGAGGTCGTCGCCGCCCTTCGGGCGACGTTCGCCGGCGCCGGCTGGGAGACTTCCCGCATCCTGGAGTCGCTCGATTCCGCCTCGGAGCTGTACGTCGACCGTCTCGCTCAGGTGCGCGCCCCACGGTGGTCGTCGGGCCGGGTCGCGATGGTGGGCGACGCGGCCTGGTGCGCGACTCCGGTGAGTGGGATGGGCACGACACTGGCGATCACCGGTGCCTACGTACTGGCCGCCGAACTCGCCCGCACCGATGATCACCGGGCCGCGTTCACGGCGTGGGACGCGCGGATGCGGCCCTTCGTCGACACGGTGCAGTCGCTGCCGCCGGGAACGCCGAGGCTGGCGCACCCGAAGACGGCAGTGGGGCTCGCGGTCTTCAACTCTGCTGTGCGACTGGCCGGTTCGGCGCCGGTGCGAGCGCTGGCCGGCAGGTTCGGCGGCTCGGACGACGCGAACCTCGATCTGAGCGACTACCGCTGACGCTGCTGGATGCGGATCAGGTTGCCCGCGGGATCACGCACCGCGCAGTCCCGGATCCCGTAGGGCTGGTCGGTCGGTTCCTGCACGATGTCGGCATCCGCGGCCTGGAGTGCATCGAAGGTCGCCTCGAGGTCGTCGCTCGCGAGCAGGATGCCGCCGTACGTGCCCTTGGCCATCATCTCGGTGATGGTGCGGCGCTCGTCCTCGGTGATGGCGGGGTCGACCGCGGGCGGTGTCAGAACGATGGCGGTGTCCGGCTGCCCGGGCGGGCCGACGGTGAGCCACCGCAGGTTCTCGTACCCGACGTCGAGGCGGACCTCGAAGCCGAGAAGGTCGCGGTAGAAGGCCAGTGCGGCCTCCGGATCGTCCTGCGGGAGGAAGCTGGAGGCGATGGTGAGTGTCATGGCGACGACACTAGGTTCGCCTTACGCGGTCCGCTTCTCGATTCCTGATCGGTCGGGTGACCACCTTCTCGACACACGACGGCGCGCCGGCCTCCGTGGACTGGTTCTGCTGCCGATACGTGGACGGGGACAGTCCGGTCAGTTCGGAGAACCGGGTGCTGAAGGTGCCCAGTGAGGAGCACCCCACGGTGAAGCAGATCTCCGTCACCGACCTCTCCGACCCCCGGAGCAGCGCCATGGCTCGTTCGATGCGCCGCGTCATCAGGTACGCGTAGGGCGACTCTCCGTACGCGGCGCGGAACTGCCGGCTCAGGTGCCCCGCGGACACGTGCGCGTCGCGCGCCAGGGTCTCGAGGTTCAGTGGCGTGGCGTACTCGCGGTCCATTCGATCCCGTACTCGACGGAGACGACGCAGATCGTCGAGGTGTCGCGAGTCCGCACCGGTGTCGGTCACGCGTCCTCCTCTCAGGAATGCCGCAGCAGTCCGTGCAGTGCGCGCATGCAGAGATCATGCACCTCGTCGGCCGAGATCGACTGCCGGTCCACCCAGTCCACGCACACGGCGCGAACGAACGACACCCACCCGGCCACGGCGACCCGAGTCACCTCGTCCGCGCCCTCGTCGGGTCCCAGAGCCGCCAGGATCCGCTGCTGCTGCGTCTCGAACTCGGCCGTGAGGATCGCCTGGATACCGACGTCGCCCGACATCGTTCCTCGATTGATGGCCCGTAGTCCGTGAGCGTGATCGGTGGAGTAGCGGATGTAGGCGCGCAGTCCGGCGGACACCTGGTGCTCGACGGGCAGCGTGGTGTCGGGAGCCGTGATCTCGACCATCCGAGCGGATTCGAGCCGGATGATGTCGGCGAAGAAATCCCTCTTGGACGAGAAGTAGTGATACATCAGCCCACGCGAGACGCCGGCCAGGTCGGCGACCTCCTCGATCCACACCTCGTCGTAGGGCCGTTCCGCGAACAGTCGTGACCCGATTTCGAGCAACTGGTGCCGACGCTGATCGGGTGACAGGCGTTTGCGGGGAGAGGTCATGACCTGCGCCATGTTACGGGACTGCTCGTGATACTTGACACGCGTTCAGTAGGGGGTACCGTCCGCTGTTGTATCCCGGTTCAGTACGCCGGCCACCCACGCGAAAGGGTCCGACCGTGGTCACCACGATCTCGTCCACTTCTCCGCTTCCCCATCCCCCTCGACGACTCCCGGTGCTGGGCGACGTGCTGGGCGTACACGCGAGCACCCCGGTGCAGGACTCGGTGGCGCTGGCCGCGCAGCTGGGCCCCATCTTCGAGCGGGTGGTCCTGGGGCGCCGGTTCGTGATCGTGTCGGGCGCCGATCTCGTGGAGGAACTCAGCGACGAGTCGCGGTTCGTCAAGCACGTGGCACCCGCGGTCGCCGGACTTCGCTCGATCGGCGGGGACGGACTGTTCACGGCGTACTCGCACGAACCGAACTGGCGCAAGGCCCACGATCTCCTCCGGCCGGCGTTCACGCAGTCGGCCATGCGGAGCTACCACGACATCATGGTGGACGTCGCCGGACAGCTGGTGTCGCACTGGTCGTCCCGTGATCGGGTCGACGTCTCCTCGGACATGACCAAGTTGACGCTCGAGACCATCGGCCGCACCGGGTTCAGCTACAGCTTCGACTCGTTCACCCGCGCCGAGACGCACCCGTTCGTCCGGGCCATGGTGCGGACCCTGCAGCACAACCAGCGCCGCGCACTGCTGCCGCTCCCCGTCGTCGGCGACCTGGTGTTCCGGCGTCGCGAACGGCGGAACGATGCCGACAAGGCCTTCATGGCCGAGTTGCTCGACGACATCGTGCGGGCCCGCCGGGACGGTGAGACGAGCGGCGACGGCGATCTGCTGGACATCATGCTCCAGGCGGCACGCGACGGTGATCCCAACGCGCTGGACGAGGTGAACATCCGGCATCAGATCGTCACCTTCCTCATCGCCGGACACGAGACGACCTCCGGCTCACTGTCGTTCGCCCTGTACTACCTGTCGAGGCATCCCGAGATGTGGGCTCGGGCGCGTGCGGAGGTGGACGAGGTGTGGGGTGCGGACACGCCGTCCTTCGAGCAGGTGGCGAAGTTGCGCTTCGTCCGACGGGTTCTCGACGAGGGACTGCGCCTGTGGCCGACGGCCCCCGGTTACGCGCGGGAGGCACGCCACGACACGACGGTCGGCGGGCGTCCCATGGCAGCGGGCGACTGGGCCCTGGTGCTCATCCCCGGTCTGCATCGCGATCCCGTATGGGGGCCGGATCCCGAGGTGTTCGACCCGGACCGCTTCCTGTCGGCGAACGTGCGGGCCAGGCCGCCGCACGCCTACAAGCCGTTCGGCACGGGCGAGCGTGCCTGCATCGGGCGCCAGTTCGCTCTCCACGAGTCGCTGCTGGTGCTGGGCACGATCCTCCAGACCTTCGACGTCGCTCCCGATCCGGGCTACGAGCTCGCCATCGAGGAACGCCTCACCCTCATGCCGGCCGGGTTCGAGCTCGAGGTGGCTCGGCGCGACCGCAGCTGACGTGAGGATCCCGCACACTGGTCCCATGCGATCGCGCGGCAAGATCATGGAGGCCACCCTCGAGGTGATCGCGGAGCACGGTTTCGACGGCGTCACCATCGCGGGTGTGTCCGCCGCTGCCGGGGTCTCCCGACAGACCGTGTACTCCATCTTCGGCACGCGCGAGGTGTTGGTGACCCGCACGATGGAGCATTTGGCGGTCGAGGTCATGACCGAGATCCGGTCGCGCCTCGACGGCCCGGAGACCGTGCGCGACTACGTCGTGGAGATGGTGATCGGTGGTCGGCGGGCGGTGCGCGACATTCCCGCGATGGGAGCGCTGCTGCGGTTGGACGGCATCAACCCGGTGCTGCATCCCGATGTCGTCCAGCACGCCATTCCCGTCGTGCGAGATCTACTGTCCCCGCTGACCGCACTCGACCCCCGGGTCGCGGCGGTGTTGGACGACATCGTCCTCATCACCACTCGTCTCGGACTGTCCGTCGTGCTCTTCGACGATCCGTCCATCGCGGACGACGACGACCTCCGCGCCTTCCTCCTGCGGTGGCTCCCGGCGTCGATGACCGTGCCGCCGGAGTGACGGGCTTCACCTCGTGACCTTGACACCTGGTGCCAGAACTGTCTAACTTCAGGGCGCCTGCCGGGGGGTCCGTGCAGCGGGAAGGAAGTCGATGACACTGTCACGCAGTCTGATCGTCGGAGCCGTGCTCGTGGCGTTGGTCGGTGTCGCACCCGCACTCGCCGACGCAGCCCCCGGTGACGACTTCTACTCCCCACCGACGGACGTCGCGGGTGCGCCGGGCACGGTGCTCCGCACCGAGCCGATGTCGCTCTTTCTCGCTGCGCCGGGAGTGGACGGTCGCTATCCCGCCACCGCGCAGCGCGTCATGTACACCTCGCGGACCGAGAACGACGAGCCCGTCGCGGTGACCGGAACGTTCATCGACTCGGCCGTTCCCTGGCGCGGCGTCGGCCCCAGACCCACCGTCGTGGTCGCTCCGGGGACGGTGGGGCAGGGCGACCAGTGCGCGCCGTCGCGGGCGTTCCCGCTCGGGCTGAACCTCACGACGGACCCCCTGTCCCTCTCGGCGAACCAGGAACTCGTGTCGTCGACGCTCTGGGGGTCGATGGGCGCGCGCGTCTTCGTGACCGACTACATCGGTCTCGGCACGCCGGGATTGCACACCTACGTCAACCGGCCGGAGGAGGCGCACGCGGTGCTCGACGGCGCGCGAGCGGCGAACGCGCTGGCGGGCGACCCCGACTCCCCCATCGGTCTCTGGGGCTATTCGCAGGGCGGCGGCGCCACCGCCGCCGCGGCCGAGTCGGCGGCGAGTTACGCACCGGAACTGAACATCAAGGGCACGTGGGCGGGCGCACCGACGGCCGACCTGCTCGACGTGCTGAACACGGTGGACGGCACTCTCATCGGCGGAGTCATCGGGTACGCACTGAACGGAGTCCTCGAGCGAAACCCGTCGTTGCGGGCCCGCGTCGAGGAGCGCGTCTCCGATCACGGCAAGACGGTGCTGAACGACCTGTCGACCCAGTGCATCGCCGACACGATCCTGACGTATCCGTTCCTGCGCACCGAGACGCTGACGAAGGACGGTCGCTCGATGTCCGAGAATCTGAGATCCGTGCCCGAGGCCGGTCCCATCTTCGAGAAGCTGCGTACCGGCACCCTGCGGCCGTCGGCCCCGGTGTTGATCACCAGCGGCATCAACGACGACACGGTGCCGTACGGGCAGGCGCGGGAGTTGGCGGAGGAGTGGTGCGGCCAGGGTGCGTCGGTGACGTTCCGGTCGAACCCGCTGCCGCCGATCCTGCCGGGTGCGGTGCTGCCCAACCACTTCGGTCCGCAGATCATCGACGGCTACGGCGGTGCGGCCGCGGCGTACCTGATGGACAGGTTCGCCGACGTACCCACCGAAGGGTGCGACATCGCCTGACGGTCGGTTCGGGTCACCGACCGCGGTCGGCTCGGTCATTGTCGCGGACGGCGATCAGCCATAGTGTCACCGATCACAGTGGATCATTCGGCTGACTGAGGGGTACACACATGACGGTCCAGCACTCTCCGGAACGCACCGCGGCACCGACGCCGTCCGACGGAGAGGTGCACGCGGCCGTCGCCCGCGCGCGTGACGCGGCACTGTGGTGGGGCGCTCTCGATTTCACGGATCGCAAGGGGTGGCTGCTCGAGTTCCGATCCAGGATCGCCCGGACGTCGGGGTCGCTCGTCGACACCGTGCGCGAGGAGACGGGCAAGCCGAAGGACGACGCTCTGCTCGAGGTCATGCTGGCGGTGGAGCATCTCACGTGGGCCGCGAAGAACGCGCGACGTGTCCTGCGGGAGCGGTCCGTCTTCCCGGGTCTGGTGAGCATCAATCACGCTGCCTCCGTGCGGTATCAACCGATGGGTGTCGTCGGCGTGATCGGCCCGTGGAACTATCCGGTCTACACACCGATGGGGTCGCTCGCGTACTCGATGGCCGCCGGCAACGCCGTCGTCTTCAAGCCCAGCGAGCTCACTCCCCGCACCGGCACCTGGCTGGCCGACGCCTGGGCGTCGCTGGCGGCGCCGCACCAGGTGCTCCAGACCGTCACCGGCGACGGTCGGGTCGGCGAGGCGCTGTGCCGCTCGGGAGTGGACAAGCTCGCCTTCACCGGGTCCACCGCGACGGCGAAGAAGGTCATGGCGGTGTGCGCGGAGACGCTCACGCCGATCGTGGTCGAGGGCGGCGGCAAGGACGCGCTCATCGTCGACGCCACCGCCGACCTCGAGGCCGCGGCGACCTTCGCCGCGTTCGGCGCCATGGGCAACGCGGGCCAGACCTGCGCGGGTGTGGAGCGCATCTACGTGGTCGAGGAGGTCGCCGATCGTTTCGTGGACATCCTGACCTCCCGTGTACGCGACCTCCGGGTCGGCGACGCGGACGATGCGCAGTACGGACGCATGACGTTGCCGAAGCAGGTCGACATCGTGCGGGACCAGGTCGAGGACGCCCTGGCGCGCGGTGGTCGCGCCGTCGTGGGCGGACTCGAATCCGTCCGGGCGCCGTACGTCGATCCCATCGTGCTGCTCGACGTGCCGGAGGACAGCTCGGCCGTCGCCGAGGAGACATTCGGTCCGACCGTGGTGGTCAACCGCGTCCGTGATCTCGACGAGGGCATCGAGCGGGCCAACGCCTCGAAGTACGGGCTGGGCGCGTCGGTCTTCACCGCGTCGAAGGCCGCGGCCGAGCGGGCGGCGGACCGGCTCCGCGTCGGAGTGGTGACGGTCAACTCCGTGCTGGGCTTCGCAGCGGTGGGCGCGCTGCCGTTCGGCGGAGTCGGCGACTCGGGCTTCGGACGGATCCACGGCGCCGACGGGTTGCGGGAGTTCTCCCGGGTGAAGTCGGTGACGAAGCAACGCTTCGCCGCCCCGCTGGGCCTGGTGACGATGACGCGCAAGCGACGCGACGTCGCGGTCGCGCGCCTGTTGCTGACCAAGGTCTACGGGCGATGACCACCCTCCCCCGGCCGCGCTTCGGGCGGTTCGGGTGGGTGCGGGTGATCGACGAGCTGGATCCGGTGGCGGACGCGGCCACCGTCCTCAAGATCACGGCGGGCTGCGAGTTTCCCTGGGACTACCAGCGCGCGTTGGAGTTCGCGCTGTTCCGCACGTACTGCGTGCCCACCATCTCGGCGTTGCTCCGCAGGACGGGAGAGTTCGAGCACCGCCCCCAGAAGCGGTACGACGACACCGCACTGCTGATGTCGGAACTCGTGGAACACGGGTACGACTCCGAGCGCGGGCGCGCGTCGCTCCGCGCGGTCAACCGCATGCACGCGCGCCACGACATCTCGAACGACGACATGCTGTACGTGCTCTCCACCTTCGCGTTCGATCCGCTGGACTGGATCGACCGCTACGGGTGGCGGCGCCTGCATCCGCACGAACGGATCGCGAGCGTCGCGTTCTACCGCGAGGTCGGGATCCGGATGGGCATCCGGGAGATTCCCGCGTCGACAGCCGACTTCCACGCCTTCAAGGTGCGGTACGAGCGCGAGCGGTTCGTCTACTCCGACGACAACAGGGCCATCGGCGAGTACACCCGCGACCTGCTGGCGTCGTGGTACCCGCGCCCGGTCCGCTCCGCGGTGCGCGGCGCCGTGCTGTCGATGATCGATCAGGACATGACCCGCGCCTTCGGGTTCGGCGACCCGATTCCCGCCGTGCGCCCGGCACTCGAGTCGGCGCTGCAGGCCCGAGGCCGCGTGGAGCGTCTGCTGCCCAAGCGGACGGCATCGCGGTCGGCGCAGGATCCGCGCAACCGGACGTACCCCGGGTATCCGCAGGGCTACCACCCGAGCGACCTGGGTGTCTGATCAGGATCAGCGCAGTCGTTCCGCGTCCTTGGCCAGGGTGACCAACCGGTCGCAGAGTTCGGCGAGTTCGGCCGCGTCGGCGCCCTCCGCGACGGCCGTGGCCACGTCCTCGGCGGCGCACCGGACTCCGAACGCGCGATCGGCGGCGGCACCGGCCTCGGCCTCCGTGAGCACCACGGCGTCGTCCGCGACGACGGTGTCCTTCAGCGACGTCCGCTGTTCGTAGGCACGCTGACGGCAGGACTGACGGCAGTACCGTCGGCGCCGGCCCGCAGCGCCCTCGACCACCGGCCGACCGCACCACAGACACGTGCTCGGGCGCCGTGCGCGGGACCGACCGATCCCACCGTCCACAGTCCCGGATTCACCCCGCATCGACCCGACGATACCGACGTGCGCGGACTCTGCCGCATCACCGGTTAGAATGGGGTGTTCGCGTGCGGGAACGTTCCGCGCACCACGCGCGTTGAATTCGACGGACGCGACATGCGTACCACGATCGAGAGAGGACTCCACCATGGCAGATCGCGTTCTACGAGGTAGTCGACTCGGAGCGGTGAGCTACGAGACCGATCGCGACCACGACCTCGCGCCCCGGCGCATGGCTCGATACCGGACGGACAACGGCGAGGAGTTCGACGTTCCCTTCGCCGACGACGCCGAGCTGCCCGGCACCTGGCTCTGCCGCAACGGTCTCGAGGGCAGTCTGATCGAGGGCACCGCGCCCGAGGCCAAGAAGGTCAAGCCCCCGCGCACCCACTGGGACATGCTGCTCGAGCGGCGTTCGGTGGAGGAGCTCGAGGAACTGCTCAAGGAGCGGATGGATCTGCTCAAGGCGAAGCGTCGCGGCGCCGGAGTCTGACCGCCTCTCCCCTGTCGTCACCGAGGGCCCCGGAGCATCTGCTCCGGGGCCCTCGGTGTGTCTCGGGTCCGTCCGAGATCAGCGCAGGTGCTGCGCGACGATCGGTCCGATGATCGCGAGTGCCTGCGGATCGGTCATCGCGGAGTGTGCGACCGGCACCGCGTGATCGTGGATGGCACCGCGGACGTGTCGACGCCAGGCCGAGGCGGTCCGCCGTACGTCGTTCCGATTCACCTCGTCCTCGGTCGCGGTGAAGAACAGCACGTCGCAGTCCACGACGCCCGGTGAGTACCCGTGCGCCAGCGAGGTCCCGTTCACGTAGCCCGCGTACAGCCGCTCGAGGGTGTCGACGGTCATCGCCGCCATCGGACCACCCTCGGACCGCAGCGCGGCCGCAGCCTCCGCGACCGTCGGTTCCACGCCTGCCGGCAACTCGTGGCCGGTGAACTCCTCGATGAGATCCCGCACCGACGGTGTCGACTCGAGGTACTCGTCGGCGAGCACGTAGCTGTCGAGCATGGTCAGCGTCGCGACGCTCTCCCCCACCCGCTGCAGCTCGACGGTCATCGCGTGGGCGATGAGGCCGCCGAGCGACCAGCCCAGCAGGTGGTACGGACCGTGCGGCTGGATCGACCGGATCTCGCGAACGTAGTACCGGGCCAGCTCTTCGACCGTGTCGAACTCCTCGGTGCGTCCCGAGACGACGGGTGACTGCAGGCCGTACACCGGCTGATTCGAGTCGAGGTGGGCGAGCAGACCGCTGTAACTCCAGGACAGTCCGAACGCCGGATGGATGCAGAACACCGGTGACGCGGAACCCTGCGGGCGCAGCGGCAGCAGCATGTCCAGTGACGCCGTGGCCGTCGCCGCGACCTCGTCCGCCGACAGATGCGCGGTGTCGTCGATGCGCGCGGCGAGAGCTGCCGGCGTGGAGTCGGTGAACAACCATTGCATCGGAACCGTCGTGCCGAGGGTCTCCTCGAGTCGAGCGACCACGCGCGTCCCCACCAGCGATGTGCCGCCGAGTTCGAAGAAGCTGTCGTCGAGTCCGACTCCGGCCACCCCCAGGATCTCCTCGTAGACAGCGCAGACGGCGCGCTCGGTCGCGGTGCCCGGATCGCGATGCTCGCCGGTGACGGCGAACTCCGGAGCGGGCAGCGCTCGCCGATCGAGCTTGCCGACGGAGGTCAGCGGCAGCTCGTCCAGCAGCATGATCGACTGCGGCACCATGTAGCCGGGCAGTCGCTCCTGCAGATGGCGACGCAGCGACGCCGTGTCGACCGACGATTCCCGGTGCGGCAGGACGTAGGACACCAGCACGGTGTCCCCCGAGGGCAGGACGTGGCCCATCGTGGTCGCGAAGTCCACGCCGTCGTGCACGTCGAACGCGGCGTCGATCTCACCCAGCTCGATGCGGAACCCGCGGATCTTGACCTGATGATCGGTCCGGCCCACGTAGGACAGGGTCGGGTCGCCGTCGGCGGACTCGCGCCAGCGCACCAGGTCACCGGTGCGGTAGAGGCGCTCACCCGGCTTGCCGTGCGGATCGGCGACGAACCGCGACGACGTCAACGCCGTGCGCCCGAGGTATCCGCGAGCGAGTTCCGGTCCGGCGAGGTACAGCTCGCCGACGACGCCGAACGGCACCGGTTGCAGCTGGCGGTCGAGGACCTGCGCCGCGACACCACGGATCGGTCCACCGATCGTGACCGGACCCTTGGGCACCATCGGCGCACTCATCGTCGTGACGATGGTCGTCTCCGTCGGCCCGTACACGTTGTACAGCGAGCGTCCCGGAGCCCAGCGCTCCACCAGTTCCGGTGGGCACGCCTCGCCGCCGACGAGGATGTGTCGCAACGACGTCGCGCTCGCCGGGTCCGCGGTCGACAATGCCGCGGTCGTGATGAAGGCGTGCGTGATGCGTTCCGATCCCAACAGGTCGCCCAGTTCGCGGCCGCCGTAGACCCCGGGCGGTGACACGACGAGTGTCGCGCCGGATCCGTACGCGAACAGCTGATCCATGACGGCGGCGTCGAAACTCGGTGTCGCGAAGTGCAGCACGCGCGCCGTCTCGTCGACCTCGAATCGATCGCGCAGCTCGCCGGCGAAGTTCGACAGGCCGGAGTGGGTGACGACGACGCCCTTCGGTGTCCCGGTCGACCCCGAGGTGTAGATGACGTACGCGGGGTGCACGAGAGCGATGGGTCCGAGAAGCTCTGCGGGCGTGAGGGGTTCGTCGGACGTACGAGCCAGCTCGGCCAGGGTGTCCGCGTCGTCGAGCACGAGCCACCGTGTCGACGAGACTCCGTCCACGGCCGCCAGGTGCTCCGCGGTCGTCAGTCCCCACGTGGTCGCCGAGTCCGTCAGCATGTGACGGACGCGGTCGGCCGGGTAGTGCGGGTCGACCGGGACGAAGGCGCCGCCGGCCTTCGCGACGGCCAGGACCGCGACGAGGGAGTCGAAGGATCGCGTGAAGCCCAGGGCCACCAGTGATTCCGGTCCGACACCGCGCCGGACGAGAGCTCGGGCCACCGTGGTCGAACGTCGGTCGAGCTCGCCGTAGGTGATGTGGGCGCCGAGGTACTCCGCCGCGATGCGGCCGGGAACCCGGCGTGCGGTCTGTTCGAACACCTCGGACAGGGTCAGCGACGGATCGGGATCGGTCTCGCCGCCGTGCACGGGCACCAGATGGGCTCGCTCCTGCGAGGTCAACATCTCGACGCTGCCGACGCTGCGGTCGGGTTCGGTGGCCAGGACGCCCAACACGCCCACCAGACGATCGAGCATGGTGCTCACGGTGGCGGCGTCGAACAGATCGGTCGCGTAGTCGGCGGTGACGGTCAGCCCGGCCGGCTCCCGGTCGTCGGTGCGCCGGTCGGTGACCGTGAACTGGATGTCGAACTTGGCGACGGCGACGTCCACCTCGGCCGCGTCGACGGTCACCTCGCCCATGCGTGCAGTCGTCGGAACGTCGTCCTGCAACGACAACATGATCTGGAACAACGGGTGATGGCTCGTGCTGCGCTGTGGGTGCAGCACGTCCACCAGACGTTCGAACGGAACGTCGGGGTGCGCGAACGCGTCCAGATCGACCGCGCGCACGTGCTGCAACGCCTCGGTCAGCGACGCGGTCGGCGAGACCCGCGTGCGCAGGACCAGCGTGTTGACGAACATTCCGACCAGCGCGTCCAGTGCCTGGTCGCCGCGGCCGGCAACCGCGGTACCGACGGACGTGTCGAAGCGGCCGGCGAGACGGCCGAGCACGACGGCGAGGGCGGTGTGGACGGCCATGAACAGCGTCGCGTTCTCCCGCCGCGCAAGGTCGACGAGCCGCCGGTGCGTGTCGACACCCACCGTGGTGGTGACCACCCCGCCCCGGTGAGACGGCACGCTCGGCCGCGGACGGTCGGTGGGGATGTCGATACGGTCGGGAGCTCCGGTCAACGCCGCCGTCCAGTACGCGAGTTGCGTCGAGACGAGGCTCGACGGGTCGTCCTCGGAGCCGAGCCGGTCACGCTGCCACAGCGTGTAGTCCGCGTACTGCACCGTCAGTGGCTCCGTCGCGGGTGCCGTGCCGGTGGACCGCGCGGTGTAGGCGGTGAGCAGGTCGGCGGCGAGCGGCGCCAGCGACCAGCCGTCCGCGGCGATGTGGTGCAGCGTGACGACGAGGACGTGCTCGTCCCCGGCCGCCACCTCGAGCAGGTCCACCCGCAGGGGCGCCTGCGTGGTCACGTCGAACCCGCGGGCCGCGCTCGTGACGATCGCGGCCGTCACCGCGGAGGGCTCGGTCACGACGGGCTCCAGCGCCACCGGCACCTCGTGCGCAGGCAGGATCTCCTGGTGCGGGCCCTCGGGCGAGTCCGGGTACACGGTCCGGAGCACCTCGTGGCGGTCGACGAGGTCGCGCAGCGCGGCCTCCAGCGCGGCGCTGTCGAGCGGTCCCGTCAGGCGCACCGCGAAGGGCACGTTGTACGCCCCCGACGCCCGGTCGAACCTGTTGAGGAACCACAGGCGTTGCTGCGCCGAGGACAGCGGGATCCGGTCGGGTCGAGGCCGTGCCTCGAGAGCGGGGCCGGCGGACTCGGCGAGCCCGTCGATGTGCGCGGCGAGGGCTGCGACCGTCGGGTGCTCGAAGAGTGCCCGGACCGGAACCCGAACGCCGCGAGTGGAACCCAGGCGGGAGGCGACCTGTGTGGCCAACAGGGAGTTGCCACCGAGTGCGAAGAAGCTGTCGTCGCGTCCGACCTCGACGTCGAGGTCCAGCACTGCCGCTACGATCTCGGCGACGGCCCGCTCGGTCTCGGAGGCCGGCGCGTCGTGAGTGCGGTCGACGGCCACGACGACCGGGGCGGGAAGCGCCCGCACGTCCAGCTTGCCGACGGGAGTGAGAGGGATGCGCTCGAGAACCGTCATCGATGCCGGCACCATGTGGCCGGGCAGGACGGAGCGGACGCCGCCCGTGACCGCGTCGACATCGATGTCGTGTCCGGTGGCGGCGACGACGTAGGACGCCAGCGAGGCGCGACCGGAGGCATCGGTGTACACCAGAGTGTGCGCGAAGCCGACGGACGGGTCCCTCGTCAGTGCGGCGTCGATCTCACCGAGCTCGATGCGGAATCCGCGGATCTTGACCTGGGTGTCCGAGCGTCCGACGTAGTCGAGCCGGCCGTCCGCAGTCCACCGCACGACATCGCCGGTGCGGTACATCCGCTCCCCCGCTGTGCCGTACGGATCGGCCACGAACCGGCCCGCCGTCAGTCCCGCGCGGTCGAGGTAGCCGCGAGCGACGCCGACACCCGACAGGTACAGCTCACCCGTGACGCCGACCGGCACCGGATGCAGACGCGCGTCGAGCACCACGGCGCGGACTCCGGCGATGGGCGTACCGATGGTGACCGGTTCGTCGGCACGCAGTTCCGCGATGGCGGCGACGATGGTCGCCTCCGTCGGGCCGTACCCGTTGTACAGCGAACGTCCGACCGACCAGCGCCGCACCAGGTCCGCGGAGCACGTGTCGCCGCCCACCACCACGGTGGTGAGACTCGGCAGTGATCCGGCGGCGACGTCGACGGTCGCGAGCGCGGCCGGGGTGACGAAGGCGTGCGAGACCGACTCGCGGTCGATCAGTTCGGCCAGTTCCGCGCCGCCGTAGACGTCGCTCGGGGCGACGACGACGGTGGAGCCGGCGCCCATCGCCATCAGGATCTCGAGCACCGACGCGTCGAAGCTCGGCGAGGCGAAGTGCAGGGTCCGCGATGTTCCGGTGATGCCGAACGTCGTGCGCTGCACCTCTGCGAACGAGGAGAGTCCCGAGTGCGTCACGGCGACGCCCTTGGGCATTCCCGTCGATCCGGAGGTGTAGATGACGTAGGCCGGATGGTCGACACGCAGCGTGGACGTCCGGTCACGGTCGGTGACGGGTTCCGTCGACCGGGTCGCGATGTCGGCGACGGTGGCCGGGTCGTCGAGCACGATCCAGTCGACGTCCCGTCCTGCCGCCGGGCGGTCGGCCACGGTGCAGACACCGAGGTCGGCCCCGCTGTCGGTGAGCATGTGGTCGATGCGGTCCGCCGGGTAGCGCGGATCGACGGGGACCCAGGCCGCGCCTGTCATCGCCACGGCGAGCATCGCCGCGACGGACTCCGCCGACCGGGTGAGCGCCAGGGCGACGACGCGCTCGGGTCCGGCTCCGCGTTCGAGCAGGACCCGGGCGAGACGGGTGGCGTCGGCATCGAGCTCGGCGTACGTGCGCGACCGCCGAGCCGTGACGTCGACGCCGTGGGACGGATCATGCACCAGCGCAGTGGTGTTCGCGTTCTCCCGCGCGACGGCGGCCCACAGGTCGGGCAGCAGTACCGGTGCGCCGGGACGCTCGCCGGCCCGTGTCGTCAGCTCGCGGGACTCCTGATGGGACAGGAGTTCGATGTCGCCCACGGTCACCGACGGGTCTCGGGCCACCGTGGTGAGCACGGCGCTGACACGGTCCGCGAAGGCGGCGATGGTGCTCTCGTCGTAGAGATCGCGCGTGTAGGTGACGCGGAACCGCCACGACCGCTCACCGTCGGCGTCGGTGCTCTCCGTGACGGCGAGCTCGACGTCGAACTTGCTGCGCTGCAGGTCGATCTCCGACGCGGTGACGGTGAGACCGTCGAGTTCGCCGCTGGTGACACCGTCGGACTGGAAGGCCAGCACGACCTGCACGAGCGGGTGCCGACCGGCCGTCCGCGACGGCGACAGAGCGTCGACCAGACGCTCGAACGGCAGGTCCGCGTGGGCGAACGCGTCGAGATCGGTGCTGCGGACCCGGCCGAGAAGGTCGGCGAAGGTGTCGGACGGCGCCACGTCGGAGCGCAGGACAAGAGTGCCGACGAACATGCCGACCAGCTCGTCCAGTGCGCGATCGCGTCGGCCGGCGATCGGGGTGCCGATCACCACGTCCCGGGTGTCGGCGAGCCGAGCGAGCGTGACCGCGAGTGCGGCGTGCATCGCCATGAACGTGGTGCTGCCCCGGCGCTCGGCGACGGCCGACAGTGCGGTCATCACGGCCGGATCGACGGCGAACTCGTGGACGCCGGCCCGGTGGGACGGCGCCGCCGGGCGGACGCGGTCGCCGGGCAGGGTGCACTCGTCCGGAAGGTCGGCGAGAGTGTCGGTCCAGAAGGAGAGGTCGCGGTGTGCCCGGCTCTCCGGGTCGGCCTCGTCACCGAGCACGGCCCGCTGCCACAGGGTGAAGTCGCTGTACTGCACCGGAAGTGGGGTCCACTGCGGGGCAGCTCCCCGGATGCGGGCGGCGTAGGCGACCATGACGTCGCGGGTCAGCGGTCCGAGGGACCACCCGTCCGCGGCGATGTGGTGCACGACGAGACCGAGCACGTGCTCCGTCTCGGAGATCGACAGAAGAGTGGTGCGCAGCGGGGTCTCGACCGTGAGATCGAACCCGCGACGGGCGAACCGTGTCAGCGCCTCCGCGACGTCGTCGCGGTCCACGACGGTCGTTGTGAGCGGTACGGGTGCTGCCGGTGCGACGACCTGGTGCGGTCCGTGATCGCTCTCGGGGAACACGGTCCGCAGGCTCTCGTGCCGTTCCACCACGTCGGCCAACGCCAGTGCCATCGCGGGGCCGTCGAGGACGCCGTCCAGGTGCACCGAGAACGAGATGTTGTAGGCGTCGGAGGTGGGGTCGAAGCGATTGAGGAACCAGAGCCGTTGCTGCGGCGACGACAGCGGAATCCGGTCCGGACGGCTCGCCGCCGGGATCGCGACGAGCGGGATCCGCGACGCCGCACCGCTGTCGGCGTCGAGGTGAGCCGCGAGCGCCTCGACGGTCGGGGCCTCGAAGAGAGTGCGCACCTCCACCTCACGGCTCAGCGCGGCGCCGATCGCACTGGTGACACGGGTCGCCATCAACGAGTTGCCACCGGCGTCGAAGAAGCTGTCGTCCAGACCGACCCGGGGCACCGTGAGGACGTCCGCGAACACGCGGGCGACGGTCCACTCGGTCTCGGTGCGGGGCTCGCGGTACGCCGCCTCCGTCGTCTCCGGTGTGGGCATGGGCAGCGCGCGGCGATCGAGCTTGCCCGACGGGGTGAGGGGCACCTCGTCGAGCACGACCACCGCGGACGGCACCATGTACCCGGGCAGGGTGCGGCGGGCGTGCTCGAGCACCGGTTCGGTTCCGGCGGCGCCAGGCGCGAGCGTGAGGTGCGAGACCAGGCGGGCGTCGGCCCGGCCCGCGTTCTGCACGCTCGTGACGGAGAACGTGACCGACGGATGACGCTGGAGCACCGCGTCGATCTCGGCGAGTTCGATGCGGTGACCCCGCACCTTGACCTGGTCGTCGGCTCGGCCGCGGAACACCAGTTCGGTTCCCGCGGTGGTGGTCACGGCGGCGACGACGTCGCCGGTGCGGTACATACGGTCACCCGGCGTGCCGAACGGATCGGCGACGAAGCGGGTGGAGGTCAGCGGCAGGCGCCCGAGGTACCCGCGGGCCAGCGCCGGCCCGGACAGGTAGAGCTCGCCGGGAACTCCGGGGACCACCGGGCGCAGACGACGATCGAGCACCCGCACGTCGACACCGCGGCGCGGGGCGCCGATGGTGACGGGCGAGCCGGGTGCCATCGGCGGTGTCAGGGTCGCGACGACGGTGGCCTCGGACGGCCCGTACAGGTTGAGCATGCGGCGGCCGGGCGCCCACCGTTCGACGAGGGCGGGACTGCAGACGTCGCCGCCGACCCCGACGAAGGTCAGAGCGTCGAGGTCCGCAGGGTCCACCGTCTCGAGAGCAGCAGGGGTGACGAAGGCGTGGGTCACCCGCTGATCACGCAGCAGTGCGGTGAGGCGGTCGCCGCCGTAGACGTCGGTACCGGCGACCACGACGGTCGCGCCCGCGGCGAATCCCATGAGCAGTTCCAGGATCGAGGCGTCGAAACTCGGCGAGGCGAAATGCAGTGTGCGCGATCGCGGTCCGACTCGGTAGGTCGCCACCTGCTCGCGGGCGAAGTCGGCGAGGCCGCGGTGCGGCACCACGACCGCCTTGGGGGTGCCCGTGGATCCGGACGTGAAGATGAGGTATGCCGGGTTCTCCGGGCGCACCCGTACGGGCAGTGCCGCCGAGGACTCGTCGGATCGGTGATCGACGGTGACCCACCGGACCGCGACGGGCAGTGCGGCTCCCGCGGCAGCGATGCCGAGGGACGCGGCGACGTCGGTGACCATGCGCTCGATGCGGTCCGCCGGGTAGCGCGGATCCACCGGGAGGAAGGCGGCGCCGGTCTTCGTCACGGCCCAGGTCGCGACGATCGAGTCGATCGAGCGCTCGAGGCACACGGGCACGATCGATTCCGGGCCGACTCCCTCGGCGATCAACGCGTGCGCCAGAAGGTCCGACGCGTCGTCGAGTTCGCCGTACGTGACGGAGCCGTCCGCCGTGACGACGGCGGTGGCGGACGGATCGCGCCGCGCGGCCGAGACGAGGATGTCGGCGAGCGACGAGGTGGGCCCGGCTGCCGCGCCCACGAGGACGGCAGGAGCGTCGGTGGACGTGGACAGATCGATGTCGCCGATCGCTCGGGTGGGATCCGCCGCGACCGATCGCATGACGGACACCAGTCGCTGCGCCATCGTCGCGGCTGTCGCGTCGTCGAACAGATCGCGGGCGTAGCCCAGGCGCGCATCGACCCCGTCGGGCCGACCGTCGACCGTGGTGCGCTCCGAGAGCTGCAGTGTGAGGTCGAACTTGGCTGTGCCGGAGTCGATTTCGGCGACCTCGACATCCAGTCCGGCCATCTCGACGCGGACCGGCGCGAGGTTCTCGAAGGAGAGAACGACCTGGAACAGCGGGTGGCGCGACGTCGAGCGTTCCGGTGCCACCGCGTCGACGACACGCTCGAACGGGACGTCCGCGCGGGCGAACGCCTCGAGGTCGTGATCGCGTACCTCGCGGAGGAGGTCGGTGAACGGGACGTGCGGCGCGGGCGTCGACCGCAGCACCAGTGTGTTGACGAACATGCCGACGAGTCCGTCGAGCGCGCGGTGGCCGCGACCGGCGATGGGCGACCCGATCGCGACGTCGTCCGAGTCCGCGAGCCGTCCCAGCAGCGCGGACAGTGCCGCGTGCAACACCATGAACAGGCTGGCCGAGGTGTCCGATGCGAGCACGAGGAGCTGCTGGTGCAGATCGGCGTCGATGTGGAAGTCGTGGGCGCCGCCGCGGTGCGACGGTGCAGCGGGACGGGGGCGATCCGTCGGCAGCTCGAGCGTGTCGGGCAGGCCGTCCAACCGCGCGGTCCAGTAGTCGATCTGACTGCGCTGGATCGAGGTCGGATCGTTCTCGTCTCCGAGTGCGGCGTGCTGCCAGAGCGTGAAGTCCGCGTACTGCACGTCGAGCGGTGCCCACAGCGGCGCACTCCCCTGCGTCCGCGCAGCGTAGGCGGTCATGACATCGGTCGCGAGGGGGCCGAAGGAGAACCCGTCCGACGCGATGTGGTGCAGCACCACGGCCAGCGTGTGCGACGTCGGCGAGGTGCGGAACAGGCGGACACGGACCGGGTGCTCCCGCGTGACGTCGAATCCGTGAGACGCGAACTCCCGCACGGTGTCGGCCAGCGCCGAGTCGTCGGTGTGGATCGGCGCGAGGTCGTGGTGCGCGGGGTCCTGCACCACCTGGTGCGGACCGTCGGCGGAGTCGGGATACACGGTGCGCAGCGTCTCGTGGCGCTCCAGAACGTCGGCGAGCGCGACAGTCAGAGCGTCCGCGTCGAGGTCGCCGTGCAGCGTGATGGCGAACGGCATGTTGTACGCCGGGGACGCCGAGTCGAACCGGTTCAGGAACCACAGTCGCTGTTGGGCGAGCGAGAGGGGAATGCGATCCGGGCGAGGTCCTGCGACCAGCGGCGGCCCGGTGGTGACCACGGGCGCATGGGCGACGCGATCCGCCAGACGTGCCACGGTCGGCGCCTCGAAGAGGTCCTTGATGCCCACGTCGGCACCGAGCTCGGCGCTGATGCGGGAGACCACGCGCGTGGCCAGCAGCGAGTTGCCGCCGATCTCGAAGAAGCTGTCGTGGACACCGGGAACGGGGACGTCCAGCACGTCGGCGATGGTCTCGGCGATGCGTCGCTCGACCTCTGTGCGCGGCGGCACCGAGGGCACGTCGGCCCGGCGGCGCACCGGTTCCGGCAGTGCCTTGCGGTCGACCTTGCCGTTGGCGCTCAACGGAAGTGCGTCGAGAACGATCACCAGCGACGGCACCATGTAGGACGGGAGGCGGTCGGCGACGGTCGCGGCGACAGCGCGGACCTCGACGCTCGCCGCGTCGGTGCCGGGCTCGGGTGCGACGTACGCGACGAGCGTGGTCTCGCCGCGCTCGTCGACGTGGGCCACGGCCACCGCGTGGTGCACGGCGGGATGCGCGACCAGAGCCGCCTCGACGTCGCCGAGCTCGATCCGCAGTCCGCGGATCTTGACCTGGAAGTCGGTGCGGCCCAGGTACTCGACGGCGCCGTCGGCCCGCCAACGCGCCAGGTCGCCGGTGCGGTACATGCGGGTGCCGTGCGCCGACAGCGGGTCGGCGACGAACCGGTCGGCGCTCAGATCGGGCCGACCGACGTAGCCACGGGCGAGCTGGTCGCCCGCGAGGTAGAGCTCGCCCGCCGTTCCCACCGGAACCGGCTCGAGCCGGGCGTCGAGGATCTGCAACGCGGTGTTCCACACCGGCCGTCCGATCGGCACCGTGACGGCGTCGGCGTCGGTCACTTTCCAGTAGGTGACGTCGACGGCGGCCTCGGTCGGCCCGTAGAGGTTGTGCAGCGCGGACCCGGTGAGCGAGCGGAATGCCGATGCCGTCTCCGCGGGCAGTGCCTCACCGCTGCAGAACACCTGACGCAGGTCACCGAGCCGGGCGTCGGACGCGCGCAGTTCAGCGACGAAGGCGCTGAGCATCGAGGGCACGAAATGTGCCGTGGTGACGCCTGATCCGGCGATGATCGAGGCGAGGTAGCGCGGGTCGCGATGCCCGTCGGGCTCCGCGATCACCAGGCGGGCGCCGACCTGGAGCGGCCAGAAGAACTCCCACACCGAGACGTCGAACGTCGCCGGAGTCTTCTGCAGCACGGCGTCGTCGGCGCCGAGGTAGTACTCGTTCTGCATCCACAGCAGTCGGTTGACGATCGCCTGGTGCGACACCCCGACACCCTTGGGGCGGCCCGTGGAACCCGACGTGAAGATCACGTACGCCAGCGAATCGGGTCGCAGAGTCGCCGTGCGTTCACTGTCGCCGACCGGTGTGTCGGCGAGTCCGGCGAGATCGAGCGTGTCGACGTCGACGCGCGCAGCGGTGTCGGGCAGGACGACACCCTGCGTGGACACCGTCAGCACGCACGCGGGCCGGGCGGTGTCGAGGACGTGGCCGAGACGCTCGGCGGGATGATCGGGGTCGAGCGGTACGTAGGCGCCGCCGGCCTTCTCGATCGCGTACATCGCGACGACGAGGTCGAGCGAGCGCTGCATGGCCAGGCCCACGAGCACGTCGGGTCCGACGCCGCGGGCGATCAACGCCCGCGCCAGGCGGGACGAGCGACGATCGAGTTCCGCGTACGTCAGTGCGGTGCCGGCGAACTCCAGGGCCGTCGCGTCCGGGGTGCGCCGCACCTGTGCGTCGAACAGCGCGGGCAGCGTGGTCCGCGGAACGCTCACGGCTGTGTCGTTGAACTCGGTGACCACACGGTCGTACTCGTCGGGCAGCACGACGTCGAGACCGGAGACGCGAGTTCGTGCCCCGCGTCCCAGGAAGTTCTCGAAGAAGGCGAGGAACCGCCGATGATGGGCAGCGAGGGTGTCCTCGTCGTACAGCGACGGGTTGCCCTCGAAGTCGATGTTCAGCGAGTTGCCGCCGCTGTTGTAGACGTTGAAGGTGAAGTCCTCGATGGGACCGCTGGAGAGCAGGTGCAGCCGGCCCACCAGATCGCCCAGACCGACGGTCCAGTCGAACAGCATGATGTTCACCATGGGTCCGAAGAACCCGCGGTGCATGGTCGAGCTGCCGTGGTCGCGGCGGATGTCCTCGTGGCGGTATTTCTGGTGGCGCAGCGCACCGGTGATCTCGAGGGTCACCGACGACACCAGGTCGCCGATGTTCATGTCGGGCGAGATGTGCACGCGGATCGGTACGACGTTGGACACCATGCCGCCCGAGCGGCGCAGCGCCGCGGTGGTGCGGACGGACACCGGCAGACTCATGACGACGTCGGCGCGCCCGGTGACCCGGTGCAGGTAGGCGGCGAAGGACGCGGCCACGACGGCAGCGGCACTGGCGTCGAATCGCTCCTCCGCGGAGGTGAGCATGTCGCCGACGGTCTCGTCGGTGACACCGTTGAGTCGCAGGCGACTCGGCGCGGCCGGGGCGGTGCGATCGGCGAGGGAGAAGGTGTCCGGCAGACCCTGGAGCGTGTCCTGCCAGAAGGCGCGGTCGGTCTCGAACCTGGTGGAGGTGCGGTACGCGCGTTCTGCCGCGTAGAGCGTGGCCAGGTCGCCGGCCTTGCTGTCCGGGGTGGGAACACCGGCCTGCTCGTTGGTGTACAGCTCGGCGACGCGCTTCATGGCGGTGACGGCGCCGTATCCGTCACCGGCGATGTGGTGCATGCGGGTGTACCAGAAGTAGCGGTGGTCCTCGACGCGGAAGACGACGTTGACGGTCAGCGGATCGCGGTCCAGATCGACCGGGGAGCGCATCTCCTTCTGCATCCAGGCCAGGGCCGCGGCGATCGGGTCCGCCTCGGACCGGACGTCGAGCCGAGTGGTGCGCACGGTGGCTGCCGGGTCGACGACCTGATACGGCTGACCGTCGATCTCCACGAGCCTGATCTCGCCGGACTGGAGTTCCGCGGCCGCGCGGGCACCCACGCGTTCGAGCAGGTCGATGTCGAGGTCACCCTGCACGTCGACGTACTGCGCGACGGTGAGGGGAACCTCGGGAGCGAGCTTCTGGGCGAACCACAGGCTGGCCTGCGCCGGGGAGAGCGGGAAGGGATCGGACGCTGTCCGGTTCACGGTAGGTGTCGTGTCGGCCGGTTCGGTGGTTCTCGGTGCGCTGTCCGACGTCGTCATCGTTCGCTCCTCCTCGTCGGTCCCGTGGCCGAGGAGCGGTCCTGCTCCCCGGGCTGTGCGAGACGACGCACACTTCCACCGAACGGACGCAGAGAGCGTCGACGCCGCGGCCGATTCGGCCGCACGTCTGCGTGCTGTGTGTGACTTCCGGTGTCCCCGACCGTGGTCGCACTCTGTACTGAGCTGTATGTGGCATTCGCTCAACCACCCGTCGTGGATGGGTGAGACTTACCAACTTCTCGGTTTGCGGACCCGAAACGTTACGTCCATCGCGGTGACAGATCACCAAAAGTGCGGAAAGACCGCCCCGACCAGCGGACGCGGAGCCGTGTGCCCGGTCAGCGGGCCAGGCGCCGTCGAACGTTCGGTATCGTGGCGCCGATCACACTCAGGACGCCGAGGGCCACGAACACGTACTCGACGGTGGATCCCAGCCGCGTCGCGAGTGTGGTGTCGGTGCGCAGACCCACCGTGGCGACCAGATGGTCGGCGTCGAAGAGAGCGGTCCGAGAGGTCACGGAACCATCGGGCGCGATGACGGCGCTGACCCCGCTGGTGGCGGCGACCACGACGGTCCTCGAGTGCTCCACCGCCCGGACTCGCGACATGGCCAGCTGCTGGTAGGTCATCTCCGTGTCGCCGAAGGTCGCGTTGTTGGTGGGCACCGCGAGAATCTGGGCGCCGGCGCGCACCGCCTCGGTGGGTGCGCGGTCGAAGGCCACCTCGTAGCAGGTCGCGACACCCACCGCGAGAGCCCGCTGCTCGCGATCCGTGCCGGCGGGCACGTGCACGACGCCGTCGCCGTCGCCGGGCACGAAGTTGCCCGCCGAGTCGGCGTACGAGGAGAACAGCCGGAAGAAGCTGCGGTACGGCAGATACTCCCCGAACGGTTGGACGATCTTCTTGTCGTGGCGCTCCCCCGGTCCGGCGGCTCCGTCCCAGGCGATGACCGAGTTGGTGGAGGTGCCGTCGGCATTCGACAGCACCGCGCCCACGAGAATCGGTGCGTCGATCCGCACGGAGGCGGCGGTGATCTCGGCCGCTGCGGTCACGTCGCGGGTGGGATCGACGTCCGACGCGTTCTCCGGCCAGATGACGACGTCGGGCTTCGGTGTCCGCCCCGCCTCGACCTCCTCCGCCAGCCGGAGAGTCTCGTTCACGTGGTTGTCGAGCACCTGGCGGCGTTGCGCGTTGAAGTCGAGGCCCAGCCGGGGAACGCTGCCTTGGATGGCCGCGATGGTGATCGTGTCGTCACCGTCCTGTGGACCCGCGAGCGTGGGGCGCACGACGAGTGCGACGACCGGCGCCACGGCGGCGAGCGCGACCAGCCCGGCGACCGAGGTGACGGCGAAGCCGGTGCGCAAACTCCTGCACAGCAGCGTCAGGCACACACCGATCAGTGCCACCGCGGCGCTGAGCAGCGGGGCGCCGCCGAGTGCGGCCAGCGGAAGCAGGGGTGATTCGGACTGACCGAAGGCCAGACGGCCCCAGGGGAATCCGCCGAACGGGACCGTGCTGCGCAACCACTCCGTCAGTGACCACACCATGGTGATCCACACCGCGGCGAACGGTAGGCGGGACACCACCACGGCGAGCAGTCCGAACAGACCGAGGAACAGTGACTCCGCGACGGCGAGCGCGATCCACGGCAGCGGTCCGACGTACACGCCGATCCACGGGAGCAGCGGCAGGAAGAAGCCGAGGCCGAAAGCGAACCCGTACAGGAAGCCGCCTCTCAGCGACAGGGCGCGCGCCGGATCGTCGACCCGCCGCTCGGTCAGGACGAACGTGACGAGCGCCAGGGCGACGGGCGCGAGAAACCACAGTGATCGCGGTGGGAACGACGCGAACAGGAGCGCGCCGGCGCCGGCCGAGAGAGCGAGCCGCGCGGGTGGGATCAGTCGAGCGGGAACGCTCACGCGCGGTACACCGTGGTGCCGCGGTGCACGGTCTCCAGGCACACCGGGTCCGGCGCCTCGGGATCGAGGCGAGGCAGGGCCGGAACTCGTGACCGCGGGTCGGTGGACCAGCGCTGCACCGAGTCCCGTGGTGCGCTCACGACCAGTTCCGCGGCGTCCCACACCGCATAGCTGGCCGGCGCGCCCGGCACCAGCGTGCCGGCCAGGCCGTCGCGCACTCCCCCGGCGCGCCAGGCGCCGCGCGTGGCCGCGGAGAACGCGGCGCGGGGCGAGACGGCACTGCCCGGTGTGCGGTGGTTGACCGCTCCGCGGACACCGCGCCACGGCTCGAGCGGGGTGACGGGTGCGTCCGACCCGATGGCCAGCGACACCCCGGCGGACGCCATCATCGCCAGCGGGTTGAGTGCGCGAGCGCGCTCCGCGCCGAGTCGAGTGGCGTACAGGCCCTCCTCACCGCCCCAGTAGGTGTCGAACACCGGTTGCACGCTCGCGATGACACCCCACGCCGCGAGGGCGTCGGCCTGCTCGGACGACACCATCTCGATGTGTTCGAGGCGATGTCCGCGAGACGCCACGGCGGGGCCGCCGAGCTCGGCCACGACCCGTCCGAACGCCTCGACCACGGCAGTGGTGGCGGCGTCGCCGATGACGTGGAAGCCGGCCTGGATACCGGCGCGGGTGCAGGCGGAGACGTGCGCCGCGATCGCGTCGACGTCGAGATACGAACGGCCGCAACCGGAGTGGTCGGCGTAGTGGTCGTGCAGCCAGGCGGTGTGCGAGCCGATCGAACCGTCGACGAAGAGGTCGCCGCCCAGGGCGTGCGCGCCGGTCGCGGCCAGGAGTGCCGTCGCCTCGTCCGGGGTCGAGACGGCCTCGCCCCAGTAGGCGCGCACCTCGACGCCGTGCTCGAGGGCGAGGAGTTCGGCCAGGTCGACGCGGCCGGAGATGTCGGGGCCGGCGCACTCGTGCACGGCGGCGACCCCGTGCGCGGCAGCATGATCGAGCGCGGCGACGCGGGCGCGGTGCCGGCCCGCGGGGCTCAGCAGGTCCAGCGCCCGGGTGCGCACGGCATGGTGCGCCTCCGCGATGAGCGGCCGTTGCGGATCTGCGGTGGCGACCACGTCTCCGGCGGCGCGACGCAGCACCGTCGAGCACGCCGCGGAGTGCGCGTCGATGCGCGAGAGGTACACGGCCCGTCCGGGTGCTGCGGCGTCGAGCTCCGCGGTGGTGGGGCCGCGCCCCTCCGGCCACGTCGACTCGTCCCAGTTCTGTCCCCAGATCAGGGTGCCCCCGTCCTCGGCCGCGTACGCGGCGAGAGCGCGCAGGCACTCGTCGAGAGACCGAGCGCCGCTCAGATCGAGTCCGATGAGCGCCAGACCTGTCGCGGTGGTGTGGACATGGGTGTCCACGAACGCGGGAGTCACGAACTCCCCGTTCAGTTCCACCACCTCGGCGTCGGGATGCAGCGCCCGCGCGGGGCGATCCTCACCGATCCAGACGACGGTGCCGTCGGTGACGGCCATGGCTGTCGCGTCGGGCGCGGACGGGCTGTAGATCCGTCCGCCGACCAGCAGATGCGTACTCACGCTCGCCAGTGTGCCCGGTGTCGGGCGGCCGGGGTGTCGGGGGTCAGCGCTCGTCGCGGCCGGTGGTGCCGTCGGTCACACCGCGCGTGTCGCGAGGGGCCGAATTCCCGCGGTCCGGCATCACGTCGCCGTCGATGACCACGTGACCGGCCCCGAAACCCTGCGGCCCGAATCCCTGCGGCCCGAAACCGCCGGGCGGGAACGTACGGCCCGAGGCCACGGCCGTCTCGACGCGCCGGGCGGCGGACCGCGCGATGACCGGACGAAGCAGCGCGCGGGTCAGCGGGATCATCAGCAGCAGGCCGAGGACGCTCGAGACGAGACCGGGAATCGTCAGCAGGACCGAGCCGAGGGCCACGAGCGCACCGTCCGCGACCGCGCCGCCGGGTGAGCGGCGTCCGGCGTTGGCCGAGCGCAGTTCCGAGAGCACGCGCCGACCCTGGGAGCGGATCGCGACCATGCCCAGAGCGGACAGTGCGATCACCACGAACACCGTCCACAGGATGCCGATCGCCGAGCCGAGCCACACGAGGGCGCTGATCTCGACGACGAGGTAGAGGAAGAAGTAGAGCAGTGGCATCGCGGGAGTCCTTTCGGCGACTGGTCGAACCCGTCTGCCGTGTCAACGCGCGACCGCCTCGTTTTTCTCCCGGCCGGTCAGGCGCCCGGAGTGACCAGTCCGAGCTCGTAGGCGAGCACGACGGCCTGGACGCGATCGCGCAGCCCGAGCTTGGTGAGCATGCGGCCGACGTGGGTCTTGACGGTCGCCTCGGACAGGAACAGCTCACCCGCGATCTCGGCGTTCGACTTGCCGGCGGCGATGAGCAGCAGCACCTCGCGCTCACGGTCGGTGAGCGATTCGACGGCTGCCGATCGTCCGGGAACATCGCGCGGTTGCCCGGCGACGATGCGGGAGAGCAGACGTCGGGTCACCCGCGGCGAGACGACGGCGTCCCCTGCCGCCACGCTGCGGATCGCGGACACGAGGTCCTCCGGAGGCGTGTCCTTGAGGAGAAATCCGCTGGCACCGGCACGCAGTGCGCCCAGGGCGTGTTCGTCCAGGTCGAAGGTCGTCATGACGATGACCCGCACCTCGGGTTGCGCCGCGATGATGCGTTCGGTGGCCGAGACACCGTCGATACCGGGCATGCGGACGTCCATCAGCACGACGTCCGGTTCGAGGCGCGCGGCCGCGGCGATCGCGGAGGCACCGTCGGGCACGTCGCCCACCACGTCGATGTCGGGCTGCGCGCCGAGAACCATCGACAGACCCATGCGCATCAGTTCCTGATCGTCGACCAGGAGCACCGAGATGGACACGGGAGACAACCTAGCGGTCCGGGTGGTCCTGGTCGACGCCCAGCGCGGCCTTCAATTCGAGGGGCAGCGTCGCGGCCACGCGCCACCGGCCGTCCGGCAGCGGACCGGCTCGGAGCTCTCCGCCCAGCACGGCGACACGTTCGCGCATGCCGATGACGCCGAAGCCGCTGGTGGTGGGTGCGGCGTGGATGTCGACGGCCGGGCCGGTGTCGTCCGAGGAATTGATCACCGACACCGTCACCGCGGACGGTTCGCGGCGCACGGCCACCACGGCTCGGGGCCGCTCACCGCCGTGGCGCAGTACGTTGGTGAGCGATTCCTGCACCAGCCGGTGCACCCCGAGCGACACCGCCGGCGGCAGGTCGTCGAGTTCGCCCGTCTGCTCGATGGACACCCGCAGCCCGGCGGCGCGCATCAACTCCACGATCTTGGCGAGGGCCGCGGTGCCGTACTCGGGGTGGGACTCGGACGACTCGTCGGTCCGCAACAGCGACACCGTGCGTCGGAGTTCGGTGAGTGCGGTGCGGCCGGTCGCGGAGATGTTCGCGAGTGCCGCCGCGGCCCGCTCCGGGTCCGACCGCAGCGCGTAGGACGCCCCGTCCGCCTGCACGATCATGACGCTCACCGCGTGGGCCACCACGTCGTGCAGTTCGCGGGCGATGCGGGTGCGCTCGGCGGACACCGCCTCGACGGCGCGTCGGTCACGATCGGATTCGGCGACGGCGAGCCGTGCGCTGACCTCGGCGACGTAGGCCCGGCGAGTCCCGAGGAACTCCGCCGTGATGTAGGCCAGGGCGTAGAGGAGGACGAAGAAGATGGTGGAGGTCCAGTCGGACCCGAGCACGAGTCGCACGACGACGATGTCGGCCGCGAGGCCCAGCGCGAAGAGGAGGGTCGTGCGCCGGTCGGTGTACACGGCCAGCGTGTAGAGCATCACCACGAAGCCGAGCTGCCCGGGCGGCAGCGTGCGCGGTTCCTCCGATGCCCACACCATCAGAGTCGCGACCTGGCCGAGTGCGAGCGCCGTCCAGGCGGCGGCCACCGGGTAGCGGCGGCGCCAGGCGATCGGCGTGGACACGGCGACCGCCATCGCCACGTAGACGAGTGGCTGCTCCACGGCAGCGACGGCCGTGAGCTCGATGAGGAAGAGTGACACCGCCAGCGCACAGTCGACCGCGAACGGACGGTGGCGGAGCCATTCGCTGAATCGGCGCATCGTGGTCGAAGCGTAGCGCGGGACCTGTGATCGAATGTCCGCCATGGGTGCTGGTGACTGGTCGGTGTTGCTGGCTGCCGCGCTGGCGGCGGGCTGGGTGGACGCCGTGGTCGGTGGCGGCGGGCTCATCCTGTTGCCTGCACTCCTGTTGGTCACGCCGGCGGCCACGACCCAGCAGACGGTGCTGGCCACCAACAAGCTGGCCTCCGTCGCCGGCACCACCGCCGCGGTGCTGACCTTCTCCCGCAAGGTCCCGATGAACTGGCGGCTCCTCGCACCCGCCGGAGTGGTGGCCGCGGTCGGCGCGGCGTTCGGCGCCGCCACCGTCAGCCTCATCGACAAGGACCTCTTCATCCCCATCGTGCTGGTGGTGCTGGTCGGCGTCGCGGTGCTGGTGACGCTGCGCCCCACCGTCGGCGTCGTGGTGGGTGATCCGCCGACGCGCCGCCGCATCACCATCGTGGTGGTGGTGGCCGCCGTCGGCATCGGGTTCTACGACGGCATCCTCGGTCCGGGCACCGGCACCTTCCTCATCATCACGTTCGCCACCCTGCTCGGCACCGAGTTCGTGCGCAGCGCGGCGATGGCGAAGGTGCTGAATCTGGGATCCAACATCGGCGCCCTCCTGTACTTCTCGGCGACCGACGACGTCCTGTGGTTGCTCGGCCTCGCCATGGCCGTCGCGAACGTCGCGGGCTCGCTGGTCGGCTCACGCATGGCGATCTCGCGGGGCGCCGGGTTCGTGCGCATCGTGTTGCTGGTGGTGGTGTTCGCGCTCGTCATCCGACTCGGGTGGCAACAGTTCGGCTAGCGTCACCGATGTGAGAGACGTCGACAGCGATTTCGTCGCCCTGCCACTGCACGCGCTCGCGGACGCGGCGCTGACAGCGGCACGTGCGTCCGGTGCCACGCATGCGGATCTGCGGGTGCATCGACTGCGGACGCAGTCGCTCGCTCTCCGCGACGGCGAGGTGCAGTCGAGTGTCGAGGCGACGACGCTCGGCCTCGCGGTCCGGGTGATCGTCGACGGAACCTGGGGATTCGCGTCCGGTGCGGTGCTGTCGGTGGACGAGGCCGTCTCCGTCACCTCGCGCGCCGTGCTCGTCGCACAGGCGTTGCGCGACCTGAACCGGGATCCCGTCGTGCTCGCCTCCGAGCCGGTGTACGAGAACGTGTCGTGGGTGTCGGACTACGAGATCGATCCCTTCGACGTCCCCACCACCGACAAGGTCGATCTGCTGGGCGAGTACTCCGGCCGTCTGCTGGCCTCGGACGGCGTCGACCACGTGAGTGCCTCCGTGCTGCAGGTCAAGGAGCAGTCGTTCTACGCAGACCTCGCCGGGTCGCGCATCACGCAGCAACGGGTGCGACTCCACCCGCAGATCGACGCCGTGTCCGTCGATTCCGCGTCGGGTGGCTTCGATTCGATGCGCACCCTCGCTCCCCCGACGGGACGTGGCTGGGAGTACCTGACCTCCGACGGGACCGGCGCCGACGGACTGTGGGACTGGGACGACGAACTCTCGCGCATCCCCGACTGGCTCGCCGAGAAGACGAAGGCCCCCGGCGTGGAGCCGGGTCTCACCGATCTGGTGATCGACCCGACCAACCTGTGGCTCACCATCCACGAGTCCATCGGCCACGCCACGGAATATGACCGAGCCATCGGCTACGAGGCCGCCTACGCCGGAACGTCCTTCGCGACGCCCGACCAGCTCGGCACGCTGCGCTACGGCAGTGAGTCGATGCACGTGACCGCCGACCGCACCGAACGCCACGGGTTGTCCAGCATCGGGTGGGACGACGACGGCGTGGCCTCGCAGTCGTGGGATCTGGTGCGCGACGGGGTTCTCGTCGGCTACCAGCTCGACAGGGTGTTCGCCCCCCGCCTCGGGCTCGAGCGGTCGAACGGGTGCTCGTACGCGGACTCGCCCCACCACGTCCCGATCCAGCGGATGGCCAACGTCTCGCTGCAACCGGACCCGCACGTCGATCGCAGCGTGGACGATCTCATCGCCGACGTCGAGCACGGCGTCTACGTGGTGGGCGACAAGTCGTGGTCGATCGACATGCAGCGCTACAACTTCCAATTCACCGGCCAGCGCTTCTTCCGCATCGAGAACGGGGCTCTCGCGGGCCAGGTCCGGGACCTGGCGTACCAGGCGACGACCACCGATTTCTGGGGCTCGATGGAGGCGGTGGGCGGACCGTCCACGTGGCGTCTGGGCGGCGCGTTCAACTGCGGCAAGGCGCAGCCCGGTCAGGTGGCGGCGGTGTCGCACGGCTGCCCCGCTGCTCTCTTCCGTTCGGTCAACGTCCTCAACACACGAACGGAGGCGGGTCAGTGAGCGTCAGCACTCCCCTCGGCGGCCACGATCTGGTGGAGCGTGCGCTGTCGTACGCCACCGTCTCGGACACCGTCGTGATCGTCGCCGACATCTCGGAGGCATCCCTGCGGTGGGCCGGGAACTCGATGACCACCAACGGCGTGGGTGACTCGAGGTCCTGGACCGTCGTCTCGATCGTGCGGGACGGCACGGCGGCGCGGGTGGGAACGGTCTCGTCCACGAGCATGGATCCGGATGATGTCGCCGGCGTCGTGGCAGCCGCCGAGGACGCCGCTCGTGCGGCTCAGCCCGCCACCGATGCGATGCCCCTCGTCGAGGGCGCCCCGACGCCGGACTCCGGCTGGGGCGACGTCCCGCTCCGCACAGGGATCGACGTGTTCGACTCCGTGGTACCGGGCCTGGCGCGGGGATTCGACGGAGCCGATGCGTTGTACGGCTTCGCGCATCACACGGTCCGCACCGTGTGGCTGGGCACGTCCACCGGGGTACGGCGGCGCGTCGTCGAACCTGTCGGGTCGCTCGAGATCAACGGTAAGAGGGGTGGTCTCTCGGGCGGTGCCAGTGCCTGGGTGGGCACCGGTACCCGAGACTTCCGCGACATCGATCTGGATGCGTCCCTGGCCGAACTGACGCGCCGGCTCGACTGGTCCGCCCGGACCGTCGACCTTCCCGCGGGACGCTACGAGACGATCCTCCCAACGTCCGCGGTCGCCGATCTGATGATCGATCTGCTGTGGTCGATGGACGGCCGGGGCGCGCAGGAGGGCCGCACCGCCCTGTCCGCTCCCGGCGGCGGCACCCGCGTCGGTGAGGTGCTCGGACACCTCGGTCTCACGCTGTACTCCGACCCGTCCGAGAACGGCCTCGAGTACGCCCCGTTCGTGGTCACCGGATCCTCGAGCGACGCGGTGTCGGTGTTCGACAACGGAATGGACGCCGGCCGCACCGACTGGATCCGCGACGGTGCAATCACCTCCCTTGCCTACCCACGTTCCGCCGCAGCAGAATTCGGGGCCACACCCACTGTGCCCGGTGACAACCTCGTCATGGTGGGCGGCGCCGGCGGTTCCGTCGACGACCTCGTCGCGCGCACCGAACGCGGACTCTTGTTGACGACCCTCTGGTACATCCGCGAGGTGGACCCGACGACCATGCTCCTCACCGGGTTGACGCGGGACGGCGTCTACCTGGTCGAGGACGGCCGGGTGACTGCTGCCGTGAACAACTTCCGGTTCAACGAGAGCCCGCTCGACATCCTGCGCCGCGCGACAGAGGCGGGTACGACCGTTCCCACCCTGCCGCGTGAGTGGTCGGACTGGTTCACCCGCGCAGCGATGCCCCCGATGCGGATCCCCGACTTCCACATGTCGTCCGTGAGCGCGGCCCAGTAGGAGGGGCCTCACTCGCCGGGTGCGGTGAAGTAGTCGGTGCCGTGCGAGTCGCGGACATGGACGATCCCGTCCCGGAGCATGCGGTGGTGCCACTGCCGCCGGGTCTTCAGGCCGTGGTGCCGGCGGCACAGCGGCGTGAGGTTGCCGGTGACGGTCCATCCGCCACTCCGGGGGTCGGTGTGGTCGAACGGGACGACATGGTCGAGATCGCAGTCTTCGCTGGACACAGCACATCCCGGATGGACGCACGTCGAATACAGCGCTGTCACCAGCGACGCGATCGCCTCGGACGGCCGATAGGTCAACGCCCCGGCCGGGGGTACGGCGAATCCCCCATGTCCGTCGGGGTCGGCGACGGCACGGTCGAGTGCTGATGGTGGGAGCGTGCGGAGGTACTCGACCTGCTCCCGGAGTTTTCGGTTTTTCGTGCTGCCCAGTTTCCCCGTGGTCGGTGTCCAGCCTGCCGGCATGCGGCGAGTTCGGCGGACTTCCCGCCCGGCGGCGGGAACCGGCGAGCCCGGTGGTTCGGAGTCGGTCGGCGGGTCGTGCTCCGGGCATCGGCAGCTGCACGCCGCCCGCGGTTCCGCGACCTCCGCGGCGGTGATCATCGCCTGCCACGTCGCATCCCCGGCAATTCTCCGGGCTACATCAGCTGGTACCGGTCCCCAGCCGACGAGGTGGCCGGGTTCCCCCGCCAACCCTGCTGCGGTGGCAGCATCGAGGACGATCACGGCACGGGCCGGCGTACCCGACACGGCCCCGGTCAAGAGCGCGTGCGCGGCGTCGAACAACCGAGCCGGCAACGACGTCGGATCGGTCACCCCGCGTGCGGCGGCAGCGGCGATGTTCCGCCACAGTGCGGCGACTTTGTCGGCCGGACCACGGATCTTCAGCTCGGCCTGATCGCGCGGGAGCTTGCGCACCGTCGCCGACCGCTCCAATGCTGCCCGTTCACGGATGATGCGGTGCCAGTCGGCGTCGAAGTCGGCGAGGATCCGGTCGATCGCCGACGCGACCGCACCCGGCGTGCACCGGGCTGCGACAGCAATGACCCGCTGCAGTAATGCTTCGGTCGCATGATGGAACCCGGCCAGGGATCGGCAGACCGTGCGGAACGCCGCGTACGCCAACCGGCCCGCATCGAACGCTTCCTGCACCGCAGGACGGGCGGTGCGAATCAAAAACAGCCACTCCGTGACAGTGCTGGTGGACACCGACAGCGCCGACGCGACCTCCGCGACCGCGCATGCTTCGGCGGCGTCGGCGTCGAATACCCCACCGGTCGCGAGCACGGCGGGGCGTCGGGACTCGGAGTAGATGTAGGAGCACGACGCGGCGACGGTGCGGGCGAACGAGGCCTGGGCGTCGACCTTCGCCGACACCAACACATCGACGGAAACTGGTGCGTCGTACACGAATTCACCCCCCGGTGATGCCCCGATCAGGCCGCCCCCCGACGACCTGACCAAACACTAACTCACCCCACCGACAGAAACTGGAACGTATGTTCGAACCGGGCCGCGCGGCGCCTCGCAACTCCGGGAACAGGGAGTGTCAGCGGGAGCGCCTGATCCGGCAGACGTTCGGTGAGGTCTACTCGAACAGCCATCAAGCGACGCGGAGCGCCAACCCGACGGTGCTGCTCTTACCCTTGAAGAGCGAGCTCATCGTCACCACGATGCGGCCGGTGATGCCGTACTTCTCGATCACCACGTCGCGGGTACGCGCGGTGCCTGCGTCGTCCAGCACCTCGGCGACAGCGTCCATGGCTGGGCCCACGTTCTTTCCACTGCGATCGCAGGTGGCCACCGTGACGCGGGGAGTATTGCGGATGCGCTTCACCTTCCACGACTCTCGCTGCGTCCACATGAGGAGCCGGTCCCCGTCGAGAGCCGCCCAGATGGGTGTCGGCTTGGGGGTGCCGTCCTTGGTGAACGTGGTCAGGAGGACGTACTTTGCGGTGCCGACGTCACCGAACGGGTTGCTCATACGAGACAGGATAGGCCGGTCAGTCGCCCTCGAGCTCGCCTTCGCTCTCGAGGTAGGCCGCACGGAGATCCGCGAGCACTGCCGGGTCCGGTTCCGCCCACATGCCGCGTTCCACGGCCTCGAGCAGTCGTTCGGAGATGCCGTGCAGCGCCCAGGGATTGGACGTCGACATGAACTTCCGATTGGTCTCGTCGAGGACGTACTCCTGCGTGAGCTTCTCGTACATCCAGTCCTGCACGACTCCCGTGGTGGCGTCGTACCCGAACAGGTAGTCGACCGTCGCAGCCATCTCGAATGCGCCCTTGTACCCGTGCCGCCGCATCGCGTCCATCCAGCGCGGGTTGACGACGCGCGCACGGAACACGCGGGACGTCTCCTCGTGCAGCGTGCGGGTGCGCACCGATTCCGGGCGGGTGCTGTCGCCGATGTACGCCTCGGGAGACGTGCCGGTGAGCGCACGCACGGTCGCCACCATGCCGCCGTGGTACTGGAAGTAGTCGTCGGAGTCGGCGATGTCGTGCTCGCGGGTGTCGGTGTTCTTCGCCGCCACCGCGATGCGCCGGTAGGACGAACGCATGTCGTCCGCTGCCGGGACGCCGTTCAGTCCGCGGCCGTACGCGAAGCCGCCCCACGTCGTGTAGACCTGCGCCAGATCCTCGTCACTGCGCCAGCTCTTGCTGTCGATCAACTGCAGCAGTCCGGCGCCGTACGTGCCGGGCTTGGATCCGAAGATGCGGGTGGTGGCTCGGCGGTCGTCGCCGTGCTCCGCGAGATCGGCCTGTGCGTGCGCACGCACATAGTTCTGCTCGTCGGTCTCGTCCAGGCCCGCGACCATGCGGACGGCGTCGTCCATCATCGCGAGCACGTGCGGGAATGCGTCGCGGAAGAAGCCGGAGATGCGGACCGTCACGTCGATACGCGGCCGTTTCAGCTCGTCCAGAGCGATCGGTTCGAGGTGCGTGACGCGGCGCGACGCCTCGTCCCACACGGGCAGCACGCCGAGCAGTGCGAACACCTCGGCCACGTCGTCACCCGAGGTACGCATGGCGCTGGTCCCCCACACCGACAACCCGACAGAGCGCGGGTACTCGCCGTGATCCTGCAGGTAGCGGGCCACGAGCGACTCGGCCATCGCCTGGCCGGTCTCCCACGCGAGCCGCGACGGCACCGCCTTGGGGTCGACCGAGTAGAAGTTGCGGCCGGTCGGCAGCACATTGATGAGTCCACGCAGCGGCGACCCGCTGGGGCCGGCCGGGATGAATCCGCCGTTCAGCGCATGCAGCACACGGTCGATCTCCTGGTCGGTCCCGCGCAGACGGGGAACCACCTCGGTGGCCGCGAAGCGGAGGATCTCGGCGACCGTGTCGGGCAGTCCCGCGGCGATGCCGTCGACGGCGTCCACCGACCAGTCGGCGCGGTGCAGTGCCGCAACGAGACCACGTGCCTGCTCCTCGACGGCATCGACCGACGTACGGGCCTCGTCGCCGTCCTCGCTGAGACCCAATGCTTCCCGCAGACCCGGAACGGTGCGCTCCCCACCCCACATCTGACGGGCCCGCAGCATGGCCAGCACGAGGTCGACCTCCGCCTCACCGCGCGGAGCCTGCCCGAGGACGTGGAGCCCGTCGCGGATCTGCACGTCCTTGATCTCGCACAGCCAGCCGTCGACGTGCAGCAGCATGTCGTCGAACATCTCTTCGTCGGGGCGTTCCTCCAGGCCGAGGTCCTTGTGCATCTGGGCCGCGGTCATGAGCGTCCAGATCTGCTGACGAATCGCCGGCAGTTTGGCCGGGTCCAGCGTCGAGATGTTCGAGTGCTCGTCGAGCAACTGCTCGAGGCGGGTGATGTCGCCGTAGCTCTCGGCGCGGGCCATCGGCGGGATGAGGTGGTCGACGAGAGTCGCGTGCGCGCGGCGCTTGGCCTGTGTCCCCTCGCCCGGGTCGTTGACCAGGAACGGGTAGATCAGTGGCAGATCGCCCAACGCGGCGTCGGTGCCGCACGAGGCGGACATGCCGAGAGTCTTGCCGGGCAACCACTCGAGGTTGCCGTGCTTGCCGAGGTGCACGACGGCGTCCGCGGCGAAACCGCCGTCCTCCTCCGGGGCCGCGAGCCAGCGGTAAGCGGCGAGGTAGTGGTGGCTGGGGGGAAGATCCGGATCGTGGTAGATCGCCACGGGGTTCTCGCCGAACCCGCGAGGCGGCTGCACCATGAGGACGACGTTGGAGAACCGCAGTGCGGCGATGACGATCTCGCCCTCCGGATCCGCTGAACGGTCGACGTACAGCTCGCCCGGTGCCTCGCCCCAGTGTTCGACGACGCCGGATCGCAGGTCCTCCGGCAGCGTGTCGAACCAGCGTAGGTAGCGCGCGGCCGAGATTCGGATGGGGTTGCCCTCGAGCTGCTCGGCGGTGAGCCAATCGGCGTCCTGCCCACCGGCGGCGATGAGCGCGTGGATGAGGGCGTCGCCGTCCTGCGCGGCGAGGCCGGGCACCGCGTCGTCACCGTCGACGGGTCCGATGTCGTAGCCCAACTCGCGCATCCGCGTCAGCAGACCGATCGCCGACGCCGGGGTGTCGAGTCCGACGGCGTTGCCGATGCGGGCGTGCTTGGTCGGGTACGCGGACAGCATCAGCGCAATGCGCTTGTCGGCTGCGGGAATTCGGCGCAGTCGAGCATGCCGGACCGCGATGCCGGCGACACGCGCACAGCGCTCGTGGTCGGGTACGTACGTGCTGAGGCCGTCGGCGTCGATCTCCTTGAACGAGAACGGCACCGTGATGATGCGACCGTCGAACTCGGGCACCGCGACCTGGGTCGCGACGTCCAGCGGGGACATGCCGTCGTCGTTCGCGTCCCACATCGCGCGGGAGCTGGTGAGGCACAGGCCCTGCAGGATCGGCACGTCGAGCGCGGCGAGCTCGGCGACGTCCCAGGCCTCGTCGTCGCCGCCGGCGCCCACGTTGGCGGGACGGGTTCCGCCGGCCGCGAGCACGGTGACCACCATGGAGTCGGCTTCGCGCAACGCCTCGAGCAGTTCGGGTTCCGCGCTGCGCAGCGACGCACAGTAGATCGGGAGCGCGCGGGCGCCCTTCGCCTTGATGGCGTCGCACAGGGCATGGATGTAGTCGACGTTGCCCGCGAGGTGCTGGGCTCGGTAGTACAGGACGGCGATCGTGGGCTCTGCCCCCGTGCGCCTTTCGCGTACCTCTGGATGCGCAAAAGGCGCACGGGTGCGCAGCACACCCCAGGTGGGGAGATGGGCGGGCGGCTCGAATCCGTGGCCGGTGAGCAGAACGGTGTCCGACAGGAACCACGACAGCTCGCGGAGGTTGTCCGCGCCGCCCTCGGCCAGGTACTGGTGCGCCTGCGCAGCGACATTCGCCGGCACTGTCGACAGTTCCATCAACTCGGCATCAGGAGCCTGCTCGCCGCCCAGCATGACCACCGGAACGTGGCCGCGGAGCACCGCGTCGATACCGCTCTCCCACATCCGGCGCCCGCCGAGAATGCGCACGACCACCAGGTCGACACCGTCCATGAGCGTCGGCAGATCGGCGTCGACGAGGATGCGGGACGGGTTGGCCCAGCGGTACTCGGCGCCGGACGCACGTGCGCTCAGCAGGTCGGTGTCGGATGTCGAGAGCAGCAAGATCACGGTGGTGGAGCCTTCCCTGGGGTTTTCGCGCCCCGTCGGCGTCGGTGTGCACCCCAGGTCTGACTTCTCCGGAGACGCTGGAGTCACAGTGGCGCGACCGCGCCGGAGTCTCACCGGCTTCCGGGGTGCTTCGCGATGATCGTACGTCGTAGCCTGGACTGCATGAGTGATGCCGGGGACAGGAGCAGACGGGACGCCTGCCCCGGGGCGCTCCAACTGCACGAGGCGAAGGACGGCTTGCTGGCTCGGGTGCGTCTGCCCGGCGGCGCGCTCAGCGCCGAGCAGATGGGTGTGCTCGCGGCGGCGTCGACAGACTTGTCCGACGGTGAGTTGGTGCTCACCTCCCGGGGGAACGTCCAGCTCCGCGCGGTACGCGATCCCGAAGAGCTGGCCGACCGACTCGCGGCCGCGGGACTTCTGCCGTCGGAGACCCACGAGCGGGTCCGCAACATCCTGGCGTCGCCACTCTCGGGTCGTCTCGGCGGAACGGCCGACGTCCGCGACCTGGTGTCATCGCTGGACACCTCGCTCACGAGTGATCCTGAGCTGGCCGACCTGCCGGGTCGGGTGCTCTTCTCGGTCGACGACGGCCGCGGCGATGTGACGGGTTTCGGCGCCGACATCGGCGTCCACGCCGTCGACGAGGACTCCTTCGCCCTCATCCTCGCGGGCGCCGACAGCGGCGTCCGGGTCCCGCGGGCCGACGCGGTCGCGGTGATGCTCGACGCGGCGCGCGGGTTCCGCCGCGAGCGGCAGGGGCACTGGCGCATCGCGGAGATGCCGAACGGTGTGGAGGCTGTGCTCGGTCACGTCGATCACGCTGTCGGCGACCACCCTCGGGTCGCCGTCGAGACGTCGGTGGAGCCGCCGATCGGATGGTTCGTGCAGGACGACGCCACCGTCGCGCTCGGTGCCGCACTCGCCCACGGCGTGCTTCCGGCCCGCACCGCCCTCTTCCTCGCGGCGGTCGAGAAGCCGATCCACGTCACGCCGTGGCGTGGCATCGTGCTCCTCGATCTCGACGAGGGCGTCGCCGAGCAGGTCGTGCGCGTATTGGCCCCGATGGGCCTGATCTTCGACGCGGAGTCGCCGTGGGTTCGGGCCAGCTCGTGCGTCGGTTCTCCCGGCTGCGCGAAGTCGCACTCCGACGTGCGCGCTGATCTCGACGCCGCCGTGGAGAACGGCGAGGTGGGCGACGACCGGGAGCACTGGGTCGGGTGTGAGCGCCGATGTGGCCGACCCCGCGGCGAGGTCACCGACGTAATTGCGACAGAGGGCGGTTACCAGCGCTCCTGAGCCGCAGGCCCCGGATCAGGAGCCCGGTGCGGTCACGATCAGGTAGTACAGCGCGGCACCGATGGACAGTATCTGTTGGCCCGGGAAAGCGTAGTTGTCGACCAGCCAGTGGCCGGCGAGGTCGAACAGAGTGCTCGGAAACATGGTTCGGCTCCGTTCTCGTCGACGACCACGCGGTCGTTCGTCTCGGCAACGTTACGGGCGTCGCAGCACGACCGGAACAGACCCAGCGTTACGATTCGGTGTCGATCCGTGGTGCCTCTCCCCCGTGCCGCGGCGCCGGACCCTGGCCGACCACGGCGCGTCATCGCTCCCTATCGTGGAGCCATGCACGACTACATTCGCGACGGCGACGAGATCTACCGGCGCTCCTTCGCGACCATCCGAGCGGAAGCCGACCTGTCGGCGTTCTCCGACGATGTGGCGCAGGTCGTCGTGCGCATGATCCACGCGTGCGGAGAAGTGAATCTGGCGCAGTCCATCGCGTCGACGGCCGACGTCGTGGCGAAGGGCCGTGCTGCGCTGCGCGCGGGGGCTCCCATCCTCTGCGACGCCACCATGGTCGCGTCGGGCATCACGCGCCGACGGCTCCCGGCCGACAACGAGGTGATCTGCACCCTCAACGCACCGAACGTCCCGGAGATGGCGCGCGAGCGCGGCACCACCAGAACGGCCGCAGCGGTAGATCTGTGGGTCGACCACCTCGACGGCGCCGTCGTCGCGATCGGCAACGCACCCACCGCACTGTTCCGGCTCATGGAGTTGATCCAGCAGGGCGCTCCGCGCCCGTCCGCGATCCTGGGTGGGCCCGTGGGCTTCATCGGCGCCGCGGAGTCGAAGGACGATCTCGTCGCCTCCGGTCTCGGCCTCGACCACCTGCTCGTCCTCGGCCGCCGCGGTGGCAGCGCCATCGCCGCGGCCGCCGTCAATGCCATTGCGACGGAACGCGAATGAGTGGCAAGCTCTGGGGTGTCGGTATCGGCCCGGGTGATCCGGAGCTGGTGACGGTCAAAGCCGCGCGGGTCATCACCGCCGCCGACGTCGTCGCCTTCCACAGCGCCCGGCACGGCAAGAGCATCTCTCGCCGCACCGCGGAGCCGTACCTGCGCGAGGGTCAGATCGAGGAGCACCTGGTCTACCCGGTGACCACGGAAGGCACCGACCACCCCGGCGGGTACGACGGCGCGCTCGCGGACTTCTACGTCGAAGCGTCCGAACGTCTGGCGGCGCACCTCGAGGCCGGTCGCTCGGTCGCGCTGCTCGCCGCCGGCGACCCGATGTTCTACAGCTCGTATCAGCACATGCACGTTCGTCTCGCGCACCGCTTCGACACCGAGGTGATCCCCGGCGTCACGTCGGTCAGTGCGGCGTCCGCGGCGGTCGGGGAACCGCTCGTCGAGGGTGACGAGGTCCTGACCATCCTGCCGGGGACCCTGCCCCGCGCCGAGCTCACGCGGCGACTCGAGGACACCGACTCCGCCGCGATCCTCAAGCTGGGCCGCACGTATCCCGCTGTGCGCGAAGCCTTGCGCGACAGCGGCATGATCGACCGCGCCCGCTACGTCGAGCGCGCGAGCACCACCGGCGAACGCGTTCTCGCCGCCGACGACGCGACGGACGTTCCGTACTTCTCCATCGCCGTGGTCTCGAGCCCGTCCTACGTGGTCAGCGAACCCGCTGCGTCGGGCGAGGTGGTGGTCGTCGGATTGGGGCCGGGCTCCGCCGAGTGGACCACGCCGGAGGTGCGCGGCGAGCTGCTCCGCGCCACCGATCTCGTGGGCTACACCACCTACATCGACCGGGTGCCCGTTCGAGCCGGCCAGCGTCGACACGCGAGTGACAACCGAGTCGAATCGGAACGGGCCGAGATGGCACTCGATCTCGCGTCTCGCGGCGGTCGGGTCGTCGTCGTGTCCTCCGGCGATCCCGGCGTGTTCGCCATGGCCGCAGCGGTTCTCGAGGTGGCGGCGCAGGACCGATGGCGCCACGTTCCCGTGCGCGTCTGCCCCGGGGTCACGGCCGCCAACGCGGTCGCGAGCCGCGTCGGCGCTCCCCTGGGCCACGACTATGCCGTTCTGTCCCTGTCCGATCGCCTCAAGCCGTGGGACGTGGTCGAGCGCCGCATCCGCGCGGTCGCGGCGGCCGACATGGCGTTCGCCGTCTACAACCCGGCCTCGCGCTCGCGGACCTGGCAGGTGGAGGCGCTCAAGACGCTCGTGCTCGAGCACCGTGGCCCGGACACTCCCGTCGTCGTGGGCCGCGACGTCTCGGGACCCGAGGAGTCGGTGACCGTCGTCCGGCTCGGGGATCTCGACCCGGCCACGATCGACATGCGCTGTCTGCTCATCGTCGGAGCGTCCACCACGACGGTCGATCACACCGCGGACGGCCCGCGGGTATTCACGTCACGGCGTTACGACACCGTCGATCCCATCGCCCGCGTCGGGAGCGGCGCGGGGAGTGCGTCGCTTCAGTAACCAGGTCACGCACTTGTCGGCTGCCGGCACCACGGGAACGTCGTCCTGAACGGGCGGCCGTTCCACCATGACGACGGGGATGCCGCGCTCGCGGGCGGCCTGAAGCTTGGCCGACGTGAGCTTGCCACCGCTGTTCTTGCTCACCACCACGTCGATGCGGTGCTCGTCCAACAGCTTGCGCTCGCCCTCGAGGTCGAACGGCCCGCGTGACTCCAAAATGCTCGAGTGCGCGGGGACCTCGCCCTCGGGCGGATCGATGCACCGCACGATGAAGTGCCGGTCGTCCAGGGACGCGAAGTGGTGCACGCCCTGTCGGCCGATGGTGAGCAGGACGCGGGCGAGAGCGGGTCGGTCGGCGAGTGCCTGCGCTGCCGCCTCCATCGACGGCACCGTGATCCAGTCGTCCTCGGCCAGCGGGCTCCACGGCGCGCGACGCACCAGCACCAGCGGCACGTCGGCCGCCGTGCAGACCTCGACCGCGTGCGCCGTCATCGTCGCGGCGTAGGGATGCGTGGCGTCGACGACGTGCGTCACCTCGTGCTCCGCGATCCACTCGCGCAGACCGTCCACGCCACCGAAGCCGCCGATCCGCACCTCCCCCACCGGGAGCACGGGATCGGCCACTCGGCCGGCGAGCGAGGAGGTCACGGTGGTGCCGTGCAGTCCGTCCAGCTTGACCGCGAGCTGACGTGCTTCGGACGTGCCACCGAGAACCAGAACATGCATTGGGGCGACCTTACCGGCCCCGCACGGTCAGTGATCGAGCCGTCGCCGGGCCGCCGAGTACAGGAAGCTGTCCGGGAAGCCCTCGGCCGACAAGACGCGGCCCACGACCACGACCGCCGTCTTGACGATGCCTGCCGCCACCGTCGCGTCCGCGAGATCGGCCAGTGTGCCCCGCACGATCACCTCGTCCGCGCGGCTGGCGAAGGCCACCACCGCTGCGGGACAGTCGGATCCGTAGTGCGGCACGAGTTGCTCGGTGATGCTGTGGATCTGGCGCGCACCGAGATGAATGACCAGTGTCGCCCCGCTCCGTGCCAACGTGGGCAGATCCTCGCCGTCGGGCATGGCCGTCGACAACGTCGACACCCGTGTCAACACCACGCTCTGCGAGATCCCGGGCACGGTGAGTTCGCGACCCAGCGCGGCCGCAGCCGCGGCGAACGCCGGAACACCCGGCACGATTTCGTAGTCCACGCCCGCCGCGTCGAGTCGTCGCGACTGCTCGGCGACGGCGCTGTACAGCGACGGATCGCCGGAGTGCACGCGGGCGACGTCGAGGCCGTCACGCGAGGCGGTGACGAGTTCGTCGACGATCGCGTCGAGCGTCATGCGAGCGGTGTTCACGACGCGGGCGTCTGCCGGGCACGTGTCGAGCAGTTCGCGTGGCACCAACGACCCGGCGTACAGGCAGACCGGGCTCGACGCGATGATGCGGGCTGCGCGGACGGTCACGAGATCGGCCGCACCGGGTCCCGCGCCGACGAATCTGACGGTCACGCTGTCTCCTTCTTCACGACGCTCCACTGCGTCACCGGCATCTGCGGACGCCACCCGGTGAATCCGCCGAGCGGTTCGCCGCGGTGCACCTGCAGTCGTCGCAGCAGACCGCCGTGCTGCGAATACCACTGCAGAAGTAGCGATTCCGACTCCGCGGTGACGGCATTGGCCACCAGCCGCCCACCCTCGGGCAGGGCGTCCCAGCAGGCGTCCATCACACCGGGTTGCGTCGCGCCGCCCCCGACGAACACGGCGTCGGGTTCGGGCGCACCGGACAAGGAATCGGGTGCCGCGCCGCGGACGACGAGCGACGGAACGCCCAGGGCGACAGCATTGGTCCGGATAGTGGCGGATCTGGACTCGACGCGCTCGAACGCGATCGCGGAACATGCCGGATGCGTGCGCATCCATTCGATCGCGATGCTTCCCGACCCGCCGCCGACGTCCCACAGACGTTCACCCGGTGAGGGCGCGAGGGCGCTGAGAGTCAGCGCCCTGACCTCGCGTTTGGTCAGCTGACCGTCGCCCATGTAGAGCGCGTCGTCGAGTCCGGGTGCGCGCGAGACGGTGTGGCCCCGCACCTCGAGCGCAACGACGTTCAGTGAGTCGACGTCGCGCGCGTGCACCCAGTCGGTGACGGGCAGCGCACGCACCCGCTCGCGCGGTCCCCCGAGTTGCTCGAGCACGGACATGGCACTGGAGCCGAGGTCACGGCTCAGCAGCAGAGTCGCGAGTTCGGCTGCGGTGCTCTCGTTCTCGGCGAGCACGAGGACGCGGCGTCGGTGTGTCAGGGCGGGCAGTACGGTCTCGATCGGCCTGTTCACCAGGGACACCACCTCGACGTCGTGGAGCGCCCAGCCGAGACGGGCGCACGCGAGCGACGCCGACGACGGGTGCGGAAGGACGCGCACCGCATCAGCACCGAGGAGCCGCGTCAACGTCACGCCGATCCCGTGAAACATCGGGTCACCGCTCGCGAGCACGCATCGCCGCGTACCGGCATGCTCGTCCAGGAGACCGGTCAGGGCGGGCAGCATCGGGGTGGGCCACGCGATTCGCCGAGCCGCGGTGCCCGGCACCGCGTCGAGTTGACGCTCGGAGCCGAACAGGACGTCCGCGGATTCGACGGCGTCACGGGAGGTCGGCGACAGCCCGGCCCACCCGTCGGCGCCCACGCCCACGACGTCGATCATCGCGGCATCCGGCGCCAGATCGGACGTGGGAGGACGCGCATCAGGGCGACGAGTAGGCGCAGACGGCCGGGCACCCACACGACGTCGGTCCGCGAGCTCAACGCGCGGACCACCGCGTCGGCCACCTGGCCGGGTGTGCTCGACATCGGTGCGGGAGACATCCCCTCGGTCATCCGGCCGATGACGAAACCCGGTCGGATCAGCAGCAACCGCACGCCGGTCCCGTGCAGCGCGTCGGCGAGACCGGACGCGAATCCGTCCAGTCCGGCCTTCGCCGACCCGTAGACGTAGTTCGCCCGGCGGACCCGAGCGCCGGCGACGGAAGAGAAGACGACGAGCCGGCCGGATCCCTGCTCGCGCAGCGCCGTCGAGAGATGTGTCAGCATGCTGACCTGCGCCACGTAGTCCGTGTGGACGACGGCCACCGCGTGCGCCGCATCCGTCTCGGCGCGCGTCTGATCGCCGAGGATGCCGAAGGCCAGGACCGCCGTGTCGATCGGCCCGTGAGCCAGAACTGACGTCACGAGACCGTCGTGCGACGCCAGGTCGTCGGCGTCGAACTCGAGCGCCGTCACCCGACTCGCGCCGGCCGCGCGCACTCGATCCGACTCGGCGACCAGATCGTCGGACCGCCGGGCGGCGAGGACGACGTGGCGGCCGCGCGCGAGGCGCTCCGCGATCTCGAGACCGATGTCGCTGCGACCACCGAGGAGCAGCAGGATGCCGGTGCTCGACTGGTCGGGTGTGGTCAGGTCACGGCCGGCCGGTGGGTGGGTCACGGCGTCCAGTGTCCTCGATTATCGTGGCGGTCATGCCCGCCACCCCCTCCTCGCTGAACGCCGACGCCGGAACCTTCCTCACCGAGCGTCATCTGGCAACGCTGGCCACGAAGCGTCAGAACGGCACACCGCACGTGGTGGCGGTGGGATTCACGTGGGATCCGGAGGCAGGTCTGGCGCGAGTGATCACGCGGGACGGATCGCAGAAGGTGCGCAACGCCGAGCGCGGCGGCTACGGCGCCGTGACTCAGGTCGACGGGGCGCGATGGCTGACCCTCGAGGGGCCGGCGCGCATCCTGCGCGAACCCGACGCCGTGCGTGATGCGGAGAACCGTTACGCCCAGCGCTACCGGACGCCGCGGGAGAACCCGGAGCGCGTGGTCATCGAGATCACCGTCACCCGGGTGATGGGCTCCCAGTCGTTGCGGGACTGAGCAATCGGGCGGCGGCCTCCCTGGCCGCCCGCGCGGTCTCGCTCGACCGCGTGATGGCCGCGGTGGTCTGAGCACCCTCGGCCAACAGCGCGATCTGCAGTCCCACGGTGGGCGACGCCCCGGCCGCGACGGCCAGCGTCGTGACATGGTCGATGAACGTCAGCTTGTGGGCGCGCGCGGCATCGGACACCGCGGGCATCGTGGCGCCGAGTTCCCCGAACGAGTTGATGAACGCGCACCCGCGGAAGTCGTCCTCGAGGAACCAGTCGTGCAGGAAGTCGAAGATAGACAACAGCTTGTCCCGCGGTGACTCGTGTGCGCTCTCGGCCTCGTCGATGCGGCTGTTCCACATCGTCGTCCGGCCGTCGAGCACCGCGGTGACGATCGCGGACTTGGACGGGAACTCCGCGTAGAGCCGTTTGAGCGGAACGCCCGCCTCGGTGCGCAGTTCGTCCATACCGACGGCCTGCACCCCGTTGGCATAGAACAGCGTGTCTGCCGCCGAGAGGATCCTGGCGCGATGATCGGTCTCCACGAACCCTCCTGTCGTCATGAGCACTTGCGGCGAGAACCGACGTTCTCTACTGTAGCCGACACGAGCGAGAACGCTCGTTCTCCACGAGAGACATTCCCGTCGAAAGGTCGCGCACGCCATGGGACACATCACTGTCGGACACGAGAACAGCACCCCGATCGACGTCTACTACGAGGATCACGGCAGTGGACAGCCCGTCGTCCTCATTCACGGATATCCGCTCGACGGACACTCGTGGGAGCGCCAGACCGCGGCTCTGCTCGACGCCGGCCACCGCGTCGTGACGTACGACCGTCGAGGCTTCGGACAGTCGAGCAAGCCCACGTCCGGGTACGACTACGACACCTTCGCCTCGGACCTGAACGAGGTGCTCGAAGCGCTGGATCTGCGCGACGTGATTCTCGTCGGATTCTCCATGGGTACCGGTGAACTGGCGCGGTATGCCTCGCGATACGGGACCGACCGTGTGGCGAAATTCGCCTTCCTCGCGTCGCTCGAGCCGTTCCTCCTGCAGACCGACGACAACCCGACGGGTGTGCCGCAGTCGGTGTTCGACGGCATCGAAGCCGCCGCACGCGGAGACCGCTTCGCCTGGTTCGACGCGTTCTACAAGGACTTCTACAACCTGGACGACACGCTCGGCACGCGCATCAGCGAGGCCGCCGTCCGCAACAGCTGGAACGTCGCGGCGGCGAGTGCGCCGATCGCCGCGTACGCGGTGGTTCCGACGTGGCTCACCGACTTCCGCGCCGACGTACAGACCGTCCGGGAGTCGGGCAAGCCCACACTGATCCTGCACGGCACCGCGGACAACATCCTGCCGATCGACTCGACGGGTCGCCCGTTCCACGACGCCTTCCCCGAGGCCACCTACGTCGAGGTGGAGGGCGCGCCCCACGGTCTCCTGTGGACCCACTACCAGGAGGTCAACACGGCGCTGCTCGACTTCCTCGAGTGACGTCAGAAGCGGGACGCGTCGAGCAGTGACTCCGCGACCGAAGTGTCACCGAAGACGGTGAGCACGTCGAGTGGTCGACGACGGCAGAGCACCAGCAGCAGGTGCTCTGCCGTACCCCGCAGTGCCACATCGGCTTTCCCGTGCCCGCGCGCACTGGCGAGGACGTCGGCCCCGAGCGTGAACGTCCACTCCAGGTCGTCCACGTCCGTTCCGTGCACGTGCACGGTGCGCCCGATCGACCCGGGCGTCAGGCGGTCGAGGAGCAGTCGGTGCGGATACTGCACCTCGGTCAGCTCGGCCACGGCGTCCGCGGCGGCGTCGGGATCGAGCGCCTCGGGCGCCTCTCCCCCGGCGGCGCGGACGGCGTCGGCGGCGTCGATGCGGTGCACGGCGACCTCGTGTGCCTGCCGTCGGAGCCACCACGCGGCCGTGCGCGCGCCGACGAACGTCTCCACGACCGCCTCGGGATCCGTCGACTCGAACGTGGCGACCATCGCCTCCAGCGACGATCGGTACGCGGGGAGACTGTCCGGGCCCTTGGGTAACGATTCGACCTGCTGCTTCGCCACCGCGCCCGTGTCCGCACCCGGGCCCGCCAGGATCACCGCGTTCGCCCACCGGTGGACCTTGCCCGTGTGTCGGACCACGTGCTCGAGCGTCCATCCCGGCACGGTGGGTACCGGCGCCGTCAGCGCCTCGACAGGCATCGACGCGAGGCGGTCGCCCTCGCGTCGCAGTGTGGCGAGGAGGTCGAGGCTCATCGCACCTGAAGCACGGTCAGGCCGTGCGGCCGCGTGTTGACCGACTCGCAGCCCTCCGGAGTCACGATGACGATGTCCTCGATGCGGGCGCCCCACTCGCCGGTGAAGTACACCCCCGGCTCGATGCTGAACGCCATCCCCACCTCGAGCGGAATGTCGTTGCCCGCCACGATGTACGGCTCCTCGTGCACCGAGAGGCCGATGCCGTGCCCGGTGCGGTGCACGAAGACGTCGCCGTAGCCGGCGTCGACCAGGATGTCGCGTGCGGCGGCGTCGATCGACTCCGCGGTGACTCCGGGACGGACTGCATCGACGGCTGCCTGCTGCGCGCGCTCGAGGACCGCCACGGTCGCAGCGACCGAGTCCGACGGCTCGCCGATGCTGTAGGTCCGGGTGGAGTCCGAGTTGTAGCCCGGCTCGACGGGGCCACCGATGTCGATGACGACGACGTCGCCCTCCTCGATGACGCGCTCGGACACCTCGTGGTGCGGGTCGGCGCCGTGCGGGCCCGAGCCGACGATGACGAACGCCGCCTCGGTGTGTCCCTCCTCGAGGATCGCGGCCGAGATGTCGGCAGCGACCTGCGCTTCGGTGCGCCCGGCCGCGAGGAACTCGCCCATGCGCGCGTGGACGCGGTCGATGGCGGCGCCCGCCGTGCGCAACGCGCCGATCTCCGCGTCGTCCTTGGTCATCCGGAGCTCGCGCAGGACCGCCGTCGCCAGGACGGGCATCGCGCCGAGCGCCTCGGTCAGCGGAACGAGATGCAGGGCGGGCATGGCGTCGGTGACAGCGGTCCGGGCCGGGCCGGGAAGCAGCGCCGCGACTGCCTGATGCGGATTCACGCCGTCGACCCAGTCCCGCAGCTCGATTCCCAGGTCGGCCGCGGCCGAGTCCTTCAACGCCGCCAATTCGATGCGAGGCACCACCACCGACGCGGGCGTGCCGTCCGCCGGGACGACGAGGCAGGTCAGACGCTCGAACGACTCGGCGCGCGAGCCGAGCAGATAGCGCAGGTCGGGTCCGGGCGTGATCAGCAGCGCGTCGAGACCGGCCTCGGCAGCGAGAGCCGCCGCTCGGTCGAGGCGGGTGCGATACACGGAGGAGGGAAACCGAGACGTCATGACGCCAGGCTATCGACTCCGGTGCCGCCTACATGCGGCAGGATGTGGCGCATGACGGCCGAGAGCAGAGACACGGTACTTCTCCTCGATGCGGCGAGCCTGTGGTTCCGGGCCTTCCACGCGTTGCCCGAATCGATCACGGCGCCCGACGGTCGGCCGGTGAACGCGGTGCGTGGTTTCACCGACATGGTCGCGTCCCTCGTCACGCGGACGGGTGCGTCCCGACTGGCCGTCTGCCTCGACCTCGACTGGCGTCCCACCTTCCGGGTCGATCTGGTGCCGTCCTACAAGGCGCATCGGGTGCTCACCGAGTCCGCTGCGGGCCCGGACGCGGAGGAGGCACCCGACGCACTGGGTCCGCAGGTGAACCTGATCCTGGAGATCCTCGAGGCCGCGGGCATCGCGACGGCCGGAGCGGAGGGTCTCGAGGCGGACGACGTGTTGGGAACCCTCGCCGCCACCGAGCGCGACGGCACCGTGGTGGTGGTCAGCGGAGACCGCGACCTGTTGCAGGTCGTCTCCGACGATCCGGTTCCGGTGCGTGTGCTCTACGCGGGACGCGGACTGGCGAAAGCCGAGCTGTTCGGCCCGACAGAAGTGGCCGAGAAGTACGGGGTGCCCGCGGACCGACCCGGGCCGGGCTACGCGGAACTCGCACTGCTGCGCGGTGATTCGTCCGACGGGCTGCCCGGGGTGAAGGGCGTCGGGGAGAAGACCGCGGCGTCCCTCATGCAGAAGTTCGGCTCCCTCGAGTCGTTGCTCGCCGCCGCCGACTCGGGCGACCCCGAGATGTCGGCCGGGGTGCGCGCGAAGATCCAGAGCTCCCGCGACTACATCGACGCCGCACTCCCGGTGGTACGGGTGGTGACCGATGCGGACATCATCTGGTCGCGCCCCGACGTGCTGCCGCACGAGCCCGTCGATCCGGAACGCCTCGCGGCGCTCGCCGAGGAACTCGGCGTGCAGAACTCCGTCGGCCGCCTTCTCACCGCGATGGCGCGGTGAGCTACTGGGGCCGGCCGACCTCGTAGGTGCCCTGGTCGTCCTTGACGGTCACGGTCACCGAGCGCGCCTCACCGTCCACCGTCAGGTCGCAGGAGAAGGTCGTGTTCGCCTCCACCTTCTGACCCGACGGGCAGGACACCGCGGAGACGTCGATCGCGCCGTAGGACTCCGTCACGATCTTGGCCACCCCGCTCTGCACCGCGGAGTTGTCCAGGGTGTCGCCGCCCAGCGACGTGGCCGCGTAGATCCCACCCGCCACGACGATCGCGGCGATGACGACGCCGCCCACGATGAACGGCACCTTCGACTGCTTCTGCGCCGGCGCGGCGTTCCACTGCTGGTTGCCCTGCGGGTAACCCGGCTGTCCGTAGGGCTGCTGGCCGTACTGGGGCTGCTGGCCGTAGGGCTGTTGGCCGTAAGGCTGCTGGCCGTACTGGGGCTGCTGGCCATAGGGCTGTTGGCCGTACTGGGGCTGCTGGCCGTAAGGCTGCTGCCCGTACTGGGGTTGCTGACCGTAGGCCTGCTGGTCGTAGCCCGGCTGCTGACCATAGGGCTGTTGACCGTAGGGCTGCTGACCGTAGGGCTGCTGACCATAGGGCTGCTGACCGTAGGGCTGTTGACCGTAGGCCTGCTGGTCGTAGCCCGGCTGCTGTCCGCTCGGGTACTGGCTGGTGGGCGTGTCCTCACCGGCCGAGGAACGGTCGTCGGGGTTGTACGGGCCGCTCATCATCGCCTCCGGTGGGTGCCTGTGGTGACTGCTGTGACTGTGGAGACCATCATGCGGCATCGACGGCGACGACTCCGCGCCGTATCGCCGAGATCGCCTTCGTGGCGGTCGCGGTGACCTCGTCGTCGGGGGACGCCGAGCGGATCTGGTCGAGCAGATCGATGACCTGGCGGCACCACCGTACGAAGTCTCCGCCGGACAGGGCGCGGCCGTGCTGACCCGCGGCGAACAGCACGTCCTCGAGCGACTCCTTGCGAGCCCACTTGTAGACGGCCACCGCGAACCCGGTGTCGGGTTCCCGCGTCGGAGGCAGCTTCAGTCGGATCTCGTCCGCGCGGAGCTCGTGCCACGCGGCGACGGTGCGGGTCAACGCGTGTCGGATGTTCCCGGTCGGACCCTGCTCCGCGCTCTCACCCTCCTGGCGCGACTCGTACACGACGGTCGAGACCACGGCGGCGAGCTCGGCCGGCCCGAGGCCGCGCCAGATTCCCTCGGCGAGGCACTCCGCGACCAGCAGGTCCGACTCCGAGTACAGACGTCCGAGCTTGGCTCCACGGTCGGTGACCGCGACCTCGCCGTCAGGACCGGCGGCCAGATAGCCGCGCTCGGTGAGCAGCGCCAGGATGCGATCGAAGGTACGGGCCAACGAGTTGGTGGTCGCGGCGACCTTCTGCTTCATCGCATCGGTGTCACGTTCGAGCCGACTGTACTTCTCGGCCAGCCGGGCGAGGTGCTCACGATCCGGCCAGGTGTGGCACGGATGCGAGCGGACGGCGCGGCGCAGCACTCCGAGCTCGCGATCGTCGCCTGCCGACGACTGCCGACGCCGACCGCGTCCCGGCGCGCTGATCCCCGTTCCCCGGAGCGCGGACGCCAGATCACGACGGGTCTGCGCCGTGCGGTGATCGACGTGGCGGGGAAGGCGCATGTGGCCGAGAGCCGACACCGGTGTGGGGAAGTCCGCCGACGACACGCGCCCCGCCCACTTGTCCTCGGTGAGCACCAGCGGCCGCGGGTCCACCGAGTTCGCGTCGGTCTCCAGGACGACAGCCAGTCCCGAGCGTCGACCGGACGGGATGGAGATGACGTCGCCGCGCCGCAGCGACACCAGCGACGTGACGGCATCGTTGCGACGATCCGTGCGGCCCTGACGCTCGAGCTCGCGTTCGCGCTCCTTGAGGCGCGCGCGCAGGGCGGTGTACTCGACGTAGGGCGAGTCCTCGCCGCCCAACTTGCCGAGCAACTCGCGCCGAGCCACGGCGTTCTTCTCGATACCGCGCACCAACCCGACGACGGACGCATCGGCCTGGTACTGCGCGAACGACCGCTCGAGCAGCATCCGGGACGCGTCGACACCCATCCGGTCGACCAGGTTCACCGCCATGTTGTACGAGGGGCGGAACGAACTCCGCAGGGGGAACGTACGGGTGGAGGCCAACCCGGCCACCTCGGTCGGCTCGACACCCGACTGCCACAGCACCACCGCATGACCCTCGACGTCGATACCGCGACGACCGGCGCGGCCGGTGAGTTGCGTGTACTCCCCCGCCGACAGGTTGGCGTGCGCCTCACCGTTGAACTTCACGAGGCGCTCGAGCACCACCGTCCGCGCCGGCATGTTGATGCCGAGGGCGAGGGTCTCCGTCGCGAAGACCGCGCGGACCAGACCGCGAACGAACAGTTCCTCGACCGTGTGCCGGAACACCGGCAGCATCCCTGCGTGATGCGCGGCGATGCCCCGCTCGAGGGCGTCGCGCCACTCCCAGTAGCCGAGCACCTCGAGGTCGCTGCGCGGGATCTCGGCGGTGTGGCGTTCGACGACCTCGGTGATCTCGCGCGCCTGCTCCTCGGAGGTCAGCCGCAGTCCCGATCGAAGACACTGATCGACGGCGCCGTCGCACCCGGCGCGGCTGAAGATGAACGTGATGGCGGGGAGCAACCCCTCCTCGTCGAGGAGCTTGATGACGTCGGGCCGCGGGATCGGACGAGATTCCGGCCGGCCGGGGCGGCCACCGGACCGACCCGACCGCGGGCCACGGCCGCGTGGGGCCTCCCAGGCGCCCATGCGCTCGGCCTGCACTCGTTCCTTGACGTACCGGACGAGGTTCTTGTCCACGACCACGCCGCCCGGAGCACCGTTGTTCGCCTCGACGTCGAAGAGGTCGAACAGGCGGCGACCGACGAGGATGTGCTGCCACAGCGGAACCGGGCGGGTCTCGTCGACGACGACGGTGGTGTTGCCCCGCACCGTCTCCATCCAGGCGCCGAACTCCTCGGCGTTGCTCACCGTCGCCGACAGGCTGACGAGCCGGACGTCCTCGGACAGGTGCAGGATGACCTCCTCCCACACGGCGCCGCGGAACCGGTCGGCGAGGTAGTGCACCTCGTCCATCACCACGTGCGAGAGTCCGCGCAGCGCAGGCGATTCCGCGTACAGCATGTTGCGGAGCACCTCGGTGGTCATGATGACGATCGGTGCGTCCGAGTTGATGCTCTGGTCACCGGTCAGCAGGCCGACGTAGCCCTTGCCGTAGCGCGCGACGAGCTCGGCGTACTTCTGGTTGCTCAGTGCCTTGATGGGGGTGGTGTAGAAACACTTCGCGCCGCTGGTGAGTGCGAGGTGGACGGCGAACTCGCCGACGACGGTCTTGCCGGCTCCGGTCGGCGCGCACACCAGTACGCCGTGCCCGTCCTCGAGGGCCGAGCACGCACGGATCTGGAAGGGATCGAGCGGGAACGGAAGCGACGCCGCGAACTCGGTCAGCTTCGGCCCGTCCACGAGTCGAGTCCGGATGTCGCCGGTGTTCTGCTGCCCGCTGTGATTGGCCACGACTCCAGATTAGAGGGTGTCCGCCGATGGGGGTCACTCAGACAGCGTGGGCAACTCAGAGAGTGTCGGAGTAGTCGGCGTCGGCGTCGTGACGCACCGGGACGGGCCTGCCGACCGGGGCGGCCGAGGTGTCGAGAGGCGACGCCTCGTCATCGGAGACGTTCCCCCACTCCTCGGTCTCGCGCCGTGCGCGCCGTCGATCGTTGACGCGCGCGATCTGGATGGCGAACTCGACGAGGATGCTCAGCGCGAGCGCCAGCGCGGTCATCGAGAAGGGGTCACCGCCGGGCGTGACGACGGCGGCGAAGGCGAACATCGCGAAGATGAGCCCGCGACGCCAGCCGCGGAGCTTCTCGTACTTCAGGACGCCGACGGCGTTGAGCGCGACGATCAAAAGCGGGATCTCGAAGCTGACGCCGAAGATGACGAGCAGGTTGATGACGAAGCCGAAGTACTCGGCGCCACTGAGAGCGGTGACCTGGACGTTGTCGCCGATGGTCAGCAGGAAGTGCAGGGCCTTCGCGACGACGATGTAGGCGAGGACGGCGCCGGAGACGAAGAGCACGGCCGCCGCCGTGACGAACGAGATGGCGTAGCGCCGTTCCTGGCGGTAGAGGCCGGGCGTGATGAACGCCCACACCTGATAGAGCCAGATGGGGCAGGCGAGCACGACGCCCGCGGTGATGGCCACCTTGAACCGGAGCATGAACTGCTCGAACGGTCCGGTGGCGAGCAGCCGACACGTGCCGTCGTCGGTGAGCTCGGCACGACTCTCGGACGGGAGCGAGCAGTACGGCCCGCGGAGCAGGTCACCGAGCGACTCGATACCCAGCAGCGAGTGCGAGTACCAGAAGAACCCCACGATCGTGGTGAGGACGATGGCCAGCATCGACCACAGCAGACGCGTGCGGAGCTCGTAGAGATGCTCCACCAACGACATGGTGCCGTCTGGATTGACGCGACGCCTGCGCTGTCGCGGATCGAACGGTATGCGCACGGTGACTCTTCGCCTGTCGACTGCGGTGCCTGGACTGAAGACTGTGGTTCGCGGTGACGGGTGCCGAGGTGCGCACGCCGCAGCGGGCGCGAACCTCGGTCACCACCCACGAAACGGCCGAGGCGACATCGCCCCGACCGTGGTGCCTGCGAGTGTCAGGCCGAGCGCGGGTGCTGCTCGTGCGTCGGTTCGGTCGACGCGACGGTCGGGGTGACCGTGTTCGGGGACGGCAACTGCGACTGCGGTGCCGGCGCCGTGTTCGTGGTGGTGTCCGGCTTCTTGCCGTCGTTCTGCATCTCCTGCACTTCACTCTTGAAGATGCGCATCGAGCGTCCCAGGCCACGTGCGGCCTCGGGCAGCTTCTTCGATCCGAACAGCAGTACGAGCACGACGATCAGGACGATCCAGTGCCAGGGTTGTAACGCACCCATGAAAACCTCCCAGTTTCGGTGGATTCGATGCTACCGGACCCGAGGGCTCCCACCCGGTGTCCGGTGGACCCGCGTACCTACCGTTCGCCGAGAGTTCACCGGACGAGTCCTGCATGTACGGACGACTCGAGATGGGCCGGTCACGCTCCCGAGACGGCGCGATAGACGTCGAGGGCGTCGCGCGACCGAGCGGTGACCTCACGAACCAGTGCGGGCGGTCCGAGCACCCGCACTCCCGACCCCAGACCCAGCGCCAGACGGCTCATCCAGTCGAGCGTCGCGAATCGCATCGAGACCTCGATCGAGCCGTCGTCGTGCGCAGCGGTCTGCGTCATGGGGTAGTAGTCCAGAATCCACACGTGGTCGGGTGCGACGACGAGCCGTGCGAGCGGCAGTGACGGATCGTCGTGGAAGAGATCGAGTGCGTCCCCACCGGTCCGGGCCTGCTCGGGCGGTGCGGACGGCTCGTCCAGCTCGGTCGCGGCATCGATGCGGTCCAGCCGGAACAGCCGGACGCCCTCCGCGTCGCGGCACCAGGCCTGCAGGTAGCTCTGGTCGTCGACGAGGACGATGCGCAACGGATCGACGGTGCGTTCGGACACCACGTCCCGCGATGCCGAGTAGTAGGTGATGTGCAGCGCGCGACCGCGGGCGAGCGCCCCACGGACGGTCGTGACACTGGGACTCTCCTGCGGCTCGGGCGTGTCGTCCGGCCCCTCGGCCGCCGCGACGCCCGCCGCGGCCTCGATCTTCGCGATGGCGCGGTACGCCGCGGACGGGTCCACCATGCCGGGCATCTCGACGAGTGACCGCAGCGCGATGAGCAGTGCGGTCGCTTCCGTGGACGTCAGGCGCAGCGGCCTGTCGATACCGGCGGAGAACGTGACCTCGATGCTGTCCTCGGAGAACGACAGATCGATGAGATCGCCCGGACCGTATCCGGGCAGTCCGCACATCCACAGCTGGTTCAGGTCGTCCATCAGCTGTTTGGTCGTGACCCCGAGCTCGGCCGCGGCGTCGGCCGCGCTGATACCCGGATTGGCGATGAAGTACGGCACGAGGTTGAGCAGCCGGGCCAGCCGCGAGGACAGGCGAACGCTCATGAGCTGCTCCCGGGCGAGACGGCGTCGGTCGGCGCGCGGTGCGCGCTCACGGACAGGGTGCCGACGACGATGTCGCGGAGTTCGGTCGGCGACAGCACGATCGCGTCGGCGCCGTGGCCGGCGACCACCCGGGCGATCCACTCCCACGACCGCACCGGGATGCGGACCACGGAACCGCGTCGCCCCACGAGATCACGTGTCTCCACCTCGGTGCCGAGACGGCGCAGCTCGAGTCCGCGTCCCTCCGACACCCAGACGTCGGCGCTGCCCGCCACGTCACCGCTCGCGGCGGCGCGGGCCACGATGACACCGAGATCGACGTCGTCGGGCTTGCGCACCGATCCCGCCGGTCCGAAGGCCACGACGTCGTCCCCGATCCGTGACAGGCGGAAGGTACGGACGGCGTCGCGCTCGGTGTCGTGCCCGACGAGGTACCAGCGTCCGGAGTGGGTGACCACTCCCCACGGCTCGACGGTGCGCTCCCGGAAGGGGGCGGCCGGGGTGGAACGGTGCGAGAACCGCACGGACCGGCCGGCGTCGATAGCAGCGAGCAGCTTGCCCAGCGCGGGCTCGGAACCTCGACTGCGGGACGGAACGGCGGTCACGGCGGCCGGCGAGTTCTCGGTGTCCACCTGCACGCCCGCGGCGCGCAACTTCAACATCGCGCTCTGAGCGGCGGAGGTGAGCTCGGGCGACTCCCAGAGTTGGACGGCCACGGCGACCGCAGCGGCTTCGTCGCTGGCCAGGTCGACGTCGGGGAGTTCGTACCGATCGCGGTTGATGCGGTACCCCTCGACCGTCGAGAAACGCGAGATCTGACCGGTCTCGAGCGGGACGCCGAGATCACGCAGCTCGTTCTTGTCGCGCTCGAACATGCGACTGAAGGCCTCGTCGCTCGCCGAGTCCTCGTATCCGGCGACGGACTCGCGGATGCGCTCGGCGGTCAGGTACTGCCGTGTCGAGAGCAGGCAGATGACGAGGTTCATCAACCGCTCGACTTTGGAGATCGCCACCGACCCAGCCTAGTGGCTGAGCATCTCCCCACCCGTGCGCATCGCCGGGGTGGGGAGGACGGGACTCCTGTGGAGAAGGAGGACCGTCGGCCTCTACATCGACGCGATCAGGCGCTCCACGCGCTCGTCGACCGAGCGGAACGGGTCCTTGCACAGCACCGTGCGCTGAGCCTGGTCGTTGAGCTTGAGATGCACCCAGTCGACGGTGAAGTCGCGTCCCGCCTCCTGTGCGGCGCTGATGAACTCGCCACGCAGCTTCGCGCGTGTCGTCTGCGGCGGCGTGTTCACCGCCTCGTCGATCTGGTCGTCCTCGGTGACGCGCTTGACCAGTCCCTTGCGCTGCAGCACGTCGAAGACGCCGCGGCCGCGCTTGATGTCGTGATAGGCCAGGTCGAGCTGGGCGATCTTCGGGTCGGACAGGTCCATCGAGTACCTGTCCTGATAGCGATCGAACAGCTTGCGCTTGATCACCCAGTCGATCTCGGTGTCCACCTTGGCGAAGTCCTGCGCCTCGACGGCGTCGAGGGTGCGGCCCCACAGGTCGACGACCTGCTCGATCTGCGCGTCCGGCTCGCGGTTGCGCAGGTGCTCGACGGCGCGGGCGTGGTACTCGCGCTGGATCTCGAGTGCACTGGCCTGGCGTCCCCCCGCGAGGCGGACGGGGCGCCGCCCCGTCGAGTCGTGGGACACCTCGCGGATGGCGCGAATCGGATTGTCCAGGGCGAAGTCTCGGAACGAGACGCCCGCCTCGATCATCTCCAGGACGAGCGCTGCGGTGCCGACCTTGAGCATGGTCGTCGGCTCGGCCATGTTGGAGTCGCCGACGATGACGTGCAGACGACGGTACTTCTCGGCGTCGGCATGCGGTTCGTCGCGCGTGTTGATGATGGGCCGTGAGCGGGTGGTCGCGGACGACACGCCCTCCCAGATGTGCTCGGCGCGCTGCGAGAGGCAGAACGTGGCGGCCTTCGGCGTCTGCAGGATCTTGCCCGCGCCGCAGATGAGCTGGCGGGTGACCAGGAACGGCAACAGCACGTCGGAGATGCGGGAGAACTCGCCGGCGCGCACCACGAGGTAGTTCTCGTGGCAGCCGTAGGAGTTGCCCGCGGAGTCGGTGTTGTTCTTGAACAGGTAGATGTCGCCGCCGATGCCCTCCTCGACGAGACGCTGCTCGGCGTCGATGAGCAGGTCCTCGAGAACACGCTCGCCGGCGCGGTCGTGCGTGACCAGCTGCAGAAGGCTGTCGCACTCGGCAGTGGCGTACTCGGGATGGGAGCCGACGTCCAGGTAGAGCCGCGCACCGTTGCGCAGGAACACGTTGGAGCTGCGTCCCCACGACACGACACGCCGGAACAGATACCGGGCCACCTCGTCCGGGCTGAGTCGACGGTGCCCGTGGAACGTGCACGTCACACCGAACTCGGTCTCGATCCCCATGATTCGTCGCTGCACACTTCGACAGTACAACGGCATCGACCGCGGCATCGGCTACCCGAGCCCGTGGCAGCCGTAGTGTGGCGCAGGTGAATCCCCGATCGCTGCGCGGCCGCACCCGTTCCGTCGATCTGGCGCTGGTGAAGGCCAGTTTCGCGTCGCGACCGTCGGGGTTGGACCCCGCGCTGCGCACGCTCACCGGGCTCGCCGATCACAGTGTTCTGTGGGCGATCGTGGCGTCGGCGCTCGCCGCGTCCGGCGGCCCCCGACGACGAGGTGCCGTACGCGGCATGCTCGCGGTCGTGGGTGCCAGCTCGCTCGCGAACGGGGTGCTCAAGCCGCTGCTCCCCCGCGATCGTCCACCGGCCGCGTCGGTCCCCGCGCTCCGGCGGATCATGACCCCACCCGTGTCGTCGTCGTTCCCGTCGGGTCACGCCGCCTCCGCCGCGGCGTTCGCGACGGGCGTGGCGCTCGAGGCTCCGCTCGCCGGTCTCCTCGTCGCCCCGCTGGCCGCGACCGTCGCGTACTCGCGAGTGCACGTCGGTGTGCACTGGCCGTCGGACGTGGTGGTGGGCGCTGCGCTCGGGGTCGCGGTCGCGCTGTCGACCCGCCGCTGGTGGGCCGTGCGCTCCACCGAGTCGGCCGAGTTGGGCCCCGCGGGGCTGGCGCCCGCCCTGCACGAGGGTGAGGGGATGCTCGTGCTGGTCAATCCGGGCGCGGGCACCCACAATTCGGAGGTCGTCGCCGACGTGGCGAAGGCCCTGCCGAGGGCGCGGTTCCTCGAGCCGGACGCCGACGACGACTTCACCGCCCAGTTCGTCCGCGCCGCAGGATCGGACGTGCTCGCGCTCGGAGTCTGCGGAGGCGACGGCACGGTGGCCGCTGCCGTCGCGGCCGCGGTGCGGACGGGGCTCCCTCTCGCGGTGTTCCCCGGCGGCACGCTGAACCACTTCGCACGGGACGTCGGCGCGGTCGAGGTGTCGGTCACCGCGGACGCCGTCACTCGCGGCGCGTCCAGCCGGGTGGATCTCGGCGGTGTGAGTATCGACGGCGGTGAGGAGATCCTCTTCGTCAACACCGCCAGCATCGGGGGCTACCCGGATTCGGTTCGGCTGCGGGACAAGTGGAGCTCACGCATCGGGAAGTGGCCCGCGGCCGCGGCCGCGATGGTGGCCGTCCTGGCGGTGGCCGAGCCGATGCACGTGGAGATCGACGGGCGCCGCGACTCGGTGTGGATGATGTTCGTCGGCAACGGCACCTACACGCCGGGTGATCAGGTGCCCATGTCGCGGCCGTCGATCGCGAGCGGTGTGCTGGACGTGCGGTTCCTGCGCGCGCACATGCGGCTCTCGCGTACCCGCCTCGCACTCGCCGCGATGACCGGGACTCTCGGCACGTCGCCCACCTACCGTCATCTGCGGGTGCCGGCGGTCTCGGTGCGCAACCTGCAGACCACGGTGGCGGTGGCGGTGGACGGGGAGGTGGCGGGCGAGGGCCGGGCCTTCGACTACCGGGCCCGGCCCTCGCTGCTCACGCTGTACGGAACGGGCACCGCCGCCGCGCCGCGCGCGTGACGGGTGCTTCGTACCCGATCGATCAGGTGCCCGCAGGTTCCGAACCGGGGGGCAACAGTCCCTGGAGCGCCGCTCCGGAGATCCGCCGGAACGCACGCCTCGGCCGCGTCTGTTCGAGCACGGCCACTTCGAGACTCGTGACCTCGAGGACGCGCTTCTCCGCGGGCTCGCTCGCGGCACCGTTGGTCGGCGGCGTCGACGTGGAGTCCTGGAGCGCACCGACTGCCAGCGCGACCGCCGCGTCGAGATCGAGCCCCGAGCGGTACTTCTCGCGCAGGACCGTCGAGATCGGTTCGGTGGCACCGCCCATGACCACGAAGTCGACCTCGTCGACGATCGAGCCGTCGTACGTGATGCGGTAGAGCTGGGACCGGGGGCTCTCGTCGACGGCACCGACCTCGGCCACGCAGATCTCCACCTCGTACGGCTTGAGCTGCTCGGTGAAGATGGTGCCGAGCGTCTGCGCGTACGCCTTGGCCAACGATCGTCCGGTGACGTCCGCACGGTCGTAGGTGTAGCCCTTGGTGTCGGCGTGCACGATGCCGGCGCGGCGTAGATTCTCGAACTCGTTGTACTTGCCCACCGCGGCGAAGCCGAGGCGGTCGTACAGCTCGCTCACCTTGTGCAGTGCGGAGGACCGGTTCTCGGCGACGAAGAGCACGCCGTCCGCGTAGGTCAGCACGACCACGCTGCGACCGCGTGCGATTCCCTTGCGCGCCAGTTCCGAACGATCGCGCATGATCTGTTCGGCGGACGCGTAGTACGGCATCGTCATCGGCGCGCACCCCCTTCTTCCGATCGGTCCTGCAGTACCGCACGGGCCAGAGCCTCGATGCGGTCCGATCCCACCAGGTTCGCTCCCCCGGCACCGATGGCCACCGCCGTCGGGTAGATGCCGCGGGTCAGATCCGGTCCGCCGGTCGCCGAATCGTCGTCGGCAGCGTCGTACAGCGATTCGACCGCGACGCGCAGTGCCTCGTCCTCGGTCATGTCCTCGCGGTAGAGCTTCTTCATCGCCGACTTCGCGAACAGCGATCCCGATCCCACCGCGTGGTAGCCGGACCGTTCCTCGTAGCGGCCACCGACCACGTCGTAGGAGACGATGCGCCCCGCATGGCGGGCGTCGACGGCGTCGAGGTCGTAACCGACGAGCAGCGGAACCACAGCCAGACCCTGCATGGCCGCACCGAGATTGGCCCGCACCATGGAGGACAGCTTGTTGGCCTTGCCGTTGAAGGTGAGGGAGACGCCCTCGATCTTCTCGTAGTGCTCGAGTTCGACCGCGAACAGCCGCACCAGCTCGATCGCCATGCCGGCGGTTCCCGCGATGCCGGCGGCCGAGTAGTCGTCCGTGACGTACACCTTGTCGACGTCGCGACTGGCGATGAGGTTGCCCATCGTCGCGCGGCGATCACCCGCGAGGATGACGCCGCCGTCGAAGGTGACGGCCACGATGGTGGTGCCGTGCGGTGCGATGTCGGACTGCATCGTCGCCTCCGGGGACAGAGCGAGATCCGCACGAAAACGGTTCTCGGGCAACAGGTGCGGTGCGTAGGCGCGCAGGTGTTCACTGAAGGAGGAGAACGGCGACCCGTAGCGCAGGGTGGTGTCGCTCTCGTGGGGACGGGGAACGGAGTTCGCGTCCGTCACTGGCCGCCCTTTTGCACGTAGGCGCGGACGAAGTCCTCCGCGTTCTCCTCGAGCACGTCGTCGATCTCGTCGAGGAGATCGTCGGTCTCCTCGGCGAGCTTCTCGCGTCGTTCCTGACCCGATGCGCCCTCGGCCGAACCGTCGTCGTCATCGCCACCGCCGGAGCGTGTGGTCTGCTCTTGTGCCATAGCCGACCTCCTCGTCACGAACCGCGTGTTCTCTCGACACGCAGCGAAACTTCACCCTACCGAGCATGCGCCGTCACAGGGTGACAACCCACCGTACGTCCGGCACGGGAGGACCGTCAGGTGGTGAGCTGGTCCACCAGTTCTGCGGCCGAGTCCACCGATTCGAGCAGAGCACCGACGTGGGCCTTGCTCCCCCGCAGTGGCTCGAGGGTGGGGATACGCACCAGCGAGTCTCCACCGAGGTCGAAGATGACGGAGTCCCAGCTCGCGGCCGCTATGTCGCGGCCGAACTTGCGGAGGCACTCGCCGCGGAAGTACGCGCGGGTGTCGGTCGGGGGGTTCGAGACGGCGTCCATGACGTCCTGCTCGGAGACCAGCCGTTCCATCGATCCGCGCGCGACAAGCCGGTTGTAGAGACCCTTGTCGAGGCGGACGTCCGAGTACTGCAGGTCCACGAGGTGCAGTCGCGGCGCCGACCAGCCGAGTCCCTCGCGGTTGCGGAACCCTTCGAGCAGCCGCAGCTTCGCCGGCCAGTCGAGGAGGGACGCGCAGTCCATCGGGTCGCGCTCGAGCTTGTCGAGGATCATCGCCCACTTCTCGACCACGTCGGCGGCGCGCGGATCATTCTCGCCCTGTGCGTCGAGATGCGCGGAGACGCGCTCGAGGTAGATGCGCTGCAGTGCCAACGCCGTCAGCTCGCGACCGTCCGCGAGCGCGACCGTGCGGCGCAGCGTCGGGTCGTGACTGATCTGGTGCACCGCCGTCACCGGACGGGCCAGCTGCAGATCGGACAGGTCCACGCCGGCCTCGACGATGTCGAGCACCAGGGCCGTCGTTCCGACCTTGAGATAGGTCGCCATCTCGGCGAGGTTGGCGTCACCGATGATCACGTGCAGGCGCCGGTACTTGTCGGCGTCGGCGTGCGGCTCGTCACGGGTGTTGATGATGCCGCGCTTGAGCGTCGTCTCGAGGCCCACCTCGACCTCGATGTAGTCGGCGCGCTGCGAGAGTTGGAATCCGGGCTCGTCGCCGGACTGACCGATGCCGACGCGGCCCGAGCCGGTGAACACCTGGCGGGAGGCGAAGAACGGCGAGAGCCCGGCGATGATCGCGGAGAACGGGGTCTCGCGAGACATCAGGTAATTCTCGTGGGTGCCGTAGGACGCGCCCTTGCCGTCGACGTTGTTCTTGTACAACTGCAGGCGCGGGGCGCCGGGCACGCTCGAGGCATGGCGCGCAGCCGCTTCCATGACGCGCTCCCCCGCCTTGTCCCAGATGACGGCGTCGAGCGGATCGCGCACCTCCGGTGCGGAGTACTCCGGGTGGGCGTGGTCGACGTAGAGACGCGCGCCGTTGGTGAGGATCATGTTGGCCGCGCCGACCTCGTCGGCGTCGATGATCGGCGCCGGGCCACTGAACCGGCCCAGGTCGAACCCGCGTGCGTCACGCAGCGGGGATTCCACCTCGTAGTCCCAGCGCGTCCGCTTGGCCCGCGGCACACCCGCCGCGGCGGCGTACGCCAGCACCGCCTGGGTGGATGTCAGGATCGGATTGGCGGAAGGCTCGGTAGGAGAGGAAATTCCGTACTCGACCTCGATGCCGATGATGCGCTGCATGCTCTCGACCCTAGGCTATCGACCCTGTGACCCCTGATCGAGTGGGAGCGGTGACGCATGCCTGACGACGAGATCGTGGCCGTGTACGACGAGCGTGGCCACGTGGTGGGCGAAGCGCCGCGCACCGAGGTGTACGAGCGCGGCCTGTGGCACGCGAGTGCCGGCGTGCTGGTGCGATCCACCGACGGGTCACGCGTGTACGTCCACCGCCGCACGACGACCAAGTCGGTGTTCGCGGGGATGCACGACGTTCTGGCCGGTGGGGTCGTCGATGCCGGGGAGGACCCTCGACAGACCGCCTCGCGAGAACTCGCCGAGGAACTCGGCGTCGTAGCGGACGTGACGGGCGACCCGGTGGTCGGCCGCTGGACGGGACGATCCGGCACTGCGACGGTGCGCTGCCACCTGTTCGCGTACGAGGTGCGTCACGACGGACCGATGCACCACCAGCCGTCCGAGATCGCGGACGGCTGGTGGTGGTCGGACGTCGAGGTGCTGACACACCTGGACGATCCCGCGTGGCCCTTCGTTCCGGACACCCGCGTGATCGTCTCGGCGCTGCTACAGGTGGGCGGTCAGAGGTACTGACCCGTGTTCGACTCGGTGTCGATCGAGCGGCTCGCACTGGCGTTCTTACCGGTGACGAGCGTGCGGATGTAGACGATCCGCTCACCCTTCTTGCCCGAGATGCGCGCCCAGTCATCGGGATTGGTGGTGTTGGGCAGATCTTCGTTCTCGGCGAACTCGTCGACGATGGAGTCGAAGAGGTGTCCGACGCGCAGACCCGGTGTCCCGGTGTCGAGCACCGACTTGATGGCGTACTTCTTCGCGCGGTCGACGATGTTCTGGATCATCGCGCCCGAGTTGAAGTCCTTGAAGTACAGGACCTCCTTGTCACCGTTGGCATAGGTGACCTCGAGGAATCGGTTGTCGTCGCTCTCGGCGTACATGCGCTCGACGACGCGTTCGATCATGCCGCGGATGCAGGCGGCGCGATCGCCGCCGAACTCCGCGAGATCGTCGGCGTTGACGGGCAGCGAGTCGTCGAGATACTTCGAGAAGATGTCGAGCGCGGACTCGGCGTCCGGCCGCTCGATCTTGATCTTCACGTCCAGACGGCCCGGGCGCAGAATGGCCGGGTCGATCATGTCCTCGCGGTTGGACGCACCGATCACGATGACGTTCTCGAGGCCCTCGACACCGTCGATCTCGGCCAGCAGCTGAGGAACGACGGTGGTCTCCACGTCGGACGAGACGCCCGACCCACGGGTACGGAAGATGGAGTCCATCTCGTCGAAGAACACGATGACGGGAGTGCCCTCGGACGCCTTCTCGCGAGCCCGCTGGAAGATCAACCGGATGTGGCGCTCGGTCTCACCCACGAACTTGTTGAGCAGCTCGGGGCCCTTGATGTTGAGGAAGTAGGACTTCGCGTCGCGTGCGTCCTGCCCCCGTGCCTCGGCGATCTTCTTCGCCAGTGAGTTGGCGACCGCCTTGGCGATGAGTGTCTTGCCGCAGCCGGGAGGACCGTAGAGCAACACACCCTTGGGCGGGCGCAGCGAGTACTCACGGAACAGATCCTTGTGCAGGAAGGGCAGTTCCACGGCGTCGCGGATCTGCTCGATCTGCCGCCCGAGGCCGCCGATGTCCTCGTAGCCGACGTCGGGGACCTCCTCGAGCACGAGGTCCTCGACCTCGGCCTTGGGAATGCGCTCGAACGCGTAGCCGGCCTTGGTGTCGACCAGCAACGAGTCGCCGGGGCGCAGGCGGCGCGACGGCCCGTCCGGATCCTCCGGTGCCTCGTCGTCGGCCATCTCCTGCAGCGGAGTCGCCAACCACACGACACGTTCCTCGTCGGCGTGGCCGACGACGAGGGCGCGCTTGCCGTCCTCGAGGATCTCGCGAAGGGAGCTGATCTCGCCGACGCGTTCGAATTCACACGCCTCGACGATGGTGAGGGCCTCGTTCAGACGCACGGTCTGGCCGGGCCGGAGTGCGGTGGCGTCGACGTTCGGCGAGCACGTCAGGCGCATCTTGCGGCCCGAGGTGAACACGTCCACCGTCGCGTCGTCGTAGGTGTGCACCAGGACGCCGTAACCGCTGGGCGGTGCGCCGAGCCGGTCGACCTCCTCGCGCAGGGCGATGAGCTGCTGGCGCGCCTCCTTGAGCGTCTCCATCAGCTTCGTGTTGCGTGTGGAGAGCGAGTCGACCCGCGACTCGAGATCACGCACGTCGGTGTTACGGGTGTCCGCCGACGGCGCACCCCCACGGGAAGCGTCGAGTTGTCGGCGCAGGACGGTGGCCTCGGCTCGCAGGGCATCGAGTTCGGCCAGGACTGCGGACTGGTCCGGGTTGTCTGTAGGGCTCATGCAGGACTCCTCCCAAAGCGATTTCTCAACGCTACCGGGCGAAACGCAAACGTGTGTGACGACCGTGGTCAGACACTGTCACCGACCACCGACAGACAGCGGACGAACGGCACACGGTCGGTGCATGAACCCCCGGTGTCAGGCGGGTTCGGTGGGGGTCTTGCCGGCCCGTCGCTGCGGTTTCGGGGTGACGGTGCCCTCGGCCAGACGACGCGCACTGACCAGGAACGCGGTGTGCCCCTGCATGCGGTGCTCGGGTCGCACTGCCAGCCCGACGACGTGCCACCCGCGCACGATCGACTCCCACGACCGCGGCTCGGTCCAGCACTCCTGCGCACGCAGGGCCTCGACGACCTTGGACAACTGCGTGACGGTGGCCACGTAGACGATCAGCACGCCGCCCGGAACCAGCGCACCGGCGACGGCGTCGAGTGCGTCCCACGGCGCCAGCATGTCCAGCACCACCCGGTCGACCATGCCCTCGTGACGCGCGACGTCGAACGCGGCGACGTCGTCGATCACCAGGTCCCAGTTCTCCGGCCGCTCGCCGAAGAAGGTCTCCACGTTGCGCACCGCGTGCACGGCGTGGTCCTCGCGCACCTCGTAGGAGATGACGCGCCCCTGCGGACCGACGGCACGCAGCAGCGAACACGTCAGGGCGCCGGAACCGGCGCCGGCCTCGAGCACGCGGGCACCCGGGAAGACGTCGCCCTCGTGCACGATCTGGGCGGCGTCCTTGGGGTAGATGACCTGCGCGCCGCGCGGCATCGACAGCACGTAGTCGACGAGAAGCGGGCGCAGAGCGAGATACGGGGTGCCGTTCGTCGACTTCACGACGCTGCCCTCGTCGACACCGATCAGATCGTCGTGGCGGATCCCGCCGCGGTGGGTGTGGAACTCCTTGGCCGCGTCGAGCACCACCGTGTAGTGCCGCCCCTTGGCGTCGGTGAGCTGCACGCGATCACCGACGCGGAACGGTCCGCTCGCGCGCGCAGACGTGTCGGTGTCGGTCGGTTCCACGGGTGGTCCTCTTTCCGGTGCACTCTGGTCCCGCCCACGAAGCGGGGCGCTCTCGGGGCGCGACGCGCCCCGGGGAACTGTAGGGCAGATACCGGATCGTGTCGGTGAGCGGGCATAGTGTCGGCGCCGTGAGTATCTCGACCGAAGACCCCGTCGTCACCGACGTCGCCGCGGCGGCACCCGACCGTCCTCGCCGTCGTCCCGCGTTGTCGCCCTCGCGCGCAGCGGATTACAAGCAGTGCCCCCTGCTCTACCGGTTCCGGGCCATCGACCGCCTGCCCGCACCGCCGTCGAAGGCGCAGTTGCGCGGCACACTCGTGCACTCCGCCCTCGAGTCGCTCTACGCGTTGCCCCCGGCGGACCGGGTCTCGACGCGGGCCGGCACCCTCGTGCAGGAGGAATGGGACGCCATGGTCGTGTCGCACGAGTACGCGGCCGATCTCGTCGAGGAGCACGAGCGCGAGAAGTTCGTCGCCGAGGCGCAGTCGCTCGTGGCGTCCTACTACTCGCTCGAGGACCCCACACGGTTCGACCCCGAGTCGTGCGAGCAGCTCGTCGAGACCGAACTGGACGACGGCGTGCTGTTGCGCGGCTACATCGACCGCATCGACGTCGCGCCCACCGGGCAGCTGCGCGTCGTCGACTACAAGACGGGCAAGGCGCCGCGCGAGATCGCCGAGGCCAAGGCGTTGTTCCAGATGAAGTTCTACGCGGTGGTGCTGATGCGCACGCGCGGCATCGTTCCCGCGCAGCTGCGCCTGCTGTTCCTGAAGGACAGCCAAATTCTCACCTACGCCCCGGACGAGGACGAGCTCCGCCGGTTCGAACGGACGCTGTCCGCCATCTGGACGGCCATCCGGTCCGCCGGCGAGACGGGCGACTTCCGCCCCAAGCCCGGAAAGCTGTGTGGGTGGTGCGACTTCCAGGCCCTGTGCCCGTCCTTCGGCGGCACTCCGCCCGAGTACCCGGGGTGGCCGAGCGAGCCGACGGAGGTCACGGCGTGAGCGAGGATGCACTCTTCGTCCGTGTCGAGGGAACCGATCGCTATCGTGCCACGCGGCTCACCACGAGTGTGTGGGCGGAGACCATGCAACACGGCGCTCCCCCGTCGGCGCTGCTCGCGCGAGCACTGGAGCAGTGTTCGCCGGTGCCGGGCACCCGGCTCGCGCGGGTGACGATGGAGATCCTCGGGCCGGTGCCCGTCGGAGAACTCACCGTGCAGGCCCGTGTGGAACGCCCCGGTCGACGGGTCGCCATGCTGTCGGCCGACCTCGTCGCGGATCTGCCCGACGGGTCGACCAGGGCGGTCGCGCGTGCCACGGCCTGGCGCGTGGCGATGACCGACACCTCGGCGGCCGGGCAAACTCTCGATCCACCGTTGGTGCCCGGTCCGGACGAGTCCGAGGCCGGGTGGGCATTTCCGGACCACTGGCACGGCGGGTTCCTCGACAGTCTCGAGTTCCGGGGCGCCCGCCCGGTGACGGCGTCGGAGCCCGGCCGGGTGTGGGCACGTCCGAGGTATCCCGTGGTGGCCGGCGAGCAGACGTCGCCGATCGTCGGACTGTTCGCCGTGGCGGACATCGCCAATGGCGTCGCGGCGCTTCTCGATCCGACGGAGTGGACGTTCCTCAACACCGATCTGACGGTGCAGATCGTGCGCGAACCCGTCGGCGAATGGGTGGGTGTGCAGGCCCGCACCGCGATCGGCGACGACGGCATCGGGCTGTGCACCTCGACGTTGTACGACGCGACGGGGTCGGTGGGCCGCACGTTCCAGACACTCGAGGTGCGCGCTCGCGCCTGACGTCTCCACACCGGATCAGCCGAGCCGGACCACCTGTCCGACGCGGAAGATCCCCGCGGGATCGTGCTGTTCGGCCAGGGCTCCGAGCCAGGCCCGAGTGTCCTCGTCGTAGACCCGTGCGAGGTGAGCGGGGTCGTCGGACGCCGCGAAGTTGGGCAACGCGCCACCGGTCGACCACGGTGCCAGAGCCTCCACGACTGCCTCGCCGTGCGCGATCACCGCATCGGCGACGGGAGGCGCCAGCACTCCGATGCACAGGAGGCTGTAGGCGGCCTCGCGATGGCAGTACACGTCGGGATGCGGTCCCGGCCGGCCGAGAGCGCCGCCGAGCAGCCTCAGCTCCACGATCACCTGCGGTGAACTCGACGCGGGGCCGGTCATGACCAACACGGTCGCTGCCGCCTCCTCGTCGAACACGCGGAGCATCGTCGTGGCCTCACGTGTCGGCATCGGATCCACCGGGTCGGCATGCACCGACCCCACCGCCGCGTACGGAATGGTCGTGACCGTGTCGATGACGGTCGGGGCCGCAGCGCGCATCGGCGCGAGAACGTCGGCTGCGATCCCCGGCTCCGCGACCGATGCGAAACGCACCGCGACCACGAACTTCCCGGCCAACGGTTCCGGCACGCCGGACAGCGGTGGAAGCTGGAGGAACGCCAGCGAGGTGTTGTGCTCCTCGGTCAGCGTGGCGCTCCACACCCGCCACGCCTCGAGTACCGCTGCCGCGTGCCGGCCGTCGTAATACAGTGCGCCCGCGTAGAACTCGGCGATCGGCAGCAGCTCCGTCTCGACCGCGGTGACGATGCCGAGTGTCGACTTGCCCCCACACAGGCCGCGGAAGAGATCGGCGTCGCTGTCCGGTGTCACCCGGCGCAGTGTGCCGTCGCCCGTGACGAGATCGAACGCGCGCACACGACTCGACGAGACCCCGTACGTCCGAGCCACCGGCCCGATTCCCCCACCGGTCAGAAATCCCGTGACGCCGGTGTTCGGCGACGACCCACACAGCGGCGCCGATCCGGACGGCGCAACGGCGTCGAGAACCTGCTGCCACAGGACCCCGGCGCCGAGCCGGGCGACGCGCGTGTCAGGGTCGATCGTCAGTTCGTCGAGATCACCGGTGAGGACCAGAATCGTGTCCGGACCGATGCGCACCGCCCCGTGTCCGGTGGCCTGCACGGCCACGCGAAGCCCGGCCTCGCGCGCTGCCCGCACGGTGGCGGCGACATCGTCCGCGGTGGCGGCCGCGACGACTGCCACCGGATCGACGGGGACGGCGACGTTCCACGGCACCGACCGCTCGTATCCGGGCTCCCCCGGACGCGACAGTGTTCCGGTGAGTGCGGCGGCGAGCGAGACCAGCAGGTCGGGGCTCGCAGAATCGACGACGGTCATGATGGATCCTCTCGACGACGCGACTCTAGCGACGAGAGGAGACTGGTCGGTACCGATCAGAAACTACTGGGACCGATCACAACGGAGCGGACGCGTCAGAATGCGCGGCACGACCGGATGTCGGACGCGAGAATCGCCTTGGCGCCGAGCTCGGCGAGCTCGTCCATCACGGCGTTGTGTCCCTTGCGCGGAACCATGGCACGAATGGCCACCCACGCCTCGTCCGCGAGCGGGGACAGCGTCGGCGACTCGAGGCCGGGCGTGATCTTGACGGCGTCGTCGAGGATGCTGCGCGGGCAGTCGTAGTCGAGCATCAGGTACTGCTGGGCGAAGACGACGCCCTGGACACGCGCGATGAGCTGGTTGCGCGCCTTGTCGTCGACTGGCGAGCCCGCCTGCTCGATGAGCACGCCCTCCGAGTCGCACAGGGATTCACCGAACGCCACCAGGTTGTGTTGGCGCAGTGTGCGTCCCGAGCCCACGACGTCGGCGATCGCATCGGCGACACCCAACTGGATGGAGATCTCGACGGCTCCGTCCAGACGGATCACGGTGGCCTCGAGGCCCCGCGCCGCGAGGTCCCGGCGGACCAGGTTGGGGTACGACGTGGCGATGCGGAGCCCGGCCAGATCGTTCGGGGTCCACTCCTTGCCGGCCGGCGCGGCGTAGCGGAAGGTGCTGTTGCCGAATCCGAGTGCGAGCCGCTCGGTCACGGGTGCGCCCGAATCGAGCGACAGATCCCGGCCGGTGATGCCGAGATCGAGCTCACCCGAGCCCACGTAGATGGCGATGTCCTTGGGACGGAGGAAGAAGAACTCGACATTGTTGGCGTTGTCGAGCACGGTGAGATCGCGGGAATCGGCGCGGCGGCGATAACCCGCCTCGCTCAGAATCTCTCCGGCGAGCTCGGACAGGGAACCTTTGTTGGGGACGGCGACGCGAAGCATGGTGGGACTCCTGGGGTGCGGGAAGATCGGTGGCGGTGGAAGTGGGGTGGTCCGCTCACAGATGTCGGTAGACATCCTCGAGGGAGAGGTTCTTCCCGACCATCAACACCTGGATCCAGTACAGGAGCTGCGAGATCTCCTCCGCCAGCGCCTCGTCCGTCTCGTGCTCCGCGGCGATCCACACCTCGCCGGCCTCCTCGAGGATCTTCTTGCCCTGCTGATGCACACCCGCGTCCAACGCGGCGACGGTGCCCGAGCCCTCGGGCCTGGTGGCAGCGCGGTCGGTGAGCTCGGCGAACAGGGACTCGAAGTTCTTCACGGGTGATGATTGTTCCACGACGCGGCCCGCGGACCGCTATCAGTGTCCCCCGGCGCGCGCAGACCGGAGATCGTCCAGGGTGAGCCCCTCGAGGGTGGTGCGGAACGTACGGCCCGGTCCGCTGGGCACCTGCACCTCGGAGGGCACCACGACGACGGCGCATCCCGCCGAGACGGCGGACTCGGTTCCCGTGGGCGAATCCTCGACGGCGACGCACGACGCCGTGTCGACACCGAGCAGCTCTGCGCCCCGGCGGTACGGATCGGGAGCGGGCTTCGCGTGCGTCACCTCGTCGCCGCACACGGTCGCGCCGAAGCGGTGACGGCCCAGCGTCTCGAGTGCGATCTCCGTCAGCATGCGCTCGGTGTTGGTGACGAGGGCACACCCCAGACCGGCCGACTGCACCAGATCCAACGCTGCCTCGGCGCCCGGACGCCACGGCAGACCCTCACCGAACAGCTCGACCACACGGCCGTTGAGCCAGGCAGCGGACTCCGCCAGGTTCTCCCGCGACGCCTCCCGCCCCACGTGCGCGTAGACCTTCGCCAGCGCACCCATCATCGAGTTGCCCAGAGTCGACTCCCGCACCTCCGGAGTGAGCTCGCGCCCGAGGGACTCGGACAGCTCGTACACCGCGATGTCCCACAGGCGCTCCGAGTCCAACAGCGTCCCGTCCATGTCGAACAAGACGGCCTGGAGCTCAGACATCCGACCGGCCTCCGGCCTGCCCGCTCAACTCCGACCGGCCTCCGGCCTGCCCGCTAGACATTGAAGTACTTCGCCTCCGGGTGGTGCAGCACGAACGCATCCGTCGACTGCTCGGGGTGCAACTGCAACTCGTCGGACAGATCCACCCCTATGCGCTGGGGTTCGAGCATCGCGACGAGCTTGATGCGGTCCTCCAGATCGGGGCACGCGCCGTACCCGAACGAGTACCGGGCACCGCGGTACTCGAGCTTGAAGTACCCCTCCACGTCGGACGGATCCTGATCCACGAGGGAGCGGCCGCTGGGCAGCACCAGTTCCTCGCGGACCCGGCGATGCCAGTACTCCGCGAGCGCCTCGGTGAGCTGCACGCCGATGCCGTGCACCTCGAGGTAGTCGCGGTACGCATCCGCCTTGAAGAGCTCGTTGGCGAAGTCGGCGATGGGCTGACCCATCGTCACCAGGTTCATCGGCAGGACGTCGACCACCCCCGTCTCACGGGCGAGGTCTCGCGACCGCACGAAGTCCGCGATACAGAGGAACCTGCCGCGGTCCTGGCGCGGGAACGTGAACCGGAAGCGCTCCGCCGCATCGGGTTCCGGGGACTCGAGGACCACCACGTCGTCACCCTCGGACACCGCCGGGAAGTACCCGTACACGAGTGCCGCGTGCGCGAGGATGCCGTCGGTGCTGAGGCGGTCGAGCCAGTACCGCAGGCGCGGACGGCCCTCGGTCTCCACCAGGTCCTCGTAGGACGGGCCCTCACCGGCGCGTGCGCCGCGCAGACCCCACTGACCGAGGAACAGGGCACGCTCGTCGAGAAGCCCCGAGTACTCGGACAGCGAGATGCCCTTGACGATCCTGCTGCCCCAGAACGGGGGCGCCGGAAGCTCCTTCTCGACGGAGACGTCGGAGCGCTCGGGAACGACGACCGGTGTCTCCGCGGCCTTGCGCTTCTCGGCGATGCGCCGGGACCGCTCGTGCCGCTCCTTGCGCTCCGCGGTCTTCTGCTGAGCGGCGAGCGCCTCCTCGCTGTCGGGAGCCGGCGCCACACCGCGTTTGGTGTTCATGATCGTGTCCATCAGGCGCAGGCCCTCGAACGCGTCACGCGCGTACGACACCTCACCCTCGTAGACCTCGGCGAGATCGTTCTCGACATAGGACCGGGTGAGCGCTGCGCCACCGAGCATGACGGGGAACTTCTCGGCGACGCCCTTGGCGTTGAGCTCGAGCAGGTTCTCCTTCATGACCACCGTGGACTTCACCAGCAGACCGGACATGCCGATGACGTCGGCACGCTTGTCCACCGCGGCGTCGAGAATCGCCGAGATGGGCTGCTTGATACCGAGATTGACCACCTCGTAGCCGTTGTTGCTCAGGATGATGTCGACGAGGTTCTTGCCGATGTCGTGGACGTCGCCCTTGACGGTGGCGAGCACGATGCGGCCCTTGCCGTCCTCGTCGGACGCCTCCATGTGCGGCTCGAGGTGTGCCACAGCGGCTTTCATCACCTCGGCGGACTGCAGCACGAACGGAAGCTGCATCTGCCCGGACCCGAACAGCTCACCGACGGTCTTCATGCCGGACAGCAGCGTCTCGTTGATGATCGCGAGCGGCGGCTTCTCCTGCATCGCCTCGTCGAGATCGTCTCCCAGCCCGGCACGCTCACCGTCGACGATGCGGCGCTCGAGGCGATCGAACAAGGGAAAGCCGGCCAGTTCCTGTGCCCGCGACTCGCGTGCGGACGCCGCGGAGACGCCTTCGAACAGCGCCATGAGCGCCTGCAACGGGTCGTAGCCCTCGCGGCGACGGTCGTACACGAGGTCGAGCGCGACCTGGCGCTGCTCCTCGGGGATCCGCGCCATGGGGAGGATCTTCGACGCGTGGACGATGGCCGTGTCGAGCCCGGCCTCCGTGCACTCGTGCAGGAAGACCGAGTTGAGCACCTGCCTCGCAGCAGGATTGAGGCCGAACGAGATGTTCGAGATACCCAGGGTGAAGTGCACCTCGGGATGACTCTCGTGCAGTCGACGGATGGCCTCGATGGTCTCGATGCCGTCCCGCCGGACCTCTTCCTGGCCCGTCGAGATGGGGAACGTCAGGGTGTCGAGGATGATGTCCGATTCCGGCAGACCCCAGTTGTCGCGGATGTCGGCGATGAGCCGCTCCGCGATGCGGATCTTCCAGTCCGCCGTCCGGGCCTGACCCTCCTCGTCGATCGTCAGCGCGACGACCGCCGCTCCGTGACGCTTGACCAGCGTCATGATGCGCTGGAAGCGCGAGTCGGGCCCGTCGCCGTCCTCGTAGTTGACGGAGTTGACCGCGCTGCGCCCACCGAGGTGCTCGAGCCCGGCCTCCAGGACTGCGGGCTCGGTGGAGTCGAGCATGATCGGCAGCGTCGAGGAGGTGGCCAGGCGCGAGGCCAGAGCCGACATGTCGGCAGCACCGTCGCGGCCGACGTAGTCGACGTTGAGATCGAGCATGTGCGCGCCGTCGCGCGTCTGGTCCTTCGCGATGTCGAGGCACTTCTGGTAGTCCTCGGCCAGCATCGCGTCACGGAACGCCTTCGAACCGTTGGAGTTGGTGCGTTCGCCGATCATGAGGATGCTGGCGTCCTGCTCGAACGGCACCGCTGCGTAGAGAGACGAGACACCCTTCTCGGGCTTCGGGTCCCGCACTCCGCGGCGCGCGTCGTGCACCGCGTCGGCGACCTGGCGGATGTGCTCCGGGGTGGTTCCACAGCAGCCACCCACCAGGGAGAGGCCGAACTCGGTGACGAAGCCGCTGAGCGCCTCGGCCAGCTCGTCGGGACCGAGCGGGTACTCGGCACCCTTGGGGCCGAGCTGCGGCAGGCCGGCGTTGGGCATGACCGAGACCGGCACGGTGGCATGCCTGCTGAGGTGACGTAGGTGCTCGCTCATCTCGGCGGGGCCCGTGGCGCAGTTGAGGCCGATCAGGTCGACCCCGAGCGGCTCGATCGCGGTCAGTGCCGCGCCGATCTCGCTGCCCAGCAACATCGTGCCGGTGGTCTCGACCGTCACGTGCGTGATGATCGGGATGCGGATGCCCAGCTGCTCCATCGCGGCCTGACTGCCGAGGATGGCGGCCTTCACCTGGAGCAGGTCCTGGCACGTCTCGATCAGGACGGCGTCGGCGCCACCGTCGATCATTCCCAGCGCAGCTTCGGCGTAGGCGTCGCGCAGCGCCCGGAACGGGGCGTGGCCGAGGGTGGGCAGTTTGGTGCCCGGCCCCATGGACCCGAGCACGAAGCGGCCCATGCCGTCTCGCCCGGTACCCATCTCGTCGGCGACCTCGCGGGCCAGGATCGTTCCCTTGTACGACAGCTCGCGGATGCGGTCCGAGATGTCGTAGTCGGCGAGGTTGGGGAGGTTGCACCCGAAGGTGTTGGTCTCGACGGCGTCCGCGCCCGCCTCGAAGTACTCCCGGTGGATCTGGCGGAGCACGTCGGGACGCGTGTCGTTGAGGATCTCGTTACAGCCTTCGAGGCCGCGGAAATCGTCCAGCGTCAGGTCTGCGGCCTGCAGCATCGTTCCCATGGCACCGTCGCCGATGACAACACGCTGGGACAGCGCATCGAGCAGGCGTGATCGGAATTCGACAGGCATGCCCCCAAGCGTAGTGGTCTGTCCCGACAGCTCTGGTCGTAGGCTGGGCGGGTGAGTGCGCCAGAAACGCCCGAGGGCGATCTCCCCGTGGTCCAGGACCCCCCGACAGACCTCGCCGCCGGCGTCGCTGCCGAGCTGGTGGCCGGTGTCGGAGCGGACGATCAGGACTCCGCGACGGACGAGTCCGAGCTGGACGAGATCCTGCCGACCCTGCGCAGCCCGATTCTCGTCGCGGCGTTCGAGGGATGGAACGACGCGGGCGACGCCGCGAGCGGCGCGGTGGAGCATCTCGAACTGATCTGGGACGCGACGCCCCTGGCCGAGCTCGACTCCGAGGACTACTACGACTACCAGGTCAACCGCCCGACGGTCCGACAGGTGGACGGTGTGACGCGCGAGATCGAGTGGCCGTCGACGCGATTGTCGGTGTGTTCGCCTCCCGGCAGCGACCGCGACGTCGTGCTGCTGCGCGGTATCGAGCCCAACATGCGGTGGCGGAGCTTCTGCGACGACCTGCTCGAGTTCATCGACCAGCTCGGGGTCGAGACGGTCGTGATTCTCGGCGCACTGCTCGCCGACACGCCCCACACCCGGCCCGTTCCCGTGACCGGCACCGCGTACAGCACCGAGTCGGCGGAGCAGTTCAACCTAGAGCAGACCCGGTACGAGGGCCCGACCGGCATCACCGGTGTTCTGCAGGACGAGTGCGTCAAAGCGGGGATTCCGGCAGTGTCCCTGTGGGCGGCGGTCCCGCACTACGTGTCCCAGCCGCCGAACCCCAAGGCCACCGTCGCCCTGCTCCAGCGTGTCGAGGACGTCCTCGACATCGAGGTGCCGCTCGGCGAGCTGCCGTCCCAGGCGGAGGACTGGGAGGAGTCGGTCACCGAGATGACCAAGGACGACGACGAGATCGCCGAGTACGTCCGCACCCTCGAGGAGCGCGGCGACGCCGAGGTCGACATGTCGGAGGCCGTCTCCAAGGTGGACGGCGATGCGCTGGCCGCCGAGTTCGAGCGCTACCTGCGCCGACGCGGGCCGGGCAGCTTCGGGCTGTGACGCGCGCTCGTCACCGGTGAGCGCGCGACTCGCACGGCTCCGCATCGGCGCTCTGTACGCCGGTGGCTTCCTCGGCCCGTTCGGCGGCGGAGTGGTGTCCTCGATGCTGCCCGAGATGGGCGCGGATCTGGGGGTGTCCACCGGGTCGGCGGCATCGACTCTCAGCGCGTACCTGTTTCCGTTCGCTCTGGCCATGCTCGTGTCGGGCACCCTCGGCGCGCGATGGGGCCGGGTGCGCACCGTGCGCCTCGCCTACCTGCTCTACGTCGTTTCCTCGCTCCTGTGTGCGGTCGCGCCCACGCTCGACCTGTTGCTGGGTGCGCGCGCGCTGCAGGGCATCGGCAATTCCTTCACGACGCCGCTGCTCCTCGCGTCACTGGCGGCCGTCACTCCCCGCGAGCGCCTCGGACGGGTGCTGGGTACCTTCGGCGCCCTGCAGGCGGCGGGTCAGACCAGCGCGCCGCTGGTCGGTGGCCTCGCCGCCGAGTTCGACTGGCGGTACGCGTTCGTCGTGCTGGCCGTCGTCGCCGCGATCCTCGGGCTGGTCGGGCTCCCCGCGGCCACCGCGCCGTCCACCCCCGGCGGTCGTCCCGAACGGTTGCGCGACGCTCTCACCGTCCCGGTCCTCCGCGTGGCAGTGGTCGCGCTCCTCGGCTGGGGCGCCCTCGGGGGACTCAACTTCCTCGTCGCCTTCCGCGCGGAGGACACGTTCGGTCTGTCCTCCACCCAGCGCGGACTGCTGCTGACCGTGTTCGGGGTCGCCGGAATCCTGGTGGCGCGACGCGTCGGTGGACTGATCGACCGCATCGGGCCGCGCCGAGCGATCGTGGGTGCCGCTCCTGTCGGCGCGGTCCTCATCGCCCTCGCCGGCACCATGCCCAGCCTGGTGGTCGTCGGCCTCGTCTGGGCGGCAGCGGGTGTCGCCAGCCAGTTCATCCTCGTCGGCGTCAACGCCGCTGTCCTCGGCTCGTCGGGGGCGAACCGCGGCGGCGCCGTGTCGGTCGTCCAGTCGTTCCGGTTCTCCGGGGCGGCCTTCGCTCCTCTCGCGCTGACCCCGCTGTACGCGGTGCACCCGACGTCGGCCTTCGTCATTCCCGCCGTCCTGCTGGCAGTGGTCGCGCCGCTGGTGATGACCGGGCGGAAGACCTGACACTGCGGCGGCCGCGCTCGAGAGTGAATGATGACGCCGCCGTAACACGGGCGCAGCAGTGCCGTCACCGCGTGCACGGACAGTCGTCCCATGGCCAGCACTCCGAAGTTCATCCAAGGCGTCTTTCCCTTCGTCGGGCACGGCCTGGGCAAGTCCGAGCTTCTCGACGCCGCCACGGCGTACACCGTTCCGTCGGGCCTGACCGCCCAGCCGCTCTACTTCCGCGGCGGTAACTCCTCCGACGAACTGGTCGTCGTCACGCTCACGCGCGACGGAGAGTCGATGCGCGTGTTCCCGATGGGCGCGAAGGCGAGCGTCAACGTTCCGCTGCGCGTCGTCGAGGACGTCGATCCCGACTCGGTTCTCGAGCTCACCGTCGCGGCGCCCGACGGCTGCAGCGGCGAGGTCGTCGTCGATTTCGGGATGATGATCTTCTGATGCCGGCTGCAGGAGAACGGCAGCGCCTGCTCGTCGTCGGCAACGGAATGGCGGGGGCCCGCACCGTCGAGGAGATCCTCGGCCGCGACCGTGCGAAGTTCGACGTCACGATGATCGGCGACGAGCCGTACGGCAACTACAACCGCATCATGCTCTCGCACGTGCTCTCGGGCGAGTCGTCCATCGACGACGACGATCTGATGCTCAACCCGATGGCCTGGTACCGGGAGAACGGCGTCACCCTCCACGTCGGAGACCGGGCGGTGGCGTTGGACCGCTTCGCCAAGAACGTGACGTGCGAGAGCGGACGCGTCGTCCCCTACGACACCGTGATCATCGCGACCGGGAGCACGACGTTCTTTCCCAACATGGACGGACTGCGGGAGGCCGACGGCAGACTGGCGCGCGGCGTCTTCGGTTTCCGGACGATCGAGGACACCAACGGCATGCTGCAGATGGCGTCCTCCCGCGACGGCATCCGCGCCGTCGTCATCGGTGGCGGACTGCTGGGCCTCGAAGCCGCCTACGGTCTGCGCACGCAGGGCATCGACGTGGACGTCGTGCACTCCCCCGGACACCTGATGAACCAGCAGCTGGACGAACGTGGTGGACGCGTGCTGCGCAACAAGATCGAGGACCTCGGCGTCGGCGTGTACACGTCCAAGCGCACCACGGCTGTGTTGCGGGACGAGAGCGGTGCCGTCACCGGGGTCGCGTTCAACGACGGTTCCACCCTGCCCGCGGACATGATCGTCGTGACGGCCGGTATCCGCCCCAACGTCGACCTCGCGCGGCGGGCCGGACTGGTGATCGAGCGCGGCATCGTCGTCGACGATCAGATGCGGTGCGAGGACGAGGGAGCGATCCACGCCGTCGGGGAATGCTGTCAGCACCGCGGTGAGGTGTACGGCCTCGTGGCCCCGCTGTGGGAGCAGGCGTCGGTCCTGGCCGACGTGCTGACCGGCGCGAATCCGGCTGCGGCATATCATGGTTCGAGGCTGACGACGAAGCTGAAGGTCGCGGGCGTCGATGTTGCGGCCATGGGTGTCAAGGGTCCCGAGCGGGACACCGACGAGTTCGTGCAGTTCTACGAACCCCGCAGCGGCACCTACAAGTCGGTGGTCGTGCGGGACAACAAGCTGATCGGCGCGATGCTGCTGGGCGACATCAGCAAGGTGAGCTTCCTGACTCAGGCGTTCGACGAGAAGGTACCGCTTCCCGACGAGCGCATCAGCATGCTGTTCGACATGGGTACGCCGAGCGCGGAGACCGGCGCCGCCGAACTGTCCGACGATGTCCAGGTGTGCAACTGCAACGGGGTCACGAAGGGCGACATCGTCGCCTGCGTGCACGGCGGGGCCACCACCGTCTCCGAGGTCGTGGGAAAGACCCGTGCGGGCAAGGGATGCGGATCCTGCAAGGGCCTGGTCGCCGACATCGTCGCCTGCGCCGCCGGTGGAGCGCTCGCGGTCGATCCCGCGGCGGACTGGTACGTCCCCTGTATCCCGATGTCCAAGCCCGAGCTGATCGAGGCCGTCCGCTCGCAGAACCTCCGGTCCGTCTCCGCAGTCTTCGATGCGTTGGCCGACGCCGAGGACGCGACCGCGAAGATGCCGCTGGCCTCGCTGCTGCGCGTGGTCTGGGGACCCGACTGGGTCGACGAGCGAGGCGCGCTGTTCATCAACGACCGCGTTCACGCCAACATCCAGCGCGACGGCACCTTCTCCGTCGTGCCGCAGATGAAGGGCGGCGTGACCACCCCGGACCAGTTGCGGCGCATCGCCGATGTGGCCGACAAGTACGGCGTCCCGCTGGTCAAGGTCACCGGTGGCCAGCGCATCGATCTTCTCGGCATCAAGAAGGAGGACCTGCCGAAGGTGTGGGGCGATCTCGACATGCCGTCCGGGTACGCGTACGGCAAGAGCATGCGCACCGTGAAGACCTGTGTCGGCAGCGATTTCTGCCGTTTCGGACTCGGTGACTCCACCGCACTCGGCATCGCGATCGAGGAACGGTTCCAAGGTCTCGAAACTCCCGCAAAGCTCAAGCTGGCCGTGGCCGGATGCCCCCGCAACTGCTCCGAGGCGCTCTGCAAGGACTTCGGTGTGGTGGCCGTCGGCGACGGCCGCTGGGAGATCTACATCGGCGGCGCGGCCGGCGCACACATCCGCAAGGGCGACGTCCTCGCCACGGTCGACTCCCCCGAGGAGGTCCTGACCCTCGCGGGCCGGTTCATCCAGTACTACCGAGAGGAGGCGAAGTGGCTCGAGCGAACCTACGCCTTCGTCCCGCGGGTCGGCCTCGAGACGTTGCAGCGACTGCTCGTCGACGACGCCGAGGGTCTCTGTGCAGGACTCGACGAGCGCATCCAGATATCCATCGACGGCTACACCGATCCGTGGAAGGAACGCGCGGCGCCGCGGTCACCGGCGCAGTTCGCTCCCTCCCTCCCGCTTCTCCCGCTGCCTCAGGTGCCGGTTCGATGACGACGGCACAGGCGACCGTGGTGGGAACCGTCGACGATCTCACCCCCGGCGAGGGCCGGACCTACGTGGTCGACGGACGACAGATCGCCGTCTTCCTCCTGACCGACGGGACGGTCCGCGCCATGGACGCGGTGTGCCCCCATCGCGGCGGGCCGCTGGCGGACGGGCAGATCGACGGGGCCGTCGTCGTGTGTCCCCTGCACCAGTACCAGTTCTCCCTGGACACCGGCCGGTGCACCACCGACGGCATCGGAACGGTCGCGACCCACCGTGCCGACGTCGTCGACGGGCAGGTGGCTGTCCGACTGTCCTGACCGCCTACCCTGTTGCAGTGACCGAATCCGCCGACTCCTTCGTGGTGGACGACAGGCTCCGGCTCTTCTCGTTCGCGACAGCCGAGAAACGGGCCGACTACCTGCGGGTTCTGCGCGCTTTCGAACATGCCCGCACCGGCTATGTCGTTCTGCTGCACGCCGGCGAGGTGGCCGAGATCCTGGCCCGCACCGACGGCGGCGACACTCTGACCGGCGTCGAGATCGGCCCGCTGCTCGAACAGTTGCACACGTGGGGCGTCCTCGAACGCAGCTACGACGGCACCCGCGCGGCCACGCTCGCCGAGTACCGCAATCGCCACTACGTCTACCAGTTCGGTCAGGTCGGCTACCAGGCATACCGCGCCGTCGAGGACGTCCTGGCCGCCCGCCCCGAGGACGCCTCGCTCTCGCGTCTGGTGCTGCCCGAGCTGCTCGCCGACCTGGAGGATCTCGCGGCGGCGAACCTCGCCGGGGACGCCGACCTGGTGTACCGCAAACTCGATCGGCTCGACACCGCTCTCAACGACATGGCCACCCGCGCCGCGCACTTCTACCTGTCGCTGGGCGACCTCGTCCGCACCACGGACGTCACACCCGAGTCGTTCCTGGCACACAAGGACGCATTGCTCTCCCACATGCGGGAGTTCTCCCTCGACCTCGCACGCTTCGGCCCCAAGCTCACCGCCGCCATCGAGCGGGTGGATGCCACCGGACTCGACTCGCTGCTCGACCGGGTGGCAGCCAGTGACGAACGCGTCTTCCTCAGCCGCGAGGAGCGCCGCGCCGACTGGGCGGGCCGGTGGACCGGTCTCGTGCACTGGTTCACCTCCACCGACGGCGAGCTCACCGAGTCGGATCGTCTGCGGGAGGGCACCATGAGCGCCATCGCCGCCGTGCTGTCGCTGCTGCGCCGCGTCACCGAGACCCGCAGGGGCGGAGTCAGTCGCGAGTCCCAGCTGCGACATCTCGCCGGGTGGTTCGCGTCCGCTCCCTCCGAGGAGTCCGCCCACGCCCTGTTCGGTGCCGTGTTCGGCCTCGGCCGGCCTCGTCACCTGTCGATGGTCCACCCCGACGACGACATCATTCCCACCACGCGATCGTGGTGGGACGCTCCGCCCGTCGAGATCTCGCGCACGCTCGCCGAGACCGGTCGGCCCCCCGCCGCCGGTGCTCCTGCCAGGGTCCACCGCAACGACTCCGGTGTCCGGCGTCTGCGCGAGGAACAGCTGAGCGTGCAGCGTCGCCGCGCTCAGGCCGCGCGATCACTCGCCGAACACGGGGTGTACGAACGGGATCTGACCAACGAGGAGACCGACGTGCTGCTCGGGCTGCTCAACGCCGCCCTCACCGCACGCGTCCCGGTCAGCGGCCACGTGGGCAGCTCGACCGGCTCCGAGGGTGGCGTCACCCTGACACTGGCACCGCACGAGCAGTCCACCGTGGTGCGCACCGAACGCGGTCTACTGCACCTCGAACGGCTGTCACTCACCATCGGCGCGCGGCGATGAGAGCACGCACCATTCCGAGCCTGGCACTCGACTCGTACCAGCGCGCCGCCCGAGTCGTGTTGTCCCACCACCTGATCACCCGCACCTACCCGGACCGCATCGCCCTGCCCCTGGTTCGCCGATGGGCCACGGAACTGCGCGAGGACATGCTCGATCTCTTCGGATACCGACTCGAGGTCACGGAGACCACGGCCCGGCTCTACCCCGTACTCGACCGGTTGGACGCGAGTCGACCGGCCCGCACGACCTCCGACCGCGTCTTCGACCGTCGCCGCTACGCATTCCTGGCGCTCACCCTGGCGGCACTCGGTCGCGCGGGTGACCAGATCACGTTGTCCGAGTTGGCGGTTCAGGTCGCCTCCGATGCCGGACGCGTGGTCGGGGTCGACCTCGACACCGAACGCGCGACCGACCGGGACGCCTTCGTCGACGCCGTCGGCTGGTTGTCCGTTCGCGGTGCGATCACCCTGGCCGACGGTGATGCCGGCGGGTGGGCGCACAACCCCGACGCGGGAGAGGCCTTGTACGACATCGACCGCTCCGTCGTCGTGGCCCTGTTTCGTCCACCGCGCGCGCTCCAGCATCTGCGCAGCACGGCACACCTGCTGCACAGCACCACGGACGACCCGGCCGATCGCGCTCGCCGTGCCCGCCGTGCGCTCGTCGAGCAGCCCGTGGTCCACGGCCCCGACTCGGTGCCGGACGACCGGTCCGTCGAGGATGTCCGGCTGCTGACCGGACTGTCCGTCGAACGCCGGGCGGAGGGCATCGCGCTCATCGACACGTCGGGACGCCTGTCGGACATCAGGTTTCCGTCCACCGGCACGGTCGCGCAGGTCGCCCTTCTCCTCGCCGGTGAGATCGCGGAGCGGGTACTCGATCCCGATGCCGACGATCGGACCACGCTCGAGGCGGACATCGACCCCACCGACGAGCTGCTCGCGGCACTCGACAGCGCGATCCCGGACGGCGGCGTCGTGGACGACCTGGTCGACGACTCGGTCGCCCCGGACACGGTGGAGGCGTCGGACGAGCCGATCCGGCACCCGTTCGTCGCAGACTCCTGGCTCGACGAGACCGTCGGCGCCCTCGTCGACGCCTACGGCCGCACCTTCGCCGCTCAGTGGCAGGCGGACCGTGCCGGGGTTCGCGCGGCCGCTGTCGCACTCCTGACGAACCTCACTCTGGTGGCACCGGTACGCGGGGGCATCGTCGCGTTGCCGGCCCTGGCGCGCTATCGGGGAGTGGTCGTCACCGTCCGAGAACAGGCGTCCGCCGGCCTCTTTCCCACCGATCACACGAGCACCCTCGAGGAGCACACCCCGTGACGCGCAGCACCCGATTCCGGCCCACGCGCGCCGGCATCATCAACCTCTGGGACTACCGCGATCAGGAGTTCTCGTTCGCCGACGGTCGGCTGGTGTTGCGTGGCCCCAACGGATCCGGCAAGACCAAGGCACTCGAGGTGCTGTTCCCGTTCGTGTTCGACGGCCGGATCGAGCCGCGTCGCCTCAACCCGTTCGCGGGTGAGGAACGCACCATGAAGTCCAATCTGCTCTACCGCGGCCAGGATTCCGCGCACTCGTACGTGTGGATGGAGTTCGCACGTGGCGATCGGGACGAGCCCGAAGCGGTGACCGTCGGCATCGGCATGCGTGCGACACGGTCGGCGGACAAGGTGACGCGCTGGTACTTCGTCGCCGACGGCCGCGTGGGCGTCGACTTCTCGCTGCTGGGCACCGACGACAGGCCGCTGACGAAGAAGCAACTGGCCGAGCAGATCGGAACCGACGCCATCGTCGATCGGCCGGTGGACTACCGCGCCGCCATCGACGCGCGACTGTTCGGTCTCGGCGCCGAGCGGTACGACCAGCTCATCACCCTGATTCTCACGCTGCGACGCCCGCAGTTGGCGAAGAATCTCGACCCGAAGGGCTTGTCCCGTGCGCTGTCCGACGGACTGCGCCCCCTCGACGAGCACCTCGTCCTCGAGGCGGCGCGCTCCTTCAGCGACATGGAGGAGGTGGGCCGCGCGCTCGAGGGACTGGTGCAGGCCGACCACGCGTCGAAGAGGTTCGTCGAGGTCTACTCGAAGTACCTCGCCGTCCAGGCGCGCACCGACGTCGATCAGGTCGGTCGACGTCTGGAGGCCGTCGACCACGCCACCGTCGCCCTCTTCGCCGCCAAGGGCTTGCGTGAACGACGACGGGTCGAGCGCGTCGAGGCGGAGAAGCGGTACGAGGCGGCCGAGCGCGCACTCGATCTCGCCGTCGCCGACCAGCAGACCCTGCAGCGGTCCACCGCCTACGAGGGCAAGCAGCAGCTCGACGATCTCGCGGATGCGGTCCGCAAGCTCGAGGTGTCCACCGCGCAGCAGCGCGACAAGGCTCGCAAGGCGACGGAGGCCGTCGACGTCCGGCGACGAGAGGCAGACGAGGCCGCAGTGGCGCTGCGGGAGTCGACCGCGTCGATCGTCCGCGCCGAGGACGAGCTCCTCGCGGCCGCCGAGGACGCCGGCATCGCCTGGACGCCACTCCCCCGCGACGCCCGTACCGACCAGATCACGGCAGCGGTACGCGGTCATGCCGAGGAGCGGGACGGGGACGTCCGGGCCGTGCGTGCCGCGCTGTCCGTCGTCGACCGTGCCACCACCGAGCGTGCCCGTACCGAACGGGCCGCCGACCGCGCCCACACACTGCACGACGCCGCGGTGGCCTCCGTCCGCGAGGCCGAGGCCGCCGTCGAGTCGTCCCGTGCCGCGACGGCGGAATCGCTGCGCGCGTGGTGGGCCACGCACGCCTCGGTGCTGGACGACGGCGAGATCCTCGAGTCGTTGCACACCGCGCTCGCACGCGTCGGTGAGGACGACGCACCCACGCTCGGTGAGGTACTCGGCGACGGAGTTCGCGAGCTGCTCGACACGGTGCGGGACCGACGGAGTGCTGCACTGCAGGACCGGGACGACGCGGCGCGCACCATCGCCGAGTCGACGGCCGAGCGCGCGTCGGTCGCCGCCGAGCACGACGACGCTCCCCCGGCGCTGCGCACCCGTACCGGCGACCGTGCGGGTCTCGACGGCGCACCGTTCTGGACACTCGTCCGCTTCGCCGACGACGTCAGCGCCGACGATGCCGCGGCCCTCGAGGCCGCGCTCGACGCGGCCACCCTGCTGGACGCGTGGGTCGCCGACACGGCTCCGACGGGGCTCGTCTCGGATCAGTACCTGACCGCCACCGCACCGGTGACCGGGCGATCGCTGGCCGACGTCCTCGTCGTCGAGGACGACATCCCCGTGCAGCACAGCACCGTGCGGGCGATCCTCGACTCGATCGCTCTGGACGACGTGGGCAGTTCTGCGGGGGTCGGACGGGACGGGAGCTTCGCGCACGGTCTCGTGCGCGGCGCGCACCACAAGGACGCCGCCGAGTACATCGGCGCGACGGCACGAGCTGCACGGCGCACGTCCCGCATCGCGGAGATCGACGAGGCCCTCGAGGTGGCCACCGCGCGGCGCGACGAGGCCGATCGAGTCGCCGGGCAGTGTCGAGAACGTCTCGACTCGATCCGCGCCGCCGTCTCGACGGTTCCTCGTACGTCGGAGGTCACCGCGGCGCTCCGGGCGGTCACGTCGGCCGCCGGCGCTCTGCGATCGACGACCGAGTCGGTCGCGTCCGCCGACCGAGAACTGGACCATGCGATCGCCGAACTGTCTGCCGCCGAACGACGTCTGCGGACGGACGCCGTCGCGCGGCGGGCTCCGTTCACGCCGCGAGACCTCGACGCGCTCGCGGCGGCGATCCGCCACTTCGAGAACACCGGTTCTGCCATCCTGCGCCACCGCGGCGACGCGGACCGGTCCGCCGAGCGCGACCGGGAAGCTGCCGGGCGCCTCGACGAGGCCATGATTCTGGCCGAGGAGTACGCGGAGGAAGCGGCCATCGCCGAATCCGACTACGAGCAACAGCACGCCAAGTTGGAGATGCTGCGGGACTCGCTCGGTGCGAGCGCCGAGAAGATCGATGCCGAGCTCGACGCGATCAGGATGCGCATCGAGGCGTGCAAGACCGAGCAGCGCGCCGCCACGAAGGCGGACCGTGAATCGGGCGAGGCCATCGGCAAGGCGGAGGGCGCGCACGAGACGGCCGTCGCCGGACTGACGACCGCGTTGACCGAAGCGCTCAGCGACGCCGCGCGACTGGCTCCCTACGCGCACCGCGATCTGCTGGCGGTGCTCGGTGCGGCGCGCGACTGCTCCTGGCCGGCGAGCGACGCGGCCTGGTCGACGGTCGAGCAACTGCTCTACCGAACCGACACGGCTGCCGGGCCAGACGAGGCCCCGGACGTGCTGCCCCCGGAAGTGCACCGACTGCACACCGAGCTGACCGAGGCGACGGCGCAGGTCAAGGTCAGCGATGCGAGCCGCCGCTCCACACGCAGCGCGCTGACGGCGGCGTTGCAGGAGTTCGACGCTCAGCTGGCCGCGTCGGGTCAGGATTTCCGGCTCAGTTGGGACGCGGCCGACGGGGTCACGGTGGTGCGGGTGCAGGACGAGCAGGGCCACTCCACCATCGCCGACTTCGCGGATCGCATCGACGCGGCACGACGCGACCAGGAGACGCTGCTCACCGATGCCGAGCGCCGTATCCTCGAGGACGCTCTGCTCACCGGCCTGGCGCAGCAGATCCACGAGCGCACGGTCGACGCCCGCGAACTGATCGCCCGTATGGGATCGGAGATGAAGCAGCGCCGCATGTCGTCGGGCAACACCATCGGCGTGCACTGGGTGCTCGCGGACAACCTCGACGACAGCACCCGTGCCGTGTCGAAGCTGCTCGAGCGGGACGCCTCCGCGCTCGGACCCGAGGAACTGGCCGAGATGCGTGTGCACTTCGCGGCACAGATCCGGACGGCGCGGGCGCAGCATCCCGAGCGCTCGTACCCCGAGATCCTCAGTGCCGCACTGGACTACCGGCAGTGGCGCGTCTTCGCATTCACGCTCATCTCCGGTGACGGCTCCGAGGACAGACTCACCGTCGCACGCCACAGTGCGCTCTCGGGCGGCGAGCAGTCGGTGTCGCTGCACCTCCCGCTCTTCGCGGCGGCGCACGTGATGCTGTCGTCCGCGGACCCGCACTCACCGCGGTTGCTCGCACTGGACGAGGCGTTCGCGGGTGTCGACGACAACGGTCGCAGCGAACTCCTCGGTCTCAGTGTGCAGTTCGACCTGGACCTCTTCATGACGGGCTACGACCTCTGGATCACCTACCGCGACGTGCCCGGGTGCGCCCACTACGACCTCGCGCACTCGACGGTCGAGAACACCGTCAGCGCAGCGCTTCTCGTGTGGGAGAACGGGGAGTTGCTCGCGGAGCACGACGGGTCGGACCTGGCGGCGGCACTGGGCTCGCCGTTGAGCCGCCGCGTCGACCTCCCCGCGGAGGGTGGGCTTGACTTCGCCGAGGTGTGATGGTGGGTGTGGTGTTCCACTACCGGGTGTTCGCGGCGGGAATCCGCTCTCTCGGGCTGACACTGGCACAACACTCCCTCAGCGACGAGCGTGCCGTCGCCTTCTGACCTCGTGGGCGATCTGTCGAGCGATGCTGTCCGGATCACGCAGCACATCGAATGCCGCGTAGCGGAGCACACGGAATTCTGCCAGGACCAAAATGTTCTGGCGCACGCGATCTCGTCGGAAGACATCCCCGTCGATGTGGAACTCCCGGCCGTCCACCTCGATGATCACCCGCGACGCCTCGTCGTAGAAGTCGACGATGAACGCCCCGACCCGCGCGTTGACCTTCAGGCGCAGCCCGATGGCGATGAGGGCACGGTCCAGAACCCGTTCGGGCTCGGATGCGAACCTCGTCGAGGCAGATCTGAGTTGCTCGGTCAGGCGAGCGTTCCCCGAGCGCCCCGGTGCCGACGCGACGAGTCGCTTCACGGAATCCCGTGTCATGCCCGCGGCCAGCCGATGATCGACGAGTCGACCCGCCGCACGAGGTTCCATGATGGCGACGCAGTCGAGGAGTGCCTGCGCCTCCGTGACGACGGTGAGGTCGTCGACCCGAGTGACGGCATCACCGGCCAGATCACGTCGATGAAGGACGAGCCACGACGGAGTACGGCCCTTTCTCGCCCGGGGGACCGTGGCCTCGATGATGGCCGGTTCGGCGAGCCACCCGTACAAGCGGGCGGCCGTCCCGATGACTGAGGACGGCGTCCGATCTCCACAGCAGGACGGCGGCGCACCGTCCGGTCCAGCTCGGTTCGGTGCGAGAGTAGATCTGCGGTAACACGCGGTGGTAGTCGCGAGAGAGGGAACTGCTGGAGACTCCTGCCGCCAACAGTTGCCGACGTGTCGCCAGGCCATACGTGGTCATGTTCGAGATCGTCGACGAGTGTGTGCGATCGTCAGCGCAGCCGACCAGGGTCGACAGAGAAGCTGTGGATCGAGCGACCCTGTGGACGACGGGAGTGGTGTTCCACTCGATCGGTCACAGCGCGGAGAACCGCGATCACGAACTACGAGTGGAACACCACTCCCGACGAGCTAGAGCTTCACACCCAGCAGCGCGTCCACCGCCAGCGACACCAGCCCCGGCGCCGCGGGGTCGGAGCCGCCGAGCGCCACGGCGTCGTGTGCCCACGCATCGATCGCGTCGAGTGCCTTGGCGGAGTCGAGATCGTCGGCCAGGTGCTGGCGCACGCGGGCGACGGTGTCCTCGGCGGACTGTGCCGACTCGAGCGCCACGGCCTTGCGCCACAACGCGAGTCGGTCCTGCGCAGCGGCGAGGATCTCGTCGGTCCAGGTGCGGTCCTGCCGGTAGTGGCCGGCGAGGAGACCGAGGCGGATGGCACCGGGATCGACACCCGCAGCGGTGAGCTTCGAGACCAGGACGAGATTGCCCAGCGACTTGGACATCTTCTCGCCGTCGAGGCCGATCATGCCGGTGTGCACGTAGTGTCGCGCGAAACGGTCTGCGCCCGTGAGTGATTCGGCGTGGGCCGCGGAGAATTCGTGGTGCGGGAAGATGAGGTCACTGCCGCCACCCTGCACGTCGAAGCCGGATCCGATGCGGTTCAACGCGATCGCCGCGCACTCGATGTGCCAGCCGGGGCGCCCCGGACCGAACGGCGAGGGCCACGACGGCTCGCCCGGGCGCTCGGCCTTCCAGACGAGGGCGTCGAGAGGGTCGCGCTTGCCTGGGCGGTCGGGATCTCCGCCGCGCTCCGCGAAGAAGGTGTCCATCGTCGCCCGGTCGTACCCGGACTCGTAGCCGAACTGCTCGGTGGCGTCCGCGCGGAAGTACACGTCGGGGTACTCGGCGTCGTCCACCACGTAGGCGGCGCCCGAGGCGACGAGCTTCTCGACGAGCTCCACGACCTCGGTCACGGACTCGACCGCGCCGATGTAGTCGCGCGGCGGGATGACGCGGAGCGCGGTCATGTCCGACCGGAAGAGGTCGGTCTCGCGCTGTCCGAGCGACACCCAGTCGTCGCCGTCGCGTGCCGCGCGCTCGAAGAGCGGGTCGTCGACGTCGGTGACGTTCTGGACGTAGTGCACGTCGTGGCCGGCGTCGCGCCACACCCGGTTGACGAGGTCGAACGTCAGGTAGGTGGCCGCATGGCCCAGGTGCGTCGCGTCGTACGGGGTGATGCCGCAGACGTACATGGTGGCGGTCGAACCGGGCGCGACGGGACGCACGGCGCGATCGGCCGTGTCGTACAAACGGAGCGGCGGGCCCTCACCCGGCACGCTGGGAACGTCCACTTCGGGCCACGACTGCATGGGTGAAGACTATCCGGTCGGGCCGGAGCCGCCGCCGCGTGCCCGGTCTAGAACGCGGGCCAGGGAATGGGCCTGCTGGAGTCGGGCGCCGGCATGACCGGTTCCGCGAGCAACCGCGACACGCGACCGGCCAGCGCCTCGATCTCCTCGTCGGTGATGTGCGGCGCGAGGGTGTCCCCGAAGGCACCGCGCAGGTCGCGGGAGAAGTCGACGAGGTCGGCCACCAGAGCGGCGTCGACGGGTCGACCGGCCCACCCCCACAGCACGGTCCGCAGCTTGTTCTGCCGGTGCAGGGCGATGCCGTGGTCCACGCCGTACACGGAGCCGTCGAGTGCCTCGAGCACGTGTCCGCCCTTGCGGTCGGCGTTGTTGATGACGACGTCGAGAACAGCCATCCGGTGCAGCCGCGGATCGTCCGCGTGCACCAGTGCCACCTCGTCGCCGGCATCGTCGTAGGCCCGGAGCACGGGGATGTAGGACGAGGGCACGAGGTCGGGGCGGCAGAGGTCCACCATGTCGTAGCCCTCGCCCTTCTCGGGGAGGCGCTCGACGGTGTCGATCCACCGCTGCACCATGCCGACACCGAGCGGACCGTCCCGAAGCACGGTCGTGGGCACGACGCCCCAGCCCAGTGCGTCGGAGATCAGGTAGGACGAGATCTCGCGGCCCGCCAGCGTGCCGTCGGGGAAGTCCCACAGCGGCTGTTCCCCGCGCACCGGCTTGTAGACACAGCGCAGTGTCGGCGCGGGATCCTCACGCTCGATCTCGCACACGAGCGTCGCGTTGGACGCCTGCACCACGCGACCGACGATGGTCATCTCGCCGTGCGCGAGCAGGTCCGTGTCGTCGTCGGTCCAGGGCGCGGTGGCGTCGCCGGCGGAGGTCAGGACTCGTCCCCGAACTCGGTGGTGTCGCTTCCCAGCACGGTGCCGCGCCGGTACCCGTTGGTCCGCACGCACATGTGACCACCGGGCGCGAGGGGCTCCCCGCAGAGCGGGCACGGGGGCCGACCGGCAGCGATGACGCGCTCACTGCGCGCGGCGAACTCACGGGCCTGCTCCGGACTCAGGAACACCCGCACGGCGTCCGGACCCTCGTCCGTGTCGTCGAGCACCACCGACTCGTCGATCTCGGTCTCAGTGATGGCGAGCAGCTCCACCACGACGGCGCCGGCGTCGGCGTCCCAGCCCAGACCCATGGTCCCGACCCGGAACTCGGCGTCCACGGGCATCACCAGTGGGTCGACGTCGCTCGGATCGGCTTCCTCGGGTGGCACATCGGTACCGAAGCGCCTCGCCACCTCGTCGAGCAGGAGCCCGACACGGTCGGCCAGGACCTGAACCTGCTGCTTCTCGAGCGCCACCGACACCACTCGGGCGTCGTGCACTGCCTGGAGGTAGAAGGATCGATCGCCGGGCTCACCCACCGTTCCGGCGACGAACCGGTCGGGGGTGCGAAAGACGTGAATCGCGCGTGGCATATCTGCACCTCCAAAGATCGCGCCGCCGAACTGCCGCGGCTGTGACTCCCATTATCCGCGTGTTGTCACTGTCCGGTGGAACCACCGGGGACGGCGTCCGATTCCGACGCGGTCGGAGCCTGGTCGGACGGGGCCTCGGCAGTGGTGTCCGTCTCGGCGGGCGGCGTCGGAACGAACTGCGTCAGATCCCCACCGAGATCGCCGAGACGATGGACGAACGGCCGCGTCTCGGTGTACCGGACGACACTGATCGACGCCGGGTCCACCACGATGCGCTGGAACTGGTCCAGGTGCGACCCCAGAGCATCGGCCAGGACGGACTTGATGACGTCGCCGTGCGAACAGGCCACCCACAGCACGTCGGCGCCGTGCTCGGCGGCGAGCCGCGCGTCGATCTCGCGGATCGCGCGCACCGCCCTGATCTGCACATCGGCGAGGCCCTCACCCCCGGGGAAGACGGCAGCGGACGGGTGCTGCTGCACCACCTTCCACAGCGGCTCCCCCACGAGATCCTTGATCGGCTTGCCGGTCCACTCGCCGTAGTCGACCTCGAGCAGCCGATCCTCCACGACGGGTTCGAGCTCGCGCGCCGCAGCGAGGGGCGCGACCGTCTGTTCGCACCGGAGCAACGGTGATCGCACGATCGCCGCGAGCGGAAGCACCTCGAGACGGGCGACGACACGCTCCGCCTGCTCCCGACCGAGATCGTCGAGTTCCACGCCGTCCGACCTGCCCGCGAGCGTGCCGGCCGTGTTGGACGTCGAGCGTCCGTGGCGCAGAAGTATGACCGTCATGACCTCAGCCTAGTGAGACGCGAGGGGCGCCCGGCGTCGCGGTGGCGTCAGTTCGCTGCGACGACACCCGTGGCGAGGAGGCCGAGAACCGCGACGCCGACGACGATGCGGTACCCGACGAACCAGTACAGCGAGTGGTTCTCGACGAAGCGCAGCAACCAGGCTATGGAGGCGTACCCCAGTACGAAGGCCACGAGCGTCGCCACGACGAGCTGGGATCCCGATGCCTGCAGACCTTCGCCCGCCGGTTCGAAGGCATCCGGCAAGGAGAAGAGTCCGGACGCGGTGACGGCCGGGATCGCGAGCAGGAACGAGAAGCGGACCGCGGCGGCACGCGTCAGGCCCATGAACAGACCGGCACTCGTGGTGGCGCCGGATCGGGACACGCCCGGGATGAGCGCCAGACACTGCGCGGCGCCCATGACGAGGCCGTCGCGGGTGGTGAGCTTCTCGATCGGTCGCGTCTGTCGGCCGACCTTCTCCGCGACGGCGATGACCACGGCGAACACGATGAGCAGCGTCGCGATGATCCACAGGTTGCGCGCGCCCGTCCGGATCGCGTCCTTGAAGACGAAGCCGAGCACCCCGATCGGGATGGTGGCGAAGATGACGTACCACCCCATGCGGTAGTCCAGCGTGTCGCGCTGGGACTTGTCGGCGATACCGCGGAACCATGCCGCGACGATGCGCCCGATGTCGCGGGCGAAGTAGAGCAGGACCGCGGCCTCGGTACCGAGCTGGGTCACCGCGGTGAACGACGCGCCGGCGTCGTCACCGAAGAAGACCTCGGAGACGATGCGCAGATGTGCCGAGGAGGAGATGGGGAGGAACTCGGTCAACCCCTGCACGGCGCCGAGCACGAGGGCCTGCACCCAGGACATCGATTCCGCGATCATCGCTGCTCTCCTGCCGTCCGATTCCGCGGCGCGCAGACGCCACCGACGAGGTTTCCTGTCGAAGTCACGAGGCACGACCGTACTAGGGTCGTGCCTCGACCACCGTGTCGGCAGGACGAGACACGGACGGAACACGGCGAAACGGATGCACTGCCTTCATGAAGCACAGAACGGTCGGGAGCAGCGGGCTGCGGGTGTCACGCCTGGGGCTCGGAACGGGTGAATGGGGACGCGGAGTCGACGGTGACGACGCCGCGGCGCAGGTGACGGCGTTCGTCGACGCGGGCGGGACCCTCGTCGACGCGTCCGCCTCCTATGGAGACGGACGCGCGGTGCGGGTGTTGGCCGAGATCGTCGACGACGTGGTTCCGCGCGGTGAGCTGGTTCTCAGCATCGATTCCGGCGTCTCGCGTCCGGACACCTCGGGGCACTGGACCGTCGACTGCTCGCGGCGCGCGCTCCTCGCAGACCTGGACAGGACACTGCGCGAGCTCGGCACCGATCACCTCGATCTGTGGAGCGTCGGCGCGTGGGATCCGCAGACCCCTCTCGGTGAGGTGGCGGCGACTCTGGAGCACGCGGTCTCGTCCGGGCGGGTGCGCTACGCGGGTGTTCGCGGCTTCACGGCGTGGCAGCTGGCCACCGTGTCGGCGTCCGTCGACATCACCGCGGCGCAGGCGGAGTACTCCCTGCTCGCGCGCGGCGCCGAGGACGAGCTGTTCCCCGCGGCCGACCACCACGGCGTGGGCGTTCTCGCGGTGTCGGCTCTGGCGGGCGGCGTGCTCACGGGCAAGTACCGGGACGGTGTACCCGCGGATTCACGCGGCGCGGACGATCACCGACGCCACGCGCTCGCACCCTTCCTCGGTGAGGACGGCGGGAAGGTGGTCGAGGCTGTCATCACGGCGGCCGACGGTCTGGGCACGTCGCCACTCGCGGTGGCTCTGGCGTGGGCCCGAGATCGCCCCGGTGTCGCGTCGGTCGTGGTCGGGACGCGGGACATCGGTCAGCTGACGGGTGTGTTGGCCGCCGAGGAGGTCGCGCTTCCGTCGGCCATCACCTCCGCGCTGGACGACGTCAGTTCCTGACCGTCACTTCGGGTCGATCGCGTTGCCCAGCCGCCCGAGTAGCGATCGCAGGAGTGTGGTGTCGGGCGGCTGCGGCGAGTCGAGCGGACGGACGTCGGCGACCGCGTCCCGGACCGCGGCGACGATCGAGCGCTCGTCCGAGAGGTCGACGTCCGTGACATCGCGCTCCGCGACCGCGTCGACGTCGAGATCGTCGGGAACGGCCTGCGCCAGGTCGGAGCGGTAGACCTCCACGCGCAACGACTTACCGCGTACCCGGAAGGCGAAGCTCCGCCCGTCCGGAGTGGACCCGAACCCGTGGGCGTGCGCCCCCACCGACACGTCCTCCACCGAGAACTCCGCATTGCTCGGCCCCGTCATGCGCCCTCCCTCGCTCTCTCTCGTCGACAGGCACTCGTCGAAACGTACAGACGCGTCATGGTGGCCACATCCCTCCCCTGTGCTCGCGCCGGGACGGCGAGATGATCGGATGAGAGAAGACCTGAAGGAGAATCACCCCCATGGCACCCCGACCGACCAGTGCCCACTCGGCACGACGCAGCAGTACCCGTTTCGTCCTTCTCGGCCTCGCCCTGGTGACGACGGTCACAGCAGGATGCGCGAACTCCGACGATCCGGAGCAGCTGAACACGCGTGAGCCGGAGGTCGCCGCGGTGTCCCCCGACACGACCGTCACCCCGGCGGGCGTCACGGCCGACCCGCGCTTCGGCGGTCCGGCCACCGTCGACGGCCTCGCGATCGAGCCTCGCGACCGGATCGCCGGGATCCTCACCGACGACGGTACGACGCTGCTGCTGACCCCGCTCGACTCGGAGGAGAATCCGCGCTCGGTGCGACTCTCCGCACCCGGCACGTCCGTCTCCGCCGGCAGGGACGGCGAACTGTTGGTCACGTCGTCGTCGGGCATAAGCCGGGTGGACGCGCAGTCCGGTGCGACGACGGACGTCGCGGTCGACGGCGGCGCCGCCTCGGTGACGCCGTGGGACGACGGGTACGCCGTCGGGACGCCGACCGGAACCATCGTGATCGCGGGAGCCGACGGCGCGGTCGAGAGCACCATCCCCGGTCAGGCGTCGGTCGACGGTCTCGTACGCACCGGAGACGATCTGGTGTCCCTGGACACCCGGCAGACGTCGGTGACGTCCGTGAACGTCGGTGCCGAACGTCTCGGCGCCGCGCTGCGCGCAGGCGACGGGGCCACCCGCATGACCGGATGCGCCGACGGTGCCGTCGTGGTCGCCGACACGACCGACGACGAACTGCTCGTCTTCACGGGCGACCCCGATCTGATCATGCGTCAGCGCTACCCCGTCGCCGGTTCCCCGTTCGCCGTCGCGTGCGAGGACGACGGCACCGTGTGGGTGACCGTGACCGCACTGAACGAGGTGGTGGGATTCGACATCGCCTCCGGAATTCCTGTCGAGTCGGCACGGTTCCCCACAGTGCGCCAGCCCGACTCGCTCGCCGTGGACTCGCAGTCCGGCGAACTTTTCGTAGGCTCGAACAGTGGCGCCGGGGTCCAGGTGATCCCGACCCGGGCGTGAGTGCCCGCGAGGACGAGAGCGAGATCCGTGAACCGGAACAACCGTGCGATGCCCGTCGGCTGGGTGACCCAGTCGGACGACTGGGAGTACGTGCCCATCAAGCTGCCGCCGGACGTCACCCGAGTGACGGCCTCGATGCGGCTGGCCATCTCTGCCGAGTTCGGTGGGTGGGAGCTCTCCCGGGTCCGGCTGTACACCGACGGCAGCAGGCGAGTACTTCTCAAGCGACGCAAGACCGCGCACCACGTGCCCGATCCCGGTCTCTGACCGAGTGGCGGCGCCGCACCACCGACGAGATTCCCCGACGAGAGGTTTCCAGGCTGTGAGCCCGTACCGGCTGCTGCTCCGCGCGATGTTCCTGCTCCCTCCGGAACGCATTCATCACCTCGCATTCGCGGCGATGGTCGCGGTGACTCGATTCGCGCCCCTGCGTGCGCTGGTCTCGCGCGTGCTCTCGGTCCGAGATCCGGCACTGCGGACGACCGCCTTCGGCGTGACGTTCCCCACCCCGGTCGGCCTGGCCGCCGGTTTCGACAAGACCGGTGAGGGTGTCGACGCGTGGGGTCCGCTGGGGTTCGGTTTCGCGGAGGTCGGCACCGTGACCGCGCAGGCGCAACCCGGAAACGCACAGCCTCGACTCTTCCGGCTTCCCGCCGACCGAGGCCTGCTCAACCGCATGGGTTTCAACAATCCGGGTGCGGCGGCGGTGGCCGAGCGTCTGCGCGGACGACGCGGGGACATCCCGGTCGGCGCCAACATCGGCAAGACGAAGGTGGTTCCCGCGGCGGACGCCGCGATCGACTACACGGAGAGTGCGCGGCTGCTCGGCCCGCTGTCGGACTTCGTCGTGGTCAACGTGAGTTCGCCGAACACCCCCGGACTGCGGGATCTGCAGGCGGTGGAATCGCTGCGGCCTCTGCTGGCCGCCGTGGCGAGCGTCGTGACGGTGCCCGTCCTGGTGAAGATCGCGCCCGACCTGTCGGACGACGACGTCGACGCGGTGGCAGACCTGGCCATGGAGCTGGGATCCGCCGGCATCGTGGCGACCAACACGACCATCGGACGCGACGGGCTGAGGACGGCCGGGGCCGCGGATCTCGGAGCGGGTGGCGTCTCCGGCCCGTACGTCGCGGACCGATCACTCGAGGTGCTGCGCCGACTGCGTGCACGCGTCGGGGACTCGATGACGCTGATCTCGGTCGGCGGTGTCGAGACCGCAGACGACGCGTGGGAACGCATCCTCGCCGGTGCCACCCTCGTGCAGGGGTACACCGGCTTCGTCTACGGCGGTCCGTTCTGGGCGCGCCGCGTCGCCGTCGGCCTGGCTCGACGAGCCCGGGCCGCGGGATTCGCCTCGGTGGCCGACGCGGTCGGCACGGAGACTGTCCCGCGGCCCGGGCCGCGCTGACTCGGTTCTCGTCAGCTCTGCTCGTACGTGCCCACGATGACGGCACGCGCGATGGCGTGACTGAAGAGGTTGAATCCGAGGTACGCCGGTGACGCACTCTCGTCGATCTCGAGCTTCTCGACGTCGACGGCGTGTACCGCCACGAAGTAGCGGTGCGGTCCGTGCCCCTGCGGGGGTGCGGCACCGATGAACCGGGCCAGGCCCGCGTCGTTGCGCAGCGTGATCGCGTCGTTCGGCAACCCGGTGGAGCTGTCGTCGCCCGCTCCGGTGACCAGGGTGGTGGTCGAGACGGGAATGTTCGCCACCGCCCAGTGCCAGAAACCGGACGCCGTCGGCGCATCGGGGTCGTAGACGGTGACGGCGAAGCTCTTGGTCTCCTCCGGGAAGCCCGACCACGACAGCTGCGGCGAGTTGTCGTGGCCGCCCGCGCCCATGATGCCGCTGACCTGGTCCTCGTGGAGCGGCTGACCGTCGGTGACGTTGTCCGACGTGAGCTCGAACGACGGCAGCGACGGCAGTGCGGCGTAGGGATCGTGTGACATGAGGTCCTCTCGGGAGATATGGGTTCGGGGGTTGTCAGCTGTGCAGAAGGAAGTGCTCGAAGACCCTGGTACCGAAGATCAACGACTCGACGGGTACCCGTTCGTCCACGCCGTGGAACAACGCCGCGAAGTCGAGCTCGGGCGGCAGCTTGAGCGGCGCGAAGCCGAAGCAGCGGATGCCCAGCTTGGCGAACGCCTTGGCGTCGGTGCCGCCGGACAGCATGTAGGGCACCGTGCGACCGTTCTCGTCGAACGCCAGGATCGCGTCGTTCATCGCGTCGACGAGGTGCCCGTCGAACGTGGTCTCGTACGGCTCCAGGTCGGTGATCCAGGACCGTTCGACGTGCGGACCGATGAGCGCGTCGACCTCGCGCTCGAACTGCGCCTTGCGTCCCGGCAGGACGCGGCAGTCGATGGTGGCGGAGGCCGTCTGCGGGATGACGTTGGCCTTGTACCCGGCCGAGAGCATCGTGGGGTTTGCCGTGTCGCGCAGTGTCGCGCCGACGATGCGGGCGATGCTGCCGAGCTTGGCGAGGGTGCCGTCGATGTCGGGCGACTCGGGGTCGAAGGCCAGGCCGGTCTCCGAGCTCACGGCGGCGAGGAACTCGGTAACCGAGTCCGTCATCACCAGCGGGAACTGGTGGTTACCCAGTGCTGCAACGGCTTCGGCGAGGTACGTCACGGCGTTGTCCTCGTGCAGGAACGATCCGTGACCGGCGCGAGCCTTGGCCGTCAGACGCATCCAGGCGAGCCCCTTCTCCGCCGTCTCGACGAGGTAGAGGCGACGCTCGTCGCCCTCGGGGGTGGACACCGTCAGCGAGAAGCCGCCGACCTCGCCGACGGCCTCGGTGACACCCTCGAACAGATCGGGCCGGTGCTCGACGAGCCAGTGCGACCCGTACCTGCCGCCGGCCTCCTCGTCGGCCAGGAACGCGAAGACCAGGTCGCGGGGCGGGACGGTGCCGGCCGACTTGAACTGTCGGGCCAGCGCCAGGGCCATGCCGACCATGTCCTTCATGTCGACGGCGCCGCGTCCCCACAGGTAGCCGTCCTCGACGGCACCCGAGAAGGGATGCACGCTCCAGTCGGCGGGCTCGGCCGGAACGACGTCGAGGTGGCCGTGCACGAGCAACGCGCCGCGTGAGCTGTCGGCGCCGGCCAGTCGGGCGAAGACGTTGCCGCGGCCGGGCGCACCCGACTCGACGTACTCGGTCTCGTACCCCACGGCCTCGAGCTGGCGCGCCACCCACTCGGCGCACTCCTTCTCGCCGGCGGTGGTCTCGAGCTCACCGGTGTTGGAGGTGTCGAAGCGGATCAGCGACGAGACGAGGTCGACCACCTCGTCCACGGCCACGGTCTGCTTCTCGGTCTGGTGGTCGTTCTCTCCTGTTGCGGACACAGCTCGTTCCTACCACTCCAGGTGCCTTGGCAGGTGCTCCGACGTGCGGTTTTGGTCCAGGGCGCGGTATCGGCTAGATTTAGCGACCGCACCGAGAACACGGGTGCGACGCGATCATGAACTGTGTGTGACCAGCAGGGTGTGACGCGGGATGTCCGAGTGGCGGAATGGCAGACGCGCTAGCTTGAGGTGCTAGTGTCCTATTAACGGACGTGGGGGTTCAAGTCCCCCCTCGGACACCGAAGACAGACCGACGAAAGCCCCGATTCCTCACGGAATCGGGGCTTTCGTCATGACACGGGAGCGTGGAGGCGGCGATGACGGAGCACAGCGTGACGGGCATCGACCCCGACGAACTCGCTGCGTGCCTGCGCGTGCTCGACCGCGCGGCGGCCCTGGACGACGATCACCCCGACGCCGTGACCGTGCAGCGTGCCACGGCCGGCATGTTCAAGGCCGCGAAGAAGCGTCGCCGCCTGGAGTCGCGCGCCCGCGTCGCCGACGCCGACCGCGCCGTCGTCGCCGCCACGGCGACCGGATCACCCGACCGCATCGACGACGAGACCGCCGGGCTGGCGCTGACGTCGGCCACCACCACCGAGACCGCGGGCACATTGCAGCGTGCGCGTCCCTGCTACATCTGCAAGCAGCGGTACACCACGGTGGACGCGTTCTATCACCAGCTCTGCCCCGAGTGCGCCGCCCTGAACCACGCGAAGCGCGACGCCCGGACCGATCTCACCGGCCGCCGCGCCGTGCTCACCGGCGGGCGCGCGAAGATCGGCATGTACATCGCGTTGCGCCTGCTGCGCGACGGTGCTCACCTGACCATCACGACGCGCTTCCCCGCGGACGCGGTGCGCCGGTTCTCCTCGATGTCCGACAGCCACGACTGGATGCATCGACTGTCCGTCGTCGGCATCGACCTGCGTGATCCCGCGCAGGTGGTCGCGTTCGCGGACTCCGTCGCGGCGGAGGGCCCGCTCGACATCCTGATCAACAACGCCGCTCAGACCGTCAAACGGTCCGCCGGCTCGTACACCGCCCTCGAGGACGGTGAGCACGGCGTCGATCTGGCAGCGCTCGGGGTGCGCACGTTCGGCGCGACGAGCGATGCCCACCCGGCAGCGCTGGTGGGAGCGTTCGGCGAGACCGACGGCGACACCGTCGCTCTCGACACCGCCGTCATGGCGAACATGGGGCCGTCGCAGGTGACCTCCATGGCCCTCGTCGCCGGTTCGGCGTCCCTGCAGCGCATGGCTGCCGGAACGGCGATCGACGCGGGTGGGCTGGTACCCGACGAGGCGCCGACCAACAGCTGGGTGCACACCGTCGACCAGGTGGATCCCGTCGAGCTGCTCGAGGTGCAGCTGTGCAACTCGGTGGCGCCGTTCATCCTCGTCTCGCGCCTGCGCGCCGCCCTGGCGGCGTCGCCGCATCGCCGGTCCTACGTCGTCAACGTCTCCGCGATGGAGGGCCAGTTCGGCCGCGGCTACAAGGGACCGGGGCATCCGCACACCAACATGGCCAAGGCCGCACTGAACATGCTGACGCGCACCAGTGCGAACGAGATGCTCGACGACGGCATCTCGATGAGCGCGGTGGACACCGGCTGGATCACCGACGAACGCCCGCACCCGACGAAGATCCGCCTCGCCGACGAGGGCTTCCACGCGCCCCTGGATCTGGTGGACGGCGCGGCTCGTGTCTACGACCCCATCGTCCAGGGTGAGCTCGGTGTCGATCTGCACGGGAAGTTCCTCAAGGACTACGCGGCCTCACCCTGGTGACACCGCCGAACCCCCGTGTCGTGCGCCTGGCGGCCGCCCACGTGGTGCAATGTCGTGATGGGCGACGAGGTCGAGCAGCGCACGTTCAGCCGTAAGGACCGGCAGATGTTCCGGCACAAGGTGCAGGAGTGTCTGGACGCCCTGGCGGCGATGTTGGCGGACGACACCTTCCGGGTGGACGAGCCACGCCTGGGCATGGAGATCGAGCTCAACCTGGTGGACGAGTCGATGCAGCCGGCCATGGCCAACGCGGCCGTGCTCGAGGCGATCGCCGATCCGGACTTCCAGACCGAGCTGGGCCAGTTCAACATCGAGATCAACGTGGCCCCGGAACCGCTGGCGGGCGACCGGATGCGCATCCTGGAGAACGGATTACGCACCTCTCTGGACACCGCGGACGCCCGTGCTCGTGAGCAGGGATGCGCCCTGGCGATGATCGGGATGCTGCCCACGCTGGGCAAGGATCACTTCGCCCACCAGTGGTTGTCCAGCAATCCGCGATACGACCTGCTCAACCAACAGATCTTCGCGGCGCGCGGCGAGGACATCGAACTGTCGATCACCGGGGTCCCTCTGCCCGGCAGCCACGACATCGAGTCGTTGAACGAGATCTCCGACACGATCCTCCCCGAGGCCGCGTGCACCTCCGTGCAACTACACCTGCAGGTCTCGCCGACGGAGTTCCCCGCGCACTGGAACGCCGCGCAGGCGCTGGCGGGAGTGCAGGTGGCACTGGCCGCCAACTCCCCCTTCCTCGCCGGCAAGGCACTGTGGCACGAGACCCGGATCCCCCTTTTCGAACAGGCGACGGACACGCGCCCACAGGAACTCAAGAACCAGGGAGTTCGACCCCGCGTGTGGTTCGGCGAGCGCTGGATCACGTCGATCTTCGATCTGTTCGAGGAGAACTCGCGGTATTTCCCCGCGCTGCTGCCGGTCGTGTCCGACGAGGATCCGATGGCCGAACTCGCGGCGGGCCGAGCGCCCGGCCTGACCGAGCTGAAGATGCACAACGGCACCGTCTACCGATGGAACCGTCCGATCTACGACACCTCGAACGGCGAGCAGCACATCCGCCTCGAGAACCGCGTTCTTCCCGCAGGGCCGACCGTGCTCGACGTCCTCGCCGACGCGGCGCTGTACTACGGCACCCTGCGGTCGCTCGTCGACGCGGACCGGCCGGTGTGGACGCAGATGTCGTTCGACGCCGCCGTGGAGAACCTGCACTCGGCGGCCCGCGGCGGGTTCGACTCGCGGCTCTACTGGCCGGAGGTCGGCTGGATCTCGCCGCAGGAGCTGGTCCTGCGCCGACTGCTGCCCATGGCCGAGGCGGGTCTCGCGTCGTACGGCGTGGACACCGAGGTGCGCGACCGCTACCTCCGGGTCATCGAGGGTCGATGCCTGCGCCGTCAGTCCGGATCGGTGTGGCAACGCAATGCCGTCGTCGCACGCGAGCGTGCCGGGGAGTCGCGCGAGCGCGCCGTGGCGGGCATGTTGTCCGACTACCTGCAGCTCATGCACGAGGGCGAGGCCGTCCACACGTGGTCGTGGTGAGTGGTGGTGGGTCACAGGAGCGCTTGTAGGCTCGGGTGATGGCCGAGACTTCCGCACCTGACCCATCCGAACTCGACACTGCGTCCGATCTCGACACGGCAGGGGATCGCGAGTTGGACGTCGTCGTCTACGGCGCCACCGGTTTCGTGGGCGCGCTCACCGCCGAGTACCTGGCGAATCATGCCCCGCAGGGCACGTCGATCGCTCTCGCGGGCCGGTCCCGATCCAAGCTGGAGTCGACCCGTCGCGGTCTGCCGTCCCGCGCCGCCGACTGGCCACTGCTCGTCGCGGACGCGGACGACGAGGCCGCGCTCACCGACATCGCTTCTCGCACACAGGTCGTCATCACCACGGTCGGGCCGTACGCGAAGTTCGGACGCACGCTCGCGCACGTCTGCGCGGCGCAGGGCACGGACTACGTCGACCTCACCGGCGAAGTGCTGTTCGCTCGTCTCAGTGCCGACCAGAACCACGATCTCGCACACTCCACCGGCGCTCGGATCGTGCACTCCTGCGGCTTCGACTCGGTGCCGTCCGACATCGGCGTGCACGCGCTCTACTCCAAGGTCCACGAGGACGGAGCAGGCGACCTGACCGACACCACCCTCGTCGTGACGTCGATGAGCGGCGGGGTCAGCGGCGGCACCATCGACTCGCTGCGCGGCCAGATCGACGAGATCACGAAGGACCGCGCCGCGGCGAAGATGGCGGCGAGCCCCTACTCGCTCAGCCCCGACCGCTCGATCGAGCCGGATCTGGGACGCCAGAGCGACACCCCCATCGTCAAGGGCGCCGACATCCACCCCGATCTCAAGGGGTGGAAGGCACCGTTCGTGATGTCCTCGTACAACACTCGGGTCGTGCGCCGCACGAACGCGCTGCTCGGATACCCGTACGGCAAGAACTTCCGCTACAGCGAGGTCATGAGCGTGGGCTCGTCGCCCGCCTCCCCGGTGATCGCCGGTGCCGTGCTCGCCGGGCTGGGCGCCTTCGTCGCGGGCATGGCCTTCAAGCCCACCCGTTTCCTCCTCGACAAGATCCTGCCCAAGCCGGGCGACGGTCCCAGCGAGAAGACCCGGCAGAAGGGGCATTTCACGATCGACGTCTACACCACCACCAGCACCGGTGACCGGTACGTCTCGCGCGTGAAGGCGAAGGGCGATCCCGGCTACGCGGCCACCGCCATGATGCTGGGCGAATCGGCACTGGCGCTCGCGCTCAACCGTGACGCACTCCCCTCCGTCGGCGGCGGCGTGCTCACCCCGGCCTCCGGAATCGGTGACGCGCTGATCCACCGACTCCGCGGCGCCGGCATGGAGATCTCCGCGCGCAAGGTATGACCGACCTGCTGCACCGGTACCAGGCCGACCTGGGTCTCGCTCAGGCCGCCGACATCACCGTGCGACCCGTGTCCGAGGGCGTGTTGTCGTCGACCCTGCCGGTGGCCGCGCTGGCCGTCGGTGCGGTCGCTGCACTCGGTTCCGCGGTCGACCGGTTCCGCGTCGCCTCGGGGCTGACCGCACCGTCACCGCGCGTGGTGGTCGGCGATCGGGTCGCCGCGTCGTTCGCGGGAGACAGACTGTTGCGCATCGACGGGCGGCCGGTCGCAGGGTTCGCCGCCCTGTCCGGCTTCTTCCGCACCGCGGACGGGTGGGTGCGCACCCACGCCAACTACCCGCACCACCGGGCGCGACTGCTCTCGCTACTCGAGCTCGCCGACGACGCCGACCACACCGCCGTCGCGGCGGCACTCCTCCGCCGCGAGGCTCTGGACGTGGAGGAGCGTGCAGCAGAACTCGGCGCGATCGTCGTGGCGGTGCGGACCCCGGACGAGTGGTTCGGCTCGGCGCCCGGCCGTTTCACGCGTTCCGGCCCCATCGTCTCGTCCACCGTGCGTCCCGACGGTCTGCCGTCGCTCCCCGAACCACCGACCGACCCGATGCGACCGCTGGCCGGGGTGCGCGTACTGGATCTCACGCGGGTCATCGCCGGCCCGGTCGCCACGCGCGATCTGGCCCTCCTCGGTGCATCGGTACTGCGGGTCGACTCCCCACTGCTGCCGGAGATCGAAGCCCAGCACCTCGACACCGGCGCCGGCAAGTACTCGACACTCCTGGACGTGCTCGTCGACGACGACGACGAGCGACTGACGGCGCTGATGTCGTCGGTGGACGTGGTGGTCGGCGGCTACCGGCCGGGCTCCTACATCGACGACCACCTCCGCGCGCACCGGCCGAGCGGAGCGATCATCGGGACGGTGAGTGCGTGGGGCGGCCGGGGGCCGTGGGCACGGCGGCGCGGATTCGACAGCCTGGTGCAGGCGGCGTCCGGCATCGCGAACATGTGCGGCGGGAAGGCCGGAGGCCGGTCGGATGACGGCGGGACGGCCGGGGTTCCGGGGGCGCTGCCGGTGCAGGCGCTCGACCACGCGTCCGGCCACCTGCTGGCGGCGGGGATCGTCGACGCTCTGACCCAGCGCCTCGACGGTGGCATCGGTAGGACGGTGTCGGTCTCGTTGGCACGCACTGCCGCCTGGCTGCTCGATGCCGACGGCAGGGTCGACACTCCGGCCGACCCCGTGCTGCCGACGGACGAGCACACCGTCCTCCACGACGACGTGCGCACGGCCCGACCGGCGCTCGCGGAGTACGACGATCACCCCTTCCCGGCCCGCCCGTGGGGACGCGACGAGCCACGCTTCCCGTCCTGACAGGATGGCGGCATGACCGACGTCGACTCCCCCGCCCGCACTCGACTCCTCGTCGACGTCGACACCGGAATCGACGACTCCCTCGCTCTGGTCTACCTGGCTGCGAGTCCGAACGCCGAGATCGTGGCCGTGTGCTGCACGGCGGGCAACGTGCCCACCGCGCAGGTGACACGGAACACGCTGTCCTGGTTGGAGATATGTGGTCTGACCGACGTGGAGGTGGCCGTCGGCGTCGACGCACCTCTGGTCGCCCCGCTGATGACGACGGAGGACACGCACGGTCCGCTGGGAGTGGGCTACGCGAATCTGCCGGCGCCCACCATGACCGTCTCCGATCGGACGGCGGCGCAGGCGTGGGTGGACCTGGCGCGCGAGAACCCGGGCGAGCTGGTCGGACTGGTGACCGGTCCGATGACGAATCTGGCTCTGGCACTGCGGCTCGAGCCCGCACTACCCGTGCTGCTGAAGCGTCTGGTGATCATGGGCGGCAGCATCGATCACCCGGGGAACACGACGCCCACCTCCGAATGGAACGTGGCGGTCGACCCGGAAGCCGCAAAGGAGGTGTTCGACGCATTCGACGCGGTGCCTTCGGGCCGGGAGCCGATCGTGTGCGCCCTGGGCCTGACGGAACGGATCGAGATGCGTCCGTCGCACGTGGCACGTCTGGCAGAGATCGCCGGATCCGTTCCGGTGGAGCACCTCTCGATCGACGAGGTGGGAGCACGCTCGACGGCGTCCGTGCCCGTCGTGCGATACCTGACGGACGCGGTGCGGTTCTACATGGAGTTCCACCACGCGCAGGGTGAGGGATACCTGGCGCACATGCACGACCCGTTCGCGGCGGCCGTCGCACTGCACCCGGAGATCGCCGAGTACGCCCTGGCCACCGTCGACGTCGAACTCGTCGGGACCCTCACGCGGGGAACGACGGTGGCCGACCGGCGCGGGTTCTGGGGACGTCGCCCCAATGCCGCGATCGCCGTGTCGACCGATCCGGACGCCTTCTTCGATCACCTGCTCGCGACGGTCGGGGCGTTCGCCGCCGGGCGCTGAGTTCAGCCGTCGAAGGCGGTCAGGATCTCCTGCGCACCCAGGGCCGCGGTGAGAGACCCGTCGGCCACGCGCCTCTCCACGTCGGCGCGGACGGCGGTCACCGCGGGACTCGACGACAGTCGGCGCATCAGCTGGTCCTGCACCATGGTCCACACCCACTGGACCTGCTGGTCGCGGCGGCGGGCGTCGAAGTCGCCTGCCGCGGTGAGGACGTCGCGGTGGCGGCACACGGTGTCCCAGAACTCCGTGAGTCCGGTCTCCTCGATCGCGCTCATCGTCAGCACGGGCGGCGTCCACAGGGCGTCGTGCGGGTAGATCAGTCTGAGCGCTCCGGCGAGTTCGCGCGCGGCACCCTTGGCGTCGCGGAGATGGTTCCCGTCGGCCTTGTTGACGGCGACCACGTCGGCGAGTTCGAGGACACCCTTCTTGATGCCCTGCAGCTGATCGCCCGTGCGCGCGAGCGTCAGGAAGCAGAAGGTGTCCACCATGCCCGCGACCGTGATCTCGGACTGCCCGACCCCGACGGTCTCCACCAACACGACGTCGTAGCCGGCCGCCTCGAGCAGCACGATCGTCTCGCGGGTCGCCTTCGCGACACCGCCGAGGGTTCCCGACGTCGGGGACGGCCGGATGTACGCCTCGGGCGCGACCGTGAGCCGTGCCATCCGCGTCTTGTCCCCGAGGATGGAGCCCCCGGTACGGGTCGACGACGGATCCACCGCGAGAACCGCGACGCGGTGGCCCTTCTCGATGAGCGTCATGCCCAGGGCGTCGATGAACGTCGACTTGCCGACTCCCGGTACGCCCGTGATGCCCACCCGATGTGACCCCCCGGCGTGCGGAAGGAGCTCGAGCAGCATCTGTTGGGCGAGGTCGCGATGGTCGTCGCGGGTGGACTCGACGAGGGTGATGGCACGCGCCAGCCCGGCACGCTCACCGGCCCGCACCGAGGCCACGAGCGCGTCGAGATCGATCGCCGGACGCGTGGGACGTGCTGCGGTCGCGTCGGACATGCTCAGGCGTTCGCTCCTGCGTCCGAGACGGCCGCGCCGTGACCCAGGCTCTCCGCGAGCTGGCCGATGAGATCGACCGCGGCGTCGGCGATCACCGTGCCGGGCGGGAAGATCGCGGCCGCCCCGGCCTCACGCAGCGCGTCGAAGTCGCCCGGCGGGATGACGCCGCCGACCACGACCATGATGTCGGACCGGCCGACGGCGGCGAGTGCTTCCCGCAGCGCCGGAACCAGCGTCAGGTGACCGGCGGCGAGCGACGACACCCCGATGACGTGGACGTCGTTGTCGGCGGCCTGGTTCGCCACCTCCTCGGGGGTCTGGAACAGGGGGCCGACATCGACGTCGAAGCCGATGTCGGCGAACGCCGTCGCGATGACCTTCTGCCCGCGATCGTGTCCGTCCTGCCCCATCTTCGCCACCAGGATGCGGGGTCGGCGGCCCTCCGCCTTCGCGAACGCCGTCGCCAGCTCGCCTGCATGCACCATGTTCGTGGCCTTCCCCGCCTCGTCCCGGTAGACACCGCTGATCGTGCGGATCTCGGCGCGGTGCCGTCCGTAGACCTTCTCGAGAGCGTCGGAGATCTCGCCCACCGTCGCCATGGCCCGCGCCGCGTCGACGGCGAGGGCGAGCAGGTTGTTCTCCATCCCGCCGTCGGTGGACGCGGCCGCCGCGGTGAGGGCGGACAGCGCCGCCTCGACGCGGCCGGGGTCGCGCTCCTCGCGCAGCCGCTCGAGCTTCTCGATCTGCTCGGTGCGCACCCGCGAGTTCTCGACCTTGAGCACCTCGATGGCGTCGGGCTCGTCGGGCACGTACTTGTTGACACCCACCAGCGGCTGCCGACCGGAGTCGATGCGCGCCTGCGTCCGCGCCGCCGCCTCCTCGATGCGGAGCTTCGGGATGCCCTCGCCGATGGCCTTGGCCATTCCGCCGGCCTCCTCGACCTCGGCGATGTGCGCGCGGGCCCGATCGGCGAGCTGGTGGGTCAGCCACTCCACGTAGTACGAGCCGCCCCACGGATCGATGGGCCGCGTCGTGCCGGACTCCTGCTGCAGCAGCAGCTGGGTGTTGCGGGCGATCCGGGCGGAGAAGTCGGTGGGCAGCGCGAGCGCTTCGTCGAGCGCGTTGGTGTGCAGTGACTGCGTGTGTCCCTGCGTCGCGGCCATCGCCTCGATACACGTGCGGGAGACGTTGTTGAAGACGTCCTGCGCCGTCAGCGACCAGCCGGACGTCTGCGAATGTGTGCGCAGCGACAGTGATTTCGCGCTGGACGGGTCGAACTTCTGCACCAGCTCCGCCCACAGCAACCGGCCTGCGCGCAGCTTGGCGACCTCCATGAAGAAGTTCATGCCGATGGCCCAGAAGAAGGACAGCCGCGGGGCGAACGTGTCGATGTCCATGCCCGCGGCCAGCCCGGCGCGGATGTACTCCACCCCGTCGGCGAGGGTGTACGCGAGTTCCAGATCGGCCGTCGCGCCGGCTTCCTGGATGTGGTAGCCGGAGATGGAGATCGAGTTGAACTTCGGCATGTGCGTCGAGGTGTACGCGAAGATGTCGGAGATGATCCGCATCGACGGCTCGGGCGGATAGATGTAGGTGTTGCGCACCATGAACTCTTTGAGGATGTCGTTCTGGATGGTGCCGGCGAGCTTCTCCGGTCCGACGCCCTGCTCCTCCGCCGCGACGACGTACAGCGCCAGGATCGGCAGCACGGCGCCGTTCATGGTCATCGACACCGACACCGACCCCAGGTCGATCCCGTCGAAGAGTTGGCGCATGTCGTAGATCGAGTCGATCGCGACACCCGCCATGCCGACATCGCCCTGCACGCGCGGGTGGTCACTGTCGTAGCCGCGGTGCGTCGCGAGGTCGAACGCGACCGACAGCCCCTTCTGACCGGCAGCGAGGTTGCGACGGTAGAACGCGTTGGACTCCGACGCCGTCGAGAATCCGGCGTACTGACGAATCGTCCACGGCTGGTTGACGTACATCGTCGGGTACGGACCGCGCAGGAACGGAGCCGTGCCCGGGTAGGAGTCGAGCGGGTACCCGGCCTCGGCCGCCTCCGCCCGGTCGGCGCCGGTGTACAGGGGTCGGACGTCGATGCCCTCGGGGGTGGACCACACCACCTGCTCGGGCGAGTAGCCGTGAGCCGCCGCGGCCGCCTCGACGTGGGCGCGCGCATCGTCGGCCGCCGGCGCTGCCGCGTCCGCACCGCGGGGGTCGACGAGCGGAACGTCCGCGAAACTGCCCACGGGGCCCATGTCACCAGCGTCGTCGGTCATGCGGTGTGTCCTTCCGTACGAGCCTCGCCGGTGAGTGCATCGAGAAGAGCACTCAGTTCGGCGACGGCATCGATGGTGAGCGTGAGATGTCCGTCCGGGGTCTGTTCCGGCGACGCGTCCGCGAAGGCCGAGGCACCGCCGGCGACGAGCACCGTCCGCACCCCCGCCGACCGCAGAGCGGCGACGGCGTCCGGTCCCTCGGCGGCGTACCGCTTGTCGGTGCCGCACAGCACGGCGATCGGCGAGGCGGTCTCGCGTGCCACCGCGGTGAGATCGGCTCCCGCACCGGGGTTCACCGCCTCGATCCCGCCCGACGCCATGAGGTTCGCCGCGAACGTGGTGCGTCCGTTGTGTTCCGCGACGCTGCCCAACGGCGCCAGCAGCACCACCGGGCGACTGCCCTTGTCCGCCAACACCGCGTCGCTGCGATCACGCAGCGCCTCGAACTCGGCGGCGTACCGCGTCGCGAGACGTCCGGCGACGGTGCCGTTCCCCGAGGCCGCGGGCGTCGGCTCCTGCAGGTTCGGGAACTCGTTGACACCGGTGACCGCGGTGCGGCGGTGGGCGATGTCGCTCGCACGGGCGGCTCGGGTCTCCTCGACCCGGCGCGCGATCTCACCGGATTCCAGCGCGGCGCGGTAACCGCCGGCGGCCTCGACCGCCTGCAGAACCGACCACGCCGAGTCCGCGAGCGCGTCGGTGAGCGACTCGACGTACCAGGAACCACCGGCCGGATCGACCACCCGCCCCAGGTGGGACTCCTCGAGCAGGAGCAGCTGGGTGTTGCGCGCGATCCGTGCGGCGAAGGTCTGCGAGACGTCCGCGGCGCCGCCGGGAATCGCGGCGTCGAACGGCAGGACGGTCACCGCGTCGGCTCCGCCCACACCGGCGCCGAACGCGGCCAGCGTCGTGCGCAGCATGTTCACCCAGGGATCGCGCTGCGTCATCATCGCCGCCGAGGTGACGGCGTGCTGTGGGGCCCCGCCGTGCTCCGGCGCCCCGAGCACCTCGGCCACCCGGGCCCAGACCCGCCGGGCCGCACGGAACTTGGCGATGGTCTCGAACTGCTCGTCGGTGGCCGCGAGCCGGAACTCCACCTGTCCCAATGCCTCGACAGTGGACAGTCCCGCCGCCGTGAGCGCGCGCAGATACTCGAGTCCGGCCGCGACGGTCAGACCGACCTCCTGCGCGTCTGCCGACCCGGCAGCGTGGAACACGGTGCCGTCCAACGTGATCGCGCGCACCCGCTCGGTGCGCGCCACTGCCCGCACCGCGAGATCGATCGCGTCCTGCTCGCTCGCACCCGGGAGGTCGGCGAATCGATCGGTCAGCGGTGACGCCCCCAGTCGGACGTCGGCGGCGGCACCGCGCTCGTCCAGGAGCGCGAACAACGCGTCGGCCACCGCTGTGACGTCCGCACCCGCGTCCAGCGTCAGGGGCGCGAGGTCGAGCAGGACCCCGTCGAGTGCGCGGGCCAGGCCCTCGGCACCCACGGACGCCGTGTCGAGCCACAGGGCGCTCGTGCCGTTCTGCAGCGCGTCGAGGAGCTGGTCGTTGAGCGTCGCCGCGTCCGAGTCCGCACCGGCGGGACGGCCGAACCGACCGGCGACCAGCCACCCGACGTTGACGTCGCGATGCGCGTCCGTGCCACGCGTGAAGGGGAAGGTGCCGGGCAGCGGAGCCTCGGCAGTCTCGTCCAGCGGCCCGTACAGGGGCCGCACCGTGACCCCGTCGTACGTGGTCACTTCGAGCAGCGTCTCCGGATGCTCGGGGAGCTCCGAGACGTCCACCCGACGAGCCTTGGCCAGCACCCCGGCCACGCCGCGGCGCCAGGTCGCGAAACCCTCCTCGGCGCTGCTCACCGGTACGGCCGCGCCGACGTCCTCGGCAGCGACGGAATCCGGTGTCCCGGTGTGTGACGTGGCCATGTGTCCCTTTCGCGCCTGCGGATGCTGTGATGTTAACCGCACTCCGGGCACGCTATCCCGAGTCCCATCACAGTGGCCTGAGACAAACTTCACACTAGTAGGGCGTCCGAGCATCGGTCCTCCTAGTGACCGTTCCGACCGCGTCGACGAGCACCGCTCGCATCGCTCTTCGGTAGCGTGAGCAGACGTGACGACCCCCGACATCGACCCGCACGACACAGTGCCGTCGGAGGAGTCGATCGTCGTCGGAGGCCGCCGCGCGCTCGTGCTGCGCGTGGCCGCGACCGTCACCGTGCTCGCCGCCCTGATCGTCGTGGCACTGCTCGTCCCCCTCCCCACCATCGACCGCGTGCGGGAGTGGGCCGTCGCCGTCGGGCCGGCCTTCCCCCTCGTCTTCTTCGCGGCGCACGCGATCATCACGGTGGCGCCGATCCCCCGCACCCTGTTCACGGTGTCGGCGGGTGTGCTGTTCGGACCCGTGACGGGGGTCGGTGTGGCGGTCGCAGCGACGACCGTGAGTGCAGTGCTCGCGTTCCTGCTGGTCCGAGCACTCGGCCGCGACGTGGTGACCGCACGCTGGGACCATCCGGTGATCCGGGCCGTCGATTCCCGTCTCGCGCGACGGGGATGGTTGGCGGTGGGGAGTCTTCGACTCATCGCGCCGGTGCCGTTCTCGGTGGTCAATTACTCCGCCGGCCTGTCTTCGGTGGCCGTGGTGCCGTTCGCGCTGGCGACGGTGGTCGGGGTGATCCCGGGAACGGTCGGCATCGTGTTGCTCGGCGACGCTCTGGCCGGTCACGGCGATCCGGTCCTGCTCGCGATCTCGGGGGTCTGCATTGCCGTGGGCGTCGTGGGACTGATCCTGGACGCGCGGATGCCGGTGGCCGGCGATCGATGAGGTCAAGGTCACGGGCTTGATGTGGCCGGATCAAGGTCGACGATGAACTCTGTGCGTCGCAACGCATCAAGACTCGAGGCTTGATTCCGGCTGATCAAGCTTCTAGGGTTGATCGATGTTCGTTCTGACCGTGGACCAACGCGGAAGTCGACGCGACATCGATCGCGTCGCCGACATCCTCGACCGAGCCACCGACCTGGTGCGCCCGTTCGAACGCACGGCCGGCGACGAGGTCCAGGGTGTGGCGGACGACGCGTCGGTGGCACTCGACCTCGCCCTCGACTTCCTCGAGGACGGGCACTGGAGCGTCGGGATCGGGGTGGGGGCCGTGGAGGATCCGTTGCCACGCTCCACCAGAGCGGGTCGGGGCCCGGCGTTCGAAGCCGCGCGGGACGCCGTCGACAGCGCCAAGAACGCCGTCGCCCACATCGCGGTCCGCGGCGGTGACGCCGAGTCCGCCGGCGATGCCGACGCCGTGGTGGCACTGCTCGCACTGCTCCTGGTCCGGCGCACCGAGCAGGGCCGCGCCGCGGTCGACAGTGTCCGCAGGCTCGGATCGCAGACCGCCGTCGCCGAGGAACTGTCCATCACACCGCAGGCCGTGTCCCAACGACTGGCCGTCGCGGGGTGGCAGGCCGAGCGTGCAGCACGACCGGTCGTGGCGCGGATGCTCGCGCTCGCCGATCTGCGCGCACGCGGAACGGACGCCTGATGGCGACCACCCTCGCGCTGCTCGCACTCGCGCTCTCCGCCGGAGCAGCACTGCTTCCCGCCCGACCGGTGCCGACGATCCCACCGACGGCTGCGCCGGGACGCCGCGTCCGGTGGCTGCCGCCGCTGCGCTGGTGGATTCCGGCACTCCTGTCCGCCGGGATGCTCGCACTGGCGGGTCTCGCCGCCGCGATCGCCGGCGCACCGGTCACCGGGCCACCACTCGTCGTCGCGATGGTCCTGGTCGTCGCGGTCGCCGTCACCGGCGGCACCGTCGTCGTTCCCGCGGTCTTCCATCTCGCGCGCCGACGGCCCGAGCCCGGAGACGGCGATGCCGACGACGAGCGCCCCGTCCTGCGTGGGGGGCTCGTCATCGGCACACTCGAACGCATCGCCGTCGTGGTCGCGGTGCTCACGGGGTGGCCCGAGGGCATCGCCGTGGTGCTCGCGGTGAAGGGACTCGCACGCTACCCCGAACTCCGTGATCCGCGGGCGTCCGAGTACTTCATCATCGGCACCTTCACCAGCGTGCTCTGGGCACTCGCCGCGGGCGGCATCGGCGCGGGTCTGGCTGCCTGACCGTCAGCGGTCCAGTTCGCGCGGTGCGTCGTCGCCCGACCCGGACCCGTCCGGCGTGGAGGCCTCGACGGCCTTTGCGGGCTCCGGAGCCGAGTCCCGCGCCGGGTTGGGTGCGGCGGCCAACGACGTGTCGACAGGCTTGCGTGCCACGGCCTCGGCGTCGGCCACCGCCCGAGCGATGGCCGGGTCCGTCTTCGTGTCGAACCAGTCGGCCACTTCCGCGGAGTCGTCCTCCGGCTTGGAGTGCGTCTCGCCCTGGTCGCTGGGCTCGAAACGGAAGACGCCGTCGTCGCCCGGCGCACCGAGATTCTTGGCGAAGCCCTTCAGGGCATCACCGAAGTCGGACGGCACCACCCACATCTTGTTCGCATCACCCTGCGCCATCTTCGGCAGCGTCTGCAGGTACTGGTACGCGAGCAACTCGGGCGTCGGCTTGCCGGCCTTGATAGCCTCGAACACCTTCTCGATGGCCTTCGCCTCACCCTGTGCGTTGAGGTACTTGGCCGCCCGCTCACCCTGCGCACGGAGGATGCGGGACTGACGCTCACCCTCGGCGGAGAGAATGGCGGCCTGCTTGGCGCCCTCCGCGGACAGGATCTGCGACTGCTTGTCACCCTCGGCCGTCTTGATGGACGACTCACGGTGTCCCTCGGCCGTGAGGATGGTGGCGCGCTTCTCGCGGTCCGCCTTCATCTGCTTCTCCATCGACTCCTGGATGGAGGGCGGCGGATCGATGCTCTTGAGCTCCACTCGGGCGACACGCAGGCCCCATCGCCCGGTGGCCTCGTCCAACACTCCGCGGAGCTGGCCGTTGATGGAGTCACGCGAGGTGAGCGTCTCCTCCAGGGTCATACCGCCGACCACGTTGCGAAGCGTCGTCGTGGTGAGCTGCTCGACACCGACGATGTAGTTGCTGATCTCGTAGACCGCGGCCTGCGGGGTGGTGACCTGGAAGTACACGACGGTGTCGATGGACACCGTCAGGTTGTCCTGCGTGATCACCGGCTGCGGTGGGAAGGACACGACGCGCTCACGCAGGTCGACCTTCGCTCGGACACGGTCGACGAACGGCACGAGGAACGTGAGCTGCCCGGAGACCGTCTTCGAGTATCGGCCCAGACGCTCGATCACCGCGGCCTCGGCCTGCGGCACGAGCGTCACCGACTTCGCCACCACCACGGCGACGAACAGCACCACCACGGCAAGGGCGATCAAGGCGGCATAGTCACCCATCTAGGGTCCTTTCCACACGACGGCCGTGGCGCCGTCGATCTTCATCACGGTCACGGTCGTTCCGGCCGCGTACACCTCGGTGGGATCGAGCGGACGAGCCGTCCACACGTCACCGTCCAGCCGCACCGTGCCGGAGTGCTGATCGATGGCATCGAGCACCTGCGCGGATCGCCCGGTGAGCGCGGCGATCCCGGTGGGGGTCGGCGGGGGCGTCGAGAACCGGCGGGTCAGCACCGGTCGGACACCCAGGATGAGGGCTCCGGACAGGATCGCGAACACGATCGCGTCGCCCCACACGGGGAAGTCGGTCAGCGCCGAGATGCCCGCGGTACCCAGGGCCCCGCCGGCCAGCATGAGAAGGAAGAAATCTCCGGACAGCGCTTCACCCGCAGCGAGAATCACCGCTCCGACGAGCCACAGAAGTGCAACCACGAACTCCACAGTAGCGACGAACGACGAGCCCGTGGGGTGCGCGCGACCGTCGTGGGGAGATCGTTACCGACCTGTCTCCCCGTTCTCGTCACCCAGGGTGACGAAGTCGACGAGGCGCTCCACCGCGCCGATGAGCGGCGCCTCGAGATCGCGAAAACTGGACACCGCACCGTAGACCCGGCGCCACCCGTCCTGCGATGTGCCCCAACCCAACTCGCGGCAGATGCCGGTCTTCCAGTCGGTGCCGCGCGGGATCCGTGGCCATGCCTCGATGCCCACCGCGGCGGGCTTCACCGCCTCCCACACATCGATGTAGGGGTGTCCCGTGACCGTCACGTACGGGCCGAGCGACCGCGTCAGGCGGTCCTCCTTCGAACCGTCGACGAGGTGGTCGACGAGAACCCCCACCCTGCGTCCCGGCCCGGGTCCGAACTCCTGCAACCGCTCTGCCAGGTTGTCCAGTCCCTCGAGATGCTCGACGACCACACCCTCGACCCGCAGGTCGTGGCCCCAGACCCGTTCGACGATGGCGGCGTCGTGAATGCCCTCCACCCAGATACGGCTGGGCAGAGCCACTTTCGCTCGTACGTTCTCCACCCGCGTCGACCCGGAGGCCGAGCGGGTCGGAGCGACGGCACGGGTCGGCGCCGGACGCGTCAGCGTCACCGGGCTTCCGTCGACGAGGAAGGCGGCCTCGCGCATCGCGAAGAGCCTCCGTACGCCTCGGCCGTCCTCGAGCCGAACGAAGTCACCGTCGTACGTGCGCTCGAAACCCACCACGGCGCCGCAGAATCCGGTCGCCGCGTCCTCGACCACCACGTCCCGTTCGGCCGCCATCGTCGGGACCACGCGTCGCGCTCGCCTCGCGTGCCCGGCGAAGATGTCGCCGCCGTACCGGTTGTCCGCTGTCATCGTCTTCCCTCGCCCTCCGCGCTCACTCCCGGGACAGGACTGTCGGGTCACCGGGCCGTCCCACGGTATCGGCGCCGCGCACTCCCCGACCGCAGCCACGCCGGTCGCCTCCGACGCCGCCTATGATCGGACGGTGTCGTCCCCATCCTCGAGCCTCGCCATCTGGTGCGGCGCCTGGCTCGCCGGAGCCGCGCCGCCCGACGACGTGATCGATGCCCTCACCGAGTGGGCACCGTTGGCCCTCGTCGTCGCCGCCGATCCCGAGACAGCCGAGCGGCACGACCTCCCGTGGCCCACTCCTCGTGACGTCGGCATCGCCCAGTTGCTCCGAGTCGTCCGCGCCGCGGCGCCCGTCGGCGACCGCGAGGTGACCGTCGACATGGTTCTTCCCGCCCCCGGTGACGTCGCCGGGCTGCCGACCGACTCCGCGTTCTCGGCAGCCGCCGTGCTCGCGGGCGAAGGCGTCGTCATCGGAGTGCCGGGTCAGCCGGGTGTCGGACTCGTCCCCACCGACGAGGGCCCCGACGTCATGCGGTGGACGGTGTTCACCGTCACCGTGCCGGTCACCTACCAGGAGCTGGCGCTCGGGGAGATCGAGTACTCGATGCGGGACACCGTCCGGAGTGCGGCCGAGGCCCTCACCGCGGTGCAGACGGTCGACACCGGCCGTTCCGGCGGCGACCCGCACACGATGATCGCCGAGCGCCTCGCCATCGCGAGCCGCCATCGCTACCCGCCGCTCCCCGAACGCACCACCCGAGTTCTCGACACGGCCGACCGGGTGGACGCCATCCTCGCGGCCGCGCAGACGTCGGCGCCCTCGGAGGCACCCAGCAGCAGCGGTGCCGAGGCCCGCGAGGCCGTGCTCCGACCGTTGCGTCGCGCCGTGCGCGCCGCGCGACGTGCCGCCGTGCGCGCCGCCGTGGACGGGTACCTGTCGCCCGATCGCCGCTAGCGGTACCCCCCTCGCGCGAGTACGTCCGTAGTGTCGCGATCCATGCCCGGATCACGGCACTTTCGGCGTACTCGCGGGTGGGTGGTTCCCGGGATGTTCGAGCTGTCAGGCCGGGCGGCGACGCACCGGGGGCTCGCAGCAGCCGGGATTGCACGGCGTTCCGTCGACGGTCGTCCCGAAGGCGGGCTCGGAACCCAGACGCAGCGGTGCGGTGCTCGCGGTGCGTTCCTCGACCAGCGTCCGCACGAGCCGGGCAAATCGGGGGTCCGCACCCGGCGTGCCTGCGCGCTCGAGAGCGATGCCCAGTTCCTGCGCCTTCTCGACGGCCTCGGTGTCCAGGTCCCACACCACCTCGAGGTGATCCGAGACGAACCCGACCGGGCAGATCACCACGGCGTCGACGCCCGTCTCCGCCAGGGCCTCGAGGTGATCGCAGATGTCGGGATCCAGCCACGGGATCTGCGGCGGTCCCGACCGGGACTGCCACACGACGTCGAACTCGTCGACACCTGCTGCGGCGGCGCACAATCGGGACGCCTCGGTGACCTGACGGCTGTAGAGGTGGCCGCCCGCCGACGGCGGACCCGCGGCCTCGTCCGCCGAGACGGGCACCGAGTGCGCCGTGAAGACCACGCGAGCACCGGCCCGGCGATCCGCCGGAAGCCTGCCGATCGCCGCGCGGATCGCGTCGGCGAAGGCATCCACCATGAGCGGATGGTCGTAGTACTGCCGCAGCTTGGTGAGCTGCGGAGCGCCCTCCCCCACGGCGGCACGGGCGCGGGCGATGTCTTCGTGGTACTGCCGACAGCCCGAGTACCCGCCCCAGGCCGAGGTGGGGAACACCAGCGCGTTGCGCACGCCGTCGGCCTGCATCGCGGCGACGGTGTCCTCCGCCATGGGATGCCAATTGCGGTTACCGAAGTACACCGGCAGATCGATGCCCGTGAGCGCGAACTCGGTCTCGACCGCGGCGATGATCTCGCGGTTGAGTCGGTTGATCGGCGAGACCCCACCGAAGTGGTGGTAGTGCTCGGCGACGGCATCGAGGCGTTCGGGCGGGATTCCGCGGCCACGGGTGACGTTCTCCAGGAACGGCCGCACCTCGTCCGGCCCCTCGGGCCCACCGAAGGACAGCAGCAGAAGCGCGTCGTAGGTCATGACGCCATTGTGCCGGAACCCGTTTCGGTGGACCCGAGAGGATGCTCGGATCGAGGCGAGATGTCAGAGATTCTCGGGCAGCCAGGTGTTGTGGCTCGCGCCGCCGTCGACGTAGACGATCGACCCGGTGGTCGCCGGCAGCCAGTCCGACAGCAGCGCGCAGATCGACTTGGCCACGGCCGTCGGGTCGTTGAAGTTCCAGCCGATCGGGGACGCACCGTTCCAGTACTCGTTGAGCTGGTTCATCTTGTCCGCGTCACCCGTCGCGGTACCCGCGATGGCCTTGGCGGCGAGCGTCTTGATCGGGCCCGCGGCGACCAGGTTGGAACGGACCTTCTTGGCCTCGCCGACCTCGCGGGCGACGTAGCGGTTGACCGACTCGAGCGCAGCCTTCGCCACGCCCATCCAGTTGTAGAACGGCATCGCCGTGCGCGGATCGAAGTCCATGCCGACGATCGATCCACCCTCGTTCATGACGGGGAGCACGGCGCGTGCGAGCGAGGCGTAGGACCAGGCAGAGATCTGGAACGCGGCGGAGGCGTCGGGACCCGGTCCCTCCAGGAACGGCTTGGACCCCGGGCCCATCAGGGTGCGCGGAGCGAACGCGATGGAGTGCAGAACGCCGTCGATGCCCTCCGGAGCGACCTCGGAGATGCGACCGGCGAGTGCGGCGAGATGCTCCTCGTTCGTCGCGTCCAGCTCAATCGCCGGCGGCACGGGCTCCGGCAGTCGCTGGGCGATCCTGTCGATCAGTCGCAGCCGGTCGAACCCGGTGATGACGACCTTGGCGCCCTGCTCCTGCGCGACCTTGGCCGCGTGGAACGCGATGGACGCGTCGGTGATGATCCCGGTGATCAGGATGGTCTTGCCTTCGAGCAGTCCGCCCATGTGCGTGTGCCTTTCGTGTGAAGTCTGGTGTGCCCGAGTCGATCGGGCAGGAGTCGGGACGAGGTGGGCTAGTGGCCCATGCCCATACCGCCGTCGACCGGGATGATCGCGCCGGAGACGTAGCTCGAATCGGGTGACGCGAGGAAGCTCACCACCGCGGCGACGTCCTCGGGAGTACCGAGTCGCTTGAGCGGGATGTACTCGCGCGCGGTGTCCCGGAGTTTGTCGTCGAGCTCGGCCGTCATGTCGGTCTCGATGAACCCGGGTGCCACGACGTTCGCGGTGATCGAACGCGAGCCCAGCTCACGGGTGAGCGAGCGCGCCATGCCGACGACACCCGCCTTGGAGGACGCGTAGTTGATCTGGCCGGGTCCGCCGGCCTGACCGACGACGGAACCGAGGAAGACGAACCGTCCGAAGCGTGCCCGCAGCATCGAGCGGCTCGCTCGCTTGGCCACCCGGAACGCGCCGGTGAGATTGGCGTCGATGACGGAGGTGAACTGCTCCTCGGTCATCCGCATCAGCAGGGTGTCGTCCGTGATGCCCGCGTTGGCGACGAGCACCTCGACGGGGCCCTGATGCTTCTCCACCTCGGTGAACGCGGCATCGACGGACGCGGTGTCGGTGACATCGCACTGCACCCCGAACAGTCCGTCCGGTGCACCCGAGCTGCGGTGCGTGACCGCGACCTTGTGGCCGTCCGCGGCGAGTCGGCGGGCCACGGCCAGGCCGATGCCCCGATTACCGCCGGTGACGAGCACGGACCGGGAGACGAATCCCCCGCCGGCCGTCGCGTCGGGTGTCGCGGACTCGGGCGCAGAGGACATACGGATGAACCTTCTCTCTCGGGGGTGCTGCTCGCAGCAACGGCCAGTCGGTGGGCGATCACGGACGTCGTCGATCGCCTCGACCCGCGCGTACTTTACCGATGCGTGTCAGGGGACTCGCTGGCGTAGTGACAATGCTGTGACAAGTCCCGCCGACACGAACAGCACTCCGGCGATCAACCAGGGCCGACTCGCGTCACCGCGGGTGGTCTCGTAGCCGATCTGCTCCTCGAGCGTGTCGTACACCTCGGTGAGTTCCTCGAGACTCGACGCCGTGAAGAAGTTGCCACCCGACAGGCGTGCGATCTCCTCGAGCGACGGGTCGTCGACGGGCACCGCGACGCGCTGGGTGTCGCCCTGCTCGTCGGTGATGTCCACCGTGCCGTAACTGGTGCCGAACGAGATGGTGGAGACCGGGATCCCCTTCGTCTCCGCCTCGCGGGCCGCCGTGTACCCACCGCGCGGGTCGTCCGGGTTCTCGGGAACGGTCTGCTTGCCGTCGGACAGCAGCACGATCCGTGCCGGCGGCGCCGCGTCCGATCCACCGAGAACCGCGCCGAGTGTCTCGATCGACTGCATCGCCGTGAAGATGGACTCGCCCGTGGCGGTCCGCTCGGCCAGCTGCAGCCGATCGATGGCCGATTTCGTCGCCTCACGATCGGTGGTCGGTGAGACCAGCACCGATGCCGTGCCCGCGAACGCGACGAGTCCGAGGTTGATGCCGGGAGTCAGGCCGTCGGCGAACTGCTTGCCGGCCTCCTGCGCCGCTGCCAGTCGCGTCGGCTGGACGTCGGTGGCCTCCATCGACAACGACACGTCGATGACCAGCATGACCGTCGCCCGATTACGCGGAACCCGTTGATCGGACGTCGGTCCGGCCAGCGCGACGGTCAGGAAGAGCAGCCCCACGAGCACGAGCGCCGTGGGGACGTGGCGCACCAGTCCGGGGCGCCTCGGTGCGACGCGTTCGAGCAACTCCATGTTGGTGAAGCGCATGGTGTTGCGCTGACGGCGGCGCTGCGCGAGCACGTAGGCCACCACCAGGCCCGCGACCACGAGGAGGAAGAGCAGCCACCAGGGTGACGAGAAATCGGACAGACTCACCGCGTACTCGCTCCCATGCTCGCGCCGTGGCGTCGCCGGGACACGAAGCGGACGACGTCGGCGATCCAGTCGCCGTCCGTCCGCAGGGTGAGCCGAGGCGCGCTGCAGCCACGCAGGATCTTCTCGACGTTCGCGCGGTGCGCCGCAGCGGCGGCCGCGAAGTCCTCCCGCAACCGGGGTGTCGTGCTGAACTCCCGCGTCCGTCCCGTCTCCGGGTCGTGCAACACCACGTCACCGACATCCGGCAGCTCGAGGTCGCGGGGGTCGACGACCTCCACGGCCAGCACGTCGTGGCGCGCCGCCAGGGCGCGGAGCGGACGCTCCCAGTCCGTCGGACCGAGGAAGTCGCTGACGACGACCACCATGCCGCGTCGACGTTCGGGCCGTCGCAGAGCGTCGATGGCGCCGACGAAGTCGCCGCGGGTGCCGTCGGGTGCGTGCGGTGTGGTGGCCACGGTGCGGAGCAGGGACTGGATGTGCGCCCGACCGCCCCGTGCGGGGACCCGGACGACGCGTTCGCCCGTCGCGACGACGGCGCCGATGCGGTTGCCGCCGCCACTGGTCAGATGCGCGATGGCCGACGTGGCCGCGACGGCGAGGTCGCGCTTCTCGCACCCCGCGGTGCCGAAGTCGAGGGAGGCCGACAGGTCGATCGCCATCCACGTCTCGAGCTCGCGGTCCGCGACGCTCTGCCGGACGTGGGGGTGCGTCGTCCTCGCGGTGACGGACCAGTCCATCTGACGTACGTCGTCGCCCGGCTGATAATCGCGTGCATCGCCCGGCTCGGAACCCGGGCCCGGGATGAGGCCCAGATGATCGCCGTGCAGAACGCCGTCGAGGCGCCGACGAACGGTCAGCTCGAGGGTGCGCAGCGCAGCCGACAACCGAGGGTCCTCCAGCGATCCCGAGGCGAAGGACGGGGGCGCACCGCGCAACGACTGCTGCACGGCGGGCGCGCCGAACACCGGATCACCGGGCCGGCCACCCGTGGGTGACGCCATGGTCACCGCGTGGGATCGGTCGCGGGAGTCTGCTTCTGCATCCACGGCGCCGGGCCACCCTGCTGAGGACCGTTCTGCTGGGGGCCACCCTGCTGCGACGGTCCGTCGGGACCGGGCTGCGGGGGTCCGGGCTGGAACTGCTGCGGTCCGCCCGGTCCCGCCTGCTGGGGCCCGTTCTGCTGAGGACCGTTGTGCTGCGGACCGTTGTGCTGGGGAGCCGGCGCCTGCTGCTGGACCGGCTGGGCGCCGACCTGCGGCAGACCCACGGTCTGCAGGATGCGCGTGATGATCTGCTCGGGTGTGATCTCGTCGGCCAGGGCGTCGTACGAGAGCACGAGACGGTGCCGCAACACGTCCGGCACCACGTCGAGGACGTCCTGCGGCACGACGTAGTCCCGTCCACGCAGGAACGCCAGCGCACGGGAGGCACTGATGATGCCGAGGGTCGCACGGGGTGACGCGCCGTAGGCGATCCAGCCGGCCACGTCGTCGAGGCCCACGTCGCGCGGAGTACGGGTGGCGGCGATGACGCGCACGACGTAGTCGACCAGAGCATGGTGGACGAACACGGACGCCGCGACGTTCTGGAGGCGCACCAACTCGACCGGGTCGAGGATCTGCTTGGGCTTCGGTGCCGCGACGCCCATGCGGTAGACGATCTCGCGCTCCTCCTCGACCGTCGGGTAGTCCACGACGATCTTGAACAGGAAGCGGTCGCGCTGCGCCTCGGGAAGGGGGTACACGCCCTCGTTCTCGATGGGGTTCTGCGTCGCCATGACCAGGAACGGATCCGGCATGGGGTACGTGTGACCACCGATGGAGACGTGGCGCTCGGCCATCACCTCGAGGAGAGCCGACTGCACCTTGGCCGGAGCTCGGTTGATCTCGTCCGCGAGCACGAAGTTCGCGACCACCGGGCCGAGCTCGGTGTCGAATTCTTCTTTGCCCTGACGGTAGATGCGCGTACCGATGAGGTCGGTGGGCACCAGGTCGGGCGTGAACTGCACGCGGGAGAACGAGCCCCCGACCACCGTCGCGAACGTCTCCACCGCCAACGTCTTCGCCACACCGGGAACACCCTCGAGCAGGACGTGCCCACGTGCGAGAAGCCCGACGAGGATGCGTTCGACCAGTCGGTCCTGACCGACGATGACGCGTTTGACCTCGTAGACGGCCTTCTCGAGCGTCTGCACGTCCCGAGAGATGTCGGTCGTGTCGGTCTCTCGTGACGTCACCTGTGGAACCACCGCTTTCTACCCGGACTCTGCTGCCGAGCACCACTATTGCAGGTGGCGAGGACACATGGCGTTCTACCTGCTCGGACGGGGTGTCACTCCACCATGCGGACGGCATACGGCGTCATGCCGTCGAAACGGACGGGCGACACCTTCACCACCGATCCCGACTGCGGAGCCTCGAGCATCTTGCCGTCACCGAGGTAGAGGGCGACGTGCTGCGAGGCGCCCGGACCGTAGAAGATCATGTCGCCGCGGCGCATCTGGGACGACGGCACCTGCTTGCCGGCCGTGTACTGGTAGCCGGTGTAGTGCGGGAGCGAGATCCCGAGTCCACCGAAGGCGTACATCATGAGGCCGGAGCAGTCGAAGCCCACCTTGTTGTAGTCGCCGTAGCTGTCGGCGACACCGCCGTCACGGATGCCCTTGGTCGGCCCGTTCTCGTTGCCGCCACCCCACGAGTAGGGGGTGCCCAACACGGACATGCCGCGGTCGATGACGAGTTCGATGGCTGCGGACCCGGTGAGCGACGGATCCTTGGTGGCGGTCCCGCGACCGCCGCCGGACGACGACGTGCTGCCCGACGACGTGCTGCCCGACGACGTGCTTCCCGACGACGAGGTACCCGAGGACGTGCCGCCCGAGGACGAGGTACCGGACGACGTGCCGCCCGACGAGGTGCCGCTCGACGTCGATCCGGTCAGGTCGGTGTGGTCGCGCTCCCCGTCCACCAACGCTGCGGCACGATCGGCGGCGGCCTGGTTCGCGGCCACCCGGGCGGCCGCGGCCACCGCTGCCTCCTGCGCTGCCTGCGCGGCTGCCGCGGCGGCGGCTTCCTCCGCCTGACGCTGCTGGTCCCACTGCGAGTACGCGTCGCGCTGTCCCTCGAGCCCCGCGGCGTCGTTGCGCGCCTGCTCGAGCTCGGCGGAGGCGCTGTCCCGCTGTGCCTCGACGGCCGCCTTCTGCGCTGCCTGCTCCTGCTGTGCGGACACGGCCGCGGCGATGGCCTGTTCCGCCTCGTCCTTCTTCGCGTCCGCTTCCGCGGAGGCACGGTCGGCCTCGATCTTGCTCTGGCGTGCGGTGGAGTCTCGGTTGGCCTCCTCGGTACGCGCCCGCTGCAGGCTGTCCAGGGTGGCGTTCTGCTTGGCGGACAGCATCCGCAGGATCTGCGCGCGATCGAGCACGTCCTGCGGCCCCTGCGCGTCCAGGAGTGAGGAGACACCGGCGGACCCGGTGCCCTTGACGTAGTCGGTGACGGCGAAGGCGTCGAACTTCTTCTGCGCGTCGGAGATCATCTGGCCGGCGTCGCGGAGGGCCTGTTGCGCGATGCCGACGGCCGCGGCGGCGGCGTCGGCGACGGTGCGAGCGTTCTGCAGGTCGACGAGGGCCTTGTTGACGTCCTCGCGCTTGACGGCCACCTGCGCGTCGATCGCGGCGAGTTGCTGGTTGGCCGAGGCGACCTGGTCGATCAGTTGACCGACTCGTCCGAGCTGGTCCCCCACGCGCGCGCCCGCGGTGGCGATGTCGGAGTCGGAGGGATTGGGCGGGGGCGGCGGCACGGCGGACGCGAGACTCGGTGCGAGGAACCCCGTCCCGGACAGCAGCAGCGTCGTCGCGACGACGGCGCCCCCGATCGTGCGACGCAGAGCCCGCGATCGACCGACGTGCCGTCGACCTCCGGAGTATCGCTTCACCTGTTCGTCTCCCTCACGTCCGCAGTGCGGATTCACCCACCGCACGCGTGGGGAGGACACGACGCAGCGTGACAGGATCCCGGACCACAGCCGATAACGGCCGACCCGGGAGCAACGATCAGCCCCTCTGCGACACTTCTTCCCCAAGCAGTGCCATGCGAACCGTACGACACTTCGAACGCTTAAGGAACTCCAGTCACAAATGACACATGTGTCATTCCGCCGACCGCATCCGCGCTGATCAGGACGTTGTCCGAGAAAGATTCGTTGAGACTTTTTTGGGAACGGTCACTGCCCGTCGGGCGTGACGGCCTCTCGATCGGTGACATCTCCCGAACGATGACGGCGTTCGTTCACCCACCAGGTGCCGCCGAGCACGGCGACGACCACGAGAACGAGGCCCAGTGTGATCCCGGTCCACGGTGGGCCGGGCTCGACGAGCACGTCGAGGAAGTTGTCCGCGGACTGCACCGCGTTGCCGGTGTACGCCTGATCCTGACCCGCTTCGAGCGTCACGCGATCGATCGAGTCGCTGAACGTGCCGACCTGTCCCGGACCGATCACGAGGACCGTCCCACCGTCGGTGGCACCGACCGACGTGGCGAGATCGCGGAGCTGCGAATCGAGCGGCGCCGGCGCGTCGAGCACGACGATGCTCAGGTCGATCCCGTGCTCGCCGGCGCGCGCCACGACACCCTCGAGCCCGACGACGTCCTGCCCCGGCGCGGCCACCCCGTCGTTCGCGACGTCGGCGAGGGTCGCCTGCAGGTCGACGAACGTCGGCACCTCGCTGATCATCGGGAGGGCGACCAGCGGCTGATCACTCAGCGGTAGGGCCGGGAGAGGAGAGAGAGACATCGTCCGTCCGTTGTCGTCGATCGCGAGGCGATGCGGTGGATCGCGAGGCGATGATGGTCGAAATGTGTGCGCCGTCGAGCGGGACCCTACGGGACGGGACCGTCGCCGAGTCCGAGGCGCACCGAGGTGCACGGAGGCAGCCCTTCGTTGCGCCCGGAAGGCTGCCGGGGAACGATGAGTGCGCACCACGGTGAGAGCGACACGGCGATTCGGCCACTCGTTCTCACAGGACAAGCGTACTGTTAGAATCGAAACACCGAGACTGCGGCGGCCTCGACGCCACCCGGGTGCACCCTCACCCACGGCGATGTCCGCCCGCTCTCGCCACGCCGTCGACACAGCCCCGTCGACGGCAGCCCAGAAGACGAGTGGAGCTGACGTGACCGCAAGTATCGATTCGTTCGGCGCCAAGGGAACGCTGGAGGTCGGAGAGAACTCGTACGAGATCTTCCGCCTGAAGGCCGTCCCCGGCACCGAGAAGTTGCCCTATGCCCTCAAGGTCCTCGCGGAGAATCTCCTGCGTACCGAGGACGGCGCGAACATCACCAAGGACCACATCGACGCGATCGCCGCGTGGGACCCGTCCGCCGATCCGAGCATCGAGATCCAGTTCACGCCGGCCCGCGTGATCATGCAGGACTTCACCGGCGTCCCCTGCATCGTGGACCTCGCGACCATGCGTGAGGCCGTCACCGCTCTCGGTGGCGACCCGGAGAAGGTCAACCCGCTCGCTCCGGCCGAGATGGTCATCGACCACTCCGTCATCATCGACGTGTTCGGCCGCGCGGACGCCTTCGAGCGCAACGTCGACATCGAGTACCAGCGCAACGGTGAGCGCTACCAGTTCCTGCGGTGGGGCCAGGGTGCGTTCGACGACTTCAAGGTCGTCCCGCCCGGCACCGGCATCGTGCACCAGGTCAACATCGAGCACCTCGCCCGCACCGTCATGGTGCGGGGCGGTCAGGCCTACCCCGACACGTGTGTCGGCACCGATTCGCACACCACGATGGTCAACGGCCTCGGCGTGCTCGGCTGGGGCGTCGGCGGCATCGAGGCCGAGGCTGCCATGCTCGGCCAGCCCGTCTCCATGCTCATCCCCCGTGTCGTGGGCTTCAAGCTCAGCGGCGAGATCAAGCCCGGCGTCACCGCGACCGACGTCGTGCTCACCGTCACCGACATGCTGCGCAAGCACGGCGTCGTCGGCAAGTTCGTCGAGTTCTACGGCGAGGGTGTGGCCGAGGTCCCCCTGGCCAACCGCGCGACGCTCGGCAACATGAGCCCCGAGTTCGGTTCCACCGCGGCGATCTTCCCGATCGACTCGGAGACCGTCGACTACCTGCGCCTGACCGGACGCTCCGACGAGCAGCTCGCGCTCGTCGAGGCGTACGCCAAGGAACAGGGCATGTGGCACGACCCCGAGAACGAGGCGACGTACTCCGAGTACCTCGAGCTCGACCTCGGCGACGTGGTGCCGTCCATCGCCGGACCGAAGCGTCCGCAGGACCGAATCCTGTTGTCGGAGTCCAAGATCGCGTTCCGCAAGGACATCCACAACTACGTGGGTGGCGAGGACGTCGACGCCACCCCGTCGAAGCTGGACGAGGCACTCGACGAGACGTTCCCGGGCTCGGATCCGGCCACGCTGTCCTTCGCCGACGACGATGCGGCTCCGCTGCACTCCGCCGCCGGCAACGCCGAGGGTCGCCCGACCAACCCGGTGCGCGTCGACTCGGACGAGCAGGGCTCGTTCGTCCTCGACCACGGCGCCGTCGCCATCGCGTCGATCACCTCGTGCACCAACACCTCGAACCCGTCGGTCATGCTCGGCGCTGCCCTGCTGGCCAAGAAGGCCGTCGACAAGGGTCTGACCAGCAAGCCGTGGGTCAAGACCTCGATGGCGCCGGGCTCACAGGTGGTCACCGACTACTACGACAAGGCCGGCATGTGGCCGTACCTGGAGAAGCTCGGCTTCTTCCTCGTCGGATACGGCTGCGCCACGTGCATCGGTAACTCGGGACCGCTCGATCTCAAGATCTCCGAGGCCATCCAGGACAACGACCTCACGGTCACCGCGGTCCTGTCCGGTAACCGCAACTTCGAGGGTCGCATCTCCCCCGACGTGAAGATGAACTACCTGGCGTCCCCGCCGCTCGTCATCGCCTACGCGCTGGCCGGCACCATGGACTTCGACTTCGAGCACGACGCACTCGGTCAGGACAACGAGGGCAACGACGTCTTCCTGAAGGACATCTGGCCCTCGCCCAAGGAGATCCAGGACACGATCGACTCGTCCATCTCCAAGGAGATGTACACCAAGGGCTACGCCGACGTCTTCAAGGGCGACGAACGCTGGCGCGGACTGCCCACCCCGGACGGCAAGACGTTCGAGTGGGACCCGCAGTCGACCTACGTGCGGAAGCCCCCGTACTTCGACGGCATGCCCAAGGACCCGGAGGCCGTCACGGACATCTCCGGTGCGCGCGTGCTTGCGTACCTCGGAGACTCGGTCACCACCGACCACATCTCCCCCGCCGGCAACATCAAGGCAGGAACGCCTGCTGCGCAGTACCTCGACGAGCACGGTGTCGAGCGCAAGGACTACAACTCCTTCGGCTCGCGTCGCGGCAACCACGAGGTCATGATCCGCGGAACGTTCGCGAACATCCGGCTGCGCAACCAGCTCCTCGACGACGTCTCGGGTGGCTACACCCGCGACTTCACGCAGGACGGTGGCCCGCAGTCCTTCATCTACGACGCGTCGCAGAACTACCAGAACGCCGGCATCCCGCTGGTCGTCCTGGGCGGCAAGGAGTACGGCTCCGGATCCTCGCGTGACTGGGCTGCCAAGGGCACCCGCCTGCTCGGCGTCAAGGCCGTCATCACCGAGTCGTTCGAGCGCATCCACCGCTCCAACCTCATCGGCATGGGCGTCGTCCCGCTGCAGTTCCCCGCCGGCGAGTCGGCGGCGTCGCTGAAGCTCGACGGCACCGAGACCTTCGACATCTCGGGCATCACCGAGCTGAACGAGGGCCGCACGCCGAAGACGATGCACGTCACCGCGACGAAGGACGACGGCTCTGCCGTCGAGTTCGACGCCGTGGTCCGCATCGACACCCCCGGCGAGGCGGAGTACTACCGCAACGGCGGCATCCTGCAGTACGTGCTGCGCAACATGATCGGCTGATCACCGCAGTGATCACTGCCCCGTGAGGGGAGCAGAACGCGCACGACCGCGCCGCGATACCGCGTGTATCGCCGGTTCGGTCGTGCGCGTTCTGCGATCAGCACGATGTCCCCAGCACACGACAGGAGCACCGAGTGCCGAAGGTCAGTGACGACCATCTCGCGGCGCGCCGAAGTCAGATCCTCGACGGCGCGCGCCGCTGTTTCGCCGAATACGGTTACGAGGGCGCCACGGTGCGGCGACTCGAGGAGGCCACCTCGCTCTCGCGAGGAGCGATCTTCCACCACTTCAAGGACAAGGACGGGCTGTTCCTCGCGCTCGCCCGCGACGACGCGCGCCGCATGGCCGATGTCGCCGCCGAGCAGGGGCTCGTCCAGGTGATGCGGGACATGCTGGCCGCTCCCGACCAGTTCGACTGGCTCGGTACGCGTCTGGAGATCGCTCGGCGGCTCAAGACCGACGCCGAGTTCCGGGCCGGGTGGTCGGAGCGCTCGGTCGAGCTGCAGGACGCCGTCCTGTCACGTCTCGAGCGTCAGAAGTCTGCGGGCCGACTGCGGGACGACGTGCCCACCGCGGTACTGCTGGGATACCTCGACCTCGTCATGGACGGTCTCGTGACCCGCATCGCGTCGGGCCAGGGCACCGAGAACCTGTCGGCCGTCCTCGACCTGGTCGAGGAGTCGGTCCGTCGCGATCGGCCGTGAGCCGACTCAGGCGAGCGTGATCAGGTCGAGGTAGTCCTGCGACCAGTGGTCCTCGTTGCCGTCCGGCAGGAGGATCACTCGTTCGGGAGACAGTGCCTCGGCCGCACCCGGATCGTGCGTCACCAGCACGACGGCGCCCTTGTAGCTCCGCAGCGCCTCGAGGACCTGCTCACGCGAGATCGGGTCGAGGTTGTTGGTCGGCTCGTCGAGCAGCAGCACGTTGGCCGCCGACGAGACCAGGCCGGCGAGCGCGAGTCGCGTCTTCTCACCGCCGGAGAGAGTGCCGGCCGGCTGTTCGAGCTGCGGGCCGGTGAACATGAACGCACCGAGCAGCGACCGCAGCTCCTGCTCCGGGGTGTCCGGTGCCGCGTGCCGCACGTTCTCCCAGACCGACGCCATGTCGTCGAGGGTGTCGTGTTCCTGGGCGAAGTAGCCGATGCGTAGACCGTGACCGGGCTCGATCTGGCCCGAGTCGCTCTTCTCCGTGCCGGCGAGGATGCGGAGCAGCGTCGTCTTGCCGGCGCCGTTGAGGCCGAGCACCACGACGCGGGAACCGCGGTCGATGGCCAGATCCACACCCGCGAAGATCTCCAGGGACCCGTACATCTTGGTGAGGTTCGACGCCATGAGCGGCGTCTTGCCGCACGGTGCGGGCTCGGGGAAGCGGATGTGTGCCACCCGGTCGGACACGCGTTCCTCGTCGAGGTTCGCCATCAGCTTGTCGGCACGCTTGGCCATGTTCTGGGCGGCCACGGCCTTGGTGGCCTTCGCACCCATCTTGGCGGCCTGCGCGCGCAGAGCGCCGGCCTTCTTCTCCGCGTTGGCACGCTCGCGGCGACGACGCTGCTCGTCCGTCGAGCGCGCGTCGAGGTACTTCTTCCAGTTCATGTTGTAGACGTCCGGCTCGCCGCGGACGGCATCGAGGAACCACACTCGGTTCACGACGTCGTTCAGCAGCTCCACATCGTGACTGATGACGATGAGCCCACCCTCGTGGCTCTGCAGGAAGCCGCGGAGCCAGGTGATGGAATCGGCGTCGAGGTGGTTGGTGGGCTCGTCGAGCAGCAGCGTGGTGGCCGAGCGACCACCACTGCCGTCGGACGCCGCGAACAGGATGCGTGCCAGCTCGACGCGGCGGCGCTGACCGCCGGAGAGGGTGCGTAGGGGCTGCGCCAGGACACGGTCGGGAAGTCCGAGGCTGTTGCAGATGCGCGCCGCTTCGCTCTCGGCCACGTAGCCGCCGAGCGAGGCGAAACGCTCCTCGAGCTCGCCGTATCGGCGGACGGCCTTGTCGAGGCGATCCTCGTCGGCCACCTCGGCCATGAGCGCCTGCTGCTTCTCCATGTCGTGGAGCAAGGTGTCGAGTCCGCGGGCGGACAGGACGCGGTCCTTGGCCAGCAGGTCGAGGTCGCCCTCCTTGGGGTCCTGCGGCAGGTAACCGATGTCCCCGGTGCGGGTGACCGAGCCGGCGTAGGGCTCGCCCTCTCCTGCCAGAATGCGGAGAGTGGTGGTCTTCCCGGCGCCGTTGCGGCCCACGAGGCCGATGCGGTCGCCGGCCTGCACGCGCAGGGCGGGCCCGGGAGCGGACAGAAGAGTACGCACGCCGGCACGAACCTCCAGGTCGGTGGCGGTGATCACGGTGCGAACTCCTCGATCGTCGTAGTTGTCCGGTGGCAGACCGGGCGCAGCGCGAAGTCGACTGCGCAGCAATCCCTCATTTTAACGCCTCCGCGGGCTCCCACGGTCCACGCAGACGTGACTCCGCTAACGTTCGACGCATGGAGAAGGAACAGGATCTGCAGGGGCGTGTCGCCGTGGTCACCGGCGCGAGCCGCGGAATCGGTCGGGCCATCGCGGCCGACCTCCTCGCTCGCGGCGCCGCCGTGACGGTGACCGCCCGCAAGAAGGAGCAGCTCGACGCCACCGCCGAGGAGTTGCGCGCCGCGGTACCGGGGGCCACCGTGCTCGCCATCGCCGGCAACGCCGGGGACGAGGAGTCCCGCCGCGAGACGGTCGACCGCACGGTCGCCGAGCTCGGCTCACTCGACATTCTGATCAACAACACCGGCATCAATCCGGTGTACGGATCGCTGATGGAGGCCGATCTGGCCGGCGTCCGCAAGATCTTCGAGGTCAACGTCGTCGCAACACTCGGCTTCATCCAGGAGGCGCACCGAGCGTGGATGGGCGAGCACGGCGGCTCGGTCGTGAACCTCGCCAGCGTGGCGGGAATCCGATCCACCGGAGTCATCGCCGCGTACGGCTCGTCCAAGGCGGCGCTCATCCGGCTGACCGAGGAGCTCGCGTGGCAGCTCGGACCCTCGATCCGTGTGAACGCGGTGGCCCCGGGCGTCGTCAAGACCAAGTTCGCCGAGGCACTCGTCGCCAATGGCGAGGAGGCGGCGGCCGCCGGCTACCCGATGAAGCGGCTGGGAACGCCCGAGGACGTGGCCTCGCTCGTCGGGTTCCTCGTGTCCGACGCCGCGTCGTGGATCACCGGCGAGACGGTTCGCGTCGACGGCGGACTGCTGGCGACGGGAACGTTCTGACCGACGTCCTCGTCGTCGGCGCCGGCCCGTCCGGCCGCGCGGCGGCACATCGCTGCGCGGCCGCGGGGGCAACGGTGACTCTCGTCGACCCCCGTCCGGATCGTCGATGGATCAACACGTACGGGATGTGGACCGACGAGATTCCGGACTGGGTGCCGGAGTCGACGCGCGCGTCCACGTCCCGCTCCCCCGTCGTGGTCGGCACACGCCGACACGTGGTGGACCGGGAGTACTCGGTGCTCGACACCGGACGGCTGCAGGACGGCCTCACGCTCGACGGAGTGTCGGTGGTCGCGGAGTCCGCGGCGGAGGTCACGCCCACGTCGGTGACCCTGCGGAACGGCACCTCCCTGTCCGGCGGCACGGTGATCGACGCCCGCGGCTCGGCGGTCGGACCCGGCGTTCCCGAGCAGACGGCCCACGGGGTCGTGGTCGACGAGGACACCGCCGCACGTGCCTGCGGCGGCGAGTCCGCGGTGATCATGGACTGGCGGCGGGACAACGGTGCCGACGCGGACGCGGTGCCGTCCTTTCTGTACGTCGTGCCGCTCGGCGGCGGCGCGGTCCTGCTCGAGGAGACCTGCCTGGTCGGCCGGCCCGGCCTCACCTCACCCGAGCTCGCGCGTCGGCTGCTCGCACGACTGGCCGCGCGGGGTGTGACTCTGCGCGGCGACGAGCCCGTCGAGCGGGTGCGCTTCGCGATGCGTCCGCCGACCCGTCCGACGCGCGGGGTCGTCACCACCGGGACGCGGAGTCCGGCTCTGCACACTGCCACCGGGTACAGCGTCGCTGCCTCCCTGCGCCGAGCGGACGTCATCGCGTCGGCCGTGCTGGACGGCGGCGGCGTCGACTCCGCGGGATCGCGGGCGGTCACCCGGCTGCGGTCGGTGGGCGCGGACGCTCTGCTGTCCTTCCCGCCCGATGCCCTCGCGCCGTTCTTCGACCGATTCTTCGAGATGCCGTCGACGCTGCAACGCGCCTATCTGTCGTCGGACGACGACGTCGCCGGCATGTCCCGGGCGATGCTGACGCTGTTCTCGCGGATCGGTTCGTCCGACCGCCGCGTGATCCTCGGAGCGGTCCGTCGGGCGATGTTCTCCGCAGCGGTGGGGACGCGTTCGTGACGGGTGGTGGAAATGTGACCGGGCGTGCCCCAAGATTGGACACATGCGATCGATCTGGAAAGGCTCCATCGCCTTCGGCCTGGTGAACGTCCCGGTCAAGGTGTACACGGCCACCGAGGACCACGACATCAAGTTCCATCAGGTCCACGGCAAGGACGGCGGTCGCATCAAGTACGACCGGAAGTGCTCCGTGTGCGGTGAGTCGGTGCAGTTCGCCGACATCGACAAGGCCTACGAGACCCCCGACGGCGACCGGGTGATCCTGACCGATCAGGACTTCTCGTCGCTGCCCGCCGCCGAGAAGCACGAGATCCCGGTTCTCGAGTTCGTGCCGACCGACCAGATCGATCCGATCCTGTTCGACAAGAGCTACTACCTGGAGCCGGACTCGACGTCCCCGAAGGCGTACGTGCTCCTCCGGGAGACCTTGTCCACGACCGATCGCACCGCACTGGTGCACTTCACGCTGCGACAGAAGACGCGCCTCGCGGCCCTCCGCGTGCACGACGACGTGCTGATGATCCAGACGCTGCTGTGGCCCGACGAGGTGCGGGCCGCCGAGTTCTCCTCGCTCGACGACGTCACCGCGCCCCGCCCCAATGAACTGAAGATGGCGGGGGCACTCGTCGAGAGCATGTCGGGCGACTTCGACCCGTCCGAGTACACCGACGACTACCAGATCGAACTCCGCAAGGTCCTCGACGAGATGATCGAGAACGGCGGCGAGAAGGTGGTGCACGCCGAACCGGAGGACACCGACTCGGGAGAGGACGCCGAGGTCGTCGACCTGGTCGCGGCACTCCAACGCAGCGTCGAGGCGGCGGGCCGGTCCGGCCGTGGTCGTCGCGGCGACACCGACTCGGCATCGACGAAGGACGAGTCGGGGAACGAAGAGTCCGCGACGAAGGCTCCGGCGAAGAAGGCAGCCGCGAAGAAGGCACCGGCCAAGAAGGCGGCGGCGAAGAAAGCGCCCGCCAAGAAGACGGCCGCGAAGAAGGCGGCGGCGAAGAAGGCCGGGAGCGGCACGTCGTCGGGCGACGGGGACCAGCAGCGCAAGGGGGCGTGAGGTCTCACGACCACGGCGTGCGCGTCCGCACGGGCCTCACAATCAAGTGCCCACGGAACCGTATGTCTCACAACGCCAAACGTGGTTGATCACCCCAAGGATGCTTTTACTCTCTCTGGAGAGACACAGCGAGTCGTCCCGGTCACACCGGCGACGGGCGCCGCATCCATCGGGGGAGATCACATGTTCGACGAGTACACGTTCAGCACCGTCGCCAACGACGGGCACCTGGTCAGTCCGGTCGTCGCTCTGACGGGCGACGCGCCGTCGCTGTTGTTCTCGCGAAAGTATGCGGACGTCGCGGCGCTGTCGGCCGGCGACCACGAGCTGCTGCGACCGATCGTCGATCCGAGCACCGCCGAGCAGGTGCGCTCCATGGCGCCGCCCGCCGACGAGATCGCGCTGGTGTTCGGTGCCAACGGCTTCGTCGGAGCGCATCTCGTCGCGGAACTGTCTCTGCGCCCCGGAATCACGACGGTCTACGCCGGTGTCCGATCCGCCGGCGACTCCTCCGCCGCCGAGCGTTTCGAGGAGACCGTCGCCCAGTACTCGATCACCGGGATCGATCTCGCGAAGATCGTCGTCATCGAGGCGGTTCCGACCCGGACGAACTTCGGTCTGGACGAGGACACCTACCTGCGGCTCCGCGGCACCGTCGACCAGGTGTTCAACTCGGCGAGTTCCACCGACTACGACTCCAGCTACCTCGAGTTGCGACAGGACTGGTTCGTCTCCCTGCTGCGCGTCGTCCAGTTCACCCTGGAGGACCGTCGCAAGCACCTCACCTACATGGGGTCGATCGGCGCCTTCATCTACACCAGCCCGGAGGACTTCCTGCGTCCCGATTCCTGGTGGTACTCGGGCTACTGCCAGATGAAGTGGATCAACGGTCAGCTCCTCGGATGGCTCGCACGGGACGGCGTCGCCTCCGTCACCCTGGTCGAGTCGCCTTACGTGCTCGGCAGCACAACCGTCGGCAAGGACCCGGGTCGCGTCTACAGCTTCTGGCGCGCGATCGAGCTGGCGAACAGTGTCGGTGCGATGTGGGACGGACCGGGCATGAACTACGCGCCCGTCGATGTGCTCGCGCGCGTGCTGGCGGACAACGCTCTCGGCGACGGCACGCTCCCCCACCTCGTGCCGTCCAATCCGGTGCCCTACAGCAACGCCGTCCTGGCATCGGCTCTCGGCCTGGACCTCGTGCCGTGGGCGGAGTTCAAGGCGATCGTCGACAGCAAGATCCCGGCGGAGAAGACGGCGTCCCTGCTCGGGTCCGACGTCAACGACCTCATCCGCCGTTCCAACGCACCGTCGCTCATGCCGTCGTCCTTCGACGGATCCTCGTGGGATCACGATGCGCTCTTCGCGCTGTACCTGTCGGTCATCCGGTTCCGCGACGCGACGGCGCGCCGACCCCGACTGGTCACCGCGTGAGCAGAAGCGCACAGACACGCGACGTCCTCGGTCGTGCACGATGAGTCGCGTCCCGCCGCAACCGATGTTCCTGGAAACCGGCGCGAGGTACCGGGTCCGGGTGTTCCTCGGCGATTTCGTGAACTTCACCCTCGGGCTCGTCTACTACGTCGCCTGCGCGACCCTCGGAGTGCTCGCCGTCGCGATCGACGCCGTGCTGCGCACCCATCTCTACGACGCGTTCGTCGCACTGGTCGAGCGCATCGACCACGGTAAGGAGACGGCGGTGGAGCCGTCGTGACCAGAGCAGCCACCACCGCTGGAACCGTGGCTCTCGCCGCGCTCGTAGGCGGGTACTCGTACTGGCGCAGCGCCGCCTTCCTCCGTGATCCGGAGCGGTCGGTGCCCCCGGACCCGTCGTCCATCGTGTCGGCGGCCGACGGGTACATCACCTACGTCAAGCGTGTCGAGTCGGGCCAGATGCCGGTCGCCGTGAAGAAGCGGCGCACCATCCGGCTGTCCGAGTACGCCGGGATCGACTCCGACGCCAGCGGGTGGCTCGTCGGCACCTACATGACCGAGCACTCGGTCCACCGCAATCGCGCACCGATCGAGGGGGCGGTGGTGGTGCGTGAACACCGCGGCGCGGCGCCGTTCAACAGGTCGATGGCTCGCATGACGGCGAACCTGTTCCTGCACCGCACGCCCTACGACGAGGGGTGCGAGTACCTCCTGACCAACGAGCGGCTCACCATCGGTGTCCGGCACGCCGACGGTCCCACCGTCTTCGTCACGCAGATCGCCGATCTGTGGGTGGACCGGATCGTCGCCCACGTCGAGGTCGGTGAGAATCTCGCTCGCGGCGAGCAGTACGGCCTGATCCGCTTCGGGTCACAGTGCGACGTGTTCCTTCCCGACGCTCTGCTCGACGGCGACGTCCTGGTACGGCCGGGGCAGTACGTGTGGGCCGGTGAGTCGGTGCTCGCCCGGTCCGTCGTGCGGCCGGCACCGACGACCCGGAGCACGATGCAGAACGATCTCGAGGAGGCCCTCTCATGACCTCACGTACGGTCGGTCGGCCGGTCACGACCGCGGCCGTGACCATCACGGCGGTACGCACCCGTCGCGACTGGACGGCCTTCGCGAAAGTCCCGTTCGCGGTCTATCGGAACGACCCGAACTGGATCCCCGGCGACATCGCGGACGTGGGCTCGACGCTGCGTCGGCCGTCGGAGGAGACGCGGAGCCGGATGACGAGTCAGGCGTTCCTCGCGTATCGCGGTCGGCGGCTCGTGGGGCGGATCGCGGCCATCGCCGACCTGGTCTTCATCTCGCACTACGAGGAGCAGACCGCGTACTTCGGCTACTTCGAGTGCCTCGACGACCGGGAGGCCGCGCACGCTCTGCTCGACGCCGTGGCCGCCTGGGCTCGGGGGCGGTCGCTGAGCACCGTGGTGGGTCCGATGAGCCCGTCACTGCTGTGGAGCGCGGGAGTGCTGGTGCACGGCAACGACATTCCGCCGCTGGTCGGGATGCCCCACAATCCCCCGTTTTACGCCGATCTCCTCGAGTCGTGGGGCATGACCAGCATCAAGGAGTTCCACAGCTTCTATCACGACGACCCGCACACGCTCGTCCGGTCGCCGCCGTTCGCACGCAAGTACGCGATGGGCCAGAGGTGGAAGGCGCGGTCGTCCGTCGTCGTCCGGCCGATGAATCCGGCGACGTTCGACGAGGACGTGGCCAAGCTGCGCGTGCTCTACAACACCGCATTCGCGTCGTTCTGGGGATTCACGCCCGTGGAACCCGACGAACTCGATGCGCTCGTGGCGACCATGCGTCCGATCCTCGATCCCGAGATCGTGCTGTTCGCCGAACTCGACGGCGAGGTCGTCGGCTTCGTCATGGGGATCCCGGACGTGAACAAGGCGGCCCTCGGAGCGGTGCGCTCACGGTTCGGCATCGTGCGCGATCTCCACACGATCGCGCGGTGGCGGGGGCCCGGCGGACGCAGACACCGCACGCACGTGCGGCTCGACATGATGTTCGTGGACCCGAGCTGCCCCGACAAGGGCACCTCGGCACTGCTGATCTTCGAACTGTTCCAGCGCATCCACGACGGCGGGTACGCCTCCGTGGAAGCAGCCCCCGTGCTGGCGGACGGGGGCTGGTTCCACTCGGTGCGTTCGTCCTACCCGGTGGACCCGAGCAGGACGTACCGCATCTTCTCGCGTGAGATCGGGTGAGCCGGCTCTAGACGGTGAAGCCGAGCGCGCGCAGCTGCTCGCGGCCGTCGTCGGTGATCTTGTCCGGTCCCCACGGCGGCATCCAGACCCAGTTGATCTTGAGGTCCTCGGCCAGACCACTGCGCACCAGGGCGGTGCGGCTCTGGTCCTCGATGACGTCGGTCAACGGGCACGCCGCGGACGTCAGCGTCATGTCGAGGGTGACCACGGCTTCGTCGTCGATGGTGATTCCGTAGACCAGTCCGAGGTCGACGACGTTGATGCCGAGCTCGGGGTCGACGACGTCACGCATGGCCTCCTCGAGGTCTTCGATGACGGAATCGGGCGCCACTGCGCCGTTGTCGGTATCGGTCATGATCGTCCTCCACTGTTCGCGTGCTCGTCCTGCGTCTCCACAGTACGAACAACGGCGTCCTTGAATGCCATCCATCCGAGCAGCGCGCACTTCACGCGTGCCGGGTACTTCGCCACACCCGCGAAGGCGATGCCGTCGCCGATGACGGCCTCGTCCCCCTCGACGGTGCCGCGGCTGCCGACCATCGCCGAGAAGGCGTCCACCGTGAGAAGCGCGTCCTCGACGGAGAGTCCGACGACCTGGTCGGTCAGGACCGAGGTGGCCGCCTGACTGATGGAGCACCCCTGCCCGTCGTAGGACACGTCGGCCACGACACCGTCGGCGACGTTCACGCGCAACGTGACCTCGTCACCGCACGTGGGGTTGACGTGGTGCACCTCGGCGCCGAACGGCTCGCGGAGCCCACGACCGTGCGGGTGCTTGTAGTGATCGAGGATCACTTCCTGGTACATCTGTTCCATTCTCACGCGGCACCGCCGACGCCGAAGAACGACTGTGCCGTGCGGATCGCGTCGCGCAGCGCGTGCACTTCCTCCACCGTGTTGTAGACGGCGAACGAGGCACGGGCCGTCGCGGCCACGCCGAAACGACGGTGCAGCGGCCACGCGCAGTGATGCCCGACGCGGATGGCGACGCCCTCGTCGTCGAGGATCTGCCCCAGATCGTGCGCATGGATGCCGTCGACGACGAACGACACGGCTCCCCCGCGGTCCTGCGTGTCCGTGGGTCCGATGATGCGGAGCCCGTCGATGGTGGCGAGCTCCGACAGTGCGGCAGCAGTGAGCGTCTGTTCGTGCGCGGCGACGGCGTCCATCCCCAGCGCGTTCAGGTACTCCACGGCCGCACCCAGACCGACGACCTGCGACGTCATGGGCACACCGGCCTCGAACCGCTGCGGGGGCGGTGCGTAGGTGGTCTGTTCCATCGTCACGGTCTCGATCATCGACCCGCCGGTGATGAAGGGAGGCATGTCGGCCAGGAGCGCAGCCTTGCCGTACAGGACACCGACCCCGGACGGTCCGAGCATCTTGTGCCCGGAGAACGCCGCGAAGTCGACGTCGAGCGCGGAGACGTCCACCGGCATGTGCGGCACCGACTGGCAGGCGTCGAGGACGACCAGTGCGTCGACCGCCCGTGCACGACGGACGAGTTCCTCGGTGGGAGCCACCGCGCCCGTCACGTTGGACTGGTGGGTGAACGCGACCACGCGCGTGCGGTCGGTGAGCTCGAGCGAGTCGAGGTCGATCCGGCCGTCGTCGGTGACCCCGTACCACCGGAGCGTCGCACCGGTGCGACGTGAGAGCTCCTGCCACGGAACCAGATTCGCGTGGTGTTCGAGCTCGGTGATGACGATCTCGTCACCGGGACGCAGTGACCGCGCGAAGCGGTCGTCGCCGAGGACGTGCGTCACGAGGTTCAGCGACTCGGTGGCGTTCTTGGTGAACACGATCTCGTCCGCGCGGGCACCCACGAAGGCCGCGATGCCCGCGCGGGCACCCTCGTAGGCGTCCGTGGCCTCCTCGGCCAGCTGGTGGGCCCCGCGGTGCACGGCGGCGTTGCAGGTGGTGAGGAAGTGCCGCTCGGCATCGAGCACCTGCACCGGACGTTGAGACGTCGCGCCGGAGTCGAGGTACACGAGAGGCTTGTCGTCGCGCACGGTACGACCGAGGATCGGGAAGTCCTCCCGAAGCCTCGCGACGTCCAGGGTGCCGACCGACGCGACGGCCGTCATGCGCCCGCGGTGGTCTTCGTGAAGCGCTCGTATCCGTTGGCCTCGAGCTCGTCGGCCAGCTCGGGTCCACCGGACTCGACGATGCGGCCCGCGGAGAACACGTGCACGTGATCGGGCGTGATGTAGCGCAGGATGCGGGTGTAGTGCGTGATCAGGAGGATGCCGCCGTTCTCCCGCTCCTTGTAGCGGTTGACACCCTCCGAGACGACGCGCAGAGCATCGACGTCGAGGCCCGAGTCGGTCTCGTCGAGAATCGCGATCTTGGGCTTGAGCAGGCCCAGCTGCAGGATCTCGTGGCGCTTCTTCTCGCCGCCGGAGAAGCCTTCGTTGACGCTGCGCTCGGCGAAGGCCGGATCGATGTCGAGCTCGGTCATCGCCTCCTTGGCCTCCTTCACCCAGTGCCGCAGCTTCGGGGCCTCGCCGCGCACGGCGGTGGCCGCGGTGCGGAGGAAGTTGGACATGGAGACACCGGGAACCTCGACGGGGTACTGCATCGCGAGGAACAGGCCGGCGCGAGCACGCTCGTCCACGGACATCTCCTGCACGTCCTCACCGTCGAGCAGGATGGTGCCCGAGGTGACGCGGTACTTGGGATGGCCGGCGATCGCGTAGGAGAGCGTCGACTTGCCCGAGCCGTTGGGGCCCATGATGGCGTGCGTCTCGCCCGACGAGACCGTCAGATCGACGCCCTTCAGGATCTCGATCGGCTGCGCGGCGTCGTCGGTGTTCGCGACGTCGACGTGCAGATCGCGGATTTCGAGAGTGGACATGATGTTCCTTGCCTGTCTGTGAATCGGGAGAAGGTGGTCGCGAGGGGTCAGACGCCGGTGATGGCGAGTTCCGCCTCGACCGCGTCGGAGAGACGCTCACGGATGGACGCGACCGGGATCTTCGCGATGATGTCGTGGAAGAAGCCGCGCACGACGAGCTTGCGTGCCTGGTCCTCCGGGATGCCGCGAGCACGGAGGTAGAACAGCTGCTCGTCGTCGAAGCGACCCGTGGCACTCGCGTGACCGGCCCCGACGATCTCGCCGGTCTCGATCTCGAGGTTCGGGACGGAGTCCGCGCGCGCGCCGTCGGTGAGAATCAGGTTGCGGTTGAGCTCGAACGTGTCCGTGCCCTCCGCCTTCGCACCGATGACGACGTCGCCGACCCACACGGTGTGGGTGTCGGGCTTCTTCGACGCCGGGTCGCCCTGCAGGGCGCCCTTGTAGACCACGTTGGACTTGCAGTGCGGCGCGGTGTGGTTGACCAGCAGGCGCTGCTCGAGATGCTGACCGTCGTCCGCGAAGTACAGGCCCAGGAGCTCGGCGTCGCCACCCGGACCGGTGAAGTTCACCGTCGGTGTCAGGCGCACCAGATCGCCGCCGAGGCTGACCGACACGTAACGCAGGACGCTGTCGCGGCCCACCTTCGCGTGATGCGACGCGACGTGCACCGCGTCGTCGTCCCACTCCTGCAGCGCGACGACCGTGAGGTGTGCGCTGTCCGCGACGACGAACTCGACATTCTCGGCGTAGGTTCCGCTGCCGCGCTGCTCGAGCACGACGGTCGCCTTGGCGAACGCCTCGACGCGGATCTGGACGTGGCCGTAGGCGACGACGTCCGCTCCCGGACCGTCGACCGTCACGATCAGCGGATCCGCGAGCTCTGCCTCGGAGGCCACCGTGACGACGGTGGCCGAGTCGAAGGACGAGTACGCCTGGGCGGCGACCCGATCGGCCGGCGCACCCGCGGTGCCGAGCCGCGCGTCGTCACGACCGACGGTCTCGACGCGCACGGACTCGGGCGCATCGGTGACCGTCACGGTCGCGGAGCCCGTGGCCACGGCGGTGCCGTCATGGAGACCTCGCAGGCGCCGCAGCGGTGTGAAGCGCCAGATCTCGTCGCGGCCGGACGGCACCTCGAACGCGGCGACGTCGTAGGACGAGAACTGCGCGCCCTTGTTCGCGACGATCGCGCGCTTGTTCTCGGTGGCGGGGTTCTCGCCGGTGACGGCAGCCTTCACCCCGGTGTCGGTGTGGGGCAGGGTCATCCGACCGATCCCTCCATCTGCAGCTCGATCAGGCGGTTGAGCTCGAGGGCGTACTCCATCGGGAGTTCCTTGGCGATGGGCTCGACGAAGCCGCGCACCACCATGGCCATCGCCTCGTCCTCGGTCATGCCGCGGCTCATCAGGTAGAACAGCTGATCGTCGCTGACCTTGGAGACGGTGGCCTCGTGGCCCATCGTCACGTCGTCCTCGCGGATGTCGACGTACGGGTAGGTGTCGCTGCGGCTGATCTGATCGACCAGGAGTGCGTCGCACTTGACGGTCGACTTCGACCCGTGCGCGCCCTTGTTGATCTGGATCAGGCCGCGGTACGACGCCCGGCCGCCGCCGCGAGCGACGGACTTGCTCACGATGTTGGAGGACGTGTTCGGCGCGAGGTGGAGCATCTTCGAGCCGGTGTCCTGGTGCTGGCCCTCGCCGGCGAACGCCACCGACAGAACCTCGCCCTTGGCGTGCTCACCGGTCATCCACACGGCCGGGTACTTCATCGTGACCTTCGAGCCGATGTTGCCGTCGATCCACTCCATCGTCGCGCCGGCCTCGGCCTTCGCGCGCTTGGTGACGAGGTTGTAGACGTTGTTCGACCAGTTCTGGATGGTGGTGTAGCGGCACCGACCACCCTTCTTCACGATGATCTCGACGACCGCCGAGTGCAGCGAGTCGGACTTGTAGATCGGGGCGGTGCAGCCCTCGACGTAGTGCACGTACGCACCCTCGTCGACGATGATGAGCGTCCGCTCGAACTGACCCATGTTCTCGGTGTTGATGCGGAAGTAGGCCTGCAGCGGGATGTCGACGTGGACGCCCGGCGGCACGTAGATGAAGGACCCACCGGACCACACCGCGGTGTTCAGCGCGGAGAACTTGTTGTCGCCGGCCGGGATCACCGAGCCGAAGTACTCCTGGAACAGCTCCGGGTGCTCACGCAGACCCGAGTCGGTGTCCAGGAAGATGACGCCCTGCTCCTCGAGATCCTCGCGGATCGAGTGGTAGACGACCTCGGACTCGTACTGAGCGGCGACACCCGACACGAGGCGCTGCTTCTCCGCCTCCGGGATGCCGAGGCGGTCGTACGTGTTCTTGATGTCGGCGGGCAGATCGTCCCACGTGGCGGCCTGCTTCTCGCTGGACCGCACGAAGTACTTGATGTTGTCGAAGTCGATGCCGTCGAGGTTCGAGCCCCAGTTCGGCATGGGCTTGCGCTCGAACGTGCGCAGCGCCTTGAGGCGTGCCTCGAGCATCCACTCGGGCTCGCTCTTCTTGTCGGAGATGTCGCGGACGACGGCGTCGCTGATGCCGCGCTTGGCGCTCGCACCGGCGACGTCGGAGTCGGACCAGCCGTATCCGTAGGTCCCGAGAGACGCGATGGTCTCGTCCTGCGTGAGTGTCGCGGGCACCGTGGGGGTCACCTGGTCTGGTGTGACGGTCATGCGGGCTCCTTCCGGAGACGATCGAGCGGGCTGTTCGGGCTGGAGCTGGTGGTACGGGCCGAATCGAGAGCTGTGCGGTCGTGGTGGACCGTGCCGCTGTCGGCAGCATCACTCGGTGCAACGCCGACATCGTCGTCGGTATTGCCTGATTCGGGAGTCGAGAGTGTGCGAAGGGGCACATGGGTGGTGCACGCGCAGTCGCCGTTGGCGATGGTGGCGAGGCGCTGCACGTGCGTTCCGAGCAGATCGGCGAACGCCTCGCGCTCGGCGGTGCACAGCTCGGGGAACTCGGCCGCGACGTGCGAGACCGGGCAGTGGTGCTGGCAGATCTGCACCCCGTTGCCGACCGGGCGGGTGGAGGCGGCGAAGCCGGACTCGGTCAGCGCCTCGGCGATGGCGTCGGCCGTCTCGGAGACGGACTGCTGCGAGGACGTGTCGGCAGGCTCGACGTCGCCCACGATGGACTGGATGCGTCGGCGGGCGAACGTGCGCACCGCGTCGTCGCCGCCGATCTCCCGTAGGTGCCGCATGGCCGCACCCGCGAGATCGTCGTACGAGTGGCCGAGTCGAGAGCGTCCGTGCGCGGTCAGGGAGAACAGCTTCGCTGGGCGGCCGCGGGTACGTGCGCCGGGACGCGAGGTCATCGTGACGCGCGCGTCGCCCGCGTCGATGAGAGCATCGAGGTGGCGCCGCACGCCGGCAGCGCTGATGCCCAGACGGGACCCGACCTGGGTGGCGCTGATCGGACCCTCCTCGAGCAGGAGCGTCACGACGGACGACCGCGTGCGACCCTCCGACGTTGCCGAGCCCGATGTTGCCGAGCCAGATCCCGAAGCCGGGGTGACGGTGACCGACGCGACGTCGGCGCGGGCGCTGACGCGCTCGCCGGAACGTTCGGTAGTCGTTTTCACAACACCAGTGTGACCGAATTACCGGAGAGGTTCCAGCAAGGGCACCCTGGGTAGCAGGGCCGATGCCGCGGCGACGTTCGTGATCGGCTCCGGTGTCGATACGCTCCGTTCTGTGCCCGCACCTGCCGACGACTCCGTGCCCTCCGCGCCGGTGACACCGACCGACGCCTCGGCGTCCCTCGCGGGCGGCACCGACGACGTGGTCACGGCGGGTGCGACGGAGCCGAGCCGCTCCGGTACGGCCGCGCGGATGCGGGCGACGGCCCGTCGAGCGACGCGTCGGGTGCTGGGGATCGAGGGGTCTCCGCGCAGCGACCGCGTCGCGTTTCTGCACGACAACGAGCCCGAGCGCCCCGAACTGAACGCCGCCGAGGTGCGCGATCTCACACGGATCCGCCGCTTCGGTGCCATCGGCGCCGCGATGATGGCCCTCGGTGCACTGGGCGCCGGCGCACAACCGGTTCTCCAGAACCCGGTGCAGGGTGTCCGCGTGCTCGGGCTCTTCGCTCGCGCGCTCCCCGCCGCACTCACCATCACGATGATCGGCACCGCCGTCGTGGTGCTCGCATGGCTGCTCCTCGGCCGCCTCGCCGTGGGATCTTTCGGCGCGCACTCGTCGCCGCGCCGGATGTCTCGCTCCCAGCTGGACCGCACGCTCGCGCTGTGGATCGTGCCGCTGTGCGTCGCGCCACCGATGTTCAGCAAGGACGTCTACTCGTACCTGGCGCAGAGCGAGATCACGGCCCGCGGACTCGATCCGTACGCCATCGGTCCGCAGGCGGCACTCGGCGTCGACCATGTGCTCACCAGGACCGTGCCGACCATCTGGCGCGACACCCCGGCGCCCTACGGACCGTTCTTCCTGTGGATCGGTCGGGGCATCACCGCGCTCACCGGTGACGACATCGTCGCCGGGATCTTCCTGCATCGCATCGTCGCGCTGATCGGCGTCGCGCTCATCGTGTGGGCTCTCCCCCGCCTCGCCGCCCGGTGCGGAGTGTCCAGCGTGGCGGCGCTGTGGCTCGGTGCCGCCAATCCGCTCCTGCTCTTCCACCTCGTCGCCGGGATCCACAACGAGGCCGCAATGCTGGGCCTGATGCTCGCGGGGCTCGAACTCTCGTTCCGTGCGGTCGAGTCCGCGGCATCACTGCGGGGCCGTACCGGCGTGCTGCTGCTCGCCGGCGCGGCGGTCATCGCCCTGTCCGCGACGATCAAGATCCCGTCGGTGCTCGCGCTCGGATTCGTGGGCATGGCCCTGGCCCGTCGATGGGGTGGTCGGCCCCGCGACGTCGCCGCCGCCGCCGCCCTGCTCGGCGCGGTGACCGTCGCAGTAGTCCTGGGCGTCAGCGCCGCGAGCGGGCTCGGATTCGGCTGGCTGGACACCCTGGGCACGGCCAACGCCGTGCGCAGCTGGATGTCGTTGCCCACACTGCTCGGCCTCGCCACGGGAGGCGCCGGCGTCCTCCTCGGCATCGGCGACCACACCACTGCCGTGCTGTCACTCACCCGCCCGATCGCCTCCCTGGTGGCCGCGCTGATCATCGTGCGCATGCTGGTGTCGGTCCTGCTGGGTCGGCTCCACCCCATCGGAGCCCTCGGCGTGTCGCTCGGGGCACTCGTGCTGCTCTTCCCCGTGGTCCAGCCCTGGTACCTGCTGTGGGCCGTCACCCCGCTGGCCGCCTGGGCCACCCGACCGGCGTTCCGGGTGCCGGTGATCGTCTTCTCCGCGTTCGTCTCGCTGATCGTCATGCCGACCGGCGGTGAGGTCCAGCCCTTCGTCATCGTCCAGGCGGCGGTGGCGACAGTCCTGACGATCGCCGTGCTGTACGCCTCGACGAGGCGACTGCTGCCCTGGCGGGCACGCGACGGGGCGGCGGCGCCGGACCGTCCGTCGGACGCCTACGCTGGATCATCGTGACCGCCCGACCTGTCCCTCCGCCCACGGCGTCCGATGCCGGGACGCCGACGGACTCTCCGGCGGTGTCGCTCCGCGGTGTGGTCAAGCACTTCGGTGACGTCGCGGCCGTCGACGGACTCGACATCGAGCTGCAGCGCGGCCGGGTGCTCGCACTCCTCGGTCCCAACGGGGCCGGCAAGACCACCACCGTCGAGATGTGCGAGGGCTTCCACACGCCCGACTCCGGTGAGGTCCGCGTCCTGGGGCTCGATCCCATCGTCGACTCCGACCGTCTCAAGCCGCGGATCGGGGTCATGCTCCAGGGCGGCGGCGCCTACCCCGGCTCGCGTGCGGGCGAGATGCTCGACCTCGTCGCCGCGTACTCGGCCGACCCGCTCGATCCCGCGTGGCTCCTCGGACAGTTGGGGCTCACCGATGCCGTCCGCACGCCGTACCGACGACTCTCCGGCGGTCAGCAACAACGCCTCTCGCTGGCCTGTGCGCTGGTCGGCCGCCCCGAGCTCGTGTTCCTCGACGAGCCGACCGCCGGGCTCGACGCACAGGCCCGGCTCCTCGTGTGGGACCTCGTCGAGGCGCTGCGGCGCGACGGCGTGAGCATCCTGCTGACCACCCACCTCATGGACGAGGCCGAGCACCTCGCGGACGACCTCGTGATCATCGACCACGGCCAGGTCGTCGCCTCGGGGACGCCCACCGAGCTCACCCGTCGGGGCGCCGAGGGCCAGTTGCGCTTCTCCGCACCCTCCGGTCTCGACCTGTCGTTGCTGCAGATGGTGCTGCCCGAGGGGTTCGATCCGGTCGAGAGTTCGCCGGGCTCGTATCTGCTCGAGGGGACCATCGACCCCCAGGTGCTCGCGACGGTGACCTCGTGGTGTGCTCGACTGAACGTGCTGGCCACCGATCTCCGTGTGGAGCAGCGCAGCCTCGAGGACGTCTTCCTCGACCTCACGGGGCGGGAACTGAGAGGGTGAGCGTGACATCACGGTCCGAACGTGCGTCCGACCGATTCGCACCGGGGACGTTCACACCGGATCCCCGGCCCGCACCGCGCCGCCGCATGCTGCTGGCGCAGAGCCGCCTCGAACTACTCCTGCTCTTGCGCAACGGTGAGCAGCTGCTGCTGACGATGTTCATCCCGGTGACGTTGCTCATCGGCCTCACGCTGCTGCCGTTCGGCGACTTCGGCACCGAGCGCGTCGGCACCGTCGTACCCGCCGTGATGACCGTCGCGGTGATGTCGACCGCGTTCACCGGCCAGGCCATCGCCGTCGGCTTCGACCGGCGCTACGGCGCTCTCAAGAGACTCGGCGCCACCGCTCTGCCGAAGTGGGGCGCGATCGCCGGGAAGTCGATCGCCGTCCTCCTCGTGGTCGTGCTGCAGTCGGTACTGCTCGGCGCCATCGGCCTCGCCCTCGGGTGGCGTCCGACTCCCGGCGGACTCGTGCTGGGCGCGCTGGTGATCGCTCTGGGCACCGTCACCTTCGCCACGATGGGCCTCCTGCTCGGCGGGACGCTGCGGGCCGAGATCGTGCTCGCCCTCGCCAACATCGCGTGGTTCGTGATGCTAGGAATCGGCAGCGTGGTGTTCGCGAACGAGGCACTTCCCGGCGGCGTCCGCATGATCGCGCGACTGATCCCGTCGGGCGCGATGGCGGAGACGCTCGAGCAGGCCGTCGTGGGACGAGCCGATCTGTTCGGCATCCTGGTCCTCGTCGTGTGGGCGGCGATCTGCGGCTTCTGGGCGACCCGCAAGTTCTCGTTCACCTGACACCGAAGCCGCAGTCCGACCACCCGAAGCCGCAGGCCGACTACCCCGGGCCGCAGGCCAACTACGCAGCGTAGGAGATGCCGTCTACCATCGACGTGTGCTCTCCCGTGCGTACTTCTCCGTGGTCGACCGCCTCCCGGTCCCCTCCGTTCGCGTCCAGCGAATCATCGCGTTCGTCGTGATCCTGACGCAGGGCGGTATCTCGGTGACGGGCGCCGTGGTCCGGGTGACGGGCTCCGGGCTCGGGTGCCCCACGTGGCCGCAGTGTTTCCCCGGCAGCTTCACGCCCGTCGGCGTGTCCGAGGTGCCCGTCCTGCACCAGGCGGTCGAGTTCGGCAACCGCATGCTCACCTTCGCCGTGGTCCTCACCGCGGCTGCCATCGTACTGGCGGTGACACGGGCACGGCGCCGCCGCGAGGTGGTCGTCTACGCGTGGCTCATGCCTGCGGGCACGGTGCTGCAGGCCGGCGTCGGCGGCATCACGGTGCTCACCGGGCTGCTGTGGTGGACCGTGGCGGTGCACCTCGTGATCTCGATGCTGATGGTCTGGCTCGCGACGTTGCTGTTCCACAAGATCGGTGAGAAGGACGAGGGCGTCTCGGTACCCGCCGTGCCCGCGCCGCTGCGGTGGTTGACCGTGCTGTCTGCGGTCCTTCTCGCCGGAGTTCTGGTGGCGGGCACCATGGTCACCGGCGCGGGACCGCATGCCGGTGACGCGGACGTGGCTCGGCTCGAGGTGGAGATCGTCACGCTGGTGCACCTGCACGCCGAACTTCTGGTGGGGTACCTGGCGCTGCTGGTGGGGCTCACGTTCGCCGTCTACGCCGTCAGTCCGTCCGGAGCCTCGGCCATCAAGAAGCGTCTGCAGGTGGTCATCGCGATCGTCGTCGCCCAGGCGTGCGTCGGCATCGTCCAGTACTTCACCGACGTCCCTGCGGCCCTCGTGGCCGTCCACGTCGCCGGTGCTGCCGCGGCCACGGCCGCCACGGCCGCTCTCTGGGTGTCTCTGCGGGAGCGGGAGACCGTGCCGGCAGCCGAGGACACCGACGTGACCTCGCCGCGGCTGGCCCGCGCGGACTGATCGGACGCGGTCAGAGACCGTTGCGCGCCTTCGGGAAACGCGACTGACGCGCCACCCATCCCGCCATCTGCGCGAAGTGACCCTTGCGCGGGGTGACGATGCTCGTCAGCTCGCGGTCCCAGTCACCGAGGGTCACGGAGTCGAGCGAGTCCACCACCGCGTGCGCGATGCGGAGATTGCCGGCGACCCGGTCCCCCAGGATCCCGTCGGCACCGACCAGGGTCATGCGGACACCGGCGCGGCCGAGCGGCTGCAACACCACCGTCGCGGACCCGCCGTGCGCTGCGACGAACGACTCGATCGAGGACACCAGGTTCGACGGCGGGGCCGCCGTCTCGGTGCTCTGCCCGGAGTCACCCTTGGGTGCGTTCTCGATGCTCTCGGTGCTCATGATCGTGAGAATACCCGGTCCGTCCCACGCGTCCCTACTGGCCGGTAACTCAGCGGTGGGTCCGTCCCGCCCCCGCTGTCGCGGGCGCGGTGGCAGACTTTTCCCATGCGCGCTGTACTCGTGACCAGAACCGGCGGACCCGACGTCCTCGACGTGACCGACGTCCCCGATCCGGTACCCGGCCCGGCCGATCTCCTGGTCCGGGTCCAGGCCTCCGGGATCAACTACATCGACACGTACTTCCGCAGCGGGTCCTACCCGCGGGAGCTGCCGTACGTCCCGGGCGACGAGGGCACCGGCGTCGTCGAGCAGGTGGGCTCGGAGGTGTCCGGGTTCTCGGTCGGCGACCGCGTCGCATGGGCCGCAGCGCCCGGGAGCTACGCCGAACTCGTGCGGGTCCCGGCCGCCTCTGCCATCGCGGTGCCGGCGGGTGTGGATCCCCCTCAGGCGGCATCCGTGCTGCTCCAGGGCATGACGGCGCACTATCTGATCGAGTCGACGTACCCCGTGCGGTCCGGCGACGTGGTGCTGGTGCATGCCGGCGCGGGCGGAGTCGGGCTGATTCTCACGCAGCTCGTCACGGCGAAGGGCGCGACGGTGATCACCACCGTGTCCACCGACGAGAAGGAGGCGTTGTCGCGCGAAGCAGGCGCGACTCACGTTCTCCGCTACGACGACGACATCCCGTCACGCGTGCGCGACATCACCGACGGTGTCGGCGTCGCGGCGGTGTACGACGGCGTCGGTGCCTCGACGTTCGACGCGAGCCTCGAGAGCGTGCGCATCCGCGGGACAGTGGCCCTCTTCGGTGCCGCGAGCGGGCCGGTACCGCCGGTGGACCCGCAGCGCCTCAACAAGGCCGGCTCGGTGTTCCTGACCCGCCCCACCCTCGCGCATCACATCCGCGACCGGGCAGAGCTGGAATGGCGCGGCGGAGACGTGGTGCGCGCGCTGGCGGACGGAACCCTGACGGTCCGAGTCGAGCATCGCTATCCGCTCGAGCAGGCCCGGCAGGCGCACATCGACCTGGAGAGCCGGCGGACGGCGGGATCGATCGTGCTGGAACCCTGACGCGGAGCGGATGTCAGGAGAAGAAGTCGGAGACCGTGGACATCCCGAGCACGGAGTCGACGGCGAGACCGATGAAGACGACCGCGAGGTAGTTGTTCGACTGCAGGAACAGGCGCAGCGGCTTTACGGCCTCGCCGCGTCGCACGCCCGAGTAGAGCTGGTGCGCCATGAGGAGGAACCAGGCACCCGCCGCCAGGGCGACCGCGGCATAGACGACACCGGCCGCCGGGATCAGCGCAGCCGTGGCCGCAACCGTCGCCCAGGTGTAGAGGACGATCTGCCGGGTGACGACCTGTTCGGTGGCGACGACGGGCAGCATGGGCACGCCCGCCGCCTTGTAGTCGTCCTTGTAGCGCATGGCCAGGGCCCACGTGTGGGGCGGAGTCCAGAAGAAGATGACGAGGAACAGGACGATCGCCTGCCACCCGACGGTCCCGGTCACGGCGGACCATCCGACGAGTGCGGGCATGCATCCCGCGGCACCGCCCCAGACCACGTTCTGCGAGGTCCGGCGCTTGAGCACCATCGTGTAGACGAGGACGTAGAACAGAATCGTCGCGACGACCAGGATCCCACTGAGGAGGTTCGCCGCCCACCAGAGCCAGAGGAAGGATCCGACTCCGAGGAGCGCGCCGAAGACGAAGGCGTGCGACGTCGGCACGGCCTCGCGGGCCAGGGGCCGCCGCGCGGTGCGCTTCATGACCTTGTCGATGTCCGCGTCGACGACGCAGTTCAGCGTGTTGGCGCTGGCGGCACCCATCCACCCGCCGAACAGTGTGGCGAACAACAGCGGGAGGTTCACCGTGCCGCGGTCCGCGAGAAGCATCGTGGGGATGGTCGCGACCAGGAGGAGTTCGATCACGCGCGGTTTCGTCAGCGCGATGTAGGCGGCGGGTTTGGCCGTCAGCCGGCCGAGTCTCGACGTGGGAGCGGTCGACACGTCCCGGGTCGGACTGTCGGTGAACCCGTGTCCGCTCGGGCTCTGCCGCATACCCACTCGAATCTCCCTCTCGCACCGTCCGCTCCACCACCCGGCCCAGTTACCGAGCGGAATGGTGCTACTACAAGCGATGGTAGACGCCGCCTGTGTCATCACCCCAATCGGCGGGTAGTCGAATGGTTCGGGCGTCGTGTGACGGATCGGCGGCGGACCACCCGTCGCGGAACCAGCGAGGCGTCCCGGACGGAACTAGGCTCGACCGTGAACCGGGTATCCCCGACCGACCCGCCGGGGAACTAGGCTCATCACGCGCGGAGCGGCGACGAGTGCGCCGCGTCCGTGCACTACTGGCCACCCCCACCCCGACAGTGTCAGGAGATCTCCACCCGTGTCGATCACAGACGACATCACCGTTCTCACCAGCGCTCACCATCCGAGCGACTGGACCGATCTGGACACACGGGCGGTGGACACTGTGCGTGTTCTCGCTGCCGACGCGGTGCAGAAGGTCGGCAACGGCCACCCCGGAACCGCCATGAGCCTCGCTCCCCTGGCGTACTCGCTCTTCCAGCGCACGATGCGCCACGATCCCACGGACACCACGTGGATCGGCCGCGATCGCTTCGTGCTCTCGTGCGGCCACTCGAGCCTCACGCTGTACATCCAGCTCTACCTGGGCGGCTTCGGCCTCGAGCTCGCCGATCTCGAGGCGCTGCGCACGTTCAAGTCGAAGACTCCCGGCCACCCGGAGTTCCGCCACACCAAGGGCGTCGAGATCACCACCGGCCCGCTCGGTCAGGGCCTGGCCTCGGCCGTCGGCATGGCCATGGCGTCGCGCCGTGAGCGTGGACTCTTCGATCCCGAGCCCGCATGGGGCGACAGCCCGTTCGATCACTACGTCTACGTCATCGCGTCCGACGGCGACATCGAGGAGGGCATCACCTCCGAGGCGTCCTCACTCGCCGGCACGCAGCAGCTCGGCAACCTGATCCTGTTCTACGACGACAACAAGATCTCCATCGAGCACTCCACCGACATCGCGCTGTCCGAGGACACCGCCAAGCGCTACGAGGCGTACGGCTGGCACGTGCAGGTCGTGGAGGGCGGCGAGAACGTCACCGCCATCGAGGAGGCGGTCGAGGCGGCCAAGGCCGTCACCGACAAGCCCTCGATCATCGTGCTGCGCACCATCATCGGCTTCCCGGCCCCCACGATGATGAACACCGGTGCCGTCCACGGTGCCGCTCTGGGTGACGACGAGGTCGCCGCCGTGAAGAAGGCGCTCGGCTTCGATCCCGAGAAGACGTTCGAGGTCACCGACGAGGTCATCGAGCACACCCGCGGCCTGCAGGCGCGTGGCCGCGCGGCGCACGAGGCGTGGAGCAAGGACTTCGACGCGTGGAGCGAGCGCGAGCCCGACCGTCGCCGCCTGCTGGACCGTCTGACCGAGGGCACGCTGCCCGACGGATGGACCGACGTCCTCCCCACCTGGGAGCCGGGCGGCAAGGCCATCGCGACGCGCGCCGCGTCCGGTGAGGTCCTCAGTGCCGTCGGCCCGGTCCTGCCGGAGCTGTGGGGCGGCTCCGCCGACCTCGCCGGCAGCAACAACACCACCATGAAGGGCGCCAAGTCCTTCGGCCCGACGTCGATCTCCACCGACGACTGGGACGCCGAGCCCTACGGCCGCACGCTGCACTTCGGTATCCGCGAGCACGCGATGGGCGCGATCCTGTCCGGCATCGTCATGCACGGACCGACGCGTGCGTACGGCGGCACCTTCATGCAGTTCAGTGACTACATGCGTCCCGCGGTGCGCCTCGCGTCCCTCATGGACATCGATCCCATCTACGTCTGGACCCACGACTCCGTCGGTCTCGGCGAGGACGGCCCGACGCACCAGCCGGTCGAACACCTCGCGGCGCTGCGCGCGATCCCGAACCTCTCTGTCGTGCGCCCCGGCGATGCGAACGAGACCGCCCACGCCTGGCGCGCGGTGCTCGCGCGCTCGTCGAGCAGCGGACCCGTCGGCCTCGCGCTCACCCGTCAGGGCATCCCGATTCTCGACGGCACCAGCTACGAGGGTGTCTCCAAGGGCGGGTACGTCCTGGTCGAGTCGTCCAAGGCCGCACCCGACGTGATCATCGTCGCGACCGGTTCCGAGGTGCAGTACGCCGTGGAGGCACAGAAGCTTCTCGAGGCGCAGGACATCGCGGCGCGCGTCGTCTCGATGCCGTGTGTCGAGTGGTTCGAGAGCCAGGACCAGAACTACCGCGACCAGGTCCTTCCGCCCACCGTGAAGGCCCGTGTCTCCATCGAGGCCGGCATCGCGATGCCCTGGTACAAGATCGTCGGCGGCTTCGGCGAGATCATCTCGCTCGAGCACTTCGGCGAGTCCGCGGACGCGGCGACGCTCTTCCGCGAGTACGGCTTCACGGCCGAGGCCGTCGTGGCCGCAGCTCAGCGCTCCATCACCAACGTGAAGGGATGACAGCATGACTCAGAACCAGAATCTCGCAGACCTGTCCGCCGCCGGAGTCTCGGTCTGGCTGGACGACCTCTCCCGTGACCGGATCTCCTCGGGCAACCTGAAGGACCTGATCGACTCCAAGTCGGTCGTCGGCGTCACCACGAACCCGTCGATCTTCCAGGCCGCCCTGTCGAAGGGCACCTCGTACGACGAGCAGGTGAACGAGCTCGCCGCTCGCGGTGCCGACGTCGATTCCGTCATCCGCACGGTCACCACCGACGACGTCCGCAATGCGTGCGACGTGCTCGCACCGGTGTACGAGGCGACCAACGGAGTCGACGGACGGGTGTCCATCGAGGTCGATCCCCGCCTGGCCCATGACACCGACAAGACGGTCGCGCAGGCGATCGAGCTGTGGAAGATCGTCGACCGGCCCAACGTCCTGATCAAGATCCCCGCCACCGAGGCCGGCATCCCCGCCATCGCCAAGGTCATCGGCGAGGGCATCAGCGTCAACGTCACGCTCATCTTCTCGGTCGAGCGCTACGAGGCCGTCATGAACGCCTACCTCGAGGGACTCGAGTCGGCGAAGGCCGCGGGCCACGACCTGTCGTCGATCCACTCGGTCGCGTCGTTCTTCGTCTCGCGCGTCGACACCGAGATCGACAAGCGTCTCGACGCCATCGGAACACCGGAGGCGACCGACCTGAAGGGTAAGGCCGCACTGTCCAACGCACGCCTCGCGTACGTCGCCTACCAGCAGGTGTTCGAGATCGGGTCGCGTTTCCAAGGCATGCTGACCGACAACGCCCGGCCGCAGCGCCCGCTCTGGGCCTCCACCGGAGTGAAGGACCCGACCCTGCCCGACACGCTGTACGTGTCCGAGCTGGTCGCCCCGAACACCGTCAACACCATGCCCGAGAAGACGATGGACGCCTTCGCCGACCACGGCGAGGTCACCGGCGACACCATCACGGGCAAGGGTCAGGAGTCGCAGGCCGTCTTCGACGCCATCAGTGCACTGGGTATCGACCTGACCGACGTCTTCCTCGTGCTCGAGAACGAGGGCGTCCAGAAGTTCGAGGCGTCGTGGGGCGAACTGCTCGACGCCACCTCCGAGCAACTCTCCGCCGCGTCGAAGAGCTGAACCGTGGCGACGGAGTCAGCCACACCCTGGGTGAATCCGCTCCGTGACAGCAGAGACAAGCGTCTCCCGAGGATCGCCGGGCCCTGCAGCCTGGTGATCTTCGGTGTCACCGGCGACCTGGCGCGCAAGAAGTTGATGCCGGCGGTGTACGACCTCGCGAACCGTGGGCTCCTGCCGCCCGGGTTCGCGCTGGTCGGGTTCGCCCGGCGTGAATGGTCGGATCAGGACTTCGGCACCATCGTGCACGACGCGGTCCGCGAACACTCCCGGACGCCGTTCCGTGAGGACGTGTGGGAACGATTGTCGGAAGGCATCCGCTTCGTGCAGGGGTCGTTCGACGACCCCGCGGCGTTCGATCAGCTCACGAGAACGCTCGCGGAACTCGACGTCGAGCGCGGAACCGGTGGGAACCACGCGTTCTACCTGTCCATCCCGCCGGGCGCGTTCCCCACGGTGCTCGAGCAGTTGTCGGCGTCCGGTCTCGCCACCGGACCGGAGACCGAGGACGAGGCGCCGCGGCACTGGCGTCGAGTGGTGATCGAGAAGCCCTTCGGCCACGATCTCGCGAGCGCGAAGGAGCTCAACGCGATCGTCAACCGGGTGTTCCCGGAGGATCGCGTCTTCCGCATCGACCACTACCTCGGCAAGGAGACGGTCCAGAACATCCTGGCGCTGCGCTTCGCCAACCAGCTGTTCGACCCGATCTGGAACGCCCATTACGTGGACCACGTGCAGATCACGATGGCCGAGGACATCGGCCTGGGGGGTCGAGCGGGGTACTACGACGGCATCGGCGCTGCGCGCGACGTGATCCAGAACCACCTGCTGCAGTTGCTCGCCATCACCGCGATGGAGGAGCCGGTCAGCTTCAGCCCCAGCGAGCTGCAGAGCGAGAAGATCAAGGTCCTCTCGTCGACGCGTCTGGCGGAGCCGTTCGCGCAGACCGCTGCCCGGGGGCAGTACACCTCGGGGTGGCAGGGCAGCCAGAAGGTGAAGGGGCTCAAGGAGGAGGAGGGGTTCGACGCGGAGTCGAACACCGAGACCTACGCGGCCATCACCCTCGAGGTGGACACCCGGCGGTGGGGCGGCGTGCCGTTCTACCTCCGCACGGGGAAGTCGCTCGGGCGGCGAGTGACCGAGATCGCGATGATCTTCAAACGCGCACCGCACCTGCCGTTCGACGCCACGATGACCGAGGAACTGGGCCAGAACGCACTCGTCATCCGCGTGCAGCCCGACGAGGGCGTCACGCTGCGCTTCGGATCGAAGGTGCCGGGGTCCAGCATGCAGGTGCGGGACGTCAGCATGGACTTCAGTTACGGCCAGGCCTTCACCGAGTCGTCGCCCGAGGCGTACGAGCGGCTCATCCTCGACGTGCTGCTCGGTGAGCCGTCGCTCTTCCCGGTCAATGCCGAGGTCGAGCTGTCGTGGAAGATCCTCGACCCCATCCTCGAGTACTGGGCGTCCGGAGGCGCGGCCGATCCGTACGAGGCCGGCACGTGGGGCCCCGACTCGGCCAACGAGATGATGCAGCGCACCGGACGCGAATGGAGAAGGCCGTGATCGTCGATCTGCCCGCCACCACCACCGGTGCCGTCTCGAAGAAGCTGGTGGAGCTCCGCGAATCGGGCGGCGCCGTCACGCTCGGTCGGGTGCTCACCCTGGTGGTCGTCATCCGTGATCCCGCGAAGTTCGAAGCCGCGATCGAGGCGGCCAACGAGGCCAGCCGGGAGCACCCGTGTCGCGTGATCGTGTTGGCCCGCGGTGATCGCGACGACGACGACGTGCTGGACGCGCAGATCCGCGTCGGCGGCGACGCGGGCGCGTCCGAGGTGGTCTTCCTGCGACTACGGGGAGAGCTGTCGGAACACGAGCAGAGCGTCGTCCTCCCCTTCCTGCTGCCCGACACCCCCGTGGTGGCCTGGTGGCCGAGCGGAGCACCGGCGGTCCCGAAAGAGGACCCGGTGGGCCGACTCGCCATCCGCCGGATCACCGACGCGACCAACTCACCCGACCCGCGCGCCGCCATCTCGTCGCGACTCGAGTCGTACGCCGAGGGCGATTCCGACCTCGCCTGGTCGCGCATCACCTATTGGCGTGCGCTGCTCACCACGGCACTCGACCAGCAGGCCGAGCCGGTGCGATCGGTGACCGTGTCGGGTCTGCGCGAGGAGCCCGCACTGGACATCCTCGCCGGGTGGTTCGCCGCCCGCCTCGACGTCCCCGTGGTGCGCAAGGTCGGCGAACTGCGCGTGGAGATGGAGCTGGCCGACAGCACCGTGTCCATCAGCAGGCCGCAGACCGGCACCACGGCCACCCTCATCCGCACCGGACAACCGGACACGCTGGTCTCACTCGCCCGGCGAGAGACCCGCGACTGCCTCGCGGAGGAGCTGCGTCGACTCGACCGTGACGAGATCTACGAAGAGGCCCTCGCCGGCCTGACGAAGGTGACCTATGAGTGAGACACGACCGGAGATCCACCGTTCCGACGACACGGCGGCGCTCGCCCGCGCCGCGGCCGAGCGATTCGTCTCGGTGGTCGTCGATGCCCAGCGAGCACGCGGTACCGCCTCCGTGGTGCTGACCGGTGGCGGCACCGGCGTCGCGACCCTGGCCGCTGTCCGCGACCTCGGCGGCGACATCGACTGGTCCGCCGTCGACGTCTTCTTCGGTGACGAACGCTTCCTCCCCGAGGGCGACCCGGAACGCAACTACGTGCAGGCAAGGGACGCCCTGCTCGATCACGTCGGCGTCGATCCCGACCGCGTGCACGTCATGGCCCCGTCCGACTCGCCGCTGGGCGACGACGTCGAGGCCGCGGCGGTGACCTACCTGCAGTCGGTGGCAGCCTTCGCACCGGAGGACGGACCCGCCTTCGACATCCACCTGCTCGGCATGGGCCCGGATTCTCACGTCAACTCCCTCTTCGCCCACGGTGACGCGGTGCAGGAGAAGTCACGCTGGGTCGTGGCCGTGACCGACTCCCCCAAGCCGCCTCCCGTGCGCATCACGCTGACGCTCCCGGCGGTGAACAGGTCTCGGCACGTGTGGTTCCTCGTCTCGGGCGAGGGCAAGGCCGATGCCGTCGCCGCCTGTGTCGGGGGCGCGGACCCGGTCGAGCATCCGGCCGCCGGCGCACACGGCCTCGAGTCGACCGTGTGGTTCCTGGACGCGGGGTCGGCGTCCCGCCTCTGAGCGACGCGGGGTCGGCGTCCCGCCTCTGAGCGACGGTCAGGCCGGCGGCCGTCCGGGCTGATCGTCCTTCGGTCGGACGGGTGTCGAGGCCTCTGGTCGACGCCGGGGCACTCCCCTGCGCCACGCGGATGCGGTTGCGGTGCAACGGTGTTCGTTCTGCGGAGTCATGACGGAGATCCTCCCGGCGTCGAATGGGTCTGTTCTGTTCGACGCCGGGAGGGTCCTCGCGGTTCCCTCTATCCGCTGTTGCGCAACGCGGTCGCGAGCCCGTTCATGGTCAGCAGGATGCCGCGCTTGACCTGCTCGCGGTCGTCTCCCGCCCGCAGCTGTGCGAGTAGTTCCACCTGCAGGTGGTTCAGCGGCTCGAGGTACGGGAAGCGGTTGAACACCGACCGCGCCAGCGCCGGGTTGTCGTCGAGCAGCCCGTCGTGCCCGGTGATCTTCAGGTACATCGACACGGTCTTGGCATGCTCGGTCGAGATCATGTCGAACACGGTCTTGCGGAGCTGCTCGTCCGGCACCAGTTCGGAGTACCGGGCGGCGAGCCCCAGATCCGACTTGGCCATGACCTGCGCCATGTTGGACAGCACCGTCCGGAAGAACGGCCACCGCCGGTACAGATCGGTCAACGTGGCCAGCTTGTCCGCGTCGCCGCCGACCCAGTCCTCGAACGCGGTACCCACTCCGTACCAGCCGGGCAACATCACCCGCGACTGACTCCACGACATCACCCACGGGATCGCCCGCAGGTCGTACACCGAGTTGGTGGGCTTCCGCGACGCCGGCCGGCTGCCGATGTTGAGCTCCCCGATCTCGGCGACCGGTGTGGACATCCGGAAGTACTCGACGAAGCCCGGCGTCTCGTGGACCAGTGCCCCGTACGCGGCCTGGGCGCGTGCCGCCAGATCGTCGAGCAGCGCGTAGGCCGGCTCGGCGTCGTCCCCGAGCCCCTCGACGTCGAGCAACGTGCTCTCGATGGTCGCCGCCAACAGCGTCTCGAGGTTGCGGCGCGCCAGGCGGGGTTCCGCGTACTTCGCCGCGATCACCTCGCCCTGCTCGGTGATCCGCAGCGAGCCGGTGACCGCACCGGTGGGCTGAGCGAGGATGGCGTCGTAGCTCGGGCCACCGCCGCGGCCCACGGTGCCACCGCGGCCGTGGAACAGTCGTAGCCGGATCCCCGCGGCGCGTGCAGCCTCGACGAGGTCGAGTTCGGCACGGTAGAGCGCCCAGTTCGCGGCCAGGTACCCGCCGTCCTTGTTGGAGTCGGAGTACCCCAGCATCACTTCCTGGTTGTCCCCGCGGGACGTCACCAGCGCGCGGTAGACGGGGATGGACAACGTCGCGGTGAGGGTCGCCGCGCCCTGCTGGAGATCGTCGATCGTCTCGAACAGCGGCACCACACCGACGGGCGAGGACGGACCCGTCTCGGCGTCGCCGGGATCGAGGATGCCCGCCTCCTTGAGCAGCACCGCGGCCTCGAGCATGTCGCTGACCGAGGTGCACATGCTGATGATGTAGTTCGGCACCGCGCCGCCGCCGAACGTGCGCACGGCGTCCGCGGCGGACTCGACGATCGCCAGTTCCTTGGCCGTCTGCTCGCTGAACTCCGCGCGGGGCCCGATGAGGGGTCGCCGCGTCTCGAGCTCGGCGGCGAGGATCTCGACGCGCTCGTCCTCGGACAGTGACGCGTAGTCCGCGTGGACGCCCGCCCAGGCCAGCAACTCCGCCACGACCTGTTCGTGGATCTCGGAGTTCTGCCGCATGTCGAGCCCGGACAGGTGGAACCCGAAGGTCTCGAGCGCCTGCCGGAGCGTCGCGAGTCGGTCGTCGGCGATGACGCCGTTGGCCGTGCGCCGCAACGAGCGGTCCAACAGGTCCAGATCGTCGAGCATCTCCTGCGGGGCGCCGTACGGCTCGAGTTCCGGCGAGTCGAGGGTGTTGTCCGGAACCACGTCCAGCATGCGGCGTGCCGTCGCCGACAGTCGCCCGCGGATACCGCGCACAGCTCGGCGGAAGGGCTCGTCCGCACGGAACGCCGACTCGTCCTTCGACGCATCGGCCAGGGCCTGCAGGTCCGCGTCCACGTCGATCAACCGAGCCGACATGGACAGCTCGTGCTCGAGACCGACGAGATCCGCGAGATACCGGGTGAACGCGACCTGCGCGGCACGGTTGGTCGCGCGGTGCACGATCTCCCCGGTGACGAAGGGGTTGCCGTCCCGGTCGCCGCCGATCCACGATCCGGGACGCAGCATCGGCCTCGTTAGCAGGTCGGCATCCGGCCAGCGGCTGCGCAGCGCCGCACGGAGTTCGGTGTTGATGCGCGGGATCACGTCGAAGAGCGACATGTCGTAGTAGCGCAGTCCCACCTCGATCTCGTCCTGGATCCGCAAGCGGGACAATCGGATCAGTGCCGTCTGCCACAGGGCGAGGATCTGCCGCTCGATCTTCGCGTCGGTCTCCGCGATCTCCGTGTCGTCCAGTTCCGTGCGCTCACGGAAGCGCATCAGATCGGTGATGCGGCTCTGGATCTCCGACACGGTGCGGCGACGCGTCTCGGTGGGATGCGCGGTGATGACGGGCGACACCAGGGCGTCACGGAGCAGGTCCTCCACCGTGGCGGCGTCGAGGCGCGCCGCATCGAGCTTGCTGTAGGTGGAGGCGAGACTGCTGTCCTGGGGCGGCTCCCCGGCACGCACGTGCACGGCGCGGCGGCGCTCGCGGTGAATGTCCTCCGCCAGGTTGGCGAGAAGCGAGAAGTGACTGAACGCCCGGATCACCGGGATGGCACGCGTGATGTCGATGCCGTCGAAGAGCCGGGCGAGTTCGCCGCGATCGATCTCCGACCGCCGCACGCGGAACGACTCCACTCGGGCCTGCTCGACGAGGTCGAAGATCTCCTCGCCCTCGTGGTCCCGGACGACGGAACCGAGTATTCCACCGAGGAGCCGAATGTCCTCTCGCAGAGGTTCGGTGGCGGGCAGACCTGGATCCACGACTGTCATGAGGACAGTATCGTCGGCGCACCCCCGGACCGCAGCGCGGGGCTCACGGCAGGGGTCACGTCACCCGATCAGGCGAATTTGATCTCCAGGCCGATACCCAGGATGCAGATGAGCCACACGACACCGGTGAAGACGGTGACACGGTCGAGGTTCTTCTCGACGACGCTGGACCCGGACAGAGACGACTGCACGCCACCACCGAACAGGCTCGACAGGCCGCCGCCCTTGCCGCGGTGCAGCAGGACGAAGACGAGCAGGCCGATGCTGGTGACCACCAGCAGGATGTCCAGGAACGTGCGCATGATGGCCAATGTTACAGGCCGCGCGCCGCCGAACGACGAAGGGCACGTCGCGTGTGCGACGTGCCCTTCGATCGGTGATGCGCGGTGGGTCAGGGAAGCGGTCCCCCGGCGGCGATGGCACACAGGGTGGCGAACTCGTCCGCCTTCAGCGACGCTCCGCCCACCAGTGCACCGTCGACGTCGGTCTGGCCGACGATCTCGCCCACGTTCTTCGAGCTGACCGATCCGCCGTACAGCACACGGACCGCCGCCGCGGTGTCGACGTCGGCGAGCGACGCCAGCTCCTGACGGATGGCTCCGCAGACTTCCTGCGCGTCCGCGGCACTGGCCACGCGGCCGGTACCGATGGCCCACACCGGCTCGTAGGCGACGACGATCTTCCCGATCTCCTCGGCACTCAGACCCGCGAGGGACCCGCGGAGCTGCTCGACGTTGAACGCCACGTGCTCGCCGGCCTCCCGCACCTCGAGACCCTCACCGATGCAGACGATCGGCACGAGTCCGTGCTTCAGCGCGGCCTTGGTCTTGGCGAGCACCGTCTCGTCGGTCTCGCCGTGTCCGGCGCGACGCTCCGAGTGCCCGACCACGACGTACGTGCAGCCCAGCTTGGCCAGGAAGGCACCGCTGATGTCGCCGGTGTACGCGCCGGAGTCGTGGGGCGAGAGATCCTGCGCGCCGAACGTGAGCAGGAGCTTGTCGCCCTCGATCAACGTCTGGACACTGCGGATGTCGGTGAACGGCGGGATCACCGCGACGTCGACCTTCTCGAAGTACTTCGCGGGCAACGAGAAGGCGATCTTCTGCACCAGGGCGATGGCCTCGAGGTGGTTCAGATTCATCTTCCAGTTACCGGCGATGAACGGGGTCCTGGCCTTACGGTCGAGCGAAGCTCGTGGAGATGTCATGGTTCAGCCCTCCAGTACCGACAGGCCGGGGAGCTGCTTGCCCTCGAGGTACTCGAGGGAGGCACCGCCACCGGTGGAGATGTGCGAGAAACCGGCGTCCGGGAGACCCAGCGTGCGCACGGCCGCGGCGGAGTCGCCACCGCCCACGACACTGAACGCGCCCTTCGTGGTCGCCGCGATGATCGCCCGAGCGATACCTTCGGTGCCCTTCGAGAACTTCTCGAACTCGAAGACTCCGGCGGGACCGTTCCAGAAGATGGTCTTGGCGTTGCTCAGCACCGCCTCGAACCGGTCCACCGAGTCGGGCCCCACGTCCAGACCCATCCAGCCGTCGGGGATCTCCGACGCCTTCACCGTCTTCGACTCCGCGTCGGCGGAGAAGCTGTCGGCGACGACGACGTCCGTCGGAAGGTGGATGACGTCACCGAAACGCTCGAGCAGGTCCTTGCACGTCTCGATGCGATCTTCCTGCAGCAGCGACGTGCCCACGGAATACCCTTGCGCCGCAAGGAAGGTGAAAGCCATGCCGCCGCCGATGACCAGCGTGTCGACCTTCGGCGCCAGCGCCTCGATGACACCGATCTTGTCGGACACCTTGGAGCCGCCGAGCACCACGGCGTAGGGACGCTCGGGGGTCTCGGTCAGCTTCGTCAGGACGTCGACCTCGGTCGCGACCAGCGTGCCCGCGTAGTGCGGGAGCAGTGTCGCGACGTCGTAGACCGACGCCTGCTTGCGATGCACGACACCGAAACCGTCGGACACGAACGCGGCGTCGTCGCCGGCCAGCGTGGCCAGTTCCTTCGCCAGCGCCAGCCGCTCGGCGTCGTCCTTGCTGGTCTCGCGCGGATCGAAGCGGATGTTCTCGAGCAGGAGAACGTCTCCGTCGGTCAGACCCTCGGCGCGAGCCTCGGCGTCCTGACCGACGACGTCACCGGCGAGCTGGACGTGGCGTCCCAGCAGTTCGCCGAGCTTCGCCGCGACCGGAGCCAACGAGAACGCGGCGTCCGGCTTGCCCTCCGGCCGGCCGAGGTGCGCGGTCACGATGAGCTTGGCACCCGCCTCGAGCAGCGTCTTCAGCGTCGGGAGCGACGCCTCGATACGGCCGGCGTCCGTGATCTGCCCGTCGTCGAGCGGAACGTTGAAATCGGCACGGACGAGCACGCCGCGTCCGTCGACGCCCTCGTCGATGAGATCCTGCAGTGTCTTGACGGCCATCGGGTCAGAGCGACTTTCCGACGAGTCCGATGAGGTCGACGAGACGGTTGGAGTAGCCCCACTCGTTGTCGTACCAGGAGACAATCTTGACCTGGTCCTCGATGACCTTGGTCAGACCCGAGTCGAAGATCGACGACGCCGGGTCGGTGACGATGTCGGAGGAGACGATCGGTGCGTCGGTGTACTTCAGGATGCCCTTCAGCGGGCCCTCGGCCGCAGCCTTCATGGCCGCGTTGATCTCCTCGACCGAGGCGGTCTTGCGCACCTGGGCGGTGAGGTCGGTGACCGAGCCCGTGGGGATCGGGACGCGCAGCGCGTAGCCGTCGAGCTTGCCGAGCAGCTGCGGGAGCACCAGGCCGATGGCCTTCGCGGCGCCGGTGCCCGTGGGCACGACGTTGAGCGCGGCGGCGCGGGCGCGACGCAGGTCCGAGTGCGGACCGTCCTGCAGGTTCTGATCCTGCGTGTAGGCGTGGATCGTGGTCATGAGGCCCTTGACGATGCCGAACTCGTCGTCGAGCACCTTGGCGATGGGGCCGAGGCAGTTGGTGGTGCACGAGGCGTTCGAAATGATGTTCTGGCTGCCGTCGTACTTGTCGTCGTTGACGCCCATGACGATGGTGATGTCCTCGCCCTTGGCCGGCGCGGAGATGATGACCTTCTTGGCACCGGCGTCGATGTGGCCCTGAGCCTTCGACGCGTCGGTGAAGATGCCGGTGGACTCGACGACGACGTCGACGCCCAGGTCTCCCCACGGCAGGGCGGAGGGACCCTCGCGCAGTGAGAGAGCCTTGATCTTGCGGTCGCCGACGACGATGGTGTCGTCGCCCTCGAGCGAGACGTCGTGCGGGAGGCGGCCGAGGATGGAGTCGTACTTGAGCAGGTGAGCGAGAGTTGCGTTGTCGGTGAGGTCGTTCACCGCAACGATCTCGATGTCGGTGGTGCCGAGCGCCTTCTGCGCATCGACCGCCCGGAAGAAGTTACGTCCGATACGACCGAAGCCGTTCACGCCAACCCGAACCGTCACTGTTCGCTCCTTTGTGTTGAAACTCGTGTTCCTCGTCGATGCACGGGTCGTGCATCGGTTTCCTCCACCGCACGTGATGGTGCGGACGTGTCCGTCACGGGCGACCGAGCCGCTCCGTGACCTGTGATCACCCTAATGGTTCGGGGTGGTGCAGTTCTCGGTCAGGCACCCGCGCTCATGCCTCGTCGAGCAGGTCGGCCGTGACGGCCGACTCCGTGTCCGGGATGCCCGAGTCCTTCGCCTTGCGGTCGGCCATGGACAGCAGTCGGCGGATCCGGCCCGCCACCGCGTCCTTCGTCATGGGCGGATCGGCGAGCTGCCCGAGCTCCTCGAGCGACGCCTGGCGGTGCTGCACGCGCAGGTGACCCGCCGCGGCGAGATGGTCCGGGACGTCCTCGCCGAGAATCGCCAGCGCCCTCTCGACCCGCGCCGCGGCCGCGACGGCCGCCCGCGCGGAGCGGCGCAGGTTGGCGTCGTCGAAGTTCGCGAGACGATTCGCCGTGGCCCGCACCTCGCGGCGCATCCGGCGCTCCTCCCACGTCAGTCGAGTGTCCTGGGCGCCCATCCTCGTGAGGAGGACACCGATGGCCTCGCCGTCGCGTACGACCACGCGATCGGCGCCGCGCACCTCTCGCGCCTTGGCCGCCACACCGAGCCGGCGGGCGGCGCCGACCAGCGCGAGTGCTGCCTCGGGTCCGGGGCAGCTGACCTCGAGCGCCGACGATCGACCGGGTTCGGTGAGCGAGCCGTGCGCGAGGAACGCACCGCGCCACGCCGCCTCAGAATCGGCGACGGTGCCGCCCACCACCTGGGCGGGAAGTCCGCGCACCGGCCGACCACGCATGTCGAGGAGCCCGGTCTGGCGCGCCAGGGCCTCGCCGTCCTTGGCCACCCGGACGATGTAGCGGGTCGACTTGCGCAGCCCGCCCGCGCCGATGGAGTGCAAGTCCGCGTTGTAGCCGAACAGATCGAACACCTCGCGCTTGAGCCGCCGGGCGATGGACAGCTGGTCCACCTCCGCCTCGACGACGACGCGACCGGCCACGATGTGCAGCCCCCCGGCGAAGCGCAGCAACGCGGCGACCTCCGCCTTGCGGCAGCTGACCGCCGTGATGGTGAGGCGGCTCAGTTCGTCCTTGACATCGGCTGTCATGGCCACGACGTCGATCCCTTCCTGCTGTCGGTGCTGCTGTCGAGGTCGGCCCGGTCGGCGCCCTCGAGAACAGCGGCGAACACGGCCGCGAGCTTGCTCGGGTCGTGTGCGTGTGGTGTCGCCCCCGCGACGTCGGCGTGGATCACGTCGGCGCCGAACACCGCGGCGGCCCGCGCGAGGTGATCACGCTCGGACCCCGGCGGCACCGACGTCGAGTCGACCACCACGTGATGCACACGAAAACCCGGCGCGTGTTGGGACAGTACGTGGAGATGACGCTCCGCCGAGAATCCCGTGGTCTCCCCCGGCTCCGGCCCGAGATTGAGCACCAGCACCTTGCGGGCCTCGGTGGCGCGCAGCGCCGAGGCGAGCTCGGGCACGAGGACGTGCGGCAACACGCTGGAGAACCAGGACCCGGGTCCGAGGACGACCAGATCGGCGGCGCCCACAGCGGTGACGGCCTGCTCGGTGGCCGGCGGATCCGACGGGCGCAGTCGGACGCGCCGCACCTTGCCGGGGGTGGTGGCGACGGCGACCTGCCCACGGATGACGCGGCTCACGCGCGGGTCGGACTCGAGTCCCGACACGTCCGCCTCGATGTCCAGGGCGATGGGCGACATCGGCAGCACCCGCCCGTCGACACCGAGCAGCCGCGCGGCCTCGTCGAGTGCGGCGACCGGGTCGCCGAGCACCTCGGACAGTCCGGCGAGCAGAAGATTGCCCACGGAGTGTCCGGCGAGCGCACCGCTGCCGCCGAAGCGGTGCTGCAGGATGTCGGCCCAGAGTCTGCCCTGCGGCGTCTCCGCGGCCAGCGCCGCGAGCGCCATGCGCAGATCGCCGGGCGGGATCATGCCGAGCTCCGCGCGTAATCGGCCGGACGACCCGCCGTCGTCGGCCACGGTGACCACCGCCGTCACCCGCGTCGAGAGCGACCGTACGGCGGACAGGGTCGCGTAGAGGCCGTGTCCGCCGCCGAGCGCGACGATGTGCGGAGCGTCGTCGTCGCCGCGTCCGCCGTCCGCGCTCACTCTCGACCCAGGTCGCGGTGCACGACGCGGACACTGGTGTCGGCATCGGCACGCAGCCGTTCGGCGAGCGCCTCGGTCATGGCGACGCTGCGATGCTTGCCGCCGGTGCAACCGACGGCGACGGTCATGTACCGCTTGCCCTCGCGCCGGTAGCCGGCGAGCGTCATCGTCAGCAGGCGGTGATACAGCTCGAGGTACTCCTCCGCGTCCGGCTGCCCCAGCACGTAGTCCCGCACGCCGGCGTCCTTGCCCGTGAGCGGGCGCAGCTCGGGGATCCAGTGCGGGTTCGGGAGGAAACGCATGTCACACAGCACGTCCGCGTCGAGCGGTACCCCGTACTTGAAGCCGAAGGACTCGACGGTGACGGCCACGGTGCCCACCACGTCGTCGCCGAACGCCGCGGCGACACGATCGCGCAGACCGTGCACGGAGAGCGAGCTCGTGTCGATGACGATGTCCGCGGCCTCCTTGACGGTGGCCAACCGGGCCCGCTCGTCCGAGATGCCTTCCGTGAGTGTGCCGTCCACACCGTAGTTCTGCAGCGGGTGGCTGCGGCGCACCGATTCGAATCGCCGGATCAGCACGTCGTCGGACGCGTCCAGGAACAGCACGCGCGGGCGCACCCCGTCCGCTGCCAGGTCGGCGAGCAGGGTGCCGACGTCGCCGTTGAACAATCGGCTGCGCACGTCGACCACCAGGGCGAGCCGCTCGATGCCGGGGTCCGAGGTGCGACCGATCTCGATCATGCGAGTGATCAGCTCGGGCGGCATGTTGTCGGCGACGTACCAGCCCAGGTCCTCGAGGACCTTGGCCGCCGTGCCGAGCCCGGCACCGGACAGCCCTGTGACCAGAGCGACGTCGATGTCGGAGTGCGGTCGAACGGGGTCACCCACCTGCTCTCGCTGCACGTTCACTCGTCCCGGTGTCCTGTTCCTCGATGCGCGGCCACCGACAGCGGCTCACCGGACGGTGCCGGCAGCTCGTCACGGTCGCTGCCGTCGGTGCGTTCATCATGTCGTACCGGGGCGCTGTCCGCTTCGTTGTCGGGGACCGCGGTCGGTTCCGACGCGGCCGCGGCAGCCGACGCGTCCTGGTCCTGTGGAACTCCCAGTGCCTCGAGGACGGCGCGTGCCGTCGTCTCGCCGATACCCGGCACCTTCACGATCTCGGACACCTCGGCCTGCTTGAGCTTGGCCACCGAGCCGAAGTGCGTCACCAACGCCGTGCGACGCGCCTCACCGAGCCCGCGCACCGAGTCCAGCGCGGACGCCGTCATGCGCTTGGACCGCTTGCTGCGGTGGAACGTGATGGCGAAGCGGTGCGCCTCGTCGCGAACCCGCTGGAGGAGGTACAGCGACTCGCTGGTGCGCGGCAGGATCACGGGGTCGCTCTCCCCCGGCACCCACACCTCCTCGAGCCGTTTCGCGAGACCCACCACCGCGACGTCGGTGACACCCAGCTCGTCGAGCACCTCGGCCGCCGCGGCCACCTGCGGTGCGCCGCCGTCGACGACGAAGAGGTTCGGCGGATAGGCGAAGCGACGGGGCCGACCCGTCTGCGGGTCGAGGGAGGCCTCGGGAGCCAGATCGCCGCCGGAGTCCTTGCCGTGACGCAGGAACCGTCGCCGTGTGACCTCGGCGATGCTCGCGACGTCGTCCGAGTGACCGTCTCCCGCAGCCTCCTTGATGGAGTAGTGGCGGTAGTCGCTCTTGCGCGGCAACCCGTCCTCGAACACCACCAGCGACGCGACCACGTCGGTGCCCTGGACGTGCGAGATGTCGATGCACTCGATGCGCAACGGTGCACTGTCGAGGTCGAGCGCTTCCTGGATGCCCTGCAACGCTGCGGAGCGCGACGTGAAGTCGCCCGCACGCTTCATCTTGTGCTGCTGGAGCGCTTCGACGGCGTTGCGATACACCGTCTTGGCGAGCTCCTTCTTGTCGCCGCGACGAGGCACCCGTAGCTGCACCGCGGACCCGCGCAGCGAACTGAGCCACGCCTGCACCTCGTCGGCGTTCGGCGGCAGCACCGGAACGAGCACCTCGCGGGGTACGGCGTTGGCAGCGGCGTCCTCGGTGGACGACGAGAGCGAGGCCTGCTCGCCGTAGAACTGGGTGAGGAACTGCTCGACGAGAGCCGGCAGATCGGACGCCGCCTCCGCGTCCACCGGAGCGTCCTGCGCCTCGGCACGGTCGTCGGCCCCGGCGGACGTCGCCTCGGCCGCGACCGCGGCGTCGATCACCTCGCCCGCCTTCTCCACGACCCACCCGCGCTGGCCGCGCACGCGACCGCCGCGGACGTGGAACACCTGGACCGCCGCTTCGAGGTCGTCGCTCGCGAAGGCGACGAGGTCCGCGTCGGTGCCGTCGCCGAGCACCACGGCCTGCTTCTCGAGTGCGCGCCGCAGTGCCCCCACATCGTCACGCAGCCGGGCCGCCGTCTCGAAGTCCAGGTCCTCCGACGCCTTCTGCATCCGGTTCTCGAGCTCGCGGACGAGTTTGTCGGTCTTGCCGGACAGGAAGTCGCAGAAGTTCTCGACGGTCGCACGGTGTTCGGCCGCCGACACGCGTCCGACGCACGGCGCCGAGCACTTGTCGATGTACCCGAGCAGACAGGGCCGACCGATCTGGTTGTGCCGCTTGAACACTCCAGCGGAGCACGTCCGCGCCGGGAACACCCGCAACAGCAGGTCCAACGTCTCGCGAATCGCCCACGCGTGCGCGTACGGGCCGAAGTAACGCACACCCTTGCGCCGGGGCCCGCGGTAGACGAACAACCGCGGGTACTCCTCGTTGAGCGTGACCGCGAGCATCGGGTAGCTCTTGTCGTCCCGGTACCGGACGTTGAATCGGGGATCGAACTCCTTGATCCAGTTGTACTCGAGTTGGAGCGCCTCCACCTCGGTGGTGACGACGGTCCATTCGACGCTGGCAGCCGTGGTGACCATCTGACGCGTGCGAGGATGCAGGCCGGCGATGTCGGCGAAGTAGGAATTGAGACGGCTGCGCAGGCTCTTCGCCTTGCCGACGTAGATGACGCGGCCGTGCGGATCACGAAATTTGTAGACCCCTGGCTCGACCGGAATGGTTCCGGTGGCCGGGCGGTACGTAGCGGGGTCGGACACAGCTCCACGGTAGTCGTCGTGACCGACAGTCGAAATCCGCCGTTCGGGCTGCGAACCACGCGAGGACGCGGTGTCATGGATCGGTGACTTCCCGCCGATCACTGACTCGTCCTCTCGCCCTCGCGGCCGTCGTCGCCCTCACCGCCGTGTCCTGCTCCTCGGGCAGCGGTGACGACGCTTCCGGCTCGACCCCCTCGTGCGTCGCGGGCGGAGGCGGCACCCCCGTCACCGCGGACGCGGGCACGGGACCGGACGGAGCGCCGGAGGTCGCCACCGGCTACCGCACCGGAATGACCGCGGTGCGCACCGCCACGTACGCAGTGTCGACCGCCAACCCGGTGTCGACGGAGGCGGCGTGCGAGGTGCTGCGCGACGGCGGGACCGCGGCCGACGCGCTGGTCGCGGCGCAGACGGTGCTCGGACTGGTCGAGCCGCAGAGCTCCGGTATCGGCGGCGGCGCCTTCCTCCTCTACTACGACGCCGAGTCGAGGACTCTGCGTGCCTACGACGGCCGTGAGACGGCTCCCGCCTCTGCCACCGCGAATTATCTGCGCTTCGTGGACGACACGGCTGCCCCCGGTGCGCCCGCCGATCTGTCCGTGCCGAAGCCCGATGCCCGATCGAGCGGCCGCGCGATCGGCGTTCCCGGCGTCGTGCGCATGCTGGACGACGTCCACCGCGATCACGGGAGCAAGGAGTGGCGGTCACTGTTCGATCCGGCCATCGCGCTGTCCGACGACGGCTTCGAGATCAGTCCTCGGATGGCGTCGTCCATCGCGGACTCGGCGCCGGAACTGGCACTCGATCCGGCCTCTCGCGACTACTTCCTCGAGCCGGACGGCAGCCCGAAGGCAGCGGGGACGACGCTGACGAACCCCGCGATGGCCAAGACGCTCGGCGCGATCGCCACCGAGGGTGCCGACGCGTTCTACACCGGTGCGCTGGCGCAGTCCATCGTCGACGCGACGGCGGACACGACGGGCGGGCGCACCCCCGGCCGGCTGACACTCGACGACCTCGCCGGATACGAGGCGAAGGAGCGGGACGCGGTGTGCGTGCCGTACCGCGACACGGACGTGTGCGGCATGCCGGGCCCGTCGTCGGGCGGTATCGCGGTCGCGTCCACGATGGGCATCCTGTCCCACTTCGACATGGGGCAGTACGCACCCGCCTCCCCCGATGCCGACGGTGGAGTCCCCGACGCGGAGGGCGTCCATCTCATCGCCGAGGCGGAGCGCCTCGCGTACGCCGACCGCGACAAGTACGTCGCCGATCCCGACTACATCCCCCTGCCCGGTGGCAGCCCCGCCGAGTTGCTCGATCCGGACTACCTCGAGCAGCGCGCCCGCATGATCGATCCCGCCCGCAGCATAGGCACGGCTCAACCGGGCGACTTCGGTCCGATACCCCTGAGCAGCTACGCCGGACCGGAGGCAGGGACCAGTCACCTCAGCATCGTGGACAGCGCGGGGAACGTCGCGTCGATGACCACCACGGTGGAGTCGGCGTTCGGCTCCTTCCACATGACGGAGGGCTTCCTCCTCAACAACCAGCTGACCGACTTCTCGGCCGCACCCGAGGGGCCCGACGGGGTACCCGTGGCCAACCGCGTGGAGCCCGGCAAGCGTCCCCGCAGTTCCATGGCGCCGACGATCGTGTTCGACCGCGGGGACGACGGTGCGCGGGGTGACGTGCGGCTGGTGACCGGATCTCCCGGCGGCTCGGTGATCATCCAATTCGTCGTGAAGAACCTCGTCGGCATGCTCGACTGGGGTCTCGATCCGCAGCAGGCCGTGTCCGCCGTCAACGTGGGTGCGGCCAACTCGCCGACGACGAACGTGGGCGGCGAGCATCCGAACATCGACGCGCAGAACGACGGTGCCGCGGATCCGCTGGTGTCGGCTCTGCGGGCGATGGGCCACCAGGTGTCGGTGGCCGATCAGTCCAGCGGCTCGAGCGCCCTGGTCCGAACGGCCGACGGCTGGATCGGCGGTGCCGATCCCCGACGCGAGGGTGTCGTCATGGGAGACGGGATCGAGTGACCTCGGTCAGCTCGCTGCGGCGTACTTCTGCTCGAGAGACCGGAACGTACGCGCGGCGTGCACCGCGTACTCGCGATCGTTGGACTGGATCGCCATGACCGGCACGTACTCGTCGTCCGGCAGTTCCACACGAGCCCAGCTCGATCCGGGCGAGAAGGACAAGCCGCGCACGAGGTCCCACGGAATCAGTTTCTCGGTGACGAGGTTGCGCACCAGCACGCCCTGCGCACCGACCTTGATCCGCGGACGAGTCAGCAACAGCACGCCCGCCGCCATGCCACACCCGATGGCGATCATGGCGAACTGGTCCACGCGCTGGAAGAACACGCCGGTGTTGCCGGTCCGCAGCAGAATCCCCAGGGTGGTGTGCACGATGACGAGGAGAGCGGCGACACCGACGGCGTACTTCGCGCTCTTGCGCGGCCGCGCCTCGAGTTCCCACTGCTGACTCGCTGTGTCGGTCACGACGGACTCCCGTGACGCAGGCCCTTCAGCGTCAGCGCCGTGTCGACGGCCGCCGCGACGGCCTGCGCACCCTTGTCCTCCTTGGACCCGGGAAGACCTGCGCGATCGAGTGCCTGCTGCTCGTCGTTCACGGTGAGTACTCCGTTGGTGACCGGGGTGGACTCGTCCAGCGACACTCGGGTCAGCCCGGCGGTCACGGCGTCGCACACGTACTCGAAGTGCGGTGTCCCGCCCCGGATCACGACGCCCAGAGCGACCACCGCGTCGTGGGTGCGGGCGAGCTGCTGTGCGACCACGGGGATCTCGATGGCTCCGGCGACACGCACGAGAGTCACGTTCCGTAGTCCCACCTCGTCGGCCTTGCGGAGTGCGCCGTCCACGAGTGCCGTGCTGACCTTCTCGTGCCACTGGCCCGCGACGATCGCGACCTCGAGGTCCTCGGCGCCCGAGAGCTGCAGTACCGGTTCGCCCTCGCCGCTCATCAGAGGCCGCCCGCATCGGGGGTGACCACTGGCGTCTCGAAATCGTCCAGCCCGACGAGGTCGTGGCCCATCCGGTCACGCTTGGTACGCAGGTAGGTGAGGTTCTCGGCGTTGGCACGCAGCGGCATCGGCACCCGCTCGGTGATGTGCAGGCCGTAGCCGTCGAGGCCGACCCGCTTCGCCGGGTTGTTGGTCAGCAGACGCATCGACGAGATGCCCAGGTCGACGAGGATCTGCGCTCCGATGCCGTAGTCCCGCGCGTCGGCGGGCAGGCCGAGCGCGAGGTTGGCGTCGACGGTGTCGGTGCCGGCGTCCTGCAGCTGGTAGGCCTGCAACTTGTGCAGCAGGCCGATGCCACGGCCCTCGTGACCGCGCATGTAGAGCACCACTCCGCGACCCTCCTGCGCCACCATGTCGAGCGCCGCGTCCAGCTGCGGACCGCAGTCGCAGCGCAGCGAGCCGAACACGTCCCCGGTCAGACACTCGGAGTGGACGCGGACCAGCACGTCGCTGCCGTCGCCGTCGGGCCCGGCGATGTCGCCGCGCACCAGCGCCACGTGTTCGACGTCCTCGTAGACGCTCTGGTAGCCCACCGCACGGAACTCGCCGTGCGCCGTCGGGATGCGCGCTTCGGCGATGCGCACCACGTGCTTCTCGTGCTTGCGTCGCCACGCGATCAGGTCGGCGATGGAGATGAGCGCGAGGTCGTGGTCGTCGGCGAAGACACGGAGCTCGTCCGTGCGGGCCATCTCGCCCTCGTCCTTCTGCGACACGATCTCGCAGATGACGCCGGCCGGGCGCAGATCCGCCATCCGGGCGAGGTCGACCGCGGCCTCGGTGTGGCCGGGGCGGCGCAGCACGCCGCCTTCCTTCGCCCGCAACGGGACGACGTGACCGGGACGGGTGAAGTCGTTCGCACCGGTGTCGGGGTCCGCGAGCAGACGCATGGTCGCCGCGCGGTCCGATGCCGAGATGCCCGTACCGATACCGACGCGAGCGTCGACGGTCACGGTGTACGCGGTGCCGTGCTTGTCCTGGTTCGTGGAGTACATGGGAGGCAGTCCGAGGCGATCGCAGTCCTCGCCCGACAGCGGAACGCAGAGGTATCCCGAGGTGTACCGCACCATGAAGGCCACCAGCTCGGGTGTGGCCTTCTCTGCGGCGAAGATGAGATCGCCCTCGTTCTCGCGGTCCTCGTCGTCGACGACGACGACGGCCTTGCCGGCGGCGATGTCGGCGACAGCGCGCTCGATGGTGTCGAACCTGGTCACGCCGTGCGCTCCCCACGTCTGCTGCCCGCAGTGTCGGGCAGATCCTGTGTTCTCAAGACTACGACCCCCGCTGCGGGGGCCGATGTTCAGTCGACCTTCTGCAACCGCTCGACGTACTTGGCGATCACGTCGACCTCGAGGTTGACCTGCGTTCCCGCCTCCGCCTCGCCCAGTGTGGTGAGCGACAGGGTGGTAGGAATCAGGGAGATCTCGAAGTACTGATCGTCCTTCTCGCCGCCCAGTGCGGACACCGTCAGCGACACCCCGTCGACCGTGATGGACCCCTTGTGCACGACGTATCGCGCGATGTCACGGGGCAGCGAGATGCGTACCACGGTCCAGTTGTCCGACGGGGTGCGCGAGAGCACCACCCCGGTCCCGTCGACGTGGCCCTGGACGAGATGCCCACCGAGCCGCGACGCGAGCGAGGCGGCACGCTCGAGGTTGACCGGTGACCCCACGGCCAGGGACTGCAGTGACGAACGGTTCAGTGTCTCCTGCATCACGTCGGCCGTGAACGCGCCGTCCGCGACCTCGACGACGGTGAGGCACACACCGTTCACGGCGATCGAATCCCCGTGCGACGCATCGGAGGTGACCAGCGGGCCACGCACGGTGAAGCGGGCCGCGTCCGCCAGATCCTCCTTGGCGGTGACACTGCCCAGTTCCTCGACGATTCCGGTGAACATGCTCGTCATCCTCTCGGCACCAGCTGGTGCAGTGATCTCTGTTCGGCTCAGTGGTCGGACGACCGTAGCGGAGCGAGTCGGACGAGCAGATCGTCGCCCAGCGTCTCCACCGACTCTCGTCGAAACCTCATCGCATCGGCAATTGTTCCGACACCCGTCCCCCGCACGGCGGTCGGACCCTCGCCCAGCACGACAGGCGCGAGATACGCCGTGACACGGTCGACCAGGCCCGCCGACAGAAACGCTCCGGTGAGCGTCGATCCGCCCTCCAGCACCACGTCGGTCAGATCCGTGAGGGCCTCCATCACCGCGAACGGGTCGCGGGTGCGCACGACGCGGGTGGGGGCGGAGTCGTCGAGGATCCGAGACCCGGCAGGGATGTCGCGCAGCCCGACGACCACGCGCACCGGCTGGTGCGCAGCGAGCGACCCGCCGGGCAGTCGCGCCGTCAGCACCGGATCGTCGGCGAGCACGGTCCCGGTACCGACCACCACCGCATCGATCCGCGCGCGCTCGGCGTGGACGTGTGCGCGAGCCGTCTCCCCCGTGATCCAGCGGCTGGTGCCGTCCGGCGCCGCGGTGCGGCCGTCGAGCGTGGCGGCGTACTTCCACGTGAGCATCGGGCGCCCGGTGCGCTGCCGATGCAGCCAGGCACGCATCGGCCCGGCCTCGGCTAGATCGGCGAGAACGCCGGACCGTACCTCGACGCCGGCACCGCGCAGAGTCTCCGCGCCGCCTGCCGCCAGCGGGTTCGGATCGCCGAGCGCGTGCACGACGCGGACGACACCCGCGCGCAGCAGCGCCTGCGAGCACGGACCCGTGCGTCCCGTGTGGTCGCACGGCTCCAGCGTCACCACGGCGGTGCCGCCGCGCGCTCGCTCGCCCGCCTCCGCGAGCGCGGCGATCTCCGCGTGGGGGCCGCCCGGTGCCGCGGTGGCGCCGACTCCGACCACCAGCCCGTCCCGGTCCAGGACGACGGCGCCGACGGGAGGATTGGGAGTGCTGACACCGCGCGCCGCGACCGATGCCTCGATCGCCCGCCGCATCGCGGCATCGATCGGGTCGAGGCTCCCGGTCACCGGCCGGACAGGTGGGGCGACGCGCTCGCGGCGGACTCACGCAGCGAACGCACGGCACCCGCGGGGTCACTGGTCGAGTACACCGCCGAGCCCGCGACGAAGCAGTCGATGCCCGCGGCAGCGGCCTGCTCCACGGTGTCGGCGTTGATGCCGCCGTCGATCTCGATCACCAGCGTCAGTTCACCCGAATCGACCAGCCGGCGGACGGCGCGAGCCTTGTCCAGTACCTCCGGCATGAAGCTCTGGCCGCCGAATCCCGGTTCGACGCTCATGATCAACAGCGTGTCGAAGTCCTTCAGGACCTCCAGGTACGGCTCGATCGGGGTACCGGGCTTGACCGACAGCCCGGCCTTCGCGCCCGCCGCCCGGATGTCGCGAGCGACGGCGCGCGGATCGTCGGTGGCCTCGGCGTGGAACGTCACGTTGTACGCGCCGGCCTCGGCGTAGGGCGGCGCCCAGCGGGCGGGGTCCTCGATCATGAGGTGGCAGTCGAGCGGGATGTCGGTCGCCTTCAGCAGGCTCTCCACCACGGGCAGACCCAGGGTGAGATTCGGGACGAAGTGCGCGTCCATCACGTCGACGTGCAGCCAGTCGCTGCCCGCGACGGCCGCGGCCTCGTCGGCGAGCCGCGCGAAATCGGCGGACAGGATGGACGGTGCGATCATCGGGTGCTGCGGAGTCGGGGCCACGGGCGATCAGCCTAGTAGGTCCGGATCCACCTGCATCAGAGCGTCGTCGATGTGGCCGGCGAGGAGGTACTGACCCTCGTCGGTCGGGTGATCACCGTCGTCCTGGATGATCAGCGGGTCGGCCAGCCACTCCTGCGGCAGCGCGTCGACGTAGTCCAGCCCGGCCGACACCGCGGCGGCGGAGACCGCGGCGTCCACGTCCCACATGTCCTCGCTCACCGGCTCCCCGCTCCAGATCGGTCCGATGACGACGATGTGGGCCTCGGGTGAGCGCTCGCGCAGCGACGCGTACAGGTCGGTGGCGTCGGCGAGCGCGTCCGCCGGATCCGCGTCGACGTCGTTCTCGCTGCCGACCACGAGGATGACCGTCGGGTTCTCCTCGGTGGCATAGGCGACCTGGTCCGCGAAGGTGCCGAGATAGTCGTCGCCCGCCTCGTAGCCGGCGCCGCCCAGGCTCGCGTTGGTCACCTCGAATCCGTGTTCCTCCGCCAGGACGTCCGGCCAGACCACGTCGTTCATGGAGCCGGCGGAGAACGAGTCGCCGATCACCGACACGCGGACCGCGCTCCACTCCGACTCTGCCGCGACCACCCGCTCCGCGTCGGCGGTCCTCGCCGAGGCCGTCCCTGCCGTCACCGACGGGGACAGCGAGCAGCCACCCAGCACCGCGACCGAGGCGAGGGCGGCCACCGCTGCCCCGGCCGTGCGGTGTCGAAGGAGTCGCGGAGTCACGTTCCTGTTGTACCCGCGAGTCGTTGCCGACCGGTAACGAGCGCGGTCAGGAGGCATCCTTGCGCAGCGCGGCGAAGAACATCGCGTCCGTTCCGTGCCGGTGCGGCCACAGCTGCACAGACGTTCCCGAGGCCGCCCGCGGCACGCCGGGCGCGAGCGTCGCGGTGTCGAGCGCGGTCAGACCGTGACGTCGGACCGCATCGGCCACGACGCCGACCGTCTCGGACAGATGCGGCGAACACGTCGAGTAGACGACGACTCCGCCCGGCCGCACCAGCTCTACTGCTGCCGCGAGCAACTCGCGTTGCAACGTCACCAGACCCGCCACGTCGCTCGCCTGACGACGCCACCGCGCCTCGGGTCGACGACGGAGTGCGCCCAGACCGGTGCAGGGTGCGTCGACGAGGACGCGGTCGTATCCCGCGTCCAGTCCGCTCGCGCGACCGTCCACCGCGTGCACGGTGACCGGGAGATCGCGCACCGTCTTGCGCACCAGCTCGGCTCGATGCTCGGACGGTTCCACGGCATCGACCGTCGCACCGTCGATCGCCGCGATGGCGCCGAGCAGCGCAGCCTTGCCGCCGGGACCGGCGCACAGATCCAGCCACCGACCTCCGTCCGGCCCGTCGAGCTCCGCGAGCGTCAGAGCCCGAGCGACCAGCTGACTGCCCTCGTCCTGGACGCCGGCCAGCCCCTCACGCACAGCGTCGAGACGACCCGGATCGCCGCCACTGTCCAGATGCACCGCATAGGGCGACCACGGTCCGGGCTCACCGCCGGTGATCGACGCGAGCTCGTCCGCCGAGATCTCGCCGGGCCGCGCCACCAGGTGCACCAGTGGGCGGGCGTCATCGGCGGCGAGCGCCTCGTCCAGCTCCGCAGCATCCGCTCCCAACGCGTCGTTGAACGCCTGTGCGATCCAGGCGGGATGTGCGTGCCGGAACGCCGAGTGACCCACCGGATCTCGCTCCGCGTCGGGAGCCAGCAACTCGATCCACTCTGCTTCCGTGCGCTCGGAGACCCGGCGCAACACGGCGTTGACGAACCCTGCCTGCCCCTGCCCGGCCTCGCTGCGCACCAGGTCGACCGACGTCGCCACCGCCGCGTGCGGAGCCACCCGCGTGCGCAGCAACTGGTACGCACCGAGCCGGATGACGTCCAGCAGTCGACCGTCGATGTCCGACACCGGACGCGAGGCCGCATGCTCGACGACCGCGTCCAGCACCCCCTGCGCGCGGGCCGCGCCGTAGGCCAACTCCGTCGCGAGGGCGGCATCACGCTCGTTCAACCGGCGATCCCGGAGCAGACCCGGAAGCACCAGGTTCGCGTACGCGTCACGTTCCCGCACCGCGCGCAGGACGTCCCGTGCCGCGATCCGTGCGGGGTCCGACCCCGCCTCGGCGGGATTCGGGCGACCCGGCTGCTTCGGACGCGAATTCCCGGACCGACCACCGGCCTTGCTCGAACCCCCGGCCACCGCCGGCCGGCCTCCGGCCTTCCCGCCGGCCTTCCCACCACGCTTACGAGGACCGCCGGACCCCGGTGTCTGCTCACCGCTCATCGTGCAGTCGCTCCGTTCACATCGCGGGCGCCGCGCGCCCAGTCGGTCGCTGCCATCTGCTTCTTGCCGTGCGGCTGCACGAGCCCGAGCGACACGGCCGTCGTCGCGGTACCCACCAGGACCGCCTTCTTCCGTACCTCGACGCGCCCGGGTTCGAGCTCCTCGTCGGTGATCGTCACCGGACCGATCTTGACGCGGACGTCGCCGATCTCGGTCCACGCTCCGGGTGCCGGTGTCACACTCCGGACGTGCCGGTCGATCAGGTGCGCCGGGCGACCGAAGTCGATGCGGGCCGATTCCACGGTCACCTTGGGCGCGTGTGACACGCCGTCGCCCGACTGCGGAACCGCTTGCAGTGCACCGTCGTCGATCCCGTCGAGGGTGGACGCGAGCAACTGGCTCCCGCTGTCCGCGAGCCGGGTCAACAGATCCCCGGCGGTGTCCGTGGGGCGCACCCTCTCGGTCACGACGCCGTACACCGGACCGGTGTCCAGCCCCTGCTCGAGGAGGAACGTCGACGCGCCGGTGACCTCGTCACCCGCGGCGATCGCGGCCTGCACCGGCGCGGCCCCGCGCCAGGCCGGCAGCAAGGAGAAGTGCAGATTGATCCAGCCGTGTCGCGGAATGTCGAGCACGGGCTGTGGCAGCAGCGCGCCGTAGGCGACGACGGGACAGCAGTCCGGTTCCAGATCGCGGAGCGCGGCCATCGCCTCGGGGTCGGACGGCTTCGCGGGCTGCAGCACCGGGATGCCGTGCTCGTCGGCCAGCATCGCAACGGGCGATCGCACGACCTTGCGCCCTCGACCGGCCACCGTGTCGGGTCGGGTGAGCACACCGACCACCTCGTGACGGGAGGAGTCGAGCAGTCGCCGCAGCGACGGGAGAGCGGGGTCGGGAGTACCGGCGAAGACGAGGCGCACGCCGTTCACCCTATGCGGAGCGGGTCGACCTGGATTCGCAGCGCCGACGCGGTCTTCTTCGCTCCCACCACGGCCCGTGCCTCACCGAGTGCGCGGGAGAGGGCGGCACCGGACGATCGCGGGACGCGGACCAGCATCCGCTCGACAGGCGCGGACGAGTCGGCGTCGATCTCGCTGCCGAACGGCAGCCGCTCGCCGGGTGGCAGGTCCACGGGTCCCAGCGTGACGGCGTCGTCCGGGAGCCGCGCCGAGTCCAGCAGGGCGCGCAGCGATTCGGTGGTGCCGTCCACGGCGGCGATGTGCACCGCGGGTGGAAACCCGACCTCGGTGCGTTCGGAGAGTTCGGTGCGCGCGTGTCCGACGGAGTCCCACCGCACCAATGCCTGCACGGTGGGAAGTCCCGAATCGGCGACCACGACCACCTCACCGCCCTCGGCCGACGGGCGCACGAGGGTGGCGGCGGCCATCCAGCGGCGAAGGGTCTGCTCTGCGGCGCGCAGATCAGCTCGACCCAGCAGCGCCCACCCGTCCAGCAGCAGCGCGGCACCGTAGCCGCCGTCCGCGACGGGTTCGGCGCCCACGGTGGACACGACGATGGCCGGGCCGGCCGGCACCGTGTCGAGCACCGAGGTGCCGCCGGACTGTCGCACTGTGACGCCGCTGAACGCCCGGCCCAGCTCCTCGGCGGTCCGTCCTGCGCCGACCACGACGGCGCGCAGTGCTCGTGAACCGCACGTGGGGCACGAGTACGACGGGTCGGCGGTGCCGCACCACTTGCACGTGGGGCTGCCCGCGCCGTCGGCACCGGGCGCGGACGGCAGCGCCAGGGGTCCGTGGCACCGTCGGCACCGGGCGGGCGTCCTGCACTTGGAGCAGGCGAGGGAGGGCACGTACCCGCGCCGCGGGACCTGGACCAGCACGGGGTGCCCGGCGGTGAGCGACGCTCGGGCCGCCGCGAAGGCGATCGCCGGGAGTCGCGCCGCACGCGCTCCGGGGTCGCGGGCGAGCGCGTGGTCGCTGTCCGCGAGAGCGGTGACCCGTGGAACGCGCCCGCGGACGGTGTCACGTGTTGCCACGAGATCGTGCGCCCACCCCGTCTCGACCAGAGCCTGTGCCTCCGCCGTCCGGGAGAACCCGCCCACCACGGCGGCGCACCCGGCTCGGTGTGCACGCAGCAACGCGACCTCACGGGCGTGGGGGTACGGCGCACGCGGCTCCGACAACGAGTCGTCGCCGTCGTCCCAGACGACCATCAATCCCGGGTCGTGCACCGGGGCGAAGACGGCGCTGCGCGTGCCGATCACGACGCGAGCGCGGCCACGAGCGGCGGCGAGCCACCGTCGGTAGCGTTCGGCGGGACCGAGCCCCGCGGCGAGCGCGACCACCGCGTCGTCGTCGAGGACGGCTCGGCAGGCCGTGTCCACGCGATCGAGATCGCGCTGGTCCGGGACGACGAGAACGGCTCCCCGTCCCGACGACACGGCCACGGCTGCCAGGTCGGCGAGCCGGGCGGCCCAGTCCTCCCCAGGCAACGCCTGCCAGACCGCCCGCGGCGCCCGACCGCCGCCGAGCGCGTCGAGGAACTCGGCGCCGTGCCGGTACACGGACCACTCGTCCCGGCGAAGGACGGGGATCGACTGCGCACCGGAGGCGAGGGATTCGTTCTCCACCCGCGCGTGTCGGGGTGGGACCGCGAGACGTAGAACATCCGGACGGGTGCCGGCGTAGCGCGTCGCGACGGCGTCGACGAGACCGAGCAGTTCTGGGCCGAGCACCGGCTCGGCGGAGACCACCTTGTCGAGGAAGCCGAGCTTCCCCGGATGGTCGCTGGTGTCGAGGCGGGCGAGCAGGAACCCGTCGACCAGACGCCCGGCGAAGCGGACGCGCACACGCACACCGGGTTGCGCCACGGCATCGAGTTCGGCGGGGACGACGTAGTCGAAATCGCGATCGAGGTGGGACAACGCGAGCATGGGAAGCACGCGGGCGATGGGCCGGGTGGGGGCCGGTGAGCGCACACCGGACGCGGTGGCACTCACCGACCGACCCCTTTCAGACGATGATCACGAAGTGGAGCGAGACGTCACAGACCTGCGGCGGACCGCAATTTCTCGGCACGGTCGGTGTTCTCCCACGGCAGATCGATGTCCGTGCGGCCGAAGTGGCCGTACGCCGCGGTGGGCGCGTAGATCGGACGCAGCAGGTCCAGATCACGGATGATCGCGCCGGGACGCAGGTCGAACACGTCGGTGATGGCGGACTGGATCTTGAGCGGATTCACGTTCTCGGATCCGAACGTCTCGACGAAGAGACCGACGGGAGCGGCCTTGCCGATGGCGTAGGCGACCTGCACCTCGACTCGTTCTGCAAGGTCTGCGGCCACGACGTTCTTGGCCACCCACCGCATCGCGTACGCAGCGCTGCGGTCGACCTTCGACGGATCCTTGCCCGAGAACGCGCCGCCGCCGTGGCGGGCCCAGCCGCCGTAGGTGTCGACGATGATCTTGCGACCGGTCAGGCCGGCGTCGCCCATCGGCCCGCCGAGGACGAACTTGCCGGTGGGGTTGACGAGCAGGCGTACCGACGAGGTGTCGAGCGAGTCGTGCCCGAGCTCGGCCAGTACGGCCTCGAGGACATGGGTCCGGATGTCCGGGGTCAGCATGTTGTCGAGATCGATGTCGGCCGCGTGCTGGGTGGAGATGACCACGGTGTCGAGGCGAACGGCCTTGTTGCCCTCGTACTCGATGGTGACCTGGGTCTTGCCGTCGGGACGCAGGTACGGCAGCACCTCGGTCTTGCGCACCTCGGTGAGGCGACGCGACAGCCGGTGCGCCAGTGCGATCGGCAGCGGCATGAGCTCGGGCGTGTCCTTGATGGCGTAGCCGAACATCAGGCCCTGGTCGCCCGCACCCTGACGGTCGATCTCGTCGTCGGTCAGACCCTCGACGCGGGACTCGTGCGAGTTGTCGACGCCCTGGGCGATCTCGGGCGACTGCGCGCCGATGGCGACGTTGACCCCACAGGAGTTGCCGTCGAAGCCCTTGGCCGACGAGTCGTAGCCGATCTCGAGTACCTTCTCGCGCACGATGTGCGGGATGTCGGCGTACGCGGTGGTGTTGACCTCACCGGCGACGTGAACCTGCCCGGTGGTCACCAGGGTCTCGACGGCGACGCGTGCGCGCGGATCGTCGGTCAGGAGCGCATCCAGGATGGAGTCGCTGATGGCGTCACAGATCTTGTCGGGATGACCCTCGGTGACGGACTCGCTGGTGAAGAGCCGACTGGCGGACGTGCTCACAGATGTTTCCTCTCGTACACGCATGAATGTGTCGACATGATCGAACCGCTCCCCGAGACGCCAGTCGACGATAGACGGAGCCACCGACGTCTCGAGTACTGCGGGTCACCGCGAGTCGTCGGCGCTCGTACACTCCTGCGACGTCGGTGACGGTTGACGCACGCGCAACAGGGGCACCAACGCATCGATCACACGAGACGACATGAGCGCCTTCGATCCGTGTTCGAGCGCCAGCTCGGTCCCGTCCGCGGACAGGATCCAGCCGTCGTTGTCGTCCATCTCGAATGCTTTACCCTCACCGACCGCATTCACAACCAGGAGGTCGCACTTCTTGCGTGCCAGCTTGGCGCGGGCGTGCGTCAGCACGTCGCCGTGCTGGTCGCCGGTCTCGGCCGCGAAGCCGACGATCGCGGCGTCGGCGGCCAGGTCGCCGGCATCGCGTGCCGCGACGAGGCCGGCCAGGATGTCGGCGTTGCGCGTGAGCGGGATGGTGTCCGGCTCGTCGGCACCCTTCTTGATCTTGCTGGTGGCGAGCGTCGTCGGCCGGAAATCGGCGACGGCCGCGGCCATGATCACGGCGTCGGCACCGACGGCGGCGGCCGTGACCGCGGTGCGCATGTCCTCGGCGGTGCGGACCGTCTCGACGCGGACACCGGCAGGAGCGGACAGGTCGCTGGTGTAGCCGGAGATCAGCAGCACGTCGGCACCGCGCTGGGCGGCGACCCGCGCGAGCGCGTAACCCTGCTTGCCGGAGCTGCGGTTGCCGAGGAACCGCACCGGGTCCAACGGCTCGCGCGTGCCGCCGGCGGAGACGACGACGCGCCGCCCCTCGAGGTCACGAGGCAGCGCATCGGGTCGCTCGAGCAGCAGCTCGGCGATGCCGGCGATCTCGTCCGGCTCGGGCAGACGGCCCGCTCCGGTGTCCTTGCCGGTGAGCCGACCCGAGGCCGGCTCGATCACCGTGACACCGCGCCGGCGCAACGTCGCGACGTTCTCGACGGTCGCGGGGTGGTCCCACATCTCGGTGTGCATGGCCGGCGCGAACACGATCGGGCACCGCGCGGTGAGCAACGTCGCCGTCAACAGGTCGTCGGCGCGTCCGGCAGCGGCCCGCGACAGCAGGTCGGCCGTGGCCGGGGCGACGACGACGAGATCGGCGTTCTGGCCGAGGCGGACGTGCGGTACCTCCGGCACGTCGGCGAACACTCCGGTGTGCACCGGGTTGCCCGACAACGCCTCGAAGGTCGCCCGGCCGACGAACTGCAGCGCCGACTCGGTGGGGACGACGCGGACGTCGTCACCCGCCTCGGTGAAGTGGCGGATCAGCCCGCACGCCTTGTACGCGGCGATCCCTCCCCCGACACCGACCACGACGTGACGCCGTGTCGTCGTGTCCGAAGGAGACAGGGAACTCACTCGCCTTCGACGTGCTCGAGAAGGTCGGCGTGGATCTCGCGCATGGCGATGGACAGCGGCTTCTCCTGCAGACCCGGTTCGACGAGGGGGCCGACGTACTCGAGGATGCCGTCACCGAGCTGGTTGTAGTAGTCGTTGATCTGACGCGCGCGCTTGGCGGCGTAGATGACCAGCGCGTACTTCGACGACGTCCGGTCCAGCAGCTCGTCGATGGGCGGGTTGGTGATGCCCAGCGGGGTGTCGTACGTCGCCACGTCGATACGGGAGAAGGAATCGGACACGTTCGCCAAGGGACTACTCACAAATGCTCCTGAAGATTCACCGGGGCGGATGCCTCGGAAGAGAAAACTGGTGTTACCTGTGCGGTCACGCGGTCCCGAACTCACCGTTCGGGACGCCACCGACCAATAAGGATACCAACTCCGCGCACGCTCGGTCGACATCGTCGTTCACGATGACCGTGTCGAACTCGTCGGAGGCCGCCAGCTCCTCGCGCGCGGTCTCGAGCCGACGCTCGATGACGTCCTGCGGTTCGGTGCCGCGGCCGGTGAGCCGACCCACCAGCACGTCCCAGGAGGGCGGCGCGAGAAACACGAGCAGAGCCTCCGGGGCGGCGGCACGGACCGCGCGCGCACCCTGTAGATCCACCTCGAGGAGAACCGGCTCACCGGCGGCGAGCGCGCGACGCACGGGCTCGGCGGGCGTACCGCTGCGGTGCAGGCCGCGGTGGATCTCCGCCCATTCGAGGAGATCACCGGCCTCGATCATGCGATCGAACTCCGCGGCGTCCACGAACCGGTAGTCCTGTCCGTGCACCTCGCCGGGGCGGGGATCGCGCGTCGTCGCCGACACGCTGAAGTACAGATCGGGAAGCTGCTGACGCACCTTCGCGACCACACTGGACTTACCGACGGCGGAAGGGCCGGCCAGTACCACCAGCCGGCCCTTCCTGAGCGAGGAGTCCTCGCTCGACACTGCCGTCGACTCGTTGTCGGTCGACACGTCGCTGTCAGGCCTCGAAGTCGAACCTGGCGAGAAGCGCCTTGCGCTGACGATCGCCCAGTCCGCGCAGGCGGCGGGTGGGTGCGATCTCCAGCTCGGTCATGATCTCCTGAGCCTTGACCTTGCCGACCTTGGGCAGAGCCTCGAGCAGTGCGGACACCTTCATCTTGCCGAGGATTTCGTCCTCTTCGGCGTCCTTGAGGACCTGCTTGAGGTCGGTTCCGCCGCGCTTGAGGCGTTCCTTGAGCTCAGCCCGGACACGACGAGCTTGTGCCGCCTTCTCCAAGGCAGCAGCGCGCTGCTCATCGGTCAACTGGGGAAGGGCCACGGTTCCTCCGTCTCATCGGTGAATCTCTGTCGAGAAGTGCATTCCGTACCCGCGTCACGCGATGTGCGCGAGCCGGCCGTTCTGGTACATCCAGTCACTGCCACCGGATTGACCAGCGGCGATAGCGACCGTACCCGGGCAGGGCGCCGATTGCGAACTTGCCCCCCGCCGCCGTGTCGCCGCGATGGTGGTCTATGCGAGGGCGTGCTCGACGGTGTCGCGAGCGACGATCGCCGCCTCCCGTAGAGCGGCCACGTCCGGACCGTGTCGCAGGACGTCGCGGGAAGAGTTGGGCAGCAACAACTCTGACGAACCCTGGAACAGGGAGGGCAGGTCCTGCGCGGTGGCACCCTGGGCGCCGAGTCCGGGCGCGAGGATCGGCCCCGAGAACGTCCGCAGATCGAGCCCGTGTCCGCGTGTCGCACCCACCACGAGACCCATGACGTCGTCATTCGCCCGCGTGTTGACCGCCGCGGCCTCGTCGACCACGGCCTGCGCGACGCTCGCACCGGTGGCGGTGACCGCCTGCTGCAGCGCCGCGCCCTCGGGATTCGACGTGCGTGCGAGCACGAACAGGCCGCAACCGTGCTCAGTCGCCTGCTCGACGAACGGCGTCAGCGCACCCACCCCGAGGTAGGGCGAAACCGTCACGGCGTCCGAGGCGAGTGGTGAGGACGGGTCCAGCCACGCCCGGGCGTACGCCTCGGACGTGGACCCGATGTCCCCACGCTTCGCGTCCGCGACGACGAGCACGCCCGCCGCACGCAGATCGGCGATGGTCCGCTCGAGCACGGCGAGTCCACCGGACCCGAAGCGCTCGAAGAACGCCACCTGCGGCTTGACCACCCCGATGTCCGACGCGAACGCCTCGACGCAGAGCCGCGCGAAGCGGTCGAGGCCCGCCACGGTGTCGTCGAGGCCCCACGACGCGAGGATCCCGGAGTGCGGATCGATGCCGACACACAGGCGTCCCCGCGACCGGACCGCCGTGGTCAGCTTCCTGCGCCACACCCCGGCCTCCGGACTTCCCGTCACCGAGGGGTGACCGGGTCGGTCGTGGCCGTCGGCCCGGTGCCCGCTCGCAGGTACGTCGTGAGCGAGCTGTGCAGATCCTGGAGCGACTGCACCCCGATGTCGCCGCGGATGCTCGCCTCGATCCCCTGCACCGCGGCCGCGGCACCCTGCACGGTGGTGATGCACGGGATGTTGCGCGCCACCGCGGCGCTGCGGATCTCGTACCCGTCGACCCGCGGGCCGGAGTTGCCGAACGGTGTGTTGAACACCATGTCGACCTCCCCCTCGCGGATCAGGTCCACGATGGTCCGCTCGCCGTCCTCGAGCACGTCGGAGTGCTTGCGCACCACGTCGCTGCTGATGCCGTTGCGGCGCAGCATCTCCGCCGTTCCCTCGGTCGCGAGGATGCGGAAGCCCAGATCGGCGAGCCGCTTGACCGGGAACACCATCGACCGCTTGTCGCGGTTCGCGATGGACACGAAGATCGACCCCGTCGTCGGCAGCGAGCCGTACGCGGCGGTCTGGCTCTTCGCGAACGCGGTACCGAAGTCCGCGTCGATTCCCATGACCTCGCCGGTCGACTTCATCTCGGGGCTCAGGAGGGTGTCGACGCCACTGCCGTCCGCCTTGCGGAACCGGTTGAAGGGCAGCACGGCCTCCTTGACCGCGACCGGTGCATCGAAGGCAGCGTGCCCGCCGTCACCGGTGGGCGGCAACACGCCGTCCGCCCGCAACTCCGCGATGGTCGCGCCCAGAGCGATCCGGGCCGCGGCCTTCGCGAGCGGCACCGCCGTGGCCTTGGAGACGAAGGGCACCGTGCGGCTCGCACGAGGGTTGGCCTCGAGCACGTAGAGCACGTCGTCCTTGAGGGCGTACTGCACGTTGAGCAGCCCGCGGACCCCGATCCCGAACGCGAGCGCCTCCGTCGACCGGCGGACCGCGTCGATGTCGGTGCGGCCGAGCGTGATCGGGGGCAGCGCGCACGCGGAGTCGCCGGAGTGGATGCCGGCCTCCTCGATGTGCTCCATGACGCCGCCGAGGTAGACCTCGGTGCCGTCGCACAGGGCGTCGACGTCGATCTCGATCGCGTCCTCGAGGAACCGGTCCACCAGCACGGGGTGCTCCGGCGTGAGCTCGGTGGCGCGGGAGATGTAGTCGTCCAGCGACGCCTCGTCGTAGACGATCTCCATGCCGCGTCCGCCCAGCACGTACGACGGACGCACGAGCACGGGGTAGCCGATCTCGCTCGCGATGCGCTTCGCGCCGTCGAACGTGGTGGCCGTGCCGAACTTCGGCGCGGGCAGACCGGCGGCGACGAGCACCTCACCGAACTCCTTGCGGTCCTCCGCCAGGTCGATCGCCTCGGGCGACGTGCCGACGATCGGCACACCGGCGTCCTGCAGTCGCTGCGCGAGACCGAGCGGCGTCTGCCCACCGAGCTGGCAGAGGACACCGACGACACCGGGTCCGCCCTCGCCCGACTCCTTCTCCGCCAGGTACACCTCGAGCACGTCCTCGAACGTGAGCGGCTCGAAGTACAGACGATCCGCCGTGTCGTAGTCGGTGGAGACGGTCTCGGGGTTGCAGTTCACCATCACGGTCTCGTAGCCGGCGGCCGAGAGCGTCGTGGCCGCGTGCACGCACGAGTAGTCGAACTCGATGCCCTGGCCGATGCGGTTGGGACCGGAGCCCAGGATGAGCACCTTGCCGAGCGTGGTCTGCGGGGCCACCTCGGTCTCCGCGCCGGGATCGAGCTCGTACGTGGAGTAGTGGTACGGCGTCTTCGCCTCGAACTCCGCGGCGCACGTGTCGACGGTCTTGAAGACGGGCCGCACTCCCAGCCGGTGGCGCAGCGAGCGCACCCCGTCCTCGCCCGCGAGCTCGGGACGCAGTGCCGCGATCTGCCGATCGGACAGGCCCGAGTGCTTCGCCCGACGCAGCAGGTTCTCGTCGAGGACGGGAGCGTCGAGCAGCCGGGTCCGCAGTTCCACCAGTCCGGCGATCTCGTCGATGAACCACGGGTCGATACCGGACGCGGCGGCGACCTCCTCGACGGTGCCGCCGAGGCGCAGCGCCAACTCGGCGTCGTAGATGCGTCCCTCGGTGGGAACCTTCAGGTCGGCGAGCACCGCCTGCAGATCGTGCGCCCGGTCCCCCGCCAGCACCTCGTCCGACGTGGTCCAGAATCCGGTGGCCTTGGTCTCAAGCGACCGCAGCACCTTGCCGAGCGCCTCGGTGAAGTTGCGGCCCAGGCTCATCGCCTCGCCGACCGACTTCATCGTCGTCGTGAGGGTGGCGTCGGCCCCCGGGAACTTCTCGAACGCGAAGCGCGGCGCCTTGACGACGACGTAGTCCAACGTCGGCTCGAAACAGGCCGGTGTCTCGCCCGTGATGTCGTTGACGATCTCGTCGAGGCTGTACCCCACCGCGAGCTTCGCCGCGATCTTGGCGATCGGGAATCCCGTCGCCTTCGAGGCGAGTGCACTCGACCGCGAGACGCGCGGGTTCATCTCGATGACGATCAGACGACCGTCCTTCGGATCGATCGCGAACTGGATGTTGCATCCGCCCGTGTCGACGCCGACCTCGCGGAGGATGGCGATGCCCAGATCGCGCATCTTCTGGTACTCGCGGTCGGTGAGCGTCATCGCCGGAGCGACCGTCATGGAGTCGCCCGTGTGCACACCCATCGGGTCGACGTTCTCGATCGAACACACGATCACCACGTTGTCGCGGTTGTCGCGCATCAGCTCGAGCTCGTACTCCTTCCACCCGTAGATGGACTCCTCGATGAGCACGTTGGCGGACGGCGACGCGGCCAGTCCGCCGCCGGCGAGACGCTCGAGATCCTCGGTCGTGTACGCCATGCCGGAGCCGAGCCCGCCCATGGTGAAGCTGGGCCGGATGACGACGGGCAGGCCGAGTTCGGCAACGGTGTCGTGCACCTCGGCCATCGTGTAACAGACACGCGACCGGGCACTCTCGCCGCCGACCTTCGCGACGATGTCCTTGAACTTCTGGCGATCCTCACCGCGCTGGATCGCCTCGAAGTCGGCTCCGATGAGCTCGACGTCGTACTTCTCGAGGATCCCCTGCTCGTGCAGCGCCACCGCGCAGTTGAGCGCTGTCTGGCCGCCGAGCGTGGCGAGCACCGCATCGATGGGATGGCCCTCGGCCTTCTCCTTCGCGATGACCTTCTCGACGAACTCCGCCGTGATGGGTTCGACGTAGGTGGAGTCCGCGAACTCGGGGTCCGTCATGATCGTCGCCGGGTTCGAGTTCACGAGGCTGACCCGCAGGCCCTCCTCGCGGAGCACACGGCAGGCCTGCGTTCCGGAGTAGTCGAACTCGCAGGCCTGACCGATGACGATCGGTCCGGATCCGATGACCAGGATGTGCTGGAGGTCTGTGCGCCGTGGCATTACTGGCCGGCTTTCTTGTCGAGGAGCTGCAGGAAACGGTCGAAGAGGTACTCGGCGTCGTGCGGACCGGCCGCGGCCTCGGGGTGGTACTGCACCGAGAACGCCGAGTCGTCGAGCAGGCGGACACCTTCGACGGTGCCGTCGTTCGCGCACGTGTGGCTGACGATCGCCCGGCCGAACGGGGTGTCGAACTCCTCGCCGGCCTCGCCCTCGAGCGCGAACCCGTGGTTCTGGGCCGTGATGGAGACGCGGCCCGTGCCGTGTTCGATCACCGGGATGTTCATGCCCCGGTGACCGAAGGTCATCTTGTAGGTGGAGCGGCCGAGTGCGCGGCCGAGGATCTGGTTGCCGAAGCAGATGCCGAACAGCGGGGTGCCGTCGCCGAGCACCTGCTCGGTCAGCCGCACCACCGAGTCTGCGGTGGCCGGGTCGCCCGGTCCGTTGGACAGGAACACGCCGTCCGCGCCGAGTGCCCGCACCTGGTCGATGTCGGCGTTCGCGGGGACCACGTGGACCCGGATTCCCCTCTGCGCGAACATGCGTGGCGTGTTCGACTTGATGCCGAGGTCGACCGCGACGACGGAGTACCGGGGCTCGCCCTCGGGGTCGACCGTGTAACCCTCGGTCGTGCTCACCTCGCCCGCCAGATCCGCACCCACCATGCTCGGCTGGCCGCGCACGGTCTCGATCAGCGCGTCGACGTCGGTGAGGGCCTCGCCGGAGAAGATGCCGGCCTTCATCGACCCGCGGGTGCGCAGGTGCCGCACCAGCGCGCGGGTGTCGATCTCGGCGATGCCGACGACGTCCTGCCGCGCCATCTCCTCGCCCAGGGTGCCGGTCGAGCGCCAGCTCGAGCTGCGGCGGCTGGGGTCGCGGACAGCGAACCCGGCGACCCACATACGGGAGTCGTCGGCGTCGCCGGTGCGTCCGACGGACTCGTTGTCCTCACCGTTCCAGCCGGTGTTGCCGATCTGCGGGGCCGTGGCCACCACGATCTGGCGGTGGTAGCTCGGATCGGTCAGCGTCTCCTGGTAGCCGGTCATGCCGGTGCAGAACACCGCCTCGCCCAGGGTCGAACCCCGGGCTCCGAACGCGGTGCCACGGAAGATGCGCCCGTCCTCGAGGACCAGTGCCGCGGCGTCCTGGGTGCTCACGCGGTCTCCTTCTCGTCACTGCTCGTGTCGTCCACCCACTGCGGGTAGACCGTCTTGTCGTCGGCTCGGAAGCCGGTGTCGATCTCGGTGCCGGTGGGCAGTTCCCAGCGGACGACCAGCAGGCCGTCCCTGGTCATGACCTTGCCGGCGAGGCCACGCTCGGTCCGCACGGCGCGGAGCGAGTCGGCGGGCATCCAGATGTCGGACTCCCCCGTGCGCTCGAGCAGGATGCCCGTCTCATAGCGCGTCAGCGTTCCGGTGGCGCGATGGCCCATGTCGCCCACGGCGATCCGGTTCTGCCAGCTCGGGGCCAACGTCGATCCCACGTACAGACCTGTGCAGGCCGGGGTGACGACGGCGCCGAGCTGCTCCGGCACGGCCGGGAGGGTTCCGATCGCGTCGGCCTGACGCTTCTGACGGTTCTTCCAGCCCCAGATGATCAGGCCGATCATGGCGACCCAGAACACGAGGAAGCCGACCACCAACAGCACTCTGTCCATCTAGTTCATCCCTCCCGATGGCGCGGCCGCGACTCCGTCGCGGCTGGTGATCCGTCCGCGCAGCAGCGTCGCGGTGACCTTCGCGGGCAGCTCGAGCGACTCGTACGGGGTGTTGGCGGACAGCGAGGCCAGATCCTTCGGGACGACGGTCCACCGGACGTCCGGGTCGACGATCGTCAGGTTGGCGGGCTCTCCGACCGCGATGGGCCGACCCTGGTCGGTGAGCCCGACGATCTCCGCCGGTCGCTCGCTCATGACCCGTGCGACGCCGCGCCAGTCGAGCAGACCGGTCTCCACCATGGTCGTGACGATCACCGACAGGGCGGTCTCGAGACCGAGCATGCCGGGCCGGGCCTGCGAGAACTCGCAGCACTTGTCCTGCTCGGCGTGTGGCGCGTGATCGGTGGCCACGCAGTCCACGACACCCGAGGCCAACGCCGCGCGGAGTGCCTGGACGTCGGAGGCCTCCCGCAGCGGCGGGTTCACTTTGTTCACGGCGTCGTAGGTCTCGAGACGCGAGTCGTCCAGGAACAGATGGTGCGGTGTCACCTCGGCCGTGATGGCGATGCCCTGCTTCTTCGCCCAGTCGAGGAGCTCCACGGTGCCGGCGGTGGAGGCGTGGCAGATGTGGACGCGGCTGCGCGCGTCCCGCGCGAGGATCGCGTCGCGGGCGACGATGGACTCCTCCGCGGACCGGGGCCATCCGGTGAGACCCAAGCGCGCCGCGGTCGGACCCTCGTGGGCGACGGCACCTTCGGTGAGCCGCGGCTCCTCGGCGTGCTGAGCGATGAGCACTCCCAGGCCGGCCGCGTACTCGAGGGCACGGCGCATCAGCAGTGGGTCGGCGACGCAGTGACCGTCGTCCGAGAACATCCGGACCGCACCGACACCGGCGTTCATGGTGGCCATCTCCGCCAGGGCTTTGCCCTGCAGGCCCACGGTGACGGCGCCGACGGGGTGGACGTCGACCAGCCCGATTTCCTGGCCGCGACGCCACACGTGGTCGGTGACCACCACGGAGTCCGCGACCGGAGAGGTGTTCGCCATCGCGAAGACGGCGGTGTATCCGCCGAGAGCTGCTGCGGCGGAACCGGTCTCGATGGTCTCGGTGTCCTCGCGTCCCGGCTCCCGGACATGGGTGTGCAGATCGACGAAGCCGGGCAACAGAACGCCACCGGCACCGTCCACGATCTCGGCACCGTCGGGAACGGTGACGTCCGCGCCGATCGCGTCGATGACACCGCCCGACACCACCACGTCCACGGGATCACCCTCGCCGTAGGGGCGCACCGAGCGCAGCACCACGGTCCCGCTCATCGCGCGAGTCCCGGTGTCGGCTCGGACCCGATGAGCAGGCGGAACAGCACTGCCATACGCACGTGCACTCCATTCTGGACTTGTTGCAGGACGGCGGTCTCGGGGGCGTCGGCGACCGAGAAGCCGATCTCCATGCCGCGGAGCATCGGACCGGGGTGCAGCACCACCGCGTGGTCGGGGAGCAGATCGAACCGCTTCTGCGACAACCCGTATCCGATGGAGTACTCCCGCGCCGACGGGAAGAAGCCACCGTTCATGCGTTCGGCCTGGACGCGCAGCATCATGACGGCGTCGAGCGCCGGCAGCTCGGAGTCGAGCGACGGTGCCACGGTGACGGGCCACGTCTCGATGCCGACCGGCAGCAGCGTGCGCGGCGCGACGACCACCACCTCGGCACCGAGCGTGGCCAGCAGGAACGCGTTGGACCGGGCGACGCGGCTGTGCAGGACGTCACCGACGATGGCGATGCGGCGGCCCTCGATTCCGCCGAGACGCTGGCGCAGCGTCAGCGCGTCGAGCAGCGCCTGGGTGGGATGCTCGTGCGTGCCGTCCCCGGCGTTGATCACGGCCGGACCCGAGCCGTCGGACAGGGCCGTCCACTGGGCGATGCGGTGCGCCGCACCGGACGCGGGGTGCCGCACGATCAGGGCGTCCGCGCCGGCCGCTCGCAGCGTGAGGGCGGTGTCGCGCAGCGACTCGCCCTTCGACGCGGAGGAGCTGCTCGCGCTGACGTTGACGACGTCCGCGCTCATCCACTTGCCCGCGACCTCGAACGACACCCGGGTGCGCGTCGAGTTCTCGTAGAAGACGGTCATGACCGTCTTGCCGCGCAGGGTGGGGAGTTTGCGCACGTCACGGCCGAGCAGCGCCTGCTCGAAGCGCTCCGCCTCGTCCAGGATGTCGGTGGCGTCGTCGCGGCTCAGGTCCATCGTCGACAGCAGGTGCCGGGCACTCACGAGAGCTCCACCCCGTCTCGACCGTCGTGCTCGTCGAGCAGCACCGAGACGTCCTCGGTGCGCGCGGTCGGCACGTTCTTGCCCACGTAGTCCGCGCGGAGTGGGAGTTCGCGGTGGCCGCGGTCGATGAGCACCGCGAGCTGCACGGCCCGCGGACGCCCGAGATCGCGGAGAGCGTCGAGCGCGGCGCGCACCGATCGGCCGGAGAACAGCACGTCGTCGACGATCACGACGAGAGCGCCGTCCACACCGGTGTCGGGCATCGAGGTGCGCTCGAGCGCGCGATGGGGCTTGCTGCGCAGATCGTCGCGGTAGAGCGTGATGTCGAGAGAACCGACCGGCGGGCGGAGTCCGGAGTACTCCTCGATCCGGTCCGCGAGGCGCGTGGCGAGAGTGGAACCGCGAGTGGGGATACCCACGAGAACCAGCGGAGCGGCGTCGGCCGAGCCGAATGCGGTCTTCTCGATGATCTGGTGGGCCATCCGGGCGATGGTGCGGCCGACGTCCGCCGACGACAACAGCTCGCGGGACTGGCCTGCTGGACCGGGGGTACCGGGCTCGTCTGAGGACACGAGAACAGGTGACCTCCTTCTCCGCCTCACTGGACGGATCGTTAAAGGATGTCTGACGCGGTGACTATACCAACCACGCCGGGCTCGAACTCAGCTCGAGGCGGGCGGTACGGCGTCGTCGGCGGTGTTCTCCGTCACGGGCCGGCTCTGCGCCGCCGGACGCGCCGCCGCGGCGGCGCGCACCTGGGGTGCGACGAGCACGATCTGGCCCAGCACCCCGTTGACGAAGGACGGCGAGTCGTCGGTGGAGAGTTGCTTGGCCAGCTCGACCGCCTCGTCGACGGCCACCACCGGCGGGACGTCGACCGCGTTGAGCAGTTCCCACACCGCGACGCGCAGGATCGCGCGGTCGACGGCGGGGAGACGATCGAGAGTCCACTGGTGCAGGTGATCCCCGATGACCGAGTCGACGCGGTCGAGGTTCTCGGCCACTCCGGTCACGAGAGTCGTGGTGTACGCGTTGACCGGCGCCACCGTCTCCTCGTGAGCGGACAGCTCGCCGCGCTCGGTCGCGAGCACCACGGGATCGAGATCCCGAGCCTCGGCCTCGAAGAGGAAGTCGACGGCACGCTTACGCGCCTTGTGCCGTGCTCCGAGCTTCTTCGCCGCCGGCTTGCCCGGTGCGGCAGGGTTCTTGGAAGGCTCGCTCACTCAGGAATTCACGCGCCCGAGGTAGTTGCCGTCGCGGGAGTCCACCTTGAGCTTGTCGCCGGTGTTGATGAAGAGCGGCACGTTGATCTCGGCACCCGTCTCGAGGGTCGCCGGCTTGGTGCCACCGGTGGAGCGGTCGCCCTGCAGACCCGGATCGGTGTGCTGGACGATCAGCTCGACCGTGACCGGCAACTCGACGTACAGCGGGAGACCCTCGTGCATCGCCACCTGCACCTTCATGTTCTCGAGCAGGAAGCGCGAGACCTCGCCGATGGTCGCCTCGGCGACGGAGATCTGGTCGAAGGTGTCGCCGTCCATGAAGACGTAGTCCGAACCGTCGTGGTAGAGGTACGTCATGTCGCGTCGGTCGACCGTCGCGGTCTCGACCTTGACGCCCGCGTTGAAGGTCTTGTCGACGACCTTGCCCGACGTGACGTTCTTGAGCTTGGTGCGCACGAAGGCCGGTCCCTTACCAGGCTTGACGTGCTGGAACTCGATGATGGACCACAACTGGTTCTCGATGTTGAGAACGAGTCCGTTCTTGAAATCACTGGTGGAAGCCACTTGCTTCGCGTCTCCTCGTCGACTGTCGTCTCGGTCTCTCGGTACCCGGACGCCGCGCACGGCCTCCGGGCCTGACAAGCACTGGTCGGCAGGCCCTCGCCTACAGAACGGTGAACTCTTTGCTGGTGAGCGTCAGCAGTTCCGGCTCGTTCTCTCGAACGATGAGCGTGTCCTCGATCCGTACGCCTCCGCGACCGGAGAAGTACACGCCGGGCTCGACTGTCACCGCAGCACCGCAGAGCAGTGTACCGGTGCCGGTGGCACCGATTCCCGGCGCTTCGTGGATCTCGAGTCCCACGCCGTGGCCGAGTCCGTGCAGGAACTTGTCCCCGTGCCCCGCGTCCACGATGACCGAGCGAGCCGCTCCGTCCACCGCCTGCACGTCGGCGCCGGGGAGGACGGCGGCGCGTCCGGCGGCCTGGGACTGTTCGACGAGGGCGTACAGCTCGCGCTGCCAGTCCGCGGGGGCGCCCAGCACGTAGGTACGCGTCATGTCGGAGTGGTACCCGTCCACCTCCGCGCCGAAGTCCAGCTTCACCAGGTCACCCTGCTCGAGCACCGCACCGGTGGGGCGGTGGTGCGGCACCGCCGAGTGTGCGCCCGCGGCCACGATGGTCTCGAACGAGATGGCGTGCGCTCCCAGCTCGAGCATGAGGAACTCCAGATCGATCGCGACCTGCTTCTCGGTCCGGCCGGCGCTGATGCCGCCCCGCTCGATCAACGCGGCCAGCGCGGCGTCGGCGACACCGCAGGCGCGTCGCAGCGCGTCGATCTCGCTCTCGTCCTTGATCATCCGCAGTTTCTCCACCAGTCGCGGCATGCGCTGGAGCGAGAGCGAGGACGCGGCGTCGGACCATGCCTGATGCTCGTCGACGGACACGACGTGCGATTCGAATCCGACGGTCTGCCCGCCCCGCGCACCGCCGGCATCCTGCAGCAGGCGAACAGGGCCCGCGCGGTCGATCACCGCCGCGAGGTCGGGCACCTGCTCGGCCACCTGCGTCACGTACCGACCGTCGGTGCACACCACGGTGCCGGACTCGTCGGAGGCGGAGTCGTGCGCACTCAGCAGCAGCGCGGCATTGGAACCGGTGAACCCCGTGAGGTAGCGGACGTTGAGCAGATCGGTCACCAGGAGCGCGTCGGCCTCCCGGTCGCGGACGAGTTCTCGGAGGGCGTCGCGCCGTGCGGCGCGGTCGGAGGACGGCATCTCTCGAACCTACCGCCGCCGTCACCGACGGCCGGCGACACCGGTCCGCCCGACGACACCGCACCCGGATATGTGGGCAGAAGCACACGCGACCGACCGGGGTGATTACTGTGTGCAGCATGACTGGGTGGGTGGTTCGCGGTGTGGGGATGGCGCTGGTTCATGTGGTGGCACGAGTGCTGCTCGCGCTGGCGGTCTCCGCCTGGCCCGCGCAAGGGTCCGTGTTGCGCATGATCACGCTGGCCGCCGTCGTTCTCGTGGCCGTCGTGTGGGGCGGAATCGACGGGATCAACGCGCACCGCCGCGGCGACCACGGCGAGGGCCGGACAGATTTCACGATGCTGTGGCTGAAGGCGTCGGTCGTGGCCGGTGTTCTCGCCGGGCTCGTCTGCTGGGTGTTCTCGGCGGTGGCGAACCTCGCGGTGAGCAGCAACTCCCTCTTCTTCGAGGTCACCTCCGGCGCGGCGTTCACGATTCTGCTCGTCTTCATCCCCACGGTCATCGCCGTCACGGTGGGCCGCTGGCTGGCCGGACGCGGCGACGACAAGCAGGAGGACCTGCGGCCGGGCAAGAAGGAGGACGCGACCGAGCGCGACCGCGTCACCTCCGGAGCACCCGCACGGGGCGAGTCGGACGCCGACACCGAGGTCTTCGCGCCGGTCCGGGACTCCGATCGGCGCCCGAACCTCGCGAAGGGCGACCGCTCCTCCTGACCGACCCCGTCGTCAGAGGAAGATCGACGACCCCGTCGTCGGCTCCTCACGCGCCACTGCGGAGTACGCGGCGGCCAGGAGCGCCGGATCCGGTCCTTCGAGGCGGCCCGGCTTGGCCAGTCCGTCCAGCACGACGAAGCGCAGCAGCCCGTTTCGGTTCTTCTTGTCCGTCTGCATGCCCGACAGCAGATCGGCGAACGCGTCCGCGTCGTAGCTGACGGGCAGTCCCACCGCCTGCAGGATGCTGCGGTGCCGGTCGGCGACATCGTCCGACAGTCGCCCCGCGAGACGTCCGAGCTCGGCGGCGAACACCAGACCGACGGAGACCGCGGCGCCGTGGCGCCACTTGTACTTCTCACGGCGCTCGATCGCGTGTCCCAGGGTGTGGCCGTAGTTCAGGATCTCGCGAAGATCGGACTCCCGGAGATCGGCCGCGACGACCCGAGCCTTCACCTCGATGGAGCGCCGGATCAGCTCGGGCAACACCTCGCCCGTCGGGTCCAGCGCGGCAGCGGGATCCGCCTCGATGAGGTCGAGAATGACCGGGTCGGCGATGAATCCGGTCTTGATCACCTCGGCGAGCCCGGCCACGATCTCGTTGTGCGGCACCGTCTCGAGGGTCGCCAGGTCCACCAGGACGGCGGCAGGCTCGTGGAAGGCACCGACGAGGTTCTTCCCGGCATCGGTGTTGATGCCGGTCTTGCCTCCCACGGCCGCGTCGACCATGGCGAGCAGCGTGGTGGGCACGTGCACGATGCGGACGCCGCGCATCCAGGTGGCCGCGACGAAGCCGGCGAGATCGGTGGCCGCGCCGCCGCCCAGGCTGACCACGGCGTCGCTCCGCGTCAGACCGATGCGGCCGAGCACCTCCCAACAGAAGCCGGCGACGGCCAGTTCCTTGCCGTCCTCGGCATCGGGGATCTCGATGCGGTGTGCGTCGATCCCGTTGTCCGCCAGTGCTGCTCGGACGGCCTCAGCGGTCTCGGCGAGCGGAGGCTGATGGAAGATCGCGACGGTGCGCGTGCCCGCGAGCTGCTCCACCAGGTCGGTGAGCAGACCGCGACCGATGATCACGGGGTACGGGTTCGCCGTCCGGACGTCGATACGAACAGGTTCTGTCACGAGAGCGTCTCCTGTGCTGGGGGTGGATCCTGCGGTGGTCGGGTACGGCCGGTCCGTGGTGCCGACTGCCGCGGCAACGGTCCCGGATCGGTGGGGATCGGACGTCCGCCCTTGCGCCGGATCCGGCGCCGCGGCGAGGTCCGCTGCGGTGGTGCGGCCGGCGCGGGGACGCGGTCGGCGGGGGCGACGCCGAGACGGCCGAGCACAGCGGTGACGACGCGAGCAGGGCTGCGGCCGTCCGTGCGGACACGGATGGTGGACACCTCGCGGTACAGGGGTCGCCGAGTGCGCATCAGTTCGCGGTACTTCGCCCGCGGGTCCGAGCCGGCCAAGAGGGGTCGCGAAGCGTTGGCAGTGGTCGCACCGGTGCGCCGGAGGCCCTCGCCGACACTGATCTCGAGGTAGACGACGGTGTGACCGCGGAGCGCCGCACGAGTGCGCGAGGACAGGATCGCCCCACCGCCCAGGGACACGATGCCCGGATACGTGCGCAGCGCATAGAGCACGATGCGCTCCTCGATGGCACGGAACTCCGCCTCACCGCTCTCGGCGAAGATCTGCGGGATGGTGCGGCCGGTGTCCTTCTCGATGGCCACGTCCGTGTCGTACACCTGCGTGCCCAGGGCCTGAGCCAGCCGTCGGCCGATGGTGGACTTCCCGGCGCCGGGTGGCCCGATCAGCACCGCGCGCGGCGGACCGGACACCTCCCCGGCCTCACCGGTCTCCCCCGACCGGCCTCCGGCCTGCCCGGCATCCTGCGACCGGCCTCCGGCCTGCCCGGTCATCGCGGCGGACGGGCTTGCGCGTTCTCCACGTAGCGGCGCACGTTGCCGGCGGTCTCGGCGACGGAGTCGCCTCCGAACTTCTCCAGCGTGGCGCGGGCGAGCACCAGAGCCACCATGGTCTCCGCGACGACCCCCGCGGCCGGCACGGCGCAGACGTCGCTGCGCTGGTGGATGGCCACCGCACCCTCGCCGGTGGACATGTCCACCGTCGCCAGGGCACGCGGAACTGTGGAGATGGGCTTCATGGCCGCGCGCACCCGCAGCGGGGCGCCGTTGGTCATGCCGCCCTCGATGCCGCCGGCGCGGTTGGTGGTGCGGACGATCCCGTCCGGGCCGGGGAGGATCTCGTCGTGGGCGGCGCTGCCGCGGCGGCGTGCGGTCTCGAACCCGTCGCCGACCTCCACACCCTTGATGGCCTGGATGCCCATGAGTGCCGCGGCGAGCTGCGCGTCGAGCTTGCTGTCGCCGGTGACGAACGAGCCGAGTCCCACGGGAAGGCCGTGGACGACCACCTCGACGATGCCGCCGAGGGTGTCCCCGTCGCGCTTGGCCGCTTCGATCTCGGTGATCATGGACTGCTCGGCCACGGCGTCGAACGCCCGCACGGGGCTGGCGTCGATCGCCTCGATGTCTCCCGCCGACGGCTCCGGGCCCTCGTACGGGTCGGACGCGCCGATCGAGATGACGTGCGACAGGACGTCGACGCCGAGGACCTGTTTCAGGAACTGTCGCGCGACGGTGCCGACCGCGACGCGGGCGGCGGTCTCCCGTGCGCTGGCACGCTCGAGCACGGGCCGGGCGTCGTCGAAGCCGTACTTGAGCATGCCCGAGTAGTCGGCGTGGCCGGGGCGCGGACGGGTCAGGGGCGCATTGCGCGCGAGGTCGGCGAGCACGGCGGGATCGACCGGGTCGGCCGCCATGACGGTCTCCCACTTCGGCCACTCCGTGTTGCCGATCTCGATGGCGACGGGACCGCCGAGCGTCGAGCCGTGCCGGACACCGCCGATGACGGTGACCTTGTCGGCCTCGAACTTCATGCGGGCGCCGCGGCCGTAGCCCAGGCGTCGTCGGGCGAGCTGAGCTCCGATGTCCTCGGAGGTCACCTCGACTCCGGCCACCATGCCCTCGAGAATGGAAACCAGGGCAGGGCCGTGAGATTCTCCGGCAGTGATCCATCGCAACACGGATCGATCTTTTCACGTCCCGGCGTTCACCCACGCCACCAGGGTCGCCGCACACAGAGCGGGTCCGTGCGGAATCCCCGCCGCTCCCCCGGTTCGTCCCGTCATCACCGCCAGCACCAGCGTCGTCGTCGGTGCCAGCATGGCGGCCACCGTCCACACGGACGGCCCCGAGACCGCGCCCAGTCCCCCGAGTGCGAGGCACAGCTTGACGTCGCCGCCTCCGATCGATCCGGGTGACGCCACCGACCCGACGAGGTGCACACCGGCCAGAGCCAGGCCGCCGAGGAGCGCCGACTCGCCCCCACCCTGGTGGGCGGCTGCCAGGAGCACCGCACCCGCGGCGGGCAGCGTCAGATCGTCCGGCAGGCGGTGACGGACCAGGTCGACGAGCGCGACGGCACAGGACCACGCCCCGACCGCGAGGATCGCCACGTCGGTGGTGACCGCGCCGAGCGCGGCACCGACGACGGCGGCCGCGAGCAGGTCGGGCACCGTCGGCGTCACCCACCGACCGACGGTGAGAAGAGCGAGGCAACACAGCGCGGATCCGAGGAGGACGGTCATGCAGTCACGGTGGCACCGGTGACTCCCATGATCCGTGCCGCGGCGACCCGCCCGGGGACGACGGCGCACCCGGGGATGATCAGGACTCCCGCAGAGCCCGCTCCATCGCAGCACGCGGGGCAGGCATACCGGTGAACTGCTCCACCTGACCGAAGGCCTGGTGCAGCAGCATCGCGAGGCCGCCGACGACGACGCCACCGGACTCCTCGACCGCGGCGGCCAGCGGCGTGGGCCACGGGTGGTAGATCGCGTCCAGCAGCACGCGCGTCCCGCGCAGTGCGTCGATCATCGCAGCGCCGCCCTCGGGCGGGACGGTGGACACCACGACTGCCGCGTCCGCGACCGCTCGCGGCAGCGCGTCGTCGTCCGGTGCACTCCACCGGGCGGTGAGACCGGCGTCGCGAGCACAGACCAGAGCTCCCTCCGCCCGCTCCTCGTCCCGCGAGACGACGGTGACCGCGTCCGCCCCGAGATCGCGCAGAGCGACGAGCGCCGGGCGGGACGTTCCGCCCGCCCCGACGACGACCACCGAGGCTCCCGACAGGTCACGGACACCGACCGTGCCGAGGGCGCCCGTGACACCGTCGACATCGGTGCAGTCGGCGCGCCAGCCCGAGTCGGTGCGTACCAGGGTGTTCGCCGAGCCGACGGCGACCGCGCGCTGCGTTCGTTCGGTCGCACAGGCCAGAGCCGCGAACTTGCCCGGCATCGTCACCGACAGTCCCACCCACTCGGGTCCGAGGCCGTCCACGAACTCCGGAAGCCGTTCCGCGGTGCACTCCACCCGCTCGTAGGACCACCCGGTGAGCCCGAGCTCCCGGTACGCCGCCGCGTGCAGGATCGGTGAACGCGAGTGCGCCACCGGCGACCCCAGAACGGCCGCGCGCCTCGTCGACGAGGCGTCGGAGACGGACGTCACCGGCCGCTGTCGAGGAACCCGCCCTCGACCTTCGTGATGTTGTCCAGGTGCACCTGGTAGTCGTCGGTGAAGAGCGTCTCACCGGCGGCGTTGATGGTGACGAAGTAGAGCCAGTTGCCGGGCTCGGGAGCCTCGGCGGCCTGCACCGCTGCCACACCGGGAGAGCAGATCGGCGTCGCCGGCAGACCCTCCTTGGCGTACGTGTTCCACGGCGTGACGTTCGCACGGTCGGCGTCGGTGGTGGCCACCTCGGTGGTGTCCAGCGAGTAGTTGACCGTCGAGTCGAATTCCAGACGCTGCCCGATGGCGAGACGGTTGAGGATGACGCGCGCCACCTTGGCGAAGTCCTGCGGCAACGCCTCGCGCTCGATGAGGGACGACGCCACGAGCACCTGGTACGGGTCGAGACCCGAGGAGGCGCCTGCCTCCAGTAGACCGGTGTCCTCGTAGATCGCGGCACTCTCGGACACGAGTTGACGCAGGATGTCCGTCGGTGCGGCGCTGGGGTCGAAGTTGAACGTGCCCGCGGCGATGAGCCCCTCGAGCTGACGATCGCGATCCGGCACCTGCCGCACCGCGTCGGTCGCCCAGTCGGCGACACCGAGTGCGGAAGGATCGTCCCCCGCACCCGCGAGGTTCAGGTCGTCGTATGTCACGCACGGAAGACCCTCTCCGACAGCACAACTGGCCTCGGAGATCAGCGTGTAGATGCCCTTGCGGACGGCGCCGGTGTTGACATCGGTCGAGTCGTGCAGCTGACGGCCCTCGGCGATCTGGATCTGGCCCACTCGCGATGCCGGGTCCACCAGTGCGGAGACGGCGTCGGCCGCCGCCATCTGCGAGCGCATCCGATAGAAACCGGGCTGCACGGAGGTCATCGCGGTGTTCTGGACCGCGGCCTCGTAGAAGGCCGCCGAGCTGGCGGTGACGTCCTTGTCCGCCATCTCGGTCGCGATCTCCTGCGCGGTGTCGCCCGAGGCGACCTGCACCACCACGGCGTCGCCGCCGGGACCCGGGTAGTCCTCCGCGACCGCGGCCCCGCCGCCGGTGAACTTCGACACTCCCCACACACCTCCGACGGCCACGAGACCGACCAGGACCAGCACACCGAGTCCGCCGATGATGCGCGAGCGACGTTTGCGACCGGCCGCGGCGCGGTCGCGGCGGGTGTCCGCGCGGCTCGCGCGGCTCGGGCGGTCACCGGGACCCGACGCCACTCGCGCAGGACGGGCGCGGCGGTCGTCGGCGAGCGGCTGACGGCGCAGGTCGTCGACCGGGAGATTCAGCTCGTCGGTGTCCCACTCGTCGCGTCGGCCGGGCCGCTGTCCACGACCGTCGTCCGTCACGGGGTCGTCCCCGGTGTGTCCTGCTCCGGACCGTGATTCTCGGGCACCGTTGCCCCCTCCTCGTTCGCCTGGGCGACCATCTCTCGCGCCAGGACACTGCGGCGCTCGTCGAGCCACCCTTGCAGGATGGCGACCGCCGCCGCCTGGTCGATCATCGACCGTTGGTCTCTCGCGCGGACGCCGCTGTCTCGAAGACCACGCGCGGCACTCACCGTAGTCAAGCGTTCGTCGGACAGCCGCACCGGCACGCCGGGCAGCGCACGGTGCAGGACTCGGGCGAAACGGACAGCCAGCGTGGCGGCGGTTCCGCGCTCGCCGCGCAGCGTGCGCGGTAGACCGACGATGATCTCGACGGCCTCGTACTCCTCGGCGAGCGCGACGATCCGCTGGACGTCGGCCGAGTCGGTGTGTGTCTTCGCCGCGCGCGGGACCGTCTCGACGGGTGTGGCGAGGGTGCCGTCGGGATCGGAGGACGCCACCCCGACGCGCACGCTCCCGACGTCGATCGCGAGCCGCCGCCCCCGCCCCGGGTCGTCGGCGCCCGGCCGGTCGGGCGCGGAGCTGCCGGCGGCCACCGTCAGGAGTTCCCGGCGATCTCGGTGACGCGACCGAGCAGAGCCTCGATCGCCGCCGGAATACCCGACGCGTCGGACCCGGCTCCCTGCGCGGTGTCGGCCTTACCACCGCCGCGGCCGCCGATGCTCGGACCGAAGGCACCCACCAGTTCACCGGCCTTCACGCCGAGTTCCTGCGCGGCCTTGGTCGTCGACACGACGAACGGCACCTTGCCGTCGACGTCTCCGAGCAGCGCCACCACCGCGGGCTGCGTGCCGAACCGGCCGCGAACGTCGCCGACGAGGGTGCGCAGATCCGCGGCACCGACGCCGGCCGGCGCGGGCTCCGCGACGACGAGCAGCGACCCGACCCGGCGCGCCGTGTCGACGTAGGACCCGGCGGACGAGAGCACGGCGGCGGCGCGAGTGGCCTCGAGCTCCTTCTCGGCGACGCGGAGCCGTTCGACGAGGTTCTCGATCCGCGCGGGCACCTCGTCGGTGGGCACCTTGAGCGACGAGGCGACACCGGCGAGCAGCGCGCGCTCCTTGGCGAGGTACTTGTACGAGTCGAGGCCGACGAAGGCCTCGACGCGTCGCACGCCCGACCCGACCGACGACTCTCCGAGGAGCGTCACCGGGCCGATCTGCGACGAGTGCTGGACGTGGGTGCCGCCGCACAGTTCCATCGAGAACGGTCCGCCGATCTCCACGACCCGGACCTCGTCGCCGTAGTTCTCACCGAACAGCGCCATCGCCCCCATGGCCTTGGCGTCGTCGAGATCGGTGACGAAAGTGTTGACCGCGAAGTCGGACGCGACGGCGTCGTTGGTGACGGACTCGATGTCCTCGCGCTGCGACTCCGACAGCGCACCCTGGTACGTGAAGTCGAACCGCAGGTAACCGGGCTTGTTCAGCGATCCGGCCTGTACCGCGTTCGGGCCCAGGATCTGGCGGAGTGCGGCGTGCACCATGTGCGTGCCGGAGTGTCCCTGGGTGGCGCCGCGGCGCCACTGCTGGTCGACGTGCGCGGTGACGACGTCGCCCTCGGTGAGCTGCCCCTCGTCGACGGTGACCTTGTGCACCCACACGGTCTTCGCGATCTTCTGCACGTCGCCCACGGTGACACTCAGTCCCGGGCCCGTGAGGGTGCCGATGTCCGCGAGCTGTCCGCCGGACTCGGCGTACAGCGGGCTGCGGTCGAGGATGACCTCGACCTTCTCCCCCGCAGCGGCGGTGGGCACCCGCACGCCCCCGGCGATGATCGCGAGAACCGTTGCCTCGCTGTCCAGCTCGTCGAAACCGGTGAACTCGGTGGGACCACGGTCGACGAACTCCTTGTACACCGTCAGGTCGGTGTGCGCGTGCTTGCGCGACTGCGCATCGGCCTTCGCACGGTTACGCTGCTCCGCCATGAGCGTGCGGAATCCGGCCTCGTCGACCTGCAGGCCCGCCTCGGCCGCCATCTCGAGTGTGAGGTCGATGGGAAAGCCGTACGTGTCGTGCAGGACGAAGGCCTCGTCACCGCTGATGCGGGTGCCGCCGGACGCGGTCACGGCCTGAGCAGCGTTGTCGAAGAGGCGCGATCCGGACGTGAGGGTCGCGAGGAACGCCTTCTCCTCGCCGACGGCGACGGACTCGATGCGCGCGAAGTCCTCGACCAGTTCCGGGTACGACTCGGCCATCGTGTCGCGGACGACCGTGACGAACCGCGCCATCGAGGGGTCCTCGGCACCGAGCAGGCGTGCGCTGCGCACGATCCGGCGCAGCAGACGCCGCAGCACGTAGCCACGGCCGTCGTTGCCCGGCGTCACGCCGTCGGCGATGAGCATGACCGCGGTGCGGGCGTGATCGGCGATGACGCGGAACCGTACGTCCGCGTCGTGGTTCTCCCCGTACCGACGGCCGGACAGTGCCTCGGCCTCGGTGATGACGGGACGGACCAGATCGGTCTCGTAGACGTTGTCGACGTCCTGCAGCAGGAACGCCACGCGCTCGACACCCATACCGGTGTCGATGTTCTTGCGCGGCAACGGCCCCAGGATCTCGAAGTCGTCCTTCGACGTCCCCTGTCCGCGCTCGTTCTGCATGAACACGAGATTCCAGATCTCGATGTAGCGGTCCTCGTCCGCCTCCGGACCGCCCTCCTTGCCGAACTCGGGTCCGCGGTCGTAGTAGATCTCCGAGCACGGCCCGCAGGGTCCGGGAATGCCCATGGACCAGTAGTTGTCGGCCATGCCTCGACGCTGGATGCGCTCGTCGGGCAGACCGGCGACGTCCTTCCAGATCCGGATGGCCTCGTCGTCGTCGAGATACGCTGTGGCCCAGATCCTCTCGGGATCGAAGCCGTAGCCACCGTCCTCGACGGACAAGGTGAGCAGTGACCACGCGAAGCCGATGACCTCGCGCTTGAAGTAGTCGCCGAACGAGAAGTTGCCGGCCATCTGGAAGAACGTGTTGTGGCGGGTGGTCACGCCCACGTTCTCGATGTCGCCGGTGCGCACACACTTCTGGACACTCACGGCACGCGCGAACGGCGGGGTGCGCTGCCCGAGGAAGTACGGGACGAACTGCACCATGCCGGCATTGATGAACAGCAGATTCGGGTCGTCGAGGACCAGCGAGGCGCTGGGGACGGGGGTGTGTCCCAGCTTCTCGAAATGGTCGAGGAAACGACGGCGAATCTCGTGAGTCTGCACGGAAACACCCTAGCGCGCGAGAGCACGCACGATTCTGCGGAGCTTGCCGACGCGCGTCTCGAGGTCGCGCTCCGCTCCGTGGTTGGTGGGCCGGTAGTAGTCGGTGCCCACCAGCTCGTCGGGCGGGTACTGCTGGGCGAGCACACCGTCGGGGTCGTCGTGCGGAAACTTGTAGCCCACCGCGTTGCCCAGTGAGGCGGCTCCCGTGTAGTGCCCGTCGCGCAGGTGCGGCGGCACGGCGCCTGCCTTCCCCGCCGCGATGTCGGCCATCGCCGCGGACAGCGCGCTGGTGACGGCACCGGACTTCGGTGCGGTGGCGAGGTGGATGGTGGCCTGGGCGAGGGCGAGCCGCGCCTCGGGCATGCCGATCGTCTGCACCGCCTGCGACGCCGCCGTCGCGACCAGCAACGCGGTGGGGTCGGCCATGCCGATGTCCTCGCTGGCGTGCACCACGAGCCTGCGGGCGATGAAGCGTGCGTCCTCACCGGCGGTGATCATCCGGGCGAGGTAGTGCATTGCCGCGTCGACGTCGGAACCGCGGATCGACTTGATGAACGCGCTGATGACGTCGTAGTGCTGGTCTCCGTCCCGGTCGTACCGCACTGCGGCTCGGTCGACACTCTTCTCCACGGTCTCGAGATCCACGGTGCCGCCCGCACCCGCCGTGTCGGCGGCCGCCTCGAGCGCTGTCAGACCCCGTCGAGCGTCACCGCCGGCCAGCCGCACGAGATGTCCGAGCGCCTCGTCGGTCACCGTCACCGACCCGCCGAGACCGCGCTCGTCCGCCAGGGCCCGCGTGAGAACCTCGCGGATGTCGTCGTCGGTGAGCGACCGGAGCTGCAGCACCAGGGACCGTGACAGCAGCGGCGACACGACGGAGAACGACGGGTTCTCCGTCGTCGCGGCGACGAGCAGCACGATCCGGTTCTCGACGGCGGCGAGCAGGGCGTCCTGCTGGGTCTTGGAGAACCGGTGCACCTCGTCGATGAAGAGCACGGTCTGCTCGTTGTTCAGCAGCCGGCGACGCGCCAGGTCGATCACGGCCCGGACGTCCTTGACGCCCGCGGAGAGCGCGGACAGGGCCTCGAACTTGCGGCCGGTGGCACCCGAGATCAGGGACGCGAGGGTGGTCTTGCCGGTGCCGGGTGGGCCGTAGAGCATGACCGACGCTGCCCCGGACCCCTCCACCAGGCGGCGCAGCGGGGCACCCGGGGTGAGGAGGTGGCCCTGGCCCACGACCTCGTCCAACGACCGCGGACGCATCCGCACGGCCAGCGGCGCACCCGGTGTGCTCGCACGCGGGGACGGGACGAACGCGTCCCCGTCGGGAGCAGCGGTGTCGTCGTCGAAGAGGGAGTCGTCGGCGCTCATCGGACGGTCAGGACGCGGCGGCGGGCCACCGCGCCGCGAGTGCCTGCCGGACATCGCCTGCGAAGTCCGCGAGATCGTGGTGCCCGACGAAGCGCGCGTACTCCGAGAGGATGGACCACCGCGTGGTCAGCGCGGCGGCGCGGGGCACCGAGAGATGGTGCCGACGCAGTGCGGCGTTGCGGGTGTCGTCGTCGGGGAGGAACCAGTGCGTCGTGAGCCAGGCCCACACCAACTGGGCGTCCAGCAACTTGGCATGCAGCACGTCGTCGTCGGCGAGGTGCGGCCAGATTCCGACCACTTCGGCGCGCCACGCATCGACCATGGCCTCGGCGCGTTCCGGCGTGAGATCGAGACGGCACAGGCAGCCGGGGTAGGACAGGAGCGTGTAGGCCACGTCGAGAGTGGCGTCCCGGAAGCCGCCCCACTCGTAGTCCAGGAATCGCACGCCCTCGTCGTTGACGATGATGTTGTCCGGGCACAGGTCCGACGGACTGAAGGCGCGGTGTCCGCCGGAACCGAAGAGTTTGGCCGCGCGGGCGACGGCGGCGGCGACCGCGGGCGGCACCTCGATGCCGAGATCCGCGGCGAGCATCGCCGGGACGTCCGACTGGGCCACCGCGACCTGATCGGCCAGCCCGTCCCGAGAATCGGCGACGCCGGCGCGACCGAGGAGCGCCCCGAAATCCTCCTCGCGGCCGAACGTGGCGGCGTGCATCCGCCCGAGTGCCTGGGCCAGAGCCATGAGCGAGTTGGTGACGGACGACGGATCCGGATTCGCGATCAGACTGGTGAACGGCGCGGCGTCCCCCAGGTCACTGAGGACGAGGAGCCGTTCCTTCAGGTCGTACGCGATGAGGGACGGACCGGGACGGGTGTGCGTCGCGAGGGCGGTGGCGAACTGGTACGAGACTGCTTCGCGCAGGAACGCCGTGTGGTCCCCGGCGCCGAGACCCGTGCGGGACACCGACTCCGTGGACGTCTCGCGGACCTGCTTGATCACGAGCGTGCGGGGCAACTGGAACGGGTTCTCGGCCACCCGGACACGGATGACCACGGTGCGCCCGCTGCCGCCGAGATCGACCGGATCGACCAGGGTCACCGACGCTCCCGTGCGTCTGGTGAGGAGTTCTCGTGCTGCTGCCACTGCTTCGGTGATCGGATCTGCCAACATTGCCGTCATCGATTGTCCGACCCACCTCGTCCGTGAACGGGCAGGTCATTCCTCGTTTCCGTACTCGTGTCGGCCCGCGAGGGCCGACTGTGGTGCTGTGTGCGTACTGCGGGAGCAGGATCGGGTTCCCCGCTCCGCAGTCGATGAAACGGGCTCGCCGTGCGGTTTCTCGACCCTATCGCACTCCCCCGACAGCTCGGGGGCTACGGCGGGACCGCGGTGCCCACGGACAGGCAACGACCGAGGTCAGACCGCTCGGACGATCGGCGCGACGTCGACCGACACGGCGATCCGGCTCCCCGCCGACTCCGTGTAGATGATGCCGCGCAACGGCGGGACGTCGTCGTAGTCGCGCCCCCACGCCACCGTCACGTAGCGCTCGTCCACCCATTGATCGTTGGTCGGGTCGAAGGCCAGCCACGAGCCGTCCGGTGACCGCACCGCCGCCCAGGCGTGGGTGGCGTCCACGCCCACCATGCGTTCCTTGCCCGGCGGCGGCTGAGTGGCGAGGTAGCCGGAGACGTAGCGCGCGGCGAGGCCGTGCGAGCGCAGGCACGCGACGGCGACCCGTGCGAAGTCCTGACACACACCGGTCCGAGCGGCGAGGACGTCCGCGACGGTCGTCGAGATGGTCGTCGACCCCGACAGGTAGGCGAAGTCGGTGTGGATCCGGTGGTTGAGGTCGAACACCGCCTCCACCAGCGGGCGGCCCTCGGTCAGCGAGAGCGCGGCGTACTCGTGCACCTCGTCGGTGATCTCCGGTGGCACGAGATCGAGCACGAAGTCGACGTCCAGGGCCCCGTCGACCCCGGTGGGACGAGCACTCTCCCACGCCGTCGTCGCAGCCCGGGTGGTGAGGCGAGCGGGGTCGGGAGGGTCCACGGCGACCAGGGCGCGCGCGGTCACGCACAACCGGTCGTGATCGGTGGTGACGTGGAAGTAGACGTCCTCGTTCCCGAAGAGGTCGACACCGGTGGACCGGTCGGTCGGCGTCGGCGTCACGGTGACGGAGGCGTCGAGACACCGCTGCTCCGAGGTCGAGCGCGGGAAGAGGTGGCCGCGGCCGTACGACGACGACACGGTGCCCTGATAGACGTACTCGGTGCGGTGGGTGATGGCGTACCACCGCGCACCCTCGTGATCGGTCACGACAACACCCGTCCGCCGCCGCGTCCCCACAACGGCTGCGTGCCGCCGGGCAGCGTCAGGTGCGCCGCGGTGATCGACTCGGAGAGGTCGAGCAGATCGGTGTGCACCGACCGGACGACGTCGTCGAACTCCGATCGGGTCCCGGTGGAGTCGACGTCCTCGAGATCGGACGGGTCCACTCGGCGCAGCGTCGCGACGATGCGCTCGAGCGCCCGATCGGTGCGGGAGGTCCCCGTCGACCCGGGCAGCGACGCCAGGTTCACCGCTGCTCGTTCCACCGAGTGGATGACCGAGCGCGGGTTGCCGCCGTCGAAGAGCACGAGCTCGGCCACGGCGCCCACCTCGGGAGCACCGCGATAGCGGCGCCGGTAGGTGACCGACGAGTCGGCGGCGTTCAGCACCGCCCCGAGCACGGCCTGCTCGACGGCCGGTGGGCGTGCGGTGCCCACGGTCTCGGCGAGCAGGGCGGTGATCTGCAGAGCGCGCTCGATGCGCTTGCCCGTGTCCATGAGGAACCAGCCCGGATCGTGCACCATCGACTCGGCCGACAGACCGGCGACGGCGAGCATCGACCCCACGACACGGCTCTGCGTCGACCAGAGCCCCGCCTCGTCGGACACCGGCGACGCCGCACACTCGGCGAGCGCGGTGTCGAGCCGGTTGAACACCGCCCAGGTGTCCTCGCCCAGCTGATCCCGCACCGCGCGGGCACACGTCTGCAACGCCGCCACGGCGTGCGCGAGCGAACCGGTGCGCCGCGTCCGCACCGTCAGCGACCGGAACTCCGCGAGCAGGTCCGACCGCGTGGTCGCGGCGCGGAACCCCGGCGCCGTCGCGGTCACCGCGGTCACCGCGTCGAGCACCACGGCCAGGGCGACGTCCGTGTCGGACCGCGCCTGCTCCCCGAACGGCGTCTCGCCGCGATGATCGCGGACCATCTGGTTCGCGGCCACCAGCAGGCGGGCCGTCGCCTCGGCACGCTCGCCGTAGCGACCCATCCAGTACAGGTCGTCGAGCACACGCGGCGTGCTCACCGAGTCGATGACACGGGGACGGCGTCCACCCATCGGACGCGGTGCGTCGACGGCGCTCGACACGTCCGGCTGATCCGACCGGCCGCGACGCTCGGCCAGCACCCACACGTCCTTGGCAGCGGTCGTGGCCATGGGCTCCGACGGCGGATCCGTGACCAACACCTGGGCGAGACCGCCCGTCATCGGGGTGTAGCCCCGGCGCCCGGCCACGTCGAACAGTCGGATGCCGACGGGCCTCGGCAGCACGGCGGCGTCGTGCCGGCGATGACCGACCGGCCCGACGGGCGACGTCGCCAGGTCCGGTATCGCCCGCGCCGCCCACCCCGTCGGGTCCGCCCCGATCCGCCGCACCAGCTCGTCCCGTTCGCGCATGGACAGCGCGGGACCGACGACGCTCTCGTGCGAACCGATCGCGTACACCACGAGCGAACCGATACGAGAGACGATGTGCGACAAGCCGTGTGGATCCCCCGCCCAGAAGGCCGGGACCGAGTCGAGCAGGGGCTCCTCACCGAGCAGCGCCCGGCCCAGCTCCGGCAGCCGTCCGAACAGCGCCGCGTTCTCGAGGACGCCGCTGCCGATCGTGTTGACCACGGTGACGGCTCCGCGCCGCGCGACCTCGAGCAGTCCCACGACACCGAGGCGTGACTCGGGGCGCAGGTCGAGCGGATCCACGTAGTCGTCGTCGACACGGCGCACCACGACGTCGACGCGGCGCAGGGTGCCGAGCGAGCGCATCCACAGGGCGCCGTCGCGGACGACCAGATCGGCGGACTCGACCAAGGGGAATCCGAGCACCGAGGCGAGATGCGCCTGGTCGAACGCCGTCTCCGACCAGACACCGGGACTGAGCACCACCACGAGCGGATTCTCGGCGGCGGCAGGCGCCACCTCGACGAGGGCCACGCGCATCGCACCGACGTAGGTGCTCGCGGGACGGGGCGCCACCCGGCCGAAGACAGCCGGTACCGCGCGCGCGACGATCGACCGGTCCGCCAGGGCGTAGCCCGCGCCCGACGGCGCCTGGGTGCGGTCGGAGAGGACTCGGAACTCGCCGTCGGTGCATCGGGCGATGTCCGCCGCGTGGAAGAACAGCTGATGTGGGCCGGGGATGGTGATGCCGTGCGCGGCGCGGAGATAGCCGCGATGCCGGAAGACGATCTCCGGCGGCAGCAGACCGCGGCGGATCAGGGTGCGCTCGCCGTACAGATCGGTGAGCACCGCGTCGAGGATGCGCGAGCGTTGCAGCATGCCGGCCTCGAGCCGGTCCCAGTCCGGCGCCGACACCACCGTCGGCACCACGTCGAGCTCCCACCGCGCACCGGACTGCGTCGACGACGGCGATTCGGACGACGCGTCCGCCGTGTCGTTGTAGGTGATGCCGGAGTCGTCCACCAGACGGCCCACGCGCAACTGTGCGGCGGCGAGGTCAGCCGGGGTCACGTCCTCGGCGCCGGGGAGGGCCGCCCAGCGCTCTCGTAACCGCGGACCACCGTCGACGGCGTTCTCCACGAGGTCGTCGTGGCCGTCCGGACGGATCTCGTCGAGGTACGCCGCGAGCACGGGGGACGTGGCCTCACCCTGCTGCACGCAACTCCCCCTCCGCAGACGACCGGCACCGCGCTCGGCGCACGTCCGCGAGAAATCTACCTGTCCGCCTGTGCCCGAGCCGATCGCCGGTGCAGGGAGAGCACGAAGGTCGCCGCGACGACGATGCCGAGGAGGTTGATACCCAGCTGTCCCGCGGACAGAGCGGCGATGCGCCAGCTCCCCACCGTGGCCGCGACGACGGCGAAACCTGCTGCCGGAACGGTGGTCACGGAGATGAAGACCCCGACCAGGGCGGCCGATTTTGCCGACACCAGCGCGAGCATGCCGGCGGCGCCGGCGAGCAGAGCCACGACGAGAGAGAACGGACCGACCTGGTAGATGAAGTCGACCTGCTGCAGGTCGTCCATCGCCTCCGGTCGGATCCATCCGAGGGCCTCGGCCCCGAACGCCCCCAGCGCCGTGATGACCATCGCGGTCGGGAAACCCACGAGCAGCGCCAGCAACGATCGACGGATCAGTGATCGCTGACGACGCACCAGGCCGACCGACAGCGCTGCCAGCGGACCGAACTCGGGTCCCACCACCATCGCACCGACGATGGTGACCGGCGAGTCGGTCACGACGCCGATGGCCGCCAGCAGCAGCGCGATGGTCAGGAAGGCGACGAACGTCAGGGTGAGGGACGATTCCTCCCGCGTACGTCCGACCAGTTCGTCCCAGACGATCGAGTCGTCCGGGTCACCGGGCGCGTCCTGTTCCGCGGTGCGCGCCGCGTCCGACAGCACCGTCTCCACGGGTTGCATGGTGATGGCTCCGTCGTGGGTCAGGCGCAGCGAACGCAGACCGTCGAGAACCTGATTCGCGCACTCCCGCACGACGACGGCGTCCACGGCGTCGCCCTCCGGGCGCACGGCGGCACCGCGCAGAACGACGACGTGAGCGACGCCGGGAGTCTCGTCGAGCACCCGCAGCACCTCGTCGGTCCGGTCCGCCGGACTGACCACCCTGAGGTTCTGCATGCACTCTCCGTCCGCGCGTCGTCGACGCGTGACCGGCGACGCCTCGACCCTAGGTCGTGGGGCCCTCCGACGCGGGCTTCTCGCCCGATGCGCCACCCGGCGTCTGACGAGGAACCGGCTTCGCGTCGATACCCGACTCCTTGCGCTGCGCCGGGGTGATCGGAGCCGGCGCGTCGGTCAGCGGATCGACGCCGCCGCCCGACTTCGGGAATGCGATGACCTCACGGATGGAGTCCACTCCGGCCAGCAGGGCCGTGATGCGGTCCCAGCCGAAAGCTATACCGCCGTGGGGCGGCGCACCGAAGGCGAAGGCGTCGAGGAGGAAGCCGAACTTCTCCTGCGCCTGCTCCGCGTCGATGCCCATGATCGCGAAGACGCGCTCCTGGATGTCCTTGCGGTGGATACGGATCGAGCCGCCGCCGATCTCGTTGCCGTTGCAGACGATGTCGTACGCGTAGGCCAGGGCGTTGCCGGGGTCGGTGTCGAAGGTGTCCATCGACTCGGGCTTCGGCGAGGTGAAGGCGTGGTGCACGGCGGTCCACGAGCCGGAACCCACGGCGACGTCGCCGCTGGCGGTGGCATCGGACGTCGGCTCGAACAGCGGCGCGTCGACGATCCAGACGAAGGCCCACTCGTTCTCGTCGATGAGGCCCTGCTTGCGGGCGATCTCGCCGCGGGCGGCACCGAGCAGTGCGCGCTGCGCCTTGGCGGGGCCGGCCGCGAAGAAGACGCAGTCACCGGGCTTCGCGCCGACGTGGGCGGCGAGTCCGTCGCGCTCGGCGTCCGACAGGTTCTTGGCGACGGGACCACCGAGGGTGCCGTCCTCCTGGACCAGGACGTACGCGAGGCCCTTGGCGCCGCGCTGCTTCGCCCAGTCCTGCCACGCGTCGAGCTGACGACGCGGCTGCGACGCACCGCCCGGCATGACGACGGCGCCGACGTACGGCGCCTGGAAGACGCGGAACGGCGTCTCGGCGAAGTACTCGGTGCACTCCACGAGCTCGACGCCGAAGCGGAGATCGGGCTTGTCGGAACCGAAGCGGCGCATCGCGTCCGCGTAGGTCATGCGCGGGATGGGTGTGGTGATCTCGTGGCCGATCAGGTTCCACAGCGAGGTGAGGATCTCCTCGGCGAGGACGATGACGTCGTCCTGCGTGACGAAGCTCATCTCGACGTCGAGCTGAGTGAACTCCGGCTGCCGGTCGGCGCGGAAGTCCTCGTCCCGGTAGCAGCGGGCGATCTGGTAGTACCGCTCGATGCCGCCGACCATGAGCAACTGCTTGAACAGCTGCGGGCTCTGCGGGAGTGCGTAGAAGCTTCCCGGCTGGAGTCGCGCGGGAACCAGGAAGTCGCGGGCACCCTCGGGGGTCGAGCGTGTCAGCGTGGGCGTCTCCACCTCGACGAATTCGTGGTGGGCCAGGACGGACCGTGCCGCCGCGTTGACCTTCGAGCGCAGTCGGATCGCATGACCGGGTCCGGCGCGACGCAGGTCCAGGTAGCGGTACTTGAGCCGCGCTTCCTCGCCCGGAGTCTCGTCCAGCTGGAACGGCAGCGGCGCGCTCTCGCCCAACACCTCCAGCTCGGTCACGTTCACCTCGACGGCGCCCGTCTGGATCTCGTGGTTCTGGTTGCCCTCGGGGCGGAGCTCGACGATGCCGGTGATCTTGACGCAGAACTCCGACCGCAGGCGGTGCGACTGCTCGGCCGCCGGACCGTCGCGGAACACGGCCTGGACCACTCCGGAGGCGTCACGCAGGTCGATGAAGATGACTCCGCCGTGATCGCGCCGTCGAGCGACCCAACCGGTCAGGGTGACGTGTCGGTCCGCGTGCTCGGCTCGAAGCGAACCGGCGAGGTGCGTGCGCAGCACAGGAGTCCTTCCAGAAGTAGACGAATACAGCTGGTGATCCTACGGACCATTCGAGCCCACCCCGACGCCGGGAGAAACAGCGCTGTGTCGGTGGTGGCCACGTGCGAAGCTGTGAGCCGCACACGCCGACGAAAGTGGTGACTCATGACGTTCGACCCCGACGCCAGGATCGACTCCTCCCGGGTTCGACGGTCCTCCGGTGGCCGCGGCAAGGGCATCGCCGTCGGCGGCGGTCTCGGCGGCATCGTCATCGTGGTGATCACCCTGCTGCTCGGCGGCGACCCGTCGTCGGTGATCGGGCAGCTCGGCGGCGGTGAGGCCACGTCGCAGGACTCGGGCAGCGGCGCCATCGAGAACTGCGACACCGGGGCCGACGCCAACGCGAATGTCGACTGCCGGGTCACGGCCACCGTGAACAGTCTCGATCAGGTGTGGGACGCCGAGCTGGCGGCGCAGACGGGCGTGCCGTACGAGCGCCCCGAGGTCGACATCTTCTCCGGTCAGGTCTCCACCGGGTGCGGCGCCGCGACGTCCGACGTCGGCCCGTTCTACTGCCCCGCCGACTCCACCGCGTACTTCGACACCGGATTCTTCCAGGTGCTCGTCGACCAGTTCGGATCCAGCGGCGGCCCGCTCGCGCAGGAATACGTCGTGGCCCACGAGTTCGGCCATCACATCCAGAACCAGCTGGGCGACATCGGCCGGGCGCAGGCCGACCCGAACGGACCCGAGTCCGGCGCCGTGCGCACCGAGCTCCAGGCCGATTGTTACGCCGGCGTGTGGGCGAACAAGGCCGACGACGTTCCCGCACCCGGCAGTTCCGAGCCGCTGCTCGATCCGCTCACCGACCAGGACGTGTCCGACGCGTTGTCGGCCGCGTCGTCCGTCGGCGACGACCGGATCCAGCAGGCCTCGACGGGCCGCGTGAACCCGGAGGGCTGGACCCACGGCTCGTCCGACCAGCGACAGGCGTGGTTCGACGCCGGCTACCGCACGGGAGCTGTCGCCGCCTGCAACACCTACGACGCGTCGGATCTGAACGACCCGTCGTCCGTCCGCTGATGTCGTCCCGCACGGAGCTGCCGGTCTGTGAGACGTGTGGCGTGCAGTTCGACCGCGTCGAACTGCACGAGTGCCCGATCTGCACCGACGAGCGCCAGTACGTCGGACGCGGCGGCCAGCGGTGGACCACCGTCGCCGAGGTGTCGGCGTCGCACCGGACCGTGGTGCGCGAGGAGTACCCGGGCCTGTGGGGCATCGGCACCGAGCCGACCTTCGCGATCGGTCAACGCGCGCTGCTGGTCCCCGGCGACGGCGGAAACCTGCTGTGGGACAGCATCACCACGATCGACGACGCCGCGATCGCCCGTGTCACCGAACTGGGCGGCGTGTCGGCCGTCGCTCTGTCCCACCCGCACTACTACAGCGCGATGGTCGAGTGGAGCGAGGCCTTCGGCGACGTGCCGATCTACGTGCACGAGTCCGACCGTGCGTGGCTGCCCCGCGCCGGCAACATCCGCACGTGGTCGGGCGACTCCCTGGAGATACTGCCGGGGCGGACGCTGATCAACACCCGGGTGCACTTCGCGGGCGGTTCGGTGCTGCACTGGCCGGGCACCGACGGCCGCGGCGCGCTGTGCACCGGGGACATCGTCCAGGTGGTGTCCGACCGCCGATGGGTCTCGTTCATGTACAGCTACCCCAACCTGATCCCCGAACATCCCGACACGATCCGCCGGACGGTCGCCCTCCTCGAGAACGTGGCCTTCGAGCGCATCGTCGGGGCGTGGTGGGACCGGGTCGTCGAGGAGGACGCTCACGGCGCGGTGGTCCGCTCGGCTCGGCGCTACCTCGAGCACATCGGCGTGACCCCCGGCTTCTGACCGGTCGACTCAGAACAGGGTCATCGCCGGTTCCGGAGCGGGTTCCGCGGGAGCTGCCCTGGCCACACGCCGCGCACCGGCCGGATCGAGCCCCGTCAGAGAGTGCTTCTCCCGCAACGGTTCCACCTTGTCGCGGAGCCACTGCTTGTATTCCGGGCTGACGTACGCCCCGCGTCCGTAGAGCACCCGGTAGCGGCGCACGAGAGCCGGATGATGCTCGGCGAGCCAGCTCATGAACCACTCCTTGGTGCTGGACCGCAGATGCATCGGCAGCGCGGTCACACCGGTCGCGCCCGCCTCCTCGAGAGCCGCCATCAGGGCGCCGAGGTGTTTGGGACTGTCGGTCAGGAACGGGATGACGGGCGCGATGAGCACGTGGCACGACAGACCCGCGTCCGTGATGGCCCGGATCATGTCGAGGCGAGCGCGCGGTGACGGCGCCCCCGGCTCGAGGGACTTCTGCAGATCCTCGTCGTGAAAGGCGAGACTGACACTCACCTGCACATTCACCTGCTGAGCGGCGAGGGTGAGCAGCGGCAGATCCCGTCGCAGCAGCGTGCCCTTGGTCAGAATCGAGAACGAGGTGCCGGACTCGGTGAGCGCCCGGATGATGCCCGGCATGAGCTCGTAGCGACCCTCCGCGCGCTGGTACGGGTCGGTGTTGGTGCCCAGGGCGACCGGGTCACGTTTCCACGAGGCGCGGGCGAGTTCCTTGCGCAGCACCGAGACGATGTTGGTCTTGACCACGATCTGCGAGTCGAAGTCGCGGCCCGCATCGAGGTCGAGGTACTCGTGGGTCGGCCGGGCGAAGCAGTAGCGGCACGCGTGCGAGCACCCGCGCGCGGGGTTGATGGTCCAGCGGAACGCCAGCGCCGATTCCTCGGGCACCCGGTTGAGGGCGCTCTTGCAGAGCACCTCGTGGAAGGTGACGCCCTCGAACTCGGGCGTGCGGACAGTGCGGACCAGACCGGCACGCACCAGCCCGGTGCGCTCGAGGCCGGGAAGCGCCCCGTCGGGAGCGTCGAGTGTCTGACCGTCCCACCGCATGACCCCTCCTGTTCTCCGGCGACCCCGGCACACCGATGCCTCGAACACACGATCGATCGACGATTCGCAGACAGTCGAACATCCGTTCTATCGAGGTGTCAACTCTTCGGTAGTGTCGGTGGACATGGCCCTCCTCCCGACTCCCCCGTCACCTGCTGACGGCGCCCGGTCCGACGATGTCGTCGCCTGGGTCGCCGAGCACCTCGGTGACCTCACCCTCGAAGAGCCCGAGGAGATCCGGGCGGGCGGTCTGCGCGGCGGACAGTCGGCAGCCGACGCCGCTCTCGCGAGCCTGGACATCACGGGCTACGCCCGGTCCCGCAGCACGGTGGAACCGCCGTCGCGGCGCGGGGCGAGTCGCATGTCGCCGTACATCCGGCACGGCCTGCTCACGCTGAGCGAGGTGTGGGACGCGGTGGCGGACGCGCCGACCCGGGACCGGTCTCGTTACCGCGACGAGTTGCTGTGGCAGGAGTACGCCCGCCACCTGTACGCACGGGTGGGCTCGCACCTGGGGGCGTCACTCACGCGCGAGCAGCCCCGTCCGGCCGTCTCGGCGCACGACACCTGGTCCGACGATCCGTGGCCGGCCCGGATGCGCTGCATGGAGTCCGTCGTCGACGAGCTGCACGAGGACGGGTGGCTGGTGAACCAGACGCGCATGTGGCTGGCGTCGCAGTGGGCCGTGCGGGCCGGCGCGACATGGCGGGACGGCGAGGACGAGATGTTCACCCATCTCCTCGACGGCTCGAGGGCGGCCAACCGACTCGGCTGGCAGTGGACCGTCGGTACCGGCAGCGGCAAGGTCTACGGGTTCAGTCGTTGGCAGGTGGAGAAACGCGCACCCAGCCTGTGCCGATCGTGCGCGCTGTCGTCAGCGTGTCCCATTCAGGACTGGCCGACGGCCGCTCTCGGCCCGTCGGTCGACGGACCGAGCCTGGCCACCGGCGACACCCCGGCCGGCCCCGCGGACACCGTGGGTGAGGACGGCGACGAGGTGTGGCTGACGGCGGAGTCGCTCGGCAGCGCGGATCCGGCCCTCGCGGCCGACGACGCCCGCCCCGCGGTGTTCGTGTTCGACGAGCCGCTGCTCCGACGGTTGCAATTGTCCGGCAAGCGACTGGTCTTCCTCGCCGAGACACTCGGCGAGCTCGCCGCCGTCCGGCCTCTGGAGGTACGGCGCGGACGGGTCACCGAGGAGCTCGCCGGACGGCGCCTCGCCGCGACCCACGCCCCGGTACCGGGGTGGGCACGCATCGCGGCCGCCCTCGATCCGGTGGAGGTGCACCCGTGGCCGTGGTTGGTGCGTCCGACCCGATCGTCGGTGCGGTCGTTCAGCGCGTGGCGCCGGGCGTCGGAGCGGGGAGGGCGGAGCCCGGCCGGGAAGTAGGCGGGGAGGGCGGAGCCCGGCCGGGAAGTAGGCGGGGAGGGCGGAGCCCGGCCGGGAAGTAGGCGGGGAGGGCGGAGCCCGGCCGGGAAGTAGGCGGGGAGGGCGGAGCCCGGCCGGGAAGTAGGCGGGGAGGGCGGAGCCCGGCCGGGAAGTCGGCAGGAGGGCACCAGGTGGATCGGATACGGTCGAGCGCGTGACCGAACCCACGGACCCGTCCGCGTCGATCGAACCGACCGCTCCCACGCTCGAGCCGCTGCTGCGCATCGTGTTGCGCACCGCGGATCCGGTGCAGCTCGGCGACACTCCCGTCGGCGCGGAGTCCGTGGCACCGGTCGTGGGTGGTGTGCTGAGTGGGCCCGGGGTCGAGGCCGTCGTCCGCGCCGTCGGTGCCGAGCACGCCCACGTCCGAGCGGACGGATCGACCACGTATTCCACCGACCTGTTGGCCGACGTCAAGTCGGACGACCCGGGCGCCGTGATGCGGTTGACGCTGAACTCCGTACGTTTCGGATCGGCCGAGGTCGTCGAGGCCCTCGATCGCGGGGAGGACGTCGAGTCCGCTCTCTACTACTTCCGCGGCACCCTCACGGTGTCCACGTCGATCCGGACGCTCGCCTACCTGAACAGGGCCGTGATCGTCACCTCCGGCTCGCGTCAGGGCACCCAGTCCGTGGTCGACGCGTTCCTGGTCACGTAGTCGATGACCACCACCGGTGCCGGGCGTCCCCGGCTCACCACCCGTAAGCGACCGGGAGCCACGGCGCGGGAGGAGATCCTCGACGCGGCGGCGGAGTTGTTCACGACGCGGGGTGTCACCAGCACCTCCACCCGCATGATCGCCGACGCGGTCGGGGTCCGGCAGGCGTCGCTGTATCACCACTTCGCCACCAAGGACGACATGCTCGCGGCGCTGCTGGTGGGGACCGTCGACGCACCCCTGGCCTGTGCGCAGGCGCTGCGCGACGCCGCGGCCGACGCTCCGAGCGCGCTGTATGCCCTGGTGTGGTTCGACGCGGACCAGCTCATGACCTCGCAATGGAACCTCGGCGCCCTGTACCTCGTCCCCGAACTGCGCAGCGCACGGTTCGAACAGTTCCGCACTCGTCGCTCCGACCTCATGGCGCTCTACGCCTCGCTGTCGCGGGACGCTCTCGTCGATATCGGCACGCTGGTGGTCTCCGAGGAACTCATACCCCTCCCGTTCCGCATCGTCGAATCGGTGATCAGCACCCGGTCCGATGCGGAATCGACGCGGCACTCCCTCGCGACGCCCGACACGATCGCCGACGCCGCGGTGCGCGTGCTGGGGTGGACGGGCTCGACGGCGTCGCTGCGTGACACGGCCACGACACTGCTCGACGCCGCTCGGCCGATCAGTCGGTGAGAGCCGCGACCTCGGCGTCGGTGAGCACGGTCGCCGGGGCTCGCCCGGACGTGCGGACCACGTCGATCGCCCGATAGAGCGGGCGCTCCGACAGCCCGGCCTCGCGGGCTTCGGCGCGAAGCTGGGTCACCAGTACCGACGACAGCGCCAGAGCCGACGCGAGCGGGGACGAGGCCAGTCCGTCCGCCACCGCGCGCAGCGCGATCGGCTGCAGTTCGCGACCGCCGTCGGTCGTGTACATCGCCACGCCGACCGTGACGTCGCCGGACGAGTCGCCGACACGGATCAGCACCTGGCTGACGCGCGCGACCCGCACGAGGACCTCGACCTTCGTCGCGTCCGACAGGTTGACCCGTCGCACGCGGAACGACCCGCGCCGGCTCACCACACCGTGATCGATCCACACGCGTCTGCGGCCGCCCGACACGACGGCGAACCCTGCCGTGGCGACGAGCGCAGCTCCCAGAGCGACACCGACGTACGGCGAGATCAACAGTCCGGCGACGACACCGAGCACGGCACCGACCACGGCGAACACCGCACCGGCGACGCGGAGCCGCGGAACGATGAGCTCCGGCGGCACCAGATCGAGCGCCACCAGCCCTCTGTCGGCCATGGTCAGCTCACTGGCGACAGCGTGGCACACACGCGAGCGGTGGCCTCGGACAACGGGATCGACGACTGCTCGCCGGTCGCCAGGTCCTTCAGGCCGATCTCTCCGGCCTCGAGATCGCGATCACCGAGCACCAGCGCGAGGCGGGCACCGGAACGGTCGGCACCCTTCATGGCGCCCTTCATTCCGCGGTCGCCGTAGGAGAGGTCCACGCGGACGCCGGCGGCCCGAAGTTCCCGGGCGATCACCGCGAGACGCAGCTTGGCCTCCGGACCCATGGGCACGCCGTACACCTCGCACCGGGCCGTCGACGCGGGCGCGACGCCCTCGGCCGCGAGAGCGAGCACCGTGCGGTCCACGCCGAGACCGAAACCGATGCCCGACAGGGGCTGCCCGCCGAGCTGCGCCATGAGGCCGTCGTACCGTCCACCGCCGCCGATGCCGGACTGCGCACCGAGACCGTCGTGGACGAACTCGAAGGTGGTCTTCGTGTAGTAGTCGAGACCGCGCACCATGCGCGGATTGACCACGTACGGCACGCCCATCGCGTCGAGATGGGCACGCACGGTGTCGAAGTGGACGCGAGCCGACTCCGACAGGTGGTCCATCATCAACGGTGCGTCGGCCGTCATCTCACGGACGTGCGGTCGCTTGTCGTCCAGGACGCGGAGCGGATTGATCTCGGCGCGGCGACGCGTGTCCTCGTCCAGCTCGAGACCGAACAGGAAGTCCTGCAACAGCTCCCGGTACTGCGGGCGGCAGGTCTCGTCGCCGAGCGAGGTGAGCTCGAGCCGGAAACCGGTGAGACCGACGCTCCGGAAGCCACTGTCGGCCACGGCGATGACCTCGGCGTCGAGCGCAGGATCGTCGACCCCGATGGCCTCGACGCCGACCTGCTGCAGCTGCCGGTACCGACCGGCCTGGGGGCGCTCGTAGCGGAAGAACGGGCCGGAGTAGCTGACCTTCACCGGGAGCGCTCCGCGGTCGAGACTGTGCTCGATGACCGCGCGCATCACGCCGGCGGTGCCCTCGGGTCGCAGCGTGACACTGCGGTCACCCTTGTCGGCGAAGGTGTACATCTCCTTGCTCACCACGTCGGTGGACTCACCCACGCCGCGTGCGAACAGCGCCGTGTCCTCGAAGATGGGGAGCTCGATGTGGCCGTAGCCCGCGGCCCGGGCAGCGGCGGTGAGACCGTCGCGCACGGCCACGAAGGTCGCGGAGTCGGGTGGCAGGTAGTCCGGGACGCCCTTGGGGGCGGCGAACGGCTGGATGCGCTGTGTGTCGCCGGTCATCGCACACCACCGAGTCCCACGAGGAACGGGTTGCTGCCGCGTTCCGCGCCGATGGTGGTGGACTCGCCGTGTCCGGGCAACACGGCGGTCTCGTCGTCGAGGCACAGCAGGTGCTCGGCGATCGAGGCGAGCAACTGCTCGTGATCGCCGCCGGGCAGATCGGAGCGGCCGATCGATCCCGCGAAGAGCGTGTCCCCCGAGAAGATCACCTGCTGCTCGCCCCCGTCGAGACGGAAGACGACGGAGCCACGGGTGTGACCGGGCGTGTGCGCGACGGTGACACCGAGTCCGGCCACGTCGAGAACGTCGCCGTGCGCCAGTTCCACCACCGTCGCGGGCTCCTCGAAGGTGGAGTGCGCGATCAGCGGCGCCAGGACCGGGCCGATACCGGACGCCGGATCGGTGAGCATGTGGCGGTCGTCGGGATGGACGTACAGGGGAATGTCGAAGCGCGCGCACACCGGCGTCGCGTCCCACATGTGATCGAGGTGGCCGTGCGTGAGGAGCACTGCGATGGGCGTCAGGCCCGCGTCGTCGAGGAACGAGTAGAGCGGCGCCGCGGCGTCCTGGCCGGGATCGACGACGATGCAGTCCGTCCCCTCGTCCCGACTGACGACGTAGCAGTTCGTCTGGAACATGCCGGCGGGGAATCCGGTGACACGCACAGTGAAGGACTCCTCATGCTTTGCGGTGCAGCGATCCGCGATCGGACGAATGCCACCAGCGTAGGCGGTGCGACCGGGCGCCCCGGAACGTGGGGCAGGCACCTCGGCCGTCCACCGGGTCAGGTGCCTCTCAGGGAAGCCTGGCACACTTCTGCTGCTCACCCGCTCCAGCGAGAAGAGGAACGCCAACCGTGCCGACGAACGAACAACGACGTGACGCTGCCAAGCGCAAGCTCGAACGCCAGCTCGAGAACCGTGCCGCTCGGGCGCGACGACGCAAGCAGGCGACCATCGCCGCCGCCGTCATCGGACTGGTCGTCGTCATCGGCGGCGTCGCTGTCGCCATCGGTGTGACACGCGGCGACGACGACACCGCCGTCGAGGCCTCCGACTCCCCCACCAGCGAGAACGCGACTCCGGAGGGCATGCTGCCCGCCGGCCGCTCGGAACCGCTGCCCGAGACCGTGAGCTGCTCCTACCCTGCGGGCGGCACTGCCGCGAAGCCGGCGAACGCTCCGCAGACCGAGAACGTGCCCACCACGGACGACAACGTCAGCGTCAGCATGGACACCTCGCAGGGTCCGATCGGCCTGTCGCTGGACGCCACGAAGGCGCCGTGCACCGTGAACAGCTTCGCCTCGCTGGCCGGGCAGAACTATTACGACGCCACTCCCTGCCACCGTCTGACCACGGCCGACAGCCTGAAGGTCCTGCAGTGCGGTGACCCGACCGGCGCCGGAACGGGCGGCCCGGGCTACCAGTACGCCAACGAGTTCCCCACGGACCAGTACGCCGACGATCCGGCCGCGTTGCAGTCGCCCGTCCTGTACCCCCGCGGAACCATCGCGATGGCGAACGCCGGCGCCGACACCAACGGCAGCCAGTTCTTCCTCGTGTTCGGCGATTCGCAGCTGCCCCCGAACTACACGGTGTTCGGCACGATCGACGAGACCGGCCTCGCGACGCTCGACAAGATCGCCGCAGCGGGCGTCGAGGGTGGCGCGCAGGACGGTGCGCCGGCTCTCGCGACCACCCTGAACACGGTGCGGCTCGACCTGGCCTGACGGCTCACCCCGCACACTCCCGCGAGTACGCCGACAGTGTCGTGATTCCGGACGGGATCACGACACGTCGGACGTACTCGCCGGGGGTGTGTCGAGCTCTAGGCCGCCGAGGTCAGGCGGTACACGTCGTACACGCCCTCGACGTTGCGCACCACGTTGAGCACGTGGCCCAGATGCTTGGGATCACCCATCTCGAAGGTGAACTTCGAGATGGCGACCCGATCGCCCGAGGTGGTCACCGACGCCGACAGGATGTTGACCTTCTCGTCGGCCAGCGCCTTCGTGACGTCGGAGAGCAGACGGTGGCGATCGAGTGCCTCGATCTGGATCGCGACGAGGAACACCGACGACGGCGACGGGGCCCACTCGACCTCGATCAGCCGCTCCGACTGCGTCTGCAGCGACCCGGCGTTGGTGCAATCGGTGCGGTGCACGCTCACCGAGCCACCGCGGGTGACGAAGCCCATGATGTCGTCTCCCGGCACCGGGGTGCAGCACTTCGCCAGCTTGGCGACGACGCCGTCCGCACCCGACACCATGACCCCTGCGTCGCCGACGCGGCGCGGACGGGTGGGAATGGTGGACGGGGTGGACCGCTCGGCCAGTTCCTCCTCGACATCGCCGACACCGCCGAGGTGAGCGACGAGACGCTGCACGACGTGCTGCGCCGAGACGTGGTTCTCCCCCACCGCGGTGTAGAGAGCCGAGACATCGACATACCGCAGCTCGTGCGCGATGGCCGACATGGACTCGCCGTTCATCAAGCGCTGCAACGGAAGTCCCCCGCGCCGCACCTCCTTGGCGATGGCGTCCTTGCCGGCCTCGAGCGCTTCCTCGCGACGTTCCTTGGCGAACCACTGGCGGATCTTGGTCTTCGCACGCGGCGACGCGACGAAGGTGGCCCAGTCGCGGCTCGGTCCGGCTGTCGGGGCCTTCGAGGTGAAGACCTCGACCACCTCGCCGTTGTCGAGCTGACGCTCCAGCGCGACGAGGCGCCCGTTGACGCGGGCACCGATGCACCGGTGCCCCACCTCGGTGTGCACGGCGTAGGCGAAGTCCACGGGACACGATCCGGCGGGCAGGGTCACCACGTCGCCCTTGGGGGTGAAGACGAAGATCTCCTTGACCGCGAGGTCGTACCGCAGCGACTCGAGGAACTCCCCCGGATCCGCGGCCTCCCGCTGCCAGTCGAGTAGCTGGCGCATCCACGCCATGTCGTCGAGCTCCGTCGCGTCACCGGAGTGACGGCCCTTCGTCTCCTTGTATCGCCAGTGCGCGGCGATGCCGAACTCGGCGGTGCGATGCATGTCGCGGGTGCGGATCTGCACCTCGAGAGGCTTGCCCTCGGGACCGACGACCGTGGTGTGCAGCGACTGGTAGACCCCGTAGCGCGGCTGCGCGATGTAGTCCTTGAACCGTCCGGCCATCGGCTGCCACAGCGAGTGGACCACGCCGACGGCGGCGTAGCAGTCCCGGATCTCGTCGCACAGGATGCGCACGCCGACCAGATCGTGGATGTCGTCGAAGTCGCGGCCCTTGACGATCATCTTCTGGTAGATCGACCAGTAGTGCTTGGGCCGACCCTCGACCACGGCACTGATGCGGGAGGCCGACAGGGTCGCGTTGATCTCGGCGCGCACCTTGGCGAGATAGGTGTCGCGTGACGGGGCCCGGTCGGCGACGAGGCGCACGATCTCGTCGTACTTCTTGGGGTGCAGGATCGCGAACGCGAGGTCCTCGAGCTCCCACTTGACCGTCGCCATGCCGAGGCGGTGCGCGAGAGGTGCGATGACCTCGAGGGTCTCCTTCGCCTTGCGCGCCTGCTTCTCCGGCGGCAGGAAGCGCATCGTACGCATGTTGTGCAGCCGGTCGGCCACCTTGATGACCAGCACCCGCGGATCCCGCGCCATCGCGATGATCATCTTGCGGATGGTCTCGCCTTCGGCGGCGGTGCCGAGCGCGACCTTGTCGAGCTTCGTCACGCCGTCGACGAGATGGGCGACCTCGTCGCCGAACTCGGTGCGCAGCTGGTCCAGCGAGTAGCCGGTGTCCTCGACGGTGTCGTGCAGCAGCGCCGCGACGAGCGTCGTGGTGTCCATTCCCAGCTCGGCCAGGATGTTGGCGACCGCGAGCGGGTGCGTGATGTACGGGTCACCCGACTTGCGCATCTGCGTGGCGTGCCGCTCGTCGGCCACGTCGTACGCGCGTTGCAGCAGCCCGAGGTCCGCCTTCGGGTACATCGACCGGTGGGTGCCGGCCAACGGCTCGAGCACCGGCTTGACCGCGGTGTTGCGCTGCGCGGTGATGCGGCGGGCCAGCCGCGCACGAACGCGCCGGGACGCGGACGACGGCGCAGTGGGGGTGGCGGAGGAGGGTGCCGGATCGGGCACGGGCTCCGCGGCGGGTGCGACCGGCTCCGGTGTCAGGGCATCGGTGCGCGCTGTCGGATCGGCAGGCTCCGCCCTGGAGGGCACGGGCTCCGTCGCGGCCTCGTCAGCAGCAGCGTCGGCAGGCAGGACGGCGTCGGACGGCAGGGACTCCCCCGCGGCAGGCGGCACTGCTGCGGACTCCTCGGCGGTACGACCGATGTATCGCGTCATGATCGACACCTCCTCAGCTGCTCGAGAGACCCGACTCTATCCGCCGTCACCGGAGCGCACAGCGCACGCCCTCACATCTTCTCGAGGTCGGATGCTCAGACGACGCCCAATGTCGTGAGCGGTCCATGCTTCCAACGCTCGCGGCCGCCCAGAACTTCCACCTCGAGAACGACGGCGGCACCCACCACGATGGCTCCGCACCGCGTCAACAGTTCGGCGGCGGCCTCGAGTGTGCCGCCGGTCGCGAGCACGTCGTCGACGACGAGTACGCGGCGCCCCTCGAGCGCGATGCCCTCGGCGGAGATCTCGAGCTCCGCCGTGCCGTACTCGAGTTCGTACGACTGCCGGTGCACCGGCGGGGGTAACTTCCCCGCCTTGCGGACGGCGATCACGCCGGTGTTCAACGCCAGCGCGACGCCGGCACCGAGCAGGAAGCCGCGCGCGTCGATACCGGCCACGACGTCGGCGTCACGGCCCGCCTCGGCGAGCGAGTCCACCACGGTGCGCAGCCCCTCCGCGTCGGCGAACACGGGCGTGAGGTCGGCGAAGCGCACTCCCGGCGTGGGGAAGTCGTCGGCCCAGCGCGTCAACCGGGCGACGACGTCCGATCCACCGGGTGCGCTCGTGGTGGGGCTGCTCGATCCGGGTGTACTCATCCGACGAGTATCCACTTGTCCATGTTCCATCCCGCACCCGCGACCGTCGGGTTCGACTCCACACCACGCATTCCGGACGCCACCGCGGTGACGCGCGGCGCGTTGTAGAGCGGGAGGGTGGGCATGTCGGTCCACAGGATGTTCTCCGCCTCGACCGCCGCGGCGAGCACGGTGGCGTCGGACTGGTCGACGGCCAGGCGATCGATCAGCTCGTCGAGACGCCCGTTGGCGTAGCCGCCGACGTTGACGCCCTGTCCGCCGCGCAGGGCGAAGCGACCGGGATCGGCGGAGGACGTGCCCGACGCACCCGCCTGTCCGGCGGTGGAGGCCAGGACGGCGTCCACTTCCCCGTCGCGCAGAGCGAGCGGCGAGAAGGTCGGCGACGACGCGTCCACGATCTCGATGCCGAGAGGTGCGCAGGACGATGCGATGGCGGCGACGACGGCCGCGCGGCGCTCGTCGGGCCCCAGGTAGCCCACGCGGACGATGGGGTCGGTCAGACCCGCTTCGGCGAGACCCGCGGTCACCCCGGCGACGTCCGCGGTGCGGTACCGCTCCGCCGCGGTGGCCGCCACCGAGCGGTAGGGCAGCGTCGCGGGAAGGGTGGTCCGGCTGTCGACGATGCCGGACCCGCGGCCGGTCTCCGCCTCGTATCCGGGGTGGCCGTGCTGCGCGTACAGCTCGCCGCGGGGAACGCACGCAGCGAAGGCGCGGCGTGCGGCCGGGTCGACGAAGACACCGGACGTGGCCATGGTCAACTGCTCGACGCCGAATGACGGCTGAGCCGTCGACGTGAAGCCGTCGGGCGTCGCCGTGCCGCCGTCGGCGTCGACGACCTCGATGTCGCCCGATGCCGCCTTGGCCGCGATGTCGGCGCCCTTGGGCCACACGACGACACGATCCGTGGCGGCGGGAACACCCCACCACCGTTCGTTGGGTACGAGCGCGAGACCGTTCTCGACCGAGTACGACTCGATGCGGAAGGGCCCGGACGACACGAAGACCGCCGGGTCGACGGTTCCGACGTCCTCCCCCTCCGCCGGGGTGAGGTTCCATCCGGTGTTCCAGACGTCCGCGACGCGCCGCAGTGCGTCCTGGTCACCGCCGGCGAGGGTGCTCACCACGTCCGGCACGCCGGCGATGCGGGCCGCGACGTGTGCGGGCATCATCGTCCCGGCGCCGAAGAGGGACTGCCACTCGACGTACCCGCGTCCCGAGCGGAACGTCACGGTCGCGACCTTGTCCGCGGGAGCGCAGTCGATGCGTTCGATGTCGGTGTAACCGGCGGTGGACGCGGCGTCGAAGAGCGGCGCTCCGTCCGCGGCTGTCCGGCCGCTGCGTGCGGCCCACGCCAGCACGAGGTCGTCGCACGTCATCGGCACACCGTCGGACCACACGGCGGGCGCGGCGAGCGTGTAGGTGACCACCTGCTGCTCGCCGGGTACCTCCACGGCCGTCCCGATGTCGGTGTCGCTCACGGCACCGCCGCTCGGGGCTGTGAGCGCGAATCCGGGCAGGACTCGCGAGAAGGCCTGCGGCGCAGCCGAGACCGATCCGGCGACGGTTCCGCCGTTGTAGGTGGTGACGGTGTTGTCGACGGCGTAGCCGATGGACGGGATGCGGGTGTCCTCGTCGCCGCACGCCACGAGTGTCGTGGCCGTGATCGCGGCGAGCGCCGCGACGGCGACGCCTGTCCTGACCCCTGACGACGCACGCATGTCAGCTCCTCCGCTTGCCGCGCTTACCCGTCGGGCGCGCGCCTGCGCGAGGCGCCGCGGCCGCAGTGCGTGCGGTCTTGGCCGGAGCATCCGTTGCCGTGGCGGTCGCCGTGGAACTGGCGCCGGCCGGAACCGCGCTCTCGGCGCGCGGACGCGTGGTGCCCTCGCGCTTCGCGAGCACCTTCTTCGTGTGCGCCGCGACCGGGCCCCACCGTTCCTTCAGCGTGACCACCAGCGGGGTCGCGAAGAAGATCGACGAGTAGGCGCCGATGACGATGCCGACGAGCTGGACCAGTGCGAGATCCTTCAACGTCCCCACACCCAGCAACCAGACCGCGATGACGATGAGGGCGATGACAGGGAGCACGCTGATGACGGTGGTGTTGATCGAGCGCATCAGCGTCTGGTTCACCGCGAGGTTGGCCTGCTCGGCATAGGTGCGCCTGTTGAGGTGCAGGATGCCGCGAGTGTTCTCCTCGACCTTGTCGAACACCACCACGGAGTCGTACAGCGAGAAGCCCAGAATGGTCAGCAGTCCGATGACGGTCGCCGGAGTGACCTCGAACCCGACCAGCGAGTAGACACCCGCCGTGACGAGGATGTCGAAGAACAGGGCCGCGATACCGGCGAGCGCCATGTCCCGCTCGTACCGGACGGCGATGTAGATGCTGACGATCACCAGGAACACCACGAGCGCGATCAGCGCCTTGTCGGTGATCTGGGAACCCCAGGTCTCACTGACGTCGGTGAAGGAGACCGCATCGCGCGTGGTCTCACCCTCCGCGTTGGCGGGCTGGAACGCGTCGAACAGGGCCGTCTGCAGCGCGGACGCCTGCCCCTGGTCCAGCGACTCGGAGCGGATCTGCACGGTGGCGCCGGATCCGGTGCCCACGGTCTGGACGGCGACGGCGTCCTGACCGAGGGTGTCGGTGTAGATCTCCTCGACCTGCGCGGTGTCGACGCCCTGCGGAGCCGGGAACTGCACGCGCGTGCCGCCCTCGAAATCGATACCGAGCGTGAAGCCGCGGACCGCGATCGACAGCAACGACACCAGCACGAAGGCCGCGGTGACGCCGTACCAGAGGCGACGGCGTCCGATGATGTCGAACGCGCCGGTGCCCGTGTAGAGCCGCGACAGGAGTCCGCGACCGGCCTCGGGTGCGTCGGGAACGGTGTCCTCGGTGGTGGTGGTGGTCGTCTCGGCCACGGGTCAGGCCTCCTTGCTCGGGCCGGCTGCCGCGGTAGCAGCATCGCGGGTGGTCTTGGCGGCGGCAGCGCGTTTGCGCGCGCGGGCGATCTCCTGGACCGCACCGAGACCGTTGATCGACGGCTTGGACCAGAACTCGGACCGCGAGGCGAGATTGACCAGTGGCCACGTCACGAGGATCACGATGACGATGTCCAGCAGGGTCGACAGGCCGAGCGTGAACGCGAAGCCGCGCACCTGACCGACGGCGAGCACGTACAGCACCGCCGCCGCGATGAAGCTCACCGCGTTGCCGGACAGGATGGTGCGCCGCGCACGGGCCCAACCACGCGGAACCGCCGAGCGGAAGCTGCGGCCCTCGCGTATCTCGTCCTTGATGCGCTCGAAGAACACCACGAACGAGTCGGCGGTCATACCGATACCGATGATCAGACCGGCGATGCCGGCGAGATCGAGCGTGAACGAGATCCATCGACCGAGCAGTACGAGGATCCCGTAGATGGCGACCAGCGACAGCACCAGCGACAGCGCCGTGAGGATGCCGAGCATGCGGTAGTAGAGGAGGCAGTAGATGAGGACGAACACGAGGCCGATGGCGCCGGCGATCAGGCCTGCCTCGAGCGACGCGAGTCCCAGCGTCGCCGACACTGTCTCCGCCTCGGAGGCGGCGAACGACAACGGCAGCGATCCGTACTTCAGCGTGTTGGCGAGCTCGCGGGCACTGTCGGCGGTGAAATTGCCGGTGATCTGCGTGGCGCTGCCCGCGGGGGTCGCGCCCTGGATGACCGGTGCGCTGACGACCTTGGAGTCGAGGGTGAACGCGGCCTGCTTGCCGATGTTCGCCGACGTGAACTGAGCCCAGGTGTTGCCACCCTCGGTGGTGAAGCTGAGGGAGACGACGTTGCGGGACTGCTGGGTGTCGAACTGCGAGCTGGCGTCGGCGATCTGCTGTCCGTCGATGATCGACGGCTCGAGGATGTAGACCGCGGTGCCGTCCGTGGAGCAGGCGACGAGCGGCAGGGCCGGATCGTCGTTGCCCTGCAGGGGGTCGGGCGCGGAGCAGTCGATCGTGGCCATGGCCTGCTGCTGCACTGTCGGGTCGGTGCTCTGCCGCTGCGCCTTCGCCTCGGCGATCGCGTCGGCGGTCTCGTCCGCCGACGACGCGGGCGGGGCGGCACCGGGCTCGGAGGCGGAGGTGTCGGACGGCGCGGGTGTCTCGGACGGGGCGGGGGTGTCCGTGGGGTCCTGCGCCGGGAAGGGGCGGTTCTGCGGCGCCGGTGTCGCCGGAGCCGTGGTGGCCGCAGGGTCGGCAGCCGCGGGGTCGGCAGCGGGGTCGGTCGCCGCGGGAGCGGGAGTGCCCGCCGGAGTGGGGGCCTGGGACGTCAGCACCGGGCGGATGTACAGCCGGGCCGTCTGACCGAGTGTGCGGGCCTGCGAGCTGTCGTCGCCGGGAACCGTGATGACCAGGTTCTGACCGTCGACGACCACCTCGGAGCCGGAGACACCGAGACCGTTGACGCGGGTCTCGATGATCTGCTGCGCCTGACGCAGGCTCTCCTGGCTCGGGGCGCTGCCGTCGGGCGTGCGCGCGGTGAGCGTGACGCGTGTTCCACCCTGCAGGTCGATGCCCAGCTTGGGAGTCGGGGACTTGTCACCGGTGAAAAAGACCAGGACGTACACGAGGGCGATGAAGACGCCGAACACGGCGAGATACCGCACCGGATACGAGGATCCGCTGGATGGGGCCACGGTGAGTGCTTCTCCTGAGTGAGACGGACCGGCTGGAGGAGACGGACCTGCTGCTGGTCGGACGGGGGTGGAGCGCGGCGGCGGCGGGCGTCACGGACGGCCGGAGCCTGACCGACCGTACCCTCTCCACAACGACGCACCGCCCCCGAGGACGACCTCGGGGGCGGTGTATCCGCTTTGTCTCACTCCTTGGTGAGTCGTGCCTGCGATCGGCCGTCGTCCGCGCCGCCGAGGCCGTTCTCCAGGCTGTCGACGCGCGATCCGGCGTCGCTGTGGTCCTCGAAGTCGCTGGTCGGACCGGAGTTCTCCGCACCTGACTCGTCCAGCTCGTCCTCGTCGGGCAGCACGTCGCGCACGACGGCACGCGACCAGGTGGTGATGATGCCGGGAGCGATCTCCAGGTCGACGGTGGTCTCGGTGAGTCCGTCGACGAGGCCGTGCAGCCCGGACGTGGTCAGGACGCGATCACCGATGGACAGCGCTTCCTGCAGCTCGACCGTCTTGGCCACCTCACGCTTCTGGCGGCGGATGCCGAGAAACATGGGCACGAGCAGGGCGAGAACGAGAAGCGGAAACAGCAGTTCCATCAGAAACGTCAATCCTTAGATCTTGGGACTCGGAACCTTCAGTGTGCCACGTTCGGTCGGGCGATCGGGCGTGTCGACCGCCCGAAACGCCGCGATCGTCCGGATCCACCGGCTCAGGTCTCGTCGAAGAGCGTGCGTTGCGGCTCGTTCGTCCGCACCGAGATGCCGCCGACCGCGAGATCCGGCGGGGGTGTGAGACCCATCCGCTCCCAGGCGGCGGCCGTCGCGACGCGACCGCGCGGCGTCCGCGCGATCATGCCCGCACGGACGAGGTAGGGCTCGCACACCTCCTCCACGGTGGCCGGTTCCTCCCCGACCGCGACCGCGAGCGTCGAGACCCCCACGGGCCCGCCGCCGAAGCTGCGGACGAGGGCGCCGAGCACGGCTCGGTCGAGGCGATCGAGGCCGAGCTCGTCCACGTCGTAGACCTCGAGCGCCGCCCGGGCGACCTCGAGTGTCACGCGGCCGTCGGCACGCACCTCGGCGTAGTCCCGCACCCGGCGCAGCAAGCGGTTGGCGATGCGGGGTGTGCCGCGCGATCGTCCCGCGATCTCCGCGGCGGCATCCGCCTCGATGCGCACTCCGAGGATTCCCGCCGACCGCGTCAGGATGCGCTGCAGTTCAGGGGGGTCGTAGAAATCCATGTGCGCGGTGAAGCCGAAGCGGTCGCGCAGCGGGCCGGTGAGGGCGCCGGACCGGGTGGTGGCACCGACGAGCGTGAACGGTGCGACGTCGAGCGGAATCGAGGTGGCGCCCGGCCCCTTACCGACGACCACGTCGACGCGGAAGTCTTCCATCGCCAGGTACAGCATCTCCTCGGCCGGCCGCGCGATGCGGTGGATCTCGTCGATGAACAGCACGTCACCCTCGACGAGGTTGCTCAGCATCGCCGCGAGGTCTCCCGCTCGTTCGAGGGCCGGCCCGGACGTCAGGCGCAGCGCCGAGTTCAGCTCCCCCGCGATGATCATCGCCATGCTGGTCTTGCCGAGTCCGGGCGGACCGGACAGCAGGATGTGGTCCGGTGTTCCGCCGCGTTGCGTCGCGCCCTGCAGGACGAGCTGCAGTTGCTCCCGCACGCGGGGCTGACCGATGAAGTCGTCGAGCGACTTCGGCCGCAGACTCGCATCGAGATCGCCGTCGTCCGGCACCATCTCGGCGGTGACCAGTGAGTCGTCCGTGCCGTCCGGGTCCGTCACCGCGACCTGCCCAGGCTCACCAGGGCGGAGCGCAGAGCCTGCGCCGTTCCGACGGCGGGGTCGTCTGCCAGCACGGCATCGACGGCGGGCTCGGCCTGCTTGGCCGGGAACCCGAGGCCGAGCAGCGCCTCGACCACCTGATCACGCACCGGGCTCGACGAGTGGCCGGGTGCGGCGACACCGGCCGGACCGGACACCACCGCGTCCACCTTGTCGCGCAGTTCGACCACGAGACGCTCGGCGCCGCGCTTGCCGATACCCGGTACCCGCATCAGGGCCGTGACGTTGCCGTCGGTCAGCGCGGTGCGCAGCGCATCGGGTTCGAGGACGGCGAGCACGGCCATGGCGAGCCGGGGACCGACGCCGGACACCGTCTGGAGCAGGCCGAAGAGATCGCGCGACGTGGCGTCCGCGAAGCCGTACAGCGTCATGGAGTCCTCGCGCACGATCATCGAGATGACCAGGCGCGCCTCGGTTCCGCGAGAGAGCCCGGCCAGCGTCGCCGGCGTCGCATTGACGCGGTAGCCGATGCCTGCCGCTTCCACCACCGCGTGGTCGAGGGCGATCTCGAGCACCTCGCCCCGTACCGAGCTGATCATCGCGGTTGCGCTCCCGTCCTCGCGGCGGCCCGCACGGCCGCGCGCTGCTGCTTCAGTTTCTTCTCGTACGCGGCCTTCGCCGCGGCCGCCTGCGCCTCGGCGGCGGCCATCCGCGCCATCATGGGTGCCCGCCAGCAGTGACAGATCGCCAGGGCGAGAGCATCGGCGGCGTCGGCGGGGCGGGGGGCCTGCTGCATGCCGAGAATGCGGGTCACCATGGCCGTCACCTGAGCCTTGTCCGCGGTGCCGTTCCCGGTGACAGCGGCCTTGACCTCGGACGGAGTGTGGAAGGCGACCGGGATACCGCGCCGGGCGGCCGCGAGGGCGATCACTCCCCCGGCCTGCGCGGTGCCCATCGCGGTGCGCACGTTGTTCTGGGAGAACACCCGCTCGACGGCGACCACCGTGGGCCGGTGGGTGTCCAGCCAGTACTCGGCGGACTCGGCGATCAGGAGAAGTCTCTGCGCCAGCTCCATGTCGGCCGGCGTCCGCACCACGTCGACGTCGAGCGCCGTGACCGCTCTGCCTGCGCCGGACTCGACCAGGCTCAGTCCACACCGGGTCAGCCCGGGGTCGACTCCCATGACACGCAACGCCCACTCCCTCACCGGATTCGGCCGCTCCGGACCTTCGAACACGTAGAACTGTTGTTCGATACCTTAGCGGCGAGTCGGTGACGAGTGTGGGCGGCGCGCTGGAGTCAGTCCTCGTCGAGCTGCGCGAGCACCTCGTCGGACAGATCGACGTTGGACCACACGTTCTGCACGTCGTCGCTGTCCTCGAGCGCGTCGATCAGCTTGAACACCTTGCGCGCTCCGTCGACGTCGACGGGCACACTGACGGACGGCTGGAAGCTGGCCTCGGCGGAGTCGTAGTCGATGCCTGCCTCCTGCAGCGCGGTGCGCACGGCGACGAGGTCGGTCGGCTCCGAGACCACCTCGAAGGTGTCCCCGTTGTCGTTGACCTCCTCGGCGCCGGCGTCGAGCACGGCCATGAGGACGTCGTCCTCGGACTGGCCGTTCTTCTCCAGCGTGACGACGCCCTTGCGGGAGAACAGGTAGGACACGGAACCCGGGTCGGCCATGTTGCCGCCGTTGCGAGTCATCGCGACGCGGACCTCGCCGGCCGCGCGGTTGCGGTTGTCGGTGAGGCACTCGATGAGGACGGCGACACCGTTGGGCCCGTAGCCCTCGTACATGATGGTCTGCCAGTCGGCGCCGCCCGCTTCCTCACCGGCGCCGCGCTTGCGCGCACGCTCGATGTTGTCGTTGGGGACCGAGGTCTTCTTCGCCTTCTGGATGGCGTCGTACAACGTGGGGTTACCGACGGGGTCACCACCACCCGTGCGCGCGGCGACCTCGATGTTCTTCACCAACTTGGCGAAGGACTTCGATCGGCGGGCGTCGACGACAGCCTTCTTGTGCTTCGTGGTCGCCCATTTGGAGTGGCCGCTCATCGGCAATAGCCCCTTTCGTACCGGCAGAGAACGTGCCCATCTTACGCGGGCGTGGACGAGGTCCTTCGCTCCCGCACCATGTCGGCGAACAGAGCGTGGACCCTGCGGTCCCCCGTGACCTCGGGATGGAACGACGTCGCGAGCACGTCGCCCTGCCGCACGGCGACGACGCGGCCCGCCGCGGGACCCTCCGGGACGGTGGCCAACACCTCGACTCCGTCGCCGACCCGCTCGACCCACGGCGCCCGGATGAACACGGCACGCATCGGCTCGCCGCCCACCCGAGCGACGTCGAGGTCGGTCTCGAAGGAGTCGACCTGACGACCGAAGGCGTTGCGCCGCACCGTGATGTCGAGGCCGTCGAGATGCACGGCATCCGGGGTGGTGTCCAGGATGTCGGAGGCCAGCAGGATCATGCCGGCGCAGGACCCGTAGGCGGGCATACCGGCGGCGAGGCGCTCGCGGAGCGGATCGAGGAGATCGAAGATCCGCAGCAGCTTCCCCATCGTGGTCGACTCGCCGCCGGGCAGCACCAGACCGTCGACGGCGTCGAGTTCCTCGGGACGGCGCACCGTCACCGCGCTCGCACCGGCGGCAGTGAGCGCCTCGAGATGCTCTCGCACGTCACCCTGCAGCGCGAGCACCCCGATGGTCGGAGCTGTCACCGTGACGTCTCGAGGCCCGGCGTGTGCTGCGCCGAGCGGTCGTAGCGCATCAGACCCTCCTGCGTGACGGCCGCGACCATCCGGCCCTGACGGTCGTAGATCCGTCCCTGGGTCAACGCGCGGCCGAGGCCGGCGGAGGGCGACGTCTGGTCGTACAGCAACCACTCGTCCGCACGGAACGGGCGCAGGAACCACAACGCGTGATCGAGCGACGCGGTCTGCGTGGCGACGTCCTCGTGCGGGACCTTCGCCGAACCCAGCAGCGTCATGTCCGACATGTACGCCAGAGCGCACACGTGGAAGACCTGATCGTCCGGCAGCGGATCGCGGTATCGGATCCAGACCTGTTGCTGCGCAGCAAAACTGGAGCTCCGGGTGATGCGGTCCTGCGGGACGAGCCGCACGTCCCACCGGTTCCACTCCTTGTAGAACATCTTCTGCCGCAACGCCTCGTCCTCGGCGACGTCGGGGAGGTCTTCCGGACCCACCACTGCCGGCATCCGGTCCTGATGCTCGATGCCCTCGTCCTCCACGTGGAACGACGCCGACATCGTGAAGATCGCCTTGCCGTCCTGGATGCCCGTGACCCGACGCGTGGCGAACGACCGACCGTCGCGGATGCGGTCGACCGTGAAGACGGTGGGCTCGTTCGGGTTTCCGGGACGCAGGAAGTATCCGTGCAGCGAGTGCACGCGGAACGCGGGATCCACCGTCTTCGCCGCGGACACCAACGACTGCCCGGCGACCTGGCCGCCGAACGTGCGCTGCAGCTGACTCGGGACGGAACTCCCGCGATAGATGTCGTTCTCGATGCGCTCGAGCTCGAGGATCTCTTCGATTCCGGCCATGATCACCCTTTCCGGTCGGGACAGACGGGACCTGCCCCGCGAGTACGGCAGAAGTGTCGCAGAATCGGGCCCCGGAACGACACTTCGGCCGTACTCGCAGGGGGCGGAGGCGGCGCGTCGGGCAGGATCGAGGCCGTGCCCCGCTTCTCCCCCACCACTCCCGACGCGGTGGTGGACCACGTCGTGGACCGCATCGACGCCGTCGACGGACGGTGTGTCGTGGCCGTCGACGGTGCGGACGCCGCCGATCCGGTGGCCTTCGCTCAGCGCGTCGTCGCCCGGCTCCGCGCGGACGGCCGCGCCGCCGATCTCGTCTCCCTGCACGACTGGGTGCGGCCCGCGTCGCTGCGACTCGAGTACGGGCACGAGGACGAACTCTCCTACCGCACCCTGTGGTTCGACTACGACGCATTGACGCGTGAGGTGATCACGGCGGTGCACAAACGCGATCAGTGGTTGCCCGCGCTGTGGGACGAGCGGTCCGATCGCTCCGCTCGCGCTCGGCCGCGAACGGCGGCGCAGAATCAGGTGGTGGTCGTCGCGGGCCCCATGCTGCTGGGGCGTGACCTCGATCTCGACGTCACGGTGGCGCTGACGCTCACCGAGCGCACCGCGTCGCGCCTCACCCCGGAGGACGAGCGCTGGACGGTGCCTGCCCTGACGGCGCACGCGGAGCACGGCGAACGGGCGGACGTCGAGGTGCGGATGGACCACCCCGACCGCCCGGCCCTGCTCGTCGAGCGCTGACCACCCCCGCAGACCGGAGGTGGTGTCAGATCACCAGCCGCGCTCGGCGAGGCGGTGCGGCTGCGGGATCTCGTCGACGTTGATGCCGACCATGGCCTCGCCCAGGCCGCGGGAGACCTTGGCCAGCACGTCCGGGTCGTCGAAGAAGGTGGTCGCCTTGACGATGGCGGCGGCACGCTGCTCTGGGTTGCCGGACTTGAAGATGCCGGAGCCGACGAAGACACCCTCGGCGCCGAGTTGCATCATCATCGCGGCGTCCGCCGGGGTGGCGATGCCGCCGGCGGTGAACAGGGTGACGGGGAGCTTGCCCGCGCGGGCGACCTCGACGACGAGATCGTAGGGAGCCTGCAGCTCCTTCGCGGCGACGTACAGCTCGTCCTCGGGCAGCGACGTCAGGTGGCGGATCTGGTCACGCAGGGTGCGCATGTGCGTGGTCGCGTTGGACACGTCACCGGTGCCGGCCTCGCCCTTCGAGCGGATCATGGCCGCGCCCTCGGTGATCCGGCGCAGCGCCTCGCCGAGGTTGGTCGCACCACAGACGAAGGGAACCGTGAACTTCCACTTGTCGATGTGGTTCGCGTAGTCGGCGGGGGTCAGCACCTCGGACTCGTCGACGTAGTCGACGCCGAGGCTCTGCAGGATCTGTGCCTCGACGAAGTGGCCGATGCGCGCCTTCGCCATGACGGGGATGCTGACCGAGGAGATGATGCTGTCGATCATGTCGGGATCGCTCATCCGCGAGACGCCGCCCTGTGCGCGGATGTCCGCGGGCACCCGCTCGAGAGCCATGACGGCGACGGCGCCGGACTGCTCGGCGATCTTCGCCTGCTCGGCGGTGACCACGTCCATGATGACGCCACCCTTGAGCATCTCTGCCATACCGCGCTTGACGCGGGCGGTTCCGGTGGACGGAGTGGCGTCCTGCTCGGACGGGAGGGTGGTGGTCACGGTGATCTCCTCAGGCATGCGGGAATGGGTGCACCGCGAGCCTAGGCTCGGCTGGACCTCGTCGCGATAACCACTTCGACCGCACTGGCCCGCTATGGCTGCCATCACACCAGGTCAGTGGATGGCGCGCACGTCCGGATCGGTGCGGAGAGCCAGCACCGTGTCCGCCTCGTCGAGCAGCTCCGCCATCGCGCGCGGATAGACCGCGTCGCCCGAGGCGGCCAGTGACCGGATCTCGTCCGCCGTGCACCAGCGATGTCCGGTGACGACGCGTCGCTCGAGCTCCGTGAAGCCTGTGCGCACCGGCTCGAACGCCTCGGCGCGGAGAGCGAAGAACAGCTCCTCCGACCGGATCACGACGCCGTCGAAGGAGAACGTCGCGGTCCGACGCCACATGGGCCCGCGCAGGTCCTCCGCCGAGGCGACCATGCCGGTCTCCTCGCGCAGTTCGCGAACGGCGGCGTCGCGCAGGGTCTCCCCCACCTCGACGCCCCCACCGATGGTGAACCAGAAATGCACGTCGGGCACAGACGGATCGTGACCCCGCAGCAGCAGCACGCGGCCGCGCCCGTCGAGCAGCACGACGCGCGCCGAGGTCCGGGTCGACGCGCCCTCGACCTCCTCGAGGGTCGCCTCGCTCTCGGAGAGCTCGAAGTAGGTCGGCATCGCGGCCGTCCCGCCGAGTCGGAGCAGGCGGACGGGTCGACGCGATCGCAGTGCGACGGTGTCGCGGACCGCGTCGTTGTGGAACCGCCGGGCGATCTGCACCCGCGCCTCCGCGTCGGCGAGTTCGGAGATCATCTGCGGGTTCAGCCGGGCGAGGTCGATGCGGCCCAGCGCGACGGACACCGCGTTCTCGGCGCGCTCCCGGTCGGCTCGCTCCGCCCGTTCCGCCCGATCCGCGAGCGTCGTCAGGGTGCGGCTCTCCACCGATCCCGGCGCGTCCAGGGCGGCGGCGACCGCACGGGTCACCACCGACCGACGGGCAAGGGCGGCCTCGAGGGACTGCCAGGACCGGTCCGAGCGCACGTGCAGTCGGTCGAGACGGTGCGCCGTCGAGTACGCCCAGAGGCCGAGGAGCAGGACCAGCAGTGCCACGACCACGACGGCGGCGGCCACCCAGAACGTCATCAGTCGATCACCTTCACCGTGCGACCGGCCACCGCGACCGCTTCGTACACCCGGACGATCTGCTCCGCGACGACCGGCCAGTCGTAGGACACGGCGGCGCGGCTCGCCTGACGCACCAGGTCGGCCCGCTCGTCGTCGTTCGACAGCACGCGGATCACCGCGTCCGCCATGGCCTCGGAATCGCCCACCGGGAAGAGCACACCGGCCGTGCCGTCACGCAGCACGCGGCGGAACGCGTCCAGATTGCTCGCGACCACGGGCGCGCCCGCTGCCATGGCCTCCACCAGCACGATGCCGAAGCTCTCGCCGCCGGTGTTCGGAGCACAGTAGATGTCGGCGCTGCGCAGTGCCGACGCCTTCTCGGCGTCCGTCGTCTGGCCGAGGAAGCGGAAGTGCTTCGCCAGATCGCCGGCCTCTCGGCACAGCTTCTGCTCGTCGCCGCGGCCCACGACCAGCACCTCGATGTCCGGGAACACCGCGGCGATGGGCCGGAGCGCGGCCAGCAGGGTCTGCATGCCCTTGCGGGGCTCGTCGTAGCGGCCGATGAACACCAGCGTCCGGCCCGGCCGGGGATACCCGGGCAACAGGGGCGCCGTCGCGAACGCGGGGACGTGGACCCCGTTGGGGATCTCCACCGCATCGGACCCCAGAGCCTCCACCTGCCACCGTCGCGCCAGCTCCGAGACGGCGATGCGCCCGGCGATCTTTTCGTGATACGGGCGCAGCACACCCTGGAAGGTGCTCAGCAGCAACGACTTCGTGGTCGAGGCGTGGAACGTGGCCACGATCGGACCGTCCGCGATCTTCAGCGACAGCATCGACAGACTGGGCGCGTTCGGCTCGTGGATGTGCAGGACCTCGAACTCGCCCTTCTCGATCCACGCCCGGATGCGGGTGTAGGTCACCGGACCGAACGCCAGGCGCGCCACCGAGCCGTTGTACGGGAAGCTCAGGGCCTTGCCCGTCGAGACGACGAAGTCGGGCAGCGCCGTCTCGTCGCTCGCTGGGGCCAGGACGCTGACACGGTGACCGCGCTGGATCAGTACCTCGGCCAGTTCCGCGACGTGCGCCTGCACACCACCCGGGACGTCGAACGAGTACGGGCAGACGATGCCGATCTTCACCGGTCGGCCTCACCGGTCATGCGGTCACGCCGGCCCTGCGAGAGGTCGTCCCACCACAGCGGCTGCAGCATGTGCCAGTCGGCCGGATGCGCGGCGACGTTGGCGGCGAAGTGGTCGGCGAGCGACTGGGTGGCCTGCTCGACGCCGGCGGAGACGTCGATCGGGGGCTCGATCGAGAAACCCCAGCCGGTGGGGGTGAACCAGCAGTGCACCGGGAGCAGAGCCGCACCGGTGTCGATCGCGAGACGCGCGGGCCCGGCCGGCATACGGGTCGGCTCCCCGAAGAACGTGACGGGCACCCCGTGGCGGGCGAGGTCGCGCTCACCGAGGAGGCACACGACCTTTCCGTCTCGCAGGCGCTCGGAGAGTTGCTCGAACGGCGGGCGTTCGCCGCCGCTCAGCGGGAAGATCTCGAAACCGAGGGACTCGCGGTACGCGACGAAGCGTTGGTAGAGCGACTCCGGCTTCAGCCGTTCGGCCACCGTCGTGAACTGGCCGCGGGTGCGCGTGAGCCAGACGCCCGCCATGTCCCAGTTCCCGCTGTGCGGGAGCGCGAGCACGGCGCCGCGGCCGGACGCCAGCGCCGCGTCCAGATGTTCCTGGCCGACGACGGCGTCGTCGATGGCCGCGGCCTGGGCCGCGAGATCCATGGACGGCAACCGGAACGCCTCGCGCCAGTACCGCGCGTAGGAGCGCACCGACGCCTGCACGAGGTCGTCCGGTACCGCGTCCGCGGTGGTGCCCAGCACGCGGGCGAGGTTGCGGCGCAGCTGCTCCGGTCCACCGTTGCGGCGCGCGGCGAGGTCGGCGCCGGCGTCGAAGAGTCGGGTCGCGACGCCGTCGGGCAGCGCCCGGACGACCCGCCATCCGGCGATGTATCCCGCGGCGCCGAGCCGCTCCGACAGACTCATCCAGCCGTGCTGTCCGGCTCGATCCGGTTGGCCTTCGGCTGGATCGGAATGATGTCGCGGGCACCGGCGGAGTTGCGGACGGCCAGTACACGCTGGAACACCGTGACGATGCTCGCCGCGGCCAGAAAGTACGTCGCGACGGGCAGAGCGAACTGCAGCCAGGTGAGATCGGCGAGTTGGCCGATGCCGGTGAGCCCGGATCCGACGAGGACGATCACCAGGCGGTCCGGACGTTCGATCAGGCCGCCGTCGGCGGACAGTCCGCTCGCCTCGGCACGGGCCTTGGCGTAGGAGATGACCTGCGACGTGACCAGACACACGAGCATCGCGACGAACAGCGGCCGATCGTTCTGGTGGAAGACCGCCCACCACGACAACCCGGCGAAGATGGCGCCGTCGGCCACGCGGTCGCACGTCGCATCGAGCACGGCGCCGTACTTGCTGCCGCCGCCCCGCGCACGTGCCATCGCACCGTCGAGCATGTCGAACATGACGAACAGCCAGATCACCAGCGTGCCGATGAACAGATGGTCCGCGGGGAACAGCGTGATCGCGGCGACGACGCTCGCGACGGTGCCGATGATGGTGACGGAGTCCGGCGTGAGACCCGTGCTGTTGAGGGCGCGGCCCAGCGGCGCGGTGACCTTGGACGCCGATGCCCTACCGAAGATGCTCAGCACGACGGAGTCAGTCCTTCCACGCGGCGGCGAGCAACGCGCGAGTGTCTCGGAGGAGTTGCGGCATGACCTTCGCACCGCCGATGACGGTGATGAAGTTGGCGTCACCGCCCCACCGCGGGACGACGTGCTGGTGCAGGTGCTCGGCGAGCGAACCGCCTGCGGGCGCACCGAGATTGAGCCCGACGTTGAACCCGTGCGGGCGTGAGACCCGCTTCATCGTGCGGATCGCGTGCTGCGTGAATCGCATCAGCTCCACGCTCTCCTCGTCCGTGAGGTCCTCGAGGTCGGCCACCTTGCGGTACGGCACCACCATCAGGTGACCCGGGTTGTACGGGTAGAGATTCAGCACCGCGTACACGTGCTCTCCGCGCGCGACGATGAGCCCGTCCTCGTCCTCCAGCGTGGGAATCTGGGTGAACGGCTCCGACGCCATCTTGTCGTCGACCTTCGGAGCCGTCGCGATGTAGGACATCCGGTGCGGCGACCAGAGCCGCTGAAGGCGGTCCTCGTCACCCGTCCCGGTGTCCACGATGGCTCCCGCGTCGGCGGTGGCGTCGTCCTCGCTCATGCTCCGTCACTCCCGCCGGGGATGGTGTCGAAGGTGTCCGCCGTCGGGGACTCGTTGCGGCGCTGCGCCACCCAGGAGGCGACCGCATTGACCGCGTCGTCGACGGGGACACCGTTGATCTGGGTGCCGTCGCGGAAGCGGAAGCTCACCGCACCGGCATCCGCGTCGTTCTGCCCGGCCAGCAGCATGAACGGCACCTTCTGCGTGGTGTGGTTGCGGATCTTCTTCTGCATGCGGTCGTCACTGGCGTCGACCTCGGCGCGGATGCCCGCCTTCCGCAGCGCGGCGATCACACCGAAGAGGTGGTCCGCGTACGCCTCGGCGACGGGGATGCCCACCACCTGCACGGGGGCGAGCCACGCCGGGAAGGCACCCGCGTAGTGCTCGGTCAGCACACCGAAGAAGCGTTCGATGGAACCGAACAGTGCGCGGTGGATCATGACGGGGCGCGTCTTCACACCGTCGCTGCCGGTGTACTCGAGGCCGAAACGATCGGGCAGGTTGAAGTCGAGCTGGATGGTCGACATCTGCCACGTCCGGCCGAGCGCGTCCTTCGCCTGCACCGAGATCTTGGGTCCGTAGAACGCGGCGCCGCCCGGATCGGGAACGAGGTGCAGCCCGGAGGCCGCGGCGACCTCGGCGAGGGTGGCGGTGGCCTCCTCCCACACCTCGTCGGAGCCGACGGACTTGTCGGGGTTGCGGGTCGACAACTCGAGGTAGAAGTCGTCGAGTCCGTAGTCCTTCAGCAGTCCGAGGACGAAGTTCAGGGTGTTCGTGAGCTCGTCGTGCATCTGCTCACGGGTGCAGTAGATGTGCGCGTCGTCCTGCGTCATGCCGCGTACTCGGGTCAGACCATGGATGACGCCCGACTTCTCGTAGCGGTACACCGACCCGAACTCGAAGAGCCGCAACGGGAGCTCGCGGTACGAGCGGCCGCGGGAGTCGAAGATCAGGTTGTGCATCGGGCAGTTCATCGGCTTGAGGTAGTAGTCCTGGCCGGGCTTGCGCACCGTGCCGTCCTCGGCGAGTTCCGCGTCGAGATGCATCGCGGGGAACATGCCGTCCTTGTACCAGTCGAGGTGACCGGAGACCTCGTACAGCGTGCTCTTGGTGATGTGCGGTGAGTAGACGAACTCGTAGCCCTGCTCGACATGGCGCTGGCGCGAGTAATCCTCGAGCTCCTTGCGCACGATGCCACCCTTGGGGTGGAAGACCGGCAGGCCGGATCCCAACTCGTCGGGGAAGCTGAACAGGTCGAGCTCCGACCCCAGCTTGCGGTGATCGCGACGCTCGGCCTCCGCGAGGAGCTCGAGGTACGCGTCGAGCGCCTCCTGCGACTCCCAGGCGGTGCCGTACACGCGCTGTAGATCGGCCTTCGACTGATCGCCGCGCCAGTACGCGGCCGAGCTGCGGGTGAGCTTGAACGCCGGGATGTACTTGGTGGTGGGCACGTGCGGTCCGCGGCACAGATCGCCCCACTCGCGATCGCCGGTCCGCGGGTTCAGGTTGTCGTAGGCGGTGAGCTCTCCCCCGCCCACCTCCATGACCTCGGGATCGTCGACCGAGCCCTTGTCGTCGACGAGTTCGAGCTTGTACGGCTCGTCGGCCAGCTCGGCCTTGGCGGCGTCGAGGGAGTCGTAGACGCGCCGCGAGAACCGCTGACCACTCTTGATGATCTGCTTCATCTTCTTCTCGAGCTTGGTCAGGTCCTCCGGAGTGAACGGGTTCTCCACGTCGAAGTCGTAGTAGAAGCCGTTCTCGATGGGCGGGCCGATGCCCAGCTTCGCGTTCGGGAACATCTCCTGGACCGCCTGGGCCAGCACGTGCGCGGCCGAGTGGCGGATGACGCTGCGGCCGTCCTCGCTGTCGGCGCGCACGGGCTCGACCTCGGTGTCCGCCTCGGGAGCCCACGACAGGTCGCGGAGTCGACCCTCCTCGTCCCGGACCACCACGATGGCGTCCGGCCCCTTGTTGGGAAGGCCGGTGTCGCGCAGCGCCGTTCCGGCGGTCGTCCCTGCGGCCACGCTGATGCGAGGTGCGAGGACAGCGGAATCGGGCATGCTCACGGTGATGCGCTCCTACGGACGTGGGTCGGTGCCGCCCGGGTGGGGCGGCGGCGACAGGTGTGGGTCGGGTGTCGTGCACAGCGTATCGGCATCGGGGACGCGGCAGACACCTCGCCCGAACGCCTGGCGCGTCAGAGAAGCGCCGACCACCGTCGGGCTCTGTCCTCGGGGGTACGACGCGGGCAGCTGACGCACATGTCGACCCCGGCCTCGAAGACCAGACAGCACGATCCACGACGGACGACACGGCGCGAGTGCGCATCCGGCGCACTCGCAGTCGCCGGTGTGACGATCGCGTCCGCCGTCACGTCCACGAGACGCGGTTCGGGGAACCGGTGCGTCCGAGCCTGCGACGTGAGGAGCCGCGCCATCGCGGTGGCGTCGGCCACGCGTCCGAGTGCGGAGGCCACGTCGAGCACCCGGTTGGCCACGGAGTCCGAGGCGATCGCCCACAGGCTCGGTGCGGACAGCCCCGGCACGCGCTGTGCGAGCCCCCCGACCAGGCGCTCGACCAGGTCCGCCACGACTGTGCCCGCCGACGTCGCCACCGTGGGCGACATCAGTGCGGCAACGGTCCCGGTGTCGCCGATGGCCACCACCGCATCGGGATCCGTCGGGTCGACGCAGTGCCCGGTGACGAGCATCTGAGCGCCGAGGACCAGTGCGAGCGTCGAGCTGGAGCCGTACCACCACAGCGTCGCGCACGTGGTGTCCGAGACGTCGGGCCACCGCGCGGCGGACCGAGCCAGTGCGACGTCCAGCAGCGCTGGATCGGGGATGTCCCAGCCGTCCCCGGGCGGGACCACCATGAGGTTCGCGGTCCACGGCAGCGCCTTCGCGGTGCGCGTGACGACGTCCGCGGCGGTCAGAGTGGGCTCTGCAGCCACGCCCAGTCCAGGCCCACCCAACCGGCGACCAGCTCGAGGGCGCCGAGCAGCCACAGCGTGGCGAGCACGACCACGGTGGTCAACAGTGCGCCGAGTCCCTTGACGACGATGTTCTGCCGACCGAACCACTCCATGAACGTGTCGTACCGGGCCCGCACCCAGTGCAGGACGGTCTTGGCCCACGCGAACTCCGAGGCGAGGATGCCGAGACCGGCGAAGACGATGAGCCATCCGGGACCGGGATACGGGATGGCGACGATGCCGAGGGCGAGGACGACGGTTCCCACCGCGGCCACCGCGATGCGGTAGGCACGATCCACGGTCGGGCGCGAGGCGATGCCGTCACGCCACTCGCGGTACCGGCTGCGCTCCTCGCGCCCGCGGCTGCCGCGCTCACGCGATCCGGAGTCCGTCACCGCGGACGGGTCGGCAGTCGCTGCGCGCTCTGCGGGGGCGACCCTGTCTGCGGGGGCCTTGTCGGTACTCACCAGGTCACCATACCCGGGGACACCGGCCTCGGAACCGCGAAAGGCCCCCGCTGCAGCGAGGGCCTGTCATCTTCTCTGTGGTCCCGGCTGGGATCGAACCAGCGACCTTCCCGGTGTGAACGGGACGCTCTTCCACTGAGCCACGGGACCGGGCAACGTGCGAGCACGTCGTCCGAACGAGGGGAAACGTTAACACGTCCCCGAGGGTGCTCCCAACACGGACCCCGACCCGCGCCGGCCACCGCTGCGGCCGACCGACCCTGCGGCGGTCGTGACAGGAGTGACGGCAGGGAAACACGGTGTGAACAGCGGATTTGTGACTTCCGGCCGACGTGGGCTAATGTTTCGAACCGCACCACGGAGGCGGAAACGCCACCGAGGAGTGTGCGGACGTGGCGCAGCTGGTAGCGCACAACCTTGCCAAGGTTGGGGTCGCGGGTTCGAATCCCGTCGTCCGCTCGAGGGTATCGAGTCTCCCGGTTCTCACGAGCCGGGGTTCTCGTCACCACGGTGGAGTGGCCGAGTGGTGAGGCAACGGCCTGCAAAGCCGTGCACACGGGTTCGATTCCCGTCTCCACCTCGTCACCCGACACCGGGTCCCGCGCGATTAGCTCAGCGGGAGAGCGCTTCCCTGACACGGAAGAGGTCACTGGTTCAATCCCAGTATCGCGCACCACCACACGAAGCCCCCGTCCTCGGACGGGGGCTTCGTGCATTCCGCCTCATCCCACTCGGTACCGCTCGAACAGCTCGTCGAGGTGCCGCGTCGTCGTCTCGTCGTCGACGTAGTCCACCTCGTCGCGCGTCGTCACGTGCACGTGATCGTGGGCGTACTGGATCCACTCGAAATCCGCCACCAGCTGATCGCTGCCGTACGCGCCCGCCTCGTCGACGGCCTTCTGAACCGCTGCCTTGACCCGGTCCACGCGACCCGTGAAGTACTGCACCGTCATCTGTTCGCTCATGTCGATCCTCTCGTCGTCGCCACGCTGCGGCGTCGTGACCCCGCGCCATCGTTCGTCGTTCATCCTCCGCCTACCCGATCGTCCGGTGTCGTGAACGACACGTCTCGGACGTCGGGAGTGAGAAGACACAACGGCGATCGCCCGCCGATCACCCGAATCGCCGTGTGCGTCCGGCGCAGGGTGATTGACTTGCCTCATGCCTACCTGGGGTTGGTTCGTCGTGGCTCTCGTGGTCATCGATCTCGCCGTCGTCGTCACCTGGTTCGCGCTGCGACACCGCACCGCCGCCGCACGGACGGAGACCGTCGACCGTCATCCCGTCGACGCCGAGACTCACACCGCCGTGGCCGCTCTGGTGCACGCGCGCAAGCCGGCGCAGGCGATGTCGCTGCTGCGCGATCGCACGGGAATGCCTCTGCGACAAGCGAAGAACGTGGTGGACGCCGTGGAGGCGACGGACCGCCCCCACGCCGCCCACCCTCGATCGGCCTGACGGGTGGCGACACAGCCCACGAGACGCGCCACGGACGCCGACGTGCCGGCCCTCGCCGATCTGGCGGGACGGACCTTCCCCCTGGCGTGTCCACCCGGAACGCTGCAGGAGGACATCGACCATTTCGTGGCGACCGTGCTGTCGGAGTCGGCGTTCCGCACCTACCTCGACGACGACGAGCGCATCGTGCGGGTTGCTCCGCAGGGCACGGCACTGGTCGGGTACACGATGCTGATCCTGTCGGCGTCGACCGACCCGGACGTGTCGAGCGCCCTCACGGCCACGGACGCCGTGGAGGTGAGCAAGATGTACAGCGACCCCGCCGCCCACGGCACCGGAGTTGCTGCAGCACTGATGGAGTCGGCCGCGGACGAGGCTCGACGGCTCGGACGCAGCGCGCTGTGGCTCGGAGTGAACCAGCAGAACGCCCGCGCGCTGGCGTTCTATCGGCGCAGCGGTTTCCGGCAGCTGGGAGAGAAGCGTTTCGCGCTGGGAGCCGTGCTGCACGAGGACTTCGTCATGCAGCGCGACCTCACCTGACGCCGACTCGGACGGTAGCGACTCAGACGGAGGCGAAGCGCGAGAGCGCCAGCAGACGCGACGTCGCGCGCAGGTACTTCTTCCGGTATCCGCCCTGGAGCATCTCCTCGGTGAAGAGCTCGTCGAGCTTCGCACCCGACACGGTGACCGGCGTACCCGCGTCGTACAGGCGGTCGGCCAGCACGACGAGGCGCAGCGCCACGGACTGGTCGGGTGCCGCGTGGACGTTCTCGATGAAGACGGCCGTGACACCCTCGATCAACTTCCCGTAGCGCGACGGGTGCAGGGTGCTCAGATGCTTCACCAGCGCGTCGAAGTCGTCGAGCGTCGATCCCTCGACGGCCGCCGCGGCGGCTTCGATCTGGTCCGCGCCGATCGGGTCCGGAGCCGGGGGCAGGTCGCGGTGCCGGTAGTCGGGACCGTCGACACGAATGGACTCGAAGATCGAGCCGAGCTTCTTGATCTCACGCAGGAAGTCCTGAGCGGCGAAGCGACCCTCGCCCAACTGGCCGGGCAGCGTGTTGGACGTCGCGACGATGGAGACGCCCTTGGCGGCCAACTCGGTGAGCAACCGGGACACCAACATCGTGTCGCCCGGATCGTCGAGCTCGAACTCGTCGATGCACAGCACGCTGTGACCGGACAGCTCGTCGAGCGCCTTCGTGAATCCGAGAGCTCCGACGACGTGCGTCAACTCGACGAAGGTGCCGAACGCCTTGGGCTCCGGCGACGCGTGGAAGATCGACGCCAGCAGGTGGGTCTTGCCGACGCCGAACCCACCGTCGAGGTACAGACCTGCGCCGGAGGCCGGCGTCTTCTTGCCGAACAGACCGCGCTTCCCGCCCGACCGGATCTTCGCGACCTTGCCGGCGAACTCCTCCGCCTTGCGCACGGCCTCGGCCTGCGTCGGCTCGTTCGGGTCCGGGATGTAGGACGCGAAACTCACGTCGTCGAACATCGCCGGCGGCACCATCTGGGCGATCAGCTGGTCGGCGGGCACCACGGGATCGCGGTCGACGAGGCGTTGTGGCATGGGACGAGGTTAACGACGTGGTGTGATGGCTTTTGTGCAGCGTATCGATAATGGGACCTACCTCACAGTGACCGACGACGATCTCACCGATCTCTACGCGTATCCGGCCGAGCTCCACTCCCCCTGGATCCGCGTCAACTTCGTGGCGGGCATCGACGGTGCGGTGTCGCAGGACGGGGTGTCCGGTGGACTGGGGACCCCTGCTGACAAGGCGGTCTTCGGCGAGCTCCGCTCGCTCGCCGACGCCGTCCTGGTGGGATCGGGCACCGTCACGGCAGAGAACTACGGCGGTGTCGAGGTGCCCGACGCGGTGCGCGCCGCGCGCACCGCGCGGGGTCAGAGCGAGGTCCCTCCGATCGTCGTGGTGACCGGCTCCGCGAGCGTCGATCCCGAGTCGACGGTGGTGACGGGCGCGGAGGTGCCGCCGATCGTGCTGACCACCTCGCACGCGCCCGAGGACAAGGTGCAGGCACTGCGCGACGCCGGGCTCACCGTCGTCCGCGCCGACGGCGACCTCACCGGCGACGTCGTGGTCGCGCTGCTGCAGGACCTCGGCCTGCAGCGAGTGCTGTGCGAGGGCGGGCCCGGACTCTTCGGGTCGCTTCTCGCCGCGGATGTCGTCGACGAGGTCTGCGTGACCACCTCGCCCACCCTCAGCGCCGGGACCTCGGGCCGGATGGCGACGTCCGATGCCGCCGTCGACCGCCCGATGACCCCGGGCCACATCCTGCTCGACGACGACGGGACCGTCCTGGTGCGCTGGGTACGTGCGCGCGAGATGGCACGCTGAACGTATGCAGATGTCGAGGTTCGGGTCACGGCTCGCCGCCCTGACGGCCGTCGTCGTGGTCGCCGCCGCGTGCGGGGCCGGACCGTCGACCCGTCCGGACGTGGCGATCGAGGGTGGATCGGCCGGGTCCGACGGCGGGCCCGCGACGACCGAACCCACCGACGAGGGGCCACGCCCCCTCGAGGCACCGGTCACCGACCTGAACTGGACCGACTGCACGGCCCGCACCACCGCTGCTCGCGGGGTCACGGCCGCGCCCGGAGTGCTGGTGGACTGCGCGACCTTCCCCGCTCCCATCGACCGCACCGTCGCCTCGGACGGCACGTTCGAACTCTCCGCGGTCCGCGTGCGCACGGCCGCCACGCCGGCGGACGCGGCGCCGCTGGTCTACACGTCCGGCACCGATCGACCGTCGTCCGCGGACATGGCGGCGCTCGCCGCGCAGCCGGACACCGCGCTCCTCGACGCCCACCCGATCGTCGGTGTCGATCGGCGCGGCATCGGCAACTCCGCGCCGTTCGACTGCTACTCGGGTGCCACGTCCACCCGCGACGCGCTGACCGACCTCGGGCAGTACTCACCCGGCACCGACGCGGCGGACAAGGTCGCGACCCTCGCCCGCGACGCGACGATCGCGTGTACCGACTTCCTGCTTCCCGAGGCACTCATCTTCGGGGTCACCAACAGCGCCGACGATCTCGAGGCGCTCCGGGAGGCGTGGGGAGTGCGTGCCCTGTCGCTCCTGGGATCGGGCAACGGCGCCCTCGTCGCGCTCGGGTACGCGGCCGCGTACGGCGACCACGTCGCCCGTCTCGTGCTCGATTCCCCCACGAGCGTCATCACCGACGCCGTCACCAGCGCCGAGCAGACCGTGCGCGGGGAGGAGGCCGCCCTGACGGCGTTCGCCACCCGATGCGCCGCCGTCGGATGCTCGCTCGGGGCGGATCCGCGCTCACAGGTGGTGGAGCTGTTCCGCCGCTCCGACGCCGGTGATCTCGCACCGCTGTCCGGTGCCACCGTTCGACAGGCAGTCGTCCACCTGCTGGCGTATCCGTCCACCGCCGACGGTGCCGCGCGGGTGCGCTCCACGTCGGACACGGTGGCAGGTGCGCTCGCCGGGAACACCACCGCACTCGACGACGCGGTCGACGAGGTGCGCGCCCTGACCGAGACCGACGGTCATTTCGTGAGCCGCTGCACCGACGGCCAGCAGTGGCCCGCGCCCGACCGGGTCCGGGAGCTGCAGACGTCGTGGTCGGGCCAGTACCCGGCCTTCGGTGCGACGGCGGCGTTGAACCTGCTCACCTGCTCGGCGTGGCCGGCGACCACCCCGCCGCCCGTCCCCTCCACCCTGGGGCTCCCGGTCCTGGTGCTCAGCGGGAACGCCGACGCCGTCACCGGTACGGAGCCGCTTCCGGCGGTCACGGGAGCGTTGGGCGCGGCCGGCGCGGCCACCACGACGATCACCTGGGACGGCATCGGACACCCCGTGTCGGTGGGCTCGAGGTGCGGGCGCGCGGCCGTCGCGGCGTACCTCGAAACGGGCGACGTGCCGGAAGGCGGTAATGCGTGTCCGGCCTAGTTGCCGGGGTACCGTCTCCGGGTGTCGTTCCGTCATCTCGAACCGCGAACTGGTGAGACCACCGCGCAGGTGATCCGTTTCGCGTTGTGGCCCATCGCCATCCTGACGGTCCTCAATCGCGTGATCGTCAAGGCCGTCAACGGCAACATCACCGACGATTTCCGCCCGGTCTACAACGCCGCGTTGGCATTTCTGAACCGGCGCGAGGTCTACACGGCGAACTTCGACTCGGTCGACCCGCACTATCTCTATCCGCCGAGCGGGACGCTGATCATCGCGCCGCTGGCCGTGCTGGACCCCGAGCGCTCGCGCTGGTTGTTCATCGGGGTCAACGCCGTCGCCGTGATCGTCGCGCTCTACCTGCTACTGCGCATGTTCCAGCTCGGCCTGTCGTCGGTGGCCGCACCGGTGGTGCTGCTCGCCGCGTTCTCCACCGAGACCGTCACCAACACACTGATCTTCACCAACATCAACGGCCTGATCCTGCTCGGCGAAGTGCTGTTCATGATGCTGCTGCTGAGGCGGCACCCGTACTGGTCCGGCGCCGCCATCGGCCTGACCATCGCCGTCAAACCGACTCTCGCACCGCTGCTTCTGCTGCCGCTCGTCCGCAAGGAGTGGCGCGTCTTCGTCACCGCCGTCGGTATCCCCGTCGTCCTGACGCTGCTCGCCCTCCCGCTGTCGGTCGACCCGATGGCCTTCGTCTCCCACACGGTGCCGTACCTCCTCGAGACGCGGGACTACTTCAACAGCGCGATCGTCGGCAACGGCCTCTACTACGGACTGCCCACCGCGCTGGTGCTCGCGCTCCGCGCCGTGTTCGCCGTGATGGTGCTCGTGTCCCTGTGGCTGCTGTGGAAGTACTACCGCCACGACGAACTGTTCTTCGTGACCACCGCGGGTGGGCTGCTACTGGTCGCATCGTTCCTGCTCGCGTCGCTCGGCCAGATGTACTACTCGATGATGCTGTTCCCGCTGATCATGTCGGTGGTGCTGCGCAACTCGGTGATGCGCAACTGGCCGGCGTGGCTCGCCGTGTACGGGTTCCTCAGCTACGACAGCTGGCTCGTCGGCCGCTTCCCGGAGTTCGGGCGCTCCATCGAGTACCTCCGCACGACGTGGGGTTGGTCGCTGATCATCGTCGTTATCTTCGCCGTGCTCGTCGGTCGCTATCTCACCGCGCGCCGCGAGGGCCGGCTGGACGGCGGCATCGATCCGGCGTTCCTGCTCGACGAGAACACGACCTCACCGAAGCCTGTACCTGCGACGACAGCGGGAACCGCGGCCACGCATTAGCGTGGAGGCATGAGTTCCGCACCAGAGAAGAAGCCCACGTTCGAGCTGTCCGACGACGAGTGGCGTACCAAGCTCACCGCAGCCGAGTACGCAGTGCTGCGCAAGGCCGGCACCGAGCGGCCGTTCGTCGGCGAGTACACCGACACCACCACCGAGGGCGTCTACAAGTGCCGCGCCTGTGACGCCGAACTGTTCCGCAGCACCGAGAAGTTCGAGTCCCACTGCGGGTGGCCGTCCTTCTTCGATCCCAAGGACACCGACGCCGTGATCCTGAAGGTCGACCGGTCGATGGGCATGAAGCGCACCGAGGTCCTGTGCAGCAACTGCCACAGTCACCTCGGCCACGTCTTCGAGGGCGAGGGGTACCCCACCCCGACCGATCAGCGGTACTGCATCAACTCGATCTCGCTCACGCTGGAGCCGAAGGCCTGAGTGAGCCGTAGTACCCGCACTGGGACGGGTGGTAGTCGTCGAAGGACGGCGACCACCCTTCCGTGTGTGTGGAGACCAGCATGTCGAGGTAGTACTCCCATCCCGGGCCGATGTCCTCGAGGCCGTCCGTCGTCGTCAGGTGGTGCCGGAACGTCAACGTGGTCCCGTCTCCCGTGGTCCTGAGCGTCACGTCGAACGTCCACCCGTCGGACTCCAGTGCGAGATACCTCGGCGCGTCACACGCCAGGATCGTCAGGTCGGAGGCGGGTGCGTTCTCCTCGAACCCCATCGTCACCCGCACGGTGCTGCCGGCTCCCGGCGTTCCCTCCCAGCTGCCGTACCACCGCGCGGTGCGCTCACTGACGGTGAGACTGTCCCAGACGTCGTCGATCGGTACGTCCAGGACGCGCTCCAGCACGAGATCGACACCCGTCTCGGCGCGCTCGAGTAGGCCGGTGGGTTCCGGGTGTGACGTCATCGGCGCATCGTACTGCGCTCGTCCTGCACCCAGGCCGGGTCCGCAGGGCCGGATGTGGCGCCCCGACAGAGGTTCTGTGCAGAACGGCTCGCCGCCGCTAGTGTCGGCTCCATGCGTACCTTCACGTCCGCGGACGACATCGTGTCCGCCCTCGGCGAGACCATCGGCACCAGCGACTGGCTGGAGATCACGCAGGAGCGCGTGAACCAGTTCGCCGACGCCACCGGTGACCACCAGTGGATCCACGTGGATCCCGAGCGCGCCGCGAAGGAGAGCCCCTTCGGTGGTCCCGTCGCCCACGGGTACCTCACGCTGTCCCTGTTGCCGGCCCTGTCCTGGCAGACCTACACGGTCGAGAACTCCACGATGGGAGTCAACTACGGCAGCAACAAGGTTCGCTTCGTCAATCCTGTGCTCGTCGGGTCGCGCGTTCGTCTGACGGCCGTCCTCGCCGCAGCAGATCGGCTGGACGGCGGAGCGGTGCAGATGACCGTCGACTCGACCATCGAGATCGAGGGTGCGACGAAGCCCGCGCTGGTCGCCCAGGTCATCAGCCGCGTCTACTTCTGACGCACGTCCCCACGATCGACGAACTCCGGCTGATCGTGCGCGCGGATCGGCGGCAGTTCGCCGGTCCACTTCTCGACGTCCACCAGGACGTGCTGGCCGGTGGACCCCTGCGCGAGCGACGACGTGCCGCGGTCGGCGGTGAGCACGTTCGGATTGCCGTGCACGCACATCGAGCGCGGGTCCGACGGATCGAGCGGGTCGTACCAGGCGCCGGTCGACAGTTGCACCACGCGCTCGCGCAGGCGATCGTCGACGACGAGCCCCGCGAGGCACGAGCCACGGTCGTTGAACACCCGCACCACCTCGCCGTCGCGGAGTCCGCGCGCTGCGGCGTCCGCGGGATGCATCCGCATCGGTTCCCGGCCCTGAATCTTCGACGCGAGGCTCACGGCCCCGTGGTCGAGTTGGCTGTGTAACCGGGTCCGCGGTTGATTCGCGATCAGGTGCAGCGGGAACGCCTGTGCGCGTTCACCGCCCAGCCACTCGTCCGGTGCGTACCACCGTGGGTGTCCCCCGCAGTCGGCGTAGCCGAACGACTCGATGTCGGCCGAGAAGATCTCGATGCGCCCGCTCGGTGTCCGCAAGGGGGCCCGCTCGGGATCGTCGCGAAAATCGGACAGCAGCGTCAGACCGTCCTCGGTGTCCATCCGGAACGTTCCCTCGGTCCAGAACTCGTCGAACACCGGCGGCGTCACCCGCCCCGCATCGGACACGAAACGTCGCCACTGGTCGTAGAGGTGACGCAGCCAGTCAGCGGACGAGCGCCCTTCCGTGAAGTCGTACTCGACGCCGAGCTCTCGCGCGAGCAGCGCGAAGGTGTCGTAGTCGTCGCGGCTGTCGGCGAAGGGCGGGACGGCGGCCTGCATCGCCACGAGCAGTGGGTCGTTGCGGGTGCAGCTCAGGTCGTCGCGCTCGAGGGTCGTCGTCGACGGCACCACGAAGTCGGCGTGCCGTGCCATCGGTGTCCAGTACGGCTCGTGCACCACGACGGTCTCGGGGCGAGCCAGAGCGGTGCGCAACCGGCCGATGTCCTGGTGGTGATGGAACGGGTTGCCGCCGGCCCAGTGCAGCAGCCGGATGTCCGGATACGTCGACGCGGTGCCGTCCGCGTCGTACGGCCCACCAGGGTTCAACAGCATGTCCGAGATCGCGGCGACCGGAATCGACGTCGACACACCGTTGAGGCCCTGGGGAAGCGTGGGCAGCGGATACGGCACGGGTGCCAGGCCGGGTTCGTTCATCGACCCGTAGCCGTGACCGAAGCCCGCGCCCGGCACACCGACGCCGCCGAGCATCGCGGCGAGCGTGAGACCCATCCACGGCGCCTGCTCCCCGTGGCGGATGCGCTGCAGTGACCAGGTGACGGTGACCAGCGTGGTGGCGCGAGCCATGCGCCGCGCCAGGGCGGTGATGTCCGACGCCGGGACCCCCGTCAGGTTCTGCGCCCACTCCGGTGACTTCGGGACACCGTCCGTCTCGCCGAGCAGGTAGCGCTCGAAGACGTCGTACCCGGTGGTGTACCGCTGCAGGAACGCGGTGTCGTGCAACCCCTCCGAGGCGAGCACGTGTGCCAGCCCCAACATGAGGGCGACGTCCGACCCCGGTACGGGTGCGATCCACTCCGCCGCTCCGTCCGTGTCGTCACGCAGCGGCGAGATCGAGACGATCCGGCCGCCGCGCGCACGGAGGCGATGCAGCGCGTCGCGTGTCGGATGATCGCTGGTGCCACCGTGATTGACCGACGTGTTCTTCAGCGGAACCCCGCCGAACGCGACCAGCAGGTCGGTGTGCTCGGCGATCACGTCCCACGAGGTGGAGCGCGAGAACATCTTCCAGTGCGTCCCCATGACCCGAGGCATGATCGTGCCGGTGGCGCCGAGGGAGTAGCTGCCCACCGACCGCGTGTAGCCACCCAGGGTGTTCAGGAACCGGTGAACCTGACTCTGCGCGTGGTGGAACCGGCCCGCGCTGCCCCACCCGTACGACCCGCCGAAGACGGCCTCGTTGCCGTGCTCGCGCACGACTCGACGGAGCTCGCCGGCGAGCAGGGGGAGGAACTCGTCCCACTCCATCTCGACGAACGCGTCGGCCCCACGCGCGGTGGACGGTCCGGGGCCGTTCTCGAGCCAGCCCCGACGCACCGCCGGTCGACGGATGCGCGAGCGATGGGTCACCGACCCGGGAACGTTGCCCAGGATCGGGGACGGATCGGCGTCGCCCGTCGGCGGACGGACCGCGACCACGTCCCGGCCGTCCGTGTCGGCGGTGTACATACCGAAGTGGGCCATGTGCTGCACCCCACGGCGCGCGGACGTCACGGCGCCCTACGCGAGCGCGAGACCGTGCGCCGCCACGGCGTCGAGCAGAGCCGACGGTCGTTCGGACGTCGGCAGTGGATCGAGCAGCGCGAAGGACATACCGAGCGCCTGCGCTCCGCCGTCGGCCTCCTCGCTGTCGCCGACCATCAGGCACGAGGCCGGGTCGACGCCCAGAGCGTCCACGGCGGAACGGAAGATCGCGGCTTCGGGCTTGACGGCGCCCACCTCGAACGACAGAGCGTAGTGCGCGACGGTGTCGTGCACGCCGAGCAGATCGAACGCCGCGCGCAGATCGAACGCGATGTTGCTGACCACCGCCACGGGAACGCCGCGATCGGCGAGGCCGTGCAGCACTCGCGCCGTGTCGGGGTACGGCGTCCACGAGGACGGGTCGATCACTTTGTCGTACAACGCCTCGGCGTGCTCGACGCGGTGCACACCCGACGCCTTCAGCACTGCCAGGTAGGCGGCCCGGTGCATCGCGGGGTCGAGATCGCGAGCCTCCCAAGCCCGGTGGCCGTCGTCGTCCAGGGTGACCACCGACCCGACGGGCTGGGTCATGCGGCGCATCAACTCGGCCTGGAGATGACCGTCGATCTGCTCGTCGTCGCCGACACGCAGATCGGTGAACCAGCTCTCGTCCTCCTCGAGACGGAACAGCGTGCCGGAGAAGTCGAAGAGCACCGCGGCCGGCGTGGTCACGGTAGTGACTCGACGAGCGCCTCGACCGTCACCCGGGGTCCGCTGAAGAACGGAACTTCCTCCCGCACATGACGTCTGGCCTCGGTCGCACGCAGATCACGCATCAGGTCGACGATGCGGTCCAGCGTCGGAGCCTCGAACGCGAGAATCCACTCGTAGTCGCCCAGGGCGAACGACGGGACGGTGTTGGCGCGCACGTCCTTGTAGCCGCGTGCCGCCTTGCCGTGGTCGGCGAGCATCGTGCGACGCTCCGCGTCGGGCAGCAGGTACCAGTCGAGCGAGCGGACGAACGGGTACACGCAGATGTAGGCGCCCGGCTCCTCGCCGGCGATGAAGGCCGGGACGTGCGACTTGTTGAACTCCGCGGGGCGGTGCAACGCGGCGTTGCTCCAGAACGCATCGCACGCGCGGCCGAGAGCCGTCGACCGACGGAAGCGCGCGTACGCCGCCTGCAGGTCCTCGATCTTCTCCGCGTGCCACCAGATCATGAAGTCGGCGTCGGCGCGCAGTCCGGCCACGTCGTAGATCCCGCGCACCACGACGTCGGTCTCGTCGAGACCGTCGAAGAACGCGCGGGCTTCGGCGAGCACCGCCTCCCGATCCTCACCGAGGGCGCCCGGCCGAGCCGTGAACACCGAGTGCATCGAGTAGCGCAACGTGGAATTGAGTGCTTCGAAATCGAGACGTGCCATGACACCCATCGTGCCACCCGGCCGTCCCGATCGGGCCGTCAGGCCAGCGCCTCCGCCAGCCGGGCCGCCGCCGCGGATGCCGTCGCGACGCACGCGGGAACTCCGACGCCGTGCAGGTACGCGCCCGCGAGTTCGAGTCGGCCCACCGCCGAGGCGGCGTCCTCGACGCGGGCCACGAGGTCGGTGTGGCCGGGGCGGTACTGCGGCAGTCCGCCGTGCCAGCGTTGCACGAACGTCGTCGTCGGCTCCTCGTCCACACCGAGCACCTCACGCAGATCCGTGCGGGCCGCCGACACCAGGTCGACGTCGGGCCGGTCGACGATGTCCGCGTCCCCGAAACGTCCGAAGGAGACCCGCACCAGCTGGCCGCCGCGCTCGGCGAGATGCGGCCACTTGCGGCTCGACAGCGTGAACGCTTTGGCGCGCAACGGAACACCGGAGGAATCGAGCTCCCCCGTGGCGACCAGGACGCCCGAGTTCTGCGGTAGTCCCCCGTCCTCGAACCCGAGGGCCACCACTGCCGACGAGGCGAGTTCCACGTCCCCGAGTTCCCGCGCGAGTGCGGGCGCCGTGTCGAGCAGCATCGAGACCGTCTGCGGTGCGGGCGCGGCGAGGACGACGCCGCCCACCACCCCGACGCCGTCGACGTGCCACGCGCCCCGGCCGTCGGACGTCACCCGCCGCACGTCCGCGGCGACGAGTTCGGCACCGGAGGCGGCGAGCAGCGCGTCGAGAAGCACGCCGTAGCCACCGCGCAGTCCGCCGAACACCGGCCCCGGCGACGGCGTCGGGCGCGCTCGCTCGACGGCGTCCACCAGCGACGGGGCACCGGCGTCGAGGGCCGCGGCGAGAGTCGGCACCGCGGCGCGGATGCTCGTGGTGACGGCCAGCCCGGAGTAGACGCCGCCCAGCAGCGGGTCGACGCTCCGCGCGGTCACCTGGGAGCCGAAGCGTTCGGACACCAGGTCACCCACCGACGCATCGTCGCCGGGCGTCCACCGCAGCGGCCGGTCACGATCGGTGTCGATGCGGCGGCACGTGGCGTCGTCGACCAGATTCCGCACCGAGTCGGACGTGGCCGGGATGCCCATCAACGTGCCGGTCGGCAGTCCGTGCAGTGCGCCGCCCGAGCGCAGGAGCGGGCGGGCGGCGGGCGACGGCCGCACGAGCTGATCGGCGAGTCCGAGCTCGTCGAGCAGAGCGGGAACCTCTGGACGACGCGCGATGAACGCCTCGGCACCGACGTCGACCGGGCCACCCGCCAGGTCCACCGACCGGAGTTTGCCCCCGATGCGCGGCGCCTTCTCGACCACCACGATCCGCGCGGCGGGTCCCAGCGACTGCCGCAGCCGGTACGCGGCCACCAGTCCGCTGATGCCCGCTCCGACGACGGCGACCGAGGTCACAGCGAGTGCACCAGCTCCACCACCGACGTCACCACGTCGGGATCGGTGGCGGGCAGGACCCCGTGGCCCAGGTTGAAGATGTGCCCGGTGGCGCCGGAAGCGAGTGCGGCGTCCGCCTCGCCCACGATGCGGGTGACCTCGCGGCGCACCGCGTCGGGGCCCGCGAACAGCACGGCGGGATCGAGATTGCCCTGCAGAGCCTTGCCCGGACCGACTCGACGAGCGGCGACGTCGAGCGGGATCCGCCAGTCGACACCGACGACGTCCGCGCCCGCCTCCCCCATCGCCCCGAGCAGCTCGCCCGTCCCGACACCGAAGTGGATGCGCGGCACGCCGGCCGACGCCATGGCCTCGAACACGCGGCTGGAGTGGGGGAACACGAACTCGCGGTACTCGGCGAGTGACAGCGCCCCGGCCCACGAGTCGAAGAGCTGGACCGCGTCGACGCCGGCATCGGCCTGCGCGGTGAGGAAGGCGATGGTCATGTCGGCCAGCGACGAGAGCAATGCATGCCACGTCTGCGGATCCGAGTGCATGAGCGCCTTGGTGCGCTCGTGGTTGCGACTCGGACCGCCTTCGACCAGGTAGGACGCCAGCGTGAACGGTGCGCCCGCGAAGCCGATGAGGGGCACGTCCTTCAACTCGGCCATGAGCAGGGAGATGGCCTTCGCGACCGGCTCGATCTGCTCCGACTGCAGGACCGGCAACGACTGCACGTCGGCCACGGACCGCACCGGGTTCGCCACGACGGGACCGGTGCCGGCCACGATCTCGAGGTCGACGCCGGCCGCCTTGAGCGGCACGACGATGTCGGAGAACAGGATCGCCGCGTCGACCCCGTGCCGCCGGACCGGCTGCATCGTGATCTCGCAGACCATCTCGGGGTCGAAGCACGAGGCGAGCATGGAGGTGCCCTCCCGCAACTTGCGGTACTCGGGCAGCGACCGACCGGCCTGACGCATGAACCACACGGGCCGACGCGACGGCGTCCGTCCCGTCGCGGCCGCGAGGAAGGGAGCTTCGGGCAGGCTTCGACGCGGACCGACGGCGTCAGGGATGGTGTTCATCGGCGTCCATGCTGCCAGAGACGCACACCTGCCCGGCGCGCCTCCTCCGCTGGGCCGACGGTCGCGGCTAACGTCCGCACACGTGACCACGTCCGAGAGCGCCTCGCAGCCTGCGCCCTTCCGCGCCGCCATCGACGCGATGCACCGGGCGACGGTCCACCCGAGCATCGAGGTCGGGCCGATCCGGCCTCCGCAGCGCCTGGCACCGTTCAGTTACGCACTGGGGGCCGAGGTGCGCCACTCCGAGACGGAGTCGGTGCCCGAGCAGAGCGAGGGTGACGCGTTCGGGCGTCTCATCCTGTTGTACGACCCGGACGGCGACGAGGCGTGGAACGGCACCATGCGCCTGGTCGCCTACATCCAGGCCGACGTCGACGCGTCGCTGGCGTCGGATCCGCTGCTGCCCGAGGTGGCGTGGAGTTGGCTGGTCGACGCGTTCGAGGCGCGGTCCGAGCCGCTGACGGCGCTGGGCGGCACGGTCACCTCGACGAGTTCGGTGCGGTACGGGGACATCGCCGGCCCGCCGCGTGCCCACCAGCTCGAGCTGCGGGCCTCGTGGACCGCGCTCAGCGAGGAACTGTCGGTGCACGTCGAGGCGTTCGGTGAGGTTCTCGCCTACGCCGCGGGGCTGCCCCCGGCGGGCATCACGGCGCTGGGTGCACGCGCCGACTCGGGCAGCTCCGACGCCTGATCGTCGGACAGCCTAGAGTTCGAACAATGCCCGACACGCCCGACTCGACTCCTGCCTCCTCCGGCGACACCGCCGTCGAGCCGGAGGCGACTCCCCTTCTCGCTCCACGCGAGGGGGTCCCGCCGTTGACGGACACGGCGGACGCGGTGCGAGCGGCCGCGGAGCTGCTGGCGTCGGGAACCGGACCGTTGGCCGTCGACGCGGAACGCGCATCGGGTTTCCGATACTCGGCTCGCGCGTATCTGCTGCAGTTCCGTCGCCGGGGTGCGGGCACCGTCCTGCTCGATCCGATTCCGGTGGTCCGCGACGGTGGTGTCGAGGCGCTCGCGGGCTTCGCCGCCGTCGTGAACGACATGGAGTGGGTACTGCACTCCGCCGATCAGGATCTGCCGGGGCTCGCCGAGCTCGGCATGACTCCCGCGTCGCTGTACGACACGGAGCTGGCGGGCCGACTCGCCGGCTTCGACCGTGTCGGTCTGGCGGCCATCGTCGAACGGACGTTGGGCCTGTCGCTGCAGAAGGGTCACGGTGCGGCGGACTGGTCCACCCGACCGTTGCCCGACACCTGGCTCAACTACGCGGCACTCGATGTCGAGGTGCTCGTCGAGTTGCGTGACGCCATGGCCGAGGAGCTCGAGAGCCAGGGCAAGACCGACTGGGCCGCACAGGAATTCGAGTACATTCGCACCGCACCCCCGGCGCCTCCCAAGCCCGACCGCTGGCGCCGCACCTCAGGTATCCACACCATCAAGAACGCGCGGACGCTCGCCGTCGTCCGCGCTCTGTGGACCGCCCGCGACGATCTCGCGCGCCGCCGCGACATCGCGCCGAGCCGCGTCCTGCCGGACTCCGCGATCGTCGCCGCCGCGCAGAGGAACCCCGCCACGGTGTCCGAGCTGAACGCGTTGCCCGTCTTCGGCGGACCTCGTCAGCGTCGCCAGGCGCGCGTGTGGATGGACGCGATCGAGCACGCCCGCGCACTTCCCGACGATGCGCTGCCCCCGGTGACGCAGCCCTTCGTGGGGCCGCCGCCGGTCAGTCGGTGGGCGCGGCGCGATCCGGAGGCCGCCGGGCGTCTGTCCGCCGTCCGCGACGCGATGGCCGCCCTGTCCGCGGATGTCGCGATTCCCGTCGAGAACCTGCTGACTCCCGATCTCGTCCGTCGGATCTGCTGGGACCACCCCGCTCTCGTCGCGGAGTACGGGACGGACGAGGACGTGCTCGTCGACCGTTTCCTCGAGGCGCACGGGTCGCGGCCCTGGCAGCGCGAGGTGGCGGGTCCCGTCGTGGCAGCAGGCCTACGGACCGCCGAGGAGTCGAGGACGGCCGAAGTTACCGGCGAGTAGGCACGGGTTAGAGTGGGCGCGCGAGCCGGGCGTCCGGCTCGTTCCAGCGCCTGCCGGAAGGAACCATGTCTTCTCCGAAATCCGCTCCCGCTCGATCCGCGTCCAGTCGTGGCGTCGCGTTCGTCGACGGTGTTCGTACGCCGTTCGGCAAGGCCGGCCCCAAGGGTATGTACGCGGATACCCGAGCGGACGACCTCGTGGTCAAAGCGATCCGTGAACTGCTCCGCCGCAATCCCGAACTGCCACCCGAGCGCGTCGACGAGGTCGGCATCGCCGCCACGACGCAGACCGGCGACCAGGGTCTGACCATCGGCCGCACGTCGGCACTGCTCGCCGGGCTCCCCCGCAGCGTGCCCGGTTTCGCCGTCGACCGGATGTGTGCGGGCGCGATGACCGCGGTGACCACCACCGCGTCGGGCATCGGCTTCGGACAGTACGACGTCGTCATCGCCGGCGGCGTCGAGCACATGGGCCGGCACCCGATGGGCGAGGGCGTCGATCCGAACCCGCGCTTCCTGGCCGACAAGCTCGTCGACCCGAGTGCGCTCGTCATGGGCAACACGGCCGAGAACCTGCACGACCGCTACCCGTCCATCACCAAGGACCGCACGGACGCCTACGCCGTCGCGAGCCAGGAGAAGTACGACGCGGCGAAGAAGGCCGGACTCATCGGCGAGACGCTCGTTCCCGTTGCGACCAAGTCCGCCGCCGGGTGGGGCCTCGCCACCGAGGACGAACCGCCGCGCCCCGGCACGACCCTGGACGATCTGGCGAAGCTCAAGACTCCGTTCCGGCCCGCCGGACGCGTCACCGCCGGCAACGCCGCCGGACTCAACGACGGTGCGACAGCGGCGATCCTGGCCGGCGAGGACACCGCCGCGGAACTCGGCCTGAAGGTCGGGATGCGCATGGTGGGCTTCTCGTTCGCCGGCGTCGATCCGGCCGTGATGGGCATCGGTCCCGTCCCCGCCACCGAGAAGCTGCTCGGACGCACCGGCCTGTCCATCGAGGACATCGGCCTCTTCGAGATCAACGAGGCCTTCGCCATCCAGGTCCTCGCGTTCACCGAGCACTTCGGTATCGCCGACGACGACGCCCGGATCAACCAGTGGGGCGGCGCCATCGCCTGCGGCCATCCCCTCGCGTCCTCGGGCGTTCGACTGATGACCCAGCTCAGCCGGCAGTTCGCCACTCGCCCCGATGTCCGCTACGGCCTCACCACCATGTGCATCGGCCTCGGCATGGGCGGCAGCGTCATCTGGGAAAATCCCGCCTACGACGGAAGCAAGTGATTGCCATGACTTCTGCCTTCTCCGATGAAGTGGTGACCCACGCGTTCACCAGGATCGTCACCGTGCCCGGCCTCGACGGCCCGGTCGCCATCGTCACGCTCGACAACGGCTTCGACCACACCAAGCCGTCCACCTTCGGACCCGCCGGACTCACCGAGCTCGATGCGGCACTGGACGCGGCCTACGCGGCGAATCCGGTGGCCGTCGCGGTGACCGGGAAGCCGTTCATCTTCGCCGTCGGCGCGGACCTCAACGGTGTGCCGAACATCTCCGACCGCGCCGTCGCGCTGGAGATCGGCATATTGGGGCACAAGGTGTTCCGCCGCCTGCGTGAGTCCACGGTGCCCACGTTCGCCTTCGTCAACGGCGCCGCTCTGGGCGGTGGACTCGAGATCGCGCTGCACTGCCACTACCGCACCGTCGCGGACAACGCTGCGGCACTGGGGCTCCCGGAGACCTTCCTGGGCCTCGTTCCCGGCTGGGGCGGAACGCAGTTGCTGCCCAACCTGATCGGGCCGGCCAATGCCGTCACCGTGGTGATCGAGAACGCGCTCAACCAGAACCGGATGCTGAAGCCTGCGGACGCGCAGAAGCTCGGGATCGCGGACGAGGTCTTCGGCGGCGCCGACTTCCTCGAACAGTCGCTGCTGTGGGCCGCGAAGGTCGTCTCCGGTGACGTCACCCCCGCCCGCCCCGACATCGATCGCGGCCAGGGCTGGGACGACGCGATCGCGCGCGCGAAGGCCATCGTGTCCGGCAAGACGGGAGACCACGCACCGGGACCGGTGCGCGCCGTGCAGCTGCTGGAGCTGGCGAAGTCGACCGACATCACCGACTCCGCGTCGCTCGACGCCGCCTTCGCTGCCGAGGACGAGGCGCTGGCCGACCTTCTCATGGCCGACGAACTGCGGGCCGGGCTCTACGCATTCGACCTCGTGCAGAAGCGTGCCAAGCGGCCTGCCGGAGCGCCCGACAAGTCCCTCGCCCGGAAGGTCACCGGCGTCGGCATCGTGGGCGCCGGCCTCATGGCCAGCCAGCTCGCCCTGCTGTTCGTACGTCAGTTGACGGTGCCGGTGATCCTCACCGACATCGACCAGGAGCGCATCGACAAGGGCGTCGGCTACGTTCACGCCGAGATCGACAAGCTGCAGGGCAAGAAGCGACTCTCCCCCGACGCGGCGAACCGTCTCAAGGCGTTGGTGTCCGGATCGCTCGACAAGTCCGCATTCGCGACGACCGACTGGGTCATCGAGGCAGTGTTCGAGAACCTCGACGTGAAGAAGAAGGTCTTCGCCGAGCTCGAGGAATTCGTCTCCCCCGAGACGATCCTCGCGACGAACACGTCGTCGCTGTCGATCACCCGCATGGCGGCGGAGCTGAAGCACCCCGAGCGGGTCGTCGGATTCCACTTCTTCAACCCCGTGGCCGTTCTTCCGCTGCTGGAGATCGTCCGCGGCGAGAAGACCGACGATGCCACGCTCGCAACAGCATTCGCGACGGCGAAGTCTCTGAAGAAGTCGGCCGTGCTGATCGCCGACAAGCCCGGCTTCGTCTTCAACCGCTTGCTCACCCGCGCCCTCGGCGAGGTCATGAACGCGATCGACGAGGGCACGCCCTTCGACGTCGCGGACAACGCCATCAGCGAGCTCGGCATGCCGATGAGCCCGCTCACGCTGCTCTCGCTCGTCGGCCCCGCCGTCGCACTGCACACCGGCGAGACCATGGCCGAGTACTACCCGGAGCGGTTCCACGACTCCCCCGGCCTGCAGGCGATGGTCGCGAACAAGAAGTCCGCGGTGTGGACCTACGGCGCCGACGGAGCCAAGACCGTCGACCCCGAGATCGCCGATCTGTGGCCGCAGGGCGACTCACCGTCGACGGCCGAGCAGGTGCTCGATCGCACCCGCCGCGCCTTCGCGGAGGAGATCGACATCATGCTGCAGGAAGACGTCGTCGCGGCCGCTCAGGACATCGACCTCTGCCTGATCCTCGGCGGCGGCTTCGGGTTCTGGAACGGCGGCATCGTGCCGTACCTCGATCGCACGGGCACCTCCGAGGCCGTCACCGGTCACCGGTTCCTCGACAAGGGTGTCGCCAGCGTGTGATGGGGCTGCGCCCTCGTGCGCCCTTTGCGCATCCCTGGATACGCGAAGGGCGCACGGGGCCGGAGGCCATACATAGGTTAGGCTAACCATGTGAAACGCTCTCGCCTTCTGCCCGCCGTCGCGGCCACCGCCGCGCTCGCCCTCGTCGCCGGATGTTCGTCCGATGCCGACTCCGACGCGCCCGCCGCCGCGTCGGGTGGCGCGTTCCCCGTCACCATCGACCACGCCTTCGGTTCGACCACCATCGACGCCGCACCGGAGCGCATCGTCACGATGGGCTGGAACGCACAGGACATCCTCGGCGCCCTCGACATCACGCCCGTCGGCCAGCCGAAGTACACCTACGGTGCCGACGAGAACGGCGTGATGCCGTGGGCACAGGAGTTCTACGACGCGGACGCCACCACCCTGTACGAGGATCCGGCTGCGGGTGAGCCCGACGTCGAGGCCCTCGCGACCCTGGCGCCCGACCTGGTGCTCGCGCCCTACGAGGGTTTCCCGCAGTCGTACTACGACACGTTGTCCGCTGTCTCGCCCGTCGTCGCCTACCCCGGTGAGGCCTGGCAGACGACGTGGCAGGACCAGACCACGATGATCGGTGAGGCAGTCGGGAAGCCCACGGAGGCACAGGCTCTCATCGACGGTATGGGCCAGCGGCTCGCCTCGGAGGCCGAGGCCAATCCGGAGTTCGCGGGCAAGACCGTCGCGGTGGTGAACCTGGACACGGACGCCGGTCAGGCGAACGTCTACATGCCGTCCGATCCACGCGTGCAGGTTCTCAACGAGATGGGTTTCATCAACGCCCCCGGCGTCGTGGCACTCGACGAAGCCGACTCCGCGGACACCTTCTTCTCCACCGTGTCCCTGGAGAACGTGCAGAGCTTCGACGCCGACGTGATCGTCGCGTTCACTCCGGAGGGCTTCGACCTCGCCTCGGTTCCGGCTGTGGCGACGCTGCCCGCGGTCGCCTCCGGATCCGCGGTCGCGCTCAGTGACGAGCAGGTCATCGCCGGTCTGAGCAACGTCAACCCGGTGAGCACCCCGTGGGTACTCGACCGGATCCTCCCGCAGTTGAAGGACGCCGCCACCAAGGCGACGTAGCGACCGTCAGATGTCGCCGGGCCGGTGAGCGATCCATCCGCGCACCCGGCCGGCGATGTCCGACGGGGTGAGGCCGATGTCGGCGTGAATGCGATCCCGCGAGCTGTGGTCCAGGAACTGCTGTGGCACACCGAGATCCCGACAGGGGACGTCGACGCCGCCGGCGCGCAGGGCAGCCGACACGGATGCACCGATGCCGCCGTGCAGACCGCTGTCCTCGAGCGTGACCACCAGACGGAAGTCCGCGGCGAGCTTCACGAGCGAGTCCGGAACGGGCAGCACCCACCGCGGATCGACGACCGTGGCCGAGACACCGTCCGCGGCGAGTTCTCGCGCCGTGTCCAGTGCCAACGACGCGAACGGACCGACGGCGACGAGGAGTACGTCCGACTCCCCCTCGGGCTCGTGCAGCACGTCGACGGAGTCGTCCAGACGCCGCACCGCCTCGATGTCGTCGGGGATGGCGCCCTTGGGGAAGCGCAGCGCGGTGGGACCGTCGGACACCGCGAGTGCCTCGGCGAGTTCCTCGCGCAGGGTCGCTCCGTCGCGGGGCGCCGCCACGCGCATGTTCGGCACGATGCCGAGCAGCGACATGTCCCACATGCCGTTGTGGCTGGCGCCGTCCGATCCGGTGACCCCGGCGCGATCGAGCACCAGGGTGACCGGCAGGTTCAGTAGTGCCACGTCCATCAGCAGCTGGTCGAACGCCCGATTGAGGAACGTCGAGTAGATCGCCACCACGGGATGCAGACCACCGAGTGCGAGACCGGCGGCGGACGTGAGCGCGTGTTGCTCGGCGATGCCCACGTCGAAGAAACGGTCCGGGAACACCTCGCCGAACGCGGCGAGCCCGGTGGGTCCGGCCATCGCGGCGGTGATGGCCACGACGTCCTCACGGTCGGTTCCCAGGGCGATGAGTTGACGGGAGAACTCCGACGTCCAGTCCGGAGCCGCGACGCTGGTCGCCAGGCCGGTGAGCGGGTCGATGACTCCCGTCGAGTGCATCTGGTCGGCGACGTCGTTCTCGGCGAACGAGTAGCCCATGCCCTTGCGCGTCACCGCGTGGACGATGACCGGCCCGCCGAAGGCCTTCGCGCGGCGCAGCGCCGATTCCAGAGCCGCCTGATCGTGTCCGTCGACCGGACCGAGGTACTTGATGCCCAGATCGGTGAACATGACCTGCGGGCTGATCGCGTCCTTGAGGCCGGCCTTCATGCCGTGCAACATGGCGTATGCGGCCGACCCGACCACGGGCAGGTTCTTCACCATGTGACGGCCGGTGTCCAGCGCGCGCTCGTAGTTGGGCTGCAGGCGCAGCGTCGCGAGATGGTCGGCGAGGCCGCCGATGGTCGGCGAGTAGGAGCGACCGTTGTCGTTCACGACGATCACGACGGAACGATCCTTGCCGGCCGCGATGTTGTTGAGCGCCTCCCAGCACATGCCACCGGTGAGGGCGCCGTCCCCGACGACCGCGACGACGTGACGATCGCCGCGCCCGGTCAGCTCGAAGGCCTTGGCGAGGCCGTCGGCGTAGGAGAGGGATGCCGACGCGTGTGAGGACTCGACCCAGTCGTGCTCGCTCTCGCTGCGGGACGGGTAGCCGGACAGCCCACCCTCCTTGCGCAGGGAGTCGAAGCGGTCCGCTCGACCGGTGACCATCTTGTGCACGTACGCCTGGTGGCCGGTGTCGAAGATCACCGGGTCACGAGGCGAGTCGAACACGCGGTGGATGGCCAGAGTCAGCTCGACGACACCGAGATTGGGTCCGAGGTGGCCACCCGTGGCAGACACCTTCTCGACCAGGAACCGACGGATCTCGTCCGCCAGTTCGGCCAGCTCCACCGGGCCGAGGGCACGCAGGTCGCTGGGCTCGTGCACGCCGTCCAGAACACCCAACGAAATCGCTCCCCTCCGAAGATTGCCTTGTCGTCCGTCGTGCCGTGAGGCACTCGGACAGGCCAGTTCGGACAAGTCTACGTGGACCCGGATCGGCGGGTTACCGTACGAGCGCCGAGCCGCGGCACAGAATCGAGAGAGTGGTGACGATGACCGACGTCGTGCAGGAGATTCTGGAGGAGGTCCACGCGCTGTGTGTGGCGGACACCTCCGGTGGCGTCGCCGACTACATCCCCGAACTGGCGGCCGCGAACCCCGATCGCTTCGGTATCTGTCTCACGACGGCCGACGGCCACGTGTACCAGGTGGGCGACACGGACGTGCCCTTCACGATCCAGTCGGTGTCCAAACCGTTCACCTACGCCCTCGCTCTCACCGATCGCGGCGAGACCGCGGTGGCCCGCAAGATCGACGTGGAGCCGTCCGGTGAGCCGTTCAACGAGATCAGCCTCGACCCCGTCACCGAGCGCCCGCGCAACCCGATGATCAACGCGGGCGCCATCACCTCCGCGTCGCTGGTGCGAGGCGCGACGCCCGACGAACAGTTCGAACGGATCCGGGCCTCGTTCTCGCGGTACGCGGGACGCGAACTCGCCATGAACGCCGCCGTGCACGCCTCCGAATCACGCACCGGCCATCGCAACCGCGCCATCGGCCACATGCTGCGCTCCTTCGGCATCGTCGAGGGCGATCCCGACGCGATGGTCGATCTCTACTTCCGCCAGTGCTCGCTGGACGTCACGTGCCGCGACATCGGCGTCATGGCGGCGACCCTCGCCAACAACGGCCTCAACCCGTGTACCGACGTCCGAGCGCTCGAACCGGTGCTCGTCGAGCGTGTGCTGAGCGTCATGACGACGTGCGGTATGTACGACGGAGCCGGCGACTGGGTCAACCGCGTCGGACTCCCCGCCAAGAGCGGTGTCGCCGGTGCGGTGCTCGCGGTCCTGCCCGGTCAGCTCGGTATCTCGGTGTTCTCACCCAGACTCGACGCCCACGGCAACAGCGTGCGCGGAGTCAAGGCGTGCCGCGAGCTGTCCTCGCGCCTCGAACTGCACTTCCTCCACGTCGGCCGGGCCGCACGCAGCGCCGTGCGCGCCGAGTACACCGTCGCCGACTCCCCCTCGCGTCGCCGGCGCACCGCCGCCGAGCAGGAGACGCTCGCCGCGCGGGGACGCCGAGTCCGCGTCTTCGAACTGCACGGCGATCTGCTGTTCTCCGCAGCGGAGAGCGTCGTGCGCGCGGTGTCCACGGCCGTCGACCACGGCGCCGACGACGGGAGCGCACTCGACGGCGTGATTCTGGACATGCGTCGGGTCGACGAGGTGAGCGACGTCGCCCGCTCGATGCTGGACACCCTCGCCGCCGGGCTCCGCCGACAGGGTTGTGCCGCCGTCCTGGTCGATCCCCGAGCTGCGATGGCGCACACCGTGTCGTCCCTGTCCGAACACGACGGCCGTGGCCGGGTCTTCGACGATCTGGACTCCGCACTGCGCTGGGGCGAGGACACCGTCCTCGACCGGTGGTGCGGCGGCGCACGGCAACCCACGGAGGTGACGGTCGATCAGCACCCGATCGTCACCGCGCTGGACGAGGCCCACCGCGATGCGGTCACCTCCCGCACGACGGACGCGCAGTACAGCGCAGGCACCGTCATCGCCGAGGTCGGCGACGTGTCACTGGGTCTGGTGATGGTGCTGTCCGGCCGCGTCGCGGTCGACTTCATCGGCGCGGACGGCCGGGCCCGCGCCGTGTCGACGCTGTCCGCCGGCATGAGTTTCGGTGAGATGCCGTTGGTCCGGCGCTCGCGCTTCGGGCTCCGCATCACCGCGGTGAAGGACACCACGGTCGCGATCCTCGGCCCGAAGGACTTCGACGCGCTGACCGAGAGCAACCCCGCTGCGAAGACAGCCTTGCTGGAGGTGCTTCTCGATCGCGCGTACGAGCAGGCCGAGTCGATCGTCGCCGCACTGCGCCGTTCCGGCGTCGTCTGAGCCGGCGGCTGCGCTCAGGCGTCGAGCGTGACCGCGGCGATGGGCGTGGTGGTGGGTGCGTCCGAACCGCTCTCGGGCTCGACCGTCACCGCCCACGTGGTCGCGTCGCTCAAGCCTGTGACGACGTGCTCGCGAGCGGGCGTGGCGGCATCGGCGGGGACGAGACCGGCCGGGCGCGGCGCGGGATCCTCTCCGATGAGCCACATCTCGAACACCTTGCCGTCGCCGGGCTCCGCGAGCCCGTCGAGCGTGACCACGGCGGCGTCCTGCGAGCGCGACCAGCGCACGGTGGCGGTACCGCCACCCTCGACCTCGACGGTGCTGGTCCTGATGTCACCGGCCGCAAGCACCTGCGACGTGGGCGACGACGGTGCGTCTCCCAGTTGCTGCGTGACCACGGCGCCGCCCACTCCGACGATCACGACGGCCGCCGCGGCTGCCGCGAGCACGCGCAGGCGTGTGCGGCGGCGATCGTCGAGCGACACCACCGGGGCGACCGGAGCGTCGTCGATCGGATCGGCCAGTGGCCGGGCATCACCCTGCGGAGTGCTCTCCACCGCGGCGAGAATGCTCGCACGCAACGACGAGGGCGGTTCCGCGGCCGTGGACGACGCGCTGAGCGCCATCGTCTCGTCGACCGACTCGACGATGCTCTCGAACCACGACCGCGTCGCCGCGTCCGACTGCGCGAGCCTGCGTTCGATGTCCGCCCTCTCGGCGGGGTCGATCGCGTCCAGTGCGTAGGCGTAGGCGTCGTCCACCACGCTGTCGTTCATCTCGTTCACGTCCTGCATCGCATCCTGCTCCGACACGTCGTCGGGTGCGGACGCGTCGTCAGGGCGGCGATGGCGACCTTCTCCGTCACTCACCGGTCTCCACCCCCAGACAATTCTTCAACTTGATCAGACCGTCCCGGATCCGGGACTTCACGGTGGGAACGGCCACGCCCAGGCGCTCGGCCACTTCCCGATACGTCAACCCGCTGTAGTACGCCATCCGTACCGATTCGCGTTGGGTCTCCGTCAGCGCGTCCAGGCATCGGACCACCGACTCCGACTCCAGGGTCTGGGTGACGGATTCGAGGACCTCGTCGTGCGCGGGACTGTGGGTCGAGGAGCCGTAGAGCGCCTCGCGATCCGTGCCGGACTGCTCCGACCGGACACGGTCGACGGCGCGGCGATGCGCCAACGTCATCATCCAGGCGAGCGGAGACCCCTGCGCGGGGTCGTATCGGTCGGCCGTCTTCCAGATCTGCAGGAACACCTCCTGCGCGGTCTCCTCGCTGAACCCGGGATCGCGCAGCACACGCAGCACCATGCCGAACACCCGAGACGAGGTCGCGTCGTACAGATCGGCGAACGCTCGGCGGTCACCGGTGGCGACACGTGCGAGCAACGCACGCAGTTCGTCGGCCTCGGCGACACGCCGACGCTTGAGGTCGGGATCGGGAACCGGGCACGACGGATCGGCGGTGTCGTCCGGGGCGCGTCGGTGCCGAGGCTCGCCGGCGCTCGGGTCGGCTGCGCTCGTACCTCCGGCGCTCACAGACCCCCACCTCGCTGCGAGACGTTCATCGTCGAGTTCATCGACCATGAGACTAGTGGCCATCGTCGTCATATCCTCACCCCCTCGGCGATCGTGATCCTGCGCGTCGCGGTCCTGGCGTACGCGCCACCGGGTCATGGCGCCCACGTCGCCGGGCAATGGCGCCCACGCCACGGCGCGAACATCGTGCAGGAATCATTCGTCACCGGGGCGTGAGTGGATCGGTGACCGGCGTCTCCGGCGAAAAACCCGTTGCGGACCTGCAATGACTGCGGGACGCTCGTCGCACCGGATCGGACGATCCGGACATACCGATGAGATCGTGGCGGATCAGGAGTCAGCACTCACATGACGACACATGACGGGAAGGCCGGAGGCCGGCCGCTGGAGGACGGGAAGGCCGGAGGCCGGCCGCCGACGGACGGGAAGGCCGGGGGCCTGGCGATCGAGGCTGTCGGTCTGGTGAAGAGGTTCGGGGACACAGTGGCAGTGGACGGCGTGGATCTCGCCGTCCCGCGGGGCGGTGTCTACGGGGTGCTGGGGCCGAACGGGGCCGGCAAGACCACGACGATGCGCATGTTGGCGACGTTGACCGGCATCGACGGCGGGTCGGCCCGCGTGCTCGGCCACGACGTGGCGACGGAGTCCGACGCGGTGCGGTCGAAGGTGGCGCTCACGGGCCAGTTCGCTTCGCTGGACGAGGACCTGACCGGAGTGGAGAACCTGGTGCTCCTCTCGCGGCTGTACGGGTTCTCGCGCCCGGCGTCGCGGGAGCGTGCCGATCTGCTGTTGGGCGTCTTCGATCTGGTGGAGGCCGGCGGCAAGCAGGTCAAGGCGTACTCCGGCGGTATGCGGCGCCGCCTCGACATCGCGGCGAGTCTGGTGGTCACGCCGGAGCTGATGTTCCTGGACGAGCCGACCACGGGTCTCGATCCCCGCAGCCGCAACCAGGTGTGGGAGATCGTGCGCTCCCTGGTCGCCGGCGGCACGACGGTCCTGCTCACCACGCAGTACCTCGACGAGGCCGATCAGTTGGCCGACCGGGTGGCAGTCATCGACCGGGGCCGCGTGATCGCCGAGGGCACCACCGGTCAGCTCAAGGCATCGGTCGGCTCGGGGTCGCTGCACGTCCGCGTCGCGGAACAGTCGCGCCGAGACGACGCCGCCGACGTCCTGCGCGCGACCCTGCACACCGACGTGACTCTCGAGTCCGATCCCTTCGCCGTCACAGCGCTGGTCGACGACACCGCCCTGGTGGCCCGCGCACTCGCGACGCTGTCGGACGACGGCATCGGCGTCACCACCTACGCCCTCGGGCAACCCAGCCTGGACGAGGTGTTCCTGGCACTGACCGGACGAACGACAGAACTGGAGGCGTCCTGAGAATGACCACCACCAACTCCCCCACCGCCGCGACGGGCACCGCGCAGCCGACCATCGCCGAGTTGCTCCGCGACTCCGGTCCCCGTCCCGATCGACCGTCGTCGATGTCGGCGGCGCTCTCGTTCGGGTGGCGAGCACTGCTGAAGATCAAGCACGTCCCCGAGCAGCTGTTCGACGTGACCATGTTCCCGGTCATGTTCACGCTGATGTTCACGTTCCTGTTCGGCGGCGCGTTGGCGGGCTCGACCAGTGCCTACATCCAGTTCCTGCTGCCGGGCATCCTGGTGCAGACCGTCGTCATGATCACGATGTACACGGGTCTGACCTTGAACAAAGACATCGAGAAGGGCGTCTTCGATCGGTTCCGGTCGCTGCCCATCTGGCGGCCGGCGCCGTTGGTCGGCGCCCTGCTCGGAGACGTGGTCCGCTACACCCTCGCCTCGACGATCGTGCTCGTGCTGGGTCTCGCGCTGGGCTTCCGGCCCGCGGGCGGCGTGCTCGGCGTGCTGTCGTCGGTGGCGTTGCTGCTGGCGTTCTCGTTCTGCGTCTCGTGGGTGTGGACGATGTTCGCGCTGATGCTGCGCAGCGAGACCGCGGTGATGAGCGTGTCCATGCTCGTGCTGTTCCCGCTGACTTTCGCCAGCAACATCTTCGTCGACCCGACGACGATGCCCGGGTGGCTGCAGGCGTTCGTGTCGGTCAATCCGGTGTCTCATCTGGTGACGACGCTGCGCGGCTTCGCCGACGGTGTGCTCGAGACGGACGCGCTGATGTGGACCGGCATCTGGTCCGTCGGACTGCTGGCGGTGTTCGGACCGATCACGATGCGCCTGTACAACGCCAAGTGACGCGTCAGTCCCGGACGAACGATCCGATGCACTCGACGTGGCTGGTCATCGGGAAGGCGTCGAACGCACGGAGATTCTCCAGGCGGTAGCCGTGCGAGAGGTAGAGCCCCGCGTCCCGTGCGAAGGACGCGGGGTCGCACCCGATGTGCACGACACGATCCGGGTGCGCACCGGCGACCGACGCGATCACCTGTCTGCCGGCGCCGGATCGTGGCGGGTCGAGGACGACGACGGACGGCTGCGGCGGCAGGGATCCGATCGCGCGCTCGACGGGCGCTGCCTGCATCGACAGCTGCGGCAGGTCCGTCACCGCCGCACGCCCGTCCACCACCGCCCGGTGGGAGAACTCGACCGCTGCGACGGTGCCGCCCGGTCCGACCGCCTCGGCGACGACGGACGCGAAGGTGCCCGCACCGGCGTAGAGGTCCCAGGCCGTGTCACCGGGCCGAGCACCGGACCATTCCCGGATTACCTCGGCGTACTGCGTGGCAGCCGCCCGGTGAGCCTGCCAGAACCCCCACGAGTCCACGGTCCACTCGCGCGACCCGACGCGCTCGACGGCCCGACCCGAGCCCTCGCGCACTCGGTGCGCGCGGTCACCGGACTTCGCGGCGCGGCGCGAGGAGGCGCCGCGGCGACCGGTGTCGGCGCGCACGCGACGATCGACGGCAGGAGCGATCTCCACGACGTGACGGGTGCCGTCGGAGTCGACGGCCACCGCGAGATCGGCGCCCGGCGTCCACGACCGAGCCGCCAGCCCGTCGTACATCCCCGGAACCGCTTGTGGGCAGGCCAGATCCGTCACGATGTCGGCGCTGCGGAGCCGGTGGAAACCGGGCCGTCCCTCGTCGTCCACACCCAACCGGATGCGCGTCCGCCAGCCGGTCTGATCACCGAGCGACTCCACCTCGACGGTGCGTTCGATGCCCCCGACGCGGCTCAGCTGTTCGGCGACCACGGCCGCCTTGATCTGGCGTCCGGCCTCGGCGGTCGCGTGGGAGAAGTCGCAGCATCCCGACCCACCGGGGCCGGAGATGGGACACAGCGGCGCGATGCGGTCGGGCGAGGCCTCCAGGATCTCGACGGCGTCCGCGCGGCAGAAGGACTTTCCGGTGTCCTCGGTGACCCGCGCCGTCACCAGCTCGCCGGGAAGGCTGTGCCGGACGAACATGACGCGGCCCTCGTGCCGTGCGACGCAGAAGCCGCCGTGTCCCGGCTTGCCCACGCGGACCTCGACGACCGCGCCGAGCCACGAGTCGGTCATCGTTCGGATCGCCGTTCGGCCGAGGTGGGCTCGTAACCACGACGGGACGAGCCCGGTGCGTTCTCGAGGCTCTCGCGCTTCGCCCGCTCGGACGAGTTGAGCTGCCAGGGCACGCTGGTGACCATGACGCCGGGCTGGAACAGCAAGCGACTCTTCAGTCGCAACGCACTCTGGTTGTGCAGCACCTGCTCCCACCAGTGACCCACCACGTACTCGGGGATGAACACGGTGACGACGTCGCGCGGTGAGTCCCGCTTGACCCGGCGCACGTAGTCGAGCACGGGCTTGGTGATCTCGCGGTACGGCGACTCGACCACCTTGAGCGGGACGCTGAGGTCGCTCTTCTCCCACTCGCGCACCAGGGTGCGCGTGTCCGCCTCGTCGACGTTGACCGTGATCGCCTCGAGGGTGTCCGGCCTGGTCGCACGGGCGTAGGCGAGGGCGCGCAGCGTCGGGCTGTGCAGCTTGGACACGAGCACGATGGAGTGCGTGCGGCTGGGCAGCACACCGTCCCACTCGACGTCGGCGAGCTCGGTGGCCACCGAGTCGTAGTGCTTGCGGATCAGCTTCATCAGTCCGAAGATCGCGAGCATCGCGATGATCGCGATCCAGGCACCCGCGAGGAACTTGGTCAGCAGAACGATGACCAGGACGGCGCCCGTCATGGCCAGTCCGATGCCGTTGACGACACGCGAGCGCATCATCGACCGGCGCTGCGCGGGGTCCGTCTCGGTCCGCAACAACCGGGTCCAGTGCCGCACCATGCCGGTCTGACTGAGCGTGAACGAGACGAACACTCCGACGATGTAGAGCTGGATCAGCTTGGTCACCTCGGCGCCGAACATGACGACGAAGAAGATGGCGGCGGCCGACAGGAACAGGATGCCGTTGCTGAACGCGAGCCGGTCGCCGCGGGTGTGGAACTGGCGGGGCAGGAATCGGTCCTGGGCCAGGATCGACCCGAGTACCGGGAACCCGTTGAAGGCGGTGTTGGCGGCCAGCACCAGGATCAGCGCCGTCACGATGGTGATGAAGTAGAAGCCGGGCGTGAAGTGCCGGAAGACGGCCTCGGCCAACTGCGCGATGAGCGTCTTCTGCTGGTAGTTCTCGGGAGCCCCGACGAGCTGGGTCGCCGGATCCGCCGCGTACTTCACACCGATCTTCTCCGCCAGCAGGATGATGCCGAGCAGCAACGTGATGCCGATCGAGCCGAGCAGCAGGAGCGTCGTGGCGGCGTTGCGCGACTTCGGCTTGCGGAAGGCGGGCACGCCGTTGGAGATGGCCTCGACACCCGTCAGCGCCGCACACCCGGAGGAGAACGCGCGCGCCAGCAGGAACGCGAACGCGATGCCGTAGAGGTGACTGTCCTCCGCCTGCAACTCGAAGTTCGACGACTCTGCCGACACGTCGTCGCCGAGGACGTACACCTGCACCAGGCCCCATACGAGCATGACGACCATGCCCACCATGAAGGCGTAGGTGGGGATCGCGAACGCGGTACCGGACTCGCGGACGCCGCGCAGGTTGATCGAGGTGATGAGCACGATGGCGGCGACCGCGAACAGCACCTTGTGCTCCGCGACGAACGGCAGGGCCGATCCGATGTTGGAGGCGGCGGCCGAGATGGACACGGCGACCGTGAGCACGTAGTCGACGAGGAGGGCACTGCCGACGGTCAGGCCCGCGGTCGGTCCCAGGTTGGTGGTGGCCACCTCGTAGTCGCCACCGCCGGACGGGTAGGCGTGCACGTTCTGGCGGTAGCTCGCCACGACCACCGCCATGACGACGGCGACGGCGAGACCGATCCAGATGGAGAACGAGTACGCCGAGATCCCGGCGACCGACAGCACCAGAAAGATCTCTTCGGGCGCGTAGGCGACGGACGACATGGCATCGGACGCGAACACCGGGAGGGCGATGCGTTTGGGCAGGAGCGTGTGTCCGAGCGTGTCGCTACGGAACGGCCTACCCAGCAGCAGCCTCTTGGTGGCCGTCGAAAGCTTGGACACATCGCAGAGCGTAGGCCGTACCGGGCTCGACCGTGGGGCAGGGTGACCGATAGCGTTGCCCGAAGTCCCTCCCGGCAGCAATCACCTGGGCACCGTCCTCTCGACTCCCGAACGGAGCGTCTGTTGTACGTAGTCGTCATGGGGTGTGGCCGCGTCGGCTCCGCCCTCGCGGGTGCACTCACCCGCATCGGCCACGAGGTCGCGGTCATCGACCGCGATCCCACCGCGTTCCACCGGCTCGGTCCCAACTTCACCGGACGTCAGGTGATCGGCATGGGGTTCGACCGGGACGTGCTCGTCGAGGCGGGCATCGAGAAGGCCGACGCACTGGCCGCGGTGTCCTCGGGCGACAACTCCAACATCATCTCCGCGCGTGTAGCCCGCGAGACGTTCGGTGTCGAGCGCGTCGTCGCGCGCATCTACGACGCCAAGCGCGCCGCGGTGTACGAACGCCTCGGCATCCCCACGGTGGCCACGGTGCCGTGGACGACGGATCGATTCCTGCACACGCTGATCCACGACAACGAGCTCACCAAGTGGCGCGATCCGTCGGGCAGCGTCGCGGTGGCCCGCCTCGATATCGGCGAGGGATGGGTGGGCAAGGGCGTGACCGCGCTCGAGAGTGCGACCAAGTCCCGAGTGGCCTTCATCATCCGCTTCGGTGCCGGACTCCTGCCCGACCGGAAGACGGTGATCCAGGCCGACGACGAGGTGTGGATCGCGGCGGTCGACGGCATGGTCGCCGAGGCCGTGGCGCTCGCGAGCAACCCTCCGCCCGAGGACTGACGGCTCCTGCCTCACCTCGTGTCCGTCCCCGCACCAGACCTGTCACCGAAGGATTCGTCATGAGAGTCGCCATCGCCGGAGCGGGAGCCGTGGGCCGTTCGATCGCCCGCGAGCTCCTCAGGTCCGACCATCACGTCCTGCTGATCGAACGCAAGGCCGACCACGTCGACCCGGCATCAGTCGAGGCGGCCGAGTGGATCCACGCGGACGCCTGCGAGCTGGCCACCCTCGAGGGCGCCGGCATCGAGTCGTACGACGTGGTCATCGCCGCCACGGGCGACGACAAGGCCAACCTGGTTCTGAGCCTGCTGGCGAAGACCGAGTTCGGCGTCGACCGAGTGGTCGCCCGCGTCAACGACCCGCGCAACGAGTGGCTCTTCGACGCGTCGTGGGGAGTCGACGTCGCCGTGTCGACACCGCGCATGCTGGCCTCGCTCGTCGAGGAGGCGGTCTCGGTGGGAGATCTGGTGCGCCTGATGACGTTGCGGCAGGGCAAGGCGAACCTCGTGGAGATCACGTTGCCGGCGAACACACCGCTGGCGGGCAAGCCGGTGCGCCGCATCACGCTTCCTCGCGACGTCGCGCTGGTCACCATCCTGCGCGGTGGTCGCGTCATCGTCCCGGAGAAGGACGACCCACTCGAGGGCGGCGACGAACTGCTGTTCGTCACCACCGTCGACGTCGAGGACGAACTCCGCGAGGTGCTGGGACTCTCCCAGCGTTGACCGACAGGACCGACTGACAGCCGTCAGGGCTCGATGCGGTCCGCGTCCGCGACCTCGGTGGTCTCGCTCTCCCGGTGCGTCGCTGCGGCCACGACAGCGTCGGCCCGTCGCACGGCCCAGAACGTGACGGCGAACGCGACCGCCGCGAGCGGCCAGCCCATCGCGATGCGGGCGACCGCGAGCCACCCGGTCTGGTCGGAGTCGTAGAGCTGCGATTGCACGACGTACCGCGCGACGAACACGAGAACCCAGGCGAACGTCGCGATGTCGTACGCGCGGACGGCGGCCCGATGCTCGCGCCAAGCCTTGCCGGTGCCGTTGAGGTAGCCCCACACGATGCCGACGAGCGGCCGACGAGCGAGGATCGAGACGAGGAACACCCCGCCGTACGCGAGCGAGGTGTAGATCCCGAACAGGAAGTAGCCCTTGGCGTCTCCGGTGCGGTAGGCGATGAACGCGCACACCGCCACGCCGAAGAATCCCGACACGGCCGGCTGGATCGGATCCCGCTTCACGAGGCGCCACACCAGGATCGCCACGGCCAGACCGAGGGCGGCCCAGATGGCCGCGGTGAGACCGGCGAGGGAGTTGACCGGAACGAAGACCAGCACGGGCAGGGTGGAGAACACCAGTCCGCTGACCCCACCGAGCTGGGACAGGATCGTCTCGGGAGGCGCGTCCTCGGAGGGCTGACTGTTCGGTGACTCGCTCATGCAGTTCAGGGTGCCAGACGATGCGGCTCCCGAAGAACTAGTCCTCGGTGCGCAGCTCGTAGTAGGGGTTGTAGATGACCTTGCGGCCCTCGCGCTCCCCCACGCGACCACGGACCAGCAACTGCGTGCCGGACTCGATACCGGCGATCTTGCGTCGGCCGATCCAGATCAGCGAGATGGTGTCGGTGCCGTCGAAGAACTCGGCCTCGACGATGGCGTTGGCGGCCTTGCTGCACGTCTCGACGCTGCGGAGCCGTCCGACCATGGTGACCTCGTCACCGCGAGTGCAATCGCATGCTCGTTGGGCGCCGGACGCCTTCGACGTCGACTCCAACTCCTCGGCATCGAGTTGATCGATGTCCTCGGTCAACTTCCGGGCCATGCGGCGGAAGTATCCTGCGGCAGCGGGTGCCATGAGTGCTCCTGGAGCGGTTCGCGCGGGCCTTCCGCGGCGGATGTTCTGCTTCTGTCAGCGCCACTGTAGACCTTTCCGAGCACGCCTCACCACACCCGGCCGGTCGGGTCGGTGAACGCCACGAGAAGATGCGGACACCATGGAGACAACCACCGTCGTACTGCTGCCCGGCACCGGCTCCGACGCGTCGTTCGTCGAGGGGGCCTTCGGTGATGCCGTGGCGGATCTCGGCTGGTCGCTGCGGGTGATCGAGCCCGAACCCGCCGACGTCGTCGGGGGCTACGTGCGGGCGCTCGACCACGTACGAGGCGCCGTTCGAGGGGACCTGATCGTGGGCGGTGTCTCACTCGGCGCGGCGGTCGCGGCGCGGTGGGCGCTCGACCGTCGGGGCGCCGCGCAGGGCGCCGTCCTCGCGATGCCGGCGTGGACCGGATCTCCGGGTGACTCCCCCGCTGCGGTCGGTGCCGCCGCGACGGCGGCGACGCTGCGGGCCCACGGCCTCGATGCGTCGGTGGCGGCGATGGCGCAGTCGAGTCCGCGGTGGCTCGCCGAGGCGCTGACGCGGTCGTGGCGAGCACAGTGGCCGCAGCTGCCGACGGCGCTGGACGACGCCGCCCGGTACGTGGCACCCACCCTCGACGACCTGCGATCCCTCGCGGTGCCGGTCGGCGTGGTGGCAGCGATCGACGACCCGGTGCATCCGCTCGGCGTCGCGCAGGACTGGTGCGCGGCTCTTCCCACGGCGCACCTCGACACCTTCGCGCTCGACGTCCTCGCCGCGTCCCCGGGCGAGCTCGGCAGGCTGGGCGTCACCGCGCTCCGGCGTACGACGGGCGGGTCCTAGTCGAGCCGCTGCATCGCCGAGAACTCAGTCGAGCTGCTGCATCGCCGAACCGGAGGGCCCGCGCCGACGTTGCGCCTCGGCGGCGTCCGCGTCGGGAGCCTGCTGCTGAGGTGCCTGCTGCTGAGGTACCTGCTGCTGAGGTACCTGCTGCTGGGGCACCTGCTGCTGCACCGCCGCCTGTGCCTGCGCCTGTGCGGCCGCCATCTGCTGTTGCTGCGCGGCCGCGAGTTGCTGAGCGAGTGCCGGCGGCAGACTGATGGGCAACGGCGTCCGCACCGGGTGCGGATCCGAGCCGCGATCGACCACGGTCGCCGCCACGACGGCACGCGCCTGCTCGACCAGCGGCGATCCGGCCTCGACACTGCCTGCCGGTCCGCTCGCCACGCCGCGGATCATCCAGCGGTACCCGTCGACGCCGATGAAACGCAGATCCCCGCCGGCCGCGGAGCCCACCACCTCACGGCCCCACGGGCCGGTCTCGGTGGCCACCCGCGCGTTGTCGCGGCGCAGCGTGTCGGCCAACTCAGCGGCGACGTCACGCCACTGACCGGGCGACTTCGGTGCGGCGAAGGCGGCCACGGTGATGCGCCCGTTCGGAGTGACGATGTGGACGGCCTGGGGTGCGCCGGCCTGCGTCATCTCGACCTGCAGCTGTCCGCCGGCCGGAAGCATCAACAGCACGCTTCCCAGATCGAGCCGTCCCTCCGCGATGCTCTCGCGGTCGCCGTCCAGGTCGTCGATCGACCACGGCCCGGTGGTGTCGTCCGCCGTACCGTCCACCTCGTCGACCTCGTCCACTTCCTCGACCTCGACGTCCTGCGCGGAGTCGAGATCGGTGGCGTCGACGTCGTCGCGCCCCTTCTTCTTGCGTCCGAACATGCTCAGTTCTCCTTCTCGCTGGCGGTGACGGCATCGAGAACCGCGTGTCCGCCGCTGGAGCCGTAGCCGCCGACACCCCGAGTGGTGTCGTCCAGCTCGGCCACCTCGACGAAGTCGGGCAGTTCGACCCGCTGCACCAGCAGCTGGGCGATGCGGTCCCCGCGCCGCAGTTCGATGGGGGTGCGTGGATCGTGGTTGATGAGGCAGACCCTGATCTCGCCGCGATAACCGGCATCGACCGTTCCCGGCGTGTTGACCACCGACAATCCCGCTCGCGCGGCGAGGCCGGACCGGGGGTGGATCAGGCCGACGGTGCCGACCGGCAGCGCCACGGCGATGCCCGTACCGACCATGGCACGCTCACCGGGTTCGATGACGACGTCGACGGTGGAACACAGGTCCACACCCGCGTCACCGGCGTGTGCACGGACGGGCAGCGGGATGTCCGGATCGAGTCGTCTGACGGCCACCGTCTCGACGGCCGGTGCCGATCCCTGGTCTCCGCGGGTCGTGCGTGTCGCCGTCTCGGCCGTCAGATCGCTCACATCGGTCGAGATTACTCGCCGATGCACCGTCGACCTCCCGCCCGTCCGACCCTCTACTCTGGAGAGGTGTCCGACGCAGCTTCGAGAGAGACCTCAGCAGATCACGCCACCCGGACGTCCGGGACGGCACACGACGACGGGGGTGAGACGGTCGTCTACAGCGAACGGCTCCGCGTACCCGTCTGGTACTGGGTGGCCGCGATCGGCGTCGCGGCGATCCTGTCGGCCGAGGTGCACATGGGATCACCCGGCGTGATGGCCTGGCTGCCGTACGTGGTGCTGGTGCCGTTCGCGATCTGGGTGGTCACGTACCTGGGCCGGATGCGCGTCGAGGTGACGGAGCAGAACGGCGAGCGCATGCTGCACGCCGGCAAGGCTCGGCTCCCCGCATCGGTGATCGATCGGGTGGCGGTGGTGCCGGGGACGGCGAAGAGTGCCGCCCTCGGACGCCAGCTCGACCCCTCCGCCTTCGTTCAGCATCGTTCGTGGGTCAAGCCGATGGTGTTGGTCGTCCTCGACGACGAGAACGACCCGACACCGTACTGGTTGGTGAGCACCCGGAACCCGGATGCAGTGGCTGCGGCTCTGACTCCGCAGCCACCGACCTCCTGACGGAGGTCTCCTCGGTCAGGCCGCGCAGTCGCGGCAGACCAGAACGCCGCCGTTGTCGGACGACAGCCGCGAGCGGTGATGCACCAGGAAGCAGCTCGAGCACGTGAACTCGTCGGCCTGCTTCGGCACGACACGCACGGACAGTTCCTCACCGGACAGGTCTGCGCCCGGCAGTTCGAAGGACTCCGCGGTGTCCGTCTCGTCGATGTCGACGACGGCGGACTGCGCCTCGTTGCGGCGTGCCTTCAGTTCTTCGAGGGAGTCCTCCGACACGTCGTCGGACTCGGTACGGCGTGGTGCGTCGTAATCGGTGGCCATGTTGTTCCCCTTACCTTCCTGCTGAGACCGGGTGTGCCCGGTCTCCTTCGATCGCCTTCATGGGGGATGTTCAAGACGTCGACCGCTTCTTGTTCGACGAACTCGTCCTCTGTCGGACTCACACCCTCGGATCCCGATGCAGGTCGTTCGTGTTCCTCGTCTGCTGTTCGTGGCAGAACATCGATCCGGTCGGACTTCTTCCCGACTTCCGCCCGGAGGATCTCCGTCCTTCTCGCTCACCTATTCGCAGCCGTCGTCCTGACGGATGACGGCCGGCGTGCGGGTGAGCCGACTGTGCCCGAATCCCCGTGACGGGAAACATTCTCTTGCTGCGGGCGTGCAGGCCCGAGGAGCCCGACCGGCCGTGAGTTCGATCCGCCGGGCCGCCAGACAATAGCCGACGACGAGCCGGTGTGGAAAACACCCTGCCCAGCGCGGTGTGTCGTGGCGCGAACGGCTCCCGCAGGAACCGCATCTCCCCTGTTCACCCCGGCCAACGCCGTCGACCGTGCAGACGTTCCCACCCGCCGTGCGTCGCGCGTCACATGCCGACGCGGCCCACTACAGTGAGCGAGTCACCGCCCGTGACACGACAGCGCGACACGTATCAGCAGAAGGGCACGCTCCCGTGGTCTCACTCATCACTCACGGCTCCTCGACCGACGACAAGGGGCGGCCGTACGCGCGGCGTCGGGCCTTCCCGATCCTCGTGGTGCTCGTCGTGCTCGCCCTCGCCGGTGCGGCCGTGTGGGTGAACATCCTGACCACGACCGAGACCGGCACGGACGCCGTCGCCTGCAACGCCCCCCAGCCGGCCTCCGATCCCGCCGCCCCCGCGGCCGCCGAGCCCGGCAGCGTCGTGGACGCCTCGGTGGTCACGGACACCCAGCCCGCCCCGTTGTCCGCCACCCGCGTGCGCGTGTTCAACGCGAACGGACAGGGCGGCCAGGCCGCCGAGATCGCCGCCGATCTCAGCGATTTCGGCTTCGCCAGCGCACCGGACGTGCAGGTGGGCAACGACCCGGTCTACGTCGACCAGAACATGCAGTGCATAGCTCAGATCCGGTTCGGCGCGGCCGGCGTGGCCGCCGCTGGCACCGTCGCACTGGTCGCGCCGTGCGCCGAGTTCGTTCAGGACACCCGCGAGGACGACACCGTGGATCTCGCGCTGGGCACCAACTTCCGTGCGCTGGAACCGAACACCGACGGCGAGGAGGTCATCCGCTCGCTCGCGGACGTGGCTCCGGGCGCCGCGGCACCGAACCTGGACGTCGATCTGCTCGCCGCCGCGCACCGCGTCAACTGCTGACGCGGGTCAGGCCTTCGCGATGGCGGCGACGCCACCGAGACGGTCGAGTACGGACAGGAACCCGTCCGCCACACCTTCCGCCACGGCGATCGTCACCTCGCCGTCGTCGCTGCGGGAGTGCGGCGACGGAGTGATCACCCGCGCACCCGCCTCCGCCGCGACCAGAGCGCCCGCCGCCCAGTCCCACGGGCTGAGCCCGTGCTCGAAGTGGGCGTCGACGCGCCCCGCCGCCACCATGCACAGATCCAGTGCCGCCGAGCCGATGCGACGAACGTCCCGCACCTCGGGGAGCAGAGCCGCGATCAGCGCGCCCTGACGGCGGCGGCGCGCCGCGTCGTAACCGAATCCCGTGGCCACCAACGTGAGTGCCACGTCGTCGATGTCGTTGACTCGCAGGCGCACCCAGTCTCCGCCCGCGTCCGAGCACCACGCGCCACCGCCGAGCGACGCCGCGTACGTGCGATCCCCCACCACGTCCTCCACGGCGCCCGCCACCGACGCACCGTCGATCTGCGCGGCCACGGAGACCGAGTAGGCCGGGATGCCGTAGAGGAAGTTCACGGTGCCGTCGATCGGATCGAGGACCCACCGGACACCGGACGGGGCGATGTCCTCCCCGCCGCCCTCCTCGCCCAGTACCGCGTCGTCGGGACGCAGCCGGCTCAACAGGTCCCGGATGACGTGTTCGGTCTCGGTGTCGACCACCGTCACCGGATCGGTGGGCGTCGACTTCGACCGGACGGCGTCCACCGCCGCACCGCCCGCGCCGAACACCTCCGGCCGACGCCGACGTACGTGGCGTCCCGCCTCACGTGCGACGTCGACGGCGATGCGGCGCAACATCTCCGGGTCGAGGGCGCTCGTCGAGTCGTCCTGCGGCAGATCGTCATGAGGAGTCACCCGGTAATCCGAACACATCGGGCGGCGGAACGGTACGGCGCGCCACCCGCCGCGGTGCCGCGCGACCGGGAACGCCGCCAGCAACTAGGGTGACGTGCGCGCACCAGATCTCGCACGAACGCGCCGGTCGCCGACGCGTGCGTACGCCACCAGGAGGTTCTGTCATGACGAACGACCACACCGAACCCGGCCCGGTCTCCATCGCCGGGACGACGGGCTCGCACCCCGAGGGCCGAGGCTTCGGTGTCGACGTCGGTGGCAGTGGCGTCAAGGGTGGCGTGGTCGATCTCGCCACCGGCGAACTGATCGGCGAGCGCTACAAGATCGAGACCCCGCAACCGTCGACTCCCACGGCCGTGGCCGAGACGGTCGCGGCCATCGTCGACCACTTCGAGTGGACCGGGGACGTGGGCATCACCCTCCCCTGCGTCGTCACCGGTGGCGTGGCGCGAACCGCCGCGAACGTCGACAAGGGCTGGATCGGGACCGACGCCGGCGCGCTGTTCCGCGACCATCTCGGGGGTCGTTCGGTGACCGTGCTCAACGACGCCGACGCCGCGGGCATCGCGGAGGACAAGTTCGGCGGCGGCAAAGATTCCAAGGGTGTGGTCATCCTGCTGACCTTCGGCACCGGCATCGGCTCCGCGATCCTGCAGAACGGTGTCCTCCTGCCCAACACGGAGCTCGGGCACATGGAGGTGGACGGCAAGGAGGCCGAGCACCGCGCCGCGTCGTCGGTCAAGGACGACAACGGACTGTCGTACAAGGCGTGGGCCAAAGAGGTCTCGCGCGTGCTCGAGCGCATCGAGGATCTGTTCTGGCCGGACCTCTTCATCGCCGGCGGCGGCATCAGCCGCAAAGCTGAGAAGTGGATCCCCCTGCTCACCAACCGCACCCCGGTGCAGCCCGCGACGCTGCGCAACGCCGCCGGAATCGTCGGCGCGGCCCTCGCCGCTCAGTCGGGTGTGGCGCCCTGATTCTCGTCGAGGGCGACCACGCGCCCCTCTGACCTGCGCCGCGTCGGCTCGCCGATGCGCGATGTGACTCACACCCCACTGCCGGTGAGCCGGGAACCTCGGCGTCCTCCCGCGCGTTGGTGCTGTGCACTCGCGGCGGTCGTTACAATGGTCCACGCCCCGGTTTCACGCCGGGAAATCCACAGACCTCTCCGCCGGATCATCACTCTGGCGTGACGCCGCACGACACCGTCACGAAAGGGCGTACGTGGCAGCCATTGATATTCGTCAGACCGCGGACACCTCGCCGGCAGTCGACAGCACTCCGGCCGTCGACACCGCGTCGGCCGACGGCACCGCACCCGGCGCCGTCGGAACCGCACCCGCGAAGGCCCCGGCCAAGAAGGCGGCCCCGCGCAAGGCAGCAGCCAAGAAGGCCGCGCCGCGCAAGGCCGCAGCGAAGAAGACCGCAGCGAAGAAGGCGACGTCTCCTGCGACCGGCGACGACGCCGACGAGCCCACCGCGGACATCGAGGACATCGACGTTCCCGAGGGCGAGCTCGCAGCCGAGTCGGACGTCGTCGAGGTCGTCGCCGTCGGCGACGAGGTCGAGGACGACGCGACCACCGAACCCACGCCGGAGGACAAGGCGTCGGGCGACTTCGTGTGGGACGAGGAGGAGTCCGAGGCGCTGCGACAGGCCCGCAAGGACGCCGAACTCACCGCCTCCGCCGACTCCGTCCGCGCCTACCTCAAGCAGATCGGCAAGGTCGCCCTCCTCAACGCCGAGGAGGAGGTCGAGCTCGCCAAGCGCATCGAGGCCGGTCTCTACGCCGTCCAGCTCATGGCCGAGTCCGCCGAGAAGGGCGAGAAGCTCCCCGTGGCCCAGCGCCGCGACATGACCTGGATCTGCCGCGACGGCAACCGGGCGAAGAACCACCTGCTCGAGGCCAACCTGCGCCTCGTGGTCTCGCTGGCCAAGCGCTACACGGGCCGCGGCATGGCGTTCCTGGACCTCATCCAGGAGGGCAACCTCGGTCTGATCCGCGCGGTGGAGAAGTTCGACTACACCAAGGGCTACAAGTTCTCGACGTACGCGACGTGGTGGATCCGTCAGGCCATCACCCGCGCCATGGCGGACCAGGCCCGCACCATTCGTATCCCGGTGCACATGGTCGAGGTCATCAACAAGCTCGGACGCATCCAGCGTGAGCTCCTGCAGGACCTGGGTCGTGAGCCCACTCCCGAGGAGCTCGCCAAGGAGATGGACATCACGCCCGAGAAGGTGCTGGAGATCCAGCAGTACGCTCGCGAGCCGATCTCCCTCGACCAGACCATCGGCGACGAGGGCGACAGCCAGCTCGGCGACTTCATCGAGGACTCCGAGGCCGTCGTCGCCGTCGACGCGGTGTCGTTCACCCTCCTGCAGGACCAGCTCCAGTCGGTTCTCGAGACTCTCTCCGAGCGTGAGGCGGGTGTCGTGCGACTGCGTTTCGGCCTCACCGACGGCCAGCCGCGCACGCTCGACGAGATCGGCCAGGTCTACGGGGTCACGCGTGAGCGCATCCGACAGATCGAGTCGAAGACCATGTCGAAGCTGCGGCACCCGAGCCGGTCGCAGGTGCTGCGCGACTACCTCGACTGACAGTTCCGCACCTCACCCGACGGCGACGAACGTCCCGTCGTCGTCGGGCAGGTAGGGCTGCACCTCGACCACCGCGGTGAGCGGTACCGGTCCGTAGAGGTGCGGGAACAGCATCGAACTCGGATCGCCGGGTACTCCCGGCTCCCATTCCAGCCGGTCCTTCAGTCGAGTGGGGTTCAACGACAGCAGCACGATGTCCCGGCGCCCGGCGAACAGCCGGTTGGCCGGGAGATGAACCTGCTGCGGCGTCGACAGATGGACGAACCCCTGCTCGGCGAGCGACGCGGGTGCCACCTCCCCCGCGGCCACACTCGCCTCCCAGTCCGCCGCCGGGCACATGTGTACCAGGATCTCGGTCATCGGCCGTCCTCTCGTGTCGGGTCCTGCAGTCGCGTCGTGTCGGCCGGCGGCGCCGGTCGTGCGCGTCGTTCCACACCGCCCAGCGCGACGGCGACGATCACACACAGGATGCCCGCGAGTTCGGCGATCGAGGGCACCTGCCTCAGCACCACGACGCCGACCACCGTCGCAGTGGTGGGCAGCAACGCGAGCAACAACGCGAACCGTGCCCGTCCGACCGTGCGCAGGACCACCTGGTCGAGCGCGTAGGGGATCACGCTCGACAACACACCCACCCCGACACCCAGCAGCCACGTGGACGGAACGGTGAACACCGACGGATCCTCGAGTACCTGGGGCGTCAACGCGAGCGGGGCGAGGATCACCGACGCCACCGCCATGCCGACGGCGAGGGAGTCCAGCCCGTCGCCCGCCGTCGCGACCGACTTCCCGAGCACCACGTAGCCGGCCCACAGTCCGGCGGCGAGGAGTGCGAAACCGACCCCGACCAGGCCCACGTCGAATCGCGCTCCGGCCACCAGCGCGACTCCCGCGACCACCAGGACGAGTGCGAGCACGTCGCGAGCGCGCCGCGATCCGAGTGCGGCGACGAGGACAGGACCGAGGAACTCGATCGCCACGGCGGTGCCCAACGGGATGCGGGCGATCGCCTCGTAGAACGCCAGGTTCATTCCCACCGTGACGACACCGAACCCACCGGCCACCGCGATGGTGCGGGCCGTCCATCGCGTGCGCCAGGGACGACGCCAGGCCAGCAGAACGGCCGCTGCGCCTGCCGCGCGCAGCCACGCCACGGCCGCCGGCGAGATGGTGTCGAACAGATGGACGCCGATGGCGGCACCGAGATACTGCGCGAGCGCTCCGACCACGAAGACGAACGGCACCGACCACGGCGGGAACGAACGCCCCACCGACGCGAGGCCGCGCGCGTCCACATCCGTCATGGTCGAACCGTATCCACCGGTCGCGACACGGGCGCACAGGGGCGGGTGAGTTCTGCCGACAGCGAACGATGCTCGGGAGGGACGTGATTCACCAGCATGTTTCGTGTCTGTGACAACACACGGCCATCCGCGTGGGAACAACGCACGAACCCCATACGTCTGTAAGAGTGAACGAACCGCGTCGAACCGACGTGGCGGACCGACCCCAGGACCGTGGTAGTCACGGTCAGTACGGAGGAGTCATGCCCGAATTGTTGACCGACACCACCCTCACCGCTGCCGACAGGTGTGATCGTTGCGGAGCGGGAGCGCGGGTGCGTGCCGTCCTCCCCACCGGCGGAGAACTGCTGTTCTGCCGTCACCACGCCAACGAGCACGAAGCGCGTCTCCTCGAGATGAACGCCACCATCGTCGCTGACGCGGATTCCGACGCCATGGCGTGATGACCGGGGCACTCGGTCCCACAGCATCAGCACTCGACTCCTGACACCACGAAGGGCGACCACCGATCCGGTGGTCGCCCTTCGTCGTGCGCGGGGCTCGTGCAGTGCTGCGATCACCACGAACGCAGGGCCGAGATCCTCTCGGTGAGCTGCTCCGCCGTCGCGATCGCGGTGGGCGGCCCACCACAGCTCCGTCGGAGTTCGCCGTGGATGATGCCGTGGGCCTTGCCGGTGCGGTGGTGATGCATCGCCACCAGGCCGTTGAGCTCCTTGCGCAGATCTGCCAGCTTCGCGGCGTCCGCGGACCGCCCGGCGGGCGGGAGGGTGACCGGAGCCGAAGTCTCCGTGGGCGTCGCCGGGCGTGCCAGCTGCGTCTCCTGCCGTTTCCGCAACAGCGCGCGCATCTGGTCGCCGTCCAACAGGCCCGGCAGGCCGAGATAGTCCGCCTCGTCGTCGCTGCCCGAGAACGTCGCGGTGCCGAAGGAGGAGCCGTCGAAGATCACCTGGTCGAGCTCTGCGTCGGCACCGAGCGAGGTGAACGCCTTCTCCTCCTCGCCGGGCTCGTCCTTCTGCTGGTTCGCCTCGATGAGCAGGTCGTCGTCGAGACCGTCCTTCTCCCGGTGCGGCTTCCCGATGACGTGGTCGCGCTGCGCCTCGAGCTGGCTGGCCAGGTCCAGGAGCACCGGCACCGAGGGCAGGAACACGCTCGCCGTCTCACCCTTGCGGCGAGAACGCACGAAGCGCCCGACGGCCTGGGCGAAGTACAGCGGTGTGGAGGCGCTGGTCGCGTAGACGCCGACCGCGAGGCGCGGGACGTCCACGCCCTCCGACACCATGCGCACGGCCACCATCCAGGTCGACGTTCCCGCGCCGAACTCGGCGATGCGGGCCGAGGACCCGGGATCGTCGGACAGCACGAGCGTCGGGGTCTCCCCCGTCGCCGCCTCGAGGATTCCGGCGTAGGCGCGCGCGGTGGTCTGATCCGACGCGATGACGAGGCCACCCGCGTCGGGGATGCCGCCCTGCCGGAGTTGGTGCAGCCGGGTGTTGGCCGCGGCGAGCACCGACGGCACCCACTCACCGGACGGGTCGAGAGCGGTACGCCAGGCCCGCGCCGTCTGCTCGGCGCTGAGCGGCTCCCCGAGACGGGCGGCGAACTCCTCGCCCGCACTGTTGCGCCAGCGTGCCTCGCCCGAGTACGCGAGGAAGACGACCGGCCGCACGACACCGTCCGCCAGCGCGTCGGCGTAGCCGTAGCTGTGGTCCGGGCGCGACCGGGGCAGGCCCTCGTCGTCCGGCTCGTAGTTCACGAAAGGAATGGGGCTGTCGTCGCTGCGGAAGGGCGTTCCCGTCAGTGCCAGGCGGCGCGTCGCGTCGCCGTAGGCCTCGCGGATGCCCTCGCCCCAGCTCTTGGCGTCACCGCCGTGGTGGATCTCGTCGAGGATCACGAGCGTCTTGCGGTTCTCGGTCCGCACCCGGTGGCGGGAAGGGTGCGACGCCACCTGTGCGTACGTGACGACGATGCCGTGGAAGTCGCTGGACGTCTGCCCGGTGCTGTTGGAGAAGCGGGAGTCGAGGGCGAGTCCGACGCGCGCCGCGGCCTCCGCCCACTGGTGCTTGAGGTGCTCGGTGGGAGCGACGACCGTGACCTGGTCCACGGTGCGGTCGCTCAGCAGCTCGAGCGCCACGCGGAGCGCGAACGTGGTCTTGCCGGCTCCCGGAGTGGCGACGGCCAGGAAGTCGGTCGGACCCGCCGACAGGTACTTCGTGAGCGCTCGCCGCTGCCAGGCGCGCAGTGGCGGCAGGGTGACTCCGGCCGGCCCTGTCACAGGGAGACCTCCTGCGCTGTCGACCTTCTCGCCGATCTCGGCCGTCATGAACGGGCCTCGTCCGGCGCCGTACGTCCACCTGAAAGGATGCGAACCACCCGTGGCATGGAACTCCCGTTCGGCTCGTCGTCTCGTGTGCACATCCGTCGATCAGACTATCGCGGACGTCGGCACGCCCACCAATGCGCACGTCGCCGCCGGTGCCCGCGACGGCGACACACCGGGCCGGGACGTGCCCGAGCGACGCCGGTGGGCCATGCTGGAGTCATCATGAGCGCACCGGCCGACAACACGTCCGATCGGGACACCGCGGCAGCGTCGACGCCCGACGGAGAGCCGGGGCCCGGTCCCGTCCCGGGACGGCCGCTGCGCACGGCCTGGCGCGTCGTCGCGAGGACGGCGGGCAAGGCGTGGGACGACTCCATCTTCGGCAAGTCCGCCACCGCCGCCTTCTGGCAGACCCTGTCGCTGCCGCCGCTGGTGCTCGCACTCCTCGGCAGCCTCACCTACATCGCGGGGTGGTTCGGACCGAACACTCTCGACATCATCGAGTCGAAGATCGTGACGTTCAGCTCCACGCTGTTCAGCGACAACGTCGTGGACGAGATCATCGCCCCCACGCTGACGGACATCCTCAACAGCGGACACGGTCCCGTCGTGTCCGTGGGCTTCCTGCTGTCGTTGTGGGCCGGCTCGTCGGCGATCTCCACCTTCGTCGACTCCATCGTCGAGGCGCACGGTCAGCAGGACGCGCGCAACCCCGTGTGGCAGCGCATCTTCGCCCTGCTGCTGTACGTCGCGTTCCTGATCGTCGCGGTGTTCGTCCTGCCCCTCGTCGCGCTGGGGCCCACCATCATCGGTCGGGTGCTGCCGTCGTCGTGGTTCGAGATCGGCTCACAGGTGATCGACATCGCGTACTACCCGGGTGTCGGACTGCTGCTCATCGTCGGCCTGACGACGCTCTACAAGGTGGCTCTGCACACCTCGCTGCCGTGGCACCGCCTGCTCGGCGGATCGCTGCTGGCCGGAGTGTTCTTCATGCTAGCGAGTGCGGTGCTGCGCACCTACCTGTCCTGGGTGACCGGAACGGGCTACACCTACGGCGCGCTCGCGGCTCCGATCGCCTTCCTGCTCTTCACGTTCTTCCTGGGATTCGCGGTGGTGCTGGGGGCGGAGTTCAACGCCACGGTCCAGGAGTTCTGGCCGGCGCGCGCCACACGCATGGACCAGGTCAAGGGATGGATCGCCGAGAAGGCAGCCGATCCGGGTGCGGGCACCGTCGGCGCTCTCGGCCGGCTGGCCACCGGCCCGATCCGCATCGCACGGTCGGATCGGGACGGCGGCGAGTCACCGGAGAAGCGTCAGGTGACGCGTGATCGGCAGGATCACTCGCCCTTGCGCAAGCCGTCGTAGACCTTCTTGCAGTCGGGGCACACGGGTGACCCGGGCTTGGCCGACTTCGTGACGGGAAAGACCTCGCCGCACAGTGCGACGACGTGGGTGCCCATCACCGCGCTCTCGGCGATGCGGTTCTTCTTCACGTAGTGGAAGAACTTCGGAGTGTCGTCGTCGGTGGTCTCGTCGGTGCTGACGTCGGGGCGTTCCTTGGTCTGCGTGCTCATGCATCGATTATGACGGTTGTTCCCGACACGCGCGTCGCACATCTCACCACCTCCGATTACTGCACACTTCGTTCAGTAGTGACACAGTGGAGTCATGGCACACGACGGCATCTCACCCCGCGACAGCGTTCGCGAGGCCGTACTGATCACCGAGGCACGAACGTCGGTCGAGGAACAGCACCGAGCGCGCGTGCGCAAATACCTCTTCATCATGTCTTTCCGTATCCCGGCGCTGGTCCTCGCGGCGCTGTCGTACGGCGCGTGGCAGAACCCGTGGATCGCCATGGCCATCGTCGGCGTGTCCATTCCTCTCCCGTGGATGGCAGTCCTGATCGCCAACGACCGACCGCCGCGGACCGCGGACGAGCCCAGCCGCTACGGCTGGCGGGCGACCGACTCCACCGCGCTGGAGGCCCGCAGCCACCCGGTGGTGAACCTCGACGAGGAACCCGATCTCGACCGCCGCGCGATCTCGAATCCGCGCGCCACGTCCTGAGACGGGTCCGTCCCGTGATCGGTCTGCTGACACACTGACGCGGTGACCGACTCGAACCACCGCACCTCGCCTCCCCCGTCCGTCCCGGTGGACGCGGACCGCCTCGTCGACCTCGCGTCCACGTTGCGGGTCGCGTTCGACCGAGCGGACTTCACCGCGGACGGGATCCTGGAGGCACTGGGCGACTCGGTTCATGCCGCGTTGGGACGTGGCGAACCCGCACCGGTGCGACGCCGGTGCGGAGAACTCGGTCCCCTCGGCACGCTCGTCCGGCTGTTCCTGCTCTCCGACGACGTGGCGATCGACGCCGCGACCACCGCCCTCGCGCCGACGACACTCGACGCGGCGGTCGCTGCCGGCCTCCTCGAGACCGGCAGCGACACCGTGCGCAGTCTGCTCGACATCCGCCCCCTCGATCTCGGCACGGGCACGCGGTGGGTGGTGTCCGACATCGACGGCAGCATGCGCGACGTCCGTATCGGATCCGATCACGTACTCGGCGTCGGGCACGCGTCGCTGTCGCTGGTCCGCGGGACACCCACCCGTGTCGACGGGAGTCCGCCCACCGTCCTGGATCTCGGTGCCGGCTGCGGCATCCAGGCGCTCCACGCGGCGCCGTACGCCCGGTCGATCACCGCCACCGACGTCAGCGATCGGGCCATCGCCCTCACCCGCATGACGGCTGCCCTCAACGGTCTGGACTTCGAGACGATCCCGGGCTCGTGGTTCGCACCCGTCGCGGGGCGGACCTTCGATCGCATCGTCGCCAACCCGCCCTTCGTCGTCGGATCGGGCCGAGTCTCCCACTCCTACCGCGATTCCGGCCTGGACCTCGACGGTGCCAGCAGCCTCGTCGTGGGAGCGGCACCGGAGCATCTCGCACCCGGCGGGACCGCCTCGTTGCTCGCCTCCTGGGTTCACGTGGACGGTGAGGACTGGCGGTCACTGGTCGCCTCCTGGCTGCCGGACCACGGTGTCGACGCGTGGATCGTGCAGCGCGACATCGCGGACCCCGCTCTCTACGTGGGCACGTGGCTGCGGGACGGTGGACTCGATCTGCGAGACCCGGCCGTCGACGAGACGGCGACCGCCTGGCTCGATCACCTCGACGCCGCCGGCGTCACGGGTGTCGGGTTCGGCTTCGTGTACCTCCGCCGGACCGACCGGCCCACCAGCGTCCTCGCGGAGGACCTGATGCACGGGTACGAGGATCCCCTCGGCGACGAGGCACTCGACGTCCTGGACCGGGTGGACTGGCTCCGCACACACGATCTGCTCGACGAGTGTGTGGCCGTCGCCCCGACCACGGCACTCGAAGAGGTCTCCACCCCCGATCCGGACGGTGGGTGGACCACCGTCGTACGCCGGGTCCACCGCGGCGACGGGCCCGCGTGGTCCCACGAGATCGACGCGGACGGGGCGGCACTCCTGGCCGGGATGCGCGCGGGCGGACTGACGGTCGGCGACCTCACCGAGCTTCTCGCGGCCGCACGCGGTGTGGACGCCGCGGAGCTGACGGACTCGGTCGTCGCGTTGGTCGCAGGGCTCGTCGTGCACGGGTTGGTGATCCCCACCTGAGCCGAGCAGTCGTTTCTCTCAGCAACTTCTCAGGGCTGAGGTGGTGAAACCGCAGCTCAGAGTGTTTGACGGAGGTGGGCTTCGGGAACTTTTCTGACGTGTCCCGGCGTTGTAGCCAGTGAGACACCACCGATCAGGAGGCACGTCATGACCAGCCCCACCACCATTCGCCCTCGACCGAGTGATGCCGACCTGGATGCACAGAGCCCGGCAGCGGACCTCGTTCGCGTCTACCTCAACGGTATCGGCCGCACGGCTCTGCTGACGGCCGCGGAGGAAGTCGATCTGGCGAAGAAGATCGAGGTGGGTCTGTACGCGACCCATGTGCTCGCGACCGGCAAGCGCCTCTCCCCCGCCAAGAAGCGTGACCTCGCGCTCATCGTCCGCGAGGGCCAGTCCGCTCGGGCACACCTCCTCGAGGCCAACCTCCGTCTCGTCGTCTCACTCGCCAAGCGCTACACGGGCCGCGGGATGCCGCTGCTGGACCTCATCCAGGAGGGCAACCTGGGTCTGATCCGTGCGATGGAGAAGTTCGACTACGCCAAGGGCTTCAAGTTCTCGACGTACGCCACCTGGTGGATCCGTCAGGCCATCACGCGCGGCATGGCGGACCAGAGCCGCACCATCCGTCTCCCCGTGCACCTGGTGGAGCAGGTGAACAAGCTCGCGCGGATCAAGCGTGAGCTGCACCAGCAGCTCGGCCGCGAGGCCACCGACGACGAGCTCGCCGAGGAGTCCGGCATCCCGGTCGAGAAGATCGCGGATCTGCTCGACCACAGCCGAGACCCGGTGTCGCTCGACATGCCCGTCGGCAGCGACGAGGAGGCGCCGCTGGGCGACTTCATCGAGGACTCGGAGGCCACGTCCGCCGAGAACGCCGTGATCGCCGGGCTGCTGCACACCGACGTGCGCAGCGTGCTCGCCACGCTGGACGAGCGTGAGCAACAGGTCATCCGGTTGCGCTACGGCCTCGACGACGGTCAGCCGCGTACCCTCGACCAGATCGGCAAGCTGTTCGGCCTCTCGCGTGAGCGCGTACGCCAGATCGAGCGTGAGGTCATGGGCAAGCTGCGTCAGGGCGACCGCGCCGAGCGACTGCGGTCCTACGCCAGCTGATCGTCCCCCGCATCACGAGACAGGCCCCCGGCTCTCGCCGGGGGCCTGTCGTCGATGACGGGCTCAGCGCAGGCGACGGGGGCCCAGATCGATACGGCTGGGCTCGGGTCCGATACGGATCCGTGCGTCGGTGGTCTCCGCGCCACTCGGTGACGCGAGGACCGGGTCGCACACCAGCTCGCGCACCTCGGACAGATCGTCCGCCAGTGTGGAGACCCGGAGCACGACGTCCACCAGCGCGCCCTTGTTCACCGGGGACGCGGTGCGGTACCCCGACAGCATCGGCGCGGCCCGCGGTGCGTCGATGAGCTCCGCGGCTTCCCTCTCGGTGAGTGGGAGCACGCGGTACGCCCTGTCTCCCAGCAGATCCGACATGATGCCGGACAGCCCGAACGACACCAGTGAGCCGAACGACGGATCGTCCTGGACCCGCACCAGGCACCCGATCCCCTTGGTCGCCATCCGCTGCACCTGCATCACCGGGGTGCCCGATGCCTCGAACAGATCCCGGTACGCGCGGGCGACGGCGTCCGGCCCCACGACGTCGAGGCGGACTCCGCTCAGGTCGGGGCGGTGTCGCCACTGATCGCCGGTGGCCTTCACCGCGACGGGTCCTCCCAGCTCGCGGGCCGCCTCCACCGCCTCGGCCTCGTCCGTCACCGTGCGGAAGGCGGCGATCTCCACGCCGTAGCACCGCAGCAACTGCTCGGTCTCGACGTCAGAGAGCCACCGCCCCGAGGGACTGGCCGCCATCCAGCCGGCCACTAGTGCGCGCGCCGCGTCGGCGTCGACGCCGCCGGGCCGCACCACACTGTCGGCCGGTCGATTCAGCCACGAGGCGTACCGCCACGCCTTCTGCAACGCATAGACCGCCCGCGCCGGGTCGGGATAGGACGGCACCGATCCGCGGATCGGCGTTCCGTCGTCGCCGCGGACCGCCAGCACGTCCGGAATGCCCTCGGCGGCGAGGAAGGTCGTCAGCACCGGCTTGTCGGCGCCGCGGACCGCCGCGCCGAGTGCCTCGGCGTAGGAGGCGACACGGACGGCGACCGGAGGCACGAAGACCGCGAGAACGGTGTCCACGTCGTCCGACCGCAGCGCCGTGGTGACCGCGGCCGCGAACTCCTCCGGCGTGGCCTGCGCGCCCACGTCGACCGGGTCCGGTGCGGTCATGCCGCTGTCGCGTGCGGCGTCGACGGCGAGGACGCCGAGCGCCGTCGAGTTGCCGACCACCGCGACCCGCGGACCTGCCGGCAGCGGCTGATAACCCAGAAGGATGGCGCAGTCGAACAGTTCGGCGATCGAGTCGACCTGGATCACTCCCGCCTGCTCGAAGAGGGCACGCACGATCGTGTCGTCGATGTCCGTGCCGGTCGCCAGCGCGGGCGGCACGGCTCCGCGTCCGCTCTTGACCGCGACGATCGGCTTGGACCGCGCGACCCGGCGCGCGATGCGCCAGAACTTGCGGGCGTTGCCGAAGCTCTCGAGGTAGAGCAGGACCACCTCGGTGGCCTCGTCCTGGTCCCAGTACTGCAGCAGGTCGTTGCCGGACAGGTCGGCGCGGTTGCCGGCGGAGACGAACGTCGACAGTCCCAGGAGCCGTTTCGACGCCTGCGCCAGGATGGCGATACCCAGGGCACCCGACTGGCAGAAGAAGCCCACGCGTCCGCGACCCGGGAGGTCCGTCGCGAGCGTGGCGTTGAGCGACACCGCGGGATCGAGGTTCGCGACGCCGAGAGCATTGGGGCCGACCAGGCGCATGCCGTGTGCACGAGCGGAGTGCACCAGGCGCCGTTCGTTCGCGCGCCCGTCCTCTCCCGTCTCACCGAACCCGGACGAGACCACCACCAGCGCCTTCACGCCCTTGGCGAGACAGTCGTCGAGCACCGCGTCGATCTGGTCGGCCGGCACGGCGGCCACCGCGAGATCCACCTCGTCGGGAATGTCCCGCACCGTCGGGTACGCGCGCACTCCGCGCACCGACGTGTGTTCCGCGTTCACGGGATAGACGGGTCCGGTGAACGACCCGCGCAGCAGGTTGGTCAGCACCGCGTTGCCCACCTTCTCGGGGTCCGTCGAGGCACCGATGACGGCGACGGAGCGTGGGCCGAGCACGTTGCGGACGCTGCGGGCCTCGGCCGCGCGCTCGCGGGAGTTGCGCACCTGGACGAGCGCGTCGCTGGGATCGATGTCGAAGTCCAGGTTGAGCACGCCGCCGTCGAAGCTGCGACTGACCTGGTAGCCGGCCTGCCGGAACACGGTGACCATATTGCGGTTCTCCGCGAGGACCTCGGCGACGAAGCGGCGCACCCCGTTCTCGGCGGCCGCCCCCGCCAGATGCTCGAGCAGGATCGGACCGAGCCCACGACCCTGGTGCGCGTCGGCGACGACGAAGGCCACCTCGGCGGAGTTGCCGTCGCCCTGCGGCAGGCGCTCGTACCGGCCGACGGCGATGATCTCGTCGCCGAGCGTCGCGACGAGGGCCACCCGCGACGTGTGATCGACCGTCGTGAAGTTGAGGATGTCGCGCTTGGGCATGGTGGGGTACGGACCGAAGTAGCGCAGGTATCGCGTCCGCTCGGACAGCTTGCCGTGGAACTCGACCAGGGCGTCGGCGTCACCGGGCACGATCGGCCGCAGATGCACCACGCGGCCGTCGGACGCGAGCACGTCGGCGGCCCAGTGCCGCGGGTAGTTCTCGGCCCGCTGCCGCTCGAGCTCCTTCGGATCCGGCGGCGTCGGCGCGTCCGGTGCCGTCTGCGCTGTCGGTGTCTCGGGTGCGGGTGTCTCGTCAGTCACGCGGATCCTCCGGGTCGAGTCCCCACAGCGGGTAGACGGCGCGGCGGGTGGCCACGATGGCGGTGTCGATGCGTTGGATGGCGCGATCGACGTGCTCGACACCCGACTCCGGGGAACCACCCGGCCCGTCCCACGGCGGGTAGTCCACGTCGCCGTCGTCGCTCATCGTGGACGGCAGGTCGATGCTCGGCGCGGCGAGCCGCACCTTCTCGTGCCACTCGTCCGGAATGGACGTCGTCGGATCGAGATCGCGGTCGAGCACCGCGGCGATGAGATGGGTCCAGGCACGGGGCACCACCCGCACCAACCCGTATCCGCCACCCCCCACCGCGAGCCACCGGCCCTCACAGACCTGGTCGGCGAGGTCGCGCATCGCACGGAACGCGGCGCGCTGACCGTCCACGGTGAGTCCCAGATCGGCGAGCGGATCCTCCCGATGACTGTCCACGCCGCACTGGCTGATGATGATCTGCGGCTTGAACGCCGCCACCGCTCCGGGCACCACCGCGTGAAACGCCCTCAGCCACAACCGGTCTCCCGTGCCGGGCAGGACCGGCACGTTGACGGAGGTGCCCTCCGCGGCGTCGGCACCCACCTCGGTGGACCATCCGGTGTTGGGCCACAGCGTGGCCGGGTGCTGGTGCACCGAGACCGTCATGACGCGGGGATCGGCGAGGAACGCCGCCTGGACACCGTCACCGTGATGAGCGTCCACGTCGATGTAGGCGATGCGGTCGTACCCGTTGTCGAGCAGCCACGAGATGGCGATGGCCGCGTCGTTGTAGACGCAGAAGCCCGACGCCCAGTCCGCCATGGCGTGGTGCATGCCCCCGCCGATGCTCACCGCGCGGCGCGAGCGTCCCGACGCGATGGCCCGCGCGGCGGTCAGGGTGCCACCCGCGATGACCGCACTGGCCTCGTGCATGTCGGGGAACACCGGATTGTCCTCGGATCCGAGACCGTGCAGCACCTCGGACGCCCGCGAACCCAGCGGCAGGTCACGCGGCGCGCGCTTGACCGCCTCGACGTACCCCGGTGTGTGCACCCGTAACAGCTCACTGTCCGACGCGACCTCCGGCGGCAGCAGTTCGGTCCCCTCGAGCAGACCGATCCCCCGTGCCAGATCCATGGTGAGTGCGAGGCGGGTGGGATTCATCGGGTGGTCGTCGCTCCACCGGTAGTTCAGGTAGTCCGCGCTCCAGACCAGAGCGGGCTGCCCCGGAGGCGACTGCGATGTCGAGGACGACTGCAGAGTCATGGCCCTCAACCTACGTGTCCGATTCGGCGTTCGTGATCGACTCGCGCACACGTGCTCGACGGGTCGTGGCAGGGCGGACACACCGCGGCTCACCACGCCGCACCTGGACCCACCGGTGAACCGTCCGTACCGGTAGAATCCACGACGACGAAGGGTGTGATTGTGAAGGATCTGGTGGACACCACCGAGATGTATCTCCGGACCATCTACGACTTGGAAGAAGAAGGGGTCGTTCCCCTGCGCGCCCGCATCGCCGAGCGCCTCGAGCAGAGCGGACCGACCGTGAGCCAGACCGTGGCTCGGATGGAGCGCGACGGGCTGCTCCTGGTCGCGGGCGACCGGCATCTGCAGCTGACGGAGAAGGGCCGCGAGCTCGCGGTCGCCGTGATGCGCAAGCACCGGCTCGCCGAGCGGCTGCTCGTGGACGTGATCGGCCTGCGCTGGGAGGACGTGCACGCCGAGGCCTGCCGCTGGGAGCACGTCATGAGCGAGGAGGTCGAACGTCGCCTCGTCGAGGTGCTGGACAACCCGACCACCTCGCCGTACGGGAACCCGATTCCCGGTCTCGCACTGCTGGGTTCGTCCCGGCCGACCGAGCAGCCGGAGGATCTGGTGCGCCTCAGCGACATCGCGCCCGGAACGCCCACCGCCGTGGTGGTGCGCCGCCTCGCGGAGTACGTGCAGTCCGACCCCGACACGATCGCGCGCCTGCGCGAGGCCGGAGTCGTCCCGGACGCGCGCGTCACCGTGTCCGTCACGCCGGGCGCGGTCACCATCACCGTGCCGGGCCACGACGACGTCGACCTGTCCGAGGAGATGGCGCACGCCGTTCAGGTCCGCACCATCTAGCTGCTCGGGTCTCTCGCGGAGTTCCCAGACACAGGAATCGGAGTTCGAGTGAAGTTCGTGGTGACCGGCGGCGCCGGCTACGTCGGCAGCGTGTGCGCGGCCGTCCTGATGGAGAACGATCACGACGTCGTCGTGGTCGACGATCTGTCCACCGGCAACGCCGACGGGGTGCCCTCGGGTGCGGAGTTCGTCGAGGGCCCCGTCGCCGAGGTCGTCTCGTCCGTGCTCGGACGCGAGAAGGTCGACGGGGTCCTCCACTTCGCGGCTCAGTCGTTGGTCGGCGAGTCGGTGGAGAAGCCGGAGAAGTACTGGCGCGGCAACCTCGGTGCGGCGCTGGAACTGCTCGATGCCATCGTCGAGCACCAGGTTCCGCGCCTCGTGTTCTCCTCGACCGCCGCGACGTACGGGGAGCCCGAACGCACGCCCATCACGGAGGACTTCCCCACTCGGCCCACCAACCCGTACGGAGCCAGCAAGCTCGCGATCGACCATGCGATCACGGGATACACCGCGGCGCACGGGTTCGGGGCGACCAGCCTCCGGTACTTCAACGTGGCCGGAGCACACGCCGGCCTCGGCGAGAACCGTGTCGTCGAGACCCACCTCATTCCTCTCGTCCTGCAGGTCGCTCTCGGACACCGTGAGTCCATCTCGGTGTTCGGCACCGATTGGCCGACACCGGACGGTACGGCCGTCCGTGACTACATCCACGTCCGCGATCTGGCCGACGCGCACCTGCGCGCCCTGTCCCAGAGCGTCCCCGGGAGTCACCGGATCTTCAATCTGGGTAGTGGCGAAGGGTTCTCGGTGCGCGAGGTCATCGACGCGTGCCGCCGCGTCACCGGCGTCGACATCGCCGTCACGGACGCACCCCGGCGAGCCGGCGATCCGGCAGTGCTCGTCGCGTCGAGCGAGAAGGCCATGGCCGAGCTCGGCTGGAAGCCCGAGCTCACCGATCTCGACGTGATCGTCGCGGACGCCTGGGCGTTCCTGCAGTCTCTCGGCGACAGGGCGCACTCCGCCCGTCGTTGACCCCGGGCCTCACACCGCGTCCGGCGGCAACTCGACCCCCAGGTCCTCCGCCAGTGACCGCGCGGACAGCACGAGCTCACGCACCACGGTGGGTCGCACACCGTTCTGCAGAGCCGTGTCCAGCAGTTGCGCGAAGCGGTACTCCGGATCCGCGGTCAACGCCGTCTGCAGCGCCACCCCGGCGAGCGGTCCGTCTCCGCGCAGGTACGCCCACGCCCCCAGCATCGTCGCGGGGTGCGCTCGGTCCGGTCCGCTGACCCGCCGCGTCAGCTCGACCCACACCGCCTCGGCCGTGGGTCCCAGCGCGGTCGTCGCGAGGCCGAGAACGGCGTCCCGCACCGCGATCGTGCTGATCGCCACCATGATGCGTGCCGCCGTCAGGTGGTCGAGCTCGTCGGAGGCGTGCAGTGCCTCGAGGAAGACGACCGTGTCCGCCAGCAGGTCCGAGTGGCCGACCGGCCCGTCCTCCAGCTCGACCCGCAGTCGGCTGTTGCGGAACCGTTCGCGCTCCGACTCCGGAACGGGTTGCAGCAGCAGCGCGATCTCCGACCGGGACGTGCGGATCTGCCGTCCCGCCATCACTCGGGACGCCGCGACCTGCGACGAGCCGGGATCGGGCAGCGTGCCGCACCGCGGATCACCACCCAGGCTGCGCCACCGCTGACCGACCGCCAGGTGGGACACGTGGTGCACACCGAACAGGTCGATCCCGCGCGGGTCGAGTGTGTCCCGCAGCGCATCGGCCACCACCTCGTACGGCATCGTGAACTTCGACCCGGTGATCAGCACCGCGACGACCGCGTCCAGACCCTCCCTCGTGCAGACCTCGCCGCACCGCTCGATCACGTCGGCGAGCTCGGGTGAGTCGAGCCGGTCGGAGAGGTCCTGCCGCATGCACATCTCCACGACGGTGGGGCTGCCGGTGCTGAGGCAGATGAGCACGATGGACCGCGCCGGCACGAAGCCGAGCAGAGCCGGAACGGCGGCGATGAGGTCACCCACCGACGTCACGACGGGGTGGTCCGCCGTCGTGGACGACGGGGATCGATGGCGGGGAACGGGGTACGGGCGTCGAGTCATGAGGAGGACTGTCCGCGTGCGGCCGACAGGTCCTCCGGGGTCGACCTGGGCCGATGAAACGGCCTGTGGATCGGCCCGCGCCCGGGGATGGACGCTTGCGCGGCTGCCACACTCGTCAGGAGACGACGAGAGGCAACCGTGCGCGCAGTGATTCAGCGAGTGAGCGAAGCGACCGTTCGAGTCGACGGCGTGGAGGTCGGACGTATCGGCGCCGGACTCCTGGCCCTCGTCGGGGTGTCACCGTCGGACGGCGGCGCGGACGTCGAATACGTCGCCCGCACGATCGCGGATCTCCGCATCCTGCCGGACGAACGATCCGTCTCGGACGATCCCGACGCAGCCGAGGTCCTCGTCGTGTCCCAGTTCACGCTGTACGGGGACACGCGCAAGGGCCGTCGGCCGTCGTGGAACGGTGCGGCGTCGGGCGACATCGCAGAACCGCTGGTCGATGCGGTGGTGGCGTCGCTCCGTGCGCGCGGCATCACGGTCGCGACAGGTGTGTTCGGCGCACACATGGCGGTGCAGTCGGTGAACGACGGGCCCATGACCGTCCTCGTCGACAGCCCCTGACTCACCGGCCTCGTCGGCGCCGCGGACGGCGCCACACCACTTCCTCCGGCAACATCCAGCCGCGACGGCGCGCGAGGAGACACAGGGCCGCGCCGACCACGGTCGCGGCGATCAGAGCTATTGTCGGTTGCCCTGCAGCCTGCACCACCACGAGGGTGGCGCTCGCGATCAGGGCGCACGACGCGTAGAGCGTGTTGCCACCGAAGATGGTGGGGATGCGCCCCACCGCGACGTCGCGGATCGCACCGCCGCCCACCGCGGTGACGGCGCCGAGCCCGATGGCCGGGAGCCACCCGAGCCCGACGCCCAGGGTCTTCTGCGCTCCCGCCGCGGCCCAACAACCGAGTGCCAGCGCGTCGACGTAGGGGAAGACGCGGTCCCACCCACGCCCTTCGAAGCGCACGGCGAACGCGACGACGGCACCGATCAGCGCCACCGTCAGATAGCGGTAGTCGGTGAGTGCGACGGGCGGCCCGGCCTGGAGCAGCGTGTCGCGGATGATGCCGCCGCCGAGCCCCGACACGATGGCGAGAACCGAGAAGCCGACCAGGTCGAAGCGGAAGGCCCGAGCGACGGCGCCGCCGAGAAGGGCGTTGGCGAAGACACCCGTGAGGTCGAGGACCCGGAACAGCTCGGGCACTGCCCATGACATGGGCTATCCCCCGGCCTTGACCTTCTGCACCGCGGCGGTGAACGTGCGGTCGAGCGTGGCGGAGTCGGGCGTCAGTTCCCCGAAGGACATGTACGTCGCCGTGACGCGGACGTCGTCGACCTGGGCCAGCAGCGACAGCATGGACTGCGTGACCTCGCCCGCCTGGCCACCGGAGGTGACGGTACGACGTAGCGCAAGGGTGTCGTCGGCACCGATCGGCGGCGGCGGAACGATGTCGGTGGTCACCAGGCTCGTCACACCGGCAGAGGTGGCCTCGACCTCCGAGCACTCCTCCCACAACGCCTTCCGATCCTCCAGCGTCGTGTCCACCCGCGAGAGCTCGATGGAGATGGTGGCCCGGTTCTCGGGATCGGTCGCGACCAGCAGTGCCGTCGAGTCGGGATCGGACGATCGTGCCTCGGGCTTGCATCCCGCCGGTTCGACGGACGCGTCGGCCGCGATGCCGTCGAGGTCCTGAGCCGCCTGCGCCACGGCCTGCGGGGGCAACACCACGGCCTGGTACGGCGCCGTGAAGGTGCTGGGATCGAGGAGCAGGGCCGACAGCGATCCCGCCGCGTCGGGACTCGCCGAGGTGCTGGACGAAGAGCTCGACGGTGTGGTGGTGGTCGACGACGACGAGCCGGGTGCACTGGACGGCGCGGCGGAGGGCGGCGGACCGCCGGCCTCCGGCGTCCCGCTCACCGTGGAGCCACCGCACCCCGCCAGCACGGCGGCGGCGAGGGCGGCGAGCGCACCGGCACGCACCGCGGACACTCTGCTGGTGGCACCGGTACTCGTCGCTCGCGTCTGCATGTCTCCCCTGTCGGTGAGGTCCCCGGGCGTCCGGTGACCGTGCGTGGCCTCGACGCTGCCACACCGGCGCCCGCCCGCCCGCGGGCCACACCGAGGGGTGTCCGGTTCGTTACCCGGCACTCGGCTCAGGATCCGCGTGCGATCCATTCCTCGAGATGGGGCGATTCGTCGCCGATGGACGTCCCGTCCCCGTGGCCGGTGTTGACCACCGTCTCCGGTGACAGGGCGAACAGTCGTTCCCGGATGCTGCCGATGATCGTCGGGAAGTCCGAGTAGGACCGCCCGGTGGCACCGGGCCCGCCGGAGAACAACGTGTCGCCGCTGAAGAGCTGACCGGCCTCGGGGAGGTACAGGCAACTCGATCCCGGTGAGTGACCCGGCGTGTGCAGGACCTCGATCTCGGTGTCGGCGATCGAGATCCGGTCCCCGTCCGCCAGATCACGGTGAGCCAGTCCCGGGTGCGTCTGTTCCCAGAGCACGTCGTCGGCGGGGTGTAGCAGGATCGGTGCGTCGAGCCGCTCCGCGAGCTCGGGCGCGACCGTCACGTGGTCGTTGTGTCCGTGGGTGCACACCACGGCGACGACCTTCCGGCCACCGACCGCGTCGATGATCGGGGCCGCGTCGTGCGCTGCGTCGACGATCACCACCTCGGAGTCGTCGCCGACGATCCAGATGTTGTTGTCGACGGCCCAGGATCCGCCGTCGAGCTCGAACGTGCCCGTGGTGACGACCTTCTCGACACGGAAGCCGGAAGGCGTGGTCACAGGACCACCACCGAACGCAGGACCTGACCCTTGGCCATGGTGTCGAACGCCGCCTCGACGTCGTCCAGCGCGATGCGCTCGGTCACGAACTTCTCCAGCGGCAGACGACCCTGCTGGTACAGGTCGACCAGCATCGGGAAGTCGCGCTCGGGAAGGCAGTCGCCGTACCAGGAGGACTTGAGTGAACCGCCTCGACTGAAGAAGTCGATCAACGGCATCTCGAGCGTCATGTCCGGCGTCGGGACACCGACCAGGACGACGGTGCCGGCCAGGTCGCGGGCGTAGAAGGCCTGCTTCCACGTCTCGGGACGTCCGACGGCGTCGATGACCACGTCGGCACCGAAGCCGCCCGTCAACTCCTGGATGGCCTCGACAGCGTCCACGTCGGAGGCGTCGACGGTGTGCGTGGCACCCAGGCCCGTCGCCCACTCGAGCTTGCCCTTGTCGCGGTCCACCGCGATGATCGTGCCCGCTCCTGCCAGCCGGGCACCGGCGATGGCGGCGTCGCCGACACCACCGCAGCCGATCACCGCGACCGAGTCGCCGCGACCGACGTTGCCGGTGTTCATCGCCGCACCGAGGCCTGCCATGACGCCGCAGCCGAGCAGTCCGACGACGGCGGGGTCGGCGGAGGGATCGACCTTGGTGCACTGGCCCTCGTGCACGAGGGTCTTGTCGGCGAAGGCGCCGATGCCCAGTGCGGGCGAGAGTTCCGTGCCGTCCTCGAGTGTCATCTTCTGCGAGGCGTTGTGCGTGTCGAAGCAGTACCAGGGCTCACCGCGCTTGCAGGCACGACACTGACCGCACACCGCGCGCCAGTTGAGCACCACGAAGTCGCCGACCTCGACGTGGGTGACCGCGTCGCCGACCGTCTCCACGATGCCGGCCGCCTCGTGGCCGAGCAGGAACGGGAACTCGTCGTTGATGCCACCCTCGCGGTAGTGCAGGTCGGTGTGGCAGACGCCGCAGGCCTGCACCCGCACGACCACGTCGTTGGAGCCCGGATCGGGAATGACGATCGTCTCGAGGGACACCGGAGCACCCTTGCTCCGAGCGACGACGCCGCGGACCTGCTGTGGCATTTCTTGCCTCCATCTGTCGGTACTGCCGGGTGCTGCGAACCTGACCGTCACCCTAACGATGCACAGGTGCGAACTGCTGCATCGGAGAGGTGTTCACCCAGTCGTGACACGCACGGCACACCGGATTCTCCTGACGGGACTACTTGTTGGGGCATGTCGGACCAACTCGAATACGACCTGGTAGTCATCGGTTCCGGACCGGGAGGGCAGAAGGCCGCGATCGCGGCGGCGAAACTGGGCAAGCGCGTCGCCATCATCGAGAAGGGCAGCATGCTCGGCGGCGTGTGCGTCAACACGGGCACCATCCCGTCGAAGACGCTGCGCGAGGCGGTTCTCTATCTGACAGGCCTCAATCAACGCGAGCTCTACGGAGCGAGCTATCGCGTCAAGGCGAACATCACGCCGTCGGATCTGCTGGCCCGGACGTCCCACGTGATCGGCAAGGAGGTCGAGGTCGTCCGATCGCAATTACTGCGCAACCGAATAGAGATGATCACCGGCGAGGGCCGGTTCCTCGACGCGCACACCATCGCGGTGGACGACCGCAGCCGCGGCGAGCGCATCACGCTCGGTGCGCGGAACGTCGTGATCGCCACCGGGACGGCGCCCGCCCGTCCCGACGACGTCGAGTTCGACAACTACCGCGTGCTGGACTCCGACGGCATTCTGGATCTGCAGTTCATCCCGTCGTCGATGGTGGTGGTCGGAGCCGGCGTCATCGGGATCGAGTACGCCTCCATGTTCGCGGCGCTCGGATGCAAGGTGACCGTGGTCGAGAAGCGCGACACCATGCTCGACTTCTGTGACCGTGAGATCGTCGAGTCGCTGCAGTTCCACCTGCGCGACCTCGCGGTCACGTTCCGCTTCGGCGAGGCGGTCACGGCCGTCGACGTGGGTCCGTCGGGAACGGTGACCACGCTGGCGAGCGGGAAGAAGATCCCGGCCGAGACGGTGATGTACTCGGCCGGACGTCAGGGCATGACCGACGGGCTGGATCTGGAGAAGGCCGGGCTCGAGGCGGACGCCCGAGGACGGATCGACGTCGACGACGACTTTCAGACCAAGGTGGACACGATCTACGCGGTCGGTGATGTCATCGGATTCCCCGCGTTGGCCGCGACGTCGATGGATCAGGGCCGACTGGCCGCGTATCACGCCTTCGGCGAGCCGGGGAACAAGCTCACCGACCTTCAGCCCATCGGCATCTACTCCATCCCGGAGGTGTCCTACGTCGGCGCGACCGAGGTGGAACTGACGAAGAACTCCGTTCCCTACGAGGTGGGCGTGTCCCGCTACCGCGAACTCGCGCGCGGACAGATCGCGGGAGACTCCCACGGGATGCTGAAACTGATCGTGTCCACCGTCGACCGTCGGGTTCTCGGCGTGCACATCTTCGGTTCCGGCGCGACCGACCTCGTGCACATCGGCCAGGCGGTCATGGGGTGCGGGGGCACGGTCGACTATCTGGTCGACGCCGTCTTCAACTATCCGACCATGTCCGAGGCGTACAAGGTCGCGGCGCTGGACGTCGCCAACAAGATCCGGGCTCTGGAGGCTTTCACGCGCTGACCGGCGACGGCGGGGAATGTCGGGGTCCCCGCCGTCGTTGGGAGGAGAAACGGGTGAAGCCCGGTCGCGCAGGGTCGCTGTGGGAAAATGGGGTAACCGCACAGTGGTGCCCCGGCAGGACACGCACGGCGACGAGGAAGGACACCGGCATGGACGAGAAGTCGAGAATGTACGAGCTGGAGTTTCCAGCGCCCCGAGTGTCGTCCGAGGACGGCGTGGGTCCGGTGCTGGTCCACGGCCTCGAGGGTTTCTCCGACGCAGGTCACGCGGTCAAGCTGGCCACCACGCATCTGCGTGAGACCCTGGAGACCGAACTGGTGGCGTCCTTCGACGTCGACGAGTTGCTCGACTACCGCTCACGTCGCCCCATGATGACGTTCTCCGCCGACCACTTCTCCGACTACGACGAGCCGCACCTCAATCTCTACGCGGTGCAGGACGCCGTGGGCACCCCGTTCCTGCTGCTGGCAGGTCTCGAACCCGACCTGAAGTGGGAGAAGTTCACCACCGCGGTGCGTCTGCTGTCGGAGCAGCTCGGAGTACGCCGCACCATCGGCCTCAACTCCATTCCCATGGCGGTGCCGCACACCCGGCCGCTGGGCGTCACCGCCCACTCCAGCGACACCGACCTGGTGGGCGAGCACCACAAGTGGTCGGGCGAGCTGCAGGTGCCGGCCAGCGCCTCGTCCCTGCTCGAGTACCGCATGGCTCAGCACGGCCACGAATCGATGGGCTTCTCGGTGCACGTGCCGCACTACCTGGCACAGACGGCGTACCCGAGCGCGGCGGAGACGCTGCTCGAACTGGTAGCCGAATCGTCGAAGCTGACCATTCCGTTGAACGCACTGACGGAATCTGCGGCACGGGTGCGCGAGCAGGTCGACCAGCACGTCGAGGGCAACCCGGAGGTCCAGTCCGTGGTCCAGGCACTCGAGCGTCAGTACGACACCTTCGTCACGGCGCAGGAGCAGCAGTCGACGCTCCTCGCCGCGGACGAGGAACTGCCCAGCGGCGACGAACTGGGTGCCGAGTTCGAGAAGTTCCTCGCGGAGCAGACCGAGTTCGTCGAGGACGAGCCGTCGCCCGAGGGTCCCGAGGACGGAACAGACCGCTCCTGACGTCACGAGTTCTTACCCAGCCGTAACCCGACGGCTGTGTGAACGGTGACGATCCCGGTTTACGCTCGGTCGGCGACACACACGGTGCCGCCGATCGAGAGGGGCCGGGATGTCCGACACACGCCGCCGCGCCCTGCGTCCGGTTCCCGACGCGGAACCGCGGCTGCACTTCCGCACGGTGCACGGTTATCGACGTGCCTTCCGGATGGCGGGAGACGGACCGGTACTGCTGCTGATCCACGGCATCGGTGACAGCTCCGAGACCTGGCTCGACGTGCTCCCACATCTCGCGTCGAAGTACACCGTCATCGCGCCGGACCTGCTCGGCCACGGACTGAGCGACAAGCCTCGTGCCGACTACTCGGTGGCCGCATACGCGAACGGCATCCGCGATCTGCTCGTCACCCTCAACATCGACGCGGTGTCCGTGGTGGGCCACTCGCTCGGCGGCGGTGTGGCCATGCAGTTCGCCTACCAGTATCCGGACATGGTCGAGCGCCTCGTCCTCGTCTCGGCGGGCGGTGTCACCAAAGACGTCCACCCGGCGCTGCGACTCATGTCCACGCCCATCGTCAACGAGGCGTTCAAGTTGCTGCGCCTGCCCGGCGCCATGCGCATGCTGCGCATGGCGGGCGCTGCGATCGACCAGTTGGACGGCACTCCTCTGCACCCCGGGGCCGTCCTGCACGACACGCCCGATCTGGTCCGCGTTCTCGGCAACCTTCTCGACTCCACCGCCTACGACGCCTACCTGCGCACGCTGCGGGCCGTCGTCGACTGGCGCGGGCAGGTGGTCACCATGCTCGACCGGTGTTACCTGACCGAGAACCTGCCCGTGCAACTCATCTGGGGTGATCAGGACACGGTCATCCCCATCGCCCACGCGACGCTCGCGCACGCCGCGATGCCCGGCTCCCGCCTCGACGTCTTCGCCGGCGCCGGCCACTTCCCGTACCGCGACGATCCGATGCGCTTCCTCGAGGTCCTGGAGAACTTCCTCGGGACGACGATGCCGCTGAAGTTCGACGAACAGCGATGGCGGCAGATGCTCGTCTCCGGTGTCGGCGAGGACGCCATCACCGGCAGTGCGACGACGAGGCAGGCGGTCCTGGGTGCCATGGGGTCGGACGAGAGGTCGGCTACGTAACCTGTAGTGATGCTGCTGACCGAGATGGTTCCTGACTCCGCGTCGGCCGACGATCTGTACGACGCGTTCACCACCTGGGTCTCCGACCGTGGACTCGAGCTGTATCCGCTGCAGGACGAGGCCGTCATCGAGTTGGTCTCCGGCAACAACGTCGTGCTCGCCACCCCCACCGGGTCGGGAAAGTCGATGGTGGCCATCGCCGCTCACTTCGCCGCGTACGCGGCCGGCATCCGATCGTTCTACACGGCGCCGATCAAGGCGCTCGTCAGCGAGAAGTTCTTCGCACTGTGCGAGATCTTCGGTGCGGACAAGGTCGGCATGGTCACGGGCGACGCCTCGGTCAATGCGTCGGCACCCATCATCTGTGCGACAGCGGAGATCGTCGCCAACATGGCACTGCGGGAGGGGCCGGACTCGTCCATCGGCCAGGTGATCATGGACGAGTTCCACTACTATTCCGAGCCCGATCGCGGCTGGGCGTGGCAGGTGCCGCTCATCGAACTCCCCCACGCCCAGTTTCTGCTGATGTCCGCCACTCTCGGCGACGTCTCCTTCTTCCGCGACGACCTGACCCGCCGGACCGGACGGGTCACCACCGTCGTCGAAGGCTCCGAACGCCCTGTGCCGCTGATGTTCTCCTACCGACTCACACCCGTCGTCGAGACCATCGAGGAACTCGTCTCCACGCACCTCGCACCCGTCTACGTCGTGCACTTCACGCAGGCCTCGGCACTCGAACGGGCTCAGGCGCTCACCTCGATCACCGTCGCCTCCAAGGAGACCCGTGCGGCCATCGCCGAGGCCATCGGTGGCTTCCGGTTCACCACCGGATTCGGTAAGACGTTGTCCCGCTTGGTCCGTCACGGTATCGGCGTGCACCACGCGGGCATGCTGCCGCGCTACCGGCGGCTCGTCGAGAAGCTGGCGCAGGAGGGTCTGCTCGCCGTGATCTGCGGAACGGACACTCTCGGCGTCGGGATCAACGTGCCCATCCGCACCGTGCTGCTCACCGGACTGACGAAGTACGACGGTGTTCGCACGCGCCAGTTGCGCGCCCGCGAGTTCCATCAGATCGCCGGTCGCGCAGGCAGAGCCGGGTACGACACCCTCGGCACCGTCATGGTGCAGGCACCCGAACACGAGGTGGAGAACGCCCGGTTGGTGGCAAAGGCGGGCGACGATCCCAAGAAGCTGAAACGTATTCAGCGCAAGAAAGCACCCGACGGTTTCGTCTCCTGGGGCAAGCCCAGTTTCGAGCGACTCGTGGCGGCGAGCCCGGAGCCGCTGACGTCGAAGTTCACCGTCAACAACTCGATGTTGCTCAACGTCATTGCCCGGCCGGGCAGTTGCTTCGACGCGATGCGGCATCTGCTCGAGGACAACCACGAGACCAGGGCGAACCAACGGCGACACATTCTCCAGGCGGTGCGGTTGTACCGGGGTCTACGCGACGCCGGCATCGTCGAGCAGCTTCCCGAGCCGGACGAGGACGGGCGCACCGCACGGCTCACCGTCGACCTGCAGCGCGATTTCGCTCTCAATCAGCCGCTGTCGCCGTTCGCCCTCGCGTCGTTCGAGCTGCTCGACCAGGAGTCGCCGTCCTACGCGCTCGACGTGGTGTCCGTCATCGAGGCCACCCTGGACGACCCCCGCCAGATCCTGATGGCCCAACAACACGCGGCGCGCGGCGAGGCGGTGGCGCAGATGAAGGCGGACGGTCTCGAGTACGAGGAGCGTATGGAGCTGCTCGAGGAGGTCACGTGGCCCAAGCCGCTGGCCGATCTTCTGGGCCCCGCCTTCGAGATCTACCGCGGTGGGCACCCCTGGCTGTCCGAGTTCGGCCTCTCCCCCAAGTCCGTGGTGCGCGACATGATCGAGAAGTCGATGACGTTCACGGAGCTGATCTCACACTACGGTCTCTCCCGCTCGGAGGGCTCCGTGCTGCGGTACCTCGCCGACGCGTATCGCGCTCTGCGACAGACGGTTCCACCGGAGGCGCGGACCGAGGACGTGCAGGACATCACCGAGTGGCTCGGCGAGACCGTGCGCCAGGTCGACTCCAGCCTTCTCGACGAGTGGGAGAACCTCACCGATCCGACGTTCGAGGAGGACGGCACACCCGTCGTCGCGTACGGAGCAGACACACCGAAACCCATCTCTGCGAACCCCCGAGCGTTCCGAATCATGGTGCGCAACGCCCTGTTCCGACGCGTCGAGCTGGCGTCCCGTGGGCGCTGGGACCTCCTCGAGGAGCTGGGCGACGAGGTCGACTGGCAGGACGAGCTCGAGCCCTACTTCGAGGAGTACGGCGAGATCGGCATGACGCCCGCCGCCCGCGGACCGCACTTGTTCTCGTTCGTCCAGACCCGCGAGGAGACCACTGCGCGTCAGGTTCTCGACGATCCGGACGGCGACCACGGCTGGTCGCTGGACGCGACGGTGGACGTCGAGGAGTCCGACGCCCTCGCCGAGATCGTGTTCGACGACATCACCGTCACCGCAGGCTGAGAGGAAGACCATGTCATTCGACGTCCATGTCGTGCGGGTGTTCACCGACGACCAGGGTCGATGGGGCAACCCCCTCGGCATCGTCGACGCTGCGTCCGTTGCCCCGGTCGATCGCCAGTCCGTGGCGCACGACCTGCAGTACAGCGAGACGGTGTTCGTCGATGTTCCCGAGAGCCCTGTCGACTCCGCCGCCCTCCGCATTCACACGCCCGCCGTCGAGTTGCCGTTCGCCGGGCACCCCACCGTGGGCACAGCAGCATGGCTGGCCGGCCGCGGAACTCCGGTGGAGACGTTGCTCGTCCCCGCGGGCGAGGTTGCCGTCCGGGTCGCCGGCGACACCACCTACGTCCGTGCACGGCCCGAATGGGCACCACACTTCGAGTTCCGTCAGGTCCGGGGCGCCGACGAGGTTCTGGCCGTGGACCCCGCCGAGTTCACCACGGGCCACCACTACGTCTGGGCATGGGTGGACGAGGAGCGCGGGGCGATCAGGTCACGCATGTTCGCCCCCGACATGGGCGTCCCGGAGGACGAAGCAACGGGCGCGGCCGCCGTCCGGGTCACCGAACTGCTCGGGCGCGATCTGAGCATCGTGCAGGGCCGCGGGTCGGTGCTGTCGACCACGCTGTCCGACGACGGGTGGGTGGAGCTCGGCGGGCGGGTGGTGGTGGACGAGTCGCGCACTCTCTAGTCCAGCACGACCGCGATCTCACGCCCCAGCTCGACGCCCTCCGCCAAGGGAAGGTGATCGCCGCTCCAGAACCGGCCGGGGTCGTACCAGTTCGCGCGGCGCCGCGGTGGCTTCAGGCCCACCTTGTCGAAAGGCTTCAGCGGCGTCGGTGACTCTCGTGGATCGAGCAGACCCATCGCCTCGTACGTCAGGGCCACCACCTCCGCGCAGTAGGCGGTCTCGAGTCGACGGTCGTCCTTGGCCGACACCGCTGGGAGCCGCCCCGCGAACCATCTACCCGCCAGCTTCGCGGTGGTCGGGAATGCGGTGCCGTCGAGTCGCGCGATGGTCCGCATCAGCTCGTCTTCTTGTTCACGCGTGATCGGCGACTGCAGTTGCCGGAACCAGCATTTCTGGTCGTAGCGCTCGCCCCAGTGAGTGACGGCGTCGCGTAGGTCGTGCAGCTGCACGCCGCGCTGATGGCGCCCGGTCCACATGTCGGGCAGTGACTGGCCCAACTCGGCATGCCACATCAAGGGCGGCAGGTCGTCGAGGACCACGGCCATGCCCACGTGATTCACCGGGCTGTTCGTCAGCGTCTGGATCGCTCGATCCGCCGCCGACCGGCCGCGGAAGATCCAGAGATCGCCTGTCCGCGTGGTCTCCACGGCGGTGGCGAGGTTGACTGAGGACACTCCGTCGACGCTCATCGACGACGAGCCTAGTTCGTGGCGCTAGCCTTCATGAATGGCTGCACGATCCCGAAAGATCTCCGTGCGCGGTCTGCTGAAGGTCGCAGGTCTCGCCGGCGCCGTCGGCGTGGCAGCGTCGGGCGTCCTCGTCGCCCGCAACGAGCGTCAGCGTCGTCAGTACGAACCGGACGAAGTGCGCGAGCGGTTGCACCAGCGGCTGGCCGTGGCCACGTCCACGAAGCGCTAGCGTTCGATCGTCACCTCGTAGCCGATCGGAGTGGTGATCGAGCGAGCGAGCGCAGTCGCGGGAAAACGCTCGTCGCGCCGATAGTCCCCCAGTCGGCGCGCGAGCGCCTCGGCAACCTGTCCGGGCGCGTCATCGCCCACCAGCAGTCGCAGCCTGTCGTCGCCCGGGCTGCGGACATGGTCGACGATCGCCGCCGCAGCATCCGCGGGCGCCGTCCCACCGCCCGTCCCCTCCCTCGACCACGGCACGTTGGGGGTGCCGAACACCGCGGTCCGCAGATCGTCGTAGTCGGGAGACGGAGCGCTGAATCGCATGCTTCCCGTGCCCCACTGGGTGTCGACCGCGCCGAGCTCCGCGATGCTCACGCGAATCCCGAAGTCCGTCACCTCTGCTGCCATCGCCTCACTGAAGGCTTCGAGCGCCCACTTCGACGCGGCGTACAGACCCAGGGTGGGCATCGTGCCGACGGCTCCGACGGTCGATATCTGCACGATGTGGCCGGACCGCCGAGGCCGCATGACCTCGACAGCCGCTTGACTGAGCCAGAGCGCACCGAAGAAGTTCGTGTCGACGATGTCGCGGGCCTCCTGCTCCGTCGTCTCCTCGATGGCACCCACCGCCCCGTGACCCGCGTTGTCGACCAGTACGTCGAGGCGGCCGAACTTCTCGACGACGGACGAGACGACCGCCCGCGCCGCGCCGCGATCGCGCACGTCCAGGTGATCGACGACGAGTCGCTCGTGAGCGGGAAGGTCTGCCTCGCCCCTCACGGTCGCGATCACGCTGTCCCCCACGTCGAGCACACGGTCCACGAGCGCGCGACCGAGCCCTCGACTCGCACCGGTGATCAGCCACACCCGGCCGCTCATGATCCGACCCCCGCTCGACGGGTGTACTCGGCGATGACGACTCCGGAGTCGAACGCCCGCAGTCGGGTGCGCTCGAACGGCCGGTCAGCGTATCGGGCACCGGCGAACAGGCGCACACCGTCTCCGAGAACAACCGGGTTGATCTTCAGGACGAGTCGGTCGATCTGGTCGACGAGGTCACCCGCCAGCGCTCCCCCACCCGCCAGCCAGATTCCGGCGCCGTCCTCCTCACGGAGCTCGCGGACGGTGGCGACGGGGTCCGCGGTGACCGTCACGTCCGGCGACTCCGTCTGCCGGTGCCGAGAAGCCACGAACTGCCGCAGGTGCGGGTAGGGGCTGACGATCCCCACGTCCAGGGCCGCGGAGTATGTCGTCCACCCCATGATCACCGTGTCGAAAACCGTTGCGTCCGAATGGATCCCGAGCGCATCCTGCACGTGTCCGGGAAGTGAGTCGGCGAACTCGTCCACGAGCACGTCCATGTGATCGCCCTCGTCGAGGAACGCGCTCCAGGTGCCGTCGGGAGCCGCGATGAATCCGTCGAGACTCGTGGCGACGTAGTAGGTCAGTTCTCGCATGGGCGAACCCCTCTCGGTCGGCCCTTGCACGGTAGGTGCTCGACCAGCGACCGCGCGACCCCATTTTCGTGGTGGGTGCAATCGGGGCGCGCCTGACACCACATGATTGCGACACATTCTGCGGATCGGTGGACATCGTGACGATCGTGTGGCAGAAAACGCACGCAGGGGTGATAGCCGCCGATGCCGAGGTTCGATGCCCGGATGGCTGTCATGACACGGCGGTGACCGCGTGGCAGAGGACACGTACCGCGCGCGGCCCGGGTTTCGTACCGTCGAACGATGTGGCGACGACGCGTGCGCGGGCCTCTCGTACCCGAGGGAACGCTGGCCGCAGCAGCGGCGACGCAAGGGCTTGTTCTCGACACGTCTCAGCTCGAGGCCGCAACCCGTCTCGAAACCATGGCCGGCCAGGGGATCTACCTCTGGGGTCCGCCCGGCCGGGGCAAGAGCTGGCTGATGGACACCTTCCTCGCGGAGGCACGCACCAGCCGGACGACGAGGACACACTGTCATCGCTTCTTCACCGACCTGCACGCCGAGCTGAACCTGCGCGCTCACGACCTCGACGCCGCGCTCGATCACATGCTCGGTGATGCGGAACTGGTGTGCTTCGACGAGTTCCACGTCCATGACCCGGCGGACGGCATCTTCGTCGACCGACTGCTCGACGCGTTGTTCCGGCGGCCCGTCAGAGTGATCCTGACGTCGAACTACCCTCCGCGACGGCTGCTTCCGAACCCTCTGTTCCACAGCATGTTCGAGCCCACCATCCACCGCATCGAGCAGGCACTGGCGATCGTGCACGTCGACGGCCCGATCGACTATCGCACCCTGGACCTCGACACACCGCGCAGCGGGTTCGCCGCGGGACGGTGGATGACCGGGGACCGATTCTCCGATCGGCGAGAACCAGGTGACGGAGACGCGGCCTCACTCTCGATCGGGGTACGTACGGTCGTCGCTCGAGCTGTGCGTCCGGACCTGGTGTGGTTCACGTTCGACGCTCTGTGCGCGCGACCCACCGCACCGTCCGACTTCCTCGAGCTCGCGGACCGATTTCCTCGGTGGGTCATCAGCGAGGTACCGGGACCCGACCGCCTCGGACGAGACGCCGCCCATCGGTTCGGCAGCCTCGTCGACGTGCTCTACGACGCGTCGATACGCACCGATTTTCTCGCGGAGGTTCCACTCGGACAGTTCCTCCTGAGCCGGCATCTTCCGGTCGATGCCGAACGTATGGCGAGCCGCCTGAGCCAGTTGCAGACGACCCCGTGAGCAGCCGTCCCGCGGATCGAATCGGTTCCCGCTGATGCTGCAGCATCCACCACTCCCGATGACGTCCGCGGGAACTACGGCGACTCCACCAACTCCGGCCCCGCGGGGAAGTCCAGCATGTATTCCTCGCCCACGTCCCCCACAGCATCGGACGCGGCGGTCGTCAGGACGATGCGGTGGTCGTCCAGAGATCGGATGCGCACTGTGCGCCCCTCGAACCGGAACCTGTTCATGAGGAACCGGAGGCCGCGGCGCTCCAACGCTTCTTCCGCATCGGGCCACTCCGACACCGCCGACAGGGGTCGACCCAGTCGATCGATGGGGATCAGATTCGGAGTCGCCGTCTGCATGTCGATCCACCCGATCACCTCGCCGTCCTCGCGGGCGTGCGGGATCCAGTGATCGGGAACTGCCACGACGCTCAGCTCACCGTGGCGTCCAGCGCCCGCGCGGTGGCGGACGCCATCTGTTCGACCTGTTCGTCGGTCATGACGAACGCCGGCGAGAACTGGATCGCGCCGTTTCCGGCCGCTCGCGCGGAGACACCTTCGCGGCGCAGAGTCTTGACGAACGGCATCGCGTAGGACGGATCGGCGAACTGCACCGCGGCGACGACGCCCATCCCACTGCGGACCTCGCTGACCAGGTCGTGCGAGGCCAGGGGCGAGAGATGCCGGTGCAGCGTGGCTTCGAGGCGCGACGCGTGCATCAGCAGGTCCTCGTTCTCGATGATGTCGAGGTTGGCCATGGCCGCGGCGGCGGCGCCGGCGTGCCCGCCGTACGTGTAGCCGTGGCGCCACCAGGCGCCGCCCTCGTAGAACGGCTCGGCGACGCGCGGGGCGACGAAGACCGCACCCATCGGCACGTAGCCCGACGTCAGGCCCTTCGCGGTACACATCATGTCGGGCTCGAGGCCCAGCTTCGACGACGCGAACCACGCTCCGCCGATACGACCGAATCCGGTCACCACCTCGTCGGCCACGAACAGGATGTCGTGGTCGCGGCAGATCTGACGCACCTCGTGCAGGTAGCCCTCGGGCGGCAGGTAGACCCCGCCGGCACCGATGATCGGCTCGGCGAAGAACGCGGCGATGGTGTCCGCGCCCTCCTTCTCGATCAGTTCGAGCAGCGCCTTGCCCTCGTCCCACGCGACCGTCCGCGCGTCCGTCATCAGCTCGCCGTAGTTCTCCCGGTTCAGCGGGAGTCCGGACAGTGCGGTGCCGGCGACGTGCATGCCGTGGTACGCCTTCTGGCGGCCGACGACGACGGTCTTGCCGGGCTTGCCCATCTGGTGCCAGTAACGCCGGGCCAGCTTGGCAGCGGTGTCGATCGAGTCGGAGCCGCCCGAGGTGAAGAAGATCTTGCTGCCCGCGACGGGCGCGATCGCTGCGAGGCGGTCGGCGAGTTCCAGCGTCACGTCGGGAACGACGTCGCCGAACGTCGAGTAGTGCGCGAGCGTGGACAGCTGCCGCGCCACGGCGTCCGCGATGGCGGTGCGACCGTGACCCACGTTCGTGAACCACAGACCCGCGGTGCCGTCGAGATACTCGGTGCCGGCCGTGTCCCAGATGCGCGCGCCCTCACCTCGGGCGACGACGAATCGGCCGCCGGACTCGACGGTGTGCATGTCGGCGAAGCCGTGCCAGAACGCGGAGGACGTGTGCTGGGGAGTGGTCACGAGAGGTCAGCCTAGGCCACTCGTGGCGTGCTTCCGCGACCGGCGGGACGCCGCCAGTTCGCCCACTCTGTCGACCGCCAGGGCGATGAGCAGGAACGCCACGACCAGGACGGCGAGCCCGATCGCGAGGGGGCCGTACCCCCGCTCCCGCGGGTCCAGGAACGGATACGGGTACCACTCGACGATGGGCCCGCGGATCAGGCTGTAGACCCCGTAGACCACGGGAAAGACCAACCACAGTACCGGCCCGCTCTCCGCGCTGCGACGACGTGGTGGCGCCAGGATCCAGTCGAGAACGATGAGGACGGGCACGATGCGGTGCAGCACCGAGTTGGTCCACGCGTCCTGGATCTGCACGTCGACGTTCGACAGCAACACCGCGTACACGATCCCGGTGATCACCATGTAGGTCGTGGCCGCCCCGCGAAGCCTGTCGAAGGTCTCGGAGCGGGGATCGACGACCCCGCCGATCACGAAGACCACGACGGCCAGCACGTTGCTCAGCACGGTGAAGTAGCTGAAGAAGTTGGCTAGCGAGAATCCGGGGACGTCCGCGGACCGGACGGGGATCCAGATCAGGGCGGCCAGCCCGAGCAGCGCGGCGACGACTCGGAGAACGCGCAGCGCGACAGGGGTGGCGACGCGATCGTCCGGCGGAGTCATGGAGCGATCCTCACACGAGCGCGGTCCTCGGCGCCGAGCAACGAAGCACTAGATCGCGACGCGATGCTCCCTGTCGCCCTGCCATGCGTCCACCGCGTCGGAGACCGGCAGTCCCAGTGCCGCACAGATCTGCAGCACGGTCCCGAAGCTGGGGCTCGCGATCCGACCCACCTCGATCTTCCGGAGCGTCTCGGGTGAGATCCGGGCGTCACGGGCGACGATCTCGGGGTCTCGTCCCGCTCGTGCGGCGCGCAGGACGGCGCCGAGGCGACGACCGGCCTCGACCTGCTCGGGACTCAGAGGAATGCGGACCACGAGGTCAGCATAGCGGTATTCCTGTACCGGTCTGCTACCGTTCGTTGGTATTGAAATACCGACAGGAAGCGATGGACGGATGATCGAGCTCAAGGGCCCTGCCGAGATCGACAAGATGGCGGTGACCGGCGCGTTCGTGGCCGAGACACTGACGACGCTGTCGGAGCAGGCGCAGCCCGGCGTGAACCTGATGGATCTCGAGCATCACTGCCGCGACCTCGTCGCCACCCGCGGCGCGGTGTCCTGCTACTGGGACTACGCCCCCGAGTTCGGCAGCGGGCCGTTCCGCAACGTCATCTGCCTGTCGGTCAACGACCGTGTACTGCACGGCCTCCCGTTCGACCACACGCTCGCCGCTGGGGACGTCCTGAGCCTGGACTTCGCTGTCTCCATCGACGGATGGGTCGCCGACTCGGCGCTGACCGTCGTCGTCGGCGACAACCCTGATCCCGCGGACGTCGAACTGATCGAGAGCACCCGGCGCGCACTGGATGCCGGCATCGCCGCGGCCGTCGTCGGTGGGCGACTCGGGGACATCTCGGCGGCGATCGAGAACGTCGCCCGGGAGACCGGAAAGCAGGTCAACACCGATTTCGGTGGTCACGGCCTGGGCCGGACGATGCACGAGGACCCGCACGTGGCCAACGCAGGCCGTGCGGGATCGGGATTGACACTCCGGGCCGGCATGACACTCGCGTTGGAACCCTGGTGGTCCCGCGGGACGGCGAAGCTCGTCATGGACCCGGACGGATGGACCCTCCGGTCGGCCGACGGATCCATGACCGCCCATTCCGAGCACACCATCGCGATCACGGACGACGGGCCACGCATCCTGACACCGCGGTGACGGATAAACTGGCGTGAGCCATGTCGACATCTGCTCCCCCGTCCTCCGGACCCACCCGCCGCGACCTCACGGCACGCCTGTCCGACCTCACCTTCCGTGACGCGCACAGGCTGCGCCGTCGGCTCGACCGCAGCCGCAAGCCCGCCGAACTCGAATCGATCGCTGCCGACATCGGCCGCGCCGAAGCCACGATCGCGGCTCGTCGAGCCTCCGTTCCCACGATCACGTACCCCGAGGCACTGCCGGTGTCCGCCCGCAAGGACGACATCGCAGCCGCCATCGCGGAGAACCAGGTCGTCATCGTCGCGGGCGAGACCGGCTCGGGCAAGACGACACAGATTCCGAAGATCTGCCTCGAGCTCGGTCGCGGCGTCCAGGGCGTCATCGGACACACACAGCCCCGGCGACTGGCCGCCAGGACGGTCGCGGAACGTATCGCCGACGAACTCGGGCAGGAGATCGGCGACGCCGTCGGTTACACGGTGCGCTTCACCGACCACTCCGGCGACAACACCCTCGTCAAGCTGATGACGGACGGCATCCTGCTCGCCGAGATCCAACGGGATCGGCTGCTGCGTCGGTACGACACGATCATCATCGACGAGGCGCACGAGCGCAGCCTCAACATCGACTTCATCCTGGGCTATCTCGCCCGGTTGCTCCCCCAGCGTCCCGATCTGAAGGTCATCGTCACCTCGGCCACCATCGACCCTGGCCGCTTCGCGCACCACTTCGCGGTGAACGGGGTCGACGCGCCGATCGTCGAGGTGTCGGGCCGGACGTTCCCCGTCGAGGTCCGGTATCGGCCGCTCACGGTCGAGAACGGCGAGCAGACCATCGAACTCGACCCGGTCGACGCCACGTGCGACGCCGTCGAGGAACTGCTCACCGAACCGGAGGGCGATGTCCTCGTGTTCCTGTCGGGCGAGCGCGAGATCCGCGACACCGCCGATGCTCTGAAGGATCGCCGACTGCGCAACGTCGAGATTCTTCCGCTCTACGCCCGGCTGTCGGCAGCCGAGCAGCACCGCGTCTTCACCGGCCACACCGGTCGACGAGTCGTGTTGTCCACCAACGTCGCCGAGACGTCGCTCACCGTGCCCGGCATCCGGTACGTCGTCGACCCCGGAACCGCGCGCATCTCGCGGTACTCGCTGCGCACCAAGGTGCAGCGTCTGCCGATCGAACCCATCTCGCAGGCGTCGGCCCGCCAGCGTGCCGGCCGGTGCGGTCGCGTCGCGGACGGCATCTGCATCCGGCTGTACTCGGAGGAGGACTTCGAGGCCCGCCCCGAGTACACGGATCCCGAGATCCTGCGCACGAACCTCGCATCGGTGATCCTGCAGATGGCCTCGCTGGGACTGGGCCGAATCGACGCGTTCCCGTTCGTCGAGGCACCGGACCCGCGCAGCATCCGTGACGGCCTGGGCCTGCTCGACGAACTCGGGGCGCTCGAGTCGCAGGGCGAGGACGGGCCCGTGCTCACCTCGCTCGGCAAGGAGCTCGCCGGCCTCCCGGTCGACCCGCGCATGGCGCGCATGCTGGTCGAGGCCAACCGCAACGGATGCCTGCGGGAAGTTCTCGTCATCGTCTCGGCGCTCTCGATCCAGGACGTGCGCGAGCGGCCCGCGGAGCATCAGCAGGCCGCCGACGAGATGCACAAGCGTTTCGTGGTGGAGGGTTCGGACTTTCTCGCACTGTGGCAACTGTGGACGTATCTGGGAGACCAGCGCCGAGAGCTGTCCTCCAACCAGTTCCGACGCATGTGCCGATCGGAATTCCTGCATTACCTGCGCATCCGCGAATGGCAGGACCTGCACGGTCAGCTGCGCCAGATCACGCGCGGCCTGGGCTGGACCATGCCTGACGCGGGCGACTCCTCGGAGCCGAACCATGCCGTGATCCACCAGGCACTGCTGCCGGGCCTGTTGTCGCACATCGGTCTTCGTGAGGGCGACAAGAAGGATTTCCTCGGAGCACGTGGGTCGACCTTCGCCGTCTTCCCCGGTTCGAGCCTGTTCCGCAAGCCGCCGCGCTGGATCATGGCGGCCGAACTCGTGGAGACCAGCAGACTCTGGGCCCGGATGGGCGCGCGCATCGAACCCGAATGGGCCGAGAAGCTGGCCCCGCACCTGATCAAGCGTCAGTACTCGGAGCCGCACTGGTCGACGAAGCGCGAAGTCGCGATGGCCTACGAGCGCGTCACGCTGTACGGCATTCCTCTCGCCGCCCGTCGGCCCGTCACCTTCAGCGGTATCGATGCCGAGGTGTCTCGCGACTTGTTCATCCGCCACGCTCTCGTACAGGGCGAGTGGCGGACGCACCACCGCTTCTTCCACGCGAACCAGGAGATGCGCAGCGACGCCGAGGAACTGGAGTCGCGCGCCCGCCGACGCGACATCGTCGTCGACGACGACACCCTCTTCGCTTTCTACGACGAGCGTGTACCTGCGACCGTGGTGTCGGCCCGTCACTTCGACCGGTGGTGGAAGAAGGCGTCCCGCACGACGCCGGACCTGCTCGACTTCGACCGCGCCACCGTCGTCAACCCGGACGCCGCCGCGGTCGTCGAGGGCGACTACCCCGACGCCTGGCGTCAGGGCGAGGCGCAGTTCCCCCTGACCTACCAGTTCGAGCCGGGCAAGGAGGACGACGGCGTCACCATCACCATTCCCATCGCCCTCCTCCCCCGCGTCGCCGACGTCGGATTCGATTGGCTCGTCCCCGGCATGCGCGTCGAGTTGGTGACGGCCCTGATCAAGACTCTTCCGAAGGAGTTGCGCCGCAACGTCGTCCCAGCGCCCGACCACGCGGTGGCCGCCGTCGCGGCGATGCGACCGAGGACGGAACCACTACTGGTCGCACTGTCGCGTGAACTCACCCGCATGGGCGCCGTGCCGATCGCACCGTCGGATTTCGACCCGTCCGCGCTGCCCCGCCACCTGAAGATGACGTTCGTGGTGGTCGACGATCGCGGCCGTCGACTGGACAAGGACACGTCCCTCTCCGCCTTGCGCACCCGACTCGGTGCTGCCGCGGCCGCTGCGGTCGGCGTCGCCGCCAAGGACTCGGAGAAGGCCCCGGTGACACGGTGGACGTCCGAGACCATCGGCACACTCGAGCCCACCGTCACCCGAACGGTCAACTCGCAGAAGGTGACCGGGTATCCCGCCCTGGTTCCCGAGAAGGGCGGGGTCGCCGTTCGTGTCCTGGGCACCGCCGCCGAGCAGCGAGCAGCGATGCGCGAGGGCACCCGACGCCTCCTGCTCGACGCCATCCCATTGCCGACGAAGAACCTGCTCACCGGACGCTCCCCGGCTCAGCGGCTCGCGCTGGGGCAGAATCCGCACGGAAGCATCGAGGCGTTCGTCGAGGACTGCCGCACCCTCGCGGCCGACGAGCTCATGATGAAGCACGGCGGCCCGGTGTCCACGCCCGAGGCGTATGCAGTGCTGGAGAAGGCGGTCCGGGGCGAGCTCGCCGGCCGGACGGCCGCGGTGCTCCGGGTGGCGGAACCATCTCTCGGTGCCGCGACGAGGGTCCGCCTCGCACTCGACGACGCGACGGGAGATGCCGCGGACGACGTGCGCCAGCAGCTGGACGGGCTGATCTTCCCCGGATACGTCTTCGAGACCGGCGAAGCGCACCTGCCACATCTTCCGCGCTACCTCGAGGCGGCCGAGCGCCGACTTCGCGCATTCCCGTCCAGCGCTCGCCGCGACGCGGCGGGGATGGACGTGCTGGACCGCGTCTATGCGGACTACGACGCCCTGCTCGGGTCGGTACCGGACTCGGTGGGCCGCAGCGATGCCGTGCGGGAGATCGCCTGGATGATCGAGGAGCTGAGGGTCAACCTGTTCGCTCAGACCCTGGGAACGCTGTACCCGGTGAGCGAGAAGCGGGTGCGCAAGGCCATCGACGACGTCCGACGTGCGGTGCGGCGCTGACTCACCGCTGAGCGGCGGGCTCCGCGTCCTGGGCGGGGGCGGCATCGTGCTCGGCGCGGTGGCGACGAAGGTCCTCGATCTCGCGCTCGAAGTCGTCCGCACTGCTGAACGAGCGGTAGACGGAGGCGAATCGGAGGTAGGCCACCTCGTCGAGATCGCGCAGTGGCCCGAGGATGGCGAGCCCTACCTCGTTGCTGGGGATCTCGGCCGACCCGGAAGCCCGCACCGTGTCCTCGACCTGCTGGGCGAGGAGGACGAGCGCGTCGTTGTCGACCTGGCGGCCCTGGCAGGCCCGACGGACTCCCTTGACCACCTTCTCGCGACTGAACGGCTCACTCACGCCACTGCGTTTCACGACGGAGAGCACTGCTGTCTCCACCGTGGTGAAGCGTCGACCGCACTCGGGGCAGGAACGACGCCGCCGGATCGCCTGGCCCTCTTCCGCTTCACGCGAATCGACGACGCGCGAGTCGGGGTGACGGCAGAACGGGCAGTGCATCGGACAGAGACCCCTCGATGGCTCGGGCATTTCCCGAGCGCCACGGCGGCTCTCGGTGTGTCCAGCGTACCGGGACGGCCTTCCGCGGCCCCGGGGGCGTGTCCGGCCGGTGTCAGCGTCCGGAGACGACGCCCATCTCCACCTGCTCCGAGATGGACGGCTGTGCCGGAACGTCGGCGGAGCGCATGTTCGCCAACCCCACCAGCCCCAGAACGGACACTGCTGTGATCAGCGCCACAGCGATGGGCGTCGCGAATCCGTGTCCCCGACGAGTGCGGTGTTCGACCTGCGAGACACCGTTCGAGCGGCGACGGTAGTCGACAGTGCCGCCGTCGGGGCGGCGGGAGTCGCGCGGAGCGGGGCTGCGGCGGACCGTGGTGCGCTCGCGCACGTCGGTCGTCGTGGACCCGGCCGCGCGGTCGGCCACACCCCAGTAGGAATCGTCGTCGCAGGTCCAGCGCGTGCGGACGGGTGCATGCATGTCGATGGAACGTGCGGTGCCGACAGTCAGCAGGTCACTTCGAGTCATTGCAACCACTCCTCGTGGATAGCCGGTGGCCGTCCGCGTCGCCGATGCACCGAGGTGTTCGAACAACACATTCGCCCACGCGTTCGAATGAACGCATGTTCGATGTATAGCAGTCCGGTCCGACAAAGTGCATCGAACACGCGACACGCTTCGAACAGGTGTTTGATCCGAGTCCCGTTTCGGTTTAGGTTCGACACACGCACAACGGACGTGACACCAGCACCACCTGCCCCACGTCCACTGCTACCGATGGAGGTATCTCGATGAAGGACGACAGCTCATCCGGCACGGTCGGCGGTCGCGCGTCAGCGACCGGCTCGGCCACGACCGCCGACACCGAGTCCGGTCTCACCGAACGTCAGCGGCGAGTGCTCGAGGTGATCCGTGCGTCGGTCGTCGAGCGCGGCTATCCGCCGAGCATCCGGGAGATCGGTGACGCCGTCGGATTGACGTCCACCTCGTCGGTCGCGCATCAACTGCGCACCCTCGAACGCAAAGGGTTCCTGCGCCGCGACCCCAACCGTCCCCGCGCCGTCGATGTGCGTCTGCCCGGTGAGAACGGGCGCCCCGAAGAGGTCTCTGCGGTCGCCCAGGACGATCTCGTCGCCGCGGACACCACCAATCACCTCGACAGCGCGGACACACCGTCGTCGGACGACGATCGCCTGCCCGCACCGACCTTCGTCCCCGTCCTGGGACGTATCGCCGCGGGTGGTCCGATTCTCGCGGAGCAGGCCGTCGAGGACGTGTTCCCGCTTCCGCGCGAGCTCGTCGGGTCCGGCTCGCTGTTCCTTCTCCGCGTCGTCGGTGAGTCGATGATCGACGCCGCCATCTGCGACGGTGACTGGGTGGTCGTGCGTCAGCAGAACGTGGCCGACAACGGGGACATCGTCGCCGCCATGATCGACGGAGAGGCCACCGTCAAGACGTTCAAGCGGACTGGTGGGGACGTCTGGCTGCTCCCCCACAACGACCTGTTCGAGCCCATTCCCGGGAACGACGCCGTGGTGCTGGGCAAGGTCGTCACCGTGATGCGCAAGCTCTGATTCCGGACACACGAACGCCGGCGCTGGATGTCCAGCGCCGGCGTCGTCGTGTTCGAGGTTCCTACAGGTCCAGACCGCGACCGATGATCTCCTTCATGATCTCCGTCGTGCCGCCGTAGATGGTCTGCACGCGGGAGTCCATGTACGCCTTGGCGATCGGGTACTCCTTCATGTAGCCGTAGCCACCGTGCAGCTGCAGGCACCGGTCGATGAGCTTGACCTGGTTCTCGGTGGTCCACCACTTCGCCATGGCGGCTTCCTGGACCGACAGCTCGTTCGCGTTGAGCTGCTCGATGTACTTGTCCACCATGATGCGGACGGCAGTCGTCTCGGTCGCGCACTCCGCCAGCACGAATCGCGTGTTCTGGAACTTGCCGATCGGCTTGCCGAATGCCTTGCGGTCCTTGCAGTACTGGATCGTCATCGCGAGCGCGGACTCCATCGCGGCAGCCGCGACGACGGCGATCGACAGGCGCTCCTGCGGCAGGTTCTGCATCAGGTAGATGAAGCCCATACCCTCCTGACCGAGCATGTTGGCGGCAGGGATGCGGACGTCGGTGAAGCTGAGCTCCGCGGTGTCCTGCGCCTTCATACCGATCTTGTCGAGGTTGCGGCCGCGCTCGAAGCCCGGCATGTCGCGCTCGACGACGAACAGGCTGAAGCCCTGCGCGCCCTTCTCCGGATCGGTGCACGCCACCACGATGACGATGTCGGCGTTGATGCCGTTGGTGATGAACGTCTTGGAGCCGTTGAGCACCCAGTCGTCACCGTCACGGACGGCCTTGGTCTTGATGCCCTGCAGGTCACTGCCCGTGCCCGGCTCGGTCATCGCGATCGCGGTGATCAGCTCGCCGGAGCAGAACCCGGGCAACCAGCGCTGCTTCTGCTCGTCGTTGGTCAGCTCGATCAGGTAGGGAGCGACGACGTCGTTGTGCAGCGTGAACCCGATGCCGCTGTACCCACCGGCCGTGGTCTCCTCGGTGACGATGGCGTTGTAGCGGAAGTCCTTGACTCCGCCGCCGCCGAACTCCTCCGGCACTGCCATGCCCAGGAAGCCCTGCTTGCCGGCCTCGACCCAGACACCTCTGTCGACGATGTTCTGCGTCTCCCACTCCGCGTGATGCGGCGCGACGTGCTGCTCGAGAAACTTCTTGTACGAGCTGCGGAACAGGTCGTGCTCGGGCTCGAACAACGTGCGCTTCATGATTCTCCTCGTCGTGCGTACGGCGGATCTGTCTCGAGCCTAGAACCAGGTACGAGCGGGGTCGATGACCAGTGCGAGCACGTTCGGTGACCTCGGCGTCAGCCGATATCGCCTGGCCCGTCCGCAATCGGCTCCGTAACCTCTGCGCGATGCCTTCTCACTTCCATGTCTCGTCGTCACGTAACCGCAACTCGATCTCGCGGTTCGGGCTGGACTGGCAGCGCATGGGTGCGGCACGGGGCATCGCAGGCAGCAATGAGCCCGAGCAGCAGGGATGCTTTCTGGCGCGAGACGAGTGGGAGTGTGACTGGTTCGTCCGGATGAACAACACCGGCGGGCCGGTCGATGTCTGGGAAGTGGCAGGTATCCGTTCCTCCGATCTCGTCGAGTCGCCTCACCACTACTTCTACTACCCCGGCGTGATTCCGCCCGCGCGGCTGACACGGCGTCACTGACTCGAATCCGGTGTGCTGAGCCGCGGTATCCGCGGCTCAGCGCACCCAGCCGCCCTAGAGCTCGAGCACCCATCGGTGCCCGACGCGCTCGGCCACCACACCGCCGCCGGTCGCGGACGCGAGGACACCGTCGAGCCGGTCGCCGTCACCGATCACCCGGAGCCGCACGTCGGATCCGTAGGCGACGTCGTCGACGGCGAATCCGTGCACTCGCAGGACGCCCTCCACCCGACCGGCATCAGCATGGGACAAGTCCATCTCGAGGACGTCGACTCGCGCGAGCTCGCCGACCTCCGCGCAGTCGAGCGCCGCACTCACCGCGCCCGAGTAGGCGCGCACCAAGCCACCGGCGCCGAGCTTGACGCCCCCGAACCACCGACTGACGACGGCCACCACATCGACCAGGTCGCGGCCGGTCAGCACGCCGAGCATCGGAACACCTGCCGTACCGCCAGGTTCGCCGTCGTCCGATGCGCGCTGACGACGGTGCTCCTGATCTGCGCCGACGACGAAAGCCCAACAGTGGTGGCCCGCATCGGGGAACTCTGCCGACACCGCAGCGACCACGTCGAGCGCCTCGGACTCGGTGTGGACGGTGACCACGCGGGCGAGGAACCGGCTCCGCTCGATCACCGTTTCCGCATCGACGTGTCGGGTCGAGACGAGGGCATGCGGCACGGAGCCAGCCTAGATCCGGTGCAGAAATCGTCGGTGAGCGACGAAATCTGCACCGGATCGCGTGACCCGGCGGTTGTGCCGAGCCTGCAGAACGAGGGGCGGCAGAACCCAGACGACGAGCGCCACGGTCACCCACCAATACCAACCCGGAACGGCATTCAGCGCCAAGGCCCCGACGAACAGAGCAGACCCACTGCAGCTTTGAAGCAGGTCGACGTCTCGGCGACGCACCGCGGGGCCGCGCAACCAGGAGATGCGCTGGTCGCCGCTCTCGCGCACGGCTCGGCGTACGGATGCCACGGCGAGGACCACAGCAACAATCAGGGCAACAGCCGCAACGGATGCACGAGCAGCAATGTTCGGCAGCGCGAGCGTCGAGGCGGCTACCGAGGCAGACACTGCGAGGACCAGCAGTGTCTTCCACGCCGGCGTGGACTGCCACTGGTCGGGCGCCACACTGACAGGGCGCATGGGCTCCAGCGGCGGGTGACTCACTACCTCAGAATCTCACGGACCGCTCAGTCTCGTCGCCGCTCCGACAGCGCGCGCAGCACCGGGTACGCGACCAGGATGCCGACCGAGCCCCACACGATGCCGCCGAGTTCGACGGATCCGATGGTCAGCGTCAAGTCACCGACACCGGCGACGAGGGCGGCCGCCGCGACCATCAGGTTGAGCGGCTTGGTGAAGTCGATCCCCGCTTCCTGCCAGATCCGCACGCCGAGAAGGCCGATGAGACCGTAGAGCACGAGCGTCGCACCGCCGATGACACCGCTCGGGACCGTGAAGATCAGCGCGCCGAACTTCGGGGAGAACGAGAGCACCAGCGCCGTGGCGGCGGCGACCCAGTAGGCAGCGGTGGAGTACACGCGGGTGGCGGCCATGACGCCGATGTTCTCCGCGTAGGTCGTGGTGCCCGAACCACCACCGGCACCGGCGAGGACGGTCGCCGCGCCGTCCGCCATGAGGGCGTCACCGGCGACGTCGTCGAGGGACCGACCCGTCATCGCCGCGACCGCCTTCACGTGACCGACGTTCTCGGCGACGAGCACCACGACGACGGGCAGTGCGACGAGCACGACGGAGAGCTGGAACGAGGGGCCAGTGAACTCGGGCAGTCCGATCCACGACGCGCTACCGAGTGCGTCGACGCGTGCGGGATCGAGAGCACCGGTGACGGCAGCGAACACCCATCCCACGACGACGCCGACGAGGATGCCGAGGCGACCGATCAGCCCCGGTACCGAGACGGTGACCAGCAGGACCGCCACGAGGGTCACGGTCGCGACGAGCGGCTGAGCCTCGTACGAGGTCGCGGCGGTGGACGCGAGATTCAGGCCGATGAGCGCCACGATCGCGCCGGTCACGAGCGGCGGCATGACGGCGTCGAGGACGCGGCTCCCCGCCAACCGGACGAGCAGGCCGACCAGGAACAACACCACGCCCACCACGAGCACCGCGCCGAGCTGCGCAGCGGGACCGTCGCCCGCCGTCGCCGCCAAGGGTGCGATGAAGGCGAAGGACGAGCCCAGGTAGCTCGGGATCCGGCCGCGCGTGGCCAACAGGAAGATCGCGGTACCCAGACCGGAGAAGAACAGCGTCGTCGTGACCGGGAACCCGGTGATGGTCGGCACCAGCAGAGTGGCACCGAACATCGCGACGACATGCTGCATCCCGATCCCGATCGTGCGTGGCCACGAGAGCCGTTCGTCGGGAGCGACGACCGCGTCGGGCGCCACGGTGCGACCGTCACCGTGGACGGACCAGCGAGGGAAGAACTGCCTGGATCGAGTTGTCGTCACGGCGGAAATGATGTCATGCGGGAAGGCCGGAGGCCGGTCGGCAGGTCACCGGGAAGGCCGGAGGCCGGTCGGCAGGTCACCGGGAAGGCCGGAGGCCGGTCGGCAGGTCACCGGGAAGGCCGGAGGCCGGCCGGCAGGTCACCGGGAAGGCCGGAGGCCGGTCGGAGGGCGGGAGCGCACTACCCGAGCAGGCCGGCGGCCACCTCGCGTGCTTCGGCCGGGCTGGAGGTGGACAGCACGGCCTCGGCCGCGGCCTTGCACTGCTCGAGCGTCACGGTGCCGAGCTTCGCGCCGACACCGGCCACGGCGGCCGACGCGGCCGAGAGGGACGTGACGCCGAAGCCGACGAGGACACAGGCCAACAACGGGTCCGCGGCGGCCTCTCCGCAGACTCCGACAGGCTTGTTCACCGCTGCGCCGGCCTTCGCCGCGTGGGCGACGAGCGTCAGGACGGCGGGCTGCCACGGATCGGTCAGTGCGGCCAGGTCGGCGGACATGCGGTCGGCCGCCATCGTGTACTGCGCGAGGTCGTTGGTTCCGATGGACAGGAAGTCGACGTGATCGAGGATCCGGTCCGCGAGCAGCGCCGCGGCGGGCACCTCGATCATGACGCCGGGGGTGAGCCCACGTTCCCGCACGTCGGCGGCGAAGGCCTGCGCCTCGGCGGACGTGGCGATCATCGGGGCCATCACCCACGGGGACGACTCGGTCGAGGCCGCTGCGGCCGCGATGGCGTCGAGCTGGCGATGCAGGATGCCGCGATTGCTCTCGGCGATACGGATGCCGCGCACTCCGAGGGCCGGGTTGGCCTCGTCGGCGTGGTTCGCGAAGCGCAGCGGCTTGTCCGAGCCGGCGTCGAGCGTGCGGACGACCACCTTGGTGCCCTCGAACGCGGTGAGCACCTCGGCGTAGATCGAGGCCTGCTCGTCGACGGTGGGCTCGACGTCGCGGTCGAGGAAGCTGAGTTCGGTACGGAAGAGTCCGACGCCGTCGGCCGCGGTCGAGCGGGCTGCGCGAGCGCCGGCGCCGTCCTGCACGTTCGCGAGGATGTCGACACGGTGACCGTCGGACGTCCGGCCGGGCCCGCTCCAGTCGGCGACCTCGGCGAGGTGGGTGGCCGATTCCTCGACCGCGGAGCGTGCCGTGGACGGATCGGGCTCGATCTCGATGCGGCCGGTGGTGCCGTCCACCATGACGAGCGTCCCGGCGGAGACGTCGTCGAGGCCCGTCGCCGCGACGATGCACGGGATGCCGAGCTGACGGGCGATGATCGCGGTGTGGCTGGTGGGTCCACCGAGAGAGGTCGCGAGTCCGACGACCAGCGTGGCGTCGAGTCCCGCGGTGTCGGCGGGTGCGAGGTCCTCCGCCAGGAGAACCGAGGGCTCCGAGGGTGTGGGAACGCCGGGCTCCGGGAGATCGGACAGCTCGGCGATCACGCGGTCGCAGATGTCCATGAGGTCGGTGATGCGCTCGGCCATGCGTCCGCCGAGCTTGGCGAACATGGCGACGAACTGGTCCGTCGCGGTGACGGCGGCGTACGCGGCGTCGGAACCCTTGCCGATGGCCTTGACGCCGGCGCCGATCCACCCGCGGTCCTCGGCCATCGCGGCGTTGGCGGCGAGCACCTCGGACGCGGAGCCGGTTGCCAGTGCGGCACGGGCCTGCAGACGTCGACCGACCTCGGCCGCCGCGGCGCGGAAGCGCTCCTTCTCTGCATCGCGCGCGTCCTCGGCGATCTCGACGGCCGTGTCGGGACGTGAGGGGCGCGGCGCCGGACGGATCGCGGGGCCGTAGCCGACGCCGGGCACCACCGGCGTGCCCTGCACCGCGTGGGCCGTCGGCTGTGCCTCGTTCGCGGTGAGCGATCCCGTCATCTGCTTCCTCCTGCTGCGCGGTGGTGCGGGGGCATCTCGCCTACCCGCTGTGCATCGCGTCTCCCGCGATGGCTCTTGTGACTCAGATTACTCGAACCTCTTGACATGTCAACAGAGACGGGCGTAAAACAACATAAACCAACAGTGAAACAACGGATCGGACGGAGGGGCGGTGAACACGATGTACGCGGAAGAGCGGCAGAACGCCATCGCCGGCCTCATCGGACAGCGCGGTCGCGTCTCCGTCGCCGACCTGGCCGACACGTTCGGTGTCACCACCGAGACCGTGCGCCGTGACCTGGCCTCGCTCGACCGTATGGGCGTCGTGCGCCGAGTCCACGGTGGCGCAGTGCCCGCCACGTCGGTCACCGCGGTGGAGCCAGGGATGGCCGAGCGCGAACACACCCGTGCGAAGGAGAAGGACCGCATCGCCGCTGCCGCCCTCGCCTACCTGCCTGCACCCGGCGGATCCATCGCGCTCGATGCCGGCACCACCACCGGTCGCCTCGCCGCGCTGATCCCCGTCGAGTCGATTCTGACGGTGGTGACCAACTCGCTTCCCATCGCGACGCGTCTCGCCGCGGTTCCGTCCCTCGATCTCCACCTGCTCGGTGGCCGCGTCCGCGGTGTCACGCAGGCGACCGTCGGCGAGGACACCCTGCGAGTGCTCGGGACCGTGCGTGTCGACGTGACGTTCATGGGCACCAACGCGATCAGCGTCGGCCACGGTCTCTCGACTCCCGACACCGACGAGGCCGCCGTCAAGCGCGCGATGGTGAGCGCGGCGGACCGCGTGATCGTCGTCGCGGACTCGGCCAAGATCGGCCTTCAGTTCTTCATGTCCTTCGCCGCACTCGACTGTGTGGACGTCCTCGTCACCGACGACGGCATCACCGACACCGACTGCACCCGTCTGCAGCAACACGGATTGGAGGTGGTGGTCGCATGATCCTCACCCTGACGGCCAACCCCAGCATGGATCGCACGGTCTCCCTCGACGTGCCGTTGGTGCGCGGATCGGTGCATCGCAGCGCACTGACCACGACGGAGCCCGGCGGCAAGGGGGTCAACGTCGCACGCGTCGTCACCTCCGCCGGACGGACCGCCACAGCGGTGCTCCCGTGCAGCGGTTCCGATCCGCTGCTCAGCGCGCTCGGCACCCTGGGAGTCCGGTACCACGCCGTACCCACGTCGGGTGTCGCGCGCACGAACCTGACCATCAGCGAGTCCGACGGCACGACGACCAAGATCAACGAGCCCGGGGCCGGACTCGCGCCCGAGACGGTCGACGCCCTGATGGCGTCCGTCCTGGAACTCGCGCAGCGCGCCGACTGGGTCGTCCTGTCCGGATCGATCCCGCCCGGAATCGACGCCACCTGGTACGGCCGCCTCGTCACCGCGCTGCACGAGGTGTCGGCCAAGGTCGCGGTGGACACCTCCGACGATCCGCTCTCGGCACTCGCCGCCGGCTTCCCGGCGACGGCACCCGATCTGATCAAGCCGAACGCGGAAGAACTCGCGCACCTCACCGGCCACGACGGCGCCATGCTCGAAGCCAGTGCCGCACAGGGTGACCCGTATCCCACGGTCGAGGCCGCGCGCGTTCTCGTCGACCGCGGAGTGGCTGCCGTCCTGGCGACACTCGGTGGGTCCGGGGCCGTCCTGGTCACCGCGACAGGGTCGTGGTTCGCCACCCCTCCCCCGATCACCCCGCGAAGCACCGTCGGCGCGGGCGACTCGTCGTTGGCCGGATACATCCTGGCCGATCTCGACGGCGAGGACGGTGCCGGTCGACTCGCCCGGGCCGTCGCCTACGGATCCGCAGCCGCCGCCCTACCGGGCACCCGGTTGCCGACGCCGTCCGACGTCGACGTCACTGCCGTCCCCGTCCACACCCTCGACTCGTCACCCGCCGTACCCCAGTCCTGAAAACCCCAGTCCTGATCCCCCAGCTCCACTCCACTCCCAGAGGAAACGACATGTCCAGTCCCACCACGGCTCACGATGCCAAGCCCGGCATCATCGCCGAGGACCTCATCCTGCTCGACGCCGATCTCGGCTCGACGAAGGACGATGTCATCGCCCGCCTCGCTCGCGTCCTCACCGACGCGGGCCGTGCATCGGATGCCGACGCCCTGCGCGACGCCGCGATGGCTCGTGAGGCGCAGTCGGCCACCGGCCTGCCCGGCGGCATCGCGATTCCACACTGCCGCTCCGCCGCGGTCACGACGGCATCGCTCGGATTCGCTCGCCTGAACCCGAAGGTCGAGTTCGGCGCACCCGACGGCGACGCGGACCTGGTCTTCCTCATCGCCGCACCGGACGGCGCAGGCGCGGAGCACATGAAGCTGCTGTCCTCGCTCGCTCGCGCGCTGGTCAAGCCCGCGTTCGTGACGTCGCTGCGCGAGGCCGCCACCCCCGCCGACGTCGTCGCACTGGTCGAGGGTGTCCTGGCCCCGAAAGCTCCGAAGGCCGCTGCCCCCGTCACCACCACGAAGACCGCTCCTCCCGCTCCGACCGCCACGGCGGACGCTGCCAAGCACATCGTCGCCATCACCGCGTGCCCCACCGGCATCGCCCACACCTACATGGCTGCCGACTCCCTCAAGGACGCCGGCGACCGTGCGGGCGTCACCGTGCACGTCGAGACGCAGGGCTCGAGCGGCTCCACGGCACTGGACCCGGCTCTCATCGCGTCGGCCGAGGCCGTCATCTTCGCCACCGACGTGGGCGTCAAGGGCCGCGAGCGCTTCGCGGGCAAGCCTGTCATCGAGTCCGGCGTCAAGCGCGCGATCAACGAGCCCGACAAGATGGTTGCCGAGGCTCTGCGCGCCGGCGGTGACCCGAACGCCGCACGCGTCTCCGGTACCGCACCGGGAGCGTCCGCTGCCGCCGCTGCCGGTGGACTCGGCTGGGGCACGCGGTTGCGCCAGATCCTCCTGACCGGTGTCAGTTACATGATCCCGTTCGTCGCGGCCGGTGGACTCCTCATCGCCCTCGGCTTCCTTCTCGGTGGATACGAGATCAAGGGTGTCGCCGAGGACATCATGACCAACAACAGCCTCACCAACCTGCCCGACGGCGGGCTCCGCATCTTCATCGGTGCGGTGCTGTTCCAGCTCGGCGGCCTGGCCTTCGGCTTCCTCGTCCCGGCTCTGTCCGGTTACATCGCCTTCGCCATTGCGGACCGTCCCGGTCTGGCACCCGGCTTCACCGCCGGTGCGGTGGCCCTGTTCGTCGGTGCCGGCTTCATCGGTGGCCTCGTCGGTGGCCTCATCGCCGGCTTCGTGGCGCTGTGGATCAGCCGGATCGCGGTGCCGCCGTGGCTGCGTGGCCTGATGCCCGTCGTCATCATCCCGCTGGGAGCGACCCTCGTCGTCGGCGGTCTGATGTTCCTCGTGCTGGGTCGCCCGCTCGCTGCCATCACCACCGGCCTGACCAACTTCCTCAACGGCCTCTCGGGCTCGTCGGTCATCATCCTCGGCATCATCCTGGGCCTCATGATGTGCTTCGACCTCGGTGGACCGGTGAACAAGGCCGCCTACGCCTTCGCCACCGCCGGGCTCAGCGTCGACAACGAGGCATCGCTGCGCATCATGGCCGCCGTCATGGCTGCCGGTATGGTTCCCCCGCTCGCCATGGCACTCTCGTCGACTCTGCGACCGAAGCTCTACAGCGAGGCAGAGCGCGAGAACGGCAAGGCTGCATGGCTTCTCGGAGCTGCGTTCATCTCCGAGGGTGCGATCCCGTTCGCCGCGACCGACCCTCTACGTGTCATCCCCTCGATGATGGCCGGCGGCGCTGTGACCGGCGCCCTGATCATGTCCTTCGGGACGACGCTCAGCGCACCCCACGGCGGACTGCTCGTGTTCTTCGCGATGAACAACTTCTTCCTGTTCCTGCTGGCTCTGGCGATCGGCACCGTGGTCTCCGCGGCGCTCATCACCGCAGCCAAGCAGTTCGCCGGCAAGAAGCCTGCGGAGATCGTCGACGAACCCGTCGCCGTCGCAGCCTGACACCCACGTCACCACCCCCACAGCTGGCAGTATCGACACCAGCACTCACCTGACGAAGAAGGAGATCACCACGATGCCCAGCACCACGGTCACGGTCGGATCCGCCATCGGCCTGCACGCCCGTCCCGCCGCCGTCATCGCCGAGGCGGTCGCCGACTCCGGCGTCGACGTCACCCTCGAGGTGGAGGGCGAAGAGGCCGTCGACGGCGGCTCCGCGCTCATGATCATGACGCTGGGGGCCACCAAGGGCACCGAGGTCACGATCACCAGCGACGATCAGGCCACGCTCGACAAGGTGGCCGCACTGGTCGCGTCGGACCTCGACGCCTGATCTTCCGCACAGACGACGACGGCCCCCACACACCGTGGGGGCCGTCGTCATGTGTGCTTCTGTGTCTACCGCGACCGGAACAGTCGACGCACGAAGAACAGGGTCAGCACCACGACCACACCGACCGACGCCGCGGCGGCGATCAACGGAACGAGGATGGACCCGGTGGGCTCGGCGGGTGCTTCGGAGTCCGCGGTCTCGGTGGCCTCCGGGCCGGCCTCGGCGGAGGGTGCCACATCGCGCAGGACGAGGACGGCGGGACGAGCTGCAGCCGTGTCCACACCCTGCTCGGACCCGAGCAGCACCTCGTCGTCCGAGGTGAAGGCGATCGACTCGCCCTGCGGCTGCGGCGGGAGCGCGACGACGCGGGCGGGGGCCGATGCGAAGGCCGCGGCCACGTCACCGTCCCGCACGGACCACAGGTACAGATCGGTGTAGGTACGCACGGCAGCGATGGACCCGTCTGCGCTCACGGCGCCGCCGGTGACCAGGCGACTGCCGTCGAGCAGCGGCGGACCCCCGGGTGTGGTCGTCGCGGACGGCGCGAAGTCGGCCACGCGGCGCAGCGGGGTGGGACCGGGACTCGGGAGATCGGACACCGACGAGTCCGCGGTGTACACGGCACCGGTTCCGAGACCGTCCTTCGTGACGACGACGGGACGGCCGTCGGGCCCGATGAGGAGTGCTTCGGCATCGTGCGCACCGTCGGGATAGGTGAGCCGGTGCAGTTCACCGGCACCACCGGCCGCAGGATCCATCCGGGTGAGGGCCACGGCGTCGCGTCGACGGTCGTTGTCGCCGATGTCCGCGAGCCACAACGACCCCTCGAACGACGAGAGATCCTCGACGTCGTACGGATCCACCGGATTCGGAAGCCACTCCGCGACAGCACACTCGGAGTCGAGGCGCGCAACACGGTCGTCGGCGCCGCTGTCCCCGATCGCGTACACCGTCCCGTCGAGCACCGTCATACCCGAGAGTTCGGACAGTCCCGGATCGGTCGGCACACAGTACGGCTCCGCATCCGGTGACTCGGTCTGCGCCGCCGCGGGAGACGCTGCCACGAGCGCCACCACGGCAGCGCCGAGCACTGGCGCGAACCGACGGCTCACGCGCTGTGGGCGTATCGCGTGAGTATCGAGGCCAGCGCCGTCGGCACGGTCGCGTCGATGCGCGTACCGCCGCTCTCGTGACTCGTGCTCGAGATCCGTCCGTCCGCATGGATGCGCGACACCAGGTCGCCGCGGTCGTAGGGCAGCAGGACGCTGACCGACACCTCGGGCGGGCGGACCAGCTCGCCGAGTCGTGTCCGCAGCTCCTCGATGCCCTCACCGGTCTTCGCGGACACGAAGACCGCACCCGGCAGCAGGCCCCGCAGCTGCGTCAGCGTGACGGGATCCGCGGCGTCGATCTTGTTGACCACGATCAGTTCCTCGGGCGCCGCGGCGTTCTGCTCGCGCACCACCGAGACGATGACCTCGCGGACCGCCTCGATCTGCCCGATGGGGAGCGGGTCGGACCCGTCCACCACGTGCAGCAGCAGATCGGCGTCCGTCACCTCCTCGAGCGTGGAGCGGAACGCCTCGACCAGCTGGGTCGGCAGGTGGCGGACGAAGCCGACGGTGTCGGTGAGCACGCACTCGCGGCCGTCCTCGAGCGTCGCCTTGCGCGTGGTCGGATCCAGGGTCGCGAACAGTGCGTTCTGCACCAGCACACCGGATCCGGTCAACGCGTTGAGCAGCGACGACTTCCCCGCGTTGGTGTAGCCGACGATGGCGATGGACGGCACGTTGCCCTGCAGCCGGCGCTCACGTTTGGTGTCGCGGGCCTGCTTCATGCCCCGGATCTCGCGACGTAGCTTCGCCATGCGCTCGCGAATGCGACGACGATCGGTCTCGATCTTCGTCTCACCGGGACCACGCAGGCCCACACCGCCGTTGCTGCCGGCGCGGCCACCCGCCTGACGCGACATGGACTCACCCCAGCCGCGCAGACGCGGAAGCATGTACTCCATCTGCGCCAGGGCGACCTGCGCCTTGCCCTCGCGGGAGGAGGCATGCTGAGCGAAGATGTCGAGGATCAGCGCGGTGCGGTCGATGACCTTCACCTTCACGATCTTCTCCAGTGCCGTCAGCTGCGCAGGCGTGAGTTCACCGTCGCACACGACGGTGTCCGCGCCGGTCGCGATGACCACCTCGCGCAGTTCCTTCGCCTTGCCGGAGCCGATGTAGGTGGAGGCGTCGGGTCGGTCGCGACGCTGCACCAGCCCTTCGAGCACCTCGGAACCCGCCGTCTCGGCCAGAGCCGCGAGTTCGGTCATGCTGGACTCCGCCTCCTCGGCGGAACCGCTGGTCCAGACACCGACGAGCACCACGCGCTCGAGCCGCAACTGGCGGTACTCGACCTCGGTGACATCGGTGAGCTCGGTGGAGAGTCCGGCCACACGGCGCAGTGCGCTGCGATCGTCGAGCTGCATGTCGCCGGTGGACCACTCGGCGTCCTGCTCGAACCCGTCGCTGTGGGAGGAACCTGTCGTGTCGGCCCTGTCGGCCGCTGCATTCGTTGTCGTCATACGAGACCCATGATCCACGAGAACGTCCTGACGTGCACTGTCATTTACGCAACCGTGTCGCGGGGAATACCCGCACCCCGGCCGTCACGCTTCCAGCCCCGCCCACCAGGCGTCCGACAGCTCCCCCGACGCCACCAGCACCGACGGCCCCCGCATCGACGCGGAACCGTTCGACACGCGCACCGACACGACACCACCGGGAACGTGGACGGCCAGCTCGCCGTCGCCGGACCCGTCGAAGCGCAGGGCCGCGACCGCGGCGGCGACGATGCCCGTGCCACACGATCTGGTCTCCCCCACGCCGCGCTCGTGGACACGCATGCTCACCGCACCGTCCTTCGGCACGGTGACGAACTCGATGTTGACCCCGTGCGGGTACACCGCACCGTCGAAGGCGGGTTGCGCCGTGAGGTCGAGGTCGCCGAGGGTCTCCGCATCGAGATCCACGGACACGCAGGCCAGGTGCGGATTGCCGACGTCGACGCCGATGCCCGTGAAGGACCTGCCGTCGACCTCGGTGTCGGAGGTCTCGAAGACCCGCGGGGTACCCATCTCGACGGTGACCACGGCGTCGGTGGCGTCGTGCGAGTGCACGGTGACCGGTTTTCCGCCGGCGCGCGATCCGACGACGAACTCGTCCGAGTCCACGAGACCGGCCGCACGAACGTAATGGGAGAACACCCGGACACCGTTGCCGCACATCTCCGCGATGGACCCGTCCGCGTTGCGGTAGTCCATGAACCAGTCGCCGGCGGACACGCCCTCGGGCAGCGCGTCGAGCACGCCGCGGTCGACGAGGGCACCGCTGCGGGCGACCCGCAGTACCCCGTCCGCGCCGAGCCCGGCTCGGCGATCGCACAGTGTCGCCACACGGTGTGCGCTCAGATCGAGGAGTGCGTCCGGATCCGGCAGCACGACGAAATCGTTCTGCGTTCCGTGTCCCTTGGTGAACTGCATGGGATCAGTCTCCCACCGGCGCGGACGTCCGCGCGATCAGCCGTTGGCGGGTGATCTCGTACAGCCCGACGGCGCCGGCGGACGGTGCTCCGAGGGAGCTCGCCGCGCCGCCTATCGGGATGGACACGACGACGTCGCAGGCATCCCGCCACGCGGCACTCATGCCGCGGGTCTCGTTGCCCACCACCAGCACCGTTCCTCCTGTGAAGTCGTGCTCGTGCGCTGCCACCGTGCCGGTCTCGTCGGTGCCCACGATCGTCATGTCGGTGCCCTGCTGCCGCAGCCTGTCCACCATCGCGCGAACCTGCTCCGGACCTCCGACCTGCCCCACGGGGAGTGCGAACAGGGAGCCGGTGGTCGCGCGGACGCACGCGGGATCGAACGGGTCCGCGGCATGCCCGCTGACCAGCAACCCGGACGCTCCGAAGGCGTCCGAGGACCGGATCAGGGTGCCGAGATTGCCCGGCGACGTCGGCCGATCGAACGCGACCACCACCGGCGCGTCGCCCGTCGGAGTCCAGTGGCCGGGATCGAGGAGCCGGGACCGTGCGAGGAGCAGGACCTCCGGTGGTTGATCGACGCGTTCGCCGAGCTCCGCCATCAACTCCGGCGCGACACCCACCGCGGGCACGCCTGCGGCCCGGCAGCGGTCCACGGTCGACGTGGCCCAGGACGACAGGGGGTCGCCGGTTCGATAGAGCACGGACTCGAGGGGCCACTCGTGCTCGACGGCCAGCGTCACCGGCCGCACTCCCTGCACGAGGAAGACTCCCGCCTTGGTGCGCTTGCCGCGGGTGACGAGGTAGGACTGCCACTGCTGGAACCGCGCGTTCCTCGACAGGACGAGCGCATCGCTCATCGGTGTTCTCCCCTCGTGCGCAGTGCGGCGTCCAGCAGGTCCGATGCGCCCCCGCGCAGCCAGTGCACGCGGGGATCACGGCCGAACCAGGACCGTTGGCGGCGAACATAGCGACGGGTACCGACGAAGGTCGCCTCGCGCGCGGCCGCCTCGTCGATCTCGCCGTCCAGCAGCTGCAGCACCTGCGCGTAGCCGATCGCCCTCGGGGCGGTGACTCCCTCGCGCAGTCCCTGCCCCACGAGGGTCTCGACCTCGGCGACGAGCCCCTCGGCGAACATCGCGTCGGTGCGTGCCGCGATGCGCGCGTCCAGCTCGTCGGTGTCACGGTCGATGCCGAGGACGACGGTGTCCCAGCGCGGCTCGCCGATGGTGGGCGCCGACGCGGCGAACGGCTTCCCGGTGAGGCGTCCCACCTCGAGCGCGCGGACGATGCGTCGGCCGTCGGTCGGAAGGATCGATGCCGCGGCCGCCGGATCGGACTCGGCGAGTGCGCGATGCAGCGCCGCGACCCCCTCGGCGGCGAGCCTGGCCTCGAGTTCGGCACGCACCGCGGCATCCGTGGCCGGGAACTGCCATCGGTCCAGCAGCGCCTGGACGTACATCATCGATCCGCCGACGACGACGGGCACGACGGACTGCTCGAGCAGCTCCTCGATCTCCCGCACCGCGGCGTCCTGGTACGCCGCCACCGTTGCCGTCTCCGTGACGTCCAGGACGTCGAGTCGGTGGTGCGGGATGCCGCGACGCTCCGCCACCGGCGTCTTCGCGGTGCCGATGTCCATGCCTCGGTACTGCTGCATCGCGTCGATGTTCACGATGTGCCCGCCGAGGCGCTCGGCGAGATCGAGCGCGAGGGCCGACTTGCCCGTGGCCGTGGGTCCGATCACCGCGACCGGTGTCGGTCGCGTCACAGCGACCACGAGGCGACGTGATACCCGACTCCGTAGGGGGCACCGCGAAAGAGACTGTGCGGCAGCACTCGGGCGGGTCCGACCAGCGTGGCCGCCACCTGCCATGCCACCCGCCCGTCCACGCCGAGGGCATCACACAGAGCAGCGTCCAGGGACGCCAGCGCGTCGACGTCGGCTCTGCCGAGCGCATCGTCGATCGCGTGCTGCACCGCCTCGGCCCGGTCGTCGAACGCGCCGGGCGCCTTGTCGGTCAGGGTCGTCGCCCCGTCACCGACGACGAGCAGCCCCACCGGGCCGGGCGCGGCGTCGACGCGGCCGCGCAGGTCGAGCGCCACCGCCGCCACGTCCTGGACACTCGCGTTCCGAGCGACGAGCTGTACGGGGACCGACCACTGCGGAACAGCCTGCCCGCGGAGCAGCCCGACGGTCAGCGCGGCCAACTCCATCGCGCGATCGACAGGCCCGCGATCCGGGGCGAGACCGACCACGACATCGGCCCCGAAACCGGCGTACGTACCCGCGGCATCGCCGTCGATCCAGGTCGTGGTCGCACCGACCCCGACCCCGATCCAGTCGTGACAGGACTGCCCCAGGTCGTCGCACACCTCGCGCACGGCTGCACGCAGATCGTCCAGTTCGCCTGTGGCGGAACCGGCGAGCTCCGCGAGCAGCAACGGAGGCGACGGGACGAAGGCGAGGGCGGACAGCACGGACGCCACGGTAGTCGACCGTCCGAGGGCGTCCCTTTTCCGCGCGTCCCTCGGGGTTTGCATGGTCGCCGACGCGCGGAGGGGGTTGAATGGGCCGAGAACGACCGAGCAGAGAACCACGTAGCGCCAGGCAGCCGTGACGCGCGGCAGAGACGGAGAGAACCATGACCGAGCACGAGACGACCGAGAACGCCCCCGGCGAGGCGCAGGCGAGCCCCACACCTCCCCGGCCCGGGCCCCGACCGGGTCCTCGACCCGGCGGCGCACCGCGCCCGGCGCCCACCCGGCCCAGTGCCCCGGCCGATCCGTCCGCACCGTCGTCGTCCACAGGCGACGGGGAGTCGCACCCGACGCCGCATCCGGCTGCACACCACGTGCCGACGACGCCCGCTGTCGTCCCGGTCGTGACCGATCCGTCCCGCTGGGGCCGGGTCGACGAGGACGGTTCCGCGTGGGTACGTACCACCGACGGAGAGCGGCAGGTCGGTTCCTGGCAGGCCGGTGACGCGGCCGAGGGCCTCGCACACTTCGGGCGCCGCTACGACGATCTCGCCACCGAGGTCGCACTCCTCGAGGCGCGACTCGCCTCCGGCGCCGGCGACGCCAAGAAGACGAAGACCGCCGCCGTCGCGCTCGCCGAGACCCTGCCCACCGCTGCTGTGATCGGCGACATCGACGCGCTGGCAACCCGCCTGCAGGCCGTGATCGAACACTCCGACGAGGTCGCCGCCGAGCATCGCAAGCGCAAGGATTCCGAGCGGACCGAATCGACGGCACGCAAGGAGGCGCTGGCCGTCGAGGCCGAGACCATCGGCAGCGAATCCACGCAGTGGAAGGCCGCGGGTGACCGTCTTCGCGTGATCCTCGAGGAGTGGAAGACCATCCGCGGCGTCGACCGGAAGGTCGACGACGCCCTGTGGAAGCGCTACTCCAAGGCACGGGAGGCGTTCAACCGCCGCCGCGGCGCGCACTTCGCCGATCTCGACCGCGAACGCGGTGCCGCCAAGGTGCGCAAGGAAGAACTGGTCGCCAAGGCCGAGGAACTGTCGTCGTCCACCGACTGGGTGGGCACCGCGCAGGTGTTCCGCGATCTCCTGACCGAGTGGAAGTCCGCCGGCCGGGCTCCCCGCGACGCCGACGACTCGCTGTGGCAGAAGTTCAAGGGCGCCCAGGACGTGTTCTTCGAGGCACGCAACGCGGCTCAGTCCGAGCAGAACGCGGAGTTCGAGCAGAACGCCGAGGCGAAGGAACGGCTGCTGGCCGAGTCCGGTCACATCGACCCGTCCAAGGACATCGAGGCGGCCCGCGCAGCACTGCGGACATTGCAGGACAAGTGGGACGCCATCGGCAAGGTCCCGCGCGAGAAGATGCACGATCTCGAGGGCAAGCTCCGCGCGATCGAGAAGCGCGTCCGCGACGCCGCCGACTCCGAGTGGCGACGCACCGACCCCGAGGCGATGGCGCGCGCGGCTCAGTTCCGCGAGCGGGTCGCGCAGTTCGAGGAGCAGGCCCAGAAGGCCGAGGCCGCGGGCAAGGCCAAGGACGCCGAGAAGGCCCGTGCGCAGGCACAGCAGTGGCGCGAGTGGGCCGACGCCGCCGACAGCGCCCTCGGCGGTCTGTGACTCCGGAGGATCAGTTGTCGCGGCGCCGGGACGTGTCCAGCACGTTCTCGCGCCGCGCCTCGTCCATCACGGCCGCGTCCCGCCGGGCGGCGGCAGCCGCCCACTGAGCGTTGGAGCGGTTCCACACCACCTTGAACCAGTGGAACGCCAGCACGACCACGAGCAACCAGCCGAGGACGAGGCCCAGCCCGGGGCCGGCCCCGGTGAGGCCGACAGGAACGGTCTGACGCGACCAGATGGCCAGGATGCCCAGCACCGTCGCCACCCCGGACCCGTAGAGCGCGACCCAGGCCAGCGCCCAGCGTTGAGTGACCAGGGCGAGAGCCGAGAAGCCGACCGCGAACACCAGGGTCAGCCACACGAAGATGCGTGACGGCAGTGCCACCGACTCCGCCACGGCGTCCTCGTCGTGCACCAGCACGTCCCACGCGTTGGCCGAACCTGTGTGCGGCAGTGCGAAGCTCAATAGCAGCAACAACACCACCACTGCCACGACGACGGCGCGGACCCCCGGGTCGATACGACCCGAGATCCGCTTCTCGGCGGCCGCCGGATCGGACCCGGTCGTCGGCTCGGTACTCACAGTGAACATCCCATCGTCGTGACCGGCTCGGGCGCCGGGGCGCCGACGGACGGCAACCCCAACCCGACACCGACCGGTGCGGTCCGGGGCATCGTGCCCCGCTCGTGTCGGTCGCCGGCCGTGGTGCGCCGGTGCGAGCGCACCGGGACGTCGGCGACCAGGTGATAAGGCTTCGCGTCGGTCACCGTGGTGACGACGACGTCGCCGGGCCGGACGGCGCGGTCGATGGCGCCCGTCGGGGTGAAGTGCACGAGTCGCCCGTCGCGGGTGCGTCCACTCATCCGCTCGGTGACGGCGTTCTTGCGTCCGGCCCCGTCGGCGACGAGCAACTCCACCTCGGTTCCGACGACGCGACGGTTCTCCTCGTGGGAGATCTCCTCCTGCAGAGCGGCGAGCCGTTCGTAGCGTTCCTGCACGACGGCCTTCGGCACCTGATCCGGCATGTCGGCGGCCGGCGTTCCCGGTCGCTTGGAGTACTGGAACGTGTAGGCGCTGCTGAAGCGAGCGCGACGGACGACGTCGAGGGTCTCCTGGAAGTCCTCCTCGGTCTCCCCGGGGAAGCCCACGATGATGTCCGTCGTCAGTGACGCGTGCGGGATGGCTTCGCGCACCCGGTCGATGATGCCGAGGAACTTCTCCTTGCGGTACGAGCGGCGCATGGCACGCAGCACGCGGTCCGATCCGGACTGCAGAGGCATGTGCAGCGTCGGGCACACGTTGGGCGTCGACGCCATCGCCTCGATGACGTCGTCGGTGAACTCGGCGGGATGCGGCGAGGTGAACCGGACGCGCTCGAGACCGTCGATCTCCCCGCACGCGCGCAGGAGCGATGCGAACGCACCCCGGTCACGCGGCTGCTCGGGATCCGCGAACGAGGCGCCGTACGCGTTGACGTTCTGTCCGAGCAGCGTCACCTCGAGCACACCCTCGTCGACGAGGGCCTGCACCTCGGCGAGGATGTCGCCCGGCCTGCGGTCGACCTCCTTGCCGCGCAGTGCGGGCACGATGCAGAAGGTGCAGGTGTTGTTGCACCCCACCGAGATGGACACCCACCCGGAGTAGGCGGAGTCGCGCTTGGCCGGGAGAGTCGAGGGGAACGCGTCCAGTGACTCGAGGATCTCGACCTCGGCGCGCTGGTTGTGGCGCGCCCGGTCGAGCAGCGCCGGCAGGGATCCGATGTTGTGGGTGCCGAACACGACGTCCACCCACGGCGCCTTCGTGACCACGACGTCGCGGTCTTTCTGTGCGAGGCACCCACCGACGGCGATCTGCATGTCGGGGTTCTCGTCCTTGGCCGGCCGGAGTTGGCCGAGGTTGCCGTACAACTTGTTGTCGGCGTTCTCGCGTACCGCACACGTGTTGAAGACGACGAGATCGGGGGACGACCCGGAGTCGGCCTTCTCGTAACCAGCCTCCTCGAGAAGGCCGGACAGTCGTTCGGAATCGTGCACGTTCATCTGGCAGCCGTACGTGCGCACCTCGTAGGTGCGCGCAGTCCCGGACCGCGCAGGCAGGGTCTGGGTGTCGATCGTGTCCACCCCTCCAGGGTACGGCGGCGCTCGAACCCGACCCACCGAGCGGTCCGAGTAAAGTTTCCATTACATATCCGCGGTCCCCGCACCAAAACGAGCAGTGGCGGAGGAAACTACCTCTAGGGTCATCGCCATGACCCACCCTGACGGCGAGCGCGAACATCGCTCGTCCACAGCATCGTCTGCCCCCATGATCGCGATGCACGGCGTGCAGAAGCACTTCGGTGATCTGCACGTCCTCAAGGACATCGAACTCGACGTTCCCAGCGGCCAGGTCGTCATCGTCCTCGGCCCCTCCGGGTCGGGTAAATCGACGTTGTGCCGCACCATCAACCGGCTCGAGCCCGTCGACGAGGGCACCATCGAGGTCGACGGCAAGGCACTTCCCTCCGAAGGCAAGTCGCTCGCCGCGCTCCGCGCGGACGTCGGCATGGTCTTCCAGTCCTTCAATCTCTTCGCGCACAAGACGATTCGTGAGAACGTCATGCTCGGGCCGACGAAGGTCCGCAAGATGAAGAAGGACGAGGCCGAGAAGACCGCGCAGCGTCTGCTCGAACGCGTCGGCATCGCCAACCAGGCCGACAAGTACCCGGCGCAGCTCTCCGGCGGCCAGCAGCAACGTGTCGCCATCGCGCGTGCACTCGCCATGAACCCCAAGGTGATGCTCTTCGACGAGCCGACCTCGGCGCTCGATCCCGAGATGGTCAACGAGGTGCTCGACGTCATGACGTCGCTGGCCAAGGAGGGCATGACCATGGTGGTCGTGACCCACGAGATGGGCTTCGCCCGACGCGCCGGCGACCGTGTCATCTTCATGGCCGACGGCCAGATCGTCGAGGACACCGATCCCGAGACCTTCTTCACCACACCGAAGTCCGATCGCGCCAAGGATTTCCTCGGCAAGATCCTGAGTCACTGATCTCCCACCCGCTCGTCCCAACTTCTGGAGGATCTCGATGAGAATCACCCGTACCGCCCGTGTCGGCGTCGCCGCACTCGCGCTCGCCTTCGCCGCCACCGCGTGTGGTGGCGACGAGGCCACCAGCGCGTCGTCCAGCGCCGAGAGCGGCAAGCTGACCGTCGGCATCAAGTTCGACCAGCCGGGCCTGGGCCTGCGCACCCCCGACGGCTCGTTCAGCGGCTTCGACGTCGAGGTCGCGAAGTACGTCGCCGGCAAGCTCGGTGTCACGCCGGAGAACATCACGTTCAAGGAGTCGCCGTCGGCGCAGCGCGAGACGCTGATCGAGAACGGTGAGGTCGACTACATCGTCGCCACCTACTCGATCACCGACGCCCGCAAGGAGAAGGTCGACTTCGCCGGACCGTACTTCGTCGCCGGACAGTCGCTCCTCGTCGCCGACGGCAACACCGACATCACGGGCCCCGAGTCGCTCAGCGGCGGCAAGCGCCTCTGCTCCGTCTCCGGCTCCACCCCCGCGCAGAAGGTCAAGGACCAGTACGCGCAGGACGTGCAGCTGCAGGAGTTCGACACTTACTCCGCCTGTGTCGAGGCACTGCGCAACGGCGCCGTCGACGCGGTCACGACCGACGACATCATCCTGGCCGGCTACGCGGCTCAGTACCCGGGTGAGCTCAAGGTGGTCGGCGAGCCGTTCACCGAGGAGCGCTACGGCATCGGCCTGGCCAAGGGCGACGACGAGACCCGCACCAAGATCAACGACGCGATCGACGCCATGATCGAGGACGGGTCGTGGCAGAAGGCATTCGAGGACACCGTCGGACCGTCCGGGTACCCGCTGCCCGCACAGCCGACCGTCGATCGCTACTGATCACCACTCTTCGCGAGACCCGAACGGGCGGTTCACACCGGTGAACCGCCCGTTCGACTCGTCACCGCTCTCGGAAGGAGTCGCCGGTGGACATACTGAGTGACTACGCGCCCGAACTCCTCGACGCGTTCTGGATGACGATCAAGCTGACGGTGCTCTCCGCCATCGGCGCTCTCGTCCTCGGCACCCTGCTCGCGGCGATGCGGGTCTCCCCCGTTCCCGTCGCGCGGTGGATCGGTGCCACCTACGTCACCATCTTCCGCAACACCCCGCTCACGCTGATCCTGCTGTTCTGCGCCTTCGGCCTCTACCAGACCCTGGGCGTCACGCTCGCCGATCAGGCGTCCCCGACCGGCCAGGCGGACAACAACTTCCGGCTCGCCGTTCTCGGTCTCAGCATCTACACGGCCTCGTTCGTGTGCGAGTCGCTGCGGTCCGGAATCAACACCGTGAACGTCGGTCAGGCGGAGGCCGGGCGTTCGCTCGGTCTGACGTTCTCGCAGAACCTGCGCTTCATCGTGCTCCCCCAGGCGTTCCGTGCGGTCATCGGCCCGCTGGGCAGCGTGCTCATCGCCCTGACGAAGAACACGACCGTCGCCGCGGCGATCGGCGTCCTCGAAGCGGCCATCCTGATGAAGGAAATGATCGAGAACGAGGCGGCGATCTTCGTCGTCGGCGGTATCTTCGCGCTCGGCTTCGTCATCCTGACCTTCCCCACCGGCCTCTTCTTCGGCTACCTCGGCAAGCGATTGGCGGTTGCCCGATGACCACAGCGAACGCACCTCTGAGCACCGAGGCACCGCCGAAGAAGGTGGCCTCGGCCGAACGCGCGACCGTTCTGTACGACGCGCCCGGCCCCCGCGCGAAGGTCCGCAACCACATCATTTCCGCGGTGGTAGCGGTCCTGGTGTTGCTGGTCGCCTACGTGATCTACGCGAAGCTGGACGAGAAGGGCCAGTTGACGTCGGAGAAGTGGAGCCCCTTCACCGAGTCCTCGACCTGGACGACATACCTGATTCCCGGCATCCAGGGGACGCTGATCGCCGCGTTCCTGTCCATCGTGTTTGCGCTGATCCTCGGCGCGGTCCTGGGGATCGCTCGCCTGTCCGACCACCGGCCGGTGCGACTGGTCGCGGGATTCTTCGTCGAGTTGTTCCGCGCCATCCCGGTGCTGATCCTGATGATCTTCCTGTACCAGTTCTTCGCCGAGTACCAGGTGTTCAAGTCCCGCTACCTCGCTCTGGCTGCAGTGGTGACCGGCTTGACGCTCTACAACGGTTCCGTGATCGCGGAGATCGTGCGATCCGGCATCAAATCGCTTCCCAAGGGGCAGATCGAGGCCGCCATGGCGATCGGTCTGCGCAAGGGTCAGATCATGCGCATGATCCTGCTTCCGCAGGCGGTCACCGCCATGCTGCCGGCCATCATCTCGCAGATGGTCGTGGCGTTGAAGGACTCGGCGCTCGGGTACATCATCGGCTACGTCGAGGTGGTCCGGTCGGGACAGCAGGTCGGTGCCTTCTACGGCAACTTCCTGCCGGCGCTGATCATCGTCGCGATCATCATGATCATCCTGAACTCGTTGTTGACCTACCTGGCCACGAAGGTCGAGAAGCGACTACGCCGGGCGAAGAAAACTCCGGTTCCGGTGGACCAGGGAGCCGCATCCGCCACGGGCGGCGCCCGGATCTGACGTTCTAGTACTCGAGGCCTTCGGAATCGTTTCCGAGGGCCTCGAGTTCGTCTTTGACCACCTCGAACGCCATGCCCCGGGCGAAGCCTCGGCGCGCCAGCATCGATACGAGCTTGCGAACCACCTTGTCCCGCTGTGCACGACGTTCCCGCGGGTCCTCGATGTCGTCGCCGAGACTCGACCGCAGAGCCGGAGCCCGCAGCTTCTTGACCACCAGGTCGCGGGCGCGCTCACGCTCGTCCTCCGGCTCGATGGTATCCAGCGCTTCGGCGGCGATACCGGGTTCGATTCCCTTGGTGCGTAGTTCTGTGCGCAGCGCCTGCTTGCCTCGGCCCGAGTACGTGTGTCGCGAGCGGACCCACTGATGGGCGAAGTCGCGATCGTCGACCAGCTTGATCTCGGTCAGCCTGTCGAGCACGGACGTGATGATCTCGTCCGTGAATCCTTTGGCGGCCAACCGCTGTTCGAGCTCGGCGCGGCTCCGGGCGCGATCGGTGAGCAACCGCAACGCGGCATCCTTGGCCTGCACCGCCGTGCCCCCGCCCGGGGGCGGCGTCTCGCCCGATCGGCGGCCGGAACGGGACCGGGCGCCCGACGTACGTCGGGCGCCCGGTGCACGCGAGTCCGGAAACTCGTCGTCGTTCACAGTCGAGAGACCTGCTGTCAGAAGTCGACCGGAGCAGCGACGGCCTCGTCGGGCGTACGCACGTCTGCACCGATGCCGAGCTTCTCCTTGATCTTCTTCTCGATCTCGTCACGGATGTCGGTGTTCTCGAGCAGGAACTTGCGTGCGTTCTCCTTGCCCTGGCCCAGCTGATCACCCTCGTAGGTGAACCAGGAGCCGGACTTGCGCACGAAGCCGTGCTCGACACCCATGTCGATGAGCGAGCCTTCCTTGCTGATGCCCTTGCCGTACAGGATGTCGAACTCGGCCTGCTTGAACGGCGGCGACACCTTGTTCTTGACCACCTTGACGCGGGTGCGGTTACCGACTGCGTCGGTTCCGTCCTTGAGCGTCTCGATACGACGGATGTCCAGGCGCACCGATGCGTAGAACTTCAGCGCCTTACCGCCCGTCGTGGTCTCGGGCGAGCCGAACATGACGCCGATCTTCTCGCGCAGCTGGTTAATGAAGATGACCGTGGTGCCGGACGAACTGATGGCGCCGGTGATCTTGCGCAGGGCCTGGCTCATCAGGCGGGCCTGCAGACCGACGTGACTGTCACCCATCTCGCCCTCGATCTCGGCACGGGGAACCAGGGCTGCCACGGAGTCGACGACCAGGATGTCGATGGCACCGGACCGGATCAGCATGTCCGCGATCTCGAGCGCCTGCTCACCGGTGTCCGGCTGGGAGACCAGCAGCGCGTCGGTGTCGACACCGAGCTTGGCGGCGTAGTCCGGATCGAGGGCGTGCTCCGCGTCGATGAACGCGGCGATGCCGCCGGCGGCCTGTGCGTTGGCGACCGCGTGGAGCGCGACCGTCGTCTTACCCGAGGACTCCGGGCCGTAGACCTCGACGATGCGGCCGCGCGGGAGTCCGCCGATGCCGAGCGCGACGTCCAACGCGATCGAACCCGTGGGGATGACGGCGATGGGCACACGGGCCTCGTCGCCGAGACGCATGACCGACCCCTTGCCGAAGTTCTTGTCGATCTGCGCGAGCGCGAGATCGAGCGCCTTGTCCCGATCGTATGCAGCTGCAGCCATCATGGTCTCCTTCTCGAAGTTCTTGTCCCCGAAGCGTCTGTACCCCGTCGATCTGTCGCCAAGGTAGAGGGGGGTACCGACAAGAACCGCTGCCGTGCGATTCCCGTCGACTCTGCACACGACTATAAGCGAACAGGTGTTCGATACCCAGCGACACGCCGGAGGTTCACCACCGCGATCGGGGAACGTCGAACTCGACGCACAGTGCGCGCCACACGTCCTTCGGATCCTCGCCGTCCTCGATGGCCTGCGCGGCGGTGCGGTTCCCGAGGCTCAGCAGCAGGTGGTCGACCAGCATCGAGTCCCCGGTCACGGTTCCGAACTGTTCGGCGACACGGTCGTGGAAGTCGGTCAGGCGCACCATGTCACCGTAACCCGGGACGTCCGCGCTCCCCCTCAGCGCGGGCGGGAGTCGACCGTCACGCTGCGGCACACCGCGACGGGATCCTCGACCGCGGCGGCGGTCGCCGCGGCACGACCTGCCGCGGCGGCGTACGTCGAGTCGTTCAGCACCCGGTCGATCGCCTCCGCCACGGCGTCGGCGGACACCGGACGCACGATCGTGGCGCTTCCTTGCCGGGCCGCGCGGTTGGCCAGTTCCCACTGATCTCCCCCGCCGGGGATCACGACCACCGGGACGCCGGCGGACAGCGCCTTCGCCAACATCCCGTGGCCGCCGCCGCACACCACGACCGACGCCAGCGGCAGCAGCGCGTCCTGGCGCCCCAGTCCGCCCACCGCCCAGGACGGTAGACCGGCCGGAACGTCGTCCACCGTGGTGATCACCAGTCGACGACTCCGGCCGCGCGCACGTGAGGCCGCCGTCGCCTCGACAGTGGCCTCGACCATGGACACGGCGCCGGTCGCGGCCGTCGACGGTGCCAGCAGGATCAGCGGTTCGGTCCCCGGCGGCGGGTCGAGGAGAGCGGTCGTCGGCTCCCACAACAACGGACCGACGACCCGCGCCTCGGCCGGCCAGTCCGTCCGCGGCACCTCGAGCGCGGGGATGGTCGCGACGAGGCGCCGCGCGGGGCCGGGGTCCGACGCGGGCAGACCGACGCCCTCGCGCGCCCGAGCGCGCTGCGCCAGCCCCGCTCGGACGGAGCGGTCCGTCAGAGCTCGCATCACGGTGTCCCGCAACCGACCTCGCAGTCCCGTGCCCGGTGCGAGACCACTCCCGATCGGGGGCAACGACACGGAGGGCCGGTAGAGCGGGTGCGGAGACAGTTCCACCCAGGGAACTCCCAGCCGCTCGGCGGCGAGACCGCCGCCGGCCGTGAGAATGTCCGAGACCACCAGATCGGGAGCCGCCTCGGAGAGCACCCGCAGCAGCATCGAGGACATGTGGGCCGCTCGCTCGTGGATTCTGCGGCCGGCGTCCGCGTCGTCGTCCTCGGGTCGCGGTTCCAGTCCCGGCAGCAGGCGAGTGTCCACCCCGTCCGCTCGCGCGGCGTCGAGCCACCGATGGCCGGTGTAGACCACGGCCGTCTCTCCTGCGGCCGTCAGCGCCTTCGCGAGCGCGATGGCAGGGAAGGCGTGCCCCGCATCGGGGCCGGCGACCACCGCGACGAGCATGGGCGAAGCCTAGGTCAGCGCGGCACCGGGGACGTCAGAAGGGTGACTTCGCCGAGTCGCGATCGCCGCTCATCGCGCGGAAGAGGAAGTAGAGACCGGTTCCCACCACGGCCAGCGCCACCAGGGGGAACAGCGCCTTCAGCAGGGCGCCGAGAACGACGATGCCGATCCACACCAGAACGATCGCACCGAGAATCTTCCAGAACATGTCGAACTCCTTCTCGTCGGGGACTCTCGTCGCCGGCCGCGGTGGAGTTCACCGGCGATCCGTCGACGAGTTCGACACTGCCAGAACCGAACTGGCACAACACCGAATCGTCCCGGAGTTCAGGGTGAAGATCGGGGTCGACCCCGAGGACGGTACGTCGATCTCAGGGTCGCGGTCGGGGTGAGACCGTCGCCGAGGTCAGGGCTTCTGCAGGTGCTCGAGGCCGAATGCCCAACCCTCGAGGCGATCGGACGCGAACTGGAGGGCGTCCCGTCGCGCGTCGAGTGCGGTGAGCGAACCGGAGGAGCCCGGCGCGGTGAGCAACGCAGCCGCGGCGACGAGCCCGTCGAACTGGTGCACACCGTCCGCCAACCGGGCCGCGGTGGACCCGATGGACCCGGACAGATGGACCGCTGCAGCGGGACTTCCCAGCGCTGCTCTCTCCATCGCGACGATGTCGTGCGCGACCTCGGTCAGGGCTGCCGACGCGGCCGCGGCGATCCGGGTCGTGTCGTGCACGTCGTCCGCGGCGACCGCCCCGGATCGAGCGAGGATGCCCGTCAGCTCGTGCAGACTGCGTTCGGCGGCCGCGAGACGTTCGATGGGCTCGCGAGCGGCGGAGCCCACCGGAGGCAGAGCACGGCGGACCGGCGTTGCTGCCGGCAGTGGCTGGGCCCGCAGCCGTCGGTAGGCCGCCGCCGCGGCCACGGCGGGCACCGCGAACAACACCGTGGTGCCCGATCCCCCGACGACGATCCAGTCGGGTGCGGACGTGGCCGCCACCGTTACGGTGGCGACGCCCATCGACCCGGACGCCGCACCGAAGAGCGTGGCCCGCCGGCGAGTCCGACGGATCCGCCGTTCGGCCTTCTTCCGCGGGTCGTTCCACGACTTGGCGGCGTCGAGGAACGGCCGCGTGACGTCCACGACGCCACGAGCCCGGGCGCGCACCAGGTCGGCCGCGCGCCCCACTTCGGCCGGAGCAGCGGGCCGCTCGTGCCACAACGGCCGTCGGTGCGGGTCGCCGTGTCCGGACATCAACGCTCCGTGAGGGTCTCGTGCAGGCAGATCAGTTGGCCTGAGGAGGCTCGGGGGTCGCCTGCGGGGACGACAGGTTCTTCTGCGTGGACACGCCGTCCGCGGAGGGGCCGGCGGTGAGCGAGTCGCCCGCCATGGAGGCACGGATCTGCTCGAGGCGGCTGTGTCCGGCCATCTGGACGCTCGCCTGCTGGACCTCCATCATGCGGCCCTGCACGGAGTTCTGAGCGAGCTCGGCGGAGCCGAGCGCGTTGGCGTAGCGGCGCTCGATCTTGTCCCGGACGGCGTCGAGGCTGGGCGTGTTGCCCGGTGCGGACAGCGTGGAGTCCATCGAGCGGAGCGACTCGCTGACGCGCTCCTGCATCTTGGCCTGCTCGAGCTGGCTGAGCAGCTTGGTGCGCTCGGCGACCTTGGCCTGCAGCGTCATGGCGTTCTGCTCGACGGCCTTCTTGGCCTGGGTGGCGGCCTGGAGCGCCTGGTCGTGCAGAACCTTGAGGTCCTCGACGCTCTGCTCGGCGGTGACCAGCTGGGCCGCGAACGCCTCGGCGGCATTGGTGTACTGGGTGGCCTTCTCGACGTCGGCAGCCGCATTGGCCTGGTCGGCGAGGGTGACGGCCTGGCGCGCATTGGCGTTCAGCTTCTCCACCTCGTCGAGCTGGCGGCTGAGCTTCATCTCGAGCTGGCGCTGGTTACCGATGACCGACGCGGCCTGCTGCGAGAGCGCCTGGTGCTGACGCTGAGCGTCCTCGATGGCCTGCTGGATCTGGACCTGCGGATCCGCCTTCTCGTCGATCTTGGAGTTGAACAGAGCCATCAGATACTTCCAGCCCTTGACGAAAGGATTGGCCATCGGTTCTTCCTGCCTCCATGTGATCCGCCGCGTACGCGACCCGGCTGGCGACCGTCACCGCCGGTGATGCTGCGCGTGTCCGGGACACGCGGTCTGTCTGTGATCGGTACCCGCCATGATCCCATGTCGAACCACGAATGGTCGGAAACGGGACGCGAAGATCAGGCAGCGGCGAGTGCTCGCGCGGTCGGGGCCGGGATGACCACGCGCGTCTCGTCCGAGATGTGGGCCGCACCGCGCTCGGCGGGAACACCCGTCGACGCGGCCGCACTCGCCATCGTGTCCGTGAGCGATTCGCTCACATCGAACAGAACGTCCGACAGTGGGACGTCGAGGGCATCGCAGATGGCGTTGAGCAGTTCGCTCGACGCCTCCTTGCGGCCACGCTCGACCTCCGAGAGATACCCGAGGCTGACGCGCGCCGTGTTGGAGACCTCGCGCAACGTGCGGCTCTGAGCGACCCGTGTGCGGCGAAGACTGTCGCCCAATGCCTCACGCAAGAGCAGCGCCATGTGGCCCCTCCTTCATCGTGTTCGAACTACGTCGTGGTCGACCGCGGGAACGCCTGTCGGTGCACCGTCGCTCGACCCTCGTCCACCTACAACGCCGGAACGGTCCGATCGGTTCCCGCGACGCGTGTGGACACCCGTCGGAACGGGTGAGAGAACCCTAACCCCCGCCCGCGATCCGCACGCGGCGGAGCACCGGACGGCTCATCGCCCGTCGTGTGGTGTCCGGACCCGCGGCCGCACTGCCTGCACCACGTAGTCGAGGCCTGTGATCACGGTCAGCGCCACGGCCACGATCATCAGCACCATCGCTGCTGGGATCACAGCGTCGGGAAGCGGCAGAACGTAGACCCCGATGGCCACGCTCTGGACGAGGGTCTTGAGCTTGCCGCCGCGTCCCGCGGGGATGACACCGTGCCGCAGGACGGCGAACCGCAGGAGCGTGATGCCTATCTCGCGGGCACCGATGACGAGGGTGATCCACCAGGGCAGGTCCCCCAGCATGGACAGTCCGACCAGGGCCGCCCCGATCAGTGCCTTGTCGGCGATGGGGTCCGCCATCTTGCCGAACTCCGTCACGAGCCCGTGCTTGCGCGCCAGTTGGCCGTCGATGCGATCGGTGATCGCCGCGACGACGAAGATCCCGAAGGCCGCGAGCCGCCACCCGGTCTCCTGGCCACCGTCCGCGAACAGAGCCCACAGGAACACCGGGACCAGCGCGATCCGCAGGACGGTCAGGACGTTGGCGATGTTGAGCAGTGGAGCCGGAGTGAGCGGGCCCGAGCCGACGACGGCGTCCGGCGTCGGCGCGGACGCGTCACCGGGGCCACGACCGACGTCGTACTGAGCGCTCACGTCGCCGAGCCCGCTCTCGGGACGTGACGTGAGTTACCGGCGCGGGACACACGGTCACAATATCGGTACGCCCGATGACTACTGTTCACCCCATGACTTCCGACCTTGATCCGGAGACGGACTCCCGGGCGGCGCAGGATCGCGCAGACGTCCGGACCGCGTCCGGGTCCACCACCGAGCGCGTGCGCCTGCGCCGTGCCCGCACCTCCGACATCCCGGAGATCAAGCGACTCATCGACATCTACGCGGGCCGGATCCTGCTCGAGAAGAATCTCGTGACCCTCTACGAGGCGGTCCAGGAGTTCTGGGTCGCCGAGGTCGACGGTGTCGTCGCCGGCTGCGGCGCGCTGCACGTGCTGTGGGCGGATCTCGGCGAGATCCGCACGGTCGCCGTCGATCCGTCGGTCAAGGGCCACGGCGTGGGCCACCTCATCGTGTCCCGGTTGATCGACGTCGCCCGCGAACTGCAGCTCTCCCGCATCTTCGTGCTCACCTTCGAGGTGCCGTTCTTCGCCCGCCACGGGTTCTCCGAGATCGACGGGACCCCGGTCACCGCCGAGGTCTACGCGGAGATGTGTCGCTCGTACGACACCGGTGTCGCCGAGTTCCTCGATCTCAGCTACGTCAAGCCGAACACTCTCGGCAACACCCGCATGCTGCTCACGCTCTAGATCACCCACCACCCGCTCACACCGCAGGAGAACATCGATGGCCCATTTCCTCGTCAACTACACGTACTCGTCGGCCACCGCCGAGGGACGCGACCGCGTCCGCGCCGAGCACCGCGACTGGCTGCGGGATCTCCTCGCTCGCGACATCGTGGTGGTGGCGGGGCCGTACGCGGACGACAGCGGCGCCACCATCATCGTCAAGGGTGAGAGTGCGGACCAGGTGGGAACGCTGTTCGCCGAGGACCCGTTCGCGGTGGAGAAGCTCGTCGACGCCGTGGCGATCCAGGAGTGGAAGCCGGTGATGGGCGTCCTCGCGGAGTGACCCGCCCTCCGGCACCCGCCGGACACACGAACAGCCCGGCACCTCTCGGTGCCGGGCTGTTCTCGTGCGGGACGGATCAGCGCGAGTCGCGCTCGGTGTCCGTGACGCCGGTCGACGTGGTACCGGTCGAGGCGGCCGTGGTGTCGTCGCCGAGGACCGGGCTTCCGGTCTCGCCGTCCTTCACCGCGGGCTTCGCGTCGCCGCGGGTCTTGAGCAGGCTGGCCACGGTGGTGACGATCAGGATGCCCATGATGACACTGAGCGACACTCCGGTGCTGATCTCGGGGACCGACAGGTTCTCGCCGCCGTTGATGAAGCCGAGCTCGTTCTCGTGGAGCGCGTGGAGGACGAGCTTGACGCCGATGAACGCCAGTACCAGGGACAGGCCGTAGGACAGGTAGACCAGGCGGTCGAGCAGTCCGCCGATCAGGAAGTACAACTGGCGCAGACCCATGAGGGCGAACGCGTTGGCCGTGAAGACGATGTACGGCTCGGTGGTGAGACCGTAGATCGCCGGGATCGAGTCCAACGCGAACAGGATGTCGGTGAAACCGATGACGACCAGGGCCAGCAGCATCGGGGTGACCACGCGCTTGCCGTCGATCTTCACCGTCAGACGATCACCGTGGTACTCGTCCGTGGTGGGGAGGATCTTCTTGGCGAACTTCATGATCTTGGTGTCCTGCTGGACCTCGTTCTCCTCCTCTTCCCCGGCCTCCTTGATGAGCTTGTAGGCCGTGTAGATGAGGAACGCACCGAAGAGGTAGAAGACCCAGCTGAAGTTGTTGATGGCCGCGGCACCGAGGGCGATGAAGCCACCGCGCATCACGAGCGCCATCACGATGCCGATGAGCAGCACCTTCTGCTGGTACTGACGCGGTACGGCGAACGTCGTCATGATGATGAGGAAGACGAACAGGTTGTCGACGCTGAGCGCCTTCTCGGTGACGTACCCGGCGAAGTACTCACCGCCGTAGGTCGCGCCGTACTGCCAGAACACGATTCCGCCGAAGATGATGGCGATCGTGATGTAGACGACGGACCACGTCGCCGATTCCTTGAAGGTCGGCTCGTGGGGGGTCTTCACGTGAGCGAAGAAGTCGAAGACGAAGAGTCCCAGGATCACCACGATGGTGACGATCCAGACTGTGGACGAGACATTCATGTGAGCAACTACCTCCGGTAGTCCATGGGTGGGCTCCGGAGGTCTCTCCCACAGAACCAGTGATGATGTCTCGTGTGACCACTGTGTCTGCCGATGACCCGGATCGAGGCAGGGCTCGATCGTGCTGACGGGTCCTTCGCAAGCTGGGGATACTCCCCTCCTGAGAACAACCATGCCACAGCCCCGGCCGTATGGAGGCACGCGAAGGGTAATGCACAGGTAAAACTCAGCTAGCGTGAGAGTCAATTCACAACGGGGCCACCGTCACTCGTCCGGATTGTCCGACTCTCCCGGATCCCCGCCCTTGATCGACCACAGCAGCCCGTCCAACTCGTCGGGCTTGACCAGGACGTCGCGGGCCTTCGATCCCTCGCTCGGGCCGACCACGCCGCGCGTCTCCATCAGATCCATGAGCCTGCCGGCCTTGGCGAAGCCGACGCGCAACTTGCGCTGCAGCATGGACGTCGAGCCGAACTGACTCGTCACGACGAGTTCGACGGCTTGGAGCAGCACGTCGAGATCGTCGCCGATGTCGGCGTCGACGTCCTTCTTCTCCGCGGCCTTCTGCGCGGTGACGCCCTCCTGGTACTCCGGCTCCGCCTGGTTCTTGGCGAAGTCGACGACCGCGGTGATCTCCTCGTCGGTAATGAAGGCACCCTGCAGACGGGTGGGCTTGCCCGCGCCCATCGGCAGGAACAGGGCGTCGCCCATACCGATGAGCTTCTCCGCACCCTGCTGATCCAGGATGACGCGGGAGTCGGTCAGCGACGACGTGGCGAACGCGAGCCTGGACGGGACGTTGGTCTTGATCAGGCCCGTGACGACGTCGACGGACGGGCGCTGGGTCGCGAGCACGAGGTGGATGCCGGCCGCGCGCGCCTTCTGCGTGATGCGGACGATCGCCTCCTCCACGTCCCGCGGCGCGGTCATCATCAGGTCCGCGAGCTCGTCGACGATCGCGAGGATGTACGGGTAGGGCTTGTAGACGCGCTCGCTGCCGAGCGGTGCGGTGATCTCGCCCGACTTCACCTTCTTGTTGAAGTCGTCGACGTGGCGCACCCTGTTTGCCTGCATGTCCTGGTAGCGCTGCTCCATCTCCTCGACCAGCCAGGCGAGGGCCGCGGCAGCCTTCTTCGGCTGCGTGATGATCGGCGTGATGAGGTGCGGGATCCCCTCGTACGGGGTCAGCTCGACCATCTTGGGGTCGATGAGGATCATCCGGACCTCCTCCGGCGTCGCCCGCGCGAGCAACGACACCAGCATGGAGTTGACGAAGCTCGACTTGCCCGAGCCGGTGGAGCCCGCCACCAGGAGGTGCGGCATCTTCGCGAGGTTGGCGCTGACGAAGTCGCCCTCGATGTCCTTGCCGAGGCCGATGACCAGAGGATGGTGATCCTTGCGGGTCGAGGGCGCCGTCAGCACGTCGGCCAGGCGGACCATCTCGCGGTCGGAGTTGGGCACCTCGATGCCCACCGCCGACTTGCCGGGGATGGGGGCCAGCAGACGCACGTTGTCGGTGGCCACCGCGTACGCGATGTTGCGGGCGAGCGCCGTGATCTTCTCGACCTTGACGCCCGGTCCGAGCTCGACCTCGTAGCGCGTGACCGTCGGTCCGCGGGTGAAGCCGGTGACGGCGGCGTCGATCTTGAACTGCTCGAGGACCTCGGAGATCGCCTCGATCATCGCGTCGTTCGCCTGGCTGCGCGTCTTCGGCGGATCGCCGTCGATCAGCAGGGACAGCGAGGGCAGGACGTAGTCGCCGTCGACGACGCGGTCCACGACGAGTTTGTCGTCCTCCTTCGGCTTCGGCGGAGTCGCCGCGACGACCGGAGTGGGCTTCGGCGTCGGCTCGACCGCCGGTTCCTTCGCACGCGTGCGGACGGGCGGCGGCACCGGCACGTACTCGGTGGGAGCGTCGTCCACCGGTGCCGACTCCTCCACCGGGTACGCGTCGGCCGGCGCGGACGATCGGCGGCGGCGCGACCTCGCCGGCTTCTCGTCGACCGGGTATCCGTCGGCGTCGAACAGGGCCGGGTCGTACTCGTCGTACGAGGAGCCGTAGCCCGCGGAGTCGTACCCGTTCGGTGCGAAGTCACCGAGGTGCGACTCCTCCTCCCAGTCCTCGTAGTCGCTGTACTCGTCGCCGCGGTTCGCCGTACCGAACAGGGTCCGCAGACGCGCGGGGATGTCGCGCACGGTCGTCCCGGTGAGGAGAAGGACGCCGAACAGGACCGCGAGCAGGAGCAGCGGCACGGCGAGCCAGACGGTGACCCCGCTGCTGAGCGGACCGCCGACGACGAAGCCGACGAAGCCGCCGCCGGACGCACGCCCGGCCAGGTCGTCCGGTGATCCGGAACCCAGATGCCAGAGTCCGAGCATCGGCAGGCCGACGAGCAGAGACCCGAGGACGAGCCGGGGGCGGTCGTCGGGAGCGGGTTCGGTCCGCATCAGGGCTACGGCGACGCCGATGCCGAGCAGCGGCAGCAGGATGGCCGCGCTGCCGACGACGGCGCGCAGCCCGATCTCGATCCACTCCCCGACCGGGCCACCGGCCGAGAACCAGAGACCGGCGGCGACGACCACGCTGACCGCGAGGCACCCGAGGGCGATGCCGTCGCGGCGGTGGCCGTGTTCGATGTCGGCGGCCTTGCCGACGGTGCGAGTGGTGGCACCGAGTCCGCGCGCGGCGAGGCCCCACCCCTTGCCGATGCCGCGACCCACGGAGTTCAGGGCCGCGCGACCGGGCGAGATCGTGCGCTTGGGGGCGCTGCGAGGTCGGGCTCCGGACGACGACCGTGCGGTACCGGACGAGCGAGTCGCCGGGGTGCGCCCGGTGGACGACCGGGGGGCGGTGGGCTTGCGCGGCGTCGTGACCGTCCGCCCGCGTCCGGTGGAGGCACCACTCGTGCCGGTGCCTGCCTTGCTCGATCCGGCCGCGCCGGATCGGGACGCGCGCGTACTCGTCTTGCCTGCCATACCCGTCAGGCTAGTCGGTCGACCCCATCCGGACCATCCGCAACACCAGTAACAGCTCGACCGCTGTCACACACCGCGGTCGAGGCCCTTCACCGCGGCGACGTCCGCTTGGTCGCCGTCGAACTCCAGCACCACCGCATCGCGGCCGAACGCGTGCAGCACCAGCTCCGACGGCTCCCCGCGCAGCGCCACCCGGCGCGAGGCCGACTTCTTCCCGAACGTCCGCCGACGACCGTCCGGGGTCTCCACGTCCACGGCCACGGGGGCTCCCCTGTAGGCGACACGGCCGAGCAGACCCAGCAGACCCCACAGGGCGGTCTGCATCTCGGCGCTCAGTTCTCGCGGAGTCGGTGCGGATCCGTCGGCCCGCCGGACGTCCTCGTGGTGGACGAACATCTCCCCGAGGTTGATCTGCGCGTCGAGGAGCTTGTACGGCGACCACACCGGAGGTCCCGTGCGCACGTCGTCGACGAGACCCACCCACTCCCCCGCGGCGACCGAGTCCTGCACGCGGCGCGTGTACCCCGCCAGCGGCGGTAGGAAGATGCCCGGAGCCGCATCCAGGCGGCGTTCGCGGATCACCAGATGCGCCGCAAGATCCCGGACGGTCCAGTCACCGCACAGGGTGGGAGCGTCCGGACCGACCTTCGCCATCGTGTCGGCCAGTTCCAGACGTTCGTCGTGCGCAAGGCTCATGACACACGAATCTAGCCGTGTCGTACGGTCGCCGGTGTGCCCGTCTCCGAAATAGTCCTCGTGCTGCTCGCGGGGTTCGCCGCCGGTGGCATCAACGCCGTCGTCGGGTCAGGAACGCTCGTCACGTTCCCCACCCTCATCGCCTTCGGTTACCCGCCCGTCACGGCGACCATGAGCAATGCGATCGGACTGGTGGCAGGCAGCGCCTCCGGCGCATGGGGCTACCGACGCGAACTACGCGGCCAGTGGTCGCGGTTGCGCTGGCAGCTCCCCGGATCGCTGCTCGGCGGCGTGCTCGGTGCCTGGCTCCTGCAGCACCTGCCCGAGAAGACCTTCACCGCCGTGGTTCCGGTGCTGCTGATCCTGGCGCTGGTCCTGGTGGTCACCGGCCCCCGCATCCAGGCCTGGGCCCAGAAGCGCTCCGAGCCGGACACCGCCGCCGGGATCGGCCGCGGACGCTTCGTGCTGCTGGTGATCGGGACGTTCGCCGTGGGTGTCTACGGCGGCTACTTCACCGCGGCCCAGGGCATTCTGCTGATGGGCGTCATGGGCGCGTTGCTGCCGGAGAACATCCAGCGCATGAACGCGGCCAAGAATCTGCTGTCGCTCGTGGTCAACGTCGTGGCGGCGGCATCGTTCATCATCTTCGCCTTCGACCGGATCAGTTGGGCGGCAGCCGGTCTCATCGCCGTCAGCTCCCTGATCGGCGGCGCGGTGGGAGCACGGTACGGCCGGCGTCTGTCACCGCGGGTGCTGCGTGCCTGCATCGTCCTGCTGGGCCTCGTCGGTCTGTACAACCTGCTCGCCTAGCCGGCCGACGACGGGGCGAGAGACACGACAGGCCGGCGCCGGGGTGTCCCCGGGGCCGGCCTGTCGAGTGCGACCGTGTCAGCTCGGCGTGACCTCGAGCACGGTCGGCACGATCATCGGCTTGCGGCGGTACTTGTCCGCCACCCAGCGACCGACGATGCGGCGGACCGACTGCGCGATGCGGTGCGTGTCCCGCACACCCTCGCCGGCGAGACGCACCAACTCCGCCTCGACCAGCTGCGCCGCTTCCTTCAGTGCCGCGGGATCGTCGGAGAAGCCGCGACCCGAGACCTCGGGAGTGCCGACGGACTTGCCGGTGGTGGTGTCCACGGCCATGGTGATGGCGATGAAGCCGCCCTCACCGAGGACGAGGCGGTCGGACAACGTCGAGTCGCCCACGTCGCCGACGGACAGGCCGTCGACGTACACGTGGCCCACCGGCACCTGGCCGACGATCTCGGCGAGGCCGTCGACCATGTCCACGACGACGCCGTCCTCGGCCAGCACCACGCGCTCCTCCGGCACACCCGTCGACACCGCGAGAGCGGCATTGGCGCGCAGGTGCCGCCACTCGCCGTGCACGGGCATCGCGTTGGTGGGACGGACCGCGTTGTAGAGGTACAGCAGCTCGCCGGCCGACGCGTGGCCGGAGACGTGCACCTTGGCGCTCTGCTGCGTGACCACCTTGGCGCCACGCTTCGCGAGCCCGTTGACGACGGCGAACACGGAGTTCTCGTTGCCGGGGATCAGCGACGACGCGAGGACGACCAGGTCGTCGGCACGGATGTTGATCTGACGATGCTCACCCCGCGCCATCCGGGACAGCGCGGAGAGCGGCTCGCCCTGCGAGCCGGTGGAGACCAGGACCAGCTTGTCGTCCGCGAGCTTCGTCGCGGTGTCCATGTCGACCTCGACACCCGAGGGCACCGTCAGGTACCCGAGCTCCTGGGCGATGGCCATGTTGCGCACCATCGACCGCCCGACGAAGGCGACCTTGCGGTTGTAGCGGTGTGCGACGTCGATGACCTGCTGGATGCGGTGCACGTGGCTCGCGAACGACGCGACGATCACGCGGTTCCTGGCCTTGCCGATGACTGTGTCCAGGACACCGCCGATCTCGCGCTCGGGCGTGACGAATCCGGGCACCTCGGCATTGGTGGAGTCCACCAGGAAGAGGTCGACACCCTCGTCGCCGAGTCGCGAGAACCCGCCGAGATCGGTCAGGCGGCCGTCGAGCGGCAGCTGGTCGAGCTTGATGTCGCCGGTGTGCAGCGCGACACCGGCATCGGTACGGATGGCGACGGCGAGCGCGTCGGGGATCGAGTGGTTGACCGCGAAGTACTCGAGCTCGAACGGTCCGTGGTTCGTGCTCTCGCCCTCGCGCACCTCGACGAGCTTCGGCTTCTGGCGGTGCTCACGGCACTTCGCCGCCAGCAGCGCCAACGTGAACTTGGAGCCGATGACCGGGATGTCCGGGCGCAGGCGCAGCAGGAACGGCACGGCACCGATGTGGTCCTCGTGACCGTGGGTGAGCACCAGGGCGACCACGTCGTCCATCCGGTTCTCGATGTGACGGAAGTCCGGGAGGATCAGGTCGACACCGGGCTGTGCGTCCTCGGGGAAGAGCACACCGCAGTCGACGATGAGCAGCTTGCCCTTGTGCTCGAAGACCGTCATGTTGCGGCCGATCTCGCCGATGCCGCCGAGAGCGACGACGCGGAGACCGTTCTTCGGTGCCTTGGGCGGCGCTCCGAGTCGCTGCGTCTTGTCCACGACCGTGCGCGCATCGGGTCGCTGGATGGCAGCGGAGTTCTGCGGGGTGCGCGCGGGACGCGACCGGGGACCGCGGCCCCCACCCGAGCCCGAGTTGCCGTTCGACGATCGCGAGCCGCCCGACTGGCGGTCGCGGCCGGTCGGCGCGTCCTTCACGGGCGCCTCCTTCACGGGAGCGGCTTTCGCCGGCGCCTGCGCCGCGGGGGCGTCCTGCACGGGCGCGGCCTCGGCCTTCGGTGCAGGAGGAGCGGGCTGCTGTTCCTGCGGAGGAAGTTCCGCGGGCGGTCCGGCACTACGGGTGGCACTGCGCCGCCTGGGCGGTCGAGTCATCAAAGAACTCCTGCACGGTGGAGATCGGCTGCCAGAGCATCGATCTGATCGGTGGACGGTGGAACTTGCGGCAGACGGGGCTCTCCCACGTCGATGCCGAGAAGACGAAGGCCCGCCTTGGAGCCCGTGACGCCGCCGAGTCGGGCGAACGACCGGACGATCGGGAGCAGACCGACATTGATGGCCTGCGCCGCGGCGATGTCGCCCGCGGCCCAGGCGGAGTGGAGATCGCGGAGCTTGCCGGGCACGAGGTGCCCGATGACGCTGACGAAGCCGACAGCTCCGACGGACAGCCAGGGCAGGTTGAGCGGATCGTCGCCCGAGAAGTACTCGAGGCCGGTCGAGGCGATGAGTTCGGCTCCCGCGGCGAGGTCGCCCTTCGCGTCCTTGACGGCGAGGATGCGCGGATGATCGGCGAGACGACGCAACGTCTCCGTCTCGATCGGCACGACCGAGCGGGGCGGGATGTCGTAGAGCATGACGGGCAGATCCGTCGAGTCGGCCACGGCGACGAAATGGGCGTACAGGCCGGCCTGCGGCGGACGCGAGTAGTACGGGGTGACGACGAGCAGTCCGTGCGCTCCGGCGTCGGCAGCGGCGCGGGCCAGTTCGATGCTGTGCGCGGTGTCGTTGGTACCCGCACCGGCGACGATCCGAGCGCGGTCTCCGACCGCGGCGACGACGGCGCGCAGCAGGTCGGCCTTCTCGCGGTCCGTCGTGGTCGGCGACTCGCCCGTCGTTCCCGAGATCACCAGACTGTCGCACCCGCTCGAGACCAGATGAACGGCCAGGGCGACGGAGGCGTCGATGTCGAGAGCGCCGGCCGGAGTGAACGGTGTCACCATCGCGACGGAGACGGCACCGAACGGCGAGGGCGTGCTGCTCGTCTGCACTCGTGCCGCAGTGTCGACAGTCCCCGCAGCGTCGACAGTCCTCGCGGTGTCACCGATGGTCATGGTCAGGAAGGTTACCCGGTCCCCGTCCGGTCGCCGGACCCCCACGACCCGCGCGGCCTATTCCCCCGCGTACGAGCTCCTGGCGACTTCCGTCCCGTCGGCCAGTGTCTCGATCTCGAAGTCCGCGAAGACGTCGGGGGCGACCTCGACGAGCCGCCGCAGACAGGCCACCGCGAGCCGTCGGATCTCGAGATCGGCGTGCTCCGAGGCCCGCATGGTGACGAAATGCCGCCACGACCGGTAGTTCCCGGTCATCACCAGTCGTGTCTCCACGGCGTTCGGGAGCACCGAGCGCGCGGCCTGCCGCGCCTGCTTCCCGGCGACGACCGCAGCCGAGTCCGCACCGGTCTCCGCTTCGAGTGCGGACAGCAGCGCGTCGTACGCGGCACGGGACGAGTCGGTCGCATTCTGGAACAACTCACGCAACGTCGCGTCGGACTCGAGGGCCGGGGGCACGACCATCGACGCGTCGCGCTCGGACACCGAACGCTGGGAGAGTTGCGAGAAGGAGAAATGTCGGTGCCGGATCAACTCATGGCTACAGGAACGTGAGATACCGGTGATGTAGAAGCTCGCCGACGCGTGCTCGAACACCGACCAGTTCCCCACAGCCAGTAGATGGTTCAGGTACCCGGAGTTGGTCGCGGTGCGCGGATTGGGCTTCGACCAGCTCTGGTAGCAGGCCCGGCCGGCGAACTCGACCAGCGCCTGACCGCCGTCGGCGTCGGTCTCCCACGGCACGTCCGACGGCGCGGTGAAGGACGTGGCGGCCACCAGCTCGACGGACAACGGGGCACCGGCACGATGCTCGGACACTGGACGCTGGGACATTCGACACAGACTATGGGGTGGCGGCGTCATTCAGGGACGGCGCGTACCTCGCGGCGCAGGTCGGCCGCGAGATCACCACGGTCACCGACCACGACGTCCGCCACGTCCAGCCATCGCGCCATCTCCGTCACCGACGCGGCCAGCGCCGACGCCACCTCGCCGCGGCGACCACGGGCGTCGACGGATGCCTCGGTGAACGCACCGGGCACCGTGAGCACTCCCCCGGCGCGATCGACCCGGACGTCGACCCGGGCGACGAGCTCGTCGTGCAGCAGGAACGGGAAGACGTAGTACCCGAACGTCCGCTTCGGCTCCGGCGTGTAGATCTCGATGCGGTAGCGGAAGTCGAAGAGACGCTCGGTGCGCGGACGGCCGAAGATCAGCGGGTCGAACGGGCACAGCAGTGCGGCCGACTCGACGGACCGCGGTATCCGGGTGTCGCGATGCAGGAAGGCCTGATCCCGCCACCCGGTGACGGCCACGGGCACCAGCACGCCCGCGTCCACCAGGTCGGCCACGCCCCGAGTGGTCTGGGCCGCCGACAGTCGGTAGTGATCGCGCAGGTCGGCCGCGGTGGCGACCCCCATCGCCTCGGCGGACTTCTCGACGAGCTGACGCACCGCGTCCACCTCGTCCACCCGTCGCGACACGACGTCCGCGGGCAGTACGCGCTCGGCGAGGTCGTACAGCCTCGTGAACCGTTCCCGGCGCGGTACCGACAACACGCCACCGGCGAAGAGCTGTTCGCACACCACCTTGACGTCACTGTGGTCCCACCACGGCCCCTTCGGGCCGGGTCTGCGGCGATCCAGCAGAACTTCGAGATCGCGCGCGGTGACGGGCCCCTGGTCGCGGATCGCGTCGAGCACGTCCTCCACCAGTCCGGGACTGCGCGCGGCGACCCTCGCGGCGCCGCCCCACCGGCCGTGCTCGTACTGATCCATCCGCCACCGCATCAGCGGCCAGTCGGCGACGGGCAGGAATGCCGCCTCGTGCGCCCAGTACTCGACGAGCAGGCGCGGCGATCGCGCCGTGTCGGTCCATGCCGCATCGTCCAGCGCCTGACGGTCGTAGGGGCCGACACGACTGAACACCGGCGCGTAGTGCGCCCGCACCGCCGCGGACACCGAATCGATCTGCAGCAACTTCGTCGAGCGCACCACACCCGCCACCGCGCGCCTGCCGGAGAACGCACCGGACCGCGCTCGACCGAAGCCCTGGGCCGCGACGGCCGTGCGACGCGCTGCCGCCGCGGACAGCTCACGCATGGGCACCGCCCGCGTTCGTCCGGGCGTGAGTCACTCCGGCGTCGACGACGGACACCAGGAGCAGCACCGCACCGACGGCGCCCACCGCCGTGAGTCGTTCGTCCAGCAGGATCACTGCCAGGACGGTACCGGTGAGAGGTTCGAGGAGTGCGACGACCGCCGCCGTCGACGCCGCCGCGGTCCGCAGTCCGCGGAAGTAAGCGCTGTAGGCCACAGCCGTCGGGACGAGGGCGAAGCTCAGCACGAGGAGAATGCTCGTCACCGACACGACCGGGAGCAGCGCCGTGCGGTCCGTGGCTGTCGCTGCCACCGCGAGCAGCGCCCCGCCCAGCACGAACGACCATCCGGTGACGACGGTGTCGTCGCCCTGCGCGGCATGTCGACGACCGACGAGGGTCATCGTCGCGAACGCACTGCCCGACACCACCGCCAGAGCGCCGCCCACGACGGTGGACCGCAGATCGCCGTCGGCCGGGGAACCGACGAGCAGCCCGAGCCCCGCGACACCGACGACGACGGTCCGCACGACGGCACCCGCCGGGCGGCGACGTGCCGTCAGCGACTCCACGAGGACGACCACCACGGGAGCCGACCCGATGGTCACCAGGGTCGCGGCCGCCACGCCCGCCGTGACGGTGGCCGCGAAGTAGGCACCCTGGAAGACCGCGGCGAGTGTTCCGACGACGGCGATGCGACGCCACACAGGTCGGCCGCGCGGCAGGACGCCCCCGGTCGCGGCCACGACCGCGAGGAGCATCAGCCCGCCGAGGCCGAGCCGGTACGCGGCGACCGCGGTGGACGGGAGGTCCGCGGAGCGACCCAGCGCGGTTCCGAGAACACCGCCGGTCCCCCACAGCACGGCGGCGACGACGAGCAACGCCACACCTGATCGCGGCGCACTCGTGTGCGGCACCGGCAGCCTCCTCACCCTCACGTGTCCAGCGACCGTAGCGCCGGTGGACAGTACTGCTCACTCCGGCGTAACGTGCGTAACAGTACAAGCGTACTGTTTGCCGGCCCGTCGAAGGAGCCATCATGTGGAGCCCGTCCGACTACCTCACCTTCGCCGACGAGCGCACCCGTCCGTTCCGCGAACTGCTCGCACGCATCTCTGTCGGGAGTCCCCGGCGCGTCGCCGATCTCGGCTGCGGCCCGGGCAATGCGACGGCGTTGCTCGCGCACCGCTGGCCGGACACCGCCGTCGAGGCGTCGGACAACTCGCCGGACATGGTCGCGGCCGCGCGCGCTGCCGGTCTGGACGCCACCGTGCTCGACGTGCGGGACTGGGTGCCGTCCTCCGACACCGACGTCGTCGTCTCCAACGCGACTCTGCAGTGGGTGCCCGAACACCGGGAACTGCTGGCGCGCTGGCCCGGCCAGTTGCCGGACGGTGCCGTGATCGCCGTCCAGATGCCCGGCAATTTCGATGCACCGTCGCACCGCATCATCCGGGACCTCGCGACATCGGACGCCTGGGCACCGCGACTTCCCACTCTCGAGCTGCGGCACGCGAACGCCGTGGACGATCCCGAGCAGTACGCCGACCTGCTGGCCGCCCGGGGTTGCGCCGTGGACGCCTGGGAGACCACGTACGTCCAGCAACTCCGTGGTGCCCGGCCCGTTCTCGACTGGGTCTCCGGCACCGCTCTCACCCCGATCTTCGACCTCCTCGACGAGAAGGGTCGGGACGAGTTCCGCGACGACCTCGCTCCGTTGTTGGCCGAGACCTACCCGGCGCGATCCGACGGGACCACCTTCTTCCCGTTCCGACGCGTCTTCGTCGTCGCGGTGGTGCAGAACGGCTGACGAGCAGGACGGTGCGGCCGGACGGATACTCTCGAATCATGCATCGGTCGGCGCTCGTTCCCCTGATCCTGTCGGCCGCCCTCCTCGCCGGGGGCTGCGGCAGGGCCGTCGAGGGACGTCCGACGGCCGACGCGTGGGTGCCCACCGCCGACAATCCCGACCCCTCTCTCGCGCTCGACGGCATCGAGGTGGTCGACTACCCGCCCGCCTACCACGTACTGCCGAACTACCGTGTGGCGTACGCCTTCTCACCGCCGATGGGTGGTCGACACGACAACGCGTGGGCGACGTGCACCGGCGTGGTCTATCCGGAGGCCGTGCGCACCGAGAACATGGTGCACTCCCTCGAACACGGTGCCGTGTGGATCGCATACGACCCCGAAGCGCTCGACGACGGCGAGATCGCAGCGCTGGCCGCGCGGGTGGAGGGCGAGCCGTACCTGATGATGTCGCCGTATCCGGGCATGGATCGCCGGATCTCGCTGCAGTCGTGGGGGCATCGCCTGGCAGTGGAGAGCAGCGACGACGAGCGCATCGACCGTTTCGTCTCGGCACTGCGCCTGAATCCGAACACTTTCCCGGAGCCCGGCGCGACGTGCGCGACCCTGCCCACCACGTTCGACACGGCGAACCCGCCGGCGTTCGTCGAGAGCGCGCCGGATCCCGCATCCCCGCTGACCCTTCCGGAGTGATCAGGCAGGTATGATCGTCGCTGCCAACGTGCTACCGAGTTCGACGAGCCGTTCCCGCGCAGCGGCGTCGAACCCGGTCACCTCGACGGGCACCGCGGCCGGCTCGAGGCCCCATCCGCTCACGATGCTCGTCAGTGCGCGCACCGCGCCCGCAGTGTCGTTGTTGCCGTACACCCAGGCGCCCCAGGGCTTTCCGTTCATCGACCCGAGCGTCGGGTAGTACACCGTGTCGAGGAAATGCTTGAGAGCACCGGACATGTACCCGAAGTTCGCGGGAGTGCCGAGGAGGATGCCGTCCGCGTCGACCACGTCGGCGATCGTGGCACCCAGGGCCGGGCGCACCCGGACGTCGACACCCTCGATGTCGGGACTCCGCGCCCCGGCCAGCACCGCCTCGAGCATCTCCGCCATGGGCGGCGACACCGTGTGGTGCACCACCAGCAGGACGGTCACGCGCTCTCGGTGCGCTCGAGTTCCACGGCGCGCCGCATGATCTCGCGTGCGCGCCCGCGATCGCCCGCGTAGTCGTACGCACGGGCGAGACGGTAGTTCGTGCGCCAGTCGTCGGGCGACTTCTCGTACTCCGCCTTGACGTCCGCGAAGAGCGAATCCGCCGCGCCGCGCTCGATGCGCCCGGACGGCATGCGCGGAAGGTCGTCGACGTCCAGCTCGAGATTCTCGTCGTGGATCCGACGGGCGAGGTGCTGGTGCCGGAAACCCGCCCGCAGCGTCGCCGCCACGATCCACAGGCCCAGCAGCGGAAGGATCAGCACACCGATACCCAGCCCGATGTTCACCGGACCGCCGAGCTGGATGAAGTCGATCCCCCGCCCGCCCAGAATGACGAAGTAGACGCCGAGAACCAACACCATCACGGCGATGATCGCGACCACTCGCGAATACTTGCTCACGCCGACCGTCCTCCGGACTTCCCGCTGCTCATCACAGATCCATCAGCGGTTCGATGCCCAACGTCAACCCGGGCCGCGCCGCGATGGACCGGACGCCCAGCAGCACACCGGGAGTGAAGGAGGTGCGGTCGATCGAGTCGTGCCTGATGGTGAGAGTCTCGCCCTGCGTTCCCAGGAGCACCTCCTGGTGCGCCACCAGACCGGCGAGGCGCACGGAGTGCACACGCACTCCGTCGACGTCGGCGCCGCGCGCACCGTCGAGTTCGGTGGTGGTCGCGTCGGGACTCGGGCCCACTCCCGCCGCGCGCCGCGCGTCCGCGATGAGCGCCGCCGTGCGGTACGCGGTGCCGGACGGCGCGTCCGCCTTGTTCGGGTGGTGCAGCTCGATCACCTCGACCGAGTCGAAGAAGCGTGCCGCCTGCTGCGCGAACGCCATCGACAGCACGGCGCCGATGGCGAAGTTGGGAGCGATGAGCACTCCGGTCGCGGGCGAGTCCGCGAGCCAGGACCGCACCTGATCGAGTCGCTCGTCGTCGAACCCGGTGGTGCCCACGACGGCATGGATCCCGGCGCCGATCAGGTACTGCAGGTTGTCCATGACGACACTGGGATGGGTGAAGTCGACCACGACCTGCGCGCCGTTCTCGGCGAACGTCTCGAGCCGGTCGTCCTTGTCCACGCGAGCGACGAGCTCCGTGTCGGCCGCGGCCTCGACGGCCTCGCACACCGCCTGGCCGACCTTGCCGGCCGCGCCGAGTACTCCGACACGTATCGCCTCTGTCACCTGTTCACCCCTCACCTGGAACCGTCGGGGACAGCCTAGTGGTCGAACTCGATGACCTGACGAATCGCCTTGCCGTCCGCCAGTTCGTCCATCGCCCGGTTGATCCCGTCGAGCGTGATGCGTGAGGACACCAGTTTCTCCACCGGGAAGCGGCCCTCGCGCCACATCTGCTCGTACGTCGGAATGTCCCGTTCGGGAACGGCGGACCCGAGGTAGCTCCCGACGATGGTCCGCGCCTCGGCCACGAGCGTGAGGGGCGAGATCGACGCTCGGGCGTCTGGCGACGGCAGGCCCACTGTCACGGTGGTGCCGCCCGGAGCCGTGGCAGCGAGAGCGGTCTCGAAGGCGCGCGCGTTGCCGGCGGCCTCCACGACGATCTGGGCACGCACGCCGGACTCGGCCAATTCCTGCGGGGTGTACACGGACGTGGCGCCCAACTCGCGGGCCGTCTCCAGCTTCTCCGGCATCGAATCGACCCCGATGACGTCGCCCAGTCCGAGCGAGGCCGCGGTGAGCACCGCGGCCATGCCCACTCCGCCGAGCCCCACCACCATGATGGTGTCGCCCTCGGTGGGGGACGCGGCGTTCAGCAGTGCGCCGCCGCCGGTGAGCACCGCGCACCCGAGCACCGCGGCGACGGCCGGCGGGACGTCGTCGCCCACGGGCACCACCGACCGGCGGTCCACCACCGTGTGCGTCGCGAAACCGGACACCCCGAGATGGTGCTTGATCTCGACGCCGTCGCGGCGCAACCGCACGTCTCCGCCGAGCAGAGTGCCGGCGTTGTTGGCCGCGCTGCCGGGGATGCACGGTGTGCGCCCGTTCGACCGGCACCCCGAGCACTCACCGCATCGAGGCAGGAAGGTCATCACCACGCGCGTGCCGAGCGCGAGATCGACCCCCGGGCCGACGCCCTCGACGATGCCCGCGGCCTCGTGCCCCAGCAGCATCGGGACGGGGCGCACGCGGTTGCCGTCGACCACCGACAGATCGGAATGGCACAACCCCGCCGCCTCGATGCGTACGAGGATCTCCCCCTCGCCGGGAGGATCGAGCTCAAGCTCGGACACCGTCAGGGGACGCGACTCCGCGAACGGCCGCGAACGGCCGATCTCTTCCAGGACAGCTCCGCGAATCTTCATGCCGCCACGTTAACCCGGCGGCGTCGGCGGTTGCGGCACTCTGGGATTGAGAAGATGCGCGACCAGCGCGGTCCAGCCGGTCTGATGGCTGGCGCCGAGCCCCTCTCCGGTGTCCCCGTCGAAGTACTCGCTGAAGGTCGGATGTTCCGACCACAGCGGATCGTCCGAGGACTCGATGCGATCGCCGTCCGACGGCCGACCGGATCCGCGCACGCGGAACAGGTCCGCGAGGCCGTTCTCGATGATCTCGGCGGCCTCGACCAGGGTGCGCTGCACGCCGGACCCGGTGGGGATCTCGATGGTGAACGTGTCGCCGAAGTAGCGACCGTAGGCGCGGAGCTTGTCGGCGAGCAGCACGTTGACGGGGAACCACACCGGGCCGCGCCAGTTCGAGTTCCCGCCGAACATCGACGTGCGGGACTCCCCCGGCTCGTACTCGATGGACAGTGATCGGCCCTCGACCTCCATCGTGACGCCGTCGCGGTAGGACGCGGACAGCGACCGGATACCGAAGGACGACAGGAACTCGTCGCTGTCGAACATGCGCTCGAGGATGCGCCGCAGCCGATCGGGATCGACGAGGGCGAGGAGCATGCGCCAGGTCCCGTTGTCGTTGCGCGACATCATCGGGGACACCAGATCCGGTCTCCGGTGCTGCAACCACCGCAAGCGAGACGTCAGGTCCGGACACTCCTTCGGCACCCACGACGGGATCTCGGTGGCCCCCAGGATCGGCAGGAGGCCCACCATCGAGCGCACCCGCAGCGGCACCGCGTCACCGTGCGGTGGGGCGAGGACGTCGTAGAAGAATCCGTCCTCCTCGTGCCACAGCGACATCTGCGCCGACCCGAAGGATCCCACGGCCTCCGCGATGGACAGGAAGTGCGCGAAGAACTTCGTCGCGACGTCGTCCCAGGCGGAGTCGTGGCGTGCCAGTTCGATCGCGATCTTGAACATCTGCTGGCAGTAGAACGCCATCCAACTGGTCGCGTCGGACTGCTCGAGTCGGAAACCGGGAGGCAGTGGTTCCGAGCGGTTGAACATCCCGATGTTGTCCATCCCGAGGAAGCCGCCCTCGAAGATGTTGGAGCCGCCCGCGTCCTTGCGGTTGACCCACCACGAGAAGTTCAACAGCAGCTTGGTGAACACCCGGACCAGGAACTCACGGTCGCGGTGTCCGTCGATGCGGTAGACCTGCCACACCGCCCAGGCGTGGACCGGCGGGTTGACGTCTCCGAACTCCCACTCGTACGCGGGCAGTTGACCGTTGGGGTGCATCGCCCACTCGCGACACATGAGCACGAGCTGTTCCTTGGCGAAGTCCGGGTCGACGTGCGCCAGCGGGATGGTGTGGAAGGCGAGATCCCATGCGGCGAACCACGGGTACTCCCACTCGTCCGGCATGGAGACGACGTCCGCGAGCGAGAAGTGCGACCAGGCATGGTTGCGGGCGGTCGCGTCGAGTCGCGACTGCGGCGCCGACGCTCCCACCGGATCACCCTGCGCCCACTCGCGTACGTCGTAGCGGTAGAGCTGTTTGCACCACAGCAGGCCGGCGTAGGCGCGCCGTGCGACGTGGCGGTCGGCCGCGGACAGATCCGGGCCGATGACGTGGTCGTAGAACTGGTCCGCCTCGTACCGTCGGTCGGCGAGGACCGCGTCGAAGCCGGGGCCGAACGTGAACGAGTCCGGCACCGCGGTGCTCAACCGGAGACGGATGCTGCGGGTCTCGCCGGGCGCCACGTCGTCGAGCGAGTACCAGAACGCACTCTTCGTCCCCGTGCCGTCCGGATTGACGGCCGACTCGTCGCCCTCGACGATGCGCCGCCCGATGCCGTCCTTCGTCCAGGCCGAGAGGTTCTCCGCGGCGCCGAACAGCTCCACCGCATTGGTCTCGTTGTCGCAGAACAGCACTCGCGCATCACCCTGAGCGGCGAGGTGGTACCGGCCGAGAAAACCGTGCTCCGCACGCACCACGGCCATGTCACCGGGAAGCGCGTCCGCCGTGACGTCGACGATGGAGGCGGTGCGATCGTCGCGCCCCCAGGACCACGTGTTGCGCAACCACAGATGCGGCACCACGTCGACCGATGCGGCCTCGGGCCCGTGATTGGTGACGTCGACGACGATGCACACGTCGTCCGGCGACGCCTTGGCGTAGGTGACGACCACGTCGAAGAACCGGTTCTCGTCCAGCACCCCGGTGTCGGCCAGTTCGAACTCGCGGTCCATGCGTGTGCGCGCGCGGCTCGCCTCACGCAGCCCCTCGTAGGGGTACTCGGCCTGCGGGTAGCGGTAGAGCCAGGTCATCCAGCTGTGGGTGGGCGTTCCGTCGAGCGCCCACCAGTACTCCTTGGCGTCCTCGCCGTGATTGCCCTCACCGTTGGTGAGTCCGAACAGCCGCTCCTTGAGGATCGGATCGCGCCGGTTCCACAGGGCCACCGAGAAATTGAGGAAGCCGAAGCGGTCGCAGATGCCCCCGAGGCCGTCCTCGCCCCATCGGTAGGCGCGCGAGCGGGCGTGGTCGAAGGGGAAGGACTCCCAGGCGTTACCGTCCTCGGAGTAGTCCTCGCGCACGGTGCCCCACTGACGGCCCGCGAGATACGGGCCCCAGGTACGCCAGGCGCTCTGTGCTCCGGGCGATTCGGCGAGCCGAGAGTGCTCGACGGTCGGGTGTGCAGGCTGATCTGCGGCGTCGGTCACCGCCACAGTGTGCCCCGACGGACGCGGACGTGCATCGCACCGGAAGCCCGGGTGTCACACCGCCGCGGGAAATCCCCGTCCGGGCGCGCTGACGGTGCAGCCGGTGACCAGACCGGCCAGAAGTCCGACGAGACCCGCGACCGAGGCCGACGGGTGGGACAGGTCGAAGAGAGTGCCCGGCGCGAGACCCGCACGGACGGCGAGATCGGACACCGACGCGGCCAACTCCTCGTGCGTGACGGTGACGCGTCCGGTCGTGCCCGGACCGAGCGCGACGAGGGCGGGCCGCCAGGTGTCGAGTGCGGTGGGCCGGCCGGCTTCGGTGAGACCCTGATCCCAGGCGGGCGACTCCCACCAGACACCCTCGTGATCCACGACGGCGTCGCGACGAGCATCGAACGTCACCGACGCGGCCGGTACGGCACCGACGGCCGCGCAGGCGTGCGCGCGGAGCACGTCGGGAAGTTCGGCGTCGACGGCGAACAGGGGATGTCCGGAGGCGAGGACGGCCAGGACGGAGGTGACCGCGTCGACCGAGCCGTCGGCGAGTACGGCGAGCGGGACGCGGTCGCCGGCGTGGGCACGGCGCAGCGCGGCTCCGCGGTTTCTGGCGGCCACGGCGAGCTCGCCGTAGGTGATCGAGTCGGCGGGTGAGACCAGCGCGAGACTCGACGGGTTCCGCCGCGCCACCGCGTCGATCGCGGCGACGACACCGCTCTGGAGCGCCGACGACGGCGGTGCGTCGAGCACGCCGCGCGGGTGGAGACCGGTCATACCGCAACACCGCCAACTGCCGAGGAAACTATCGGCGATCAGGTCAAGGACTCCGAAACCATACCTGAAGTATGTTTCCATTCGTAACACTCACCGCCGAGACTGTGAGAAGTCACGGTGTCAGTCGCCGCCGTATCCCAGCTTGCGGCTGATCTCGAGGGCCGCACTCATCGCGTCCGCCGCGACGGACGCGAAGTCGTCCGGTTCGAGCCGGTAGGCCGGACCCGAGACGCTGAGCGCAGCCACGACGTCCCCGGTGTGGTCACGCACGGGCGCGGACACCGCGTTCAGACCGATCTCGAGTTCCTCACGCACTGAGGCCCAGCCCCGCGAGCGCACCGCCTCGAGCTCCTGCTCCAGCGCGGTCGACGAGGTCACCGTGGTCTCCGTGAAGGAGTCCAACCGGGACGGGAGGCGCCGACGTACCTCGTCCCGCGACAGTCCGCTGAGGAGGATCTTCCCGCTCGACGTGGCGTGGACCGGGCTGCCCTGGCCCACCCACGTACGCAGCGCGACCTCGGACTCGGACCGAGCCTTGACGATGTTCACGGCGCGGTCCTCGTCGAGCACCGCGAGGTTGGTGGTCTCCCCCACCTTCTCGGCCAACATGTCGCAGATGCCCTGCGCTGCCTTCGCGAGGTCGCGTTCGGCCGTCGCGGACCCGGCGAGGCGGACGATGGTGAACCCCAGCCGGTACTTGCCCCGTTCACCCACCTGCTCCACGAAGCCGCGGGCGTCCAACACCCCCAGCAGCCGCGAGACGGTGGACTTGTGCACCCCGAGTTCGTCGGCGATGGCCGTGACACCGGCCGTCCCGAGTCGAGCGACGATCTCGAGGACCTCGAGAGCGCGGTCGACCGACTGCACCGCGGTACCGCGCGTCACCGCTCTCCCCGCGTCGTCGCCGTCGTCGGTGCCGGACGTGTCGGACACGGAGATCTCGGAAGAAGCCATGATGGTGTCCGATTCTATCCGGCACCCGGTGTCAGCGGTCGCGCACCGCGCGGGGCACGGGGACACCGACGGTGGACGCCACGTGGCCCACCCTGCGCTGGACCGACGCGATCTCCCGGATCGCGTCCATCACCATGCTGCGCTCGAGGGGTGTCAGCTCACCGAGGGCCACGACGTCCGTCGGGGTGCGCCCGTCGCTCAGGCAGTCCACCTGATGGCCGAAACGCAGGTGCTGCAGCCGCTCGAACACGTCGACGAGCACGCGTGAGTCCGGTTCCGACAGCAATCCGTTGCCCGCCGCCGCGGTCAGCCGGGCGGGTGTCGACGCGCAGGCGACGCCGACACTCATACCGCCCCACCGCGCCAGGTTCACGATCGGCGACACCGCGTGCGACTTGAGATCCACCGTCGTACCGCGCCGCGCGAGCACGTCCCGCACCGACCGCACCCGTGCTCGGGTGGCCAGCGCATCACGGAGCTGGAGCCGCAGCGCCTCGGGATGCTCGACGGCCATCTCGCGGTACGCGTCCGGAACCGAGTGGAGATCGGGATCGCCCCACACCACCCGGCCGTCGACCAGGAGCGAGGACATGACGATGCCGCGATCGCCCAGGGGGTCGTCGAGCCAGCCGCTCGCGGCCGCGCGCCACGCGGAGGCCGATCGGGCGAAGCGGGGGCTGGACGCGATCGCGTTGTTGGTGTCGGCGGGCAGTCCACAGGCGTCGAGCGTGCGGTGCACGGCGCGGGCGAGGCCGCGGAGCGGCTCCTCTCGGCCGGCGAGGCCGTCGCTCCACGACAACGCGCTGTCGACGTCGGACGACGGCATCGCCTCCCGTCGTCCGACGCTTCCCAGCGACAACCACGCGAGATCTCGGCCGCGCAGCGGGGTCGGCGATGCCGCGATCGCCAGCTCCACGGCACGACGGACGAGGGCGTCCACCACCACGGACAGGATCCCGGACGCGGCCCCCGCGGTGGTCCCGGTGCGCCACAGGTCGACGATCAGCGGACGCAGACCCGCACTCACCCCGATCAACGCGTCGGTGGACACGGCTGCCTCGACGTGCCGACGCAACGAGAAGCTGCGGGTGGTCGAGTTGGCCAGCAGATCGGCGCTCTCGAGGACACCGACCAGACCGCCCCGGACATCGACGACCGGCATGTGTTGCACGCCGAGCTCGAGCATCTCGAGCAGGACGCCGGTGGTCGTCCGGTCCGCGTCCACCACGGCCGCGGGCACTGTCATGACGGATCCGATCCGTGTGTCCACCGGCACACCGGCGGCGACCACCCGCGTCCGCAGGTCTCGATCGGTGAAGATGCCGTACCGGCCCCGCGTCGTCGGGATCACCACGCACGACGACCCGCGCTCCGTCATCAGGCAGACCGCGTCGCGGATCGAGGTGTCGGCGTCCACGGTCGCCGCCGCACGACGCACGAGGGCGGCCGCGGTGCCGCCGGGCGCCGCCGACAGACCGGCGCCGTCGGGACTCGGTGAGGCGATGGACCGGCCGCCGAAGGACTGCGCGATCGTGCGAGCCAGGTACGTCACGCCCGCGGGGCTCGCGAACACCGGTCGCACGGACGGACCCGGCAGGCGCACGACGACCGACGGCCGCGCCGCCGTCGCCGTGAAGGTCGTGCGCAGACCGACGAGCATGGCCGAGAAGCCGAACAGCCCACCCGGCTCGATCGTGTCGAGCGGCGCGGCGCCGTCGACGTCGTCGGGGTGCAGCAGGTCGACGCTGCCGGACCACACCACCCACACCGCGTCGATGTCGTCGACGCCCGGTCCGACCACGACGTCGCCCGCCGCGTACTCGGCGGTGGACGCCGTCGCCGCCAGATCGGCGAGATCGCTTCTGGTCAGCGAGTCGAACGGAGAGTGACCGGCGAGGAATTCTGCGAGCGTGTCAGCCGGTGACGAGGTCGGCACACCGTTCCGCCATCGTCATCACCGTGATGTTCGGGTTCACCGCCGGCAGCTTCGGCATCGCCGACGCATCGACCACCCGCAGATTGTGCACGCCCTTGACGCGCAATTCGGGATCGAGCACCGCCATCGGATCCGACGCGGCACCCATCTTCGCGGTGCCGGCCGGGTGATACACGGTGTTGTGAGTGCGATGCACGTAGTCGAGGAGATCGTCGTCGGTGACGGCGTCCGGCCCCGGCGCCAACTCGCGGGCGATCCAGTCCTTCAGCTGCGGCTGGTCGGCGATGCGTCGAGCGAGCTTGAGACCCGCGAGCATCACGCGGTCGTCGTGCCCCTCGCTGTCGGTGAAGTACCGCGGGTCGACCTTGGCGCGATCACGGAAATCGCGTGAGCGCAGTCGGACGGTTCCGCGTGAACGGCCCTGTGTCACATTGGGAGTCAGGCAGAAGCCGTTGTCCGTGGTGGGGTAGCCCCAGCGCAGGGTGTTCATGTCGAACGGCACGCTGCCGTAGTGCATCATCACGTCCGGATACGTCAGATCGTCCTCGGTCGTGGCGAACAGGCCGATCTCCCACCACTGCGACGACGTGGTGACCATCGGCTTCGACGCCTCCCAGAACACCAGGCCCTCGACGTGGTCGTCGAGGTTCGCGCCGACGCCCGCCGAGTCGACACGCACCGGAATCCCCATCTCGCGCAGGTGCACCGAGGGCCCGATTCCCGACAGCATCAACAGTTTCGGAGTGTCGATCGCCCCCGCGGTGACGATGACCTCACGGCGTGCGGAGACGACGTCGTGCCCCGTCAGATCAGGACGCTGATACCGCACTCCGGTGGCCGTGAGCGAGTCGTCGATGACGATCTCGCTGACCCAGCAGCCCGTGCGGACCTCGAGATTGGGGCGCGTCGCCATGATCGGATGCAGGTACGCGTGCGAGGTGGACATGCGCAACCCGTCGTCGGACGAGTTGATCTGGAACCAGCCGGCCCCGTTGAGCACCGTCTCACCGCGATTGAACTGCACGGTCGGCAGTCCCACGCCGGCCGCGGACTCGAGGACGGCGGCACCACACGGATCGAGTGGCGGAACGTCCCGCAGCGTCACCGGTCCGGTGACGCGCGAGACGTACGGGAGGATCGACTCGGCGTTCCAGCCCGTGGCGCCCATGGCCTCCCAGTCGTCCAGGATTCCGGCCGGTGGATGGAACGCGATGCACGAGTTGTGAGACGAGCAGCCGCCCAACACCTTCGCCCGCGCGTGGCGCATGAAGCTGTTGCCGCGTTCCTGCGGCTCGACGGGATAGTCCCAGTCGTAGCCGGAGTCGAGCAGATGCATCCACCGGTCGAGCACCAGGATGTCGTCGTTCCCGACGTCCGTCGGTCCCGCCTCGACCAGACACACGGTCACGGTGGGATCCTCGCTGAGGCGTGCGGCGAGAACACATCCCGCAGTTCCGCCGCCCGCGATGACGTAATCGAAGATCGCGTCCGTCATACCTTCTCGCCTTCCGCCGTACCCGCTGTGGTGGTCGCTGCGTGTGACGTCAACGTACCGATGTGTCCGCGACCGACGGTGAAATACCACAGATATCCGAGCCCGAGGATGACACCGATGTAGACGAACGCACCCCAGGTGTTGTACCAGGGTGTCCCGTAGACGGCTTCGCGCGGCCACGCCAGATTCAGCGCCATGCCGGCGCCCCACACGACCGCAAAGATGTTGACGGGCAGACCCCAGCGACCCATCGTGAAGTAGCCACCCTCCTTCAGGTCCTTCGGCGGCCACTCGCCCTTCAGTCGCTTCTTCAAGAGCGGTCCCGTGACCATCAGATACGCCAGGTAGATCATGATGATCGCGATCGACGTGAGCACCGTGAAGATCTTGGGCTGCCCCACGTTGATCACGAGGATCAGGATCGAGAGCAGACCGATCACGACGGCGGGCACCACGGGCGTCTGGTACTTCGGATGCACGGTGGCCAGCCGCTCGCCGAAAGGCAGCGCGTTGTCGCGCGCCATCGCGAAGGTGAGGCGGATCGCCGCCGTGTGCACCGCGAGCGAGCACACCGTGACGGCCACCAGGATGCAGATCAGGAACACCGTTCCCAGGGGTCCGGACAGCACCGAGGTGACGATGGACTGCAGTCCACCCTGCGGCGTGCCCAGCTCGGGATCGTTCAGATCCGGCGCCGCCATGACGGCGAACACGAGGATGGCGCCGCCGATGACGAACGACGCGAGGATGGCCCGCAGGATCGCCTTGGGGGCGGTACGCCGCGGTTCGACGGTCTCCTCACCGAGCGAGCTCGCCGTGTCGAAGCCGTACATCACGTAGCCCGACGCCAGCGACGCCACGAGGAACGCGCCCAGGTACCCGGCACTCTCCTCGGTTCCGTACCCGTTGGTGGAGAAGAAGATCTCCGGGCCGCGCTGAATGTTGAACGCCAGGATCACGGCGATGAGCACGGCCGCGACGAGTTCGATGAAGACGCCGGCACTGTTGATCCGCGCCATCAACCGGATGCCCGCGGCGTTCACCAGAGTCGTGAACGCGATCATGATGGTGCCGAGAACGACGGCATTGGTGGCGTAGTCGTACTCCCCCGTGCCGTCCCCGATGAGCTGGAAGCCGGACCACAACCGAGGCAGGTTCACCTGCAGGGCGAGCACCACCGCCGACAACGTGACGATCGACGCGGTGAGCATGAGCCACCCCGACGACCATCCGACGATGCGGCTGCCGAGCAGCTTCGCCCAGTTGTAGACCGAGCCCGCCACCGGATACTTGGCCGCGAGTTCCATGAAACACAGCGCCACGGCCATCTGCCCGACGAAGACGATGGGCCAGGACCACAGATAAGCCGGGCCCGCGGACCCGAATCCGAAGTAGAACAGCTGGAACGTGCCGGTCAGGATCGAGATGTAGCTGACGCCGGCCGCGAAACTCGCGAACTTGCCCAGACTGCGGTCGAGAGATTCCTTGTATCCGAAATCGCCGAGACCGCCGTCCTCGACGTCGGAAGTGGAAGACACCATGTCGCCTCGCTCACGTGAGAATGGAAGAAACTAGCTGGTGGTGCCGAACCACTCCGCCCGAGGTGCTGCGGTGTTGTTCCAGATGTGCTTGGTCTCCTGGTACTCGTGGAGTCCCGCGGGCCCGAGTTCGCGCCCGTTGCCCGACTTCTTGAAACCGCCCCACTCGGCTGCGGCCGTGTAGTACCCGAAGTCGTTGAGCCACACGGTTCCGTGTCGCAGCCCGCGCACCATGCGTTCGCCGCGTTCGGGATCGGTGGTGCGCACACCGGCCGCGAGACCGTAGTCCGTGTCGTTGCCCAGTCGCAGTGCCTCTTCCTCGGTGGTGAACCGTTCGACGGTCAGTATGGGCCCGAACGTCTCGAGCTGCACGATGTCCATCTCACGAGAGCAGTGGTCGAACACCGTGGGCAGGAAGTAACTTCCGTCCGCCAGAGCCGGATCGGACGGTGCGCGGCCGCCCGTGCGCAGAACTGCACCCTCTGCGAGGGCGGTCTCGACGAACGCCTCCATCTTGTCGCGTTGAGTCGTGGAGACCAGTGGCCCCGTCTCGCTGGACGGGTCCGTTCCCGGTCCCATCCGGATGGCTTCGGCGCGGCGCACGATCTCGTCGACGAACCGATCCGCCACCGAGTCCTCGACGATGAGACGTGTTCCGGCCGAACACACCTGGCCGGAGTGCAGGAAGACGCCGGTGAGCACCTGGTCGACGGAGGCGTCGAACGTGTCCTCGTCGGCGGCGTCCGCGAACACGATGTGCGGATTCTTGCCCCCGAGTTCCACCGCCACCTTGGTCACGTGCGGCGCGGCACTCGCGAGGATCGCGCTGCCGGTCGCCAGTCCACCGGTGAACGACACGAAGTCGACGTCCGGATTGTCCGTGAGCGCCGGCCCGATGGTCGCGCCGCTCCCCTGCACCAGATTGACGACACCGTCCAGCACCCCCGCTTCCTCCAGCAGGTGGGTGAACGCGATGGTGCTCAGCGGGGTGACCTCGCTCGGCTTGAGCACCATCGTGCAGCCGGCAGCCAGCGCAGGCGCGATCTTCCACGAGATCTGCAGCAGAGGGTAGTTCCAGGGCGCGATCATCACGCAGACACCGATCGGCTCGTGCACCACGCGCGAGATGACCGCAGGATCACCCACGTCGACGAGACGATCGCTCGAGACGGCGGCGAGCTGAGCGTAGTACCGGAACACCGAGGTGACGTCGTCGATGTCGATGCGGCTCTCCGCCAACGTCTTCCCGGTGTCGAGGGTCTCGATGACCGACAGTCGCTCCTTGTCGCGCTGCAGGAGATCCGCCACGCGGTCGAGCACCGCACAGCGTTCCGCGACCGGGGTGGCGGGCCAGTCGCCGCGATCGAAGGTGGCACGGGCCGCGGCGACGGCGGCGCGGGCGTCGTCCGGCGAGGCCTCGTCGACCGACACCAGGACGCGACCGGTCGCGGGGTCGATGCAGTCTCGGGTCTCCCCCGAGGTGGCAGGGACCCACTCACCCCCGATGAGGAGAACGCGCTCGAACAGTGTCGGATCGACGTCGTGCTCGGTCTGTTGATTCACTGCCCCACCCTTTCACCGATCGGTCACCCCTGCAGGCGCCCGTCCTCCCGCAGGCGTTCCACCAGCCAGTCGTGGAAGAGCCCGATGTGATGCTCGGCCGGCACCAGAACGCCACCGTCACGGTATGCCCGTGAGCTCATCGCCGGTTGGGTTCGCTCACATGCGTCGAAATCCTGCACGTTGACGCGATGGAACAACTCGACCGATCGGCTGACGTCGCGGCCGGACTCGACGACGTCCCGCGTGTACAGCCAGTCGCACTCGACGACGGTACGGTCCGCGGACACCGGGTACATGCGGTGCAGGATCACGTGGTCGGGAACCAGGTTGACGAAGACGGTCGGCTTGATCGTGATGGCGTAGTACCGCCGGTCCTGATCCTCCGAGAGCGTCGGCAGGGCGCCGAACCCCGCGGACCCGTCCACGGTGAATCCGTCGATCTCCGCGCCGAACTCCGCACCGTGGCCGACGAAGTACTGGGCCGCGAGCCCGTCCGCGAACTCGGGGAGGACCTCGGTCAGCTCCGGGTGGATCGTGGCGCAGTGATAGCACTCCATGAAGTTCTCGACGATCAGCTTCCAGTTGGCCGCCACGTCGTAGACCTCGCGGCGACCGAGTTCGAGAGACGGCATGTCGTACCGGTCGATGGCCGTCGGGTCGCCGAGCCGCTCGGTGACCGCGCCGATCACCTCGTCCTCGAAGGACGGCGGCTCGACCGCAAGGCACAGCCACGCGTAGCCGAGCCACTCCCGAAGCGCGACGGGGATCAGACCCCACTCCGTACGGTCGAGCGGGGCACCGGACCCGTCCGACAACGCGGACAGATTGGGAGCGGCCACGAGCTTCCCGTCCAGCCCGTACGTCCAGGCGTGGTAGGGACACTGCAGATTACGCTTGACCTGGCCCGACTCCTCCGTGCAGATCTGTGCGCCGCGGTGACGGCACACGTTGAGGAACGCGCGCAGAGCCCCGTCACGCCCGCGCACCACCAGCACGCTCTCGCGGCCCACGTCGACGCGGCGGAAGGCGCCGGGTGCCGCGAGATCGGCACTCCGGACGGCGCAGAACCACATCGTCTCGAACACGTGCTCCTGCTCGGCCAGGAACGTCTCCGCGCTGGTGTACCAGGATCCGGGGAGAGTGGGGATCAACGACTGAGTGCGGGGCGCGGCGCTTGTCATACGGTCACCAATCGGCGGGGATCGAAGAGGGTGATGGGGTGCGCGGTCGTCCCGGTGGTCGCGAGGTCGGCCAGGATCTCACCGACGACGGGCACGAACTTGAAACCGTGGCCGGAGAACCCGCACGCGACGGTGACGTTGGTGGCGTCGGGGTGCCGCGCGATGACGAAGTGCTCGTCCGGAGTGTTGGAGTACATGCACGTCGCGGAGTGCACGCTCGGCCCGTCGAGGCCGGGCACGGTCTGCCGCACCCGGGTCTGCATCGCCTCGATCTCGTGCGGGTGCACCGTACGGTCGATGGTGTCCGGCGTGCACTCGATGCCCTTGCGGAAGAAGGCCACCTTGACGCCGCCGTCGGGACCGTCGATCGCCGGGAAACCGTAGTCCTGCATACCGTCCGCGGCCTCGTGGATGAAGATCGGGTTGTTCTCGTACGCGGCGGTACCGGCGCTCGCGCCGAACCAGTGCAGTACCTGGCGCTCGACGACGATCGGTACCGCGAACTGCTCGAGCAACTGCGGTGCCCAGGCACCGGGGCAGATCACCACCTGGCCCGCCGTGTGGGTCCCCTTGTCGGTGGTGACGGTGACGCCGTCCCCCGACTCCTCCCAGCCGAGCACCGTCTCACCGAACTGCAATGTTGCACCGCGGTTCTCGGCGAGGTCCAGATGGGCCTGAACGGTGAGTTCGGGCCTCGCGAAACCCGCGGCGGCCTCGAACAGTGCCACCTCGTCGGGGTCGGGATCGAAGGTGGGGAACGCCTCGCGCACCTGCGCGGCATCCAGGATCTCGTGCGGCAGCGACCATTGCCGTGACGCCAGCAGCGAGCCCGAGAACGTCACCGAGCTCTCGCGCCCGAGGAACAGTCCTCCGGTGATCCGATGCACCTCCTTCCCGGACATGCTCCTCAGTTCGTCCCACAGTTCGTAGGACCGCAGGAGGAGCGGGACGTAGGCCGGGTCCTCGAAGTAGGACTGCCGGATGATCCGCGATCCGCCGTGGCTCGATCCCTTGTCGTGGGCGGGGGTGAACTTCTCGAGTCCCAGCACCCGCTGTCCGCGGTCGGCCAGATGGAAGGCGGCGGCGCTGCCCATGCCGCCGAGTCCGATGACGATGACGTCGTAGCTCACGTGGTTCATCTCCTGATCAGCTGTCCGGCGGGATCGACGACCGCGTCGTCGGACACCGTCGCACCCAGTGCGGCGGCGAAGTAGGTCACCGACACCGCGGTGCCGAGTGGAGTGTCCAGCGGAAGCCAGGCGTACGCGACGCACCGCCCGAGGGTCGCCGACCATCCCGCGCTCGTGACGTACCCGACGACCGTGCCGTCGAGCGAGACCGGCTCCTTCCCGAGCACCACGGCGTCCGGGTCGTCGAACACGAGGGTCCGCAGCCGTCGCGTCGCGGGCCGAGCGGCCAGGGCCGACCGACCGACGAAGTCCGTGGCGTCCTTGACGGCGAACTCGACGCCCGCGTCGGCCGGGGTGTCCTCGGAGGTCATGTCGTGCCCCCACGCGCGGTACCCCTTCTCGAGTCGCAGGCTGTCGAACGCGAGCCGACCGGCAGCGATCACCCCGTGGTCGGACCCGGCCTCCCACAACAGGTCCCACAGGGCGCCGCCGTACTCGGCGTCGGTGTAGATCTCCCACCCGAGTTCGCCGACGTACGACACCCGCATCATGATCACGGGAATCGCACCGAGGTACGTCCGCACTGCGCGGAAGTAGCCGAAGGCCTTGTGTCCCAGGTCCGCGTCGGCCAGCGGTGCCACCATCGCGCGGGCACGGGGACCCCACACTCCGACACAACACGTCGCTCCGGTGACGTCCCGCACCGTCACCGGACCGTCGGGCGTTCCCGCCCTGGCGCGGCGCAGCATCGCATCGAGGTCGAGTGGACCGTTCGCTCCGACGCGATAGTGATCGGCGCCGAGTCGCGCGACCGTGAGGTCGCTGCGGATCCCGCCTCTCTCGTCGAGCATCAGCGTGTAGGTGACACGGCCGATCGCGGTGTCCACGTCGTTGGTGGTGAGGTGCTGCAGGAAGTGGGCTGCGCCGGGTCCTTCCACGTCGTACCGGGTGAGCGGTGTCATGTCGTACATCGCGACCCGGCTCCTCGTCGCCGCGGCCTCGGCCACGGCGATGTCGGAGAAGTGACGCGCGGACCACTCGTCGCGGACCGGAAGGTGGAACCCGGTCTCGAGGAGCGCCGCGAGTTCGCCCGCGTTGCTCTCGTACCAGGCGGGGCGCTCCCAGCCTCCGCCCTGGACGAAGCGGGCGTCCAGCGCGACCTCCGCGGCGTGGAACGGGCTGCGCCGCAGTCCTCGCAGCGCCGTGCGCTGCTGGCGGGGGTGCACGATGTCGTACACCTCCACGAACGCCTGCGCGCTGGTCGCGGCGATGAAGGCGGGACTGCGCTCGACCGATTCGAAGCGATACAGATCGGACTCGTGGAGGTCGATCTCCGAGGCGCCGTCGATCAGGGTCTGGGCGAGAGCGCGCGCGATACCGGCGGAGTGCGTCACCCACACCGCCTCTGCCACCCAGAAGCCGGCCAGATCCCGGTGCTCCCCGACGATCGAGTGACCGTCGGGAGTGAAGGAGAAGATGCCGTTGAATCCGGATTCGACCTTCGACTCCCGCAGCGCCGGAAGCACTCTCGCGGACTCACGCCAGGCCGGCGCGAAATCGTCCTCGGTGAACGGCAGCATCGACGGCATCGGTGGGGGCGCCACGGACGACGCGTCACCGTCCGCGTCCCACGACAGCGCGCCCATGTCCGCGGGCATCGGGTCGTGGCCGTAGTAGCCGATACCGAGACGATCCCCGTGCTCCCGGTAGTAGAGGTCGCCGTCCTGGTGACGAAGGATCGGCAGACTCGCGTCCGTCGCACCGGTGTTCCGGCCGACCAGCGCCTCGATCTGTCCGGTGTAGGCGTACTGGTGCGCCATCGGGACCAGGGGAACCGTGAGGCCCACCGTGCGCCCGAGCTCGGCACCCCAGAAGCCCGCGGCCGACACGACGATGTCCGCCGGCACGTCGCCGTGCGGGGTCCGCACTCCCGTCACACGTCCACTCGCCTGGAGGATCTCGGTCACCGGACTGTCCCCCCGGAACACCGCCCCGCGGGCCTGCGCCGCACGCGCCTGCATCTCGGCGGCCCGCACCGCCCGGGCGAGACCGTCGCTCGGAGTGTGGAACGCGCCGAGCACGACGTCCGGGTCCACGAGCGGGTGCAGAGCCGCTGCGGCCGCGGCGTCGACGAGCCGTCCCTCGATGCCCCACGAGCGCGCCCACCCGGCCTTGCGTTGCAGATCAGTCCACCGAGCCTCGGTCGTCGCGATCTCGAGGCCGCCGAGCGTGTCGAAGCACGGCCCGTCGTCGTGCGTGAGTTCGCGGAACTTGTCGGCCGTGTAGGCCGCGAAGTGGGCCATGGAGCGCGAGGGATTCGTCTGGAACACCAGCCCGGGGGCGTGCGACGTGGATCCGCCGGTGGAGAACAGCGGCCCCTGGTCGAGCACGGTGACGTCCGTCCACCCACGGGCGGTCAGTTCGTCCGCCAGGGAGGTCCCGACGATTCCGGCGCCGATGACGACGATACGAGGTGTCACGAGCGTCCCCCTGGGACCTGTTGCGATCAGCGCAACGATGGGTGGTTTACGCAACACAGACTCGACGCCCCGGGCCGGGCTGTCAACCCGGCACGCTGTGGTTCGACACACCGGTGCAGCGATTGACGCGATGGATCGTCCTGGTGCATCCTGTTGCGCAGATCGATCACAGTTGCGATCGACGCAACACCGTCACACTTGCGGGAGGCATCATGCCGGACACCGTTCATCGCGTCGCCGTCTGCTCCGCATCGGCCCTCCCCGTCGGCGAGGTCGCCACCGTCACCCCGCCGGGTCACACCGCGATCTCCGTCTTCCACACCGAGGAGGGCCTCTTCGCGATCGACGACACGTGCACACACCAGGACGCCTCGCTCGCCGACGGATGGGTGGAGAACTGCGCAGTCGAGTGCCCGCTCCACGAGTCGTGCTTCGATCTGCGGACCGGCGCCCCCTCGGGCACACCGGCGAAGACTCCCGTTCGGACCTATGCGGTGCACGTCGTCGACGGCGCGGTCGTGCTCGACCTCCCCGGCTCGTGACGACCCCCGACAGGCCCGACGTCGAGACGGTGAACTCCGTCCTGGTCGTCGGGGCGTCGCTCGCGGGCTCGACCGTCGCGACCGCTCTCCGCGAGGACGGGTTCACGGGTCGCGTCACCGTCGTCGGCGACGAGCCCCACCTGCCGTACGATCGCCCGCCCCTCTCCAAGGCCTTCCTGCAGGGATCGGCTCCCGACCCGTGGCTCGTTCCCGAACCCGATGCGCTCGACGTCGACTGGGTGCTCGGGACACCGGCTGTCGGCATGACCGGTCGGAGCGTGGAGCTCGCGGACGGGCGGGAGGTGAGTGCCGACGTCGTCGTCATCGCGACCGGCGCGCGCGCACGGACCCTGCTGGGCGCCGACGACCTCGGCGGCGTCCACACGCTGCGCACGTTGGACGACGCCGCCGCACTGCGCTCGTCGCTGGCCACGGCGACCACCATGGTGGTGATCGGCGCGGGATTCATCGGAGCCGAGGTGGCCTCCACGGCCGCCGGCCTCGGCATCTCCGTCACCATCGTCGAGGCGTCCACCGCTCCCCTGTCCGGCCCGCTCGGCCTGACGATGGCGGAGGTCTGCGTCGATCTGCATCGCGCGAACGGCGTGACCCTCCTGCTCGGCGCCGCCGTCGACTCTCTCGAGGGCCGCGACGGGGCCGTCACCTCCGTCCTGCTGGGGGACGGGACGGTACTGCCCGCCGACGTCGTGGTGATCGGAATCGGATCGATCCCCAACACGGAGTGGGCGGCAGCGTCCGGTCTCGCCATCGACGGCGGTTTCGTCACCGACGCGCAGTGCCGCACCACCGTTCCGGGCGTCTACGCGATCGGGGACTGCGCTCGCGCGTTCGACGAGGTGCTGCAGGACCACCATCGCAGCGAACACTGGTCGCACGCGGTCACCCAGGCTCGGCGAGTGGCGCGGTCGATCGTGGGGGCGCAGCCCGCGCCGTCCGGTGTCCCGTATTTCTGGTCGGACCAGTACGGCTCTCGCATCCAGTTCGCCGGCCGTCGCCAGTCGACCGATTCGGTGCGCGTGGTCGAGGGCGACCCGGAGGCCGGCTCGTTCGTCGCCGTGTACGAGCGAGCGGACGACGTCGTCGCCGTCCTGGCGATGAACAACGCCCGATCGTTCACCAGGATGAGGAAGAGCCTCGGGGCCTGATTCTCCGCATGCCGATCAGCATTGGGTGCGTATAACAATCTCGAAGTCGCTTTTCTGTGATCAGCCCGGAGAACTCCGTTGGCACTGCACAGCGCTCGTCGCCGGGGATAGGTTGCCGTCATGACTGCCGAGATCCTGGCCACCGACGCCGTCGCGAGCGACACCACGTTCGACCCGGCGCAGCATGCGCTGGACATGGTGGGCTACCACTACCGCGCCGACGACTACTACGAGGTCGGCCGCGAGAAGGTGCGGGAGTACGCGAAAGCCGTCCGCGACTTCCATCCGGTCCACTGGACCGAGGAGGGCGCACTCGAGGTCGGCTATCCGGCGCTGATGGCGCCGCCCACGTTCTTCTCGCTGGTCGGCATCATCGCCCAGCAGAAGCTGCTCGAGCGCATCGCCACCGGATACGACCTCAGCCGGATGCTGCAGACCGACCAGCATGCCGAGTACTTCGCGCCGATCCTGGCGGGCGACCGGCTCACGTGCGACGTCTCGCTCGACTCCTTCCGCACGGTCGTCGGCCGCGACATGATGGTGACCAAGACCGTCATCACCAACCAGCGCAACGAGCTGGCGCAGATCACGTACACCACACTGCTCATCGGGCGCGCCGACGACGGCGACGACAGCATCGCGGACGTCGCGCGCGGCATGGTCATGAACGGCATGTTCACCCTGTCCACCTCCGACGAGGTGGCCGACGTCAATCCCGGCGGTGACGACCTCGAGACGGTCTACGCCCCGCCCGTCGTCGTCCCGCACACCGGCCATGCCCGTCGGCGCTTCGAGGGCGTGGCGGTCGGCGACGCACTGCCCACCAGGACGGTGCTGCTCTCGCGCGGCGATCTCGTGAACTACGCGGGCGTGGTCGGCGACAACAACCCCGTGCACTGGAGCGACCACTTCGCGTCGCTGCTCGAGCTCGACACCGTCGTCGCCCACGGCATGCTCACCATGGGCCTCGGCACCGGCTTCGTGTCCGAGTGGCTCGGCGACCCGGGTGCCCTGAAGGACTGCACCGTGCGCTTCACCAGCCCCGTCATGGTCGACCCGGTGTCCAAGTCGGAGATCGTCATCGACGGCACGGTGAAGTCGAAGGACGAGGCGACCCGGACTGCGGTGGTCTCCATCGACGCCCGCTACAAGGGCAAGCGCATCCTCGGCCACAAGGCCATGGCCACCGTTCACCTGGCCTGAGACGCCTCAGCTCCCGGCCACGGCTCCGCGTACCGAGGCCGGGAGCTTCGTCACCTTCGAGAACGGCCCTACCACGGCGGCCGCCATGGGCCGCGCCAGCAGGGTCCGGGCGACGTCGCGGACCTCGTCGTTGGTCACTTGATCGATGCGCGCGAGCGTCTCCTCCACCGACCTGTGGTCGCCGTAGTTGAGCTCGCTGCGACCGATCCGGTTCATTCTCGATCCGGAATCCTCCAGTCCGAGAACCAGTCCCCCGCGCATGCTCCCCTTCGCGCGAGCGCACTCCGCGTCCGTGATGCCGTCGGTGGCCACCGACGCGAGCACGTCGCGGATCACCGAGGTGACCTCGCCGAGATTCTCGGGCTGGCATCCGGCGTACACCGAGAACGCACCCGTGTCGGAGAACGTGTCCACCGACGAGTACACCGAGTACGCGAGACCGCGCTCCTCCCGGATCTCTTGGAACAGACGCGAACTGAGCCCTCCACCGATGGCGGTGTTCAGAACCGACAACGCCCACCGATGACCCTCGTGGCGTCCGAACGCCCGCACGCCCAGGCACAGGTGCGCCTGTTCACTGTCCCGCGTCGTCAGGCTCAGGGCCGGGCGCGCGGTGATGCGGCCCGCTCCCCCACGCCGCGGTGCCGGTTCGGCGGCACCGGCGATCCGGTCGGCGAAACTGCGACGGACCCCCGCCACCACGTCGTCGTGGTCGACGTTGCCGGCGACCGCCACCACCATGCGCGGCGGGGTGTAGCGCCGAGTGTGGAACGAGTGCAGCTGATTCCGCGTCATGGACTCGATGGACTCCACCGATCCGATGACGGGACGACCGATGGGGTGGTCACCGAACAGCGCGGTGAGGAAGGCGTCACCGAGCAGGTCCTCGGGGTCGTCGTCGCGCATCGAGATCTCCTCGAGCACCACCTGGCGTTCGACATCGACGTCCTCGGCGCGGCAGCGACCGCGGAGCACCACGTCCGCCACCAGGTCGAGTCCGAGGTGCAGGTCCTCGTCGAGCACGTGCGCGTAGAAGCACGTGTGCTCCTTGGACGTGAACGCGTTGAGCTCGCCGCCGACTCCGTCCATCACCTGCGCGATGTCCAGAGCCGTACGGGTGGGGGTGGCCTTGAACAGCAGGTGCTCGAGGAAGTGCGCGGCACCGGCGACGGTGCGGCCCTCGTCGCGCGAACCGACGGCGACCCAGACGCCGACCGAGGCGGACCGCACGCCGGGAACGAACTCCGTGACGACTCGGACGCCGCCCGGCAACACCGTGCGGCGGACGCCGGACGGTTCGGGTGTACGCACACGGCGGCGCGGCCGGGAGCCCGAGAGCTCCGCAGACCGCGCCGCCGCGTTCGTGTACTTCTTACTCAGCGCTGACCTCGTCGGAGGTGGCGACCTGATCGTCGGCCGGCGCGGCGGCTGCCGCGTCGTCCTCGACCGGGACGAGGCTGATCTTGCCGCGGTTGTCGATGTCGGCGATCTCCACGCGGAGCTTCGATCCGACGCTGACGACGTCCTCGACCTTGTTGATGCGCTTGCCGCTGCCCAGCTTGGAGATGTGCACCAGGCCGTCACGACCGGGGAGCAGCGAGACGAACGCGCCGAATGCCGTGGTCTTGACGACGGTTCCGAGGAACCGCTCGCCGACCTTGGGCAGCTGCGGGTTCGCGATGGCGTTGATCATGTCGATCGCGGCCTGTGCGGACGGGCCGTCCGCAGCACCGACGTAGACGGTGCCGTCATCCTCGATCGAGATGTTGGCGCCGGTCTGCTCGGTGATCGAGTTGATCATCTTGCCCTTGGGCCCGATGACCTCGCCGATCTTGTCCACGGGGACCTTGATCGCGGTGACACGCGGTGCGTACGGGCTCATCTCGTCCGGCGCGTCGATGGCCTCGGCCATGACGTCGAGGATCGTGACGCGCGCGTCCTTGGCCTGCGACAGCGCACCGGCCAGAACCTGCGACGGGATGCCGTCGAGCTTCGTGTCCAGCTGCAGGGCGGTGACGAACTCGCGGGTGCCGGCGACCTTGAAGTCCATGTCGCCGAACGCGTCCTCCGCACCGAGAATGTCGGTGAGGGCGACATAGCGGGTCTCACCGTCGACCTGGTCGGAGACCAGACCCATGGCGATGCCGGCGACCGGTGCCTTCAGCGGCACACCGGCGTTGAGCATGCCCAGCGTCGACGCACAGACCGAGCCCATCGACGTGGAGCCGTTGGAGCTGAGCGCCTCCGAGACCTGACGGATGGCGTAGGGGAACTCCTCCTGGCTGGGGAGCACGGGGAGCAGCGCGCGCTCCGCGAGGGCTCCGTGGCCGATCTCGCGACGCTTCGGCGATCCGACGCGTCCGGTCTCGCCGGTGGAGTACGGCGGGAAGTTGTAGTGGTGCATGTAGCGCTTGCTGGTCTCGGGTCCGAGCGAGTCGATCTGCTGGGCCATCTTGACCATGTCGAGGGTGGTGACGCCCAGGATCTGGGTCTCGCCACGCTCGAACAACGCGCTGCCGTGGGCGCGCGGGATGACGGCGACCTCGGCGGAGAGCTCACGGATGTCCGTGATGCCGCGGCCGTCGATGCGGAACTGGTCCCGCAGGATGCGCTGACGCACGAGCTTCTTGGTCAGCGAGCGGAACGCTGCGCCGATCTCCTTCTCGCGGCCCTCGAACCGGTCGCCCACGCTGGTGAGGATCTGATTCTTGACCTCGTCGAGCTTGCTCTCGCGCTCGGTCTTGCCGGCGATGGTGAGTGCCTCGTTGAGCGGGATCTGAGCCGCACCCTCGACAGCCTCGAACACGTCGGACTGGTACGCGGGGAAGAGCGGGAAGTCGCCGGTGGGCTTGGCGGCCGCCGTGGCGAGCTGCTTCTGCGCCTCGCACAGCGATGCGATGAACGGCTTCGCTGCTTCGAGGCCCTCGGCCACGATGGCCTCGGTGGGCGCCTGCGCGCCGTCCTCGATGAGGGCGATGACCTTCTCGGTCGCCTCGGCCTCGACCATCATGATCGCGACGTCGGCGTCCGCACCGGTGCCCGAGACGACGCGGCCGGCGACGACCATGTTGAACACGGCCTTCTCGAGCTGCTCGTTGGTGGGGAACGCTACCCACTGCTTGTCGATCAGGGCGACACGGACGCCGCCGATGGGGCCGGAGAACGGCAGGCCCGCGAGCTGGGTGGACGCCGACGCGGCGTTGATGGCCACGACGTCGTACAGGTCCTTCGGATCGAGGCTCATCACGGTGATGACGACCTGGATCTCGTTGCGCAGTCCGTCGACGAACGTCGGACGCAGCGGCCGGTCGATCAGGCGACAGGTCAGGATGGCGTCGGTGCTGGGGCGTCCCTCACGACGGAAGAACGATCCGGGGATGCGGCCGGCGGCGTACATACGCTCCTCGACGTCCACCGTGAGCGGGAAGAAGTCGAAGTGGTCCTTGGGGTGCTTCGAGGCGCTGGTGGCCGAGAGCAGCATGGTCTCGTCGTCCAGGTACGCGACGACGGCGCCGGCGGCCTGCTTGGCCAGCCGCCCGGTCTCGAAGCGGATGGTGCGGGTGCCGTACGACCCGTTGTCGATGACGGCAGTGGTCTCGAACACGCCCTCGTCGACCTCGGTGGCCGCTGCGGTGTTCGTGGTGGTCTCTGACATGGAAGTCTTCTCGTCCTCTCGTCTTCGCCGTGCCCACCCGGGCGCGCACTCGAACCCGGTGGTCCGGTGCGGCGTCCCCGAGTCGACGTGCGAGCGGAGGCGGCCCACGATCGAAGTCCCCCGGGCCGGGTCGCGCTCCGCGCGTCCGGAAACCGAGAGACCACTACCGAAGACCGACACCGCGACGTGTGTCGGGGACGAACGGCTGATGGTGCTCACCGCCGAGTCGGCGGCCTACCTGTGGTGCTGTGCACTCCCGGAGAGGGAGTACTGCTGTGACACTACCGGTCCACGACGAAGGGCCGACGAGGAACAGCCGTGGGCTGCCTCGCCGGCGCGATCGCGTGAACCATGACGGAAATTATCGACGCAGTCCCAGACGCTCGATGAGCGAGCGGTACCGCGCGACGTCGACCTTCTGCACGTACTTGAGCAGACGACGACGACGACCCACGAGCAGCAGCAGGCCGCGACGCGAGTGGTGATCGTGCTTGTGCACCTTGAGGTGCTCGGTGAGATCCTGGATGCGCTTGGTGAGCATCGCCACCTGGGCTTCCGGCGATCCGGTGTCCGTCTCGTGGACGCCGTACTCGCCGAGGATCTGCTTCTTCTGTTCGGTGGTCAAAGCCACAGTGAAACTCCTGATGCAGTGCCGTCCGCGCGTGGATGGTGCCGCACCCGAGGGCGCGGTGTTGCAGCCGCCGCGGACCGCAGCGAACAACAGTCGTCCATCCTACCTCAGTGGCCGAGGCCCGAACGACACCTCTTCATTCAGGCGTCCAGGGCGGCGAGGATGTCGCGGGCACGGTCGACGTCGAGATCCATCTGCGCGATCAGCTCGTCCACCGAGGCGAAGGCCTCCATGCCGCGCAGACGCTCGACGAAGTCCACCGCGACGTGCTGCCCGTAGAGATCGGCGTCGCCGTCCAGGACGAACGCCTCCACCGTGCGGGTGCGTCCCGAGAACGTGGGATTGGTCCCCACCGACACCGCTGCGCGACAACGCTTTCCGGGAGTCACGGTACCCATGATCGGTCCGGGTCCGAGCACCGTGAACCACGACGCGTACACCCCGTCCGCCGGGATGGCGGCGTGCATGGGCGGCTTGACGTTGGCCGTGGGGTAGCCGATGGTGCGGCCACGGCCGTCACCGTGCACCACCACGCCCTCGACTCGGTGGGGTCGACCGAGCGCGTCGGCGGCGGCCGCGACGTCACCGGCGTCGACGCAGGCGCGAATGTAGGTGGAGGAGAACGTGACCGACTCCTCGGCCAGCAGAGTGACACCGTCGACCGCGAACCCGAACCGCGTGCCGGCGGACCGGAGCAGAGCGACGTTGCCGGCGGCCTTCTTGCCGAACGTGAAGTTCTCCCCCACCACGACCTCGGCGGCGTGCAGCCGCTCGACGAGGATGTCGTGGATGTAGCGATCGGGGGTGAGCTTCATGAACTCCGGCGTGAAAGGCATGACGCAGAAGACGTCGATGCCCAGTTCCTCGGCCAGTTCGGCACGCCGGGTGAGGGTGGTCAGCTGGGCCGGGTGACTGCCCGGACGCACCACTTCCATCGGATGCGGATCGAAGGTCATGAGCACACTCGGCACTCCGCGTGCCGCCGCCGATGTCACGGCGCGGTCGATCAATTGGGCGTGGCCGCGGTGTACGCCGTCGAACACGCCGATCGTCAGAACACATCTGCCCCAGTCGGCCGGGACATCGTCGAGACCTCGCCATCTCTCCACGACCAGGAGCCTACGGGCCGACGATCGACCGGTCACGTCCGGCGCACCGACGGCTAAGCTGTCGGCGTGCCAGCCCCTGCCCTCTCCACCGTCGCGCAGGACTACCTCAAGGTCATCTGGACCGCGAGCGAGTACTCCGACGAGCCGGTGAGCACCAAGATGCTCGCCTCCCGGATGTGCGTCTCGCCGTCCACGGTCTCCGAGGCCGTACGCAAACTCGCCGATCAGGGCCTCGTCGACCACGCCCGCTACGGGTCCATCACACTCACCGAGGCCGGGCGGCGCGCCGCCATCGGCATGGTCCGCAGGCATCGGCTCATCGAGACCTGGCTGGTCGAGGAGATGGGCTACGGCTGGGACGAGGTGCACGACGAGGCCGAGGTGCTCGAACACGCGGTGTCGGACCTGCTCGTCGAGCGCATCGACGCCAAGCTCGGTCGGCCGTCACGCGACCCGCACGGTGATCCCATCCCCACCATCGACGGCACCATTCCCGCACCGCCGGCGGTACCGCTCAGCGATTTCGTCGCGGGCCAGAAGGGCCACGTCACCCGCATCTCCGACTCGGATCCGGACATGTTGCGGTACTTCGATTCCATCGGCATCACCCTCGACCTGTCGATCACGATGGTCGAGCGCCGCGACTTCGCCGGGACCGTGGCCGTGCAGGTGGCCGACACGGTACTCGACCTGGGTCATGTTGCCGCCGAGGCGATCTGGATGACCACGGACTGACGCCGGACCGCCCCGACGAACTCAGGGGCGCAGCGTGGCCGGCCGCACGACCATCACGGTGCTGGCCCGCTTGCCGCGTTCCTGCACCAGGGCGATGGTGTGGCCGTTCTCGTCCAGTGCCGCGTAGATGCCGGGCATCCCGATCGGGTCGAGCCAGCGTCCCTGGCTCAACGATTCGGCCTCGTCCGACGTGACCGTCCGGTGCGGGAACGCCGTGCGAGCGGCAGCGTCGATGTCGAGGCTCACGTGCGGGTCGTCCCGCACCTCGTCGAGACTGCGGGCGTGCTCCAACGTGAACGGTCCGACCCGGGTGCGCCGCAACGCGGTCAGGTGGCCGCCGACGCCCAGGGACGCACCCAGGTCTCGCGCGAGCGCCCGCACGTAGGTCCCGGACGTGCACTCGACGTGGACGTCCAGATCGATCACGTCGCTCCCCCGGCGACGCTCCAGGACGTCGAAGCGGGAGACGGTGACCGTGCGCGGTTCGAGCACGACGTCCTCGCCCTCCCGAACGAGAGCGTGGGCGCGCTTGCCGTCCACCTTGATGGCGCTGACACTCGACGGGACCTGACTGATCTTCCCGGTCAGCGCGGCGACGGCCTCGTCGATCCCGGAGTCCGTCACCGCACTCGTGTCCGCCGTCGACACCGTCTCGCCCTCGGCGTCGTCGGTGGTGGTGGCGGCTCCGAGGCGGACGGTCGCGGTGTACTCCTTGGTGGTCAGCGACAGCAGACCCAGCATCTTGGTCGCTCGCTCGACACCGAGCACCAGCACCCCCGTCGCCATGGGATCGAGAGTGCCGGCGTGTCCGATGCGGCGCGTCTTCAAGGCCTTGCGACAGGCGGAGACGACGTCGTGGCTGGTGACTCCGCCACTCTTGTCCACCACCAGAAGTCCGGCGCCGTCGAGTCCTGTGGGGGGTTTGGGGTGAGCTGGCACGAGGGAGAAGTCTGTCAGAAGATCGCGGGAAGGCCGGAGGCCGGCCGTCCATAAAGCGGGAAGGCCGGAGGCCGGCCGTCAGAAGACCGTGATCGCAGTGACGACGAGGCCGTCGGAGACGGCCCAGCGTCCGTCGAAGGAGGTGAGCGGTGCGCCGCTGGTGGTGTCGCCGGGGACCAGCAGCCGGGAGCGGAAGGTACCGGTGACGGTCGAGCGTCCCGCCGAGTCGGCATCGCGCTCGAAGGTGATGTGCGCGTCCTCGAATCCGAGCCACCGCCCGGTCAGCGGGTACCAGGCCTTGTACGTCGCCTCCTTCGCGCAGAACAGCAATTTGTCCCACTGCACCTCGTCGTCGGTGCGGGTGGCCAGGACCTCACGCTCGGCCTCGATGCTCACGGCTTTCAGCACGCCGTCCGGCAGCGGTTCGTGCGGTTCCGCGTCGATGCCCACCGAGCGGACCTGCAACGCGTAGCCCACGGCGGCGGCGCGATAGCCGTCGCAGTGCGTGAGCGAGCCGACGACGCCGCCCGGCCACACCGGCGATCCCATCTCGCCGCGCAGGATCGGACCGGGCTCGAGTCCGAGCCGGCCCATCGCGAGTCGGGCGCAGTGCCGCGCCGAGGTGAACTCGCGCTTGCGCTTGTCGACGGCCTTCTCCACGAGATGCGCCTCGCGGGGGTGCGGGGTGAGACCGGGCGGATCCTCGAACAGCTCCTCGGCGACGACGCCGCGCGCGAGCAGCCCGCCGAGCAGGGAGGTCTCTCGTGCCGTCGTCACAGTCGCTTCTCCGCTCGCATCTTCTCCACTTCCGCTTCCATCTCCGGCGTGACTGTGAAGTGGCCGCCGAACTTGTTCAACGATCCCGGCGGGTACTCGGGGACCGGAAGGATCTGTCGCAGCACCTGATCCGGGAGTCCGCGGCGTTTCCACTCGCGCGGGTAGCCCACCGACACTTCCTCGAACCGCACGCCGTCGTAGTACGTCGTCCGTGGGATGTGGAGGTGGCCGTAGACCGCACACAGGGCGTTGTAGCGGGTGTGCCAGTCCTTGGTCGCCGTGGTTCCGCACCAGAGGGCGAACTCGGGATAGAACAGCACCTCGGTGGGCTGCCGCACCAGCGGCCAGTGGTTGATCAGCACCGTCGGGATCGAGGTGTCCACCTCGGCCAACCGCTTCTCGGTGATCGCCAGCCGCGCCGCGCACCACGCGTCGAGGGACGCGTAGGGCGTCGGGGTGATGAGGAACTCGTCGGTGGCCACCACGTTGCGGCTGCGCGCCAGCGCCAGACCGTCGAGCTTGTTCGTGGTGCCCGCAGGCAGGAAAGAGTAGTCGTACAACACGAACATCGGCACCAGCGTGACGGGGCCCAAATACCCCGACCGGCCTCCGGCCTGCCCGACCTCCCCCTCCCACACGGGGAACGGGTCCTCGGGCGTCAGCACACCCAGTTCCCGGCACATCGTCACCAGGTAGTCGTAGCGCGCCTCACCGTGCATCTGTACCGGGTCCTTGACCGTGGTCCACAGCTCGTGGTTTCCCGGCACCCAGATCACGGTGTCGAACTTCGACTTCAGCTCGGCGAGCGCCCAGCGGATGTCGTCCGTCTTCTCCGACACGTCTCCGGCGACGATCAGCCAGTCCTCGGGGCTCTCCGGTTCGATGGCCTCGGTGACGGGCCGGTTGCCCTTGTGACCGACGTGGATGTCGCTGACGGCCCACAACTTGGCTGGCACACTCACGACCCTTCTGCGGTTGATGTTCGGCTCCCGACGGTATCGGTCCCCGTTCTGATCCAGGCGCCCGACGCGGTCCGCCAGACCACGGAGACCGCTCTCAGGCTGACGAACACCATCAGGCCCACCCAGATTCCCGGCAACCCCCAGTCGAGGATCGCCGCGAGCCAGATCAGCGGTAGGAATCCGACGACGGCGCTCGCGAGAGTCGCGTTCCGCAGGAAGACGGCATCCCCGGCCCCGAGCAGCACACCGTCGAGGGCGAACACGACGCCGGCGACGGGGATCAGCGCGACGAACAACCACCAGATGCCGTCGATGCTCGTCAGGGTCGACGAGTCGGACGTGAAGAGCGGCGGGATCACGGCGTGGGTGGCGGCGAACAGTCCTGCGAGCACGACGGCGAAACCGACGGACCACGCGGTCACCCGCGAGGCGAGCATCGACGCGGCGCGGCCACGGCCCGCTCCCAACGCGGCGCCGACCAGGGACTGTGCGGCGATGGCCAACGAGTCCAGCATCAACGCGACGAGATTCCACAACTGCAGAACCACCTGATGGGCCCCGACCGCACCGGCACCGAAGCGTGACGCCACGGTCACCGCGGACAGGAAGCAGGCCTGGAAGGCGAACGAGCGGAGCACGAGGTCCCGGCCGAGGACGAGCTGGCGGCGGATGATCGCGAGATCCGGCCGGAGCGAGCAGGTCCGCGGCCCGCGCATCAGGGCGGAGACGAACAGCGTCGCTGCGACGGCCTGGCCGATGACGTTGGCCACGGCGGACCCGACGAGGCCGAGGGCCGGAACGCCGATCAGACCGTGCACGAGGACGGGACACAGCACGGCCGACAGTGCGAGCCCCGCCACCACGTACCGCAACGGCCGCACGGTGTCCTGCACGCCGCGCATCCACCCGTTCCCGGCGAGCGTGACGAGGATCAACGGGGTGCCGAGCACGCCGACCCGGAGCCACGTGGTGGCCTCGGCGGTGATGTCTCCCCCACCGCCCAGCACCGACAGGATCGGGTTCGCGAAGAGCTGGACCACCAGGATCAGCAGGAGGCCCAGCACCACTGCGAGCCACGTGGCCTGGACGCCCTCGTTGCGGGCGTCGTCGTCCCGGCCCGCACCGTGCAGCCGTGCCGCGCGCGCGGTCGTCCCGTACGAGAGGAACGTCAGCTGCGTACTCACCTGGGCGAGAACGAGGCCACCGACGGCCAGACCCGCGAGTGGGAGCGCACCGAGTCGACCCACCACCGCGGAGTCGAAGAGCAGGTACAGCGGCTCGGCCACCAGGACGCCGAGTGCGGGGAACGCGAGGCCGAACAAGGTGCGAGCGGACACCCGCCCGTCCACGGCGGAGCGATCGGTCACCCGAGCGCGGCGACCAGGGCGTCGACGTCGTCCTCGATCGGGCCCGTCGCGGTGTAGCCGGCGGAGAACTTGTGGCCGCCCCCACCCAGCGCGGACGCCACGACGGAGACGTCGACACTGCTCTTCGCGCGCAACGACACGGCCCAGCCCGCCTCGTTCTGCTTGAACACGGCGGCCACCTCGGCCTCCGCGGTGGTGCGCACGATGTCCACGACGCTCTCGATCTCCTCGGGACGCAGTCCGCGAGAGTCCTCGAGCCGCACGATCGCGTAGACGAGCCCACGCGAGCCGGCCGCGTCCGGCACCAGGCGCGCCGAGCCCAGGACGGCGCCCAGCATCGGCAGCCAGGCGAAGGGGTGGGTGTCGAGCAGGCGGCGCGAGATGGCGGCGCCGTCGATCCCGGTCGCGAGAAGTCGCTCGGCCAGCAGGTGGGAGCCCGGCCGGACCCAGCGGAACGATCCGGTGTCGGTCACGAGGCCGGCGAACAGGCAGTGCGCGAGGTCCCGGTCGATCTCGACGCCCCACTCGTCGAACAGCACGGCGACCACCGCTGTGGTGGACTCCGCACTCGCATCGATCACGTGATGCGAGCCGTAGAAGGTGTTGGACCGGTGATGGTCGACGACCAGGGACACGGCGCCGTCCAACCGGTCACCCAGTGACCCGAGCCTGCCTCGACTGCCGGCGTCCACGGTGACCACCAGGTCCGCGTCCGTCGGGACCTCGGCGGGCGGCACCAGGAACTCCGCTCCCGGCAGACCGATCATCGACTCGGGCAACGAGGCGGGCGCCGCGAAGGACACGGTCGGCCGCGCGCCGCGTCGCGAGAGCGCGATGGCCAGGGCGAGCGCACTGCCGATGGTGTCGGCGTCGGGTTGCACGTGGCACAGCAGAGTCACCGTCCGGGCGTCCTTGAGAAGACGGACGGCTTTCTGCATGTCTGCGCGCAGCGTGTCGGTCACCGGGGTCTCAGAGCTCGTCGGTGTCGCTTCGAGGCACCTTGTACGGATCCGGATCACCTGCGGGCTGCGCCCCCGCAGCGGCCTGAGCCACCTTGTCGTCGATCTGGCGGGCACGCTCGAGCAGTTCCTCCATGTGGCGCGCGGTGTCGGGCACCGTGTCCGCACGGAAGGTCAGCGTCGGGGTGAAGCGCACGCCGGTACCGGCACCGACCTTGGTGCGCAGAGCGCCCTTGGCCTTCTCCAGACCCAGAGCGGCAGCCTGGAAATCGGGCTCGGCGTCGAGCGTCTCGCCGCGCACGGTGTAGTAGACGGTGGCGTCGTGCAGGTCCGGGGTCACCTTGGTGTCGGTGACCGTCACGAACGACAGCCGCGGATCCTTGATCTCGTGATCGATGGCCGTCGCGACGATCGCACCGATGCGCTTGGCCAGTTTACGAGCGCGGGCTTGGTCCACCACGATGCGTCTCCTTCGTCCATCAGTCCTCTGGCCCGAACACTCGGCGCCGAACTGCGAGTAGTTGTAGTTCCGGCCTCTCGGCCACGTGTCGCTCGCACGAGTCGAGTACCTCGTGCAGGTGGGCGACGTCCCCGGTGGCGATGGCGACACCCACCATCGAACGACGGTAACGCTCCTGTTCCCCGGTCTCGGCGGCCGACACACCGAAGCGCTGCAGGGCAGCGACGACGGGCTTGATCACCGAACGTTTCTCCTTCAGCGAATGTACGTCGCCGAGCAGGATGTCGAGTTCGAGAGCACCGAGAAACACGAGCACCTCATCGATAGCAGGGTCGGACACCGTCTTCGACGAACGGGTGTGGCCCGCGGACATGCCGCGGGCCACACCCGTACGTTCTCGTCGATCAGTCGCGCGGCTTCTCCCGAAGCTCGTACGCCTCCACGACGTCTCCGACCTTGATGTCGGAGTACGTCACCGTCAGACCACACTCGTAGCCCTCGCGGACCTCGGTGGCGTCCTCCTTCTCGCGCCGGAGCGACGAGATGGTGACGAGCTCGGCGACCACGTTGTTGTCACGCAGCAGTCGAGCCTTCGCGTTGCGGCGCACCAGACCCGAGGTGACGAGGCAACCGGCGATGTTTCCGACCTTCGAGGAACGGAACAGCGCGCGGATCTCGGCCTGGCCCAGCGTGACCTCTTCGTAGACCGGCTTGAGCAGACCCTTGAGCGCCTTCTCGATCTCGTCGATCGCCTGGTAGATCACCGAGTAGTACCGGATGTCCACGCCCTCGCGGTTCGCCAGCTCCGTCGCCTTGCCCTCGGCACGGACGTTGAAGCCGATGATGATCGCGTTGGACGCCGACGCCAGGTTGACGTTGGTCTCGGTGACACCACCCACGCCGCGGTCGATGACGCGCAGTTCGACCTCGTCGTCGATCGCGATACCGACGAGCGCCTCCTCCAAGGCCTCCACGGTGCCGGAGTTGTCGCCCTTCAGGATCAGGTTGAGCTGCGACGTCTCCTTCAGCGCGGCATCGAGATCGTCGAGGCTGATCCGCTTGCGCGACTTCGCTGCCAGCGCGTTGCGCTTGCGAGCGTTGCGGCGGTCCGCGATCTGACGGGCGATGCGGTCCTCGTCGACGACGAGCAGGTTGTCACCGGCACCCGGCACCGACGTGAAGCCGATGACCTGGACGGGACGCGACGGGAGCGCCTCGATGACGTCCTCGCCGTGCTCGTCGACCATGCGACGGACGCGACCGTAGGCATCGCCGGCGACGATCGAGTCACCGACACGCAGGGTTCCGCGAGCGATGAGCACGGTGGCCACCGGTCCGCGACCACGGTCGAGATGTGCCTCGATGGCGACACCCTGTGCGTCCATGTCCGGGTTGGCGCGCAGATCGAGCGCCGCGTCGGCCGTCAACAGCACTGCCTCGAGAAGGGCATCGATGTTGGTGCCCTGCTTGGCCGAGATGTCGACGAACATCGTGTCGCCGCCGTACTCCTCGGCGATGAGGCCGTACTCGGTCAGCTGCTGCCGGATCTTGTCCGGGTTCGCGCCTTCCTTGTCGATCTTGTTGACCGCGACCACGATCGGCACGTCCGCTGCCTGGGCGTGGTTGATCGCCTCCACCGTCTGCGGCATGACGCCGTCGTCGGCCGCGACCACGAGGATCGCGAGGTCGGTGGCCTTGGCACCACGGGCACGCATGGCCGTGAAGGCCTCGTGACCGGGGGTGTCGATGAAGGTGACCAGACGCTCGTTGCCCTCGAGCTCGGTGAGGACCTGGTAGGCACCGATGTGCTGCGTGATGCCACCGGCCTCGCCCTCACGCACGGTGGCGTTACGGATCGAATCCAGCAGTCGCGTCTTGCCGTGGTCGACGTGACCCATGACGGTGACCACGGGCGGACGCTGCTCGAGCTCGTCCTCGCCGCCCTCGTCCTCGCCGTAGGTGAGGTCGAACGAGTTCAGCAGTTCGCGGTCCTCGTCCTCCGGGCTCACGACCTGGACGACGTAGTTCATCTCGCCGCCGAGCAGTTCGAGCGTCTCGTCGTTGACCGACTGAGTCGCCGTCACCATCTCGCCGAGGTTGAACAGCGCCTGCACGAGTGCAGCCGGGTTCGCGTCGATCTTGTCCGCGAAGTCGGACAGCGATGCGCCGCGAGCGAGACGGATCGTCTCACCGTTGCCACGGGGCAACCGCACGCCACCGACTGCGGGAGCCTGCATGGATTCGTACTCGGCGCGCTTCGCCCGCTTCGACTTGCGGCCACGACGGACTGCGCCGCCGGGACGACCGAACGCGCCTGCCGCGGCACCGCGCTGGCCGGGACGGCCACCGCCACCGGGACGACCACGGAAGCCGCCACCGGCAGGTGCGCCGGCACCGGGAGCGCCGGGTGCACCGCCGCCGCCACCGCGGTAACCGCCGCCGCCACCGGCACCGCCGGGACGACCGCCCGGTGCGCCGCCGGGACGACCCGGACGACCGCCGGCTGCGGGAGCCGGGCGAGCCGAGCGGCTCGGCATGGCACCCGGGTTCGGGCGGGGAGGCATGGAGCCGGGATTGGGACGGGGTCCGCCGGGGCGAGGTCCACCCTGACCTGCGGGGGGACGACCTGCTCCACCCTGAGCGGGTGCGCCGCCGGCCGGACGAGGTCCACCCTGGCCTGGAGCCGGACGCGGGGCGCCGGGTCGCGGACCGGCCTGTCCCGGAGCGGGACGCGGCGCGGGGCGCTCGACGGGTGCGGACGAGTAGGGATTGTTGCCGACGCGCGGTGCCTTCGGTCCCGGCTTGGGGCCGGGAGCAGCGGGCGCTGTGGGCGCCGACGCTGCCGGTGCCTCGGGGGCGGGTGCCGCCGGAGCAGCCGGTGCCGCGGGAGCGGCAGGTGCTGCGGGTGTCGGAGCCGGGGCAGCGGGTGCCGGGGCGGCGGGAGCCGACGGGGCCGGAGCCTGCGCGGCGGGCGCCTCGGGTGCTGCTGCGGCCGGTGCCTCGGGGGCCGCCGGAGCCGGCTTCGGACCGGGGCGGGGGCCGCCCGGCTTCGGGCCTGCGCCGTTTCCGGACGGACGGGCGCCGGTCGACGGTGCCGCGTCGCCGGACGCGGACGGGTACGACTCACGGAGACGTCGCGCGACCGGTGCTTCCACGGTCGACGACGCCGACTTCACGAACTCGCCCTGCTCTTTCAGCCGAGCGAGTAGATCCTTGCTGGTGACACCGAGTTCTTTAGCCAACTCGTGCACGCGGGCCTTGCCTGCCACTGCTCTCCTCACTGAGAGGTCGAGCGCGGCTCCTATGGCAGGCGCCCGCACGACCTCGGGTTATCTCGAAACGATGTTCATCGTCGGTGCTTCACGGTGTGCTCATGAATTCGTGTACCTGTTCTCCTCGTGGCGCGGCGAGGTGCCGCGACCGTTCGGCCGGTCGATCGGGTGTGGTCCACACCGTCACGGTGCGAACTCTCGGGCAAGCGCGGACAGGTCCAGCGGACCGGTCACGCGCAAGGCACGCCCGAAGGCTCGACGTCGCTCCGCCTGCTGCAGACAAGTCGCGTCAGGATGCAACCATGCACCCCGGCCGGGCAGTCTGCGGCGATGATCGACCACGGCACCGACCGTGCCGGTGTCGGAGACGCCGGCGACGATCCGCACCAAGGCGGAAGGCGACTCGCGCTGTCTGCATCCTACGCACGTACGCACCGGTCCAGCTGGTGCGGACGCGGTGTCGTCGGACAACGCGTGTCGAGCCGTGTCACAGTCTAACGCGGATTCGGTCCGGTTCGGAACGTCGCCCGCTCGCGCGCGCCGACTCAGTGATCGTCCTCGGTCGGCGCGGCGTCGCTCCGGATGTCGATACGCCACCCGGTCAGGCGCGCGGCGAGCCGCGCGTTCTGACCTTCCTTGCCGATCGCGAGCGACAACTGATAGTCGGGCACCACCACACGAGCGGCGCGGGCAGCCGCGTCGACGACCGTGACAGAGACAACCTTCGACGGTGACAACGCATTCCCGACGAACACGGCGGGATCGTCGTCGTAGTCGATGATGTCGATCTTCTCGCCGGCCAGCTCGCTCATGACGTTGCGGACACGCTGGCCCATCGGACCGATGCACGCGCCCTTGGCGTTGAGGCCGGACACCGACGTCCGCACGGCGATCTTCGACCGGTGTCCCGCCTCGCGGGCCACCGACACGATCTCCACGGACTCGTCCGCGATCTCCGGCACCTCGAGCGCGAACACCTTGCGGACCAGGTTGGGGTGCGTCCGGGACAGGGTGACCTGCGGGCCGCGATTGCCGCGGGTGACGCCCACGACGTAGCACTTGATCCGGTCGCCGTGCTCGTACGTCTCACCGGGCACCTGCTCCGCCGGCGGGATGGTCGCGTCCACGCCCTCGGAGTCGCTGCCGATCCGCACCACGACCGTGCCGCGTGCGTTCAGCCGTGCGTCGGCCTGGATGACACCGCCGACGATCTCGCCCTCGTGCGTCGAGTACTCACCGAACGACTTCTCGTTCTCGGCGTCTCGGAGTCGCTGCAGGATGACCTGACGCGCGGTGGTCGCGGCGATGCGACCGAACCCTTCGGGGGTGTCGTCCCACTCGGAGACGAAGTTCCCGTTCTCGTCGGTCTCGCGTGCCATGACGCGGACCTCGCCACTCTTGCGATTCACGTCGATGTAGGCGTCGGACCGGTGACCGGCCGTGTGCTTGTACGCGGTGAGCAGCGCACTCTGCAGCGTCTCGATCACCGCGTCGATGGTGATGCCCTTCTCCGCCTCGATCGCGCGGAGGGCAGTCATGTCGATGTTCACGTCGTTATCGGCTTTCGTCGTCTGTGTCGTCGTCTTCGTCACCGGAGACGGGCTCCTCCGGCGGGTTCAGCGGATCGAAGCGTCCGGGCGTGACGCCGCCCGCCATCTCGAGCTCCGCAGGATTGGGCTTCTTGAACTCCACCTGCACGGTGGCCGACGTGACCGCGTCGAGCGGCACGGTGCGCAGCGTCGGACCGGTGCGCGAGCGGAGAACGAGATCCAGTTCGGTCGTACCGCCCTCCGAGGTCCGGAGCTCACCGACGCGGGCGTCGATCGTCTCGTCCCGGAGCACGACGGTGACCATCCGGCCGCGAGCACGACGCCAGTGGCGAGGCTCGGTCAGGGGTCGGTCGACACCGGGCGTGGTCACCTCGAGGTTGTACGCGGTGTCCCCGAATTCGGTTGCCGCGTCCAGGATGTCGGAGATCTCGTGGCTCAGCCGAGCGAGCGCGTCGAGCTCGAATCCGGAATCCCGGTCGACGATCACCTTGACGACGCTGTGAGCACCGGCCTTCGACACGGTGACGTCTTCGAGATCGAGATCGCCGTCGGTGAACCCCGGGCCCGCCACGTGTGCGGAGAGGAGTGCGACGACCCTCTCCCTGGATGGAACCGGCATCGCTCGACCACTCCTCGCTGAAGTTGTACAGCTCGCCACCGGCGAACTGGGAAGGGACCACGATACCGCGACCGGGGCGCGTCTCCCGACACGCTGCGTCGTCGCGCCGAGAGTGCTCGTGTCCGGCGCGGGGACGGTGTCCGTGTCTGGCACGATGACCGGGTGCCACCGACAGTTCCGCACCGACCGGTCTTCCTGCACGGCCGCAGTCTCCCGACGCTCTCGCGGCGCACGATGTTGCGCGGTGCGGGAGCAGCGGTAGCGGGCACGACGATCCTCGCCTCGACGGTCGCGTGCTCGGACGGTGCGCAGGACGACGAGGCGGCGCAGCCCGATCCGCTCGCGGCCCATGCCGCCCGGGCCCGCCGGGACGCCGCCGCCGCAACGGCGGCGATCGCGCAGAACCCGGCGGCGGTCGACACTCTCACCGTGATCGCCGATCAGCGGACCGCCCACGCCGACGCGCTCGACACCGAGATCGCACGTCTCACTCCCCCGCCCACGGTGTCGGAGACCGCCGCTGCGGCGACCGGCACTGCCGAGCCGGTGCCGGCTCCGGCACTCACCGACTTGTCCGCGGCGCTGTCGGACGCGGGCCGCAGCGCAGCGGACGACGCGCGTGCGCTGTCCGGTTACCGAGCGGGCCTGCTCGGGTCGATCAGTGCCGCGTGCACGCTGGCGTCCGCGGCGGTGGCCGGATGAGTGATCTCGGCCCGGAGCAGCAGGCCCTCGTGGACGCGCTGAACGTGGAGTTCGCCGCCGTCTTCGCCTACGGCGTCATCGCGGCGTTCTCGAACCCCACCCGCGATCCGATGGTCGCGCAGTACGCCGCCGACCACCGAGCGCGGCGCGACGGCACCATCGACGCCCTGACCGCGGCCAGCGTCACCGCACCGGAGCCCGCGGCCGGGTACACGGTGCCGTTCCCGGTGACCGACGCGGTGGCAGCGGCACGGCTCGCGGCGCAGGTCGAGGACGACGCCGCAGTCGCATGGCGGTCGGTCGTCGAACGGGCCCAGTCCGGGCACACCCGCGACATCGGCATCGTCGCCCTCACGGACTCCGCTCGGCGCGCCTCGGCGTGGAAGGCGATCCTCGGCATCTTCCCGTCGACGGTGGCCTTTCCCGGCACTCCGGCGACCTGACCCCTCCGCCGGTCGGGACCTCGACTCAGGGCTGATCGGTCACGGCGGCGACGATCACCGCGGTGCCCGCGGTCCACGACGCCGCGGCGAGCCGTGGGTGACCGTCGACCATGTCCTGCACCGCCGTCCACGTCGCCCCGTCGGCGTCACCGGTGACCACCACGGCGGTCCCGGGTCGACCGAGCACCAGCGCCCACTCGAGGTACTGCACGGCCTCGGCCGCACCGGCCCGCGAGACGTCGGCGGACACCACACCGAAGGTCGTGTCGTCGTCCGTGCGGAGCTGCGGCAACGATCCGGCGGGTTCGCCGGCGACGATCTCCACCCGGCCTCGTGCCGCCTCCGTGTCGGCCTGGACGGCCGCGACACTCTCGTCCGCGGCGAGCACCACGACGGAGCCGCGCTCGCAGACCGCGTCGGCCGCGAGAGCGGCCGAGCGTCCGTGTGTCGGCGCGATCAGCAGGACTCGGCGAGCGTCGACGAGCCGGGTCAGGACCGCAGGGAGAGACTCGCTCGACGACGAGGTGCTCACACGGGTCGCCCGACTGCGCGCAGGACCTCCCGGCCCGCCGACTCGGCCGGAACGTCGCGAGCCTCACCGGTGAAGCGATCCTTCAGCTCGACGGTGCCGTCCGCCCAGCCGCGACCGAGGACGACGACGAGCGGCACACCGATGAGCTCGGAATCCTTGAACTTCACACCGGGAGACACCTTGGGACGGTCGTCCAGGACGACCTCGAGTCCGTGTGCGTCGAGTTCGACGGCGAGCGCCTCGGCACCCTCGCGCGCGCCCACGTCCTTGTTGGCGATGACGATGTGCACGTCGGCGGGTGCGACGGACGCGGGCCACCGCAGACCCTTGTCGTCGTGCATCTGCTCGGCGATGACAGCCACCAGGCGGGACACGCCGACGCCGTACGAGCCCTGGAGCAGGCGGGTGGGCTTGCCGTTCTCGCCGAGGACGTCGACCGCGAAGGCGTCGGTGTACTTGGTACCGAGCTGGAAGATGTGGCCGATCTCGATGCCGCGAGCGGACACCAGTGCGCCGCGGCCGTCCGGAGAGGGATCACCGTCGCGCACCTCGGCGGCCTCGATGGTGCCGTCCGCGACGAAATCGCGGCCCGCGACCAGGTCGACGACGTGCTTGCCCTTCTCGTTCGCGCCGGTGATCCACGCCGTACCGTCGACGACGCGAGGGTCGACGAGGTAACGCACGCCGTTGTCCTGCAAGGCCTTCGGTCCGATGTACCCCTTGACGAGGAAGGGATTGGCGGCGAAGTCCGCGTCGCCCAGCATGACGAACTCGGCAGGGGCGAGGGAGGCCTCGAGGCGCTTCTCGTCCACGTCACGATCACCGGGAACGCCGATGGCGAGCAGTTCCCACTCACCGCCTGGGATGCGTGTCTTGAGCAGCACGTTCTTGAGCGTGTCCGCCGCGGTGACCGTGCGGCCGAGATCCGCACCGTTCGCCCAGTCGACGAGCGTCGCGATGGTCGGGGTGTCGCCGGTTTCGTGCACCGTCGGTTGCGGCAGGCCCTCGAGGGGGATCGACGGCGGAGCCGGCGTCGTGACGGCCTCGACGTTCGCGGCGTACCCGGACTCGACACACCGCACGTAGGTGTCCTCGCCGACGACCGATTCCGCGAGGAATTCCTCGGACGCGCTCCCGCCCATCGCACCGGACGTTGCCGCGACGATGACATAGCTGACACCGAGGCGCTCGAAGATTCGCTGGTACGCCTCGCGGTGGGCCTCGTAGGAGGTCTTCAGACCCGCCTCGTCCAGATCGAACGAGTACGAGTCCTTCATGACGAACTCACGGCCGCGCAGAATGCCGGCCCGCGGACGCTCCTCGTCGCGGTACTTGGTCTGGATCTGGTACAGCGTGACCGGCAGGTCCTTGTAGGAGCTGTACTCCCCCTTGACCGTCAGCGCGAAGAGCTCCTCGTGCGTCGGCCCGAGCAGCATGTCGACGCCCTTGCGATCCTTGAGCCGGAACAGCCCGTCGCCGTACTCGGTCCAGCGGTTGGTCACCTCGTACGGTTCGCGCGGCAGCAGCGCCGGCAGCGAGATCTCCTGGCCACCGATCGCGTTCATCTCCTCGCGCACCACCTGCTCGACGCGGCGCAGCACCCGGAGCCCGAGCGGCAGCCACGAGTACACACCGGGAGCGATGCGGCGGACGTAGCCGGCGCGCACCAGGAGCTTGTGGCTCGGTACCTCGGCATCGGCGGGATCGTCGCGGAGCGTGCGCAGGAACAGGTGGGACAGACGGGTGATCACAGGCGCACAGCCTAGTCCGTGGGTGTGTCGGTACCGTTCCTGCCGTGCTCGTTCTTCTGCCACCGTCCGAAACCAAGTCCGCGGGCGGCCGCGGTGATCCGCTCGATCTCGACCGGCTGTGGCTTCCGCAGCTCACCGACGTCCGATCGACGCTGGTGAACGCTCTCGTGTCCCTCGCCGACGATCCCGCGGCCTCCCGCACGGCCCTGGGACTCTCGCCGAAGCAGGACGACGAGATCGAGCGCAATGCGGCCCTGACGGTCTCGGCGACGAGACCCGCTCTCGAGCGCTACACCGGAGTGTTGTTCGACGCGTTGGACGCGGCATCGTTCACCCGGGCGCAGAAGGCCAGGGCTCGGCAGCGCCTCGCGATCGGGTCCGCCCTCTTCGGTGCGGTGCGAGCGGACGATCCGGTTCCGGCGTACCGGCTCTCGGGCGGGTCCGCACTGCCCGGGCTCCCCACGCTCCGCGCCCTGTGGAAGCCGGTGCTGCCCGCGGCGGTGACCGCCGCGGCCGACGGTCTCGTCGTCGATCTGCGCTCGGGAATCTACCGCGACCTGGGCCCCATACCCGGCGCGGTCACCGCCACCGTGCTCACCGAGCAACCCGACGGATCCCGCACCGTCGTCAGCCATTTCAACAAGCATCACAAGGGACTGCTGGCACGGGCGCTGACCGTCACCCGCGCGGAACCCACGAGCGCACGGGCCGTCGCCGCGGTCGCCGTCCGTGCAGGACTCCGAGCCGAGGTCGCATCGCCGACCGAGGTGATCGTGCTGACCGAATGAACCCGGTCCCGGAACTGCTGCAGCGCGGCGCCGATGCCGCCGTCGGTCGCACCGCCTCGCAACGCGTGGTGGACGACGTCGCGGACCAGTTGGTTGCCTGCACCGACGCGGATCCCCTCGCTCAGGGGTCCGTCACGCTCCTGTCCACGATCACGGCGCTGTACGAGGAGGGGTGGCAACCGCTCGACCTGCTGCACGTCGTCCGCCGCCACTGCACCGCCGAGGTCACCGGACTCGCCGCGGCGGCCCTCCTGCACGAGGCCGAACTCTCCGACGCCACCTCGCGCGCGCCCGAGAGCTGGGTGCGCCAGGTCGAGGCGATCCGGGCGCTGCGCCCGGACGTCGAGTCGCCCGTCGACGCGTCTCCGAGTCTGCTCGCCGCGCGTCTGCGCCTCGGCGGTGCGTCCGACTACATCGCCGTCAGTGACCAGTGGATCGCCGTGCTCACGCTGCTCGGGCGGTGGCAGAGCCTGCCCCGACTCACCCGGATCGGCGCGCTGCCGTCGCAGTGGCCGTCGGCCCGGACCGCACGCCTTCTGCCGCCCGACACCGTCGTCGGGTCCGGCATGCTCGGGCGCATCAGGGGGCTTCTCGCCAAGGCGGACTCGACCGAGTTCGAGGAGGAGGCCGATGCGTTCACCGCGAAGGCGCAGGAACTGATGACGAAGTACTCCGTCGACACCCTCGTGCTCGCCGAGGGCCGGACCGACGTCGTGAGCAGGCGTGTGCACGTCGACAATCCGCACGCGGATGCGCGTGCCCAGTTGCTGCACGTGGTGGCGACGGTCAACCGCACCCGGGTGGTCTGGGACACCGATCACGCCCTCGCGACGGTGGTGGGTGCACCCGTCGACGTGGAGCAGACCGAGATGCTCTTCACCTCCCTCTCGGTGCAGGCGGCGCGCGCTCTGGCTCGCGCTCCCCGACCGGCTCGGCGGAAGAAGGCCGCATCCGGCTTCGACACCGCGTTCCTGTGGGCCTATGCCGTGCGGCTGGGTGAACGCCTCGCCGAGTCGGACGCGCTGGCCCTCGAGGAGGCGAGTCGCCGGTCCGGCGAATTGCTGCCGATGCTGGCGACGCAGACGGTGGCCGTCGAGGCAGAGGTCGAGCGACTGTTCCCGGCCACCCGGTCGGTCCGTGGACCCCGGCTGGACCTCGCGGGATGGGAGTCCGGGCGCGCGGCGGCGAACGAGGCGGACCTGCCCGCCGACCGTCAGCGGTGAACCGCGTCCTGGGCTGCCTTGGCCTGGGCGACGTCGGCCGCGCTGTAGCGGATGAACAACGCCGAGACGGCGGCGACCGCGGCGAGAACGGCGCAGCCGAGAAGAGCGAACGTGTAGCCCTCTCCCAACGCGACGATCTCCGGCCGGGTCATGTCGACGGCCGAGCCCGTCCGACCGCCCAGTGAGAGCGTCTTCGACGCCGCCATCGCGCTGACCACAGCGAGGCCGAGTGGGCCACCCAGGTTCTGCGCGACGAGCGAGATGGCGGTGAGTGGCCCGATGTTCTTCTGGTCGACGTTGGCGATCGCGCAGAGCGGGAGGGCGATGACCGCCAGTCCGACGCCGAAACCGATGCCGCCGATGGGGAGGAACAGGTTCTTCCAGTACGTCGACTCCACCGTGATGGTCGACGCGAAGATCAGGTACCCGACGGTGAGGACCGCGCCGGTCGCGATGATCCAGCGTGGTGCGACCCGCGGCGCCAGCCACGACGACGCGACGGCGGCGAGCGCCATGCCGCCACCGAACGGGATGAACGAGATGCCGGCGCGCAGCGGGCTGTAGTCCAACACGTCCTGGACGAACACCGCGACGATCACGGTCATCGCGAACAGGGCGCCGCCGGAGAAGAAGATGGCGACGAAGGTGGCGACGCGGTCCCGGTCGCGGAAGAGTTCGAAGGGCAGCAGTGGGTTCCTGGCGCGCCGCTCGACGGTGAGGAACGCGAGCAGCAGGAACAGACCGACGACGATCGCGGTGAGGGTGACGACGTCCGTCCAGCCTCGTTCCGGACCCTCGACGATGCCGAACACGACACCGGTGGATCCGAGCGTCGCGAGGATCGCCCCCGGCACGTCGAGGGGTGCCCGTTCGCCGGCCGTCTCGGTGAGCGCGCGCCATCCCAGGGCCAGGATCGCGAGACCGATCGGCACATTGATGAGGAAGATCCACCGCCACGAGACCTCGGTGAGCGCGCCGCCGATGATGAGACCGGAGAAGGAGCCGACACCGGTCATGGCCGCGTAGATGGCGATGGCCTGATTGCGGACGGGCCCCGGCGCGAACGTGGTGGCCACCAGTGCGAACGCCGTGGGCGACGCGACCGCGGCGCCGGCGCCCTGGATCACGCGGGCCAGCACCAGCATCGCCTCGTTCTGCGCGAGTCCGCAGGCCGCGGACGCCACCGTGAACAGCGCGACTCCGACGAGGAACATGCGCTTGCGTCCGAAGGCGTCGCCCATGCGCCCGCCGAGGAGCATGAGCCCGCCGAAGGCCAGTACGTACGACGAGACCACCCAGTTGCGACCGGCATCGCTGAGGCCGAGTTCGGCCTGCAGCGGAGCGAGCGCGAGGTTCACCACGGTGCCGTCGAGCACGGCCATCAACTGCATGCCGCTGAGCGCGATGATCGCGAGTCCGAAGGCCCGCTCGGTCACGGGATAGGTCATCGGCCGGGTCACGAGGCGGCGCCGATCACGGCCGCGGCGTCGAATCCCGCCACCGGTCCGATGACGATGATGGCCGGGGGGCGCACGTTCTCCGCACGCACCCGCTCGGCGACAGTGGTCAGATCTGCCCGCACCACTCGCTGCGACCGCGTCGTGCCCTCCTGGACCACCACGACCGGCGTGTCGGCGGCGCGCCCGTTCTCGACTAGCACGTCCGCGAAGGCTCCGATGCGCTCGACCGCCATGAGCAGCACGATCGTGCCGCGCAGCCGGCCCAGGGACGGCCAGTCGATCAGCGAGTCCGGGTGATACGGGCGCAGATGACCGCTGACGACGACGAACTCGTGCGTGACGCCACGATGGGTGACCGGGATACCGGCGGCGGACGGCACCGAGATGGCGCTGGTGATGCCGGGAACGACGGTGACGGGAATGCCCGCTGCGGTGCACGCCTCGAGTTCCTCGTATCCGCGGCCGAAGACGTAGGGATCGCCGCCCTTGAGTCGGACCACGAACCGGCCGGCGCGGGCATGCGTGACCAACGCGTCGTTGATGGCCTCCTGTGCCATGAACCGGCCGTACGGGATCTTCGACGCGTCGATCACCTCGACGTGCGGTCCCAGTTCGGCCAGCAGCTCGGGCGGCGCGAGACGGTCGGCCACCACCACGTCGGCACGGGCCAGCAGGCGGCGTCCCCGCACGGTGATGAGGTCCGGGTCTCCCGGTCCACCGCCCACGAGTGCGACCCCCGCGATCGACTTCTCCGGTGCGTCCGCGATGGCCCCGGACTGCAGCCCGTCCAGCACGGCGTTGCGCACGGCGGCGGACCGGCGATGCTCTCCGCTGGCGAGCACGCCGACGGTCAGACCGTCGTACTCCGCGCTGGCAGGCGTGACCGCCGTGCCGTCTCTCGCCACGTCCGCGCGCACGCAGAAGATCCGGGAGCGCGCCGCTTCCGCGACGATGGCCGCGTTGGTCTCGGCCTCGTCGGTGCAGGCGATGGCGTACCAGGCCTCGTGCAGATCGCCGTCGCGATAGTCGCGCAGCTCCAGCTCGATCTGACCGAAGCTCGCCATGCCCTCGACGGCCGGGGTGGCCTCGCGGGTGATGACGACGACCTTCGCGCCGCACGACACCAGCAGCGGGAGCCGCCGCTGCGCGACACTGCCCCCACCGACGACGACCACGCGACGACCGGCCAGATCGAGCCCTGCGAGGTAGGGAGAATCGGTCGCGTCCACGTCGGAAGACCCTACCTGTCGTGGCACGGGCACGATCAGCGCTGCCGCACCCCGGACGGCGTGAGGTCGTAGCGAGCCGTGGTGCTGAGCGTCTGACGCCCGTTCACCACCGCGGCGTGGTTCACTTCGAGACGCAGCGCCTGCGAGTCCGTGGTCAACGACATCACCCCGTTGTCGAACCAGGGACCCGCCTCCGTGCTCCACTCCGCGTGCACGGGTTCCGCCTTGGCTCCGCGCGCCAGGCGCGCGAGCATCCTCGCCACCGGGCGACGGATCGCCAGGCGGTTGACCGCCCGGATCGGCAGGTTCAGTGGATTGCGGAACGGCGACATCGTCAGCTGGTACAGAGACGTCGACGTCGACACGCGGGTCTCCGCCTTCGCGACGTAGGAGCAGTGCACGTCACCCGACAACCACACGACCGACTTCGGCGCGTCCGGTCCCACGACCACCTCGTCGACCAGATCCACCATGTCGCCGAACGACTTTCCGAACGCGGCCCAGTGCTCGAGATCGAGCGCGATACGCAGCTTCTCCCCGATCCGACCGAACCGCTTCCCCCACGCGCCCTGCGCCACCGCCTCGTTCCACTGCTCCACCGCGTGCAGCCCCGGAAGCATGAGGAAGGGCAGCGAGGACCCCAGGAGCACGTGCTCCTTTCCCGATTTCAGCGTGTGCTCGCGCACCCATGCCCACTCGACGTCGTCGACCATGGCCCTGCGCTCGGGCGACAGGTCACGCGAACACCGGCTGTCGATCATCACCAGACGCGTGTTGCCGATGTCGCGGTGATAGCTCCAGCGCGCCGAGGACGGTTCCGCGTCCGCCTTCAGGGCGAACTCGGCGAGCAGCGTCTCACGCTCGGAGTCGCTCGCGGCGGATCGCACGGCCGCGTACATCGCGTCGTCCTCGAGTTCGCGCGGGGACAGGTTGCCCAGGTGTTGGTAGACCCAGTACGAGGAGAAGGCGCCGATCACGCGGTCCTCCCACCAGGACGCCTGTGTCACCTCCGCGCGCCAGTCCGCGGAGGAGTTCCAGTCGTCCCGCAGATCGTGGTCGTCGAGGATCATGCACGTCGGGACCGTGGCCATCAGTTGGCGGACGCGGTCGTCGCCCCACGACTCCTGGTAGAGCCAGGTGTACTCCTCGAAGTCGCAGATCTCGTCCTCGACCTCCTCCGAGCGGGCGCCGGCAGCACGCTCGCCGGCCTCGCGCCGGGCGTGCAGGCGCTCGACGATCTCGGGCGACGGATCGTCCGCGTAGACCTGGTCGCCGAGGAAGACCAAAAGATCCGGCCAGGTGTCGGGCTCTTCGCTCGCGACACGGTCGGCGAGCCCGACCAGAGCGTCGGCGCCGATGCGCGTCAACGCCTCGTCGCTGTAGGTGTCACCCCGCCGGCAGGATCCGAAGGCGACGGTGACGGGCTCGTCGTCGCACATCGTGTGCACGACGGCCCGGCGGTCGGGAGTGGGCCACACCTGCTCGCCGTCGATCGCGACGGTGTAGTCGACGAGGGAGTTCTGCGGCAGATCCTCGACGGCGACGAGGGCGTAGTGGTGCCCGTGGAGACCCCACGTGCGCTCGTCCACCGAGGCGCCCGAGGACGTGGTGACCGTGACGGTGCAGGAGTGCGATGTCTCCACCCAGAAGGTCGCGCGATCGGTACTGACGTAGCGGACGAACGGCCCCAGGATCAGTCTCTGGTCGATGTCGGTCATTCGATCCAGATTGCCACCAATGCCCGATTTCCGCGCCGTTCACCGGCAACCTGTCGGAAAAGTCTCCCGACGACATGTCCGGGAAAAGCCGCCACGGGGCACGTAGATGTCCCAATTGACGTGTGCGACAGGGGATGTTTACGTTGTTTGGATGACTGTGCGGATGTATTCGGTCGACGATGTCGCCGACATGCTAGGGCTGCACGTGCGCACCGTCCGCGGCTACGTGCGGTCCGGGCGCCTCCCCGCCGTCCGCATCGGCAAGCAGTACCGCATCTCCGGCGAAGACCTCGAGACGTTCACCGGGCAGGCTGCCTCCACACTGCGCACCGAGCATCGCGTCGAGGTCACCTCGATCGTCGACATCGACACCGTCGACCGCGAGACCGCGGATCGGCTGACCGCACTGCTCGCCAGAGCCACCGGGGACGCGCGACCCGACAGTGAACCGTTGCGCGTCAACACCGCCTACGACGCGCAACGCGACCGGCTCAAGGTCGTCGTCCTCGGCGCCCCGCGGGAGGTGTCACGGCTCCTGGACTACCTGGAGGGACTGCTCGCGGCGTGATCGGTGGACGACGTCGATCAACTACCGAAGAGCCCACCGGGCACAGGTGCCGGAACGGGAAGGGGGGTTGCCGGACCCTCGGACACCGTGCAGGACGTGTCGAGGTTGCTCGCAGCCGACGGGTCGGTACCGAAGATGTTGGCGCCGCACACCTGGGCGCCGAAGAACTTCGTGCCCGCGAACCGAGCATGCGACAGATCAGTGTCTCGCAGGTAGGACACGGTGAAATCCGTGCCGCTCAAGCCCGTCCGCGTCAGATCTGCCTGATCGAGCATCGTGTCCGACAGTGCTGCATTCGTCAGGTCGGCGTTCGCCAGCGACGCGTGATGGAAGTCCGCGCGGCCGAAGGACGAGCCCGCGAGATTCGCACCCCGCAGATTCGCGCCGGTGAAGCGGCCGCCGAATCCGACCACGCCGGACAGGTCCGCTCCACTGAGGTTCGAGCCCGAGAAGTCGGCTCCCGACAGATTCAAGCCCGCGAGATCCGCGCCGCTCAGGTCCATACCGGTGCAGACCGTGCCGTCTGCCGGCGAGGTGATCACGCACCCTTTGATCTCGGTGGCACCGGCTGCGGCCGGTGACGCCACGGCCAGCGCCGCCGCTGCGACGACGACGGATCCGACACTCGCCCACGAGACGCGTGCGCTACCGAACATTCTGCTGACCATGTGAAGGACCCTCTCGCCGGATGCACTCCCCAGGAAACCGGGTGCAAACAATCTTTCGGTATGTATCCGACCGACAGTAGACACCAGAAGTTTGTGAGATGCAACCAGACGGGCGCCGAGACGCTGTGGGTCAGTTCGGCCGGCAGGCCGCCACGAACCGAGCGAATCCCCGGGCCGTCGCCACCGGATGGGTGTGCAGATACGACGCGTGCACCCGTCCGCCGGCGCCGACGGATCCCTCCTGCACGGTGCTGCCGTCGCGCCGCCAGGCCCACGCGGGTTCGAACGATCCCGACCGGACGACGTGGGTGCGGTGGAATTCGTGGCCGGTGATGCGCTGGCCGACGTCGAACATCACCGACCCCGTCAGCGCCACCGCGTCTCGATAGCCGAGGGTGAGCCGCGACCCGAACTCGACGTCGAGGTCCAGCACTGCCGCCATGCGGTGCCCGTCCAGCGAGGTGGCCAGGTACAGGAGGCCCGCACACTCACCGTGTACCGGCCACCCGGCGTCGGATAGAGCCCGGATGTCGTGCAGCAGTGGCTCGTTGGCGGCCAGCTCGGCGGCGTGGAGCTCGGGGAAGCCGCCGGGAACGACCAGGCCGGTGGCACCCTCGGGCAACCGGTCGTGGCGCGGATCGAACACCGCCACGTCCGCTCCCGCGGCACGCAGCACCTCCGGTTGCTCGGCGTAGCCGAACGTGAACGCCGGGCCACCGGCGACGGCGACCACCGGACGCGGACCCTCGATCCGCACCCCCACCGCGGCGTCCGGACTCCACGGCTCCGCCGTCGGAACCTGCGCCGTCGCCGCGATGCGAGCGAGCGCGTCGACGTCGACATGGCGCGACACCAGCTCGGTCATCGCCGCGACGGCGTCGACCGCGGCGGAGCCGTGTTCGGCTGCGGTCACCAGGCCGAGGTGACGCGACGGCACCTCGAGCGCGCCGGCGCGAGGCACCGACCCGATCACGGGAATGCCGACCCGGTCACAGGCCTGTCGCAGCACCGCCTCGTGTCGCTCACTGCCGACCCGGTTCAGGATCACCCCGGCGACGCGGACCGAGGGGTCGTACGTCGAGAACCCGTGGACCAGCGCGCCGATGCTCTGGCTGTGCCCTCGCGAATCCACCACCAGGATCACCGGCGCACCGATCGCGGCGGCGACCGCGGCCGTGGACCCCTCCGCAGCGGGTTCGGTGGCGTGGGGGTCGATGCGACCGTCGAAGAGACCCATGACGCCCTCGACGACCGCGATGTCGCAACCGCTCGCACCCCAGCGCAGCGCGGGCACCATCGCGTCGCGGCCCGTCATGACGGCGTCGAGGTTGCGACCGGGCCGTCCTGCGGCGACGGCGTGGTACCCGGGATCGATGTAGTCCGGGCCGACCTTGAACGGAGCGACCCGCCTGCCGGCGGCGCGCAGTGCGCCCATGATGCCGGTGGCGATGGTGGTCTTTCCGCTGCCCGACGAGGGGGCCGCGATGACGACGGCGGGCAGATCGTTCACCATTCGATGCCGCGCTGACCCTTGCGACCCGCGTCCATGGGGTGCTTGATCTTCGACATCTCGGTGACCAGATCGGCGGCGTCGAGCAGCGCGGTGGGTGCGTTGCGGCCCGTGATGACGACGTGCTGGTTGCCGGGCCGGTCGGTGAGGGTGCGCACCACGTCGTCGACGTCGATCCACCCCCAGTGCAGCGGATAGGTGAACTCGTCGAGGACGTAGAAGCGGTGCCGTTCGTCGCGGATGCGCGCCGCGATCTCCGCCCACCCTTCGCGGGCGTCCTCGGCATGGTCGACCTCGTCGCCGCGCTTGCGCGACCAGGACCATCCCGAGCCCATCTTGTGCCACTCCACGGCGCCGCCGACGCCGGTCTCGTCGTGCAGATCACCGAGGGTGCGGAACACCGACTCCTCGCCGACCTTCCACTTGGCGCTCTTGACGAATTGGAAGACCGCGACGTCGAAGCCCTGGTTCCAGGCGCGCATCGCCATGCCGAACGCGGCGGTGGACTTCCCCTTTCCGGGGCCCGTGTGGACGGCGAGGATGGGGAGGTTGCGACGCTGCCTGGTGGTCAGGCCGTCGTCGGGAACGGTGCCGGGTGCCGGAACTCCCTGTGGCATGGAGAATCTCCTCAGGCTGCGGCCCGGACGACGCCGGCCACGCTCGCCGACGACAGTTCGGGCAGTGAGATGTAGGTGCCGCGCAGGGCGGTCGCGAGGTCACGGGCGAGTCCGAGGCGAACCATGCCGGACTCGCAGTCGACGACCACGGAGGCCACCTTGTCCGCGGCCAGCAGTGCGGCGGCGTGGCGGGCTCGTCCCACCGGATCGGGCCCACCGGTGGCTCGGCCGTCGGTCAGGGTGACGACGAGGGCACGACGCCCCGGCTCCCGGACCCGCTCACGTGCGACGACGTCGCGTGTCGTCAGGAAGCCCGAGGCGAGCGGCGTTCTGCCACCGGTGCGTACGTCGCGGAGTCGGGTGACGGCGACGTCCACCGACCGGGTCGGCGGGAGGATCACCTCCGCGTCGCTGCCCCGCACCGAGACGACGGCGACGCGGTCGCGGCGTCGGTAGGCGTCGCGCAGCAACGACACGACGGCACCGGTGACCGCCGACAGGCGGTCGCGCGCCGCCATCGAGCCGGAGGCGTCGACGACGAAGACGATCAGATTGCCTTCGCGCCCTTCGCGATCGACGCCGCGCAGGTCACCGCCCGCGATGGACAACCGGCCGGACTCGGCCGCTCCCCTGCGCTCCGCGGCACGCATCAGAGTGCCGACGAGATGGAGTGAGCCGCCGGTGAAGTCGGTCGCACGCACGACACGACCCGAGGACACCCGCGCGCGTGAGCGACGGCCGGGTGCGCCGTCGCCGACACCGTCGATCTGCAGGAGCCGGGCATCGAAGCCGTCCCCGGACGCGGCGGTTCCGGAGCTGCCACCGGTCGACGGCCGCGGAGACGGTTCGTCGGCCGACGGTGAATCGTCGGAGCTCGACTGTTCGGGAGCACCGTCCTCGGCAGCGGGATCGGGTGCGCCTCCGCCGTCGTCCGGGTCGGGATCGGGATCGGTGTCCGGTTCCGAACGTCGCACGTCCTCGTCCGCCTGCGACATCGCATCGTCAAGCTCGCCGTCCGCGAGTCCGGGAGCATCGAACGGATCGCGCCGACGCCGATGGGGCAACGCCAGTTCGACGGCGACGCGCACGTCGTCCTCGGTCACCGTGGTGCCGCCCCGCCACGCGGCGTGAGCGGTCGCGGTGCGCGCGACGACGAGGTCACCGCGCATCCCGTCGACGTCGAAGGCCGCACACACGGCCGCGATACGACGCAGTTCCGAGTCGGGCAGCTCGACGTCGGCGACACGGTCCCGCGCACCGGCGATGCGGGCCGCGATCTCCGCGTCGGCGTCGGCATGCGCCTCGGCGAACGCGACGGCGTCGCGTTCGTAGTCGAGTCGGCGACGGACGACCGTCATCCGCGTGTCGACATCGCGGGAGGCGGAGACGTCCACGGCGAGACCGAAGCGATCGAGCAGCTGCGGGCGCAGCTCCCCCTCCTCGGGGTTCATGGTGCCGACGAGCACGAAGGTCGACGGGTAGGAGTGCGAGATGCCGTCCCGCTCCACGTGTACCCGGCCCATGGCTGCCGCATCGAGCAGCAGATCGACGAGATGATCGTGGAGAAGATTGACCTCGTCGACGTACAGAAGGCCACGGTCCGCGGCCGCGAGCAGGCCGGGGGTGAAGGCGCGTTCGCCGTCGCGGACGATGCGCTCGAAGTCGATGGACCCGACGACGCGGTCCTCGGTCGCACCGACGGGCAGTTCGACGAGCCGAGCGGGCCGGGTGCCCGCCGAGTCCGTGACGGGAGGCATCAGCGCCGTCAGCGCACGCACGGCGGTCGATTTCGCCGTGCCCTTCTCACCGCGTACGAGCACGCCGCCGATGCCGGGGTGAACGGCACAGAGTGAGAGCGCCAACAGCAGTCGGTCCTGACCGACGATGGCAGAGAACGGATATCCGGGATTCACGCGTGTGGTCCTGTTCGACCTCGGTGACCGCGCCGAGGAGTCGAGACGATGCTGCGCGTGGTCTCCTCACGCAGCAGTGACACGAACGCTCGGCGATCTGGCTCCGTGATCCGACCTCCTGAAGGAGGCCGGACCACGTCACAGTGGCGGGACCGCGCCCGAGTCACACGGGCTTCTCCGAGACGTTCGTCGGTTGTTCAGTGTCGGTGCAGGCGAGTCAGTTCTTGTCGCCTTCGCTCCAGGGACTGCCGCCGCCGCGCCGCATGGGCGTGTGCGGGATGCCGTCCTCGAGGACTTCCTGGCCGTCCGGGTAGAAGCCGTGCTTTGCGTACATCTCCACCAGGTAGCTCTGCGCGTTGATGCGGCACGGGGACGACCCGACCTCCGCGAGCGCAGCCCGCAGCAGACGCGTGGTGTGGCCCTGCCCGCGCGAGGAGCGGTGCGTGCACAGGCGCCCGATGCGGAACGACTTCTCGCCGTCGTCGTGCTCCTCGAGGAGACGCAGTGTGCAGACCACGCTGCCGTCGCGCTCGAGCCAGAAGTGGCGGGTGTCGGAGAGCAGGTCCTTACCGTCGAGCTCGGGGTAGGCGCAGGCCTGCTCCACCACGAACACCTCCACGCGCAGCTTGAGCAGCTCGTAGAGGGTCTCGTTCGACAGGTCGAGTGCCCAGGATCGCTTGAGTGTTGCAGTCGCCGTCGTCATGTGATGGTGGTATCACACAGTTCCGGAGTGCGCGACCTGCCGGCCGGTGGCCGAGGTCGTGTCGAGCTGCAGCACTCGCGTGGTGTGCGACCAGATCTCGTCGAACAGACGCGGGTTCTCGGCCAGCTTGGTGCCCAGGGACGGAACCATGTCCTTGAGGGTCGGCTCCCACGAGCTGTACCTGTCGGAGAAGCAGCGCTTCAGCACGTCCAGCATCGCCGGCACGGCGGTGGACGCGCCGGGTGACGCCCCGAGCAGGCCCGCGATGGTGCCGTCGCCCGCGTTGATCACGGCGGTGCCGAACTCGAGCACGCCGCCGCGACCCTTTCGACGGATCACCTGGACTCGCTGTCCGGCGGTGACCAGCTCGAAGTCCTTGCCCTGAGCGGACGGCATGAACTCCCGCAGCGTCTCCACGCGGTCGGTCTCGGACTGCAGCAGCTCGGTGACGAGGTACTTGGTGAGGGCCATCTCGGTGACACCGACACCGAGCATCGAGAACAGGTTGTTCGGCTTGACCGAGTTGACGAGATCGGTCATCTTGCCCTGCTTGAGGAACTTGGGCGACCAGCCGGCGTACGGCCCGAACAGGAGCCCGGGCTTGCCACCGATGACGCGGGTGTCGAGGTGCGGCACCGACATCGGGGGCGCACCGACCGAGGCCTTGCCGTACACCTTGGCGGAGTGCTGCTCGACGAGCTCGGGAGTGGTGCACCGCAGCCACTCACCGCTGACGGGGAAACCGCCGAAGCCCTTGGCCTCCGCGATGCCCGACTTCTGCAGGAGGTGCAGGGCGCCGCCGCCCGCGCCGACGAAGACGAACTTGGTGACGATCTTGCGCGTGACGCCCGTCCGCCCGTTGTAGACCTTGACGGTCCAGGTGCCGTCGGAGTTCTTGGACAGGTCGCGGACCTCGTGCCCGAAGTTGACCGACGCGCCCTCCACCGCGAGGTGGTTGAGGAGCTGCTTGGTCAGTGCGCCGAAGTCGACGTCCGTGCCGCCGTCGGACCAGTTGAGCGCGATCGGATCACTGAAGTCGCGCCCCTTCGCCATCAGCGGGAGGCGACGGGCGAACTCGGTCTCGTCGTCGATGTACTCCATACCGGGGAACAGCGGGTTGCCCGAGAGCGCGTCGTACCGCGCACGCAGATACTTCACGTTGTCCTCGCCGTGCACGAAGCTGACGTGCGGGATGGGGTTGATGAAGTTCTTGGGGTCGGCGAGCACGCCGGCCTCCAGCGCGTGCGACCACCACTGCCGCGAGACCTGGAACTGCTCGTTGACGTTCAGCGCCTTGCTGATGTCGACGGAGCCGTCCTTGCCCTGCGGGGTGTAGTTGAGCTCGCAGAGGGCGGAGTGGCCCGTACCGGCGTTGTTCCACGGGTCGCTGCTCTCCGCGGCCGCGGCGTCGAGACGCTCGAAGACGGAGATGGACCAGGTGGGCTCGACCTGACGGAGGAGCGTGCCCAGCGTGGCACTCATGATGCCCGCGCCGATCAGGACGACGTCGGTCCTCTCCACCTTCGATCCCGACTTGGTGCCGGACTGACTGTTCTGATCGTGTTCGCCCACTGCTGGATCGACTTCCTTCGTCCATCGGCACTCCCGGCAGGGAGTGCGGTGCGGATGCTGCTGTCCGCGGCGCCGTGCCGCGTCACCGCGACAGTCACCGTCTCTGTACCCGATTGTGCCCCTCGCCACCCCTGCGAAGCGGCCATTACTGTGTGAGTGTGACTACATGGGCGCCCGATGTACTCGGTGACGATTACGAGCAACTGACCATACCGCTCGGCTCCGACCCGGACGGCGAGGGCGAGGTGCGGGCCACACTCGTGCGCCTGACGCGGTCCGTGACGGGTTCCGCGACGCCGAAGGGCGCAGTTCTCTACGTGCACGGTTTCACCGACTACTTCTTCCAGCGCCATCTGGCCGAGCACTTCGCCGATCTGGGACACGCGTTCTACGCACTCGATCTGCGCAAGTGCGGACGCTCCATCGGCGAGGGGCAGTCGCCGCACTTCGTGTCCGACCTGGCGCTGTACGACGAGGAACTCGACCGGGCGCTGGCGATCGTGCGCGAGGAGACGGGCGCCGAGGTCCTGATGGCGGCGCACTCGACGGGCGGCCTCATCGTCCCGCTGTGGCTCGATCGTCTCGAACGCACCCGAGGGGGCGCCGCTGCCGCCGGCATCTCCGGTCTGGTGCTGAACAGTCCGTGGTTCGACCTCCAGGGCCCGCCTCTCGTGCGCAGTGTCGGAACCGTCGCGATCGGTGTCCTGGGCCGCGTCGCTCCCCTGCGCGCGCTGCCGGGTCAGGGTCTGGACACCTACGGCCTCTCCATCAGCTCGGGTGGCAACGGCGAGTGGGACTACGACCTGTCGTGGAAACCGTTGGCAGGCTTCCCCATCAAGCTCGGCTGGATCCGCGCGGTCCGTCGCGGCCACGCGGAACTGCACCGGGGACTCGACATCGGCGTGCCGTCCCTCATCCTCCGATCCAAGGTCACGCGCTTCTCCAAGACGTACGTGCCGGACGTCGACGCCGCGGACGCCGTTCTCGACGTCCGACAGATCGCGCGGTGGGCGGGATGCCTGGGCAACCGCACGACGATCGTCCCGATCGAGGGCGCCCGCCACGACGTCTTCCTCTCCACACCCGAGCCGCTGGAACGCGCCTTCGCCGAGATGGACGACTGGCTGCGGCACCGCGGCAGCGGGTTGTCCGACGCGCCCTCGGGCGGCGACCACGCAGAACTGGCGACCGGATCGTGAGCGCCACGGCGGACACCGGGTCCGATGTCCAGCATTTCGACCTCGCGATCATCGGAACCGGTTCCGGCAACTCGATTCTCGACGAGCGCTTCGACGGGTTGACAGTCGCGATGTTCGAGGAGTCCATCTTCGGCGGCACCTGCATCAACGTGGGATGCATCCCGACGAAGATGTTCGTCTACGCGGCGGAGGTGGCCCGCGCTGTCACCACTGCGTCGAAGTACGGCATCGACGCCCACATCGACAAGGTGCGGTGGACCGACATCGTGGACCGCGTCTTCGGCCGGATCGACCCCATCGCGGACGGCGGGGAGAAGTACCGCCGCGAAGGTTCGCCCAACGTGACGCTGTTCAGCAGCCACGCGCGCTTCGTCGGACCGCGCCGTATCGACACCGGTGACGGCCGTGTCGTCACCGCCGACAAGGTCGTCGTCGCGAGCGGCTCGCGTGCCACCGTCCCCGATTTCATCCGCGACAGTGGCGTCACGTTCCACACCAACGACGACATCATGCGGCTGCCGTCCCTTCCGGAGCGGCTGATCGTGCTCGGGTCGGGCTACATCGCCGCCGAGTTCGCGCACGTGTTCTCGGCCCTCGGCTCGCACGTGACGGTCCTGGCACGCAAGGAGCGCCTCCTCCGCAAGTCGGATCTCGAGATCTCGCAGCAGTTCACCACGCTCGCGCAGGACAAGTGGGACGTCCGGCTCTCGGTCGATGCCACCGGTGTCCGTCAGGACGGCGACGACGTCGTGGTGTCCCTGTCGGACGGCACCGAGGTACGCGGGGACGCGCTGCTGGTGGCGATCGGTCGCGCTCCCAACGCCGATCAGCTCGGCGCCGACGAGGCGGGCATCGACCTGCACGACGACGGCCGCATCGCGGTCGACGAGTTCGGCCGCACGTCGGCCGAGGGCGTCTTCGCACTCGGCGACGTCTCGTCGCCGTACCAGCTCAAGCACGTCGCCAATGCCGAGGCGCGTGTGGTGCAGGAGAACGTCCTGAAGCCGTCGTGGGACGACACGACGGGGTGGAAGCGCTTCGATCACCGCTACGTCCCGTCCGCGGTGTTCACCGATCCGATGATCGCCGAGGTGGGGCTCACCGAGCAGGAGGCTCGTGACCAGGGATACGACATCGCGGTCAAGGTCCAGAAGTACGCCGACGTCGCGTACGGCTGGGCGATGGAGGACGACGAGGGTCTCTGCAAGGTGATCGCCGACCGCGCGACCGGCCGTCTGCTGGGCGCGCACATCATCGGTGAGCAGGCGCCGACCGTGATCCAACCGCTGATCCAGGCCCTCACGTTCGGGCAGTCCGTCCGCGACGTCGCACGGGGCCAGTACTGGATCCACCCGGCACTGCCCGAGGTGGTCGAGAACGCGCTCCTCGGACTCGATCTCGACTGATCGGACGCCGGGTGCGACAACACGCGGATGTCCTCGCCGCGGGACGTCGCCACTCCGTCGGACTGTGCGCCGACGGCTCGGTCACTCTCGCGGGTGACGTGACGGGTCACCGCGTCGAGGAATGGTCCGACGTGGTGGCCGTGGCCGCAGGGAACGTGCACACCGCTCGCAACACCGGACAGTCGCACACCGTGGGGCTGCGAGCCGACGGCTCTGTCGTGGCGACCGGCTGGAACGCGCACGGACAGTGCGACGTCACCGACTGGTCGCACATCGTGGGCGTTGCGGCGGGGTGGCGACGCACACTGGGTGTGGCTGCAGACGGCACCGTCAGGGCCGCAGGTCGCACCGACGAGGGTGCGTGTGAGGTGTCGTCGTGGGCCGGTGTCGTGGCGGTCGCTGCCGGGGACTGGCACTCCGTCGGACTGCGCTCGGACGGAACCGTGATCGCGGCAGGCACCGATTCGCGAGGTCAGTGTTCGGTGACAGAGTGGACGAACGTGCGGTCGGTCGCGGCGGGCCATCTCCATTCCGTCGCTCTGACCGTCGACGGAAGAGTGGCGATCGTCGGCGCGAGCGGTGGGAATGCGAACGACTGGGTCGGCGTCGTCGCCGTATCGGCCGGCAGTCGGCACACAGTGGGTCTGCTCGACGACGGTCACGTGGTCGCAGCGGGATACGACGATCGAGGTCAGTGCGATGTCGCGTCGTGGCGAGACATCGTCGCAGTGGCGGCCGGGTCGACGCACACCCTCGGGCTGAGGTCGGACGGCACCGTGATCGCGGCGGGCAACGGCGATGACGGGCAGTGCGACGTAGAAGACTGGCGTGTCCGTCTGGCGTGACATTCCTGGCCCGAAGTGTGTCGGTGGGGTGAGCTACCGTCTGATCTGGCGTCGGGGGGCGCTGCGTTCGGACTTCACCGGGGGGTGAATCGATGTACGAGACAACACTGTCGGTGGACCAGCTGACGGCTGCCAAGAGTGATGCGCAGGCCGCTCTGGCGCTTTCAGTCACGGCGTCGTGTGCGTACGTACAGGAGTCGTCGCGCCGGCCGGCGGTGCTCGGTCCGGGTGGGGTGTTCGACGCCGAGGCTGCTGAGATCTGTGCGGTGGCGGAGGTCGCGGCGGCGTTGTCGGTGTCGACGCGCACGGTGACCGAGTGGCTGTTCCTGATTCGCACCGCGCATCCTGCGGTGGCGGAAGCGTTCGATGCGGGCCTGTTGGCGTATGCGGCGTTCCGGACGGTGTGCAGGTCGGTGGCCGGGGTTCCGAACGCCACCGAAGAGCTGCTGCAGCGGGTGATCGCTGCCGCGTCGAGGTGCACTCCGGGTGCGGTGGCAGCGGCGGTCGATCGGATTTTCGCGGAGTTCGACGCGGAGTGGCACCGCATCGCTCGGGAGCGCGCGACGACGGAACGGTACGTCTCGGTAAGGAAGCTGCCGCGAGGTCAAGCCGAGCTGAAGGTTCGTGGCCCCGCAGAGCAGATCGCCGGGATGAAGCGGGCCATCGTCGAGGCGGCCCGAGGGGTGTGCGATCCGAGTTCGCTGCCGGCGCGGTTGTTCGACGCTGCGCATGCGATCATCACCGGCACACCTCTGCCGTGCGACTGCGTCGACGAGAGTTGCGCCCACGCGCCGTCGCCGGCCGCACCGGCCCATCATGCCGTCATCGTCCTCGACGCCGCCACGGCGGCGGGGTTGGCAGGGGAGCCGGGGCACCTCGTGGGTTGGGGGCCGGTGCCTGCGGACACTGCACGGAGGATCGCCGGGGATGCGACGTGGCAGGCGATGATCACCGCCGCGAAGGTCGCGGAACCGCGGGTGGGGTGCAGCTGCCGTTGCCCGGAGCACGACCCACCCACCGTCCCCGACCCGCCTGTGCCGATCACGGGTCGGGAAGTCCGCCGCACCCGCCGTATGCCCGCAGGCTGGACACCGACCGCGGGGAAACTGGGCAGCACGAAAAACCGAAAAGCCAGGGAGCAGGTCGACTGTCTCCGCGCGCTCCCACCATCGGCGCTGGACCGCGCCGTAGCCGACCCCGACGGCCACGGTGGCTTCGCCGTACCCCCGGCCGGGGCGTTGACCTACCGGCCGTCCGAGGCGATCGCGTCGCTGGTGACAGCCCTGTATCCGACGTGCGTCCATCCGGGGTGTGCTGTGCCCAGCGAGGACTGCGACCTCGATCACGTCGTCCCGTTCGACCACACCGACCCCCGGAGAGCCGGATGGACGGTCGCCGCCAACCTTCAACCCCTGTGCCGCCGGCATCACGGGTTGAAGACACGGGGGCAGTGGCATTACCGGAAGCTTCGCAACGGCATCGTTCACATCCGCGACTCGCAGGGGAACGACTACCTCACCGCGCCCGGCGAATGATCACCAGGCGCTGGTGCGCATCACGATCTCGGTGGCCAGTGCTGCGGCCGCGGCGTCCGGGGTCGACGAGTCGAGCGTGACGACGCGGTAGTCGCCGTAGACGTAGCGGCTCGTTGCGGACGCCTCCTCCGCGAAGGTGGGGTCCACGACCACCATCGTCGTACGCAATTCGACTGCTGGGCAAGCGGAGTCGTCACGAACAGCCGGGTGCCCCCGGTCGATGACGACCAGGCTCGACACCCGCCCGAACGTGCGGGCGGCGAGCGACCAGGCGCGGTCGGCGCCCTCTCCCCTGCCGACCAGATTGACCCACGGCAGGCCGAGAGCATCGAGCAGCGCGACGAGATCGGTGTCGTTCGGACTCACACCGGGCTCGAGCGTGACGGTGCGCAGATCCGATGTCGTCAGCCGCGCCGCGGTGTCGTCGAAGACGTCTGCGCCGTCGCCGTCGGCCGGGAGCAACAACACCGCGTGGCCACTGTCCGGCCCGTCGATTCGCACGGTCAGATCGCCGGAGGGCAGGGAGACGGTCTGCTGCTGCATGGGACCCGACGCTACCCGACCCTGCACGTTCGCAGCCCTTGCCACGACCGAGACGAAGGTTGTACGGTTCATTACATGAGTAATGAACCAATGAGGCTGCGGCGTCTCCGGGCGCGATGGTCCCGGTGATGGACGACGGCCGGCCGATCTTCCTGCAGATCGCCGAGATGATCGAGAACTCGATCATCGACGGTTCGCTCGCCGAGGAGAGCCAGGTTCCCTCGACCAACGAGCTGGCAGCCTTCCACCGCATCAATCCCGCCACCGCGGGCAAGGGCCTGAACCACCTGGTCACGGCCGGGATTCTCTACAAGAAGCGAGGAATCGGAATGTTCGTCACCTCGGGCGCGCGAGACGCGCTCCGCTTCCGTCGGCGCGAGGGCTTCGCCGAGCAGTACGTTCGGCCGCTCGTGGCCGAGGCACGCAAACTCGGCCTCGGCACCGCCGAACTCCAGGACATGATCGACGCCCAGTCGCGAGCGTCGACTGTCGATTCCGTGACCATGGAGGCACGGCGATGACCGCGGCAGTGGCGACCGTCCGCGGTGTCACCAAGACCTTCGGCGACGTCGCCGCACTCAAGGACGTCACCTTCGAGTTGCAGGAGCACCGCATCCACGGACTGTTGGGGCGCAACGGCGCCGGCAAGACGACGATGATGCAGATCCTCACCGGTCAGACGTGGCAGGACGGCGGTGACGTGACAGTGTTCGGCGCCCGCCCGTACGAGAATGCGACCGTCCTGCGCGACGTCTGCTTCGTCAAGGAGAGCCAGAAGTACCCCGAGGACTTCACGGTCCGCCAGGTCCTGTCGTCCGCGGCGATGTTGATGCGTGACTGGGACGAAGACCTTGCCCGTCGACTGACCGACGACTTCGACCTCCCCCGTGGGCGCAAGGTGAAGAAGCTCTCTCGCGGCATGACGTCGGCGCTCGGCATTGTGGTGGGTCTGGCATCTCGCGCGCCGTTGACGTTGTTCGACGAGCCGTACCTCGGTCTCGACGCGGTGGCCCGGCAGATGTTCTACGACCACCTGCTCGCGGATTTCGCGGACCACCCGCGAACCGTCGTGCTGTCGACCCATCTCATCGACGAGGTCAGCGACCTCATCGACCGTGTCGTCGTCATTAGCGACGGCACCGTCGTGGTCGATGATGATGCGGAGAACCTTCGCGGACGCGCCGTGACCATCGGCGGATCCGCTACCGCCGTCGAGCGACTCGTGGCGGATCACGCTGTGCTGCATCGTGAGTCGTTCGGATCGATGGCCCGCACCACCGTACTGGGGCCCCTCGGCGACGCCGACCTCGTCCGGGCCGCTGCCGACGGGCTCGGCATCGAACCCGTGTCGTTGCAACAGTTCGTCGTCCACTGCACCGCACGCGGTCGGACCGCGCTGCCCGCCATGTCCGACACCCGAGAGGACGCCCCGTCATGACCACCGCGCTCGACACCCCCGCCGCCCCCGCTCGCGATCGCATCGTCTCCGTGATGCGCGTCCACACCCACTACCGGACGCTCGCCTTCGCGTGGCCGCTCGGCATCCTGGCCGTCATCGTCGGTATCACCTGGGCCGTTCTCTCCCTGGTCCCCGATGGCAGCATGTCGATCAAGACCGGCGGGGCGACCTTCGTCTTCATCTTCGGCCTGACCCTGTTCGCTCAGATCCTCACGCAGGTGTTTCCCTTCACTCTCGGGCTGGGCGTGACACGGAGAGAGTTCTTCGCCGCCACCGTCGCGGTCGCCGTCGTTCATGCCCTTATATTCGGGATCGGCCTGTTCGCGCTCTCCCTGGTGGAGTCGGCGACCGACGGCTTCGGTGTGCGCATGCAGACGTTCTCTCTGGCAACACCTCTCGCGGGCAGTGCCGCCATCGAACTGTTCTTCCTCATCGCGGCGTTCCTGATGTGCAACCTCATCGGCATGCTGGCCGGCGCGATCTACGTGCGGTGGCGGGTGACAGGCATCTGGACGGCTGTGCTGGCCGAAGCTGTTCTGATCGGCGCCGTGATCTTCGTCGTAACCTGGCAGGGGTGGTGGGGCGCGGTCATCGAGACCGTCGCCGACGCACCGCGGCTGCTGACCATGGTGCTGCTGCCACTCCTCGTCGCGTCCGCGGCCGGTCTGGGAACACGCGTCATTCTGCGGCGGACGACTGCGTGACGCGCAGTTCGGGCAGGGCGGGAGCGCCCTCGGCGACGAGCGTGAGAAGCGCATCGATGTCGAAGGAGCTCTCCATGAGGTCGGCCAACAGGTCCACCTGGGCGGTGCGCATCGCGTCGACATCGGTGTCCGGGGCCACCACGAAACCGGTGCGGCCGGCCTGCTCCGCCACCTCCGTGAGGAATGCCCGACGAAAGTCGTCGTTCTCCAGGAGGCCGTGCCAGTGAGTGCCACGTACCCGTCCACGGATGCTCCCCTCCGGTTCGCCGTCGGTGCCCGTGAACCAGGGCTCGTCGCCGCTTCGGGTCACCCGGCCGTGGTGGATCTCGTAGCCGGTCACGGGGACCGCGCCGGCATGCCCGGTGACCCGGGAGAGCACCTTGTCCGCCGCGAATTCGATCTCGAGGTCCAGGAGGCCGAGCCCCTGCACCTGCCCGGCACTCGACTCGACGGCGTCGGTGATCGTTCTCCCCAGCATCTGGTAGCCGCCGCAGATCCCGAGGACCGGAGCACCGCGAGCCACCCGCCGTGCCAGCTCGTCCGCGATACCGGTGCGACGAAGCCAGTCCAGGTCCTGGACCGTGGCCTTGGAGCCGGGGAGCACCACCAGATCGGCATCTGCCAGTCGGGAGGCCTCGGTCGCCCAGTGCACCGTCACCCCCGGTTCGCACGCCAGGGCCTCGACGTCCGTGGAATTCGAGATGCGCGGTAACCGCACGGCGGCGACGCGGAGCCACTGCGATCCGATCGGAGGAGCGGGCCGGCCAAGCGGTGCGTCGGCCACGGTCCCGAGGGAGTCCTCGGCGTCGAGCCACAACTCGTCGCTGAACGGAACGATGCCCAACGTCGGTCGGCCCGTGAGAGTCTCGAGGGTGTCGAGTCCCGGTTGCAGCAGCGCGGGATCGCCGCGGAACTTGTTCACGACGAACCCCGCGATCAGTGCCTGATCCGCGGCGTCGAGCACGGCCAGAGTGCCGAAGAAGTGGGCCAGTACTCCCCCGCGATCGATGTCGCCCACGACGATCACGGGAAGGCTCGCAGCGCGCGCCAGTCCCATGTTCGCCAGATCGGTGGCCCGCAGGTTGATCTCGGCGGGTGAGCCGGCGCCCTCGCAGATCACCACGTCGAAGTCGGCCCGCAGAGCGTCGAGCTCCTCCGCCACGACCGAGCGCAGATGTTGTCGGTGCGTCATGTAGTCGGCGGCGCCCACGGTGCCGGTGGCACGACCGCGAACAACCAGTTGCGACGTCCTGTCCCCGCCCGGCTTCAGCAGTATCGGATTGAACCGCACGCTGGGCTCGAGACCGCATGCCCGGGCCTGCAGTGCCTGCGCACGACCGATCTCCCCGCCGTCCAACGTGACGACGGAGTTGTTGGACATGTTCTGCGCCTTGAACGGCGCCACCCTCACACCGCGCCGAGCGAGGAGGCGGCACAACCCCGCCACGACGACACTCTTGCCCGCGTCCGAGGTGGTTCCCGCGACCAGAATGGCGCCGCGAAGGGTCAAGGGAGGGTGAGGATCTCGGCGCCCGTCTCCGTGACGACGAGAGTGTGCTCGAACTGGGCGGTCCAGGATCGGTCCCGCGTGACGACGGTCCAGCCGTCGTTCCACTGGTCCCAGTCGATGCCGCCGAGGGTGATCATCGGCTCGATGGTGAAGACCATCCCGGGCTCCAGCACCGTCTCGACGGTGGGCTCGTCGTAGTGCAGCACCACCAGGCCGTTGTGGAAGGTGGTGCCGATGCCGTGGCCGGTGAAGTCCCGGACGACGCCGTACCCGAAACGATCGGCGTACGCCTCGATGACCCGTCCGACGACGTTCAGAGCGCGACCCGGCTTGACCGCCTTGATCGCCCGCATGGTGGCCTCGTGGGTGCGCTCCACGAGCAGGCGCGCTTCCTCGGAGACGTCCCCGGCGAGGAAGGTGGCGTTCGTGTCACCGTGCACCCCGTCGATGTACGCCGTGACGTCGATGTTGACGATGTCGCCGTCCTGCACGACCGTCGAATCGGGGATGCCGTGGCAGATGACCTCGTTGAGCGAGGTGCAGCAGGACTTCGGAAAACCCTTGTAGCCCAACGTCGACGGGTACGCGCCGTGGTCGACCATGTACTCGTGGGCGATACGGTCGAGTCGGTCCGTCGTGACGCCCGGCTCGACGGCCTTTCCGGCCTCCTGCAGTGCCTGCGCGGCGATGCGGCTCGCCAGACGCATCTTCTGGATGGTCTCCGGGGTCTGCACCCACGGCTCGTGGCCTTCGCGTGCAGTCTTCTTCCACGCGTACTCGGGACGCTCGACGGACTTGGGAACATCGAGAACGGGTGAGACGGTGCCGGGTTCGAGAACGGTGCGGACGGACATGGCACCAGCGTAGTCGCCGCCGGTCGCGGTCAGTATCCGGCGGGCAACGCGGTGATCATGTCCCGCGTCACGGCTACGGCATTGTCCGAGCTGCCGCCGCGCACGACGAGTGTCGCGAACGCGAGATCACCGCGATATCCGACGAACCAGGCATGGGATCCGCCCTCGACCTCGGCCTCACCCGTCTTGCCGTACACCTCGCCCTGGTCGGCGATCCGGTCCGCGGTGCCGCTCGTGACCACCGAGCGCATCATCCCGCGGAGTCCGTCGACCATGGCCGGCTCGATCTGCGGGTGGTCACCGTCGATCGTGGTCTCCTCCCCCTGGATCAGCCGGGGAACGGGCGTCGATCCGTGTGCGACGGTCGCGGCGGCGAGAGCCATGCCGAACGTCGACACCAGCACCTTTCCCTGTCCGAACCCGTCCTCGGTGCGCTGCACCAATTCCTCTGCGGGCGGGACGGATCCCGACTCGGTGGGCAGACCCACGACGCCGTAGTCGGGCCCGACGCCGAACATGGCCGCCGCGTCGGTGAGAGCACTCGCGGACATCTCACTGGCGAGCTTCGCGAACGAGGTGTTGCACGAGCGCGTGAAGGCCGTGTTCATCGAGACGTCCCCGAGGGAGAACTCGTTGTAGTTGGGCACGCTGCGCTCGCCGATGACGATGCGGCCCGGGCACGGCACGGTGGTCTCGGGCGTCGCGAGTCCCTCCTCGATCGCCGCACCGGCCGTGATGATCTTGAAGGTGGAGCCCGGTGGGTAGAGGCCGGTCGAGGCCACGGGACCGTCGCGATCCGCCGCCGGGTTCTGCGCCACCGCGAGGATGTCGCCTGTCGACGGCTGGATCACCACCATCATCGCCTGGTCCCGTGACACGTTGACGGCGTTCTGTGCGGCCACCTGCACCGGACGGTCGAGGCTGATACTGATCGACGGAACCGGCTGCGGCGCCGTCTCGGTCAACACACCGGTGTCCGCGCCGTTGGTGTTGACCGCCACGACGCTCCAGCCCGCGGCACCGTCGACGCGGTCCATCACGGTCTTCTTCACCTGGCTCACCAGGTCGGGGGCGAACGTGCGATCGGTGGAGACCAGGTCGGACTGCTCCGTCACCGACACCCCGGACAACGCGAGCAGACCGGGCGCGACGGCGTCGTAGTCCTCGTCCCGGAGGGTCATCAGGCGGTAAGGGCCCTGCGTCGCGGTCGCCGACTCCACGATGGACTGCGCCGTGATCGACGCGTCGAAGGGCTTCAGGATGCGTTCGAGGGTGCGCGCCGTGCCCACCACGTCGGTCGACTCGGCGGCGTCGAAGGACACCCCCTGGACCACCCCGGGCACCAGGACGTCGGACCCCGCGTGCTCGTTGACCCGCGCCCGCGGCGCCGACGTGGACCGCAGCACCATCGACTGGGTGTCCCCGAGCTTGGGGTGCAGATCGGTCGAGTTCCACCGGACCACCCAGGCCCCGTCGCGTCGGCCCATCTGCAGGGCCCCGTCGTAGGTCCAGGTGCGGTCCTTCGGAAGGTGCCACGTGTAGGTGTAGTCGACGGTCGCGGTGTCGCCGTTCACGCTCACCGCGCCGGTCGCCGCGTCGAGCGACTCGGCCTGTAGGCCGTCCCACGCCTGATCGACGGCGGCGGTCGCGAGGTCCGGCCGATCCGTGGCCTGCGCCGCGGCGGCACTGTCACGCTGGGCCAGCGCGGAAACGAACGAATCGGCCGCGGACTCGGGGCCCTGCGGTTTCGGGGTGCACGCCGAGGCCGCCACCGCGGTGATCGCCGCGACGAGCACGATCAGGACGCGGGTGGCACGGCCGTGTTCACGAGAGGTCATCGATTCTCATCGTAGGGCGACGGGACGCCCGCGGCCCTCACCCTGCCAGCGTGTCAGTCGAGCAGAACTGTGGAGAAGGTGGCGACGCGCTCGAACCCGACACGCTCGTAGGCACGGCGGGCGGGCACGTTGAAGCTGTTGACGTACAGGCTGGCCGTACGGCCGCTGTCGACCACCGCGGCCGCCACGGATGCGGTTCCCGCGGTGCCGAGCCCGCGCCCGCGGTAGAGCGGGTGCACCCACACGCCCTGGATCTGACCGACCGAGGTGGACAGCGATCCGACCTCGGCCTTGAAGACGACGCGGCCCTCCTCGAACCTCGCCCAGGCGCGACCCGCCGCGATCAACGAGGCGATGCGCCGCCGATAGCCGCGTCCGCCGTCGCCCGCGCGCGGATCGACGCCCACCTCCTCGATGAACATCGCCACGGCAGCGGTGAGGTACACGTCCAGCTCGTCGACGGTGACGCGTCGGACGTAGGGGTCCACGGCGGTGGGCGCGCTCGTCAACGCCAGCAGTGGCTGCTCGGCACGCACCTCACGCGGGGTCCCCCAGTCCGCGGCGAGCATGTCCCACAACGGCAGCGTCAGTTCGGCTCGCCCCACCAGCGATGAGCAGACGCGGGGAGAGCGCAACGCGCGCTCGGCGAAACTCCGGAGATCGTCGTAGGTACCGAACAACGGCACGAGATTGGCTCCCGAGAAACACAGGGACGATGCCGGACCTCCGCGTGACCACAGTTCACCGTGGTTGTCGCGGGGCTCCACGCCCGATTCCTCGACACGTGCCAGCACCATGCACGATGCGACGGGATCACTGCGCAGCACACGGACGACCTCGTTCGTGTCGCGGCTCGTCAGCGCCTTAGCGCCGAGCAGCTTGAGCATCCCGCCACCTCCGTGACCACCGATCCACACCGAGCACACCCGTTGTCATGGTGACACTGCCAGGAAATGTCGCCGCAGACGAGGAGAATCAGCTGACCGACACGACGGGCGATCCGCCGGCGGCTTCCTGGTCGGACTCGTACGACTCGGCGATACGCATCGCCTCCTCGATCAGGGTCTCCACGATCATCGCCTCGGGCACGGTCTTGATGACCTCGCCCTTGACGAAGATCTGTCCCTTGCCGTTTCCGGACGCCACACCGAGATCGGCGTCGCGCGCCTCACCGGGACCGTTGACGACGCAACCCATGACGGCGACGCGGAGCGGGATCTCCATGCCCTCGAGTCCGGCCGTCACCTGGTCGGCGAGGGTGTAGACGTCGACCTGTGCGCGTCCGCAGGACGGGCAGGAGACGATCTCGAGCTTGCGGGGACGGAGGTTGAGGGACTGCAGGATCTGCGTCCCCACCTTGATCTCCTCGTTGGGCGGCGCGGACAGCGAGACGCGGATCGTGTCGCCGATGCCGTCGGCCAGCAGCGACCCGAAGGCGACGGCGGACTTGATGGTGCCCTGGAACGCCGGCCCGGCCTCGGTCACGCCGAGGTGCAGCGGGTAGTCGCACTTGGCGGCGAGCTGACGGTAGGCCTCGACCATGATGACCGGGTCGTTGTGCTTGACCGAGATCTTGATGTCGCCGAAACCGTGTTCCTCGAAGAGGCCGGCCTCCCACAGCGCCGACTCCACCAGCGCCTCGGGCGTGGCCTTGCCGTACTTCTGCATCAGGCGCGGATCGAGGGATCCTGCGTTGACTCCGATACGGATGGGGATGCCCGCGTCACCGGCCGCCTTCGCGACCTCCTTGACGCGGCCGTCGAACTCCTTGATGTTGCCGGGGTTCACGCGCACGGCGGCGCACCCGGCATCGATGGCCGCGAAGATGTACCGCGGCTGGAAGTGGATGTCCGCGATGACAGGGATCTGCGACTTGCGCGCGATGGTCGCCAGGGCGTCCGCATCCTCCTGACGCGGGCACGCGACGCGGACGATGTCGCATCCCGCGGCGGTGAGTTCGGCGATCTGCTGCAGGGTGGAGTTGATGTCGTGAGTCTTGGTGGTGCACATCGACTGCACCGAGATCGGCGAGTCGCTGCCGACACCGACGCTGCCCACCTGAAGCTGACGAGTCTTCCGTCGCGGTGTGAGCACCGGTACGGGTCCGGCCGGCATGCCCAGTCCAACGGTCACTTCGATCCTTTCGAGCTTCTGACGGCATCTGGTGCCGACTGACCCTCCCCACTGTAGTCGCGCCCGGAGGACCGCCGTGTGTTCGCGCCGTCACGCCGGACCTGCGCTTCTAGCGGAAGATCTGAATGGGGTTCACGATGTCGGCGGTGAGGGTCAGGAGCATGAACGCGCCGCCGATGAGAATGACGACGTACGTCACCGGCATCAGCTTGAGGTAGTTCACGGGCGCACCCTTGCCCAGCCCCCGCAGCGAGCGGATCTTGTTCCGGATGCCCTCGTAGACGGTCACCGCGATGTGACCGCCGTCGAGCGGGAGCAACGGGAGCAGGTTGAAGGCACCGAGGAAGAAGTTGAGGGTCGCCAACAGCGTGACGAAGACCTCCCACAGGCCGCGTTCCGCCGCCTGACCGCCGATGACGCTGGCACCGACCACGCTGATGGGAGTGTTCGGATCCCGCTCACCACCGGTGATCGACGTCCACAGTGCCCCCACCTTGCTGGGGAGATCGACGATGGCCTGCACCGTCTGCCCCGCGATGAACACCGTGTAGGAGGCCGATCCGCCGATGGCGGACACCGCGTCGTAGTCGAGGGTGAGTGGGGTGCGGGCGACGCCGATGGCGCCGACCGTGCGCAGCTCCGTGGCGTCGGGTGCGCCGTTCTCGACGGCGAAGAGACGGTCCGTCTCCTGCACGTCGACGGGCACGGTGAGGGTCTCACCGGCCCGCTCGACCGTGACGGACACCGATCCACGCTCGTCCTGGATCGCCGCGACGACGTCGCCGAACGTGGGCGTCGACTCGCCGTTCACGGCGGTGATGACGTCACCGTCCCGGATGCCCGCGGCACCCGCGGGACCGGGACCCGAGCAGGGCGCCATGTCGCCCTCGACGTTCTGCGGGGCCACGCACTGGGTCCCCGCCACGGTGGCCGTCGTGTCGCGATTGGGCAGACCCCAGCCGAGGGCGAGGGTGTACACCAGCACGAACGCCAGCACGAAGTTCATCGCGATCCCGCCGAACATCACGGCGAGGCGCTTCCAGGTCTTCTGCTTGTACATCGCGCGCTCGACCTCGTCGGGAGCGAGCTCGTCGACCGCCGTCATGCCCGCGATGTCGCAGAAGCCACCGGCCGGGATCGCCTTGAGTCCGTACTCGGTCTCGCCGCGACGCCAGGAGAAGATCTTGGGCCCGAACCCGATGTAGTAGCGGCGCACCTTCATGCCGGTGGCCTTGGCCACCCACATGTGCCCGCACTCGTGGAGCGCGATCGAGATGCCGATGCAGATCGCGAAGGCGATCACACCGAGAACGAACACCATCTTCTCGTTCAGCCTTTCGATCGTGTGGCGGCGAGTGTGCGGGCGGTGCCCCGAGCCCACGTGTCCGCTGCGAGAACGTCGTCCACCGTAGACGGTTCCGCGGACCAGTCGCCGCGTCCGGCGTCGACCACGTCGGACACGACGTCCACGATCTGCGGGAACGACAGGCGCCCGTCGAGGAACGCCTCGGCGGCGATCTCGTTCGCCGCGTTGTAGACCGCCGTCATGCAGCCGCCCAGCGCGCCGGCGGTGCGCGCGAGCTCGACCGCGGGGAACACCTCGTCGTCGAGTGGTTCGAAGTCCCACGTGTGGGCTCGGGTGAAGTCCAGGGCCGTCGCGGCGCCGGCGATGCGATCAGGCCATCCGAGTGCCAGCGCGATCGGCAGCTTCATGTCCGGCGGGCTGGCCTGAGCGAGCGTCGATCCGTCGGTGAACGTGACCATCGAGTGGACGATGGACTGCGGATGCACGGTGACGTCGATGCGGTCGTACGGGATGCCGAACAGCAGATGCGCCTCGATCACCTCGAGGCCCTTGTTCACCAGGGTGGCCGAGTTCAACGTGTTCATCGGACCCATCGACCAGGTGGGGTGCTTGCCGGCCTGCTCCGGCGTCACGGACTCGAGTCCCTCGCGATCCCAGCCGCGGAACGGCCCACCGGACGCCGTGACCACCAGTCGGGCCACCTCGTCCGCGCGACCGCCGCGCAGGCACTGGGCGAGAGCCGAGTGCTCGGAGTCGACGGGAACGATCTGGCCCGGAGCCGCCGCGGACGTGACCAGCGAGCCGCCCGCCACGAGAGACTCCTTGTTCGCCAACGCCAGTCGAGCTCCCGATTCCAGCGCAGCGAGCGTCGGCGGCAGACCGAGAGACCCGACGAGCGCGTTGAGGACCACGTCGGCCTGCACCTCGCGGACCAACGACGTCGCCGCGTCGGCCCCCGAGCGCAGCCCCGGCGTGTCCACGGTCCGCGCGGCGTCGACGTCGGCCACCGCCACGTCGCGGACACCGGTCTCGGCGATCTGTCGACGCAACAGATCGACGTTGCCTCCGCCGGCGGCCAGCCCGACCACGGTGAAACGGTCCGGTCGAGCCGCCATCACCTCGAGCGCCTGGGTGCCGATGGACCCCGTACTGCCGAGCACCAGCACCCGCACGGGTCCGTCGGTCCCACGTGCCTTCTGTTCCGTCACCTGGACAGTGTGGACGACCTCACTGAGAGCACGGTGAGCGGGCAACTGCGGCTCACCGTGTGAGGATGGACGGCGTGCCCCTGCTCCCGTCCGCCGACCCGGACTCGTACTTCTCGACGCCCCTCACGTACGCCGAGATCGGAGGGACCGCGCACGAGTCGATGCCGGCGGGTTACCACCACGTCGACGTGGAGAAGCGCATCGGGACCGGCCTCGAACTCTTCGAGCGGGCCGGACGCCGCATCGTCGAGTGGGACATGCATCGCGGCGCCGGGCTGCGGGTGCGGTCGAGCGCGGCGTCGGCGACCGTCGACACCGTGGTGGTCCTGCTGCTGGGTCCGGTCCGCATCCCGTGCCGGGTCGTCGAGGTGATCGACGAACCGCACCACCGGGGCTTCGCGTACGGCACGCTGCCGGGTCACCCCGAGTCGGGTGAGGAGCGCTTCACCGTCCGACACGATCCGGTCACCGATGCCGTGACCGCCCACATCCGCGCCTTCTCGCGGCCCGGCAACAGGGTCGTCGCACTGGGCGGGCCCCTCAACAGGGCGACCCAGCGCATCGCGACCGGTCGCTACATCGCGGCCCTCACCGCCTGACACGTCGTGGCGACTGCCCCTACGACGGCCGGTCGTACAGCGCGCTAGGATTCAGCCCACCAGGGACCACCTGCATCACAGACTTTCAGGAGGATCGGCCGTGACCGACATCAGCCGCAACCAGGCTTCGGACGTCGAGCGCGTTCCCACGACCAAGGTCAGCACCGCCGAGGTGCCGTCCGCGGAGTGGGGGTGGAGCGGCGAAGGCCCCCGTACCTCGCGCATCGCGGGCTGGGTCACCGTCGCGATCCTGCTGGTCATGATCATCGGTAACCACACGGGCCGGGTCGAGGACATCTGGCTCGTCGGCTTCGCCGTGGCCATCGCAGGCCTGCTGGTCCGCGACATCCTGCTCCGCCGCAAGCCGCGCCGCTCCTGACGGCTCAGTTCTCGGCGGCCAGCTGCCCGCAGGCCGCCGCGATCTCCTGACCCCGCGTGTCACGCACGGTGCACGAGACTCCGTGCGCACGGACGCGTCGCACGAATTCCTGCTCCACCGGCTTCGGACTGGCGTCCCACTCGCTGCCGGGTGTCGGATTGAGCGGGATCAGGTTCACGTGGACCAGCGCCCCCAGGGCGCGCTTGAGCTTCTTGGCCAGCATGTCCGCTCGCCACGGCTGATCGTTGATGTCGCGGATCAGCGCGTACTCGATCGAGACCCGTCGCCCCGTGGTGTCGGCGTAGTAGCGCGCCGCGTCGAGGACCTCGGCGATGGGCCAGCGGTTGTTGACGGGGACGAGCGTGTCGCGCAGTTCGTCGTCCGGGCAGTGCAGCGACACGGCCAGCGTCACCGTCAGACCCTCGTCGGCCAGCTTGCGGATCGCGGGCGCGAGCCCGACGGTGGACACCGTCACCGAGCGCTGTGACAGGCCGAGGCCCTCCGGCGCGGGCGAGACGATCCGTTTGACCGCCGCGACGACGCGCTTGTAGTTCGCGAGCGGCTCCCCCATCCCCATGAAGACGACGTTGGACAGTCGCCCCTCGCCGCCCTCGACCGCACCGTCGCGGAGATCCGCCGCAGCGCTCCGCACCTGGTCGACGATCTCGGCCGTGGAGAGGTTGCGTTGCAGGCCGGCCTGGCCGGTGGCGCAGAACGGGCAGGCCATGCCACACCCGGCCTGGCTCGAGATGCACAGCGTCGCGCGATCCGGGTACCGCATGAGAACCGACTCGAGCAGTGTGCCGTCGGCGGCCTTCCACAGCGTCTTGCGCGTGTCCCCGCCGTCGCAGGCGATGTGCTTGACGGGCGTGAGCAACGTCGGGAACAGCGCGTCCCCGACCTTCTCGCGGACCGACGCCGGAAGATCGGTCATCTTCGCCGGGTCCGCCTCCAGCCGGGAGTAGTACTGCCGCGCCAGCTGGTCGGCGCGGAACGCCGGCAGGCCCAGCTCGGCGACGGCCGCTCGACGCTGGTCCGCGTCGAGGTCGGCGAGGTGCTTCGCGGGCATGCCGCGACGGGGAGCGTCGAACACGAGAGGGAGAGCGATGGGTGCCATAGTGAGCACCATTCTCTCACTGTTCGGCGACACTGTCGGGCACGGTCGGGGCAGACGTGCATTCGCCACCTCCGTACAGCATGATCTGTACATGGCCCGCTCATCGCACGACGCATCCGATCCGAACGCCCTGACCGGCACGGACGCCCCTCTGGACACCTCCTCCACCGCCGCGGGTCTCCCCGTCGAGCAGACCGGGCCCACGGACACCCGCCTGGCGCAGGGAAAGACGCCCGACGGCGTCAAGCACACCCGTGCGGCGGCGCTCTACACCGGTCTCGTGGTGGGCGCGATCATCCTGGTCGTCCTGATGGTGTTCATCATCCAGAACCTCGACAGCGTCCCGATTCACCTGTTCGGCTGGACCTTCGACCTGCCCATCGGCATCGGCATGCTCCTCGCCGCGGTCGCCGGTGCGCTCGTCATGGCCACCGCGGGTGGAGTGCGCATCCTGCAGGTCCGCCGGGCCGCCAAGCGCAAGTAGTTTCTCGGCCGCCGTCGTGAGCGATCTCACGTCGCGGCCGTCGGTGTTCCGTCGCGCACGTGAACACTATTGACACAACCTTCACGTGTGGTGGTCTGCCGTGCACAGTGGTGATCGAACGGTACGAGTCGCAGCTCGACGCGACCCACGAGCGACACACCGAGCGAGGACTGCACACGTGACGACCTTCCTGGAGAACCCCGTGCTATCTGGAGTGGCCGCCGACAAGGCGCGCTCGTGGCTTCTCGTTCCTGCGAGCAAGCCGGAACTCTTCACCCCGGCCGCGGAGTCCGCCGTCGACGCCGTGATCCTGGACATCGAGGACGCCGTCGCACCGGGCGCGAAGCCCGCCGCACGCGATGCCGTCGTGTCCTGGCTCCGTGCCGGCGGCCGCGCCTGGGTACGCATCAACGACGCCACCACGCCGTACTGGGCCGACGATCTCGACGCGCTGCGCGGCATCGACACCCTCGAGGGCGTCATGCTCGCCAAGACCGAGAGCGGAAGCCAGGTCGAGGCCACCGCCGACCGATTGGGTCACGGTTGTCGGATCGTGGCGCTGGTGGAGTCGGCCATGGGTCTCGAGGCTGCCCCCGAGATCGCGCGCGCCGAGGCCACCTTCCGCCTGGCGTTCGGCAGCGGCGACTTCCGGCGCGACACCGGCATGAGCGACGACCCGATGGCGATGGCCTACCCGCGCGCCCGGCTCGTCGTGTCGAGCCGCGCCGCCCGGCTTCCCGGCCCCATCGACGGCCCCACCCTCGCCGTCAACGACAGCATGCTGAGCCGCGACAGCCAGCTCACCGTCTCCATGGGCATGACCGGCAAGCTGTGCATGCACTCCGATCAGGGCCCCATCGTCAACCGCGAACTCGCACCCAGCGCTGCCGATGTGGCGTGGGCTCGGGACGTCATCGCCCAGCTCGGTGAGGACGGCTCCGGCGTGCGCGACGGCAGCGACCTCCCCCGCCTGGCCAAGGCGAAGAAGATCACCGCTCAGGCCGCGGTCTTCTCGATCGGCTGACGGTCACCGCTCGACGTACGCGGCGAGGTGTTCACCCGTGAGGGTGGACCGTGCCGCGACCAGGTCCGCGGGTGTTCCTTCGTAGACCACGGTGCCACCGTCGTGCCCGGCGCCCGGTCCGAGGTCGATGATCCAGTCTGCATGAGCCATCACGGCCTGGTGATGTTCGATGACGATCACCGACTTCCCGGCGTCCACCAGCCTGTCGAGCAGGGCGAGCAACTGCTCGACGTCGGCGAGATGCAGTCCCGTCGTGGGCTCGTCGAGGACCAGGATGCCGCCCTTGTCCCCCATGTGCGTCGCCAGCTTCAGCCGCTGACGCTCGCCGCCGGACAGTGTGGTCAGCGGCTGACCGATCTTCAGATAGCCCAGGCCCACGTCGTTCAGCCGGGTCAGGATTCGATGCGCCGCCGGTAGCGCAGCGTCACCGCCGGCGAAGAACTCCTGTGCCTGCGCCACCGACATCGCGAGCACCTCGCTGATGTCGCGGCCGCCGAGGTGGTACTCGAGGACCGAGTTCTGGAACCGTCGGCCCTCGCACAGCTCGCACACGGTGGCGACTCCGGCCATCATCGCGAGGTCGCTGTAGATCACCCCGTTGCCGTTGCACGTCGGGCACGCTCCCTCCGAATTCGCGCTGAAGAGAGCCGGCTTCACTCCGTTGACCTTGGCGAAGGCCTTCCGGATCGGCTCGAGGAGGCCCGTGTAGGTCGCGGGGTTGCTGCGCCGCGAGCCGCGGATCGCGCCCTGATCGACGGCCACGACGTCCTCGCGGCCCGAGAGCGAGCCGTGAATCAACGAACTCTTGCCCGACCCGGCGACCCCGGTCACAACCACCAGGACACCGAGGGGCACGTCGACGTCCACCGACTTCAGGTTGTGCGAATCGGCGCCGCGGACCTCCACCGCTCCGGTCGACGTGCGCACCGCGTCCTTCACCGCGGCGCGGTCGTCGAAGTGCCGGCCCGTGATGGTGTCACTCGTCCGCAGCCCCTCGACGGTGCCCTCGAAGCACACCGTGCCACCGGCCGTTCCGGCGCCGGGTCCGAGATCGACGACGTGGTCGGCGATGACGATCGTCTCGGGCTTGTGCTCGACGACGAGCACCGTGTTTCCCTTGTCGCGCAACCGGATCAACAGATCGTTCATGTTGGCGATGTCGTGGGGATGGAGTCCGGTGGTGGGTTCGTCGAAGACGTAGGTGACGTCGGTGAGCGACGATCCGAGGTGTCGGATCATCTTGGTGCGCTGCGCTTCACCACCGGAGAGCGTGCCCGCCGGCCGGTCGAGACTCAGATAGCCCAGTCCGATCTCCCGGAACGAGTCGAGGGTGTCTCCCAGCGAGGTGAGCAGCGGGGCCACGGACGGTGCCGACACTCCGCGGATCCACGTCGCGAGATCGCTGATCTGCATGGCGCACGCGTCGGCGATCGACACGCCGTCGATCTTCGAGGACCGCGCACCCTCGTTGAGCCGCGTGCCGTCGCACTCCGGGCACACGGCGAAGGTCACCGCGCGTTCGACGAACGCCCGGATGTGCGGCTGCATCGCGTCGACGTCCTTGGACAGGAACGACTTCTGGATCTGGGGTATCAGTCCGGAGTACGTGAGATTGATGCCGTCCACCTGGATCTTGGTCGGCTCCCGGTACAGCAGGTCCTCGCGCTGGCGCTTGGTGAACTTCGCGATGGGCTTGTCCGGATCGAAGTAGCCGGAGCCGCGGAAGATCCTCCCGTACCACCCCTCCATGCTGTAGCCGGGGATCGTGATCGCACCCTCGTTGAGCGACTTGCTGTCGTCGAAGAGCGCCGTGAGGTCGATGTCGGAGACGGAGCCGCGCCCCTCGCACCGCGGACACATCCCGCCGGTGATGCTGAAGGTGCGCTTCTCCTTCGTCTGACGTCCGCCCTTCTCCACCGTCACCGCTCCCGCACCGGAGATGGACGCCACGTTGAACGAGAACGCCTGCGGGGAGCCGACGTACGGCTGTCCGAGACGGCTGAAGAGGATGCGCAGCATCGCGTTGGCGTCGGTGGCGGTACCGACGGTGGACCTCGGATCGGCGCCGAGCCGCTGCTGGTCCACGATGATGGCCGTCGTCAGACCGTCGAGCAGATCCACGTCGGGCCGCGCGAGACTGGGCATGAACCCCTGCACGAACGCGCTGTACGTCTCGTTGATCATGCGCTGGGACTCGGCGGCGATCGTGCCGAACACCAACGAACTCTTGCCCGATCCGGACACGCCGGTGAAGACCGTCAGACGGCGCTTCGGGAGGTCGACGCTCACGTTCTGCAGAGTGTTGACTCTCGCCCCCTGCACCCGGATGACATCGTGGGTGTCGGCGACGTGCCGTGCGGTACTCGACTTCGTGGCCATGGCTGATGTCCTTCGTGGTGCAGCGAACGGGTCAGCGGACACGGTAGCCGGTGCGCATCGGGGCTGCTTCTCGATTCCTGATCGCCGACGCGGCGGCTCAGGCCGTCTCGAGTCCGTGCGGTCTGCGACGAGTGTGCACCCGGTATCCGACCTCGACGGACGTGCCGGTGAGCTGCCGCAGCGCGCGAGCGGCCACCCGCGGCGAGAACTCGATTCCCAGCACCGCAGCGGCCTCCTCGCGGTCCGCGAACGACCACCGCGTCCGGACCCGGCGCAGGTCGAAACCCTGCGCGGCGAAGAATCGTTCGACGGTGAGGGGGTCGTAGTGCGGCAGGTCGCGGCGCATCCATCCTCCGTACGGATCGACCGTGGCGTCGAGATCCACCACCACCACCACACCCCCGGGGCGCAGGACGCGCATGGCCTCGGTGATGCCCGGCCCGCATCCCGGCCCGAAGAAGTAGGCCGTCCTGGCGTGCACGACGTCCGCCGAGCAGTCCTCCAACGGCAGCCGATCCGCAGTCCCCCGGAGCACCCGCACAGCGGAGCTCGCGACCCGGTGCCGAGCACGCTCGATCAGTGGCGGGTGTGGTTCGACACCGACCACGGACCGTGCCTCGCGGGCGAACAGAGGCAGATGGAATCCGGTTCCGCATCCGACGTCGACGACGTCGCGTCCCGCCCACGGCGTGAGATCCCGCAGCACCGCCTCGATCTCGCCGGTGACGTCCTGGGCGCGATTCTCGGCCTCGTACACATCGGGCCAGTTCCAGATGTTCGGACTGGCGATCACGCCGTCGCGACCGGGCACAGGATCAGACGAAGATCGTCAGAACGATCCACGTCACGAGGATGCTGGGCAGAACGGAGTCGAGGCGGTCCATCAGTCCGCCGTGACCGGGAAGCATCGTCCCCATGTCCTTGATCCCGAGCTCCCGCTTGACCTGCGACTCGACCAGGTCGCCGAGCGTCGCGGAGAAGACGATGAGCACGCCCAGCAGGGCCCCCACGAACGGGTTCGCGTCCAGCAGGAACGTGACGGTGAGGACGCACCCGACGACACTGAAGAGCAGCGATCCGCCGAGCCCCTCCCAGGACTTCTTCGGGCTGATGGCCGGCGCCATCGCGTGCCGTCCGAACAGGACTCCGGCCGCGTAGCCGCCGACGTCCGAACACACCACCGCGATCATGAGCACGAGGACGCGCGAGCCGCCGTCGTCCTCGAGGGTCAGCAACGCCGCGAACGCACCGAACAGCGGCAGCCACGACAGGACGAAGATCGAGATCGCGCAGTCGCGCAGGTAGTTCTTCGGTGCCACGTCCAGACCACCGGACAACAGGCGCCAGACCATCGTGACAAGTACCGTCGCGGCGAACGCACTGAGCGCGCCCAGTGCGCCGAACGGCCACGCGAGCCAGATCATCGCCTGACCTCCGAGGATCACCGGGATCCGGGGCACGGAGATGTCGGACTCCCGCAGCCGCTTCGTCACCTCCCACGAGGCGACGGCGACCGCGGCCGCGGCGATGCCGATGAACACGAGCGGAACCAGGACCAGGACGACGATGAGCGACACGCCCAGTGCGCCGCCGACCGCGATCGCCGCGGGGAGGTCGCGGCCCGCCCGCGAGGTCTTCGGGGCGGGATCGGCGGTCGAACCGTTGTCGGCCGATACGGACACTGCTTCTCGTTTCACTTCATCTGGGCCACCGGGACGTGCGGAGGTCACACCTCCATCAGTTCCGCTTCCTTGTTCTTCACGATCTCGTCCACCTGCGCCACGTACTTCGCGGTGGTCTTGTCGAGCTCGGCCTCCGCACGTGTGACCTCGTCCTCGCCTGCCTCGCCGTCCTTCTGGATGCGCTTGAGCTCGTCCATCACCTTGCGGCGGACGTTGCGGATGGACACCTTCGCGTCCTCACCCTTGCTCTTGGCCTGCTTGACGTACTCGCGGCGCCGCTCCTCGGTGAGCTGCGGGATCGAGATCCGGATGATGTGTCCGTCGTTGGACGGGTTGAACCCCAGGTCCGAGTTGCGGATCGCAGTCTCGATGGGCCCCAACTGGGCCTGCTCGTACGGCTTGACGATCACCATGCGCGCCTCGGGCACGTTGATGCCCGCGAGCTGGGTGATGGGGGTCAGCGAGCCGTAGTACTCGACCACAATCTTCGAGAACATCCCCGGGTTCGCGCGACCCGTCCGAATGGACGACAGATCGTTCTGCGCGACCGTGACGGCCTTTTCCATTCTCTCTTCGGCGTCGAAGAGCGCTTCGTCGATCACGACCGTTCCTTCCGAAAACCTCGAGTGTGCAGCGACTGCACGTGGTGACTCACTTGACCAGGGTTCCGATCTTCTCACCCGACACCGCTCGCGCGATGTTTCCCTCGGTGAGCAGATTGAAGACCATGATCGGCATCCCATTGTCCATGCAGAGGCTGAAGGCTGTGGCATCGGCCACCTTCAGCCCCTTCTCGATGACCTCGCGGTGCGAGATCTCGGTGTACATCGTGGCGGTCGGATCCTCGCGCGGGTCCGCGGAGTAGACCCCGTCGACACCCTTGGCCATCAGCACCACTTCCGCGCCGATCTCGAGCGCACGCTGCGCCGCCGTGGTGTCGGTGGAGAAGTAAGGCATGCCCATGCCGGCTCCGAAGATGACCACGCGCCCCTTCTCGAGGTGGCGTTCGGCGCGCAGCGGGATGTACGGCTCGGCGACCTGGCCCATGGTGATGGCCGTCTGCACGCGCGTGGTGATGCCCTGCTTCTCGAGGAAGTCCTGCAGGGCGAGGCAGTTCATGACGGTGCCCAGCATGCCCATGTAGTCGGAGCGGGACCGGTCCATACCGCGCACCTGGAGCTCGGCTCCGCGAAAGAAGTTCCCGCCGCCGATGACGACGGCGACCTGGACACCCGAACGGACGACGTCCGCGATCTCCTCCGCCACCTTCTGCACCACGTCGGGATCGAGCCCGACCTGGCCACCACCGAACATCTCACCGCCCAGTTTGAGCAGCACTCGGGAGAATCCGGTGCGGGCGGGCGACGACTCGGTCATGAAGGCTCCTGTCCGTGGGGCGTGTGCGGGTCGGTGTCCGCACGACACTGTTGCGCCTGATCTTGCCCCATGCGTCGGCACGGGGCGCACATGACTGTGCCGTCCACCCCTCGGGGTGGACGGCACGGTCATGACGTCACTCGGGTGTCACGAGGCTCAGTTGGAGCCGACCTCGAAACGCACGAAGCGCGTGATGGTGACTCCGGCGTCGGCGAGAAGAGCCTTGACGGTCTTCTTGCTGTCCTGGACCGAGGACTGCTCGGTCAGCACGACGTCCTTGTAGTAGCCGTTGACGCGACCCTCGATGATCTTGGGCAGTGCCTGCTCGGGCTTGCCCTCCTCGCGGGCGGTCTGCTCCGCGATGCGGCGCTCGCCCTCGACGATGTCGGCGGGGACCTCGTCGCGGGTGACGTACTTGGCCTTGAGCGCGGCGACCTGCATCGCTGCGCCGCGAGCGGCCTCGGCTGCGGCCTCGCCCTCACCGGTGTACTCGACGAGGACACCGACGGCGGGCGGGAGGTCCGAGCTGCGCTTGTGCAGGTAGGTCGCGACCGGACCGTCGAAGGAGACGACGCGACGGATCTCGAGCTTCTCGCCGATCTTGGCCGAGAGCTCCTGCAGTGCGGCGTCGACGGTCTTGCCGTCGAGCTGCAGCGCCTTCAGGGCGTCGACGTCGGCCGGCTTGCCCTCGGCCGCCACGTCCGCGATGGACTGCGCGAAGTTCTGGAACTCCTCGTTCTTGGCGACGAAGTCGGTCTCCGAGTTGATCTCGAGGAGGACACCGTTCTTCGCGACGACGAGACCCTCGGCGGTGGAACGCTCGGCGCGCTTGCCGACGTCCTTCGCGCCCTTGATACGGAGCTGCTCGACGGCCTTGTCGAAGTCGCCGTCGTTGTCGGCGAGCGCGTTCTTGCAGTCCAACATGCCGGAGCCGGTCAGCTCACGGAGCCGCTTGACGTCGGCGGCAGTGTAGTTCGCCATCGTGGGCGAGCCTCCTTGCATTGCTCGTGGAGACGCACGGGTGATGCGTCTCGTGTGTGACGAGAGAGGGGGTGAATCAGAACGAGACCCGGTGCGCCACGAACGGGCACACCGGGTCTCGACCGTGATCAGTTCTGCGCGGTGGAAACGTCCGCGACGGGTGCCTCGGTCTCGGCGGGAGCCGCCGCACCGTTCGCGCCCTCGGCGGCCGGAGCCTCCGTGACGGGGGCGTCGGTGGCTGCCGGGGTCTCGGCAGCGGCCTGCTGCGTCGCCTCGGCGGCCGGGGAGGCCTGCGAGAGCTGCTCGAGCTCCCACTCGGCCAGGGGCTCGCCGGCACCGACCTCGGGCTTCTCGTCCGTACCGGCGTTGCGGCCGGCACGCGCCTGCACGCCCTCGGCCACGGCGGACGCCACGACCTTGGTGAGGAGTGCTGCGGAACGGATCGCGTCGTCGTTGCCCGGGATCGGGTAGTCGACGACGTCGGGGTCGCAGTTGGTGTCCAGGATCGCGATGACCGGGATGTTCAGCTTGCGAGCCTCGGCGACCGCGAGGTGCTCCTTGTTGGTGTCGACGATCCAGATCGCCGACGGGACCTTGGACATGTCCCGGATACCACCGAGGGTGCGATCGAGCTTGGTCATCTCACGCGTGAGCATGAGGATTTCCTTCTTCGTGCGACCCTCGAAGCCACCGGTCTGCTCCATCGACTCGAGTTCCTTGAGCCGGATCAGACGCTTGTGGACAGTGGTGAAGTTGGTGAGCATGCCGCCGAGCCAGCGCTGGTTCACGTAGGGCATTCCGACCCGAGTCGCCTCGGCCGCAATGGACTCCTGTGCCTGCTTCTTGGTCCCGACGAAGAGAACGGTGCCACCGTGGGCGACGGTCTCCTTGACGAATTCGTACGCCTGATCGATGTACGTCAGCGTCTGCTGAAGGTCGATGATGTAGATGCCGTTGCGATCGGTGAAGATGAATCGCTTCATCTTCGGATTCCAACGACGGGTCTGGTGCCCGAAGTGCGTGCCGCTGTCGAGCAGCTGCTTCATGGTAACGACAGCCATAGCTGTGGATCTCTCTTTCGTGTGCCGGTTGATGCGCGAGCACCGTCGATCGCCGAACCCGTGGGTCCGTCGTACCGCAGGTGTGTCGTGCCCTGGCGCTCGTCGTCCGTCGGACCTGCAGTGCAGGACCAGCCGACGAACCCGTGCTCCGGTGGAGGATCGACAGGTGCCGTTCCGTACCGAAGCGCGACGAGCGCGCGAAGTCGACCCGTGTGGACAGGCCGCAGAAGTCAGTGTACGTCCGCGACGCCGCAGGTCATAACCGGGTCGACCGCCTGTGCACGGAGGACGGTCCGTCCCCGGGTGCGGTGGCTCGACGCGGGACCACTGTCGTCGCGTTCGCAAGAGTGCGGGGATGACCTGTCTCCGCTCCGCCCGCCGTTGGTCGCCGCGTTCGGCGCTCGTGTCCGCGGCGCTGACGGCAGCCCTGCTGGCGTCCGGATCCGTAGCCGCCGCGGACACGGACGGACGCCCGTTCGACTGGCCGCTGCAGCCCCGTCCCGCCGTGGTGACCCCGTACGACCCGCCACCCGAGCGGTGGCTGCCGGGCCATCGCGGCGTCGACCTCGATGCGGGCTCCGATCCGACACACACCGTCGTCGCGGCCGGGGACGGCGTCGTCGTGTTCGCAGGTGCGGTCGCCGGCCGCCCCGTCGTCTCGATCGACCATGCCGGCGGCCTCCGGACGACGTACGAGCCGGTCACGCCCACCGTCACGGTCGGCACCCGGCTGCGACGAGGTCAGCCGATCGGTGTCCTCGAGGCAGGTCACCAGGGGTGCGGCGCTGCCTGGTGCCTGCACTGGGGAGCGCGTCGCGGCCGTGACTACCTCGATCCCACGGCTCTCGTCGACCGCGGTGTGGTGGTGCTGAAACCCCTGGCCGAGCCCGAGTGAGGCGCCTTCAGTACGCGCGGTGACGCTGCGGCGTCGACTGCGGCGCGGACGCGTGTCGGCCCTCCGCGTCGGGGAAATCGTCCGCCATCATCGCCGCCAGGTCCATGAAGGCGGCGCGCGTGCGGGGGCGCAGTCGATCGAGATCGACGACGGAGCCCTCCGCCAGATGATCGTCGAAGGGAATCACCACGACGGCGCGGCAGCGCGCGAGGAAGTGCCGGGTGAGTTCGTCCATGTCGATGCTCGCGGCGCCCGGTCGGTGGGCGCTGATGACGACGACGGTCCGCTCGACGAGGTGCGCGTACCCGTGCAGCCCGAGCCAGTCGAGGGTCGCGGCGGCGCTCTTGGCGCCGTCGACCGCCGGCGAGCTGACGAGCACCAGTGCGTGCGCCAGCGACAGCACCCCCTCCATCGCCGAGTGCATAATGCCCGTGCCGCAGTCGGTGAGGATCAGGTTGTAGTGCGCTCGAAGGGTGTCGATGACCGCGCGGTAGTCCTGTTCGGTGAACGCCTCCGACGCGGCCGGGTCACGCTCCCCCGCGACGACCTCGAGACGACTCGACGACTGGGAGGTGTGCTCCCTGATGTCGGCGTAACTCCGGATGGTCGGCCGGGCAGCGAGGAGATCGCGCACCGTGGACATCGTCTGCCGCGGGACGCGCTCCCCCAGCGTTCCGAAGTCGGGGTTCGCGTCGACGGCGATGACGTCGTCGCGTCGCAAGGAAGCGAACACCGACCCCAGCCCGACGGTGACGGTCGTCTTGCCCACCCCGCCCTTGAGGGACAGGAAGGCGATCCGGTAATCGCTGCGCAGCGGTTGTCGAATGCGGTCGATCTGGTGGCGACGCTCCGCCTCGGAGGCGACCGCACCACGGCCACCCGGTCGCCCACTGCCCAGGACGCGATCCAGGGTGCGGCGCCACCCCGGCCGAGTGGAGGACGGGGCCGGCGAGACGAAGGGCGACCCGGGTCGGCGCACCGGACTCTCCGCACCGAAGGCGGCCGAGTCGCGTCGCGGATCGGCGAGGCCCGGATGGTGCGGTGCGGGAACGTGGGAGGGCGGAACGGACGGCCGAGAGAATCGTTCCGGTTCGGGCGGAGACCAGGGTCCGTTCGTACCCGCCCGGCTGCCGGGACCTGAGGAGTGCGGGCTGTCGTCTCGACGATCCACGGTCCCCACCCTCCTGTCGACGGTCTGCTCCGATTGCCGATCAGGGACGAACGGTGTGGTTCACAGCGCCGGCACGGTCACATCCCCCGTGCAGACGGTACCAAACGTGCACGAGCGTGCGAGGTGGTCGACAGGACCCGACGTCAGGCTCGCGGATGCGCCTGATCGTGGACCGCGCGCAGCCGCTCCACGGAGACATGGGTGTAGATCTGCGTCGTGGCGAGCGACGCGTGCCCGAGCAGTTCCTGCACCACGCGGAGATCGGCGCCGCCCTCGAGCAGGTGGGTCGCGGCGGAGTGTCGGAGGCCGTGCGGACCCAGGTCCGGGGCACCGGGCACGGCGGACAGCACCTCGTGCACCACCGAGCGCGCCTGTCGCTGATTCAGGCGTCCGCCGCGACGCCCCAGGAGCAGGGCCGCGCCGGAGTCCGGTGTGGCCAGGGCGGGGCGGCCCACGGTCGACCACTGCGCCACCGCGTCCTCCGCGGGCGCGCCGAACGGTACGACGCGTTCCTTGTCGCCCTTGCCGAGGACGCGGAGCACCCGTCTGTCGAGATCCACGTCGTCCACGTCGAGACCGCACAGTTCGCCGACCCGGATTCCGGTCGCGTACAGGAGCTCGACGACGACCCTGTCGCGCAAGGCCATCGGATCCTGTTGCTCGGCACCGGATGTCGCGGCCGTCATCGCGTCCCGAGCGTCACGCTCACGCAGCACACCCGGGAGCGTCCGACGCGACGGCGGTGCCGACAGTCGCACCGCCGGGTCCGCGGTGAGTGCTCCGACGGTGCACGACCACGCGGTGAAGGTGCGCGCCGAACTCGCTCGACGCGCGAGAGTCGAGCGGGACACTCCCGCGACCGACATCGAGGCGAGCCACGAGCGCAGGGAGCGAAGTGTGATCACGTCGTCGAGTGCCGCGGACGGATCACCGTGCGCGTCTCGACAGAAGCCGATCAGAGCACGGGCGTCGCCGACGTACGCGCGCACGGTGTGCTCGGAGCGGTTGCGTTGCAGAGCGAGATGCTCGGTGAATCTCGCGAGGAGCGCGAGATCGTCAGGATTCGCTGGCAGCGAGTTCTCGCTTCCAGGTGCGGAATCCCTCCTCGGTGCGGCCACGACGCCAGTATCCCGATATCGAGGCCCATTCCGCAGTCACGCCACGCTCTTTGCGGATGTAAGGCCGGATCTCGTGCATCACCGACTGCGCTTCACCGTGCACGAAGACATGAGGCTGACCGGGCAGCCACTCCACCGCACGGACGGCGGCGGCCAGCGGTGAGCCACCCGGATCCTGGTCGCGGTACACCCAGCGGATGTCGGCAGAGGTCGGCGCCGCGATCTCGACGCGGTCCTCCGGACTCGCTGCTTCGAGCACCACTCGCGCGACGGCTCCCTCGGGAAGCGCCGCGAGGGCTGCGGAGATGGCGGGCACGCCCGTCTCGTCGCCGGCGAGAAGGTGCCAGTCTGCGTCCGCACGAGGCGAGTACGCGCCGGCGGGACCGAAGAACGAGAGCTGGTCCCCCGCCGCGGCGCTCAGCGCCCACGGGCCGGCGACACCCTCGTCGCCGTGGACGACGAAGTCGATGGCGACTTCGCGGGCCTGCGTGTCCACCGATCGCACCGTGTAGGTGCGCAACGTCGGCTCGTCGGCGTCACCGAAGTGCAGCTTGACGTAGCTGTCGGTGAACTCGGACGGCGCGAACTCGTCGAAGTTCGCACCGCCGAGCACCACGCGCACCATGTGCGGGGTGAGCCGCTCGGTGCGGAGAACGGTCAGGGTGGTCAGTCGTCGCGCCACAGGGCACCTCCATCGGGTACGGGCCTTGCCGCCGGTGGGGCGCAAGACGTGGTTAGCCTACCCTAATTCGTCGACCGGCCCCACGACAGGTCAGTGCGCGGCGTCGTACGCGTCCTGGATCTCCTGGCTGATGCGCCCGCGGGTGCTGACCTCGAAGCCGTTCTCCTTGGCCCACGCCCGCACGTCCTGCAGATTCTGGCGGCCCTTCTTCGGCGCCGCGGCGGACCCGTTCCGGCGAGACTTCTTGCCGCCCACCTTCTCCGCGTGTTCGATCCAGAATGCGAATTGGTCGTACAACTCGTTGGCGTGCTTGCTGTTGAGATCGATCGAATAGGACACGCCTCCGACCGCGAACTCGACCGTCTCGCCCTGCCCGTCCTTGATGAGTGAACCGTCGACATCGTCGATCATTTGGACGGTGGTGCGTCGTGCCATTGTTCTGCGCTCCTCGATACCGGGTGGAGAAAGAATTTCCTCCAAGATAACAGCCGAGATGGCCGACATCGTGACACCGACCCGACACCGCCCTGACAACATCCGAATCACGACATCTCGGTCGTGAATTCGACGACCTGTTGTTCGTGACCGACACGGGACGATCGGGCTCACCGCGGTCGCCGGTACTGTGACGGACGCAAACTCGACGCGGCCACTCCCGTCGACGTCGGCCACGAAGGGTTCACGGATGACCGCACAGAGTTTCTCGGAAACGCGTGCCGTGTCGTCGACGACGAGACCGGCCGGTTCGCTGACCTTCGTCGATCTCTTCAGCGGTGCGGGCGGAATGAGTTGCGGCTTCGCACGACACGGCGCCTTCGATGTCGTCGGCGCGGCGGACGCACAACTGGGTAAACCGAGCAGTGCGCGCGGATCTCTCGAATGCAATGCGTCCTACGAGGCGAATATCGGAACGGTGCCGCACGCCGTGGATCTTTCCGCTGTCACCGGGGCCGAGTTGGCGCGACTCTTCGCCCCGCGTCTGAACGGACGACCACTCGACGTACTCAGCGCGTGCCCGCCGTGCACCGGCTTCTCCCGTGCAAATCCTCGAAATCATCTCACCGACGATCCACGCAATTCGCTCGTGACCCGTGTCGCCGACTCCGTCGAGGCTCTGCGCCCGATCGTCCTCGTCATGGAAAACGCACGAGAATTGGTCGGCGGTAATTTCCGTGGTCATCTCGACGCGTTGGCTCTGCGGTTGGATCACCTCGGCTACGACGTCGATGCCTCGGTGCACATGCTCAGTACGGTCGGCTTACCGCAACGACGCGAGAGATCCCTGGTGGTCGCGGTGCGGCGCGATCACGAATTGCACACTCTTTCCGAATTGTGGGAGGGCACGACCATCGCACCGGAGGCGATCACGGTGCGTCGCGCGATCGGCCACCTGCCCCGCGTCGAGGCCGGTGAGACGGCGTCCGGCGATCCGATGCACCTCTCGCCCAGCATCGGTCGTGAGTCGACCCGCCGCCGCCTCCACGCCCTCCCCCACGACGGCGGTTCCTGGCTCGACCTCAGGTCCGCCCCCGGCGGCGACGACCACCTGACGCCCGCGATGCAGCGCCTCGTCGCCGCCGGGCGCCTGGGGTCGCACCCCGACGTCTACGGCCGACTGTGGTGGGACCGTCCCGCGCCCACCGTCAAACGGGAGTGCGCCCACTTCGGCAACGGCCGCTACACCCACCCCGAGCAGGACCGGCTGTGCACGGTGCGAGAGTTGGCCCTGCTGAACGGTTTTCCGGACGACTACGTGTTCCGCGCGCGATCGCTGTCGAACATGTACCGCCACATCGGGGACGCGGTACCGCCGCTCGTGTCCGCTCAGCTCGCCGCGCTGTGCACCTGGATCATCAGCGGCGTCAAGCCGGACCTGCGCGACGCGATCCTGCCCGGCACCTCCCTGCGGGCAGAGGACCTGCTCCCGGCACAGCCCTCACCGGATCTTCTCGATGCGCACCCATCCCGCCTCGTCGCGGCCGGCGTGTCCCTCGATCTCGAGGACCACCAGCGCTGACCGCACCGCCGACACGGGCACGCCGGAGTCCACGGACAGTTGCTGCACCGTTCGGGCTCCCGTGGCCGGGAACGCGTCCAGCACGCGGGCGGGAGTCTGCGGCAGGCGATCGAGATCGCGGCCGAACAGGGCGTCCCGGTCGTCGTCGTCCTCGACACCCGCACCCACCGCACCCGCCTCGGCCACCACGTCCCGGGCACCCGTCACCAGACGCGCTTCGCCCTCGCGGATCATCCGGTGGCACCCCGTCGACGACGCGGACGTCACCGGCCCCGGTACCGCCATGACCGGTCGCCCCAGTGCCCGTGCCCACGACGCCGTGTTACGCGCCCCGCTGCGCCATCCCGCCTCGACCACGACCACGCCGTCACACAGTGCGGCCACCAGCCTGTTGCGGGAGAGGAAGCGGTACCGGGCGGGTGGTGTGCCCGGCGGATACTCCGACACCACCGCACCCGTCTCCGACACTCTCCGCAGCAGACGCTCGTGCCCCGCCGGGTACGCCCGGTCGACGCCGCACGCCAGCACCGCCACCGTGCAGCCGCCCACGCCCAGCGCGGCGCGATGCGCCGCACCGTCGATGCCGTACGCGCCGCCGGAGACCACCGTCCACCCGTCCACGGCCAGGTCTCCCGCGATCTCACCCGTCACGTGCTCCCCGTAGCTCGTCGCGGCGCGCGTTCCCACCACGGCCACCGCCCGCTCCGTGGACGACGCCACCGGCGCCGGACCCACCACCCACAACGCCAACGGCGCACCGCCGTCGCTAGTGGGCAGAGCCCCGTCCGGCCGCTCGAATCCGAGGAACCGCCAGGCGGGCCACTCCTCGTCCGACGGCACCACCAGTCGACCGTCCATCGCAGCCATCAGGTCGAGGCTCGCCGCGGCGGTGTCGAGATGTGCCCGCGCCGACACGCGGTCCCACACCGCCTTCGGAACGTCCCCGGTGCGCATCGTCGCCGCGGCGTCCACCACTCCGCGCGAGGCAATGAGCTGCTCGACGGCGCGCGACGGACCCTGCACCACCGTCGAGACGTACGCCCACGCCAGGGTCTCCGGATTCTGCGCTCCACTCACACGCCACTCCCCTGTTCGCGAAAACTCATCGCCGACGCCACGCACTCGGGTCCCGGAGACATCCGCCCCTCGAGGTCGCCGAGCGTCCAGGCCAAGCGCAGGATGCGGTCCGCGCCCCGCGCCGTGATGCCACCGCGCCGCAGCGCCCGTTCGATCGGAATCAATGCTTCGCGTTCGAGCCGGAAGCGCTGGCGCAGTGCTGATCCGGGTACCTCGGCATTGGTTCGCCAGCCGAACTCGGACCACCGCTCCGCCGCCGCCTGCCGCGCTGCCGTCACTCTGCCGCGCACCACCTCGGTCGTCTCCCCCACGTCGTCGGTCAACAATCCGGTCGCAGCGGGCTGCATCGACAGCCGCAGGTCCACCCGGTCGAGCAGTGGTCCGGACAGCTTGCCGAGGTAGCGCCGGCGGGCGTTCGGCGCACACACGCAGTCGGCGGTCCGCGGCGAGGCGCACGGACACGGATTGGCCGCCAGCACCAGTTGGAAGCGAGCGGGATAGCGGGCGACCCCGTCGCGCCGCGCGATGCGCACCTCGCCGTCCTCCAGCGGGGTACGCAGTGCCTCCAGCACGCGCACCGACATCTCGGCACACTCGTCGAGGAAGAGCACGCCGTGGTGCGCCCGGCTCACCGCACCCGGTCGCGCCATGCCGCTTCCGCCGCCCACCAGTGCCGCCACCGAGGTGGTGTGATGCGGCGCGATGAACGGGGCGGTGGTGATCAACGGACACTCCGCCGTGAGTGTCCCCGCGACGGAGTGCACCGCCGTCACCTCCAGGGCCTGACCCTCCGTCAGCGGCGGCAGCAGGCCGGGCAGCCGACCCGCGAGCATCGTCTTGCCGATACCGGGCGGTCCCGTGAACATCAGATGGTGTGCGCCGGCGGCCGCGACCTCGAGAGCCCAGCGTGCTTCGGACTGTCCGACCACGTCGGCGAGATCGCCGTACCGGGGCTCGGGACCCGGCCGTGTCGGCATCGGTTCCGCGAGAGTGCACCGGTGCGAGAGCCACTCGATCACCTGCCGCAGATGCGCGGCCCCGAGGACCTCGATCCCGCCCACCAGGCCCGCCTCGGCGAGGCTGTCCTGCGGCACCACCACGCGGGTCCATCCCGCTCCGCGTGCGGCGAGCACGGCGGGAAGGACCCCTCGCACGCTCCGCACCCGCCCGTCGAGTGCCAGCTCACCCACCAGCACCGTCGAGGCCAACAGACCCGGCGGCACCACCTTGGCGGCGCCGAGCACCGCGCACGCCAGTGCCAGGTCGTACACGGATCCCACTTTCGGGAGTGTGGCCGGCGACAGCGCGAGCACCACCTTGGACGCGGGCCAGCTCTGGCCGGAGTTGTTCACCGCGGCCCGCACTCGGTCCCGTGACTCCTGCAGCGCCGCATCGGGGAGTCCGACCACGTGCACGCCCGGCAGGCCCCGCCCCACGTCGGCCTCGATCTCCACCAGGATGCCGTCGATGCCCGTGACGGCGACCGAGAACGTCCGTCCCAGAGCCATCAGAACGCCGCCCTCAGATGCGAGAGCAGAGGCCCCCGGCCGTCGGCGATCACAACCTCCACGACGTCGAACCGCACCGGCACCCACGGACCGGACCGTTCGGCGAGCCACAGCCCGGCCAGCCGGTGGATGCGCTGCGCCTTCGCCGGCGTGACCGCCTCGGCCGGAGTGCCGTACCCGTCGCCGGAGCGGGTCTTCACCTCGACGAACACGACGATGTCGCCGTCCACGCCGATGATGTCGACCTCGCCGTGCCGGCACCGCCAGTTGCGGTCGAGAATGCGCAGACCCACCGTCGTCAGATACGACGCGGCAGCTTCCTCGCCCGCTCTGCCCATTTCCGCGTTCGTCGCCATGGCTCTCCTCGCCGACCCGGTGCCCGGTGGTGGGCACACCCGGTGTCGGAGCACGACTGTGCAGGCACGCGGCGACCGTGCCGCGGCGCCGACCTGCGGCCGCAGAAAACCCGGGGACGACGCTCGACCCGGGGATGACGGACCACCGAAACCCCCTGTTGCGCGGCGCTCGGCCGTGGGGTTTGCGATGATCGGGTCATGAACACTGCACGCGACTCGTCGGCGAGCGGGACGCCGTCCAGCAGTGAGTTCCTTCTCCGCCGCGTGCCGGACGATCGGCGGCCCGCTCACCCCTATGCACTGCTGTGGACGTCGAACGATGCGCTGGGTCGGGAATCGACCAGGGAGGTGGGGTGCGGCGACTACTCGTGGGCGCTACGGACGGCACGCATCCTGTCCATTCCGCGCGCGTCGATCGAGCACGACCAGCGCGGCGGCGTGGACGACGGCTACGAGGGGTGGCACCTCAACGCGCGGATCCTGGGAACGGATCAGCGCTGATTCACTCGGGAAATCCCCGTCACTCGGGAAGTCGCAGATCCGGCTTGTCGAGTTCCTCGATGTTGACGTCCTTGAACGTGATCACCCGGACGTGCTTGACGAAGCGCGCGGGTCGGTACATGTCCCACACCCACGCATCGGACATCCGCACCTCGAAGTAGATCTCGCCGTCCGCGTTCCGCGGGATCATCTCCACCGAGTTCGCGAGATAGAAGCGACGCTCGGTCTCCACCACGTAGGTGAACTGGCCGACGATGTCGCGGTACTCCCGGTACAGCGACAGTTCCATCTCGGTTTCGTACTTCTCGAGATCCTCGGCACTCATGCCGCCATCATCGCGCATCGGCGCCCTCGTGTTCCCATCGACCCCGCTCCTGCGGCGACACCGTGGGTGCGGCGCCGGCATCCTCGAGGCAGGCGACGTTCGACCACGAGCGACGGTGCTCCCGGCTCGCCCCGAGACGGGCGAGGGCGTCCGTGTGCAGCGTCGTGTTGTAGCCCTTGTGTACGGAGAAGTCGTAGCCGGGGATGTCTCCGTCGAGTGAGCGCATGATGCGGTCGCGGTGCACTTTGGCGAGCACGCTCGCGGCGGCGATACAGGCCGCGGTGGCGTCACCACCGATCACCGGGAGTGACGGCGCGGGAAGCCCGGGCACCCGAAAACCGTCGGTCAGGACGTACCCGGGGTCGACCGACAGTCCGGCGACCGCGCGGCGCATGCCCTCGATGTTGGCGACGTGGATGCCGATGCGGTCGATCTCGGCCGCGGGGACGGTGACGATCGAGTATGCCGTCGCCCAGCGGATCACCCTCGGGAACAACGACTCCCGCGTCTTCTCGCTCAACTTCTTCGAGTCGTCCAGAAGGTCCAGCGCGGCGCGGGCGCGATCGCCCAGGATGCACGCGGCGATGACCAGTGGGCCCGCACAGGCGCCACGACCCGCTTCGTCCACGCCCGCCACGGGCCCGAGCCCCGACCGGAGAAGGGCCGACTCCATGGTGCGCATGCCACCCGCACGCCGGATGACGGTGCGTGGCGGCCACGACGTCCGGGAGAGCCGCGTGGTCGACTTCATGGGCCCCGAACTCACTGCCCCTGGATGTCCGGATCGTCGATGAGACCCCAGCGACCGGGCGGCAGCACGATGGCCTGCGCCTTGCCGATCACGTTGTCCAGCGGGATGGTTCCCTGCAGTTCGTCGGCGACGTGGAAGCGCGAGTCGGCGGAGTTGCTGCGGTTGTCACCCATGACCCACACGTTGCCCTCGGGCACGGTGACGGGCCCGAAGCACCGCCCGGAACGAATCGGGGTGTCGCACGTGAGCGTGCCGGGCACGAAGTCGAAGTCCATGGTGATGTACGGCTCGTCGAGCGGCTTGCCGTCGACGAGAACGCGCCCCTGCTCGTCGCAGCACTCGACGGTCTGACCGCCGGTGGCGATGACGCGCTTGACCAGATCGTTCTCGTCCGGTGCGACCAGGCCGACGAGGGATCCGAGTTCCTGAGCGCCGCGGACGACGACGTTGGACGACCGCGTGGAGACGTAGTCGCCGTCCCAGGACGGCGGTCCGCGGAACACGACGACGTCACCGGCCGTCGGATCGCCGAAGCGGTACCCGATCTTCTCCACGACGATGCGGTCACCGGTGCAACCAGTGCAGCCGTGCAAGGTCGGCTCCATCGATTCCGAGGGGATCAGGTACACCCTCGCGACGAAGGTCTGCAAGAGGAAGCTGAGCACCAGGGCGACCAGGATGAGAATCGGAAGCTCGCGCCAGAAGGACCGTGGCTTCTTGGTTCGCTGCGCCTCGTCGTTGTCGTCGCCCGCGCGCTCGTCCGTCACGGGTCAAGATTAGCGGCAGCGCCGCGGTGCAGAACGGCCGGGACGCAGAACGGCCGGACACCGGGGAACGAGTCCCCTGTATCCGGCCGTCCAGCGAGTGGAACGCCGAAGATCAGCGCTTCTCCTTGATCTTGGCTGCCTTGCCGCGCAGCTCGCGCAGGTAGTACAGCTTCGCGCGACGCACGTCACCGCGGGTCAGCACGTCGATCTGGGCGATGTTCGGGGTGTGGACGGGGAAGGTGCGCTCCACGCCGACGCCGAAGGACACCTTGCGGACCGTGAAGGTCTCGCGGATGCCGCCACCCTGACGCCGAATGACGACGCCCTTGAAGATCTGCACGCGCTCCTTGGAGCCCTCGATGACCTTCACGTGCACGTTCAGTGTGTCGCCCGGGCGGAACTCGGGGATGTCGCTGCGCAGCGACTGCTTGTCCAGGAAATCCAGGGTGTTCATGGTTCATCCTTGCTGTGACGAGATCTCGAGCAGAGGACCCGAGCGGCTGCCGTCGGCGGATGCCGTCGACGCTCGACTGGTTCGTACTCCGAATAGGTGTCCACCGGATGCCGGGCATGCGAGTAGCACGCCCGGTGTCAGGCAACCCCACGATTGTGCCAGAGAACCGGTGCCCGACGAAATCGGCCGGATCAGCCCGCGCCGACCGATTCACGATCGGGGCGCGACTCCCCCGGCGCCGGCGCCGGAACGACGATGCGATCGAGTTCGTCCTCGGCAGCAGCGCGCACGTGCGCGACGTCGGGCGTGCCCGCGATGGCGTCCTGCATCCAGATCTTCGCGCGGACGACGGGACGGCGCAGGTTGCGCTCGCGCCGCAGGGCCTTCTCCATCCGCCGCGGGCGTCGGGTGTAGCGCCAGCGCGCCCAGGGTGACCCCGGCCGGCCGATCCGGATCGCGCCGATCACGAGCAGCGGCAGGAAGAACAGGCCGGCGAGCCCGGTCCAGATCTTGCCCTTCGCGAGGACGATCGCGGCGAGGAGGAGATTGAGCGCGGCCAGGACGACGATGATGCTCCGCACCGCGACGCTGGGATCGTCACGGAAGCCGGCGACGTCGAAGAACTCGAGCGGTTTGAGACCGAACAGCAGCATGACGGTGGCGGCCACGGCGACGAAGACCGCGTCGACGGAGGTGCGGCCCTGCTCGGCCCAGTACACGTCCTCCAGATAGAAGATGAGCGCGAACTCGTCGAGTACCAGTGCCGCACCGATACCGAAGAACGCCGCGAGCGCCGCGCCCGTGGTCTGGGTGCCGTCGACGTACACGGTGATCATCGCGATACCCGAGACCAGCATGGCGACCACACCGAACACGACGTGATGCACGTGGTGTCCGCCCGGCGTGACGTTGCCCGGCCACCAGGACACCTGCGCGCGGATCATGCGGACGCTGAACCGGATGAAGACGAACCCGGCGATGAACCCGACGAGGAAGAACAGCAGCGGGATGCGCCCCTCGTCGGAGACGTGGTGCATCCACCGCTCCATCGCAGCGCCTTCCTGCCGTGCCCGTCCTGTGACGAGGAAGTCTATCCGCGCCGCCGCGACACCCTCTACTTTCCGAAGCCCGCCTTCCGCAGCGCATCGGCCATCGATCCCGTTGCCGCGGCGGGTGCCGAGGACTGCGCTCCCTTGCGCGGTCCGGCTCCGGTCTTCTGCCGGTTCCGGGTGCCCTGGCCTCCCGACCCGCCGCGTGGAGCCGATGCCGCTGCCGTACCGCCGATCTCGTCGGTCAGTCGCAAGGACAGGCCGATCCGCTGGCGCGGCAGGTCGACCTCCATGATCTTCACGCGCACGACCTGTCCGGACTTGACGACGTCGTGGGGGTCCGAGACGAAGCGGTCGGACATCGCCGAGACGTGGACGAGTCCGTCCTGGTGCACGCCCACGTCGACGAAGGCGCCGAAGGCCGCCACGTTGGTCACCACTCCCTCGAGCACCATGCCCGGTTCGAGGTCGGCGACCTTCTCGACACCGGCCGCGAAGGTGGCGGTCGCGAACTCCGGACGCGGATCACGGCCGGGCTTCTCGAGCTCGGACAGGATGTCGGTGACGGTCGGGAGTCCGAACCGGTCGTCGACGAAGTCCTGCGGGCGCAGGGACCTCAGCACCCGCTCGTTGCCGATCACCTCACGGACTCCCATGCCGGCCCTGTCGACGATGCGGCGCACCACGGGATACGCCTCGGGGTGCACGCTCGACCGGTCGAGGGGGTCGTCGCCGTCGGTGATGCGGAGGAACCCGGCGCACTGCTCGAAGGCCTTGGGCCCGAGCCGCGGAACCTTCTGCAGCGCGGATCGGGATCGGAAGGGGCCGTTCTCGTCGCGGTGCGCGACGATCGACTCGGCGAGAGTGGTGGCCACGCCGGAGACGCGCGCGAGCAGAGGCACGCTGGCGGTGTTGACGTCGACGCCGACCGCGTTCACCGCGTCCTCGACGACGGCGCCCAGGGAACGCGCCAACATGGATTCCGAGACGTCGTGCTGGTACTGCCCCACGCCGATCGACTTCGGGTCGATCTTCACCAGTTCCGCGAGGGGATCCTGCAGACGACGGGCGATGGAGACCGCGCCGCGGATCGAGACGTCGAGATCGGGCAGTTCGCGCGACCCGTGGGCGGACGCGGAGTACACGGAGGCGCCGGCCTCGGAGACCATCGCCTTGGTCAGGTTCGCGTCCGGGTACTTCGCGATGAGTTCCGCCGCCAGCGCGTCGGTCTCACGCGACGCGGTGCCGTTGCCGATGGCCAGCAGATCGACACGGTGCTTCGCCGCCAGTGCGGCCAGCGTCGCGAGCGCCTCGTTCCACTTGCCCTGGGGCTTGTGCGGATAGATGGTGTCGTACGCGAGGACCTTGCCGGTGGGGTCCACGATCGCGACCTTGGTCCCCGTGCGGAACCCCGGGTCGAGGCCCATGGTGGTGCGACTGCCGGCGGGCGCCGCCAACAGCAGGTCCTCGAGATTGGAGGCGAAGACGTCGACCGCGCGCTCCTCCGCGGACTGCCGCAGCCGCATGCGGGTGTCGATGCCCAGGCTGACCAGAAGCTTGGTCCGCCACGCCCATCGCACCGTGTCGAGGAGCCACCGGTCGGCCGCACGTCCGTGGTCGCCGATACCGAAGCGCGCCGCGATGCGGGTCTCGTACACCGACGCGGTACCGGGTGCGGGTTCGTCGGTGTTCGGCTCCGGATCCATCGTGAGGGAGAGCACCTCCTCCTTCTCCCCGCGCAGGACTGCCAGTACTCGATGGGACGGAACGGAGGTGAAGGACTCGGAGAACGCGAAGTAGTCGGAGAACTTCGCACCGTCCGTCTCCTTGCCCGGTCGCACCGCGCTGGTCAACCGGCCACGGGTCCACATCAGCTCGCGCAGCGACCCGACGAGGTCGGCGTCCTCGGCGAAGTGCTCGACGAGGATCGCGCGCGCACCGGCGAGCTGCTCCTCGCCGAAGGACGTCGGATCGGTGGTCGGATCGGACAGCAGGGCGTCCGCCACGGGCTGGTGGCCGGCCTCGCGCGCGATATGCGCCTTGGTGCGGCGCTTCGGTTTGAACGGGAGGTAGATGTCCTCGAGGCGCGCCTTGGTGTCCGCGAGCACGATCGAGTCCTCTAGGGCGTCGTCGAGCTTGCCCTGCGAGCGGATGGACTCGAGAATCGCGGCGCGGCGCTCGTCGAGCTCGCGCAGGTATCGCAGTCGCTCGTCGATCGTGCGCAGCTGGGTGTCGTCGAGCGTGCCCGTGACCTCCTTGCGGTAGCGCGCGATGAACGGCACCGTCGCACCCCCGTCGAGCAGGTCCACGGCGGCGCGTACGCGCTCCTCCGCGACGTCGAGCTCCTCGGCGATCCGGCGATTGACAGATTTCACAGCGGTCGTCACGGCGATGGACCCTACCGCGCCGGTACCGTGGAGTGACGGTGCCGCCCCGGGTTCCGAGCGCCGACGCGCCCGGTACGTCCACTCTCGAATGTGGGGGCACTCGATGACAGAACGGTAGTCACGTGACAACTCCTTCGGCGCGCCTGCGACGAGCCTCCACCATGTTGGCGGCGGTGGCGCTCGCCACTACGATGGCGGCGGCCTGCGCGCAGCCGGCCGAGCCGGCGGCGACGACGATCCCGGTCGCACCGGAGTTCCCCGAACCCGAGATGCCGATGGCACCGGACCTCACCGGTCGCCTGCAGCAGGCACTCGACGGCGCGGCCGCTCGCGGCGCGACGCTCTCCATCGGCTTCCTCGATCGGGAGACCGGGACGTACATGGGTTCCGGTGACAACGATCCGATCGAGACGGCGTCGGTGGTCAAGTTGTTCATCGCCGACGATCTGCTCTACCGCTCGTCGCGCGGCGAGTTCGCCCTCGACGAGGAGTCCCGTGCCCTCATCGCGCCGATGCTCTCGTCGTCGGACGACAGTGCGGCACAGGTCCTGTGGGACGCCGCCGGTGGATCCGACGTCGTGGCACGCGTCGCCGGCCGCTACGGCCTGCCCGCCACCGCCGCGTCGGCGGACGGGATCTGGTGGAACACCCGGACCACCGCGGCGGACCTGGTGAGGTACTACGACGCCGTCCTCGACGGCACCGGCGGACTGAACCCGGCGGACCGGGCGACTGTCGTCGGAGACCTCGAGGCCTTCACCCCCGAGGGAGCGGACGGCTATCCCCAGACCTTCGGCATCCCGCGGGCACTCCCGGGCGAGACGGTCCGCGGGGTCAAGCAAGGCTGGATGTGCTGCGTCGACGGTCGGTGGATCCACCTGAGCACCGGGTTCGTCGGCGACGGGGAGCGCTACGTGGTGGCGGTGCTCTCGCGGGAGGATCCCTGGTACGGCGCGGACGGCGGCAGCGCGGAGACGACGGCGGACACCGCGGTGACGGACGACGACGGCGCCAAGCACGCGCGCGTCACCGTCACCGGCGCGCTGAAGATCCTGTTCCCCACCGGGGTCGTCGCCTGAGAGATCGCGTCAGGGCAGGAGGTCGGGCCGGCGCTGAGCGGTACGCTCGAGCGACTGTTGCCGCCGCCACTGTTCGATGCGGGAGTGGTTGCCGGACAACAGGACCGGCGGCACGTCCAGGCCGCGCCACGTGGCCGGTCGGGTGTATCCCGGCCCCTCGAGGAGACCGTCGGAGAACGAGTCCTGTTGGTGCGAGAGCTGATTGCCCAGGACGCCGGGCAGCAGCCGCGTCACGGCCTCGGTCATCACCAGCACCGCGGCCTCGCCGCCGATGAGCACGTAGTCCCCGATGCTGACCTCCTCGACGCGCACCCGGGTCGCCGCGTCGTCGAAGACTCGCTGATCGATGCCCTCGTAGCGGCCGCATGCGAACACCAGATGATCCTCGCGCGACCATCTCTCGGCGGTGCGCTGAGTGAAGGGCACTCCGGCGGGCGTGGGCACCACCAGGATCGGGTCGGCGTCGCGCATGACGTCGTCCAACGCGTCTCCCCACACCGTCGGCTTCATGACCATGCCGGGGCCGCCGCCGTAGGGCGAGTCGTCGACCGCCTTGTGCACGTCGTGTGTCCAGTCCCGGAGGTCGTGGACACCAAGGGTCACCAGACCGTTCTGCACGGCCTTGCCCAGCAGCGCGGTACGCATGGGCTCGAGGTACTCGGGGAAGATCGTCACCACGTCGATACGCATGGTCACTCGCCGTCCAGAAGCCCTTCGGGCGGGTCGATCTCGACGGTCCGCGTCTCGCGGGAGACCGACACCACGATCGCGGACACGAACGGTACGAGCAGTTCGCGGCCGACGTTCTCGTCGGCCGGCGTGATCGACAGCAACTCCCCCGCAGCGGAGTGCAGCACCTCGCTGACCGTGCCGATCACCGTGCCCGCCGACTCGTGATCCGGAGCGAACTGCACCGTCATGCCCTCGAGCTCGTGGTCGTAGAACTCGTCCGGATCGTCGGACGGGGGTAGATCCGCGGTGTCGACGACGAACAGGGTGCCGCGCATCGCGTCGGCGGTACTGCGATCGTCGATTCCCTTCAGACGCAGCAGAAGCCGCCCGGAATGCTCCCGGGCGGCTTCCACCGTGTAGTCGGTCGTGCTGTCGTCGCGACGCGCACGGCCGTGCAGAACGGATCCCGGAGCGAACCGCTCGTCAGGATCGTCCGTGCGGACCTCCACGACGACCTCGCCCTTGATGCCGTGCGACTTGGCCACGCGGCCCACGACGAGCTCCACGTCGGTGATCAGCGATCGGTGTCGACGACGTCGACACGGATCCCACGGCCGCCGATACCCGAGACGAGGGTACGGAGCGCGGTGGCGGTACGACCGCCACGGCCGATGACCTTGCCCAGATCGTCGGGGTGCACGTGCACCTCGACGGTCCGGCCACGGCGACCGGTGATCATCTCGACACGAACGTCGTCCGGATTGGACACGATGCCGCGAACCAGATGCTCGACGGCGTCGGCGACCATGGTGCTCACAGGTGGGTCCTACTTCTCGGTGGACTCGGCGGTGGCGTCGGCGGTCTCGTCTGCCGGTGCGCTCTCGGCGTCGTCGGCCTTGGCGGCCTTCTTCTTCTTCGGCGTGGTGGCCTCGGCGACGGGCTCGTTGTCGGCGGCGGCGAGCGCAGCGTTGAACAGGTCCAGCTTGGACGGCTTCGGCTCCTTGACGCGGAGCGTGCCCTCGGCGCCCGGCAGGCCCTTGAACTTCTGCCAGTCACCGGTGATCTTGAGGAGTGCCTCGACGGGCTCGGTGGGCTGTGCGCCCACGCTCAGCCAGTGCTGCACGCGATCGGAATCGATCTCGATCAGCGACGGCTCTTCCTTCGGGTGGTACTTGCCGACGGTCTCGATGGCACGGCCACCGCGACGGGTACGCGCGTCGGCGATGACGACACGGTACTGCGGGTTGCGGATCTTGCCGAGACGGGTGAGCTTGATCTTGACTGCCATGTGAAACGAAGCCTCTTTCGATGTGGTCGCAGGACGCGACCGCTGGTCACGGCGCAATTCAGCGATGCGCACGGCATGCGCACCCGGTTTTGCGGTGGATGGGTGTTGTGACCGCCGCTCGGTACGGAACCGGAGACGGGCGAACAGCGACTTATTCTGCCAGACACCGCCCGAGCGTCATAATCCCAGCCCGGTCACCAGATCCGGCCGCGCAAGACCACCACGTCCGGCGCCGACAGGACGTCCGGCCCGGTTCGTGGGTCCGTGGAGTAGAACACCAGATCCGCGGGTGCGCCGTGCTCGATGCCCGCACGCCCGAGCCACCGCCGCGCCGTCCAACTGGCCGCACCCAGGGCGTCGGTCGGCGACAGGCCCACGCCCACCAGCGCCGCCACCTCGTCGGCCACCCGCCCGTGCTCGATGCTGCCGCCCGCGTCGGTGCCCGCGTAGATCGGGACTCCGGCGTCGTGCGCGCGCCCCACCGTGTCCGCCACTCGGGCGTGCAGATCGCGCATGTGATCGGCGTAGCGCGGATAGCGGGTGGCCGAGTCGGCGATCGACGGAAAGGTCTCGATGTTGATGAGCGTGGGCACCAGTGCGGTTCCGTGCTCGACCATCATCTCGATGGTCTCGTCGGTCAGGCCGGTGCCGTGTTCGATGCAGTCGATGCCGGCACCGATCAGCCCGGGCAGCGCGTCCTCGCCGAAGACGTGCGCAGTGACCCGGGCGCCCTCGGCGTGGGCGGCGTCGATGGCCCGGCGCAGGACCGCGTCGTCCCACAAGGGTGCGAGGTCGCCGACCTCGCGGTCGATCCAGTCGCCGACCAGCTTGACCCACCCGTCGCCGAGGCGCGCCTGCTGAGCCACGGCCTCGGGCAGTTGCGACTCGTCCTCGAGATCGACGGCGAGGCCGGGAATGTAGCGCTTGGGCATCGCGATGTGCCGACCCGCACGGATGATGCGCGGCAGATCCTCGTGGTCGTCGAGTGCGCGGGTGTCGACGGGCGATCCCGCGTCACGCAGCAGCAGCGCACCCACCTCGCGCTCGGTGGTGGCCTGCGCGACGGTGCCGTCGTGATCCTCGTGCCCGCCGCCGTACGTGATACCGACATGGCAGTGCGCGTCGACGAGACCCGGAACGATCCAGCCGCCCCGCGCCACCGTGGTGGCACCGGGAACCGGATTCAGTGAGACGAGGCCGTCTCGCACCCAGACGTCCACCTCGTCGTGGCCGGGCAGCACGACGCCGCGCAGATGCAGACTCGGCGAGATGCGCACCGCGTGCTCCGCCCTACTTCCTGGGGAGCTTCAGCTGCGACAGGTCGATGCCCTCGAGGCCCGGCGGAAGCTGGTCGAGGCCCTTCGGCATCGAGGACAGATCGGGCATCCCCGCGGGCATTCCGCCCGGCATACCGGGGAAGCCTCCCCGCACGCCCTTCGGCGGTGTGGGTCCGCGACCGCCCTTCTTCCCCTTCTTGCCCTTCTTGTTGCTGCGCTGAACCTGCTTGCGCGCGCCGGGCATGCCCATGCGGCCGGCCATCGACGCCATCATCTTGCGGGCCTCGAAGAAGCGGTCGACGAGCTGGTTGACGTCGGAGACCTTCACACCGGAACCGTTGGCGATGCGCAGACGACGGGAGGCGTTGATCATCTTCGGATCGGCCCGTTCGGCGGGTGTCATACCGCGGATGATGGCCTGCACGCGGTCGAGCTGCTTGTCGTCCACCGACGCGAGGGCGTCCTTCATCTGACCGGCACCGGGCAGCATGCCGAGCAGGTTGCCGATCGGTCCCATCTTGCGGATCGCCATCATCTGCTCGAGGAAGTCCTCGAGCGTCAACTGGCCGGACCCGATCTTCGCGGCGGTGTCCTCTGCCTGCTTCGCGTCGAAGACGGTCTCGGCCTGCTCGATGAGGCTGAGCAGGTCGCCCATGCCGAGGATGCGGCTCGCCATGCGATCCGGGTGGAAGATCTCGAAGTCCTCGAGCTTCTCGCCCGTCGACGCGAACATGATCGGTCGACCGGTGACCTCGCGGACGCTCAGCGCGGCGCCACCGCGGGCGTCGCCGTCGAGCTTGGTCAGCACGACGCCGGTGAAGCCGACACCGTCCTGGAAGGCCTGCGCCGTGCTGACGGCGTCCTGGCCGATCATCGCGTCGAGCACGAACAGGATCTCGTCGGGGTTCGTCGCGTCGCGGATACCGGCGGCCTGGCCCATGAGCTCGGTGTCGATACCGAGACGGCCCGCGGTGTCGACGATGACGACGTCGTACTGCTTGGCCCTGGCCTCCGCGACACCGGCGCGAGCGACCTCCACCGGATCGGCCGCGGTCACGCCGAGGGCATTCTCGCCGCCGCCGATCGACGTGCCCGGATGCGGCGCGAAGACGGCGGCGCCCGCACGCTCGCCGACGATCTGGAGCTGACTCACCGCACCGGGGCGCTGGAGGTCGCAGGCCACGAGGAGCGGGGTGTGGTTCTGGTCCTTGAGCCACTTGGCGAGCTTGCCGGCGAGTGTCGTCTTACCGGAGCCCTGCAGACCGGCCAGCATGATGACGGTCGGCGGGTTCTTCGCGAACTCCACCCGCCGGGTCTCGCCACCGAGGATGCCGACGAGCTCGTCGTTGACGATCTTGACGACCTGCTGCGCGGGGTTGAGAGCAGCGGAGACCTCGGCGCCCTTCGCGCGCTCCTTGATCCGAGTGATGAAAGCGCGCACGACCGGCAGCGCGACGTCGGCGTCGAGCAGTGCCAGGCGGATCTCGCGGCACACCGCATCGATGTCGGCGCCCGAGAGCCGACCCTTGCCTCTCAGATCCTTGAGGCTTCCGGTCAATCTGTCGGACAGTGATTCGAACACCGATACTCCTGAACATCGCGAGAGAAGTGAAGACTCCGTCGACCAGACTAACGGTCGATCGACCCGGCGGTGGCCCGGCCCGACGCCTACCTCAGTCGTCCGACTCGGGCTCCTTCGGACGCAGGGCGGGGACGACGGCCAGCAGCGCGCGTTCGAGCTCCTCGCGCTGTGCCCGCGATCCGGCGCCGCCCTCCGACGCCCCGCTGGTGTCGACGCAGAACGCGTCCACCACCGAGGATCCGCGGGTGGTGACCTTGGCCCAGCGCACGTCGGCACCGTGCTTCTCGAAGACGGACGAGAGCCGGCACAGCAGCCCGAGCCGATCCTCGGCGCGGACCTCCACGATCACGGAGTCACCGTCCGGACCGTCGAACCACAGCACCCGCGGCGGCGCCTGCGCGTACAGCAGCACCTCCGACGAGTCGAGCGCTCCGAGATCGCCGTCCGACGCGGCGATCCGTGCCCCGGCCTCCTTGAGGTCGAGTTGCGCGAGCAGCTCGAGGTCCCCGTCGAGTGCCCGGATGAGCTCCTGGCGCAGCAGGCCGGGCTGGGGCGGCGCCCCGAAGGTGGGCGTGACGACGAAGCGATTGATCGCGAACCCGTTCGCGCTGACCACGGACGCGGACAGCACCCGCAGCGCGGCCAGAGCGAGCACGCCCGACGCGTTGGACAGCAGGCCGAGCCTGTCCGGCGCGGTCACCGTCACCTCGAACGTGTGCGGACTGTCCGACGGCTGCAGATCGACGTCGACTCCGCCCTCGGCGGCGCGGGCCGCGAGCGCCGCGTCGATCGGATCGGGCGTCGGCAGTGATTCACCGGCCATGATCATGCGGCAGCGCCGCACGAGCTCACCGATGAGCGAGGACTTCCAGTCCCCCCAGACACCGGGTCCCGTCGCGAGCGAGTCCGCCTCGGCCAGCGCGTGCAGGAGTTCGAGCAGGATCGGATCGCCGTCCAGCGCGTCGACCACCCGCTGCACCGTCGCGGGATCGTCCAGGTCGCGTCGGGTCGCGGTGTCCGGCAGGAGCAGATGGTGGCGCACCATCGCCTCGAGCAGCCGGACGTCCGACGGCCACAGACCGAGCCGCTTGCCCACCTGCGTGGCCAGATCCGCGCCGACGATGCTGTGGTCTCCCCCGCGGCCCTTGCCGATGTCGTGCAGCAGTGCCCCGAGGACCAGCAGGTCGGGCCTCGCGACCCGGGTGGTGAAACCGCTCGCGTGAGCGGCGGTCTCGACGAGATGGCGATCCACGGTCCAGGTGTGCACGGCGTCGCGCGGCGGCAGGTCGCGCACCGCCCCCCACTCGGGAAGCAGACGCCCCCACAGGCCCGTCCGGTCCAGAGCCTCGATCGCGTCGATGGCGCGGCGGCCGGATCCGAGGACCACCAGCAGGTCGTTCAGTGCCTCCTTCGGCCACGGCTCGCGCAGTTCCGGTGCACTGTCGGACAGCCGGCCCAGGGTCGACGCGGACATCGGCATCCCTGTCACCGCGGAGGCCGCTGCGACACGCATGATCAGTCCCGGATCCTTGTTGGGGCGGGCGTCCCGCGCCAGCACCACCTCGCCGGCGTGCTCGACGACCCCCTCGTCCAGGGGCCGACGCACAGGTACCCGGCGGAGACGCGAGAGTCCGCGTCGCGGTATGGCATTCCCGGCGGTACGCAGGCCCACGTCCGTCGAGTAGACGATGGTGCGCGCCGAATCACTCAGTACGCGTGCGAGATCGAACCGATCGCCGATTCGGAGCGCGGCGGCGATCTCGTCCGCGTCCTGCGCTCGCAGCTGATCACGGGCACGGCCCGCCACCCGGTGCAGCTCGGTACGGACGTCGAGGATCCGTCGGTGAGCGAAATCCAGTCCACCGCCCGGTGATTCGGGCCCGAGGCCCGGCATCGCGTCGGTGAGCTGCGCGATGGAGAGCGCGTCGAGCAGCTGCACGTCGCGCAGTCCGCCGCGTCCACTCTTGAGATCGGGCTCGGCCCGGTGGGCGATCTCGCCGCTACGCCCCCAGCGAGTGCGGGTCAGCGCGTGCAACTCGTCGAACCGATCGCGGATCCCGATGCGCCACTGACGCCGGATCCCGTCGATCAACATCGAACTGAGTTCGGCGTCGCCCACGATGTGTCGGGCGTCGAGCAGACCGAGGGCCGCGGTCATGTCGTGGGCGGCCACGTCCAGAGCCTGCGGAACCGTGCGGACACTGTGATCGAGCTTGATGTGCGCGTCCCACAGCGGGTACCAGAGTTGGTCAGCCACACCGCTGACGAGCGCGGGATCGAGATCGTCGTGCAACAGCACCAGGTCCAGGTCCGAGTACGGCAGCATCTCGCGGCGACCCAGCCCGCCGACGGCGACGATGGCGAATCCGCTGTCCGGCTTGATGCCCACCTCGGAACCCTTGGTGGTCAGCCAGAACTCGTGCAGATCGACGAGCGCCTGGCGCAACGCGGTCGCGTCCAGTCGTCGATTCCGGCCCTGGCCGGCGAGCAGTTGCTCGCGCGCTCGGACGAGATCCGCCGCTGCTTCGGAACCTCCCACGGGGCTCACTCCTTCTGGTGTCGTGTCGCCGAGAAACAGATCGGCCGCGGATCCGCCCCGTCGAACGAGGCGGATCCGCGGCCGGACTGACGGGAACTAGAGAGCGTCGGAGCCACGCTCGCCGGTGCGCACGCGCACGACGGCCTCCACGGGCGAGACCCAGACCTTGCCGTCACCGATCTTGCCGGTACGGGCTGCCTCGACGATGACCTCGACGACCTTGTCCACGGCCGCATCGTCCACGACGACCTCGACGCGCACCTTGGGAACGAAGTCCACGGAGTACTCGGCACCGCGGTAGACCTCGGTGTGGCCCTTCTGTCGGCCGTACCCCTGTACCTCGCTCACGGTCATACCGAGAACGCCTGCCTGCTCGAGAGCCGTCTTGACGTCCTCGAGAGTGAACGGCTTGACGATTGCAGTGATCAACTTCATGTCTCACGCCTCCTTGCTGGGAACGCGTCCCAGTGTTGACCCACCGAGTGCCGCAAAGTCGTAGGCGGTCTCGGCATGTTCCGATTCGTCGGCTCCCATGGATTCACCATCGTCGTCGATCCGGAGGCCCACGGTGTACTTGACGATGAGCGCGACGATGGTCGTACCCACCAGAGAGTAGAGCAGCACCGCGCCGGCACCGACTGCCTGACGCCACAGCTGGTCGAATCCGCCGCCGTAGAACAGCCCCTCGACACCGGCCGGTGCCTCGGAGGTGGCGACCAGTCCGACGAGCAGCGTGCCCACCAGACCGCCGACGAGGTGGACGCCGACGACGTCGAGCGAGTCGTCGAAACCGAACTTGAACTTCAGGCCGACGGCCAGTGCGCAGAGCACACCGGCGACGACGCCGATGACGAGTGCACCGAGGATGTTGACCGAGGAGCAGGCCGGGGTGATGGCCACGAGTCCGGCGACGATGCCCGACGCACCACCGAGACTCGTCGCGTGCCCGTCACGGATGCGCTCCGTGAGGAGCCAGGCCAGCATGGCTGCGGCCGTGGCCGCGATGGTGGTGACGAAGGTGGCACCGGCGATGCCGTTGGAGCCGACGGCGGAACCGGCGTTGAAGCCGAACCAACCGAACCAGAGGAGGCCGGCACCCAGCATGACGAACGGCAGGTTGTGGGGGCGGAACGGAGTACCCGGCCATCCCTTGCGCTTGCCCAGGATGACGGCGAGCACCAGACCCGCGGCACCCGCGTTGATGTGGACGGCGGTACCGCCTGCGAAGTCGACCGCGGCGAGCTTGTTGGCGATCCAGCCACCGGTCGTGGTGGTGACCTCGTCGAAGGAGAAGACCCAGTGCGCGACCGGGAAGTAGACGAGGGTCGCCCACAGTCCGGCGAACAGCAGCCACGGTCCGAAGCGCATGCGGTCGGCGACAGCGCCGGAGATGAGCGCGACCGTCAGGATCGCGAACATGGCCTGGAAGGAGACGAACACGGTCGCGGGGATGGTGCCGACGAGCGGGATCGCGGCATCGGTGAGCACACCGGCCTCGTCCTCGGACGCGAGGTACGTTCCGCCGATCAGGCCCTTGAGCCCGAAGTACTGGAACGGGTCACCGATCAGGTTGCCCTTGTCCTCGCCGAACGTGACCGAGTAGCCGTACAGCACCCAGAGAACGCCGACGACGCCCATCGCGCTGATGCTCATCATGATCATGTTCAGCACGCTCTTCGCGCGGACCATGCCGCCGTAGAAGAACGCAAGACCCGGAACCATGAGCAACACGAATGCCGCGCTTGTCAGCATCCATGCGGTGTCACCGGTGTCGGGCGCACCGATAGTGGGAAAATCCACCTTGAGCCTCCTCCTTCTTCCTCGCCCCAGCCGATGGCGGCTGACGACCTGAGGAGAAGGGTGCTCACTCGACGTTTCGGCGACGACACTGCGGTGTTTCGTCGGTGTGAACGCACAGCCGAATCATGTTGCGACCGTGTTGCGTCTCGGTCTTTTCACCCGATTCGGCCGCCGAGGACTCGACGAGAGTCGAATTCTCGGCGGCCCGAGCGGGGCTCGCGGTCAGCCGAGAAGAGCGTCGACGAACGCGCCGGGCTCGAACGGAGCGAGGTCGTCGGCGCCCTCACCGAGGCCCACGAGCTTCACCGGGACACCGAGTTCACGCTGCACCTGGAACACGATGCCGCCCTTGGCGGTGCCGTCCAGCTTGGTAAGCACGACGCCGGTGATGTCGACGACCTGAGCGAAGACCCGGGCCTGCGCGAGACCGTTCTGACCGATGGTCGCGTCGAGCACGAGCAGGACGTCGTCGACGGGCGCCTTCTTCTCGATGACGCGCTTGACCTTGCCCAGCTCGTCCATCAGTCCGGTCTTGGTGTGCAGTCGGCCCGCCGTGTCGATGAGCACGGCGTCGACTCCGTCGGCGATGCCGCGCGTCACGGCGTCGAACGCGACGGCGGCCGGATCGGCGCCCTCCTTGCCGCGCACCACCTCGGCGCCCACGCGCTCGGCCCACGTCTGCAGCTGGTCGGCCGCCGCGGCGCGGAAGGTGTCGGCCGCGCCCAGCACGACCCGACGACCGTCCGCCACCAGGACGCGGGCGAGCTTGCCGGTCGTCGTGGTCTTGCCGGTGCCGTTGACGCCGACGACGAGCAGGACCGACGGCCGGTCACCGTGCGGCAGCGCACGGATCGAGCGGTCGAACGACGGGGTGAGCTGCTCGATCAGCACCTCGCGCAGCAGGGCGCGGGCCTCGGGCTCCGTCCGCACGTTGCGCACGGCCATCTGTTCACGCAGCGTCGCGACGATCTCGGCGGTCGCCGCACTCCCCAGGTCGGCGACGAGGAGGGTGTCCTCGACCTCCTCCCACGAGTCCTCGTCGAGGTCGCCGCCACCGAGCAGTCCGAGCAACGACCGGCCCACGGCGTTCTGCGATCGAGACAGTCGACCGCGCAGTTTGGTGAGGCGGCCCGACGTGGGCTCGATCTCGTCGAGCACCGGAGCGGAGCTCGCCGGTTCTGCGGGCGTCTCCTCCTCCACCGGAGGGACGACCACGGGCGGGGTCTCGACAGGCGGTGCCTCCGTGGCCGGAGCGGGCTCGTCGAGCACCGGGTCGGGCAGCGAGATGTCGGTGATGCCCCGCTTGGGTGCGTCGCGAGGAACCGACGCGTCGTCACCGACCCGCGGCTGATCGTCGGTGTCGGTGCGCTCGAGGGTGGGTTCGGGGATCGGTTTCCGGGGCGCCGGCGTGGGCGGAGCCGCCGTGCCCTGCGAGAAGTCGAATCCGGTCCCGGCCTTGTAGCCACCCGATCGGTCGACCTCGCGGACCTGCTCGGTGGTGTCCGGACGGGCCAGGGAGATGCGGCGACGACGCTGCAACACCAACCCGACGACGAGAACGACGACGAGCAGTGCGAGGACGGCCGCCACGACGATCCACAGTTCGGTAGTCACGTCGACCATCCTGTCAGGACGGTGGCTCGGGAGTCGCCACCTCCCCCGCGGGCTCGAGGACGGCACGCTTGGGCAACCGCTGCGAGATCACCGTCGTGATGCCGTCGCCGCGCATGCTCACGCCGTACAGCGCGTCGGCCACCTCCATGGTGGGTTTCTGGTGCGTGATGACGATGAGCTGCGACTTCTCCCGCAGCTGCTCGAACAGGCCGATGAGGCGACGGAGGTTCGTGTCGTCAAGCGCCGCCTCGACCTCGTCCATGACGTAGAACGGGGACGGCCGGGCCCGGAAGATGGCGACGAGCATCGCGACCGCGGTGAGCGACTTCTCGCCGCCGGACAGCAGCGACAACCTCTTGACCTTCTTGCCCGGCGGACGGGCCTCGACCTCGATGCCGGTGGTGAGCATGTCCGAGGGGTCGGTCAGTACCAGTCGGCCCTCACCGCCCGGGAAGAGCTTGGCGAAGACGCCGACGAACTCGCGCTCGACGTCGGCGTAGGCCTCGGTGAACACCTGCAGGATGCGGGCGTCGACGTCCGCGACCACGCCCAACAGATCCTTGCGCGCCGACCTCACGTCCTCGAGCTGGGTGGACAGGAAGTTGTAGCGCTCCTCCAGGGCGGCGAACTCCTCGAGAGCCAGCGGGTTGACCTTGCCCAGCGTCGCGAGGTCCTTCTCCGCACGCTTGACCCGGCGCTCCTGCTCCGCGCGGTCGAACGGCATCGGGGCCGGGGCCACCACCTGCTCGCCGCGTTCCTTCGCCTGCTCGTACTCCGCCATCTCGAGGTCGGTCGGCGGCAGCGTGACGTCGGGTCCGTACTCGGCGATCAGGTCGTCGGGCGCGATGGAGAACTGCTCCACCACGTTCTGTTCGAGCTGCTCGATGCGGAGCACCGCTTGCGCCTTGGCCACCTCGTCGCGGTGCACCGCGTCGGTCAACTGCGTGGCGCGCGCGGCGAGGGCGCGAACCTGTTCCCGCGTCCGGTCCAGCTCGGCCGCTCGGTCGGAACGACGGCGAGCCAGTTCGTCGCGGCGCACGGCAGCGTCCGCCACGACGCGCTCCAGCCGTCCGGCGACACGAGTCCCGGCCTCGGCGACCGCGGCGGCCACCGCAGCGGACTGCACGCGGCGTGCCCGTGCCCGCTCGGCCCGCGCACGGCCTTCTCGTTCCATCCGTGCCTGCCGACGGAGCTGGTCGGCCTTGCCGCGGACCGAGTCGGCGCGCTCCTCGGCGGTGCGTAGGGACAATCTGGCCTCGACCTCGACGGACCGCACCTCGGTGACCGCTGCGGCAGCGTCCTCGCGGGCCCGCGCCCACTCCTCCGCCTCACCGTCCCCGTCGGCGTCGCCGCCCTGGTCGTCCTCGGCCCGGCGCACGCGCTCCTCCAGTTCGGCGAGCGCGGTCACCGCCTCGTCCCGCTGATGCTCGGCCCGTTCGCGCTGGGACTGCAGCCGGGTCGACTCGGCATGCGCGACACGGGCGACCTGGCCCAGTCGGCCGAGTTGCTCGTACACCGCGGACATCGCGGCGTCGGACTCCGTGAGCGCGGCCAACGCCTGATCGGCGGCCTCCCGGCGGTCCGCCTGTTCGGCGAGCGCCCCGGACAGCGCCGCGGCGAGTTCCTCGGTCCGACGCTCCGTCGCCGCCAGTTCGGTCACCGACTCGTCGATGGCCGCCTGCACCTCGAGCGTGCTGGGTCGACGGTCCGACCCACCGGTGATCCACCCGCGCCCCACCAGGTCGCCGCCGCGTGTCACGACGCGCACGTCGGCGCTGTCCTCGACCAGGGCGGTGGCCTCCTCCAGCGTGTCGACGACGCTGGTGCCCGCCAACAACGAGGCGAGCGCGCCGCGCGCCGACTCGGACGCCTCGATCACCGACAGGATCGAGGTGCCGGAGCCGATCGTCCGCTCCTCGGACGCCGCGCCCGTGGGGTAGACGATCGCCGCGCGGCCGGCGTCCTCGCTCTTGAGCGCCGACACCGCCTCGCGGGCGTTCTCGACCGACGAGACCACCACGGCGTCGGCCGCGGCTCCCAGCGCCACGGCCACCGCCACCTCGTAGCCCGGCCGCACGGTGAGGTGATCGCCCAACCTGCCGACGACGCCGTGCTGTTGCTTCTCCCCCAGCCACGCACCGCCGTCGCCTCGTTCCAGGTTCATCGTGAGAGCGTCGATCCGGGCGCGCAGCGATGCCACTCGCTGGCTCGACTCCCGTTCTCCCGTCTGCAGTTCCGCGACGCGGGCGTCGGCGATGGCCAGTGCCTCGACAGCATTCTCGTGCTGCGAGTCCAGTCCCGCCTCACCGGCGTCGAGTTCGCCGACCTTCTCCTGGACGATGTCGAACTCGGCCTGTGCGGCGTCGCCGCGGTGCCTCGCGTCCTCGATCGCGGTCGCGAGACGGGCCACCTCCGTGTCGTACGACTCGGCCCGAGCGCGCAGCCCGTCCACCTGACCGGAGAGCCGCGCGAGGCCCTCCCTGCGGTCGGCGACGGCGCGCACGGCAGCGGCGTGGGCGCGCTCCGCGTCCGCCGCGGCCGCTTCCCGTTCCGCGAGCTGCTCCCTCGCGGCATCGAGGGTGGCGCGCGCGAACTCCACCGCCTCGGTCAGCTGCAGCTCTTCCTCGGCGACCCGGTCCGCACGCTGCTCGAGCTCGTCCGGGTCGGGACCGCGGCGGTCCTCCGGCTCGTCACCGAGGTGACGTGCCCGCTCGGTCGCGATGCGCACGGTGGCGCCGACACGCTCGGCGAGAGCGGACAGCTGGAACCACGTCTGCGCCGCCGCCTCCGCGCTCGGGGTGAGTCGCGCAAGGTCCTGCTCGCCCTCGGCCAGCACCGCCTCGCCCTCGGCCAACGCGTCCTGGACAGCGGCGTACTCCTCGCGAGCCTTCGTCTCGTCGTGCGACTGTTCCGCCAGTTCGGTCCGGCGTGTCACCAGATCGTCGGCGGCGATGCGCAGGCGCGCGTCGCGGAGGTCCGCCTGCACGGTCTGCGCGCGCCGGGCCACCTCGGCCTGTCGGCCCAGGGGCTTGAGCTGCCGACGCAGTTCGGTGGTGAGGTCCGTCAGACGCGCGAGGTTGGCCTGCATGGAGTCGAGCTTGCGGACGGCCTTCTCTTTGCGCTTGCGGTGCTTGAGGACGCCGGCGGCCTCCTCGATGAAGGCGCGCCGGTCCTCCGGCCGCGACTCGAGAATGGCGGCGAGTCGACCCTGACCGACGATGACGTGCATCTCACGGCCGATGCCCGAGTCGCTGAGCAGTTCCTGGACGTCCATCAGTCGGCACGAGCTGCCGTTGATCTCGTACTCGCCGGCACCGTCGCGAAACATGCGGCGGGTGATCGAGACCTCGGAGTAATCGATCGGCAGCGCGCCGTCGCTGTTGTCGATGGTCAGCGTCACCTCGGCCCGGCCCAGCGGGGCGCGTCCGGACGTGCCGGCGAAGATGACGTCCTCCATCTTGCCGCCGCGCAGCGCCTTCGCGCCCTGCTCCCCCATGACCCACGTCAGGGCGTCCACGACGTTCGACTTGCCGGACCCGTTGGGGCCGACGACGCAGGTGATGCCGGGCTCGAAACGCAGAGTCGTCGCCGAGGCGAAGGACTTGAAGCCCTTCAGCGTCAGACTCTTGAGGTGCATGGCGGTTCAGACTACCCAGCCCTGCTCTCTCAGCGTTCGACGAACCCGTCGAGTCCGCCGCGCGCGGATTCCCAGTTGTCCACCACGGTGGTCACCGAGCCCGGGGTGTCACCCGATCGCAGAGCGGCGAGCAGCGCCTCGAGATCAGCTCGATCTCCCTCGGCAACCACGTGCACCCGGCCGTCGGACGTGTTGGTCGCTGATCCGACGAGCCCGAGTTCCAACGCGCGCGACCGCGTCCACCAGCGGAAACCGACGCCCTGGACACTGCCGTGGACCCACGCGCTCAGCCGTTCGAGGTCGACTGCCGTCACTCCTCGACCTCGATACGGAGGTCCACCTCGGTGCCCGCCTTCAACGTGCGCCCCACCGTGCACACCTTGTCGACGGCCTTGGTGACGACGGTGAGCAACCGTTCCCTGGCCTCCGGATCGAGGGCGCTGAGGTCGACCGTCAGCACCTCCTCGAGCCGCGGGTAGCGCTCCTCGTCACGATCGGCGACGCCCGACACCCGGACGGTCGCGTCGTAGTCGTCACCGAGCCGGCGGGCGAGGGGACGGTCGGAGCTCATGCCCGTGCACGCCGCGAGAGCGATCTTGAGCAGCTCACCGGGAGTGAAGACACCCTCGATGTCCTCGGACCCGATGAGCACTTCGGCACCGCGCGAACTCTTGCCGGTGTAACGACGTGTCCCGGTGCGATCGACCCACAGTTCAGCCATGGATCGAGTCTAGTCAGCGGCGACCGAGACCGTCCGCGGCCAGGTCCTTCGCCAGTCGTTCGGCGGCCGAGACGAGCAGTGGCACATAGTCGTTCGCGGTGTCGGGGGTGACGCGGGCGGACGGGCCCGCGATCGAGATCGCGGTGAGTGTCGGGGCGCCTATCACCGGAACCGCGAAGCACCGCACCCCCACTTCCTGCTCCCCCTCGTCCACGGAGTACCCGCGCTCGCGGATCACGGCGAGATCTGCGAGGAGCGCCGCGGGTGTGGTGTGAGTGTTGACCGTCTTCGGCGCCATCCCCGTCCGGGCGAGCAGTGCGAGCACCTCCTCGTCGGGCAGCTGCGCGAGCAACGCCTTTCCCACCCCGGTGCTGTGCGGGAACACGCGCTGACCCACCTCGTTGAACATGCGCATCGCATGCTCGGACGGCACCTGCGCGACGTACACGGCCATGTCGTCCTCGAGGAACGCCATGTTGGACGTCTCGTGCGTGATCGACACGAGCTCCGCCAGATAGGGACGAGCCCACGAGCCGATGAGCTTGGCGGATCGCTCACCGAGGGCGATGAGCCGTGTCCCCAGGGCGTACCGGCGCGACGGGAGTCGGCGTGCGTATCCCAGCGCCACCAGGGTCTTGAGCAGACGGTGGATGGTCGGCATCGGCAGCTCGGCCGCCTCGGCCAGCTCGCTGACACCGACCGACCCGCCCGCACCGGCCATGATCTCGAGAAGGTCGAACGCGCGCTCGACCGACTGCACGCCGCCACTGGACTCCATGCCGCCGAGCCTATTCCACCAGGCGGAAGAAACGGCTCATTCCCTTCGCTCGACCACGATGGGTGGTGCCGCTGCGACCACCGACGGCGACGACCGTCGACCGGCAGTGATCTCGTTGAAGAAGATGTTGAGGATCACCGCGACGATGCTCGCCGCGCTGATTCCCGAGTCGAACACCACGTGCACCCACTCCGGGAACGCCGACCAGAACCCGGGCACGGCGATGGGAAGCACGCCGAATCCGATGGCCACGGCCACGATCACGAGATTCAGGTTGCCGTCGAAGTCGACCTTCGACAGGGTGCGAATGCCGCTCGCCGCCACCGAACCGAACAACACGATGCCGGCGCCGCCCAGCACGGGCAGTGGTACCGCGGCGACGAGACGTCCGAGGACGGGAAACAACCCGAGCACCAGCAGGACCGATCCACCGGCGGCCACCACGAACCTGCTCTTGATACCCGTCACCGCCACGAGGCCGACGTTCTGTGCGAAGGCACTCGCGGGGAACGTCCCGAAGATCGGGGCAACAGTGGTGGCGAGCATGTCGGCCCGGAGACCGTCCCCGACGCGGCGGGAATCGACGTCGGTGCCGACGATCTCACCCACCGCGAGGATGTCGGCCGTCGTCTCGGTCATGATCACGAGGATGACCACGACCATCGAGATGATCGCCCCGATCTGGAAGACGGGCGTCCCGAAGGCGAACGGCTCCGGGAGACTGAAGATCGCGCCCCTGCCCACGTCACCGAAGTCGGCCTCGCCGACGAGCGACGCGACGATCGTGCCGACGACGATGCCGATCAGGATGGACAGGCGCGACACTGTGCCCTGCGCGAACCGGCTGACGACGAGGACGACGAGGAGACTGACACCGGCCAACCCGATGTTCGAGGTCGACCCCCAGTCCGGCGCGGACTCCGTCCCACCCATGGCCCACCGACAGGCCACGGGCAGCAACGAGATTCCGATGACCGTGATGATGGTGCCGGTGACCACCGGTGGGAAGAAGCGGACGATCCTGCTGAAGAACGGTGTGACGAGGATGCCGATGGCACCGGCGGCGATGATGGCGCCGAACACCGCGTTCAGCCCACCGGGCCCACTCGCGACGGCCACCATCGTGGACACGGAGGCGAACGAGATGCCCTGCACCAGAGGTAGCTTGGCGCCCACGAACGGCAACCCGAGTGTCTGGAGCAGAGTCGCCGCGCCGCTGACGAACAGGGCCGCCGACACCAGGATCGCGATGTCGGTACCGGACAGACCGGCGGCGCCGCCGACGATGAGCGGAGGCGCGATGACCCCGCCGTACATCGTCAGGATGTGTTGCAGGCCGTAGACGTAGGTCTTGCCGAGACTCAGCCGCTCGTCCTCCGGGCGGGCGGGATCGTGCGCTGCGCGTGTCATCGCCGTCTCCTAGCAGAATCCGGGAACGGTGTCCCACGCCCGGCCGGCGTCGGGGGCGTCGTCACGTTCGACGGTGGCCTCGATGAGCCCGTAGGGCCGGTCCGCGGCGTAGAACACCTCGCCGGGGTTGTCGAGCCCGAACGGTTCCAGGTCGACGAGGAAGTGGTGTTTGTTGGGCATCGAGAATCTGATCTCACCGATCTCGGGATGCGCCTCCAGAACTTTCGTCCCCATCTGGAACAGGCTCTGCTGCAACCCCAGTGAATGCACCGTCGCGAAGGTCTCGAGCATGATGGAGCGGACGTCGGTGAACGTCTTGTCGAAATCGAGCTCGGTGGTGAGGTACCGCCACCGTGCACTCACCGAGGTGGCGAGGATGCGATCCGTCGTCTCCTGCAGAGTGGTGTATCTGTCGGTGGGGAAGCCCCAGAACTCCGAGCCCGTCGACTTGAGCACCACCAGATCGCTGAGGCCCGAGACGATCCAGGTGTCGTCGCCGTCCACGGTCACGATGGTGGTGCGCTTCTCGTCGCCGGCACGGACGAAGGAGTGATCGTGCCCTTCCGGTCCCGTCGGGATGCGGTCCCACGAGTACTGCTCTATCTCCCAGCGGCCGCCGGTGATCCAGTCGAAATCGGTGGTGAAGTGCCGCCCGAGACGCAGCGCGAACTCCTCGATGGCACCGATCCCGTGGCGTGCGAACGCGTACACGGTGTTCTTCTGTGTGTCGGTCGCGACGACATGACCGTTGTCGCCGTCGGTGTGCGCCGCGGACAGATCTCCTCGCAACTGCGACGTGACCGAGATGTCGGTGATGCGGTGGCGCGGGGTCTCCCTGTCGATGCGCACGAGGCGGCATTCGGCCTTGCCGTACTGGTTGGCTCCGAGAACGATCGTGCTCATGTCTAGCTCCCTCGATAGGTCGTGTACGCGAACGGGCTGAGAAGAATCGGTACGTGGTAGTGCTCGTCGGCGGAACGGATGTCGACGGCGATGTCGATCCGTGGATAGAAGGTCGGACGGCCCCCGCGCGCGAAGTAGGACGCGGTGTCGAAGGTCAGCCGGTAGACGCCCGGTTCGAGGCGGGCGGGACCGAGATCGGTGATGCGCCCCTGCGCGTCCGTCACGCGCGAGGCCAGGGTCACGCCGTCGCGTTCACGCACCAGTACGACCGACACGCCCTGTGCGGGAACCCCATCGGCTGCATCGAGTACGTGCGTCGTGACGTGAGCGGGCTCGGTCACAGGACACCCGGTCCCAGGAGCCGCACAGCGGCGATCTGACGCAGAGCGTCCTCGATTTCGCGGAGTTCGGTCGACTCGTCGTGACCCAGTCGCCGATCGAGCTCGGCGAGCACGTCGGAGGCACTCCGGCCGGCCGCTCTGACGAGGAACACCCGACCGAATCGCGATTCGTACTCCTCGTTGCCGGCGGCGAGCCGAGCGACGACCCGCGCATCGGAGCTGTCCACGCCGGACTGCTCCGAGCGTGCGAACGCGGCGCCGGCGTCGTCACCGACGGGCCGGTCCCCGATGCGCGGATGGTGCCGGAGCGCACCGTCGATCTCGGCGGGCGTGAACGGGGCGGCCACCGACATCACCGCGGTGTGCAGCGATCTCTCGTCCGCGAAGGGCGTCAGCGCGAGCAGCGCCCGGCCCCACCGGGGGATGTCGAGGCAGTGACGGAGGTGCTCTTCTCCGCCGTCATTCGCGCGGCTCTTGGATTCCGTATCGCGAAACAGCAATTCCATAGAACGAAGAGTGACAGCGGTCACACGCGCTGTCAACCTTCGATCTGCAGCGCCTCGCACGGCACGGCCGAGGGGGTTGACATCCCTACTGTGACCCGTGACACTCGACGCATCCGCGGAATACTTATTCCACATTACGGATTCTGGAGGTCCATTCGATGGCTCGACTCTTCTGCAACGGCGACGCTATGCGTGGTGGCGTTCTGCACCACAACGTCGCCGCCCACACCTTCCTCGGCACCGTGCGCACCACACCCGACTACCGCTTCTACTCGGTACGGGACGAGTTCCCGGCCCTGGTTCTCGCCCCGGACGGCGGCGCCGCCATCGAGGGTGAGCTGTACGACGTCCCGATGAATGACATCCGCGCTCGGTTCCTGCCCGACGAGCCCCCCGAGCTCGAACTGACGGTCGTGCAGCTCGAGAACGGAGATTCCGTTCTCGCCGTGGGTCTTCGGCCCGGCATACTGCTCGACGACCACACGGGCCTGACGGACATCACCGCCGCCGGCAGCTGGCGGCGGTACCGCGGGCTCACCGCCCCGTCGTCCGGCGACGTCTCGTGAGCGGCCGCGAGACGTGGACGTACGCGGTCAACTGCTCGATCCTGTTGACCGAGGTGCCCCTCCTCGAGCGCCCTCGGCTCGCTCGGGATCTCGGCTTCGACGCCGTCGAGTTCTGGTGGCCCTTCGCCTCTCCCGTGCCCGCCGACCGCGAGGTGGACGCCTTCGTCACCGCGGTCGAGGATGCCGGGGTCCGACTGACCGGGCTGAACTTCGCCGCGGGCGACATGCCGGCCGGTGATCGGGGAATCCTGTCAGACCCGGCACAGATCGCGGCGTTCCGCGACAACATCGACGTCACGGTCGGAATCGGTGAGCGACTCGGTACCCGAGCGTTCAACGCGCTCTACGGCAATCGGCTTGAGGGGGTCGATCCCGTCGAACAGGACCGCGTCGCCACCGACAACCTGGTGGCCGCCGGCACCGCCGTCGCCCGACTCGGTGGAGTCGTCCTGATCGAGCCGGTGAGCGGAGCTCCCGCCTACCCGCTGACGACGGCCGCGGACGCGGTCGCCGTGATCGATCGGGTCGCCGCCCGCGGCGTCGACTCGCTCCGACTGCTCGCCGACCTGTACCACCTCGACGTCAACGGTGACGACGTCGCCGCGGTCATCGACACCCGGGCCGCCCTGATCGGACACGTCCAAATTGCTGACGCGCCCGGTCGCGGTGCACCCGGCAGCGGCGCCCTCGATCTGGACGCGCACCTCGCGCGCCTCGCCGAGAACGGCTACCGCGGTGTCATCGGACTCGAGTACAAGGCCGCTCGGGACACCGCCTTCGACTGGCTCACCCACTCGCACTCCACGTAAGGATCCGCCATGAGCACCATCGCATTCATCGGACTCGGCATCATGGGCAGCCCCATGGCCGTCCACCTCGCACATGCCGGCCATCAGGTGGTCGGGTACAACCTCACACCCGACCGCACCGCACCACTGGTCGAGGCCGGCGGCACCGCGGCCGAGTCGATCGCCAAGGCGGTGACCGGCGCGGACGTCATCGCGGTCATGGTGCCCGACTCCCCCGACGTCCAGGACGTCCTCACCGGCGAGGGCGGGGTGTTCGACAACGCACCTGCAGACGCCCTGATCATCGACTTCTCCAGCATCCGACCGGACGTCACCAGCGCGCTGGCGCAGGAGGCCCGGTCACGAGGGTTCCGCATCATCGACGCGCCGGTGTCCGGCGGTCAGGCCGGCGCCGAGAACCGGGCCCTGTCGATCATGGTGGGCGGCAGCGCCGAGGACGTCGAGTCGGCCAGGCCCATTCTCGACGTGGTGGGCTCGACCGTCGTCCACGTCGGACCCAACGGCTCCGGGCAGACCGTCAAGGCCGCCAACCAATTGATCGTGGCCGGCAACATCCAGGTGCTCGCGGAGGCGATCGTCTTCCTCGAGGCCTACGGCGTCGACATGCGCGCCGCCGTCGAGGTTCTCGGGGGCGGCCTCGCCGGATCGGCAGTCCTGAAGCAGAAGGCACAGAAGATGCTCGACCGATCGTTCGAGCCCGGGTTCCGGATCGACCTGCACCACAAGGACCTCGGCATCGTCGGCTCCGCGGCACGCGAGGCGGGTGTCGTCACGCCGATGGGTGCCCTGCTCGCCCAGCTGATGGCGTCGGCACGCGCGAACGGTGACGGCGGACTCGACCACTCGGCCCTGTTCCGCGGCGTCGAGCAGCTGTCCGGGAAGGCGAGCCGATGACCCGCATGCGCGCGGCCGACGCCGCGGTGAAGATTCTCGAACTCGAAGGCGCCACCACCGCGTTCGGTCTGCCCGGCGCCGCGATCAACCCCTTCTACTCGGCCATGCGGGCGCACGGCGGGATCCGGCATGTCCTGGCCCGCCACGTCGAGGGCGCGTCACACATGGCGGAGGGATTCACCCGAGCGAAGGCCGGCAACATCGGCATCTGCATCGGCACCTCCGGGCCGGCCGGCACCGACATGATCACCGGTCTCTACTCCGCGATGGCGGATTCCGTTCCCGTACTGGCCATCACGGGCCAGGCACCGGTGGCCCGACTGCACAAGGAAGACTTTCAGGCCGTCGACATCGCGTCGATCGCCGCACCGGTGACGAAGATGGCCATGACGGTCCTCGAGCCCGCGCAGGTGCCCGGCGCCTTCGCGCAGGCGTTCCACCTGATGCGGTCCGGGCGCCCGGGGCCCGTCCTGATCGACCTGCCCATCGACGTGCAGATGGCCGAGATCGAGTTCGACCCCGACACGTATCAGTCACTGCCGGTGCACAAGCCGCGTGCCTCGCGGGCACAGGCCGAGAAGGCGATCGACATGCTGCTCGCCGCCGAGCGACCGTTGATCGTCGCCGGCGGCGGCATCGTCAACGCCGACGCGTCGGACCTGCTGGTCGAGTTGGCCGAGGTCCTGAACGTCCCCGTGATCCCCACGCTGATGGGCTGGGGCACCATTCCCGACGATCACCGGCTCGCCGCGGGGATGGTCGGGCTGCAGACCTCGCACCGTTACGGCAACGCGACGCTGCTCGCCTCGGACTTCGTCATCGGCATCGGGAACCGGTGGGCCAACCGACACACCGGTGGCCTGGACACCTACCGCGGGACGCGGACGTTCGTGCACGTCGACATCGAGCCGACTCAGATCGGACGGGTGTTCGCCCCCGACTACGGCATCATCTCGGACGCTGCGGCAGCACTGGAACAGTTCGTCGCCGTCGCACGGGACCGTCGCGCGGCCGGTGCGCTCCGCGACCTCACTGGCTGGGTGGAGGAGTGCGCGACGCGGAAGCGGACCATGCAGCGTCGCACGCACTTCGACGACGTCCCGATCAAGCCGCAGCGCGTGTACGAGGAGATGAACCGCGTCTTCGGCCGGGACACCCGCTACGTCACCACGATCGGGTTGTCGCAGATCGCCGGGGGGCAGTTCCTGCACGTGTACGAGCCGCGCAACTGGATCAACTGCGGCCAGGCCGGGCCGCTGGGATGGACGATCCCCGCGGCGCTCGGTGTGGTCGCGGCGGATCCGGGCGCACCCGTCGTGGGTCTCTCCGGCGACTACGACTTCCAGTTCATGATCGAGGAGTTGGCCGTCGGCGCACAGTTCAACCTCCCCTACGTGCACGTGCTGGTGAACAACTCGTACCTCGGTCTGATCCGGCAGGCCCAGCGCGCCTTCGACATGGACTTCTGTGTGCAGCTCGGGTTCGACAACATCAACCACCGCGACCCGGTCGACGGTGAACCGGGCATCCCCAAGGGCTACGGCGTCGATCACGTCGCAGTCGCGGAAGGGTTGGGATGCAAGGCGCTGCGCGTCACCGACCCGGATGCGATCGCGGAGGCACTCACCTCGGCTCGCACCCTGGCGGCCGAGCACAAGGTCCCCGTCGTCGTCGAGATCGTGCTCGAACGCGTCACCAACATCTCGATGGGCACCGAGCTCGACAACGTCGGCGAGTTCGAGGACCTCGCACAGTCGTCCGCCGACGCACCCACGGCACTGCTGATGTTGGACTGAGGATGCCGCGCGTTCTCGTCTCTCCCGACAAGTTCAAGGGATCGGCGACGGCGATCGAGGTCGCCGATGCTCTGGCCGAGGGCATCGCGACCACCGCACCGTCGTGGGACGTCGTGCGACTGCCGGTGGCGGACGGCGGCGACGGCACGGTCGACGCCGCCGTCGCCGCCGGGTGGGACCGCGTGCCCGTGTCCACGACCGGTCCGACGGGCATGCCTGTCGACTCCTCGTACGCGCGGCGGGGAGCCACCGCGGTCGTCGAACTCGCCTCCACGGTGGGATTGTCCTTACTACCGGGCGGAACCCCGAATGCTCTGGCGGCGAGCACGTTCGGACTCGGAACCATCATCTCCCACGCGCTTGCCGCCGGAGTGCGGACCGTGGTCATCGGGCTGGGCGGCAGCGCCTCCACCGACGGCGGCGCCGGCATGCTCCGCGGACTGGGTGTGCGCATCCTCGACGCCCGTGGCCGTGAGATCACCGGCGGCGGTGCGGCGTTGCGCGAGGCGGCGACGTTGGATCTCGACGCGATGACGTCCGCGGTGGCCGGCGTCTCCTTCCAGCTCGCGTGCGACGTCGACAATCCACTGCTCGGCCCGGCGGGCGCCACCGCCGTGTACGCACCACAGAAGGGCGCCGGCCCGGACGCAGTGCGTGTCCTCGAGCAGGCGATGACGCGATGGGCGGAGGTCGCGGGCGCTGCCCACGCCGATCGGCCCGGTGCGGGCGCAGCCGGCGGAACTGCCTTCGGCGCGATGGCAGTGCTGGGGGCGACGGTGCGGTCCGGGATCGATACCGTGCTCGACCTGGTCGACTTCCGTCGCCGGCTGGCGTCGGCAGACCTCGTGGTCACCGGTGAGGGATCGCTGGACGAGCAGAGCCTGCACGGCAAAGTCCCGGTCGGCGTCGCCCACGTCGCCCGCGACGAGGGCATCCCGGTGATCGCCGTCGCCGGCCGAATCACGCTCGCACCCGATCGCCTACTCGACCACGGCATCGTTCGCTCCTACTCGCTCGCCGATCTCGAACCCGATCTCGCCGCGTCGATGCGCCACGCTCCGACGCTGCTCCGGCGGATCGGCGCGACCATCGCCACCTCGTACCTCACTGAAGGAGTTTCATGACCACCGCTGCGTTCACCGCCCACGTCGACCTCGCCTCCCGAGCCTTGGGAGGAAGCGTCAGCGCGGCGAACGACGAACTGTTCGCCCAGCGGGAGAACCTGATCCGGCCGGAACCCCCATTCTTCGACCCCCACGACTTCGGGCACAAGGGCAAGGTCTACGACGGGTGGGAGACACGCCGCCGCCGCGACGACGGACACGACTGGGCGATCGTCCGACTCGGTGCCGCCGGCATCGTGCACGGCGTCATCGTCGACACGGCACACTTCCTCGGCAACTACCCGCCGTTCGTGTCCGTCGACGGGGCCTGCGTCGAGGGCCACCCGTCGAGCGAGGAGCTGGAGAAGGCCGACTGGCACACCCTCGTCGAGAGATCGCCGGCACTCGGCGGCACCGCGAACGCCTACAGCGTCGACGATCACCACCGGTGGACACATGTGCGCCTCAACATCTTTCCCGACGGGGGCGTGGCCCGACTCCGGGTGCACGGCGAGGTGGTCCCGGACCCGAGGTTCCTGACGGGGACGGTCGACCTGCTCGCCGCGGAGAACGGCGCTGTCCTGACGGAGTGCTCCGACGCGTTCTACTCCTCGCCGGCCAACATCATCATGCCGGGCCGCGCCCGCAACATGGGTGAGGGCTGGGAGAACGCGCGACGACGACACGGAGGCAACGACTTCGCGGTGTTCGCACTGGCGGCCGCGGGTGTTCCCCGCCACCTCGAAGTGGACACGAGCTACTACGTCGGCAACCCCCCCAGGTGGGTCCGTGTCACCACCGTGGATGCGCGCACCGCCGACGTCCGCGACGAGGGCGCGTGGCACGAACTGCTACCGCGAACGGCCGTCGCTCCGGACACACGGCACCGGTTCGCCCTGGATACCTCGCCTGCCGCGACGCACCTGCGTCTGGACGTCTACCCGGACGGTGGACTGTCGCGGCTGCGGCTGTTCGGTGAGCTCGACGACGCCTCGGCCACCGCGGCCCGCGAACGCTGGTCGTCCTCGCGTCCCAGCGAGTAGCGCTGGCTTGTGTGCAGTGATCCGCGGATACCGCGGATCACTGCACACGATCGACGAGCGCGCGGATCTCCGCGATCACGTCGCCGGGACGCTCGGTCAGGTCGCGCCAGGTGTAGCGCAGCACCGTCCACGACGCGCTCAGCACGTTCTGCCGGATACGGTCACGCTGGAAGGCCGCGCTGTCGGAGTGGAATGCCCACCCGTCGATCTCGATCGCCAAGCGCTGCAACGGGAACGCGATGTCGAGCACGTACCCGCCGAACGGATGGTTCACCACCCACCCGCGGAGCCCGGATACGGTGAGCAGGCGAACAACGAGTCGCTCCGCCTCCGATCGAGCGCCGGACTCGGCCGCCCGCAACAACCGCTCTGCTTCCGTGCTGCCGTGTCGTCCGCGATTGCGGTCCTGCGCCCGCCGTAGGCCCAGAAGAGTCGCGTGCCGCTGCAGCTGCCGGTCCATGACCTCCTGGCCGAGAACGACGGATGCCTCGAGCACCGTCAGCGCCAGACCGGAGACGCGGACACGGCGGACCTCGACGATGTCTGCCGCATCGAGAGTGCGGCGGCGCAACCGAACCCCCGGCGCGGGGCGTCCCGACGCGGTGAGCGGAACGGTGACCTCGACCAGCGGCGGGAGATGCGTCGTCAGGCCCAACCAGAACGCGGCGCTCGTCCCGGTGAGCACTCCGCTGGTGGTCGACCACACTGCGCACCGCACCCGCGCTGTGTCGGTGAACGGTCGGTCGAGGGCGACGTACACGCCGGGACTCACCCGTCGCCACCGTCCCGAGCGGACTCGTCGTGCGAGAGCGTCCGAGCTCAGGCCGGCAGCTCGAGCGTGTGCGGACGTGACCACGCCGTCCTGAGCCGCGAGCAGTCTGTCGATCACGAGTGGTTCGACGCGCAGGGCGGCACGGTCGTTCCCGGTCCGCCTGTGTGCAGTGATCCGCGCCCACCGCGGATCACTGCACACAACTCGGCTACGCCTGACGACGGTCGGGCACGGTCGCGTGGTGGATCGGGCCGTCCCCGAGTGTCAGGGACATGCCGCTGCCGCCGCGCCGCGCTGCCACGAACTCCGCCGCGATGGCCACCGCGGTCTCCTCGGGTGTACTCGCACCCAGGTCGAGGCCGACGGGTGACCGCAGTCGAGACAGCTCGGTCTCGGTCATCCCCACCTCGCGCAGCCGTGCCAGCCGGTCACGGTGGGTTCGTCTGGACCCCATCGCCCCGACGAACGCCACCGGCAACCTGAGCGCGACCTCGAGCAGCGGCACGTCGAACTTCGCGTCGTGGGTCAGGACGCACACCACCGTGCGCGCGTCGACCTCGGTGCGCGCGAGATAGGAGTGCGGCCATTCGGCGATCACCTCGTCGGCGTCCGGAAACCGTGCCCGTGTGGCGAACACCGGGCGCGCGTCGCACACCGTCACGCGGTAGCCGAGGAAGGTACCGAGCCGGGCCAGAGCGCCGGCATGATCGATGGCACCGAAGACGAGCAGTCGCGGCGGCTCGGCATACGACGCGACGAACATCTCCACACCGGGTCGGCAACGAACGGAACGGATTCCGGTGGTCCCGGTGTCCAGCATGGCGCGGGCCTCGTCGACCGCGATGCGCTCGATGTCGGCGAAGCCGGTCGATCCGACGTGCCGGTCCGGCCGCACGGCCAGGACCGTGCCGACGGAGTCGAGGAGCTGAACGGTGGCGACGGCGCCGTCGAACGACCGCAGGACCGCGGGGTCGGGCGCCGGCGAGACGAACACCTCGATCTCGCCCCCGCAGGTGAGCCCGACGGCGAACGCGTCGTCGTCGCTGTAGCCGAAACTCCGGCGGACCGCGACGCCGGTCTCCAGGACCTCCTCGCAGAGCGCGTAGACGGCACCTTCGACGCAGCCGCCCGACACGCTGCCCACCACCCGCCCGTCGGAGGCGACGGCCATCGCGGCACCGGGTGACCGGGGCGCGCTGCCCGAGACGGCGACGACGGTCGCGACGGCGTACGCCAGTCCCGCGTCGTGCCAGGCCATCAACCGGTCCGCGATGTCCCGCATCAGGAGATGCCCAGCGCTTCCTCGATGGGGTGCAGTGCGAAGTACACGACGAACACCGCGCTCATGACGTACAGCAGCCAGTGCGTCTGCCGCACCTTTCCCTTGGCCAGGCGGATGATCGTGTAGGACAACACCCCTGCCGCCACACCGACCGTGATCGAGTACGTGAAGGGCATGAGCACGATGGTCAGGAAGGCCGGGATCGCGATCTCGGTGTCCTCCCAGTCGATCTTGCGGACGTGGGTCATCATCAACGCGCCGACGAGGACCAGGGCAGGTGCTGCCGCGCCGACCGGGACGACGCCGGCGAGTGGTGTGAAGAAGATGAGGCTGGTGAGCAGTCCACCGGTGACCACGCTGGCCAGTCCCGTGCGAGCACCCTCCGCGACTCCGGCGGCCGATTCGACCACCGCGGTGTTGGCGGACCCGTTGATCGCGCCGCCGAGGATGGCGCCGATGCCGTCGACGGTGAGGATGCGGCTCAGTCCGGGCAGCCGCCCCTGTTTGTCGACGAGCCCGGCCTCCTCCCCCACTCCGAGGATGGTTCCCATGGCGTCGAAGAAGCCCGAGAGCACCAGCGTGAACAGCACGACCGAGGCGGTGACGACGCCGGCGCGGGCGAAGCCGCCGAACACGTCCACCTCGAACAGCAGGTCGAATCGCGGTGTGGCGACGATGGAATCGGGTACCGAGGGCACCACGGGACCCCATGCGCGTGGGTCGATGTCGACCACGGAGTTCAGCACGATGGCGAGGTTGGTGGCGACGAAGATGCCGATGAGCATCGCACCGGGGACGCGCCGGACGAACAGCACCATCATGACCACGAGGCCGACGCAGAACACGAGGACCGGCCAGCCTGCGAGCTTGCCGAAGATTCCGAGTGTGACTGCGGTGGAGGCGTTGTCGCCGTAGCCGACGAACCCGGCGTCGACGAGACCGATGAGAGCGATGAACGCTCCGATGCCCACTCCGATGGCCTGCTTCAGCACGCGCGGGATCGCGTCCATGATGAGTTGGCGGACACCGGTCAGCGCGAGGACGACGATGATGACACCTTCGAGGACGACGAGACCCATCGCCTGGGGCCAGGTCATGAACGGCGCGGCCTGGAACACCACGATCGGCGTCACTCCCAGCCCTGCCGCCATGGCGAGCGGCGCATTGCCCACCACGCCCATCAGCACGGTCGTCAGCCCCGCCGACAGCGCGACCATGGTGCTCAACTGTGCCGGGTCGAGGGTCGCACCGGTGACGTCCTGCGCGTCGCCGATGATGAGCGGGATCAGCACGATCAGGTAGGCCATCGCGACGAACGTCGTGATGCCACCGCGGATCTCACGGGTGATCGTGGAGCCGCGCATCGTGATGGAGAAGAACGTGTCGAGCCGGGAGCGGCGCCCGCCGCTGCCCACCGTCGTCGCGGGATCGAGTTTCGTCATGAGGTCAGGGCCTTCCCGGGTCCGTGATGTGTTCGGGTCGTATCGGTACTCGCGTGAGGGCGAGTCCGGTGGCGTCGCGAACGGCAGCGACGACTGCGGGGGTGGAGGACAGGGTCGGAGGCTCACCGGCGCCGCGAAGGCCGTACGGCGCCAATGGGTCCGGGTTCTCCAGGATGTCGAGTTTCATCGGCGGCATGTCGAGGATGGTGGGGATGAGGTAGTCGGTGAACGACGGGTTCTTCACGAGCCCGTCCACGACGACGATCTCCTCCATCAGCGCCAGGCCCAGTCCCTGAGCCGATCCGCCGTGGATCTGCCCCTCGAGGGAGAGCCGGTTGAGGATCTTGCCGACGTCCTGGACGGCGGCCATCTCGACGACCTTCACCAGACCGAGCTCGACGTCGACGTCGACCACCGCGCGGTGCACGCACAGCGCGAGCTGGGTGTGGCTCGCGCCCTGCCCGGTCACCGGGTCCATGCCGGTGGTGGGACGGTGGTGGAACTCGCGGGTCTGCTCGACCACTCGGTCGCCGAGAACGTCCTCGATCGTGGCCAGGACGCCGTCGGTGCGGGAGACGACCTTGCCGCCGTCGAGAGTCAGGTCCGTCGCGGCGCGACCGAGATGCAGTCCGGCGAGGACGAACACGGCCTCCCGGACCGCCTCGCACGCGGCCTTCACCGCACCGCCGGTCATGTAGGACTGGCGGGACGCGGACGACGACCCTGAGTTTCCGATGGTGGTGTCGGCAGGATGGATCGTCACGCGCGACACCCCCAGCTCGGTGCGGGCGATCTGCACCTCGAGGGTGACCAGGCCCTGTCCCACCTCGGCGGCGGCCGTGTGCACCAGAGCGGTGACCTCGCCGCCGATGACCTCGAGTCGGACCCGCGCCGTCGAGTAGTCGTCGTAGTTCTCCGAGAAGCAGATGTTCTTGAGTCCCACGCCGTAGCCGACTCCCCGCACGACGCCCTCACCGTGCGTGGTCTGCGACGCGCCGCCGGGAAGGTTGCGGATGTCGGAGGTGTCCAGTGGCGCGGGCATGGGCATCGCCTCGGCCCGGAGGAGCATCTCGGCGAGGGGCGCGGGAGCCTCGATCACCTGACCGGTGGCGAGGAGCGAACCCTGAGCGACGGCGTTGACGCGGCGGACCTCGACCGGGCTCAGACCGCACGCCTCGGCGAGCTGGTCCATCATCGACTCGTACGCGAAACATGCCTGTACGGCGCCGAATCCGCGCATCGCGCCGCACGGCGGGTTGTTCGTGTAGACGCCGTACGCGTCTATCTCGATGTTCGGGATCACGTACGGTCCCACGCCCAGCGACGCAGCGTTGCCGACGACGTTCAGCGTGGCCGACGTGTAGGCGCCGCCGTCGAGGATGATCTCGACGTCCGCGAACAACAGCCGGCCGTCGCTCGTGGCGCCGTACTCGTAGTGCATCTGCGCCGGGTGCCGGTGCACATGCCCGAAGAACGACTCGTAGCGGTTGTAGACCATCCGGACCGGCTTGCCCGTGTACATCGCGAGCATGGCCGCGTGGATCTGCATGGACAGGTCCTCGCGCCCGCCGAACGCTCCCCCGACTCCGGAGAGCGTCATCCTGATCTTCTCCTTCGGCAGTCCGAGGCACGGCCCGATCTGTTCGAGGTCGTTGTGCATCCATTGCGTCGCGACGTACAGGTCCACCCCGCCGTCGTCGCCGGGAACCGCGAGACCTGATTCGGGTCCGAGGAAGGCCTGGTCCTGGATGCCGACCGAGAAGTCGCTGCTGACGATCACATCGGCCCGCGCGCGCGCAGCGGCCACGTCGCCGACGCGCACCGGTTGGTGGCGTGCGATTCCGCCGCGCTCCTGCACCTTCGGGTAGGTCGGATCCAGTGCGGCACGGCGGGCGTCGCACAGCGGCTCGAGCACCTCGTAGACCACCTCGATCCGTTCCATCGCCCGGCGCGCGGTCTCGGGGTGATCCGCCGCGACGAGGACGATCGGCTCGCCTTCGTGACGCACCTCGCCGAAGGCGAGGACAGGCTGGTCCCAGGTGCCGTCGAGGCCGAAACACGGGCGTCCCGGCACGTCCTCGTGGGTGAGCACGGCCTCCACGCCGGGGAGGGCGAGCGCCGCCGAGATGTCCACGGACACGATGCGCGCGCGGGGATGCGGACTCCGCAGGGTGGCCCCGTGCAGCATGCCGTCGATGAACAGATCGGACGAGTACGCGAACTCTCCCTTGACCTTCAGGGTCCCGTCGGGGCGGAGCGGACTGTCTCCCACGCGTCCGAGGCCCGGTGCGTCCACGGGTGCGGGGAAGGCGCCGGGGCGCGTCCGTCCGGGGGCGCTCACAGGACGTCCTTCGCGAGAGCCATGAGACGACGGTGTGCGTTCGCTCCGGCCGCCGCCGCCTCGTCCTGCGACACGCTGATCAGCGTGTCGTCCTCCACGATCGTCCGACCGCCGACCATGAGGTGGCCCAGGGGCGGCGTCTGCCCGTACGCGAGCGCGACGACGGGATCGTCTATCGCGGCGAAGAAGCCGTCGGTACGCCAGATCGCGAGGTCGGCGAGCTTGCCCACCTCGAGTGACCCGATCTCGTCCTGCCGGCCGAGGACCGTGGCGCCACCGAGTGTCGCGGCCTCGAGAGCCTGGCGGGCACTCAACGCGGTCGGCCCGTAGCGTGCCCGCTGCATGTACACGGCCTGACGGATCTCGCCGGCGAGCGAGACCATCTCGGCGGACGCCGATCCGTCCACGCCGAGACCGACCGGCGCGCCGGCGTGCAGCAGATCGGCGACACGGGCGATTCCCGCGCCGAGTCGCGCGTTCGAACTGGGGCAGTGCGCGACGCCGGTACCCGTTGCCGCGAGCGCGGTGATGTCGGAATCGTGGAGGTGGACGGCGTGGGCGAACCACACGTCGTCGCCCAGCCACCCGACCTGTTCCATGTACTGCACGGGCGTGCAGCCCATCTGGGCGAGGCAGTGCTCCTCCTCGTCCACCGTCTCTGACAGATGTGTGTGCAGCCGAACACTTTTCGCTCGGGCGAGGCTCGCCGATTCCACGAGCAGGTCCTTGCTGATCGAGAACGGGGAGCACGGCGCCACGGCAATGCGCAGCATCGAGCCGAACGACGCGTCGTGGTACGTGTCGATCGCATCCGCGGTGGCGGTCAGAATGTCGTCGAGCTTCTCCACCACCTCGTCGGGAGGGAGCCCGCCGTCCGACACGCCCCGGTCCATCGACCCGCGGCAGGGGTGGAAACGCACTCCGATCCGCGCCGCCGCGTCGATCTCGGCGGCGAACAGATCGCCCCGTCCCCTCGGGAAGATGTAGTGGTGATCGGTGCTGGTGGTGCACCCGGACTTCGCGAGCCAGCCGAGCCCCGCCAGCGCGGCCCCGCCGACCACCTCGGCGTCCATCTTCGCCCATGGTCGGTACAGGGTCACGAGCCACTCGAAGAGGGTGCTGTCCTTCGCCAGTCCCTGCGACGCCCACTGGTACAGGTGGTGATGGGCATTGACCAGACCGGGCGTGACCAGTCCGCCACGCGCGTCGATGATCTCGGCGCCGGGAACGATCGGCGCGGGACCCGCGCCGATCGCGGTCACGAGCGGCCCGTCGACGACGATGTACCCGTGCGGGATCTCGGCACCGACCACGGGTGCGATGTAGGCGTTGGTGACGATGCGAACACTCATCGGGAATCGGCCCTTCGGGAGGCGGCGAGTCGGACGGCGTCGAGAATCTTCTCGTAACCGGTGCAGCGGCAGAGGTTTCCGGCGAGGGCCTCGCGGATCTCCGCATCGGACGGATCGGGCACCCGCTCGACGAGGTCGTGCGCCTGGACCACCAGCCCCGGTGTGCAGAAGCCGCACTGGACGGCGCCGCACTCCACGAAGGCCTTCTGGATCGGACCCAGCGCCTCCCCGTCGGAGAGTCCCTCCACGGTGCGCACGCGTCGACCTTCGACCTGGCCGGCCGCCACCAGGCACGAGCACACCGGCACGTCGTCGAGATAGACGGTGCAGGAACCGCACTCCCCCTGCTCGCACGCGTTCTTCGATCCGGGCAGGCCCATGCGCTCGCGCAACACGTAGAGAAGACTCTCGCCCTCCCACACGTCGTCCGCGCTCTGGTCGGTGCCGTTCACCGTGCAGTTCACTCTCATGCTCACGCCGCCTCTCCGTTGTTCCTGTGGTCGCGCCACGACCAGGCGAGAGTGCGTCTCGCCATGACCGCCAGCGCATGTCGCCGATAGTCGGCGGTACCGCGTACGTCGTCGATCGGGCTCGCCGCCTCACGGACCAGGTCGCCGAACCGGCGGGCGACGGCGTCGTCGAGCGTGCCGTCCCAGTCCAGTTCGGCAGCGAGAAACTCCTCGGCGGCGGTGGCCCGCCGCGGCGTCGGGGCGGCCGAACCGATACCCGTCCCGACACGTCGCTCGGCCGGGAACAGCGCGAGCGAGAACGAACACACCGCGATGACCATGGCGTTGCGCGTGCCGACCTTCGAGAAGTACTGCGGCCCGGTGGCCGGCGGCACGTGGAACGCGCGGATCAACTCGTCCGGTTCCAGGCAATGACGCTTGACACCGACGTAGAACTGATCGGCCGGAATCATGCGTGTGCCCCGAGCGGCCGACTCGGCCTCGACGATCGCGCCGCAGGCGAGCAGCGGCGCGTGCAGATCGCCGGCGGGCGATGCGCCCCCGAGATTGCCGCCGACCGTCCCCCTGTTGCGGATCTGGGGCGAACCGACCGTGCGCGCAGCTTGCGCGATTCCCGGCAGCCGATCGCCCAGTTCGGCGATGATCCGCACGTACGGCATGCCGGCACCGACGCGGAGCGACCCGTCTGGATTTTCCTCCCAGGTGGTGAGCTCCGTGATCGGGTTGAGGTCGAGCAGCGCCGTCGGTCTGTGCAGATCGAAGTTCATCTCGACCATGACGTCGGTACCCCCCTGCACGGGGACGACATCGGGTCGATCGGCTGCGGCGGCGAGTGCGTCCGCCCAGGTCTGTGGCCGAAGAAAGTCCATGGGAGAAGTACACCCGCCCACCGTCCGGCGGACGAGACGCAGGAACGACAGACTATGACCCGCATCACACGCGAATCACTGTAGGTTCCTCCGAATGAAGGTGCACGACCTACTCGACATGCCCCATCTCGGACTCGACCCCCTCGTGTCCGACGACGGACGAGACACGGTCATCCGATGGGTCGTGACGACCGACATGCTCGATCCCGGTCGCTATCTCGAGGGCGGAGAACTGGTCCTCACCGGACTGATGTGGCACACGAGACCTGAGGATTCGGACGTCTTCGTCCGTGCGATCACCGGTGCCGGCGTCGCCGCACTGGCGGCCTCGTACGACGGCGTGGTGCCCGCCGATCTCGTCGAGTCGTGCCGCCAACACGCGCTGCCCCTGTTCCGGGTGTCCGCCGCCGTGGCCTTCGCGACGATCACGGAGAGCGTGGTGCGCTCGCTCTCGCGCGAGCGCGCGACCGATCTCCGGTCGGTCCTCGACCGGCACCGCCGCCTGGTGTCGGGCGCCGGCGCCGGGGACGGCATCGGGCCGCTTCTCGATCTGGTGTCCGAGGACCTCGGACTGGAGTGCTGGGTGCTCACCCCCGGCGGGCGCGTCGTGGCCTCGTCCCATCCGCTTCCCGACGACATCCGTCCCGACGATCTGGCGCACGACTTCCTCACGGCGCGAGCACTTCCCGTGGTGTCCCACGGCCTGTCCCTCCTCGCCGTCGACGGTGACCGGACGTCGCGCGTCGCCGACGCGATGGTGGCCTTCCGCAGCGACTGGCGCAGTTGGACTCCCGAGCGGCTCGCACTCGCCGAGGACGTGGCGTCGATCGTCGCGCTCGAACGTGAGCGCACCGACGACCGCCTCGGGTCGTCCGGACGCTCGGCGCACCAGCTGATCCGCGTGATCACCGCGGGCGGATCGGTCGCGGACACCCTCGCCCAGATGACGGTGGTCGGCCTCGACACCGACGCTCGGTACGCGGTGGTCGCCGCGGCCGTCGCGAGTGGCCCCCTCCGAGCCGGCGAACTCCGGGTGGTCCTGCGCGAGTTGCTCCCGAGCGGCGGCGCGATCGGTGTGACGGACGGTGAGGTGGTCGCAATCGTTCCCACCGACGACGACCTGACGCCGCGAGTGCGGTCGGGGATGGATCGCCTCGTTCCCGGACTTGCCGGCAGCGACGTCTCGCTCGGCGTTAGCGGCGCGGTGACGGCGGGCGAACTCCGCGGCGCCGTCGACGAAGCCAGGTATGCCCGCCGGCTCGCGGCCGGCCGCAGCGACGGGGTCCGCATCGTGGGGCACGACGAACTGGCGGACCTGGTGCTGCTCCTGGCGAGCGTGCCGGACGAGATGAGACGGCTGTTCCGCTCGCGTCTGCTGGATCCGGTCGTGGAGTACGACGACCGCCATCAGAGCGATCTCGTCCCGACTCTGCGAGCCTTCCTCGACTGCAACGGATCGTGGACGGCGTGCTCGACCCGGCTGCACCTGCACGTCAACTCGGTGCGCTACCGCATCCAGCGCATCGAGGAACTCACCGGTCGGGATCTCTCCGGACTCGAGGACCGCGTGAACTTCTATCTGGCACTGCGGATGTCGTGACGGCCGGGATCAGATCATGTCCTTGCGCGCCAACCACCGCATGATCGGCCAGCCGAGGAACACCGGGATCCAGCACGTGAGCACGCGATAGAGCAGAACGGACGGCACCGCGATGGTGGCGGGCAACCCGAACGCCGCCAGACCGCCGATGAGAGCGGCTTCCACGGCGCCGATGCCACCCGGCGTCGGGGCTGCGGAGGCGAGCGTCCCGCCGATCATCGTGACGATGGTGACCGTGATGAAGGTGGTGCCCCCGCCGAACGCCTCGATGCTCACCCACAGCGCGAAGGCAGCACCGAGAGTGGTTGCAGCGCAGCCCAGCACGATGACGGTGAAGCGTGCCGGATGCCGCACGAGCTCCGAGAGGTCCGAGTAGACCTCCGCGAGCTGAGGACGCACCGCGGTGCGCAGGAAGCGCCGCAGGGTGGGCACGAACAGGAAGGCGCCGAGGGCGCCGAACGCGACACCGGCGATGAGGTACAGGATCGTGGCGCTCGGGACGAAGCGGGACAGGTCGGCGGACTGGCCCGCCGCGACGCTGAACACCACGAGCAGCGTCACGTGCGAGATCACCTGCACCAGTTGCTGCAGCGCCACCGCGGCGGTCGAGCGCGTGAGCGTCAACCCGCCCTTCTGCAGGAAGCGGACGCTCAGCGCCAGTCCGCCGACACCCGCCGGAGTCGTCGTCGCCGCGAACGTGTTGGCCACCTGCATGATCGTCGTGTTCAGGAAACCCACGGCGCCCGAGGCGCACGCCCACAGCGCCGCGGCCGCTCCGAAATAGGTCGCGGCGGAGATCGCGAGACCGAGCAGTGCCCACCACCAGTCGATCGAGGCCAGCTCGGAGGCGAAGGTGGGGACCTGACTGATGAACGGATACGCGACGTAGACCAGCACGATGAGCAGGACCAACTGCACGACCTGGTTGCGCGAGAACCGCGTCACCTGCTCGGTGGCGATCGCCGAGGTCCCGGTCCGGGCCAGCACCGTGTCGCGCGTCGCCGTGAGCACCCCCTTGGCGTCGTGCACCGCCCGTCGCACGCGGGTCGGGATGGCGGACGGCGTCAGCCGGCGTGAGGCGGTGAGAACGTCCGCCGGGCCGAGCCTGTCGATCGCGGCGTCGACGGCGACGTCGGGCCCGTACAGCGATGCGGTGGTCAGAATCAGCTGCGCGGCGTCCGAGTGCATCTGGGCCTGCGACGCGCCGAGTTCCGCGGTGTCGAAGCCACCGAGCAACGCGGTGCCGTCCTCGTCGATCCGAATGTCGTCGACCCGGAGGTCTCCGTGCGAGATCTGCCGGGAGCGCAGCACTCCCAGAGTCCGCCACAGTGCGTGCGCATCCTCCGGACGCTCGGGGTCCACGCGCCGACCGCGGGGAACGCTGTGGGCGTACAGGACCCAGCCACGCTCGAGGGCCGACACCGCCGTCGGGACACAGGCCGCCACACCCAGGTCGTTCAGCGCGATGCCCATCAACGCGCGATGCTCCACCGCGCGGCGCTGTGAGGCGTGCAGGGGCGGGCTCTCCGACGACCGCAGAGTCACCAGTCGGCGCAGCAGACGCAGGGCGCCGCGGCTGCGCTGATTGGGACCGAACAGCTCGACGACCACGTCGTGGCCCACCGGCCCGATCCGTCCCGAGAGCACCAGGGGACCCGAACCCGCCGGGCGCAGGACGACGAACCCGGCGATGTCGACTCCCCGGCGCTTCAGGGCACGGACGGCCTCGGCGAGCGGCACCTCGAGTGCCGGGGTGCCCACCACCCAGATCACAAGCGATCCGGCGAGCCACCCCACGGCGAGACCGAGCAGCGAGCGCGCGGGGACGACGGTGCTGATGAGCAGATGGATCGGCACGAAAGCCAGGAGCAGCACCCACCACGTCCGCTTCCAGCGGATCGGCAGCCCCGGGCCGGAGACGGTGAGCACGGCCGCGACGATGGCGATCCAGCGCGGATCATCGAGGATCTGCGAGAGCAGGGTGTCCAGGCGCGTCGATTCGTCGATGTGCCACTTCGGCGCGGAGATCCCGCTGCCACTGACCGACAACGCCAGTGCGGCCACCACGGCCGCGGCGACGTAACCCGCGAGCAGCCGCCAGCGGCGTGCCGCCACCAGTCCGGCGAGCACGGTGAACGGGAGAGCCAGAATGGCGACGCCGTACACGAGATAGACGGCATTGGACTGGCTCGGGGTGAGCACGCCGACGATGTCGGAGATCGAGCGCTCCAGCGCGGTCCACTCGTTGCGGGTCACCAACGAACCGACGACGATCGCCCCCAGGACGATCGCCGCGGTCACGACCCGCAGGATGTCGCTCGTTCGCCGGGTCAACGGTTGCAGGACGCTCCCGGTGACCGGGATGTCTCTTCCGTCGACCAGCACACCGGCCAACCTATCGGAGCGGTGGGCCGCCGGCGGTGAGGCGCATCACGTTCGGAAGCGATACCCCATGCCGGCCTCGGTCAGCAGGTGGCGTGGATGCGCCGGATCGGGCTCGAGTTTGCGCCGCAGCTGACCGAGATACACCCGGAGATAGTGGGTCTCGGTCTCGTACGCCGGACCCCACACCTCGCGCAGCAGTTCTCGCTGTCCGACCAGCTTGCCGCGGTGCCGCACCAACATCTCGAGCATGCCCCACTCGGTGGGGGTGAGGTGGACCGGCTGCCCGTCACGCGTCACCGATCTCGCGGCCAGATCCACGGTGAACGAGTCGGTCACGACGACCGCCTCGCCGTCGCCGTCCGCCGTGCGCGCGGCGCGCCGAACCGCGACGCGCAGCCGGGCGAGGAACTCGTCCATGCCGAACGGCTTGGTCACGTAGTCGTCCGCACCCGCGTCCAGCGCGTCGACCTTGTCGCCGGAGTCCGAACGGGCGGACAGCACGATCACAGGCACGGTGGTCCACCCGCGAAGTCCGGCGAGCACCTCCAGGCCGTCGAGATCCGGCAGACCCAGGTCGAGGACAATCACGTCCGGATGCCTCTCGGCGGCGGCGCGCAGAGCTCCCGCTCCGGTCGACGCCGTCGACACGTCGTAGCCTCGCACCCCGAGATTGATGCGCAGCGCCCGCAGCAACTGCGGCTCGTCGTCGACGACGAGGACACGGGTGGGCGGCGGTCCCGGCCGCGGCGTCTCGGTCGTTCCCCCGTCCTCGGTCACGACGCCGCCGGCAGGTCGACGGTGACGGTCAGCCCGCCGCCGACGGTGCGCTGCGTCGACACCGTGCCGTGCATGGCCTCGACGAAGCCGCGCACCACGGACAGTCCGAGGCCGACGCCGGTGGTGTTGTCGCGATCCCCGAGCCGCTGGAACGCGTCGAAGACCGTCTCCTCCGAGCCGTCCGCGATACCGGGCCCGTGGTCGGCCACGGCGAGCCGGACGCGGTCGTCGTCCACACGAGCGGACACGCGGATCTCGCCGTGGGGTGCGTACCGCACCGCGTTGTCGATCAGATTCGCCACCACCCGCTCCAGCAGACCCTCGTCCGCCAGCACCGACAGATCTCCCACCTCCACCTGCAGGCGGGACCGCGCCGGACCGACGGAGGCCGAGGCGCGGTGCACGACCTCGTCGAGGAACACACGCGCCGACACCGGCCGCACCACGCCGGCGGCCAGGCGCGAGGAGTCGAGCAGGTTCTCCACCAGCGCGGTGAGCTGATCCGCCGACTCCTCGACCGTCGCCAGCAACTCCGCGGTGTCCTCGGGCGAGAAGGTGACGTCCTCGCTGCGCAGACTCGAGGCGGCGGCCTTGACCGCGGCCAGCGGCGTCCTCAGGTCGTGTCCCACGGCGGACAGCAGTGCCCGCCGCAGTGTGTCCGACTCGACGGCGGCCGCGGCGGTGCTCGCCTCCGCGGCCAGTTCGCTCTGGCGGATCAAGCCGACCGCCTGATTGGCGACCGCCGTGAGGACACGCCGGTCGGTCGCTCGGGTGCGGTGCCCCGCGAGGACGAGGGCGTACTCCTCGTCGCCCACCTCCACCGCGGTGTCGGCGGCGTCCACGCTCGTGGGCGGGTTCTCCCCCACTGCACTGACGACGCCGTGCCCCGAGCGCAGCACCGCCACGGCGCGCTGCCCGTACGTCTCGCGCACCCGCTCGAGCAGAGCGGGCAGGTCGGCTCCCCGCAGCACCGATCCGGCGAACAGCGCCAGCAGTTCCGCCTGTTGCGACGCGCTGCGGGCGTCCCGTGCCCGCCGGGCGGCCGCGTCGACGAGCACGGCCACCGCCACGGCGACGACGAGCAGCACCACCGTCGTCACGAAGTTGTCCGGCTCGGCGATGGTGAAGCTGTAGCGCGGTTCGGTGAAGAGGAAGTTCAGCAGCAGGGCGGAGAACAGCGCCGACAGGATCGCGGGGGCCACACCGCCGAGCAGGGACACCGCCAGCACGACGATGAAGAACAGCGCGCTCTCGCCGCCGAGATCGAGAAGGTCGTCCACGAGCGAGATCAATCCCGCCGCCACCGCCGGTACGGCGAGCGCGGCGATCCAGGCGACCGGGCGCCGGACGGTCGGCGACGACAGTCGCCGGACTCCGGTGGAGGCGTGGTCGTGCGTGACCATGTGGACGTCGATCGCGCCGGAGTTCTGCACCACGGTCGATCCGATGCCCTCGTCGACGGCCCGTGCCCACCGTGACCGGCGCGACGTTCCGAGCACGAGTTGCGTCGCGTTCACCCCGCGGGCGAACTCGAGCAACGTCACGGGCACGTCGTCGCCGACGACACTGTGCATCGAGGCGCCCAGACCGCCGGCCAGGGTCCGCACCGCACCCATGTGCGCGGCGGACACCCCCGCCAACCCGTCACCTCGCACCACGTGCAGCACCATGAGTTCGGCGCTGGACTTCGCGGCGATCCGGCTGGCGCGGCGTACGAGAGTGTCGGACTCGGGTCCGCCTGTCACCGCGACGACGACACGCTCTCGCGCTTCCCAGGTGTCCCTGATGGCGTTGTCGGCGCGGTAGCGGGCCAGCGCCGCATCGACCTGGTCCGCCAACCACAGCAGCGCCAACTCCCGCAGAGCGGTGAGGTTTCCACGCCGGAAGAAGTTGCTCAGTGCCGCGTCGATCTTCTCGGGTGCGTAGACGTTCCCGTGTGACAGTCTGCGTCGCAACGCTTCCGGTGTGATGTCGACCAGCTCTACCTGGGCCGCGGCTCGCACGACAGCGTCCGGAACCGTCTCCCGCTGCACCACACCGGTGATGCGCTGGACCACGTCGTTGAGACTCTCGAGGTGCTGCACGTTCAGAGTCGACACCACGTCGATCCCGGCGGCCAGAAACTCCTCGACGTCCTGCCAGCGCTTGGCGTTGCGACTGCCCGGAGTGTTCGAGTGGGCCAGTTCGTCGACGAGGACCACTTCCGGCATTCTGGCCACGACGCCGTCGACGTCGAGTTCGGGGACCGAGGCTCCGCGATACTCGACCATGGTCGGTGCCAGTACCGCGATGCCTTCCAGCATCTCTGCCGTTCGAGTGCGTCCGTGAGTCTCGACGACGCCGGCGACGACGTCACACCCACGGGACTGGCGACGGTGCGCCTCGCCGAGCATCGCGAACGTCTTTCCCACGCCCGGCGCCGCGCCGAGATAGATGCGCAGTTCTCCCCTGCCCCCCGGTGTCGTGCGTTCGTCCGCGGCGTCGGCGTGCATGCTCACGTGCTCATCATCCACCCGTGGTCGAGCAGTCGGGTGCAGTCAGTCCCAGGTCGACGTTCAGCGTGGCGACGTTCACCGTCGCCTGTCCCAGGAATCCGAACTGACGACCGTCGGTGTTCGCGGCCACCAGCGCGCGGACCTCGTCCCGGGAGTTGCCGGTTGCTGCGGCCACACGGGGCACCTGAAGCTCCGCGTACGCCGGGCTGATGTCCGGGTCGACACCCGAACCGGAACCGGTGACCGCGTCGACGGGCACCGCCACCGGATCGACGTTCTCACGCTCGGCGATCGCAGCACGACGTTGCTCGATGAACGACGCGAGAATGTCACTGCTCGGACCCTGGTTCAGAGGGAGAGCGGCGGAGGGGTCGCCCGCGGCGAAGGCGTCGTCGTCGGCGACCGACCCTGTGACGCGCGTGTGGAAATACGGATCGGGTCGTCCGTCTGCGACCACGGTGTCGACGCCGATGAGCGAGCTGCCGACAACACATCCCGAGGCATCGCGGATGGGTGAGCCTTCCGCCGAGTCGGACCCGATGCGACTGATGGCCCACACCGCGGCTGGGTACCCGATTCCGAGGAGAACCGTCAACACCAGCAGAACTGTGAATCCGGCGACGATCTGTTTGAAGAACACCGAAAATGTACGCATTGCTAGCCCATTCCAGGAACGAGTCGGACCACGAGGTCGATCAGCCAGATACCGATGAAGGGCGAGATCACACCGCCGACGCCGTAGACGGCGAGGTTGCGGCCGAGCAGTGTCGACGCGGTGGACGGCGTGTACCGAACACCCTTCAGCGCAAGAGGAATCAGCGCCACGATGACCAAGGCGTTGAACACCACGGCCGAGACGATCGCTGATTGCGGCGTTGCCAGCCGCATGATGTTCAGCGTGTCGAGCTGCGGATACACCGTGGAGAACAGTGCCGGCAGGATCGCGAAGTACTTGGCGAGGTCGTTCGCCAACGAGAACGTGGTGAGCGCTCCGCGGGTGATGAGGAGTTGCTTTCCGACCTCCACCACTTCTATCAACTTCGTGGGATCGGAATCGAGATCCACCATGTTGCCCGCCTCTTTCGCTGCGGACGTGCCGGTGTTCATCGCCACGCCGACGTCGGCCTGAGCCAGCGCGGGAGCGTCGTTGGTGCCGTCCCCGGTCATCGCGACCAGCCGACCACCGTTCTGTTCACGGCGGATCAAGGCCAGTTTGTCTTCCGGTGTCGCTTCGGCGAGGAAGTCGTCCACCCCGGCTTCCGCAGCGATGGCCCGAGCGGTGAGGGGGTTGTCGCCGGTCACCATCACGGTCCGAATGCCCATGGCGCGCAACCGTTCGAATCGCTCGGCGATGTGAGGCTTGACCACATCCGACAACTCGACGACTCCGAGAACTCGGGCACTCGACCCGGATTCGGCGACCGCGACGACGAGCGGTGTACCGCCCGCTTCGGACACCGATTCGACCGAATCACGTACCGCAGTGTCGGCGGCGTGGCCACTCTGCTCGCGAACCCAGGCGAACACGCTGTCGGAGGCGCCCTTTCGGATCTGCCGACCGTCGACGTCCAGCCCACTCATGCGGGTCTGAGCGGTGAACGGAACGAACTCACCCCCAGCTGTGGGAGCTACATCCCCGCCGAAGTCGCGTGCGACGAGTTCGACGATGCTGCGTCCTTCGGGTGTTCCGTCAGCGAGCGACGACAGGCGGGCCGCGTCGGCAAGTTCCCGAACATCGACCCCGGGTGCCGGATGCAGTGCCGTGGCTCTGCGATTTCCGAAGGTGATCGTGCCGGTCTTGTCCATGAGCAGGGTGTCGATGTCGCCGGCGGCCTCGACCGCGCGGCCCGACATGGCCAGAACGTTGCGCTGCACCAGTCGGTCCATACCGGCGATGCCGATGGCGGACAGGAGTGCGCCGATGGTCGTCGGAATCAGGCAGACGAGAAGTGCGATGAGCTTGACCGGATCCTGCGCCGACCCCGCGTAGATGCTCATGGGACCGATGGCCACGACGGCAAGCAGGAACACGATGGTCAGGGACGCGAGCAGGATGTTGAGAGCGATCTCGTTCGGAGTCTTCTGTCGCGACGCACCCTCGACGAGCGCGATCATCCGGTCGACGAACGTCTCACCCTGTGAGGCGGTGATCTTCACGACGATCCGGTCCGACAGCACGGTCGTGCCGCCGGTGACGGCGCTTCGGTCACCGCCCGATTCACGCACCACCGGTGCGGATTCACCCGTGATGGCGGATTCGTCCACCGATGCGATGCCGTCGACCACATCACCGTCACCGGGAATGACCTCCCCTGCGGTGACGACCACCTCGTCACCGACCTTCAGTTCGGTGCCGGGCACGCTCTCGACGGACCCGTCGGGCAGCCGACGATTCGCGAGCGTGTCCCGTTTGACGTTGCGCAGACTGGCCGCCTGGGCCTTGCCGCGACCCTCGGCAACGGACTCGGCGAGGTTCGCGAACACCACGGTGAACCAGAGCCACCCGGTGACGAGCCAGGAGAACACCGACGGGTCGGCGATCGCCATGACAGTGGTGATGACCGAACCGACCAGAACGACGAACATGACCGGGTTGCGGGCCTGGTGACGCGGATCGAGCTTGCGGAATGCGGTGGGCAACGAGGTCCACAGCTGTGTGGGGCTGAAGTAGCCGGATGTGACGGGAGCAGGCGCGCCGGCGTCGGGTGTCGCCTCCGACTGAGTGGGATGGTCGTTGACGAGGGTCATTGCAAAGCCTCCGCGAAGGGGCCCAGCGCGAGCGCCGGGAAGAATGTGAGCGCAGCGACGAGGACGATCGTGCCGGTGAGAAGACCGGCGAACAGCAGTCCCGTGGTGGGGAGTGTGCCGGGTCCGGCCGGACTTCGACGCTTGGTCACGAGTGAGCCGGCGAGAGCCAGAACGAACACGATCGGAAGGAATCGGCCGAGCAACATCGCGATGCCGAGGGAGGTCTGGAACCAGTCGTTTGTCACGGTCAGTCCGCCGAACGCACTTCCGTTGTTGTTCGACGCGGAGGCGTAGGCATAGAGCACCTCGCTGAACCCGTGGATCGAACCCGGAGTTCCAGGGTCGCCGCTGTTGCCGAGCGCTCCGCTGGTGGAACCGAGGATCACCGTGACACCGGTCCCGATCAGAACGAGCGCCGGCATGACCAGTACCGACAGCGCTGCCATCGTGATCTCGCGTTTGCCGAGCTTCTTCCCGAGGTATTCGGGCGTGCGTCCGACCAGAAGCCCACCCACGAACACGGCGATGACGGCCAGCACCAGCATTCCGTAGAGGCCGGTCCCGACTCCGCCGGGTGCGACCTCGCCGAAGAGCATGTTCAGGATGACGACTCCACCGCCGAGCGGGGACATGGCGTCGTGCGCGGAGTTGACTGCACCGGTCGATGTTCCGGTGGTGCTGACTGCGAACAGGGCCGAGCCGGGAATGCCGAATCGTTGTTCCTTGCCCTCCATCATGGCGCCGGCGGCCTGCGCAGCGACGCCACGAGTACCGGATTCCGCAGCGAGCGTCACGGCGAGAATGCCGGCCCACAGCAACGCCATGACGGCGAGGATCGACAGACCCTGCTTGCGTTCTTCAACGAGGGTTCCGAAGGTGCGCGTCAATGCGACCGGGATCAACAGCAGGGCGATGATCTCGACGATGTTGGACAGCGGCGTCGGATTCTCGAACGGGTGCGCCGAGTTGGCCGTCAGGATTCCGCCACCGTTGGTACCGAGCTCTTTGATCGCTTCCTGAGAGGCGACAGGAGCGAGTGCGTTCGTGATCGAGCTGCCGTCCAGACCCGTCGAGGCGAAACCGCTGTGGAACGACATGACGACGCCCTGCGTCAGCAGGATCAGCGCCACGACGAACGACAACGGCAGCAGGATCCGCAGTACGCCGCGCGTGAGATCGACCCAGAAGTTTCCGAGTTCACCTCCGCTGCGCACGCGGACGAACCCGCGGATCACCGCGACGGCCACAGCCAGTCCGACTGCGGCAGAGACGAAGTTCTGTACTGCGAGGCCGAGAGGTTGAGTCAGATTGCTCATCGTCGTCTCGGGTGAGTACGACTGCCAGTTGGTGTTCGTGACGAAGGAGATCGCCGTGTTGAACGCGACCGACGGGCTGACGCCCGGCAGCGAGTTGTTCAGTGGCAGAACACCTTGAACACGTTGGAGCGCGTAGAGGAAGAAGACGCCGGCAGCAGAGAAGCCCAGCAGCGACAAGGCGTAGCCGACCCACGTCTGTTCCGCGCGGGGGTCGATCCGGCACACGCGATACAGCAGAGATTCCACCCGCCAGTCCGCCGTTGCCGATACCGACCTGCTCGTCGGCTTCGGGGGGTCGAGCGTGGTGGTCGTGGTGATCGTCGATCCCGCAGCCTGTCGTGCGGCAGAGCTGACCACTTCGTCACGAGCACGTTCATCTCGCGGAGTGGTGAAGACGCGCGCCATGTGGTCGCCGAGGGGAACGTAGGCGGCAGCGAGCACGATCACGACGGCCGCGATCTGAAGCCCGGCCGCAAGTGCGGGAGTCACGGCTCAGAACCTCTCGGGGTCGAGCAACGCGATCAGCAGGTACACCGCAAGTGCCGCGGAGACCACGATCAACATCACGCTCTCGATTCCGGCGGCGGTCATGCGGATCGACCGAGTCGAAGAACGGTGAACACCAGCGCAGCGAAACCTGCTGCCGCGGTGAGTAGGTAGGCCAGGTCAGCCATGGATGCAATCCTCGTGAAACGGCGACGACCTGCCGGCGGATGCTCGGCAGCTACGCCAGCGTCCACCCCCTACGCGCCCATCTCGGCCTTACTGACGCTCTGTTGACGCTGCGAGCAGGCGCTTTGATGCGATCTTTACGCCACGCACCGGAATCATCCCCGCCGAACCCTCGGCGCCGGCTGACACTTCGGACAGCTGAAGGACGACCGATTCATGAACTTCTCGCGGCGGATGGGAGCGCCGCAGCGAGGGCACGGGAGTCCCTCCTGGCCGTATGCGGCCAGTGACCGGTCGAAGTACCCCGACTGACCGTTCACGTTGACGTACAGCGCGTCGAACGAGGTGCCGCCCTGCGCCAGTGCCTCCCCCATGACAGCGTGCGCGTTGTTCAGCAACCTGCGCAGCGCCGGGCGAGTCAGTGAATCGGTGAGTCGATTGCCGTGGATCTTGCTGCGCCACAACGACTCGTCGGCGTAGATGTTGCCCACGCCCGACACGACGGTCTGATCGAGGAGCGCGCGCTTGATCTCGGTGTGCTTTCCCCGCATCGCCGTCACCACGGACTCCGCGTCGAACTGGGGGTCGAGTGGGTCGCGGGCGATGTGCGCCACGGGAACCGGGACCCGGGAGCCGTCGAGCTCCACGAGGTCGGCGACGGCCCACCCGCCGAACGTCCGCTGATCGACGAATCGCAGATCCGTGCCGCTGCCCAGTCGGGCGCGGATGCGGAGATGCTTCTCGTCGGGTGCGTCCGCGGGCTGGACGAGCATCTGCCCGCTCATGCCCAGGTGCACCACGATCGACTCGAGCGAGCCGGTCGCGTCGTCGTTCGCGGCGACCACGAGCCAGAGGTACTTGCCACGGCGCTCGGCGGACACGACGGTGGTGCCGGCCAGTCGCGACTGGAGATCGAGACTTCCCTCGAGATGCCGTCGAGCGGCACGCGGATGCAGGACCTCGATGTCGACGAGGGTCTCCCCCACGACGTGCGACGCGAGTCCGCGTCGCACCACCTCGACCTCGGGAAGTTCAGGCATTCCGGTCGGACGACATCTCCGGGGTCGGGCCGGCGATCAGCGCTGCGGAGGCCGATTCACTGAGAGCGTTCCAGGCCGCGCTGGCGGCGCGCTGCTCGGCTTCCTTCTTCGAGCGCCCCACGCCCTGCCCGTGCGGCGATCCGCCGACGAGCACGGTGGCCGTGAACTCCTTGTCGTGGTCCGGTCCCGTCGCGGTGATCTCGTACGCGGGAACACCGAGACCCTTCTCGGCCGTGAGCTCCTGCAGGCTGGTCTTCCAGTCGAGGCCGGCACCGAGACGCGGTCCACGCTCGAGCAACGCGTCGAACAGACGCAGCACCACCTCGCGTGCGACGTCGATGCCGTGCTCGACGTGGATGGCGCCGAGAAGCGATTCCATGCCGTCCGCGAGGATCGACGGCTTGTCGCGCCCACCGGTCATCTCCTCGCCCTTGCCCAGAAGCAGGTGCGCACCGAGTCCGCCGTCACCCAGTTGGCGAGCCACCTCGGCGAGCGCGTGCATGTTGACCACGCTCGCGCGGATCTTGGCCAGCTCGCCCTCCGACTTGTCGGGGTGGGCGCTGTACAGCTGCTCGGTGATGCTCAGACCCAGAACGGAATCTCCGAGGAACTCGAGGCGTTCGTTCGTGGGCAGCCCACCGTTCTCGTACGCGTACGAGCGGTGGGTGAGAGCGTGGACGAGCAGGTCGTGGTCCAGAGACACGCCAAGAGCGGCGAGAAGCGATGCATGATCGTCCTCGCCGCTCCGGTCTGTCGCTGGCGACTGTGAGGTCACCGTCAGACTGCCGCGGTGACCTGGCGACCCTTGTAGGTGCCGCAGTTCGGGCACACCGTGTGGGGCAGGGTCTTCTCGCCGCACCCGCGGTTGGGGCAGGTGATGAGGGTGGGTGCAGTGGTCTTCCACTGGCTGCGTCGCGATCGGGTGTTGGACCGCGACATCTTGCGCTTCGGAACAGCCACTTCTACTTCTCCTCGTACTCGTTCGGTGCAATGTCGTGCTGGTGAAGCACGGGTCGTGCAGGCGCAGGGTGCGCCGGCCGACTAGGTCTGGTCGGTGTCGGTCTGCAGCTTCGCCGCGAGACCGGCCCAGCGAGGATCAATTGTCTCATGCGCATGACCCGGTTCCGCAATCGACAGGCGGATGCCGCACTCCGGGCACAGTCCCTGGCAGTCCTCGGTGCACAGGGGTCGCAGCGGCAGGGTGAGCCCCGCCACGTCCACGATCAGTGGTTCGAGATCGATCGCGTCGTCCTCGACCCGGTAGAGATCGTCCTCGTCCGTGGTGGCCTCGGTGACGCTGTTCGGGTACGCGTACAGCTCCGTGAGGTGGAGCTGCACGTGTGACGTGAACGGCTCGAGGCACCGCGAGCACTCACCGACGGTGTCGGCGTCGACCGTGCCGCTGACGAGCACACCCTCGGACACGGACTCGAACCGGAGATCGAGATCGATGTCGGCCCCCTCCTGGATCGCGATCAGGTCCAGACCGATGCGCGACGGGGAGGGAACGGTGCGAGCGACCGGCATCATCGACCCTGCGCGGCGACCCAGACGACGGGTGTCCACCACCAGCCCCGAGACGGGTTCGGCGGAGTGGCGACGAGCAGCGGGAGACAACGAACGATCCTTTCACGGGCGGTGCGGGCAACCACTCCACGATACGGGAGCGTCAGGTCAGCGCCAAATCACACCAGCCCTCCCTGCGAGGAGGGATCTGCATGGAGGTCAGTAGCGCGAGCGGCCCTCACCACGCGAGTCGGCGAAATCGGTGTCGTAACTCGGAACGCCACTGCCGGTGCGGAGCTGCTGCCGTCCCCGACCGACGGACCGCAACGTGCCGGAGAGGATCTCCTCGAACTCCGCGAACTTCGTGTCGACGTAGAGGTCGCATTCGGTACGCAGACGATCCGACTCGGCGTGCGCCGCGTCGATGACCCGAGCGGACTCCGCGTGCGCGGACTGCACCACCTCGGTCTGCGAGACCAGGCGCTCCTGCTCGGCGAGACCGTCGGCGACGGAACGCTCGTAGGCCGCCTTGCCGGCGTCGATCGAGCGAGCGGACTCGACGCGGCCGCGCTCGGTCAGCGTCTCGTACTCGTGCTCCGCGTCCGCGATGGTGGCGTCGGCGCGCGCGGTGGCGTCGGCGACGAGGCTCTCGGCGTGCGCGGTGGCCTCGGCGACCATCCGGTCGGCGTGGGCCTTCGCGTCGGCCAGGAGTCGATCGGCCTCGTCCCGCGCGTTCTCCACCGTGCTGGTGGCTTCCGCGTCGGCCGACGAGATCGTCTTCTCGGCACCGGTCCGTGCGTCGGACACCAGCTTGTCGCGGTGGTCCAGCACGTCCTGCGCGTCGTCGAGCTCACCCGGAATGGCGTCTCGGACGTCGTCCAGCAGCTCCAGCACATCACCACGCGGGACGACGCATCCCGCGGTCATCGGGACGCCGCGCGCCTCCTCGACGATCGCGACGAGCTCGTCGAGCGCCTCGAATACCCGGTACACCGTGCTCGGCCCTCACTTCGATCGACAGTCTCTGACTTCGGCGACCGCACCCGTCGGGCGCGATCTCCGGTGTCAGTGTGCCCGGTGCGCGCACCGGTCCGCACGATTGTCCCTCGGTGTGTCGCCGTCCGGCCCGGTCAGGAGCGCTCGGCGAGCCGGGCCAGCAGACGGTCGTGCACGGCGGCCGGAACCATCGTCGTGACGTCTCCGCCCAGTCGCGCGATCTCCTTGATGAGCGAGCTCGACAGGCTGCTGTGCACCGGGTCGGTTCCGAGGAACACCGTGTCCACGCCGGTGAGGCGCCGGTTCATCTGCGCCATCTGCACCTCGTAGTCGAAATCGGCGGCGTTGCGCAGACCCTTGACGATGGCGGTGGCCCCGGACTCCGACGCGAAGTCGACGAGCAACCCCTGCCACGTCGCGACGCGCACACCCTGCAGATGAGTGGTGGCCTGCGCCAGCATCTCGACCCGTTCGTCGACGGTGAAGAGTCCACTCTTGTTGGGGTTCACCACCACCGTGACGATGACCTCGTCGAATTGCGTTGCGACGCGCGAGATCACGTCGAGATGACCGTTGTGGATCGGATCGAAGGATCCCGGGACCAGGGCGCGGCTCATGGTGGGTGAACGTATCAGCTTCCCTGTGCGGGGTGCTCGATCTGCGCAACCTCGAACCGGGCCATGTCGATGCGAGCCTCGCCGTAGCGCTTGGCCTTCAATTCGACGAGCCCAGCGGGCCACAGCGTCGCGGGCGAGCGCGAGGACCGCTCGACGACCACGAGGGCGTCCTCGGCGAGCCATTCGCCCTCGACGAGTCGGTCCAACACCGAGGACACGGCGCCGTCCGACACGGAGTACGGAGGATCGGCGAGCACGAGGTCGTAGCGGCGCTCCGGTGTCCCGCCGACGACGGCCGCGACGGGCGCGGTACGCACCTGCGCTCCCGGCAGTCCCACGGACTCGATGTTCCGGGCGACCACGGCCGCCGCGCGCGCGTCGTTCTCGACGAGGAGGACGTGCTCGGCTCCGCGCGAGAGCGCTTCGAGGCCGAGAGCGCCCGATCCCGCGTACAGGTCCAGCACCGACGCACCGTCGAGGTACATCCGGCTCTCGAGCGCACTGAAGAGCGCCTCTCGGACCCGGTCCGCGGTGGGTCTGGTGCCGCGGGACGGCACGACGAGCGAACGCCCGCCGGCCGTCCCGGCCACGATCCTGGTCACTGCGAGAACCCTGTCAGGAGCGGTCGGTGGTGTCGCCGACGGCGATGACGCAGATCAGGTCCCCGCCCTCGACCTGCGCGACACCGGACAGAGCCAGACGGGTGACGGTGCCCGCCCGCGGCGCGGTGACGGCTGCTTCCATCTTCATCGCCTCGATCGTCGCGACGGTCTCCCCCGCCGACACCGACTGCCCCACCTCCGCGGTCAACGTCACCACACCCGCGAACGGCGCCGCCAGATGTGACGGATCGTCCCGGTCCGCCTTCTCCGTCGTCGGCGCATCCGCCGAGATCGACCTGTCCCGCACCGACACCGGCCGCAACTGTCCGTTGAGGATGCACATCACCGTCCGCATCCCCGCCTCGTCCGGCTCCGAGATCGCCTCCAACCCGATCAGCAGATCCACACCCTTCTCCAGGCGCACCCGATGCTCGTCGCCCTGACGCAACCCGTAGAAGAACTGATTCGCCGACAACCCCGAGGTGTCCCCGTACTTCTCCCGGTGCTCCGCCAACTCCTTCGCCGGCCCCGGGAACAACAGATGATTGAGACGATCACGCCGCTCCGCCGACGTGCCGGAGAGCAGCACCTCGTCCTGCGTCGTCAACGTCGCCTCCCCACGCCCGGCGCCGCGCCCCGCCAACGCGGTGGTGCGGAACGGCTCCGGCCACCCACCGGCCGGGGTGCCCAGATCGCCACGCAGGAACCCGATCACCGAATCGGGAATATCGAACTTCCCCGGATCCGCCGCGAAGTCCTCCATCGACACCCCCGCACCGACCAGGTGCAACGCCAGATCGCCCACCACCTTCGACGACGGCGTCACCTTGATCAGCCGGCCCAACAACCGGTCCGCGTCCGCGTACGCCTTCTCCACGTCCTCGAACCGGTCCCCCAGACCCAACGCGATGGCCTGCTGACGCAGATTGGACAGCTGCCCACCCGGAATCTCGTGCGTGTAGACCCGCCCGGTCGGAGCGGGGAGCCCGGACTCGAACGGGGCGTACACCTTTCGGATCGCCTCCCAGTACGGCTCCAGATCGCACACCGCCGCCAGATCCAACCCGGTGTCCCGCTCGGTGTGCGCCGCCGCCGCCACGATCGCCGACAACGCCGGCTGACTGGTCGTGCCCGCCATCGACGCCGACGCCCCGTCCACAGCATCCGCGCCGGCCTGCCACGCCGCCAGGTACGTCGCCAACTGACCACCCGGGGTGTCGTGGGTGTGCACGTGCACCGGCAGGTCGAAATTCTTGCGCAGCGCCGTCACCAACGTCGTCGCCGCCGGCGCACGCAGAAGCCCCGCCATGTCCTTGATCGCCAACACGTGCGCGCCGGCGTCGACGATCTGCTCCGCCAACCGCAGGTAGTAGTCCAGGGTGTAGAGCTTCTCGTCCGGATTCGACAGGTCACCGGTGTACGACATCGCCACCTCGGCGATCGTCGTGCCGGTCTCGCGGACGGCGTCGATCGCCGGGCGCATCTGATCGACGTTGTTCAGCGCGTCGAAGATGCGGAAGATGTCCACACCCGTCGCCGCCGCTTCCTCGACGAACGCTGTCGTCACCCGCTCCGGGTAGGGGGTGTAGCCGACGGTGTTACGCCCGCGCAGCAACATCTGCAGGGCGATGTTCGGCACCGCCTCCCGCAGCGCCGCCAAACGCTCCCACGGATCCTCGTGCAGGAACCGCAGCGCCACGTCGTACGTCGCACCGCCCCAACACTCGATCGACAACAGTTCGGGTGTGGTCCGCGCGACGTAGGGGGCGACCATCAGCAGTCCCGAGGTCCGCACGCGCGTGGCCAACAACGACTGGTGGGCGTCGCGGAACGTGGTGTCGGTGACGCCCAACGCCTTTCGCTGACGCAGGTCGCGGGCGAAGCCTTCGGGACCGAGCTCGAGCAGCCGCTGCCGAGACCCGTCGCGCGGCGCGACGGACAGATCGATGTCCGGCAGCTTGTCCTGTGGGTAGACCGTGCTCGGACGCTCGCCGTGCGGCTTGTTCACCGTCACGTCCGCGAGGTAGGTCAGGATCTTGGTACCGCGATCGCCGGACGACCGCGCCGTCAACAGCTCGGGTCGCTCCTCGATGAACGACGTCGTGACGTTGCCCGCACGGAAGTCCTCGTCCTGCAGAAGTCCCTGCAGGAAGCCGATGTTCGTCGAGACACCGCGGATACGGAACTCCGCCAACGCCCGCCGCGACCGCGCCACCGCGTCCTCGAACGTGCGACCACGGCAGGTGAGCTTCACCAGCATCGAGTCGAAGTACGCCGACACCTCCGCACCCAACGTCGTCCCGCCGTCGAGACGGATGCCCGCACCGCCCGGGGTCCGATACGCGGTGATACGGCCGGTGTCCGGGCGGAACCCGTTCGCCGGGTCCTCCGTCGTGATGCGGCACTGCATCGCCGCACCCCGGATCCGGATGTCCTCCTGCCGCAACCCCAGATCCTCGAGTGACTCCCCCGAGGCGATCCGCAACTGCGACTGCACCAGGTCGACATCGGTGATCTCCTCGGTCACCGTGTGCTCGACCTGGATCCGCGGATTCATCTCGATGAACACATGGTTACCGTCCCGGTCCACCAGGAACTCCACCGTGCCCGCACACGAGTACCCGATCTTCCGCGCGAACGCCACAGCGTCACTGCACAACCGGGCACGAAGCTCGTCCGAGATGTTCGGCGCCGGCGCCAGCTCCACCACCTTCTGGTGACGGCGCTGCACCGAGCAGTCACGCTCGAAGAGATGGATCACATCGCCGTGGGTGTCCGCGAGAATCTGCACCTCGATGTGGCGCGGCTCGACCACCGCCTGCTCCAGGAACACCGTCGCATCACCGAACGCCGACTCCGCCTCCCGCGCCGCCGCCTCGATCGCCGCACGCAACCCCGACGGCTCCGCAACCCGCCGCATCCCGCGGCCACCACCGCCCGCGACCGCTTTGACGAACACCGGGAACGTCATCGACTCCGACGCCGCCACCAACGCATCGACGTCCGTCGACGGCTCCGACGACGCCAACACCGGCAACCCGGCATCCTTCGCCGCCGCGATCGCCCGCGCCTTGTTCCCCGTCAGCTCCAACACCTCCGCCGACGGACCCACGAACGTGATCCCCGCCGCCGCACACGCCGCCGCCAACTCCGGATTCTCCGACAAGAACCCGTACCCCGGATAGATCGCGTCCGCACCCGCACGCACCGCCGCGTCGACGATCAGATCCACCGACAGGTAGTTGCGCACCGGATGCCCCGGCTCACCGATCTCGTACGCCTCGTCGGCCTTCGTCCGATGCACCGAATTGCGGTCCTCGAACGGGAACACCGCCACCGTCTGCGCCTCGAGTTCGTACGCCGCACGGAACGCACGGATCGCGATCTCGCCGCGATTTGCCACCAGCACCTTGGAGAACATTCCGGTCAACCTACCTTCAGTACGGGCGAGACGGAGCTATGACTTGTCCAGATATGAGACATGTGCGGAACGCAGCGAGCAGCCGTCGTGGTGCCGGGACAGTAGCGCCGATCACGTCCACGCCGCTCGCATCTCCTATGCAGAAATGTCGGCGGAGAGATTCGCGGCGGCCCACGTCATGTGTTCCGCCACCGAGGCGCTGGCAGCCGCGCCGTCGCCCGATCCGATCGCCTCGACGATGCGGCGGTGTCGGTCGGTGTCCATGTTCCCGACCGCGCGAGACTTGCCGGCCCACATGATGGACATGCGGATCGAACCCTCGAGGGACGTCCACGAGTGCACCAGGGTCTCGTTGCCGGTGAGCCGGCAGAGCAGTCGGTGGAAACTGAGATCGGACTCGATCCGGGCTTCGAGATCACCGTCACCGGCGGCGTCCATCAGGTCGAGCGCGCTCGACAGGCCGGCGACCGACTCCTGCCGGTCGTCTCGCTCCGCGAGCAGTGCGGCAGCGGTGGACTCGAGCGCGGCGCGCACGACGAAGATGTCCCTGATCTCCTTGTCGTCCAGATGCCGCACGTACAGCCGACCCCGAGCGCCGATGACGGCGAGCCCCTCCTGCTGAAGCTGCCGCAGGGCCTCGCGCAACGTGCCTCGGCTGATCTGCAGGCGCTCCGACAACTCCGTCTCCACCAGCGCGGAACTCGGACGCAGCTCGCCACTGGTGATGGCCCGACGCAGCGCGTCGAGAGCCTGATCGCGCAGATTCGTCTTCTGCAACCCCAGGAGCGTGGCGGGCTGTGCGGCCATGGAGACCTCCTCGAAACGGTGATGTCGACAGCTGCCGGTCGACAGTGATCTCAGGGTAACGGCCGCCCGTGTCGATCCGGCACTGCTCACCGCAACGCCGCGAGAACACGCTCCTCGATGCGGTCGGTGGACAACCCGTAACGATCGTGGAGCGTGGGGAGTGCGCCGGCGGCCAGGAACTCGTCGGGCAGCGCGATGGGAGTCACCTGACGCACCGTGCCGGACTCGACGCACGCCGAGGCGACCGTCTCGAAGAGCCCACCGATGCGGGTGTGGTTCTCGAGGGTGAATGCGGCCCGGTCGGTCGAGAGTTCGCGCAGGACGGTCTCCGCGTCGAACGGTTTGATCGTCGCCACGTGCACGACCGACACGTCCACCCTGTGCTTCGCGAGTCGCTCGGCGGCCTGGAGCGCACGCATGGTCATCAGACCGGACGACACCAGCACGACGTCGTTGCCCGGTCGAATGACCTTGGCCTTGCCCAGTTCGAAGGTGTAGTCGTACTCGTCGAGTACCGACGCGACCTTCCCGCGGAGCAACCGGAGGTAGGTCGGGCCCGGAGTCGCGGCGAGCTGGGGAACGGCCTGCTCGATGTCCACGGCATCGCACGGGTCGACGATGGTGAGGTTCGGCATTCCGCGGAAGATCGCCATGTCCTCGGTCGCCTGGTGACTCGGCCCGTAGCCGGTGGTGAGGCCCGGGAGTCCCCCGACGATGTTGACGTTCAGATTCGGCTCGGCCGCGTCGAGGCACAGGAAGTCGTACGCGCGGCGCGCCGCGAAGACCGAGTAGGTGGACGCGAAAGGAACCAGGCCGGTCTCCGCCATGCCCGCCGCGGCGCCGAACAGCAATTGCTCCGCCATCCCCATCTGGAAGAAACGGTCGGGGAAGGCCTGCGCGAAGATGTGCATGTCGGTGTACTTCGCCAGGTCGGCACTGAGGCCGACGATGCGCGAATCCTGTTCCGCTGCACGGACGAGCGCGTGTCCGAACGGGGCCGCCGTGGTGCGCTGACCCTCGTCGACGAACGAGGCGATCATCGCCGACGTCTTGAGCTTGGGGGCGGATGCGGTGGTCATGAGTGGTCTCCCTCGTGAAATTCTGCGTCGTGGAAGCGAGCGGTGAGCTGATCCCGGCACACGCTCCACTCGTCCTCGTCGATACGCAAGAAGTGCGCCTTCTCGCGGGTCTCGAGCATGGGTACGCCGAACCCGATCCGCGTGTCGCACACGACGACCGACGGGGTGCCGGTCGGCGACGTCCGCGTCGCGATGTCGTCCAGGGCGTCCAGCAACGCGCCCGCATCGTTGCCGTCGACACGGTGGACGGACCATCCCGCGGCCGCCCACTTGTCCTGCACCGGTTCGATGCCCAGGACTCCCGCGGTGGGCCCGTCGGCCTGCAGTGCGTTCATGTCGACGAGTGCGACGAGGTTGCCCAGTCGGTGATGAGCGGCTCCCATCGCGGCCTCCCACGTGGAGCCCTCGTCCAGTTCCCCGTCCGACAGGAAGTTGAACACGAGTGACGGCGACCCCTGGTGACGCAGTCCCAGAGCCATTCCCACCGCCACCGGCAGTCCGTGTCCCAGCGAGCCCCCGCTGATCTCCATCCCGGGCGTGTAGGACGCCATTCCGGACATGGGGAGCCGCGAATCGTCGGAGCCGTAAGTCTCGAGTTCGGAGACGCTCACCGTGCCCGCTTCCGCGAGCGCCGCGTAGAGCCCGATGGCGTAGTGACCGGTCGAGAGCAGGAAGCGGTCCCGCTCCGCCCAGTGCGGATCCGCCGGGCGGTAGCGCAGCCGTCCGCTGTAGACGGCGGCGAACATGTCCGCCGCTCCCAGTGCCTGACCCACGTATCCCTGACCCTGCGCTTCGCCCATGTCGAGGACGTGATGGCGCATGGCGTAGGCGAATCGCTCCGCGGCGCGGATCCGTGTCGTGCGGTCGGTGGTGATGCTGTCGGTGACGGTCACAGCGATTCCTTTCGAGAGGTGGCGGTCGCGACGAGGTTCTCGTCGAGCTCGGCCTGGAGTGCGAGTCGTCGTTCGGTGGGGCCCCACGTCTCACGGGTGGACAGGGCGGCGAGGAGACCGATCAGCGCGTAGACGCTGAAGAGGACTGCCGGCCCCATCCAGCCGTAGGAGACGAAGAGCAGCGTGGTGATGAACGGTGTGAAGCCGGAGACCATGGCCGAGATCTGGTAGGCCAGTGAGGCTCCGGACGCTCGGCGACTCGCCGTGAAGAGTTCGGGGAACCACGCGCCCTGCGCACCGGCGAGCGCGTTCTGGCACACGGTGTAGGCCAGGACGAAGGTGACGGCGACGAGGATGAAGGTGCCCGTGTTGACGAGGAGGAACATCGGGATTCCGAACAACACCCCGAAGGCACACACTCCGATGTAGACGGGTCGGCGGCCCATCCTGTCCGTCAGAGTCGCCCAACCGACGGTCGCGACGATGCCCAGCGCCGACGCGATGCAGAGAGCGGTCAGGGTCTCGGACTTCGTCGCCAGTTCCTCGTTGTGCAGGTACGAGATCATGTAGGTGATGGACACGGCGTAGCCGGCGGTCTCGGCGATGCGCAGTCCGATACCCCGCAGGATGTTGCGCCAGTCCTGCTTCACGGACTCGACGATCGGCGCACGCTGGACCTGGCCGGACTCCTTGACCTCGTCGAACACCGGGGACTCCGGGACCTTGGATCGAATGATCAGCCCGACGACGACGAGGACGATGCTGGCGAGGAACGGAACGCGCCAGGCCCAGTCGCCGCCGAGGTGCACGCTGAACAGGAACACCAGGTTCGCGAGCAGGAGACCCACCGGGAATCCCGCCTGCACGATGCCGGTGAACGCGCCCTTGCGCCGCCACGGGGCGTGTTCGTAGCTCATCAGAATCGCTCCGCCCCACTCGGCACCGAACGCCAGTCCCTGGACGATGCGGACGATGACCAGCAGCACGGGCGCGACGACGCCGACCTGGGCGTAGGTGGGCAACAGACCGATGACGAACGTCGCGAGTCCCATCACGATGAGCGACGCCACCAGAACGGGCTTGCGCCCGACACGATCACCGAGGTGGCCGCCGATGATGCCTCCGATCGGGCGTGCCGCGAAGCCGACGCCGAGCGTGGCGAAGGCGGCCAGGGTGCCGGCCACCGAACTCTGGCCCGGGAAGAACGCCGTTCCGAAGTAGAGCGCCGCGGCGGTGCCGAAACCGATGAAGTCGTACGTCTCGATCACCGCGCCGACGGACGACCCCACGGCGACACGCTTGGCGTCGGGTGTGCCGTGGACCTGCCCGCGCATGGCCAGAGTCTCGCTGCTCATGACTACCCCTTTTCGAGGTGTTGGAGGTGTGAGGAAAGGGTGACGGATGCCGTCATCGATTACGAGTGTGACCCACCGCACGTTCACTGTCAACAGTCAACTGTTGGTGTTCAACAGTTGACTGAACCGCAGTTCGGGTCTTACTGTGTGCTGCATCACGACGAGCCTTCGCAGGCGGCCGACACCGGCCGTCGCCCCTCTCGAACCGTGACACCAGCCTCGACAGCCGTTCCCCCACACCCGTATCGGAGATCACCATGTTCGACACTCTGGCCCGACCGGCCACCGTCAGCCGTACCGCCGTCGTCACGGGAGCTGCCTCGGAACGGGGCCTCGGCCGCGCGACCGCGGCGTTGTACGCCGAGCAGGGCTGGGCAGTCGTCGTCCTCGATATCGACGGGGAGGCCTCGGCCAAGGTCGCCGCGGACATCGCGAATGCGTACGGCGTCCGGGCCTTCGGTCACGAGGTCGACGTGGCGGACGAGTCGTCGGTGGAGCGAGCTCGTGCGGCCGTGGCCGCCGAGGTCGAGTCGGGATCGCTCCCCACCGTGGGCGCCCTGGCGAACATCGCCGGCATCACGTCACCGGTGCCGTTTCTCGAGACCACGCTGGACCTGTGGAACAAGGTGATGGCGGTCAACGCGACCGGCACCTACCTCGTCACGAAGGCCTTCCTCCCCGCGATGATCGATGCCGGGTGGGGACGCGTGGTCAACATGTCGTCGGTGTCGGCTCAACGCGGCGGCGGCGTGTTCGGCAAGGTGCCCTACTCCTCGGCGAAAGCGGCGGTTCTCGGTTTCACCAAGGCGCTGGCCCGCGAGATCGGACACACCGGGGTCACGGTGAATGCTGTCACTCCGGGCGCCGCGGACACCGCCATCCGGGTGGGGAGCACGCCCGAGCAGGAGCAGGCGATCGCCGACGGCATCCCGGTGGGACGCGTCGCCACTGCTCGTGAGGTCGCCGCGATCATCACGTTCCTGTCGTCGGAGGACGCGTCCTACCTGACGGGCACCACATTGGACATCAACGGGGGAAGCCACATGCACTGACCGGGTCGGGCGTTCACGCCTTGTCGAGGAAGTCCACCCTGGTCGCGTCCACGGCGGATCGCATCATCGCCGCGAGACCGGGGTGCTCCACGAGCCCCGGGTCCCGATCGACGACGTCGCGGGCGAAGGTCTGGGCCGCGGTGATGATGTCGAGGTGATCGAGGAGTGACAACAGTCGCAGGGTCGTCGTGGTGCCCGACTGCGCTGCGCCCAGCACGTCACCCTCCCGGCGTTGCCGTAGATCGAGAACGGCGAGCTCGAACCCGTCGGTCGTCGCCGCGACGGCGTCGAGCCTCGCGTAGGTGGGGGTGCCCGGTGCGAGCTCGGTGAGCAGGATGCACAGACCCTGGTGGCCGCCACGACCGATGCGGCCACGAAGCTGATGCAGCTGACTCACGCCGAACCGGTCGGCGTCCACGATGACCATGACCGTGGCGTTGGGGACGTCGACACCGACCTCCACCACGGTGGTGCAGACGAGGACGTCGATGTCGCCGTCGTTGAACGCGGACATCACCTCGTCCTTCTCCTCCGTGGGCAGCCGCCCGTGCAGCAACCCGACGCGCAGGTTCGCCAGAGCGCCGGCGCGGAGCGACTCGTACACATCGACCGCCGACGCGGTGTCCGGAGTGTCCTTGCCGAGATCCTCGGGCTTCTCGTCGCCGATCCGCGAACACACCACGTAGGCCTGGCGGCCGGCGGCCACCTCCTCGGAGATCCGGCTCCACGCTCGCTCGACCCAGGCAGGTCTGTGCTGGGCGGGAACGACCGAGGTGCGGATGGGCGCGCGTCCGCGGGGAAGCTCACGCAGGGTGGACGTCTCGAGATCGCCCAGCGTGGTCATGGCGATCGTCCGCGGAATGGGCGTGGCCGTCATGACCAGCAGGTGCGGGCTGACGCCCTCTCTCGCCTTCGCGCGCAACGCGTCCCGCTGCTCGACTCCGAAGCGGTGCTGCTCGTCGACCACCACCATCCCGAGGTCGAAGAACGACACCGTGCTCTGGATGAGTGCGTGAGTGCCGATGACGATGCCTGCGTCTCCGGTCACGATCGACAACAGCGCGGCACGTTTCGCGGCCGTCGACATCGATCCGGTCAGCAGCACCACTCGGGTGGCGCGGTCGGGCGCACCCAGTTCCCCGGCCGTCGCGAGCGCCCCGAGTTGCCGCGTGATCGACCGGTGGTGCTGTGTGGCGAGCACCTCGGTGGGTGCCAGCAACGCGCACTGCAGTCCCGCGTCCACCACCTGCAGCATGGCGCGCAGAGCGACGATCGTCTTGCCCGATCCCACCTCACCCTGCAGGAGCCGGCTCATCGGCCGAGTGCGGGACAGGTCGCTCTCGATCTCCTCGGCGACCTCCTTCTGCCCGTCGGTCAGCTCGAACGGCAGCACCTCGTCGAAAGCGGCGGCGACACCGTCGGCCACGCGCGCGCAGGCCGGCGCCGTGCGCACCGCCACCGAGTGGCGCCGTTCGGCGAGCACCAACTGCAACGCCGTCGCCTCGTCGAAGCGCAGACGGTAGCGCGCGTTCTCGATGTCGTCCTCGGACTCCGGAAAGTGCACGACCCGCAGTGCGTCGTCGAGGCTCATCAGCGCGTGCTCGGCGCGCACCGTCTCGGGCAGCGGATCCTCGACGCGATCGAGCTGGTCCAGGACCTGACGCACGCAGCGCAGGAAGGTCCAGCTCTCGACCTCCCGCGTCGCCGCGTACATGGGAAGGAACGGAAGCGACAGCATGGACATGTTCACCGCACCGGAACTGTCCGTGGCGCCGCGAGCCATGCCGGCGAGCTCGCCACCGCCGTGCGGGCGCCCCACCAGGTCGTCCTCGTCGCCCTCGAGCATCAGGTAACCGGGGTGGTTCAGCGACCAGGACGTCCGGAACCACTTGACCGTGCCCGAGAACATCGCGCGCGACCCCACCGTGATGTTGTGACGCACCTTGTGACCGTTGAAGAAGGTGGCGGAGACGTTCTGACCGTCGCACGTGAGCACGACCTTGAGCATGTGGCCCTTGCGCGCCTTCATGGGCACGAGGTCCGCCTTGGACACCGTCCCCACGACGGTGATGCGTTCACCGTCGTCCGGGTCCTTGCGGGCCAGCTCCTGACCCTGTGTCACGTAGCGGAAGGGGTAGTGACGCAGCAGGTCCTCGACCGTGACGAGACCGAACGCCGTCTCGAGCGGATCGGCGGCCCTGCGACCCAGTACGTGGTCGAGCCGGTCACCGAGCTGAACCACCGCGCTGCTCCCGTCCTGATGCTGCCGCCATCTGTGCGACCATTCCACCAGGCACCTGCGGCATCGGCGCGTGCGGGCCGGTTTGGACTCGGGGCACCCGAGCGGCTAGTCTTGCACGGTTGCGTCTGACGCGTCCGGCATGCCCGGAGGTATCGGGCGCAGTTGTACGAAGATCTTGCCCCACACCGGCCACGGTTCGAATCGTGTCCCGGTCTCACCTCGAATACCAAGGAGTTCGCGACTATGGCTGCCGTCTGCGACGTATGCGCCAAGGGACCCGGCTTCGGTAAGTCGGTTTCGCACTCGCACCGCCGTACCAACCGTCGCTGGAACCCCAACATCCAGACCGTCCGCGCGCAGGTCGCGCCGGGTAACTCTCGTCGGCTCAATGTGTGCACCTCGTGCCTCAAGGCCGGCAAGGTGGTCCGGGGCTGACGTTCCCGCACGACATTTTCACGGCAAGGCCCCGATACCTCGGTATCGGGGCCTCCGTCGTCTCCGGCGACTCTGTCGTTTCCGGAGCCGAGCGGTCCTGGTCTAAGTTCGAACGATGACCGAATCAGTCGACCCCCCGGCCACGTCCCCCGTCACCGTCGAGGACGGTGTCCTGTACGTACGGGTGGCGACGCCACGCGGCGGCAACGTGCTGAACGGCGAGGCGATGGCCGCAGGCGCTGCGTCGCTGTCCGATCTCGACGAGTCCGTGGGCGCCGTGCTGCTCGTCGGCGCCGAATCCAACTTCTGCGCCGGTGGCGACGTGCGCGCCTTCCACGGGGCGCCCGACAGAAGCGCGTTCGTCCGGCAGCTCGCCGACACGTTCCACGATTTCGTCCGCGCGCTCACCTCGGTGTCGGTCCCCGTCGTGGCGGGAGTGCCGGGCTGGGCAGCGGGCGCGGGCATGTCGCTCGTGTGTCACGCCGACATCGCGATCGGCGGTCGATCCACCCGGCTCCGTCCCGCGTATCCGGCGCTCGGCTTCACTCCGGACGGCGGTCTGACGTGGGCGCTCCCCCGCATCATCGGCACCCGCCGCGCGCGCGACATCCTGCTCACCGACGGCGTTCTCGGCTCGGACGAGGCCTACCGCCTGGGTCTGCTGACACGGTTGGTCGGTGACGACGTCATCGCATCGGAGGCCGAGCGGGTGGCGCGCTCTCTCGCGGCCGGGCCCACCGAGGTGTCCCGTGCGACCAAGCGGTTACTGCTCGCCTCGGACTCCGCGACGCTGTCCGATCAGCTCGACGCCGAGACCGACTCGATCTCCCACCAGGCGTCCACCGCGGACGGCATCGAGGGTGTCGACGCCTTCGTGGAGAAGCGCCGGCCGTCCTTCGGCCACTGACGGCAGCCTCAGTCCAGACGCCAGTCGACGGGTTCCTCGCCCAGCGTCGCGAGATGGTCGTTCACGGTGCTGAACGGCCGTGACCCGAAGAACCCTCGCGACGCGGACAGCGGTGAGGGATGGACGGACTCGACCGTGGGCGTGGACCCGAGCAGCGGCTTGGCCGTCGCGGCGTCGCGTCCCCAGAGGACCGCGACCAGGGGGCGGCCGGGTCGGTTCACCAGAGCGGTGATCGCCTGCGCCGTCACCGCTTCCCAGCCCTTGCGCCGGTGCGACGCCGCCTTGCCCGGTTCCACGGTCAGAACACGGTTCAGCAGGAGCACACCACGATCGGCCCACGGAGACAGATCACCGGTAGTGGGTGTCGGCAGGCCGAGATCGGCGCTGTACTCGGTGAAGATGTTCGCGAGGCTGCGCGGGACCGGCCGCACGTCGGGCGCGACCGAGAAGCTCAGTCCCACAGCATGTCCCGGCGTCGGATAGGGATCCTGTCCCAGCACCAGCACACGCACCTCCTCGAACGGGCGGCTGAAGGCGCGCAGCACGTCCTCCCCGGCGGGCAGGTAGCCTCGCCCGGCGGCGTTCTCGGCGCGCAGGAAGTCGCCCATCCGGGCGATGTCGTCGGCCACCGGACCGAGCGCGGACGCCCACCCCGGATCCGCGACGGGCGCCGTCACGACAGCACGCGCAGCGCGCCCCGGTAGTACTCCGCATTGGCCTTGTACATCGCGACGTTGACGTCCACGTGCCCCTCCGCCACCTCGTGGCTCTCGCGAACCTTGGCCGGAACCCCCAGTGCCATCCGGCGTTCGGGCACGACGGCGTCGAAGGGGACCACGGCGCCGGCGCCGACGATCGCGCCGGATCCGATGGACGCGCCGTTGAGGACGACACTGCCGGACGCGATGAGGCACGCGTCTCCGATGGTCGCCCCCTCGACGTGCGCGTTGTGCCCGACGACGCACCCGGCGCCGATCACGGTCGGGTGGATCGGCGTGCAGTGCACGACGGTGCCGTCCTGAATGTTCGTGTCCTGCCCCACGGTGATGGTCCCGTAGTCGCCGCGCAGCACCGCCCCGGGCCACACCGACACTCCCGCAGCGAGTGTCACCGCACCGATGACGACGGCATCGGGATGCACGTAGGCGGTGGGGTGGATGTCGGGTTCACGGTCACCGAGTGCGTAGACGGTCATGGCTCCAGCATGTCATCCGGTCAGATCCTTCACCATGCACACCGACTGCTCCTCGTGCCGGTAGAGGCCGAACTTCGGTACGAGCGGTCGATACCCACTCGAGGTGTAGAGGCCGATGGCCTCGGGTTGACGCAATCCGGTCTCGAGGACCAGTCGTAGCCGGCCAGCGTCGCGGGCGGTGTCCTCGATCGTCCGCAGCAGGGCACGCGCGACGCCCGCGCCTCGCGCCTCGGTGCGGACGTACATGCGCTTGATCTCCGCGTCGCCGGTGCGCAGGCCCTCCGCCTCGGGTCCTCCGTGCTCGTGGGTCCGCCAGCCGCCCATACCGACGACGGCGCCGTCCAGGTCGGCCCGCAGCATCACGCCGTGCGGCGGCAGGAACTCTCGGACGTCGAGCGGCGTCTCGTCGGGGCCGCCGTAGCGGCGCACGTACTCCTGCTGGACCTCGTCGATCATCGCGACCACGTCCGGGTCGTCGAGCCGAGTGGTCGTGACCGTCAGAAGCTCGTCCATGCCGCAGGTCCTTCCCATCGCACACCGTCCACCGTGACTCCTGTTCCCGCACTCACGGATCCGATCCGGCGCCAGCCGGTCGGCACGTCGTCGGAGGCGAAGGTCGCGAGCAGCACGTGGTCCTCCCCGCCGCCGAGAGCCCAGTGCAGCGGGTCGACGCCGAGTTCGGTGCCGGCGTGCACCACGTCCTCGGGGATCTCCATGTCGGCCGACGAGATGTCGAGCCGCACAGCGGACATCGCCGCCAGATGTCCCGCGTCGCCGATCACGCCGTCGGACACGTCGCACATCGACGACGCTCCCGCGCGCGCCGCGGCCGGACCGTCGGCGGGATCGGGCGTCGGGACGCGATGTGCTGCCAGCAGATCCGGGTGGGTGGTCGAGCCCGCCTCGTACAGTGCCCACCCGGCAGCGGACCGGCCGGTGGGTCCGGACAGTGCGAGCACATCCCCCGGCCGGGCACCGGACCGCAGCACCGGGGGTCGACCCTCGAGGTCACCCAGCGCGGTGATCGACAACACCAGCCGGTCCCCTCCCGTGACGTCCCCGCCGACGATCGACGCGCCGACTCGCGTCGCCTCCGCCCACAGACCCGCGGTGAGCGCGTCCACGTCCGACACCGCGGTGGTCGACGGGCACGACATCGAGACGAGGAATCCCGTGCACCGCGCCCCCATCGCGGCGATGTCCGCGGCGTTCTGCGCGATGGCCTTTCGGCCGACGTCGTGATGACTCGACCAGTCGAGGCGGAAGTGTCGACCCTCCACCAGCATGTCGGTCGTGACGACGACGCGGGAATCGGGGGCGGCGATCACCGCCGCGTCGTCCCCCGGCCCGATCGCGACCGATGGGGGGTGGACACGGCCGGTCGTCGCGCGGCCGATGAGTGCGAACTCACCGAGGTCCCCCACCGTCCCGGTCGCGGGATCGTCCGCCTGTGACACAGAACTCCTCCATCACCGTCGTGGATCACCGTCGTGCAGCATCCCACGGGGCCTCGTCGTCGTCACGCATCCGGGCCTCCGTCAGGGCGCGGGTAACGTTTCCGCCGAGACCGTTCGACACGAGGGAGCACGATGACGCAGGACGAACCGACCGCGACGGACGAATCGGCCACGGGTCTGCACCCCGCTCTGATCGCCACCGCGATCGCCCTGCCCGTCGCGCTCGTCGTCGGCATCATCGTCGCGGCGGTCATGGCGAACAGAACTCCCGTCCGCGAGCCCGTCGCTCTCGGCGCGGTCCCCTCGCCGCTCGCCGAGAGCACCGAGTGCGCGACGTTGCTCGGCGCACTGCCCGAGACGTTCGACTCGTTCACCCGCGCCGAGCTGGCCGACCCTGCGCCCGTGGGTGCGGCCGCCTGGCAGTCCAAGGACGTCACCGACCCCATCGTGCTGCGGTGCGGGCTCGAGCGTCCGGCGGAATTCGATCAGGCCGCCGCTCTCGACGTCGTCGACGGCGTGCAGTGGTTCCGGGTGTCGGGCGCGGATCAGGGCCTCGCCGCGAGCACCTGGTTCGTCGTCGACCGGGGCGTGTACGCCGCGGCCACCATCCCCGACGGCACGGGCCCCACACCGATCCAGGCCCTGTCTGCCGCGGTGTCGGGAGCCCTCCCGCAGACGCCGCTGGACCCCGCTCCGATCAACTGATCCGGCAGGGCCGACCTCTCACCGCAGTCCGGTCCCCCGTGCGAGCGCGGTGTCGACGAGAGTGCCGACGAGCTCCGAGTAGCCGACGCCCGTCGCCTCCCACATCCGCGGGTACATCGAGATGGCCGTGAAGCCGGGCATCGTGTTGATCTCGTTGATCACCGGACCGTCGTCGGTCACGAAGAAGTCGACGCGCGCGAGACCTTGCAGATCCAGCGCAGCGAAGGCACGGACCGCGATCTCCCGCAGCACCGTCGAGACGTCGTCGTCCAGCAGGGCCGGGATGTCGAACTCGACCACGTCGTCGAGGTACTTGCTGTCGAAGTCGTAGAACGTCGCACCACCGGCCGACGCCGAGGCCTCGTCCATGCGGATCTCGGCGACGACGCTGGCGCGGACGGAGCCGTCCGGCATCTCCAGGACACCGCACTCCACCTCGCGGCCGACGATGGCGGCCTCGATCACGACCTTCGGATCATGTTCTCGCGCAACCGCCACCGCGTCGTCCAACTCGTCCCAGTCGACGATGCGCGTGATCCCGATCGACGATCCGCCGCGGGCCGGCTTCACGAACGCGGGAAGACCGATGACGTCGCGCTCGTCGGAGGTCAGGGTCTCGCGATCGCGGCGCAGGACGACCTGGCGGCCGACGGGAAGGCCCTCGGCCGCGAGCAGCTTCTTGGTGAACTCCTTGTCCATCGCCGCGGCGCTCGCGAGGACTCCCGGTCCCACGTAGGGGACGCCGGCGACCTCGAACAGCCCCTGGACCGTGCCGTCCTCGCCGTAGGCACCGTGCAGCACCGGGAAGACGACGTCGACCGCACCGATGTCCTCCGCCGTCCCGTCGACGGAGCGCGTGATGCGACCGGGGTTCTCGGGATCGACTCCGAGAGCGAGCGGGGCGCCCGCACCGGCGACCGACGGGAGAACGCGATTCCGGATCTGCAACTCCGTCGGGTCGGCGGTGCCCTCGACCCACGTTCCGGCGCGCGTGATCCCGATGGGGATCACGTCGAAGCGGTCGGAGTCGAGGTGACGCATGACGCTTCCTGCCGAGACGCAGGAGACGGAGTGTTCGTTGCTTCGACCGCCGTAGATCACGGCGACCTTGATGGGATCGGTCACGTGAGCACCGTACCGGCGAACCCCGGACGAGGCGTGACGCGCACCGCCGCGGTTCACTCCGGCTTGTGACGACGCCCCAGGAGGCTGTGGACGGCGTCCGGAACGGAGAGGCCCTCGTGGCAGACCCGGTGGACCGCGTCGGTGAGCGGCATCTCCACGTCGTAGGCCTCCGCGAGAGCTCGGATGGATGTGCACGACTTCACACCCTCGGCCACCTGACCGTGCGCCGCTTCCTGCGCACTCTCCAGCGAGCCACCCGACCCCAGCCGCTCGCCGAACGTGCGATTACGCGAGAGCGGGGACGAGCACGTGGCGACGAGGTCACCCACCCCGGCGAGACCCGCGAGCGTCGACGGGTTGGCGCCGAGCGCGACACCGAGACGGGTCACTTCGGCGAGACCGCGGGTGATGATGCTGGCGACCGAGTTCTCCCCGAAACCGATACCCGCCGCCATGCCGCACGCGAGGGCGATGACGTTCTTGCACGCACCGCCGATCTCGCACCCGATGACGTCGGAGTTCGTGTACGGGCGGAAGTAGCTGGTGGCACACGCCGACTGGAGCGCGATCGCGCGATTGGAGTCCGGGCACGCGATGACCGTCGCGGTGGGTTGCTCGGCGGCGATCTCCTTGGCGAGGTTCGGTCCCGACAACGTGCCGACGCGACTCGGGTCCGCACCGGTGACCTGACAGATCACCTGCGACATGCGCATGAGGGTCCCCGTCTCGATGCCCTTGGCGAGCGAGAGCAGGGTGACGTCCGACCCCATCAGCGGTGCCCATTCCGCCAGGTTGGCGCGCAAGGCCTGCGAGGGCACCGCGAGGACGACCGTGCAGGCCCCGTCCAACGCCTCCGCGGCGTCGTGAGTCGCTCGAATGGCCGACGGCAGTGCGACTCCCGGAAGGTAGTCGTCGTTCCGGTGGTTCTCCTGGATGGACGTCGCGAGTTCCTCTCGACGCGCCCACATGGTCACGTCGGTGCCCGCGTCGGCGAGCACCTTCGCGAACGCGGTTCCCCACGAACCGGAACCGAGCACCGCTGCCTTGACCATGACCCAGCCTTTCCTCGATCGACACGAGGCCGTCGCCCGCTCGGCAGCCCTGGCGGCTCACAGTAGCGATGTCGGAGGCCTGCCGAACGAAGTCGGCGGTAATGACTGCTGGCAGGATCGACGGTCATGAGCACGCCCAGTCGACCTCCGACCGACACCGCCCCACGGCGCGGTGTCCATCTCGTGCTCGCGGTGAAGAACCTCGTCGACGCGAAGAGCCGACTGTCCACGACCTTCCCCGGCGACGAACGCGCCGAACTCGTGCTGGCGATGTTGCGCGACACCGCGTCGGCCGCCGCAGCGGCGGACGTCGTCACCGGATGGTCGGTCGTCACGCCGGACTCTCGCGTCGCGAGCGTCGCCGTCGCCCTCGGCGGACACACGGTGTCCGAACCCGAGTCGGGTGCCGCCACCACCGTGGAGCGACTCAATCGCGCCCTGTCCGCAGCGGACGACGCGATCAGTGACGCCCACGGCGGCGACGTGATCGCCCTGCAGGCCGACCTCCCCGCCCTGCGCACCGCGGAACTGGTCGCGGCCTACGCCGCCGCTCCCCCGGACACCCGCTCGGTGGTGATCGATCACACCGGAACCGGAACGTCGGCCCTGATCGTGCGGGGTCGCCCCCGGCGCCTCGAACCACGGTTCGGTCCGGACTCGGCCTCGCGCCACGTCGATTCCGGGGCGTTCCCTCTCCGCGGCACCTGGCCGGGTCTGCGTCTGGACGTGGACACGGCGGACGACGTCCGCGCCGCCCTCGACCTGGGGGTGGGGCCCCACACCGCCGCGCTGCTCGCCGAGCTGGGCTGGACCGCCGCGCGCTGACACGGCCGGGCGAGGCCCGTCGCGAATTCGCACGCGGTCGACTACTCGCGCTCGGCCCGCGTGAGGGATGATCGACGCGTGACCAACGAGGCGACCGAGAACACGACCGACGCCCCTTCCCGTTCCGGGGCCCCCACGAGTTCCGCAGCACCCGGTGACGCCGTCGACGGTGAGTGGAGCGCGCCGTTGGCCAGCCGCGCACCCTCCGCACCCACGGCACCGCCGGCCGCGACATCGGACACCGCGGTGCCGGTGGACCTGCTCCCGGAGGACCGCTATCTCAATCGCGAGTTGAGCTGGCTCGACTTCAACTCACGGGTGCTGGCGCTCGCAGAGGACTCGTCGCTGCCGCTGCTCGAGCGGGCGAAGTTCCTCGCCATCTTCGCCAGCAACCTCGACGAGTTCTACATGGTGCGGGTGGCCGGCCTCAAGCGCCGCGACGAGACCGGCCTGTCCGTCCGCTCCGCCGACGGACTCTCCCCCCGCGAGCAGCTGGCGTTGATCGCCCAGCGCACCCAGGAGATCGCCGACCGTCACGCCCGCACCTTCATCGACCGCATCCTGCCGGAGCTGGCGAACGAGGGGATCTCGGTCATCCGGTGGTCGGAGGTCACCTCCGACGAGCGGACCCGTCTGACACGGTATTTCACCGAGCAGGTGTTCCCCGTCCTCACCCCGCTGGCCGTGGATCCCGCCCACCCGTTCCCGTACATCTCCGGACTGAGCCTCAATCTCGCTGTGACGGTGAAGGACTCGACCACGGGCGGCGAGCACTTCGCCAGGGTGAAGGTCCCGGACAACGTCGATCGGTTCGTGCAGTTGCACCGAGGCGACGTCGGCGCCGTGCCCGCGTTCCTTCCCATGGAGGAGCTCATCGCGGCGCATCTCGACGTTCTGTTCCCGGGACTCCAGATCGTCGAGCACCACGCCTTCCGCATCACGCGCAACGCCGATTTCGAGGTGGAGGAGGATCGGGACGAGGACCTCCTGCAGGCCCTCGAGCGCGAACTCGCGCGCCGCCGTTTCGGATCGCCCGTGCGCCTCGAGGTCGCGGACGACATGACCGACCACATGCTCAGCCTGTTGCTGCGCGAGTTGGACGTCGATCCCGGCGACGTCATCCAGGTGCCGGGACTGCTCGATCTGTCGTGCCTCATGCAGCTCTACGGCGTCGACAAGCCCGTCCTGAAGGACGCACCGTTCGTGCCGGCGACGCACCCCGCCTTCGGAGAGCGTGAGACGCCCAAGTCGATCTTCTCCACGCTGCGCGACGGGGACGTGCTGCTGCATCACCCGTACGACTCGTTCTCCACCAGCGTGCAGCGCTTCATCGAGCAGGCGGCAGCCGATCCGCACGTGCTCGCCATCAAGCAGACCCTCTATCGGACGTCGGGCGACTCCCCCATCGTCAACGCACTGATCGCCGCGGCGGAGGCCGGCAAGCAGGTCGTGACTCTCGTGGAGATCAAGGCGCGCTTCGACGAACAGGCCAACATCGCCTGGGCACGCAAACTGGAGCAGGCCGGCGTGCACGTGGTCTACGGGTTGGTCGGCCTGAAGACCCACTGCAAGACGTGCCTCGTCGTCCGCCGCGAAGGCGACACCATTCGCCGGTACTGCCACATCGGCACCGGCAACTACAACCCCAAGACCGCCCGACTCTACGAGGACGTGGGTCTCATCACGGCCGCCGAGGAGATCGGCGCCGACCTCACCGACCTGTTCAACTCGCTCACCGGTTACTCGCGCAAGGAGCAGTACCGGAACCTCCTCGTCGCGCCGTTCGGTGTGCGGGCGGGAATCGTCGAGCGCATCGAGGCCGAGGTGCGGGCGCACAAGGACGGCGCGAAAGCCCGAATCCGCCTGAAGGCCAACGCACTCGTCGACGAGCAGGTGATCGACGCGCTGTACTGGGCGTCCACCGAGGGCGTCCAGGTCGAGGTGGTCGTGCGCGGTATCTGCGCTCTCAAACCGGGCGTACCCGGTCTCAGCGAGAACATTCAGGTGCGGTCGATTCTCGGACGGTTCCTCGAACACTCGCGTGTGTTGCACTTCGAGGCGATCGACGAGTTCTGGATCGGCAGCGCGGACATGATGCACCGCAACCTCGATCGACGCGTGGAGGTCATGGCTCAGGTGAAGGACCCGAAGCTGTCCGGTCAGCTGAACTCGATGCTCGACTCGGCCATGGACGTCACGACCCGCTGCTGGGTACTGCAGTCCGACGGCGCCTGGACGGCGTCCCCCGCGAGCGGCGAGACGGTGCGGGATCACCAGGTCTCCCTCATGCGCCAGCGTCGCTACACCGGATCGTGAGGTGGGTCGATGAGCAGCTCACGCGCATCGAAGACGCCTGATCCGGTCCTGGCCGCGGGTGCGGTGCTGTGGCGTCCGGGCCCCGAGGGCGACGAGCCGATGGTGGCGCTGGTGCATCGACCGCGCTACGACGACTGGTCCCTTCCGAAGGGCAAGGTCGAGGCCGACGAGGTATCCGCTGTCGCCGCCGTCCGAGAAGTGTGGGAGGAGACCGGTTTCCGGTGCGTTCTCGGACACGGTCTCGGAACCACCACCTACCCGCTCCCGCGCTCGAAGAAGATCAAGCAGGTGGACTACTGGGCCGCTCGAGTCGTGGACGGCGAGTTCGCCGTCAACGACGAGGTCGACGAACTGCGGTGGCTCACACCCGCCGAGGCTCGTGATCTCGCGACCTACGAGGCGGACCGGGACGTCGTCGGCCGTTTCGCGCAGCACCCTGTCCCGACGAGTACGGCTGTGCTGGTGCGCCATGCGCGGGCGGGGAGCAAGGCTCGCTACAAGGGGGACGACGCCGAACGGCCTCTCGACAGCGTCGGGGTCCGCCAGGCGGCCGCACTGGTTCCTCTGATCCAGGCCTACGGCGGCACCGACGGATTCACCGCCGAGCGTGCTCGGTGCGTCCAGACCATCGCGCCGTGGGCCGAGTCCGTCGGAGTCGATCTGGCCCTGGAGCCCACGCTGACCGAGGAGGGGTACGCGCAGGATCCCGACAAGGGACGTCAGCGCGCACGCGAGATCATCGCCTCGACGTCCGGCGTTCCGGTGATCTGCAGTCAGGGCAAGGTGATTCCGAACCTGATGGAGTGGTGGGCCGAGAGCGACGGCGTCGAACTCTCCCGCACCCGATCACGCAAGGCCAGCGTCTGGGTGCTCAGCTTCGTCGGTGGTGTGCTGGTGGCAGCGGACTACACCGATTCGCCACTCCCGCGTAGCCGGCACGACTGAACTGCCGGTACGGCCGACACGAACACGAAGGAGCCCCGGACCGATGGTCCGGGGCTCCTTCGTGCCGAACGGGAACGTTACTTGCGTGCAGTACGTTTCGCCGGCGCCTTCTTGGCGGGCGCCTTCTTCGCGGGCGCGGCCTTCTTGGCCGGGGTGGTCTTCTTGGCTGCAGTCTTGGCCGGTGCCTTCGTCGCTGTGGTCTTCTTCGCGGCGGCCGTGGTGGTCTTCTTGGCTGCCGTCTTGGCGGGTGCCTTGGTGGCGGTGGTCTTCTTGGCCGCCGTCTTGGCCGGTGCCTTGGTGGCGGTGGTCTTCTTCGCCGCTGCCTTGGCCGGCGCCTTGGTGGCCGTGGTCTTCTTGGCCGCCGTCTTGGCGGGAGCCTTGGTCGCCGCCTTCGCGGGAGCCTTGGCCGCGGTCTTCTTCGCCGCTGCCGTCTTCTTCGCTGCCGCAGTCTTCTTCGCGGGGGCTGCGGAGGCGCCACGCTTCACGGCGGGGCCCGTGGCGGACAGCTTCTGGCCACCGGCGATGACGGCCTTGAACTGAGCACCGGGACGGAACGCGGGAACGGACGTCGGCTTGACCTTGACGGTCTCGCCGGTGCGCGGGTTACGAGCGACGCGGGCCGCACGGCGACGCTGCTCGAAGACACCGAAGCCGGTGATGGTGACCGACTCGCCGCGGTGCACGGCGCGCACGATGATGTCGACGATGTTCTCGACAGCGTCCGTGGCGCTCCGGCGATCCGCGCCTGTCTTCTCGGTCAGGGCGTCGATCAGTTCTGCCTTGTTCATCGGTGATTCCTCCGCATACTGATTGGCCCGTCGTCGGACCGACTGAGTACCACGGTAAACCGGAAATGCGCACGAGTCCACGAGCCACGCCAAAACAGTCTGTTCGGCTGTAATCGTCGCAGCCACAATGAGTGTCGCGGGAAGGACCTTTTCGGCCCGGAATCAGCGAGCCTGATCGGGCGCCGGAAGTGTCTTCGGCTTCCATTCCGGACGCGACTTCTCGAACTCGGAAATGGCCTCTACCTGGCGTAACGTCAGCGCGACGTCGTCCAGCCCCTCCAGCAGACGCCACCTCGTGTAGTCGTCAATATCGAAGCGCACCACCAGTGTTCCGGCGCTGATCGTCTTCGTCTCGAGGTCGACGGTGAGTTCCGTCCCGGGGCGCTCGTCGAGCAATTTCCACAGCAGTTCCACATCCGATTGCTCGACAACGGCGGCCAGCAGACCCGCCTTTCCGGCGTTTCCGCGGAAGATGTCGGCGAATCTGGACGCGATCACGGCCCGGAATCCGTAGTCCGAGAGTGCCCACACGGCGTGCTCCCGAGAGGACCCGGTGCCGAAGTCGGGTCCGGCGACGAGAACCGAACCCTTGTCGAACGGCGGGGTGTTGAGGACGAAACCGGGATCGGTGCGCCACCCCGCGAAGAGCCCGTCCTCGAAACCCGTTCGGGTCACGCGCTTGAGGTACACGGCGGGGATGATCTGGTCGGTGTCGACGTTGCTGCGGCGCAGCGGGACACCGATTCCGGTGTGCGTGGTGAACGATTCCATGACGAGCTCCTGACGGGGCGTACGAGGGACGGGGCGGACGGATTCTCGGTCGACTCAGCCGAGATCGGCGGGAGCCGACAACCGTCCACGCACCGCGGTGGCGGCGGCGACGGCCGGTGAGACGAGGTGCGTACGGCCGCCCTTGCCCTGGCGCCCTTCGAAATTGCGGTTCGACGTCGAGGCCGATCGCTCACCCGGAGCGAGCTGATCGGGATTCATGCCGAGACACATCGAGCACCCCGCCTGGCGCCATTCCGCCCCTGCGGCAGTGAAGATCGCGCCCAGTCCCTCGTCCTCGGCCTGTGCGCGCACGCGCATCGAGCCGGGAACGACGAGCATCCGCACACCGTCGGCAACGGTACGGCCGTCCAAGATCTTCGCTGCCACACGGAGATCCTCGATCCGACCGTTGGTGCAGGACCCCAGGAAGACGGTGTCGACCGCGATGTCGCGCAACGGCGTGCCCGGCTCGAGACCCATGTAGGTGAGCGCCTTCTCGGCGGACTGACTCTCGCCCTCGTCGAGGATCTCGGCCGGATCGGGTACCGACGCACTGAGGGGGGCGCCCTGACCGGGGTTGGTGCCCCAGGTGACGAACGGAGTCAGCGCCGACCCGTCGATCCGCACTTCCTTGTCGAAGACGGCACCGTCGTCGGTGACGAGCGTGGACCAGTCGGCGACGGCCTGCTCCCACAGCTCACCGGAGGGAGCGTGCGGCCGACCCTTGATGTACTCGAACGTGATCTCGTCGGGGGCGATCATGCCCGCGCGCGCGCCCGCCTCGATGGACATGTTGCAGATGGTCATCCGCGCTTCCATCGACATCTTCCGGATGGCCTCGCCGCGGTACTCGATGACGTAGCCCTGCCCACCGCCCGTACCGATCTGTGCGATGACCGCCAGGATCAGGTCCTTGCTGCCGACGTCGTCACCGAGCTCGCCGTCCACCGTGACCGACATGGTCTTGAAGGGGCGCAACGACAGTGTCTGGGTCGCCAGCACGTGCTCGACCTCACTGGTGCCGATGCCCATCGCGAGGGCGCCGAACGCGCCGTGCGTCGAGGTGTGGCTGTCCCCGCACACGACAGTGGTTCCCGGCTGCGTCAGACCGAGCTGGGGCCCGATGATGTGCACGATGCCCTGCTCGATGTCGCCCATCGAATGCAGGCGGATGCCGAACTCCTCGCAGTTGCGCCGCAGGGTGTCCACCTGCGTCCGGGAGACGAGATCCGCGATCGGCTGGTCGATGTCGACCGTCGGGACGTTGTGGTCCTCCGTCGCGATCGTCAGATCGGGCCGGCGCACGGGCCGACCGGCCAGACGCAGTCCGTCGAACGCCTGCGGGCTGGTGACCTCGTGCACGAGGTGGAGATCGATGTAGACGAGATCCGGCTTGGTCGCGTCACCCTCACCACCGCCGCGAACGACGACGTGCTGATCCCAGACCTTCTCCGCCAGGGTCTTCGCTGCCATGACTCCACCTTTCGACCGACGACGATCACCATCTCACCTTGTGAGACGCTAGTATCGCTACATGGGACAGCATAGCGGCATCGGCGTTCTGGACAAAGCAATGAGCGTTCTGCAGGCTGCGTCACTCGATCCGTGCAGCCTCGCCGACCTGTGTTCCGCCACCGGACTCCCCCGCGCCACCGCGCATCGGCTCGCCATCGGACTCGAGACGCACCGCATGCTGAGCCGTGACGCCGACGGACTGTGGCGACCGGGGCCGGCGCTCGCCGAACTCGCGCACACCGCCGAGGACCCTCTTCTCGACGCCGCGGCCACGGTGCTGCCACGGCTGCGCGAGATCACCGGGGAGAGCGTGCAGGTCTACCGCATCGACGGCACGGTGCGCGTGTGCGTGGCCTCCATGGAACCTCCCACCGGGCTGCGCGACACCGTGCTCGTCGGCGCCCGCCTCCCCCTCACCGCCGGCTCCGGCGCCAAGGTGCTGTTGGCGTGGGCCGACCCCGCACTACAGCGCAGCGTCCTCCCCGACGCCGCCTTCGGTGAGCGAGTGCTAGCCGAGGTACGCAAGCGCGGCTGGGCGCAGAGCGCCGCCGAGCGCGAGCCCGGCGTCGCCAGCGTCGCCGCACCGATCCGCGGACGCGACGACCGCGTGGTCGCCGCGATCTCCGTGTCCGGCCCGATCGACCGCATGGGGCGCCGCCCCGGAGCGCGCTGGGCCGCCGACCTTCTCGCGGCCGCGGACGCCGTGCAGAAACGCCTCTGAGGCGGAGCGTCTCTGCCGGGCTACCGGAACTCGTGCACCGTCGGCTGCGGCGTGGACAGCCAGTTCCTCACGTTGCCCCGGTGCAGGCGCAGCACACCGCCCACCATGCCCACCGCGGACTTGGCGAGGTACTTGCGGTTGCCCATCATCGCGATGGCCGTTGCTCGGCCGAAGTGGTTGATGAACGCGCGCTCGGTGACATAACTGCCGAATCCCTCTGCTGCAGCACGGATGCAGAAGTCGACGTCCGCACCCCACCCCGTGGACCCGAAATTGCGTTCGTCGTATCCGCCGAGCGCCAGCCAGGTGTCCTTGGTGATGGTCATGGCGGTTCCGTCCACGGCGTAGCACTTGCGGTACCGGTCGACCGGAACGTAGTCCTCGGCCGGCCCGGAGTACGTCGTCTTCATGTCTCGGTGGCCGTACGCGTCGTCGTAGACGGGCACGACGATGCCTGCATCGGTCGGCAGTTGCGGGTCGGTCGCCGCGTCGAGGAACCCGCGGGACAATCGCGTGTCGTTGTTCAGCGTCATCGCATGGGTGTGGCCGTCGCTGAAGGCGATGCGGAAGCCGAGGTTCGATCCGCCGGCCCAGCCGAGATTGCGGCCGGGCGTGACGACGCGCTCGTCGGCGAGCGGGATGTAGTCACCGCGGTTGTCGATGATCACGAAGGTGGCGTTCTCGCGTCGCAGATCCTGGACCACAGCGTGGGTGTAGTCGATCTGGCCGTAGACGGGAACAGCGATGAGTAGTGAGGACACCCAGTGAACCTACGACACACCGACACGGCCTCACCACCGGAGCGTGAGGGCACAGCTTCCCCGGAAGCGACTCGAGGACCACCGCATCGCGGTGGTCCTCGAGTGTTGTAGCCCCGACGGGATTCGAACCCGCGCTACCGCCTTGAGAGGGCGGCGTCCTAGGCCGCTAGACGACGGGGCCAGGATCTTCATCTGTGAATCAGGTGGAGCAACCGGAAGAGCATAACCGGCCGAGAGCATCCGACGAAATCGGGTGTTTCTCCGCTGGGGTACCAGGACTCGAACCTAGAATGGCGGTACCAGAAACCGCTGTGTTGCCAATTACACCATACCCCAATGGCCTGGTCCGGCCGCGTTCTCCGGGCCGTTTCGAGCCGTGGAGAACACTACCAAACACCATCCCGCATTCACCAAATCGGCTGGTCAGCGGGCTGAGTCGGTCGACTGCGACCCGTCGGGCTCGCCGAAGGTGACCTCGATCTCCTCGAAACCCTTGCTTCGCTGCGCCTCCGCCTGCGCCGTGTACGCGTCTCGATCACCGTCGGTCAGTTCGACGTTGTCCGTGAACGGGGTGAGCAGAGCGCGCGGGTGCAACCTGTCGGTCCGCACGACGTTCACCTCGATGCACAGCACCAACACCAGCGAGGAGATGTAGAGGAACGCGAGCAGCCCGAGGACGATCGCGAACACACCGTTGGTGGTGTCCGCACCGCCGACGACGCGTTGGACGTACAGCCCACCGAAGGACTGCAGGGCCTGCCACAGCAGCGCGCCGATGACGGCTCCGGGAAGCACGTCGCGCACGCTCACCGCACGCGTGGTCCCGAGCCGGAACGCCACGACGAACGTGGCGGTGTTGAGCACGATCGCCGCGATCGTGACGAGCACCTGTGCGACCGTGCCGAAGAAGCCCGCCGCGTTGAAACCGTTCAGGACCGTGACGCCGATGACGGCCGTCCCGACGGTCAGCAGCAGGCCGAAGCCGCGCACCCGCGCCCGGACGGGATCGGGGCGATCGTTCTTCGGGACGGACCAGGCGACGTTCATCGCGTTCTGTGCGGCCACCGCCACACCCAGGCCGCCGTAGAGCGATCCCAGGACACCGATGACGATAGCCCCGGTCCCCCCGCTCAGCCCTTCCGGTTGGCCGAGTTGTTCACCGATCAAGGGGATCTGGCTCATGGCCGAATCGATGATCCGTTGCTGCAGTTCGGGATCACCGGCCAGGACGATGCCCAGGACGGTGGAGAACAGCAACAGCAACGGGAACAGCGAGATGAAACCGAAATAGGCGATGAGCGCTGCCAGGTAGCCGCCCTGGTCGTCGAAGAATTTGTAGAACACGGCCAACGGGAATCCCATGGCGGGATGCCGCTGCTGAAATCTGTCGATCCGATCGGTGAAGCTCATCACCGCACCCTTTCGCCCGAACTGCCCCGAGTCACCTCAGACGATCGACGCACGAGCCGACCGCAATCGGGCCAGCGTCAGCTCCCGGCCCAGCAGCACCATCGACTCGTACAGCGGTGGGCTGATGTGGGAACCGGTCACCGCCACGCGCACCGGCGCGAACGCCTTACGCGGCTTCAGCTCCATCTCGTCGATCAGCGCGACCTTGAGAGCCGACTCCAAGGCCTCCGCAGTCCACTCCGGTGCGCCCTCGACGGCGCTCACCGTCGCGTCCAGAACGGGTGCCGCGTCGGCGCCCAGATGCTTGGCTGCCGAAGCCGGATCGACCGTGAACTCGTCGGCGGGGGCAAGCAGGAACTTCAGCAGTCCCCAGGCGTCGGACAGCACGACGATGCGCGTCTGCACCAGTTCCGCGGCCTCGGCGAACGCTGCGTCCGACACCCCGATCGGATGGCCGTGCGTCTCGAGATACGCCCGCAGGCGCGCGGCGAAGTCGGCCGGCTCGAGCAACCGGATGTGTTCGGCGTTGATGGCGTCGGCCTTCTTCTGGTCGAAGCGGGCCGGGTTCGAGTTGACCGTCGAGATGTCGAAGGCACCCACCATCTCGTCGAGCGAGAACACGTCCCGGTCCTCGGAGAATCCCCACCCGAGGAGAGCCAGGTAGTTCAGCAGACCTTCGGGGACGAACCCGCGCTCCCGGTGCAGGAAGAGATCGGCCTCGGGGTCGCGCTTCGACAACTTCTTGTTGCCCTGCCCCATCACGAACGGGAGGTGCCCGAACTGCGGAATGCGTTCTGCCACACCGATGCGCACGAGGGCTTCGTACAGCGCGATCTGACGCGGGGTCGAGGACAGCAGATCCTCACCGCGCAGGACGTGCGTGATCTTCATCAGCGCGTCGTCCACGGGGTTCACCAACGTGTACAGCGGGACACCGTTGCCGCGGGTGAGCGCGAAGTCGGGGACCGTGCCGGCGCGGAACGTCGTCTCGCCGCGCACGAGGTCGTTCCACGACAGATCGTGATCGGGCATACGCAACCGGACGACGGGCTTGCGTCCCTCGGCGCGGAAGGCCTCCCGCTGCTCGTCGGTCAGCGTGCGGTCGTGATTGTCGAAGCCCAACTTCGGATCCCGGCCGGCCGCGAGATGCCGCGCCTCCACCTCCTCCGGTGTGGAGAAGCTCTCGTACGCCTCCCCCGCGTCGACGAGCTGCTGCACCACGGCGAGGTGCTGATCGCGGCGCAACGACTGCCGGTACGGCTCGTACGGCCCACCGACCTCGGGACCCTCGTCCCAGTCGAGTCCGAGCCACCGCAGTGCGTCGAGCAGCGCCTGGTACGACTCCTGGGAATCACGTGCGGCGTCGGTGTCCTCGATGCGGAACACGAATGCGCCGCCGTGATGGCGGGCGAACGCCCAGTTGAACAGCGCCGTGCGCACCAGCCCGACGTGCGGGGTTCCGGTGGGCGACGGGCAGAACCGGACGCGGACGTCGGATGCGGGAATGCTCGCGGCGGTCACTTGTCCACCACCGGATTGGTCAGCGTGCCGATGCCCTCGATCTCGACGGACACGCTCTCGCCCGCCACGATCGGCCCCACGCCTTCCGGGGTGCCGGTCAGGATGACGTCACCGGGAAGCAGCGTCATCACCGACGAGATCCACTCGATGATCTTCGGCACGTCGTGCAGCAGGAGCGACGTACGGCTGTTCTGCTTCACCGCGCCGTCCACCGTGGTGGTCACAGCGAGATCCGAGGCGTCGAGCGAGGTCTCGATCCACGGGCCGAGTGGGCAGAAGGTGTCGTAACCCTTGGCGCGGGTCCACTGACCGTCGTGGCGCTGGTTGTCGCGGGCCGTAACGTCGTTCGCAACGGTGTAGCCGAGCACCACGTCGAGAGCGCGTGCTGCCGGAACGTCCTTGCACGGACGGCCGATGACCACCGCGAGCTCACCTTCGAAGTGGACCTCGGACGACGTCGGCGGACGCACGATGTTCGCACCGGGTCCGACGATGGACGTGTTGGGCTTGATGAAGATGACCGGGTCCTCGGGTGCGTCCGAGCCCATCTCCGCGGCGTGCGCCGCGTAGTTCTTGCCGATGCAGATCACCTTGCTGGCCAGAATGGGCGCCAGCAGGCGGACATCGGCCAGGGACCAGCTCCGGCCGGTGAAGGTGGGTGTGCCGAAGGGATGTTCCGCGATCTCTCGCGCCGTCCTCTCGTCTCCGTCGCCTTCGATGGCGACGAATGCAACACCGTCGGGACTCGCTACTCGACCAAGACGCATGGCGGAAGTCTATCGAGCGGCGTCGAGCGGACACCGGCGGGCGACGAACGACGATCACCTACGGGGTAGCATCGGCGACCGGGAGTTCAACAGGCGAGAATGTTGTCCCACATAGTGAGAACGGAGCCGGTATGAGTCGCGTCCAGCGCTACACCACGTCCACGGCGGGTCGGTGGGCGATGCTCGTGATCGGCATGCTCGCGACGGCCTCCACGGCACTGCTTCTGAACGGCGCCGCCTTCCTCATCCCCGCACTTCGGGATCAGCGCGGACTCTCGCTCGCGTCGGCGGGTCTGGTCGTGGCGATGCCGACGGCCGGCATCGTCCTGACGCTGTTCGCGTGGGGCGCCGTCGTCGACCGCGTGGGCGAACGGCGATCCCTGATCGCTGGTTCCGTGCTGACGTCGATGGCCGCCTTCTGCGCCGCCGCGACGGAATCCACGGTGGCGCTGGCCGTCTTCCTGCTGCTCGGCGGCATGGCCGCCGCCAGCGTGAACTCCGCCACCGGACGCGTGGTGGTGGGGTGGTTCCCTCCCCACCGCCGCGGCCTGTCGATGGGCATCCGGCAGATGTCACTCCCTCTCGGAGTCGCACTGTCCGCGTTGCTGATTCCCGGTATCGCCAGCGATCACGGAGTGGGAACCGCGATGCTCCTTCCCGCGGTCGCGTCCGCCCTCTCCGCTCTCGCCTGCCTCGTCGGTGTGTTCGATCCGCCGCGGCCCTCCCGATCGGCCGCCTCGAGTGCCGATCTCCTCGCGAACCCCTACCGCGGGCGTCGCGATCTCTGGCGCATACACGGTGCGTCGGTCGCGCTGGTGGTGCCGCAGTACGTGGTGTGGACGTTCGCCCTCGTCTGGCTCGTGGACCAACGGGCCTGGTCCCCGGAGGCCGCCGGTGTCCTGATCACCGTCTCGCAAATTCTCGGAGCGGGAGGACGCATCGCCGCCGGCGCAGTGTCGGACCGGGTGGGCAGCAGACTCGGACCGATGCGGTGGGTCTCCGTCGGCGTCGTGGCCGTGATGGCCGCGCTGGCGATCGCGGACGCCGCGGGCCTCGCGGTATCGGTGGTGATACTCGTGGTCGCGTCGGTGGCGACGGTGTCACCCAACGGGCTCGCATTCACCGCCGTGGCCGAGCGGGCGGGTCCGTTCTGGAGCGGGCGAGCACTCGGCGCGCAGAACACCAGTCAGTTCATCGCCGCGTCGGCGGTTCCCCCGGTGTTCGGCGCACTGATCACGCACACGTCGTACGCGGTGGCGTTCGGGGTGTCCGCGGCGATCGCGCTTCTCGCGGTACCGACCATTCCGCGAGAAGCGCGAGACCGACTACACCAGTGAGGCGATCCGATCGCCGATCGTCGCGGTCGTGCCCGGATCCCCGGCGGTGCGCGTCGCCAGGTCCTGCGCGACGGCGGACTCGACGCGCGCCGCCGCCTCGGTCTCGCCGAGATGTGCGAGGAGGAGCGACACCGACAGGATGGCGGCCGTCGGATCGGCGATTCCCTTGCCGGCGATGTCCGGCGCACTGCCGTGCACGGGCTCGAACATGCTCGGATTCGTCCGCGTCGCATCGATGTTCGCGCTCGCGGCCAGACCGATACCACCGGCGACCGCGGCCGCGAGATCGGTGATGATGTCGCCGAAGAGATTGTCGGTGACGATCACGTCGAAGCGGCCCGGGTCGGTCACCAGGTGGATCGTCGCCGCGTCGATGTGCTGGTACGCCACCTCGACGTCGGGGAACTCGGCGGCGACCTCGTCGACCGTCCGCTTCCACAGCGATCCCGCGAACCCCAGCACGTTCGTCTTGTGCAGCAGGGTCACGTGCTTGCGACGACCCATCGCTCGCGCGAAGCCGTCACGGACCACGCGCTCCACACCGAACCGCGTGTTGAGGCTGACCTCGGTGGCGACCTCGTGCGGAGTGCCGACGCGGATGGCGCCGCCGTTGCCCGTGTACGGGCCCTCGGTGCCCTCCCGCACGACGACGATGTCGACCGGCTTGTTGCCCGCCAACGGACCGACGACACCCGGGTACAGCTTGGACGGGCGCAGGTTGATGTGGTGATCCAGCGCGAATCGCGCGGTCAGCAACAATCCGCGCTCGAGCACACCGCTGGGCACCGACGGATCACCGATGGCGCCGAGCAGGATGGCGTCGTGGCCGCGGAGCTCCTCGAGAACCGACGGCGGCAGGATCTCTCCCGTCGCGTGATAGCGCCGTGCTCCCAGGTCGTACTCCGTGGTCTCCGCACCGGGCGCGACCACCTCGAGCACCTTGAGTGCCTCGGCCACCACCTCCGGTCCGATGCCGTCTCCGGCCACGACACCCAGCTTCATCGAAGTCCCCTCGTTCGGCGTCGACATCAGGACAGGTCGACCAGCTCGATGGTCGTCGCGCCCACGGAGGCGGCGATGGCGTCCCGAATGTCCTGCGCCACATCACGATCGACGCGCAGCAGGATGGTGGCGCCACCGCCCTCCGCGTCCTGGCTGAGTGCCGCGGCGGCGATGTCGACACCGGCGTCGCCCAGGGCGGTGCCGATGCGTCCGAGCGAGCCGGGACGGTCGTCGTACGTCACGATGAGGTTTTTGCCCTCGGCGCGCAGATCGAAGTTGCGGCCGTTGATGTTGACGATCTTCTCCACGTGCTGGGGACCGGTGAGGGTGCCCGCGACGTTGACGACGGTCCCGTCGCCGTAGACCGCACGGACGTCGACGACGCTCCGGTGGTTGGGGCTCTCGCTGGCCTTGGTCACGTCGGCCGTGACACCACGCTCCTCGGCGAGCGACGGTGCGTTGACGAAGGTGACCGCGTCCTCGATGACGGCGGAGAACAGTCCCCGCAGCGCCGACAGCTTGAGGATGTCGACGTCCTCGGACGCCAGCTCACCGCGCACGTCGACGGACAGCGACGTCGGGAGCTCGTCCGACAGGGCACCCAGCAGGACGCCCTGCTTGCGCACGATGTCGAGCCACGGCGCGACCTCCTCGCCGACGGCACCGCCGGAGACGTTCACCGCGTCGGGCACGAACTCGCCGGCGAGGGCGAGCAGGACGGACTTGGCGACGTCGGTGCCGGCGCGGTCCTGGGCCTCGGTGGTCGAGGCACCGAGGTGCGGGGTGACGACGACCTGCGGGAGCTCGAACAGCGGGCTGTCGGTGCAGGGCTCGCTCGCGTAGACGTCGATACCCGCGGCGAAGACGTGGCCGCTGGTGATCGCGTCGGCGAGAGCCTGCTCGTCGACCAGTCCACCGCGGGCAGCGTTGACGACGATGACGCCCTTCTTGGTCCGAGCGAGCGCCTCCTTGCCGATCAGACCCTTCGTCTCGGGGGTCTTCGGCAGGTGCACGGAGAACATGTCGGCGCGCTCGAGAAGCTCGTCGAGGCTGACCAGCTCGATACCGAGCTGCGCGGCACGAGCCGGCGAGACGTAGGGGTCGTACGCGATGATGTGCGTCTCGAACGCGGCGAGACGCTGCGCGAAGAGCTGACCGATACGGCCGAGCCCGACCACGCCGACGGTCTTGCCGAAGATCTCGACGCCGTTGAACTTGCTGCGCTTCCACTCGTGCTGACGCAGTGTGGCGTCGGCGGCGGGGATCTGGCGAGCAGCCGAGAGCAGGAGCGTCACCGCGTGTTCGGCAGCGGTGTGGATGTTGGACGTGGGGGCGTTGACGACGAGCACGCCGCGCTCGGTGGCTGCGGGGACGTCGACGTTGTCCAGGCCGACGCCGGCGCGGGCGACGATCTTGAGCTTGGTACCGGCAGCGAGCACCTCGGCATCGACCGTGGTCGCGGAGCGGACCAGGATGGCGTCGGCATCGGGGACCGCGGCGAGGAGGGCCGGACGATCCGGACCGTCCACCCACCGGACCTCGACTCCGTCGCCGAGAGCCTCGACGGTGGACTGCGCAAGTTTGTCGGCGATGAGGACGACGGGGCGGCCTGGCTGGCTCACGTGGAGAACTCCCTGATCAGGTGACGGAGAAGAGGTGTGGTTCCGGATTCGTGCGGGCGTCAGCCTAGTGGCCGAGCCGCGACCCGACGCAGGGCACCCGAGGTCGAGGAACTCGACCGCGGGTGCCCCGTGTCAGGAATGCGAGAGTCAGGCCGTCTCGGTGATGGGACGGTCGACCCAGCTCATGAGGTCGCGCAGCTTCTTGCCCGTGACCTCGATGGGGTGCTCGGCGTTCTGCTTGCGCAGGCCCTCGAGCTCGGTGTTGCCGTTCTCGACGTTGGCCACGAGGCGCTTGGTGAACTCGCCCGACTGGATGTCGGCCAGGATCGCCTTCATGCGCTCCTTGGTGCCGGCATCGATGACGCGCGGCCCGGAGAGGTAGCCGCCGAACTCCGCGGTGTCGGACACCGAGTAGTTCATGCGCGCGATGCCGCCCTCGTACATGAGGTCGACGATGAGCTTGAGCTCGTGCAGCACCTCGAAGTACGCCATCTCGGGCGCGTAGCCGGCCTCGACCATGACCTCGAAGCCGGTCTTCACCAGCTCCTCGGTACCGCCGCACAGCACGGCCTGCTCACCGAAGAGGTCGGTCTCGGTCTCTTCCTTGAACGTGGTCTTGATGACGCCGGCACGCGTGCCGCCGATGCCGCGGGCGTAGGACAGCGCGAGAGCCTGGCCCTCACCCTTCGGATCCTGGTCGACGGCGATCAGGGCGGGAACACCCTTGCCGTCGACGAACTGACGGCGCACGAGGTGGCCGGGTCCCTTGGGGGCGACCATGCCGACGGTGATGTTGGCCGGGGCCTCGATGAGCTTGAAGTGGATGTTCAGGCCGTGGCCGAAGAACAGCGCGTCGCCGTCCTTGAGGTTGGGCTCGATGTCGTCCTTGAAGATCTGCGCCTGGGCGGTGTCCGGAGCGAGCAGCATGATGACGTCGGCCCACTCGGAGACCTCCGCCGGCGTACCCACGCCGAGGCCCTGCTCGGCAGCCTTGTCACGCGACTTGGAGCCTTCCTTCAGACCGATACGGACGTCGACGCCCGAGTCGCGCAAGCTGAGCGAGTGCGCATGGCCCTGGCTTCCGTATCCGATCACAGCGACCTTGCGGCCCTGGATGATCGAGAGATCGGCATCGTCGTCGTAGAACATCTCGACTGCCACTGTGGTTTCCTCCTACATCTGTCCCGGTCGCATGTGACCGGGTAATCGAAACTACTGGGTTGGGTGACTAGCGGGACGCGGTGATGGACTTTGGTCCACGACCCACCGCGACGACGCCGGACTGGACGATCTCGCGAACACCGTACGGGTCGAGCATCCGGAGCAACGCCTCGAGCTTCGAGCGGGTACCGGTCGCCTCGACGGTGACTGCCTCCGGCGAGACGTCGATCACCTTGGCGCGGAACAGGTTCACCGTCTCGATGACCTCGCTCCGCACGCTCGCGTCGGCGCGGACCTTGATGAGCACGAGCTCACGGGCGACCGACGAATCGGCTTCCTGCTCGACGATCTTGATGACGTTGACGAGCTTGTTCAGCTGCTTCGTCACCTGCTCGAGCGGGAACTCGTCGACCGTGACGACGATGGTCATGCGCGAGATCTCGGGAACCTCGGTGCCGCCCACCGCGAGGGAGGCGATGTTGAATCCGCGGCGCGAGAACAGCGACGCCACGCGTGCGAGCACGCCCGGCTTGTCCTCGACGAGCACGCTCAGGGTGTGACTGGTGCTCACAGGTCGATGCCTTTCGAATTCGCGCCCTGGGCCGCCTCGGTGACGTCGCCGACCGAGCCGGGCTCCTGCGCCGCTTCCTCGTCGTTGTCGAACAGAGGACGGATGCCGCGGGCGGCCATGATCTCGGAGTTGCCGGTGCCCGCAGCGACCATCGGCCACACCTGGGCGTCCTTGCCGACGATGAAGTCGATGACGACCGGGCGATCGTTGATCGCACGCGCCTGCGCGATCACCGCGTCGACGTCCTCCTCACGCTCGCACCGCAGTCCGACGCATCCCAGCGCCTCGGCGAGCTTGAGGAAGTCGGGGATGCGGACGGCGCCGTGCGTGCCGAGCTCGGTGTTGGAGTAGCGCTCCTCGTAGAAGAGCGTCTGCCACTGCCGCACCATGCCGAGGTTGCCGTTGTTGATGACGGCGACCTTGATCGGGATGCCCTCGACCGCACAGGTCGCGAGCTCCTGGTTGGTCATCTGGAAGCAGCCGTCACCGTCGATGGCCCAGACCTCGGTGTCGGGCAGACCCATCTTGGCGCCCATCGCGGCCGGGACCGCGTAGCCCATCGTGCCGAGTCCACCCGAGTTGAGCCACGTCCGCGGCTTCTCGTAACTGATGAACTGAGCGGCCCACATCTGGTGCTGTCCGACCCCGGCGCAGTAGATCGCGTCGGGTCCGGCGAACTTGCCGATCGACTGGATCACGAACTCAGGCGACATCGCACCGTCCGACGGACGGTCGTAGCTCAGCGGGTAGGTGCGCCGCACGTTGTCGAGGTAGGTCCACCAGTCGGCGAGATCCAGCGCGGTGCCGGTGGCCTGGTCCGCGCGGATCGCCTCGATCAGCTCGACGATGACCTCGCGGCAGTCACCCACGATCGGCACGTCGGCGAACCGGTTCTTGCCGATCTCGGCGGGATCGATGTCGGCGTGGACCACCTTCGCCTCGGGGGCGAACGAGTCGAGCTGCCCGGTCACGCGGTCGTCGAAACGAGCGCCGAGCGTGATGAGCAGATCGCTCTTCTGCAGTGCGGCGACCGCGGCGACCGTTCCGTGCATGCCGGGCATGCCGAGGTTCAGGTCGTGGCTGTCCGGGAAGACGCCCCGCGCCATCAGTGTCGTCACGACGGGGATGCCGGTGAGCTCCGCCAGCTCGAGGAGCTCGGGCGACGAGTTCGACTTGATGATGCCGCCGCCGCAGTACAGCACCGGCTTCTTCGCTGCCGCGATGAGCCGCGCGGCCTCACGCACCTGCTTGCCGTGCGGCTTCGTCACCGGGCGGTAGCCCGGCAGCTTCATCTCCGGCGGCCACGAGAAGGTGGTCTGCGCCTGCAGGACGTCCTTCGGGATGTCGACGAGCACCGCGCCCGGTCGTCCGGAGGACGCCAGGTAGAAGGCCTCGGCGATCATGCGCGGGATGTCGAGCGGGTCGGTGATGAGGAAGTTGTGCTTGGTGACGGGCATCGTGATGCCCGAGATGTCGGCTTCCTGGAAGGCGTCGGTACCGATCAGCGCGCGGCCGACCTGTCCGGTGATGGCGACGACCGGGACGGAGTCCATCTGCGCATCGGCCAGCGGCGTCACCAGGTTGGTGGCGCCGGGACCGGACGTCGCGATGCACACGCCGACGCGGCCGGTGGCCTGCGCGTAGCCGGTGGCGGCGTGGCCGGCACCCTGCTCGTGTCGCACCAGCACGTGCCGGACCTTCGCCGAGTCGAGCAGCGGATCGTAGACGGGAAGTACGGCACCACCGGGAATGCCGAAGACGACGTCGACCTCGAGCTCCTCGAGTGCGCGGACGACGGACTTCGCTCCGGTCACGCGCTCGGGCGCGAGGGGACGACGCTGCGGCGTCGCGGACGGAGTGGGACGATCGGCGGCGGGCGGAGCCTTGCGTGGTGCCGGGCCGGGCCGGGCGGTGGGTGCGCTCACTGGTGCTTCCTTAGAACTTCATCCGGGCAAGAAAAAACCCTCGCCAGCAGATGCTGTACGAGGGTGGCGCGTCGTGGCTGAGCGTGAAGACGTTTCGGCTCAGGCGACGACGCGCCTGCCGATTACGAGGAACTCTTCACGCTTCACGCGTGTGACGTTAGGCGCGTGATGCGGTGCCAGTCAAACTTACCGAACTCGTTGTCCCATTATGTGGGATGGCGTTATGCAGTGCGAAGATGGAGGGGTGTCGTCTTCGCAGCAGTCCGAACCACCGGTGACAGTCTCCCATACCGAGAGCCCCACTTCCGACGCCTCCCCCGCGGCCCCCACGGTGTTCCGCATCCCGGCCCTGGCGCTGTCCGGCGTGGCGCTGTTCCTGTTCGGGGTCACGTTCCCCGTGGTCGGGGCGCCGGAGCTCTTCGGGTGGATGCTCGCGCTCCCGGTCCTGCTGGGGTACTGGATCATCCGCGTCCGGACCACCGTCACTCCGGAGCGGTTCGTCTCGCGCAGGGCGTTCCGTTCCACCACGGTGCCGTGGTCGTCCGTGACGGGACTGCTGTTCCCGAAGCTCGGGTGGGGCAAGGCGACCCTTGAGGACGGCTCGACCGTCCGGATGCCGGGCGTGACCGTCGACAAGCTCCCGCTTCTGTCCGCGGCGAGCGGCGGCGCGGTGCCGGATCCGTCGCCGGTCGAGGAGCCCGCTCAGGACGAGCCGGTCGAGGCCGAGTCCGCCGTCGAGCAGGACGAGGCCGAACCGCGGGCCTGAACGACCACAACTCGGCCGGATCGACGGAATCCCGTCGATCCGGCCGAGTTGTGGACGGTGACGCACGGATCAGGCGAAGGGGTCGGCGCCGTTCAGGAAGATCCACAGCGCTGCAGCACCGCCGATGCCGATGGCCAACGCGAGGAACGACCCGATGAAGGGGCGGCGCGCCCATCCACGTCCGCCGTCCACGGCGATCCGTCCGGGGCCCGTGAGGATGATGGACGCCGACGCCAGCACCAGCAGCGTCTCGTACTCGACACCTGCAGGGGCGAAGAACTGCAACCCCGGCTCGCCGACCTGACGCACGAGCCAGGCGTTGATCATGACGGCGAGGACTGCGGCACCCGCGAGAGGCGTGGCCAGGCCGAGGATCAGCAGCGCACCGCCGGCGACCTCGCCGACCGCACCGAGAATGGACAGCAGACGTGCCTGGTCGTAGCCGGACCCGGCGACGATCTCCTGGAAGCCCGAGAGCCCGGGACCGTCGAACCATCCCGTGAGCTTCTGCAGACCGTGCACCAGCACGATCGCGCCGACGCTCACGCGCAGGATCAGCAGTCCGAGATCGAGCGTGCCGCGACGCTCCGGGACCACCTCGGGCCGCACCTCGGCCGGGGTCGCCGTGCGATCGGTTCCTGCCACCGGGATCGCGCGCGTCGCGCTGTCGTCGTAGGCCGGTTCGGTGCGACCCGCCGTCGTCGTGTCACCGGGGTAACCGGTGAGCTTCTCGGTGGGATGCGCGGTACGCGACCGGTCGGCGTCGAGTTCGTCGTCGGTGCGCGGGAGCTGTGCTCCGCTGCCCCCGCCTATCCGCTCGGTCGGCTGGTCGTAGGGACTCGCCGCCGGCTCGTAACCGGACGGGGAACGGCCTGTGTCATCGGACTTCTCACTCACGTGCATCAGCGTAGATGCGGCGGGCCCGTTCCCGGCGCAGGCGCGACCCGTACCGTGGGATCTCATGACAGTGGGTGGGACTCGGCGCGCGGCCCGGCGATCGTTCGTGCTCGGCGCGGCGGTGATGGCGATCGTCACGGCCTCCGCGGGATGCGCACGCTTCGACGACTCCGCCTCGACGGAGTTCTCCCCCGAACCCACGTTCGGCGCTGCCGACATCGAACCGGTGGAGCCGGGAGCGCCGGGTTCCAGCACGCCGCCCGCGCCGTCACCGGCCACCGGGCCCTGCGTGGATCCGGATCCCAACGTGGTCGCGACCTGTCTCGACACCCTGTCCGGCCTCGTCGTCCTCCCCGGCGGGGCATCGGCCCTGGTCGGCGAGCGTCGCACCGGCACCATCTTCCAGGTGGCTCCGGGCCAGGCACCCCGACCCGTCGTGACCGTCCCGGTCGACGGCGACGGCGACGGCGGACTGCTCGACATCACGCTGTCCCCCACCTACGACGAGGACCGCCTCCTCTACGCGTACATCACGACGGCGACCGACAACCGCGTGGTGCGCATCGCGGCGGGAGACGTCCCGAAGACCGTGCTCGCCGGCATCCCCCGCGGGACCACCAGCTCGGGTGCCCTCGATTTCTCGTCACCCGACGAACTCCGGGTGATCACCGGCGACGGGGGCGATCCCGCCGCTGCGGCGAACCCGGCGTCGCTCGCAGGCAAGGTTCTGGCCGTCACCGACCCGCGTGTCGACTCCACCTCGGCTCCCCGCGTCGTCATGAGCGGCATCGGCCGCGCCGGCGACGTCTGCATCGACGCCACGGGCAGCACCTGGGTGACCGATGCGACGGCCACCGAGGACCGGCTGTCCCGCATCACGCCCGAGGGTGCCGTCGTCAGTCCCGTGTGGACGTGGCCGGACAAGCCGGGCGTCGGCGGATGCGCGGCCGCACCCGGCTCGGTGGCCGTGTCGATGTCCGGTGCCCGTGCGCTGGCACTGGTTCCCGTGGACCCGGACACCAACGCGGTGACGACGCCGCCGACCCTCACCGCACAGGACCGGTACGGCCGCCTGCGTGGTGCGTCGCTCGGCGTCCAGGGCCAGGTGTGGGTGACCACCGTGAACAAGGACGGCGGCCAGCCGGTGCCGACGGACGACCGAGTGGTCATCGTGCCGGTGCCGGCCGGCGGCGGCGGGAGCGACTAGCGGGAAGGCCGGAGGCCGGTCGGTCGGTCGGCGGGGAGGCCGGTCGGTCGGTCGGACTCTCTAGCTGCAGGCGGCGATGACGAGTTCCTTGACTCGCGCGGGGTCGGCCTGGCCCTTGGTCGCCTTCATGACGGCACCGACGATGGCCCCGGCGGCCTGCACCTTGCCGCCGCGGATCTTCTCCGCGACGGAGGGGTTGGCCGCGAGCGCCTCGGACACTGCCGTCTCGAGCGCCGAATCGTCCTGCACGACAGCGAGTCCGCGTGCCTCGACGACGGCGTCGGGATCACCTTCACCGGCGAGTACACCGTCGACGACCTTGCGCGCGTTGGCGTTGGTCAGCGTGCGATCGGCGACGAGCGCCGCCACACGCGCGACCTGGACCGGGGTGATGGGCAGGTCCGCGAGGGTGACCTCGCGTGTGTTGGCCTGCTGGGAGAGGTAGGCGACCCACCAGCTGCGGGCGGCGTCCGGGGTCGCGCCGGCGTCGACGGTAGCCATGATGAGAGCGAGCGCATCCGCGTTGACGACGTCGCGCATGACCAGATCGGACCAGCCCCACTCCTTCTGGATGCGCGCGCGGGTGATCCACGGCGCCTCGGGAATGGTGGCGCGCAGTTCCTCGACCCAGGCGGCGTCCGGGGCGACCGGCTCGAGATCGGGCTCCGGGAAGTAGCGGTAGTCCTCCGCGGTCTCCTTCTTGCGACCGGGCGCCGTGCTGCCGTCGGCCTCCTGGAAGTGCCGCGTCTCCTGCACGATCTCGCCGCCGTCCGCGAGAACTGCTGCCTGACGGCGCATCTCGTAGCGGACGGCGACCTCGACGCTCTTGAGGGAGTTGACGTTCTTGGTCTCGGTCCGGGTGCCGAACTCGGTGGCGCCCTTCTCCATCAGCGAGACGTTGGCATCGCACCGGAGCGAGCCCTGGTCCATCCGCACGTCGGACACGCCGAGCTCGCGGATCAGTTCCCGCAGCGCGGTGACGTAGGCGCGGGCCACCTCGGGCGCGCGGTCGCCGGCGCCCTCGATGGTCTTGGTGACGATCTCGACGAGAGGCACACCGGCCCGGTTGTAGTCCAGCAGTGAGTGACTCGCTCCGTCGATACGACCGGTGGCGCCGCCGACGTGCAACGACTTGCCGGTGTCCTCCTCCATGTGGGCGCGCTCGATGTCGACCCGCCACGTGGACCCGTCGTCGAGCACCACGTCGAGATAGCCCTCGGTGGCGATCGGCTCGTCGTACTGCGAGATCTGGTAGTTCTTCGGCTGGTCCGGGTAGAAGTAGTTCTTCCGCGCGAACCGACCCCACGGCGTGATGGAGCAGTTCAGCGCGAGGCCGATCCGGATGGCGGACTCGACGGCAGCCGCGTTGACCACCGGCAGCGCACCCGGCAGGCCGAGGCACACCGGGCACACCTGGGTGTTGGGCTCGGCACCGAACTCGGTGGGGCACCCACAGAACATCTTGGTGGCGGTACCGAGCTCGACGTGCACCTCCATGCCCAGCACGGGGTCGTACCGGGAGATCACCTCGTCGTAGTCCATCAGGCTCGTCGAGTGCGATGAGGTGGCAGCAGTCATGGTGCCGAGTTTACTGCGGACCGGTGGGCCGAACCCCCTCGGTGTCAGCCGAAGAAGGCGGCCGCGTCCAGGTAGCGACTCTCGGGAACCCGCTTGAGCTGGCGGACGGCCTCCTCGAGGTCCACCAGGCCGATCTCGGCGCCCTGGAGGGAGACCATCTTGCCCTTCTCCCCTGCGTGCACGGCGTCGACGGCATTGACGCCGAAACGGGTGGCGAGGACGCGGTCGTACGGAGTGGGCTTGCCGCCGCGCTGCACGTGGCCCAGCACCGTGGTGCGGACCTCCTTGTTGATACGGCGTTCGATCTCGACGCCCAATTGCTGTGCGACACCGGTGAACCGGACGTGGCCGAACTCGTCGATTCCTCCGTCGCGGATCTCCATCGACCCCTCCTTGGGCGTCGCTCCCTCGGCGACGACGCAGATGAAGTGGGAGTCCCCGCGCTGGAACCGCTTCTTCACCAGATCGCACACCTCCTGGACGTCGAAGGGCTGCTCGGGGATCAGTGTCATGTGCGCGCCGGACGCGAGGCCGGAGTGCAGCGCAATCCAGCCGGCGTGCCGCCCCATCACCTCGACGAGCATGACGCGCTGGTGGGACTCGGCGGTGCTGTGCAGCCGATCGATCGCGTCGGTGGCGATGGTGAGTGCCGTGTCGAAACCGAACGTGACGTCGGTGCAGTCGATGTCGTTGTCGATTGTCTTGGGAACCCCGATGACGGGCACGCCCTCCTGCGACAGCCAGTGTCCGGCGGTCAACGTGCCCTCGCCGCCGATGGGGATGAGCACGTCGATGCCGTTGTCGTCCATCGTCTGCTTGATCTGGTCGAGCCCCGCCCGCAGCTTCTCGGGATTGACGCGTGCGGTCCCCAGGATGGTGCCGCCCTTGGTGAGCAGTCGATCGTTGCGATCGTCGTTGCGCAGTTGGATACGACGGTCCTCGAGCAGGCCGCGCCAGCCGTCGAGGAATCCGACCACCGACGACCCGTAGCGGGCGTCCGCCGTGCGTACGACGGCCCTGATGACCGCGTTGAGTCCCGGGCAGTCGCCGCCGCCGGTCAGTACTCCGATACGCATGGGTCGGTGCCTCTCGTTCGCGGGTGTCGACGCGGGGTCGCCGCGCACGATGCTCGTCACCATCTTGCTACCTCCGGCGCGCGGAGGCACGGTCGGATCAGATCGCGGACGGCTGGGGAAACTCTCCCCGTGCGGCTTCGTACGCCGCACCGACCCGGTAGAGGCGATCGTCCGCCATCGCCGGAGCCATGATCTGCAGCCCGACCGGGAGACCGTCCGCGAGACCGGACGGCACCGACATGGCCGGGTGACCGGCCAGGTTGGTCGGCAGGGTGCAGAGGTCGTACAGGTACATGGCGATGGGGTCGTCGACCTTCTCGCCCAGCGCGAACGCCGTCGACGGGGTGGTGGGCGACACCAGGACGTCCACCTTCTCGTAGGCACGATCGAAGTCCCGGGCGATGAGCGTCCGGATCTTCAGAGCCTGGCCGTAGTACGCGTCGTAGTAGCCTGCGGACAGCGCATACGTCCCGATCATGATGCGGCGCTTGACCTCCGGGCCGAACCCGGCGGCACGCGACATCGCCATGACCTGATCGGCACTGTGCGTTCCGTCGTCACCGACCCGCAGTCCGTAGCGCATCGCGTCGAAGCGGGCGAGGTTGGACGACACCTCCGACGGGAGGATGAGGTAGTACGCGGCGAGGGCGTGATCGAAGTTGGGGCACGACACCTCCACCACCTCGGCGCCCAGCGAGGTGAGCACCTCGACGGCGGCGTCGAAGGAGGAGATGACCCCCGGCTGATAGGCGTCCGAGTGCAGTTCCTTGACGACGCCGACGCGCACGCCCGTCAGATCTCCACCCGCGCCGCGGCGCGCCGCCGCGACGACGTCCGGCACCGCCGCGTCGACCGACGTCGAGTCGCGGGGGTCGTGTCCGGCGATGACCTGGTGCAGCAACGCGGTGTCGAGCACCGTCCGCCCGCAGGGACCGCCCTGATCCAGGGAAGAGGCGCAGGCGATGAGCCCGTACCGGGAGACGCCGCCGTACGTCGGCTTGCACCCGACGGTTCCGGTGACGGCGGCCGGTTGCCGGATCGAGCCACCGGTGTCGGTACCGATGGCCAACGGTGCCTGGAACGAGGCGAGCGCCGCGGCCGAACCGCCGCCCGATCCACCCGGCACCCGAGTGGTGTCCCACGGGTTCAGGGTGGGTCCGTACGCGCTGTTCTCGGTGGACGACCCCATCGCGAACTCGTCCATGTTGGTCTTGCCCAGCAACGGGATTCCCGCGGCACGCAGCCTCGCGGTGACCGTGGCGTCGTACGGCGAGACCCATCCCTCGAGGATCTTCGAGCCGGCGGTGGTGGGCATGTCCGTGGTGGTGAACACGTCCTTCAGCGCCAACGGGACGCCGGCCAACTCCGACGCGGGCGTCTCACCCGCGTCCAACGCGTCGTCGACGCGCTGGGCGGCGGCGATCGCCTCGTCCCCCGCGACGTGCAGGAAGGCGTGCAGCGTTCCGTCGACCTCGGCGATGCGATCGAGGTGGGCGCGAGTGACCTCCACGGCGGAGACCTCGCGGGTACGGATCTTGGCGGCCAGGTCGGACGCGGTGGACCGGATCAGATGGGTCTGCTCGGCGGCGGTCATCACTCTTCTCCCAGGATGCGCGGCACCGCGAAGCGGCTCTGTTCGGACGCGGGCGCCTCGACGAGGGCACTGTCCGGGCCGAGACCCGGGACGATGACGTCTGGCCGGGTGACGTTGGTCACAGCGAGCGGGCTCGCGGTGGCGTCGACGTCCGAGACGTCGACCTCCGACACCGCCTTCACGTGGCCAAGAATGGCGTCGAGCTGACCGGCGAACGCATCGAGTTCGTGCTCCTCGAGCGCGAGCCGGGACAGTCGTGCGAGGTGGGCGACCTCGTCGCGGGATATGGCAGACACGTCCGTCAGGCCCCCTTCGATTCGTAACGCATGCCGAGCAGCCTAGTTCGTGGCGACCACCCCACCGTCACGGCCTCGCGTCGTGGCGAGGGACGGCGAGCCCGGCCGTCCTCCACCTTCCCGTGAGCCGCGTGCGACTCGATGGAGACGGCGTCGAGTGCGAGGATGTCGGCGTGTCGTATCTCCTGCGGGTCCAGTTGCCCGACCGTCCGGGCAGTCTCGGGTCGCTCGCCGTCGCCCTGGGTTCGGTGGGGGCCGACATCCTGTCGCTCGACGTCATCGAACGCGGAGCCGGATTCGCGGTGGACGATCTGGTGGTGGACGTCGCGCCGGGCGCCCTCCCCGACACACTCATCACCGCGGCCGAGAAGCTCACCGACGTCCGCGTGGACTCCATCCGTCCCTACGCCGGCATCCTGGACACACACCGCGAGCTCGAACTCATCGATCAGGTGGCCACGGCGCACGACGACCGTCTGCAGGTGCTCGTGGACGGTGCGCCGCGGGTGCTGCGCGTCGGATGGAGCACCGTGGTGGGCATGTCGGATCACGGTCCGGCCGTCATCGTCGGCAGCTCCGGGGCGCCCGAGTCGCGGGCCGACGACATGCCGTGGATGCCCCTCGAGAAGCCGGCAGTCCTCGACCCGACCGGAGCATGGGTTCCGCAGTCGTGGAAGGACATGGACACCACACTGGCCGCGGCGCCACTCGGATCGTCGGGCACCGTGCTGGTGCTCGGACGACCCGGCGGACCGGACTTCCGACCGTCAGAGATCGCCCGGCTCGGCTACCTGGCCGGCATCGTCGCCACCGTCCTCGGCTGAGTCCGCCCCGGCGACCAGCGCGCGGGCCGCGTCGGGCCCCTCGCCGAGCAGCGTGCGGAACCCGTCCTCGTCGAGCACCGGAACACCGAGTTCGAGCGCCTTGTCGTGCTTGGATCCGGGCGCGTCGCCGACGACCACGAACGCCGTCTTCTTCGACACCGACGAGGCCGCCTTGCCGCCGCGGGCCAGGATCGCCTCCTTCGCGTCGTCACGCGTGAACGTGGCGAGCGATCCGGTGACGACGATCGACAGACCGTCGAGCGTGCGCTCGATACTCTCGTCGCGTTCGTCCTCCATGCGCACGCCCGCCGCCGACCACTTCTCCACGATGGCGCGGTGCCAGTCGACGTCGAACCACTCGACGACTGCGCGGGCGATGGTGGGGCCCACCCCGTCGGCGGCGGCCAGTTCCTCCTCCGTCGCCGCCCGGATGGCCTCGAGCGACCCGAAGCGGGCGGCGAGGGCGCGGGCGGCGGTCGGCCCGACATGGCGGATCGACAATCCGACGAGCACCCGCCATAGCGGCTGATCCTTGGCTCGCCCCAGGTTGTCCAGCAATCGCCGACCGTTCGCGGACAGCGCTCCCGCCTTGGTTCGGAAGAGATCCGTCCGGGTGAGCTGGTCCTCGGTGAGATCGAACAGATCGCCCTCGTCCTCGATCACCTGTGCGGACAGCAGCGCCGTCGCGGCCTCGTACCCCAACACCTCGATGTCGAATGCACCACGGCCCGCGACGTGAAAGACCCGCTCCCGCAACTGTGCCGGGCACGAGCGCGAGTTGGGGCAGCGGATGTCGGCGTCGCCCTCCTTGGCCGGTGCGAGCTCGGTTCCGCACTCGGGGCAGTGCGTCGGCATGACGAACTCCCGCTCGTCCCCGGTGCGCGCGTCGACCACCGGACCGAGCACCTCCGGGATCACCTCGCCCGCCTTGCGGATGACCACGGTGTCACCGATCAGCACGCCCTTGCGCACGACCTCGGACGCGTTGTGCAACGTCGCCAGGGACACCGTCGACCCCGCCACGAGCACCGGCTCCATGAACGCGAACGGCGTCACTCGCCCGGTGCGACCGACATTGACCCGGATGTCGAGCAACGTCGTGGTCGCCTCCTCCGGCGGATACTTGAAGGCGATGGCCCAGCGGGGTGCGCGGGACGTGGATCCGAGTCGGCGGTGCAACGCCATCTCGTCGACCTTCACCACGAGGCCGTCGATCTCGTGCTCGACCGAGTGCCGGTTCTCTCCCCAGTACTCCATGCGTTCGACCACCGCGTCCACGCCCTGCACCAGTGCGGTGTGAGTCGAGACCGGCAGACCCCAGGCGGCGAGCGCGTCGTACGCGACGGACTGGGCGGCGGGGGCGAAGCCCTCCATCCGGCCGAACCCGTGACAGATCATGCCGAGCCGCCGCCGCGAGGTGACCGCGGGGTTCTTCTGCCGCAGCGACCCCGCGGCGGAGTTGCGCGGGTTGGCGAACGGCGGCTTGCCCTGCTCGACGAGAGAGGCGTTGAGCGCCTGGAAGTCCTCGAGTCGGAAGAACACCTCGCCCCGCACCTCGAGCAGCGTCGGGACCGGGAACTCGTCCGACGGGGTGAGCACCTCGGGGATGTCGTCGATGGTGCGCGCGTTGAGCGTCACGTCCTCCCCGGTGCGTCCGTCACCGCGGGTGGCGGCGCGCACCAGTCGGCCGTTCTCGTACACCAGATTGAGCGCGACACCGTCGATCTTGACCTCGCAGAGGTAATGCAGGTTCTCCCCCGCCTCCACCTCGACCCTGCGCGCCCAGGCACGCAGCTCGTCCGCGTCGAACACGTTGTCCAGGGACAACATTCGCTCGAGGTGGTCGACAGCCGTGAAATCCGTCTCGAAGCCGCCACCGACGAGCTGCGTCGGCGAGTCGGGCGTCCGGAGATCCGGATGCTCCTCCTCCATCGCCTGCAGGCGCTTCAGCAACTCGTCGAACTGCCCGTCCGAGATGATCGGCGCGTCCCGCACGTAGTACCGGAACTGGTGACCGCGGACCTCCTCGGCCAGCGCGTCCCACTCCTGCTTCTGCTCGGGTGAGGCCGGGACCAGGTCCGGCGGTGTCTCGATCTCGTCCACGATCGCAGACTATCGGAGCGCTCCGACACCGTTCCCGGTGACGAAGGCCGGTGTCACAGCGCGTCGGGATCCTCGGTGAAAGCAGCGCGGACGTCGCGCAGCACCGTCAGAGCGTGCCGGGCCCACGGCAGGCTCGCGCCGGACAACCCACACGTGGGTGAGACGGCGACGCGCTCGGCGAGGTACCGCCTCGGGAAGCCCAACCGATCCATCAGTTCCACTGCGGGCGCCGCACTCTCGCGCCACGCCGGGTACTTATCCGGGTCGGTTCCCGGCACCACCCCCAGGACGGCGACACCGCCGCTCTCCAGGTACTCGCCGACCGCGTCGTACCGCGACGTGGGCAGCAGGGACAGATCGAACGAGACGCCGTGCACCCCGCTGCGTTCGAAGACCTCGAACGGGACGTCGGCGGAGCACGTGTGCACGATCACGGGTCGGTTCACCCGCTGCACCACCGAGCCCAGCAGGTCGGCCACCTCTGGCGCCGGCACCGCGGCGATCTGCTCGAGGCTCGTCACGCCCTGCAGGCGACCGGCCAGCACGGCCGCGATGCGAGGTTCGTCGAACTGGACGACCACCTCGGCGCCGAGCCGCCTCGCGACCTCGTCGGCGTGCGCGGCCACTCCCTCGGCCAACGACCCGGCTATGTCGCGCACCGCACCGCGGTCGGTCAAGGCGCGGTGACCGAACGCCAGCTCGATGTCCGCGGCCATCGTCAGCGGGCCCGCGGCCTGCACCTTGACGGCGCGGCCGGATCCGCGCAGCCCGGCCAGTTCCCACTGCTCCTCGAGAACGTCGAGGTCCTCCGTCAGGAAGTCGCGGGCCCGGCGGCTCGTCGTACTCGGCCGTCGGCTCACGCGGTATCCGCTGGTGGCCGCATCGATCTCGATGTCGACCAGCAGCACGCCGGTGCGCCCGATCATGTCGGCGCCGAGACCTCGCGCCGGGAGTTCCACGACGTGCGGCAGGTCGGGGAGCTCGCCGATCACCGTCGTGACGGCGTTCGCGATGTCCGTTCCCGGCCACGAGCCGACGCCCGTCGCCACGCCTGCCAGAGCGGCAGCAGGATCCGTCACGGGCGAGCGGACGCGGTGAGTGGCGACTCGGCGGAGGTTCCCGCGATGGTGCCGCTGCCGACCACGATGTCGCCTGCCGGGTCGGGGCGGTACAGCACGGCTGCCTGACCACGTGCGACTCCGGTGAGCGGGGACCGCAGACCGATGCGCAGAGTGTCGCCGTCGACACGAGCGACGGCGTCCGCGAGTCCGCCGTGTGCCCGGACCTGGACGACGCAGTCCACGTCGCCCTCGGGCGCCGTGCCGGACGTCCAGACGGGTGTGCTCGCATCGATGCCGTACACGTCGAGGCGGCTCGCCGAGCCGACCCGGACGGTCCCGGTCTCGGGCTCGATGGAGGTGACGTACCGCGGCTTGCCGTCGGCGGCCGGTCCCTCGACGCCCAGGCCCTTGCGCTGGCCGACGGTGAACCCGTGCACACCGTCGTGCTCGGCGAGCACCGCGCCGGAGTCCGCGTCGACCACCGATCCGGGGCGCACGCCGATACGGGCGCCGAGGAACGCCCGGGTGTCGCCGGAGGGGATGAAGCAGATGTCGTGACTGTCGGGCTTGTCCGCGACGGCGAGACCGCGGCGGGCGGCCTCGTCACGCACCTCCGCCTTCGGGGTGTCCCCGATCGGGAACAGGGCACGGGACAGCTGGCGCGCGGTGAGGACGCCCAGCACGTACGACTGGTCCTTGTCGGCATCGACCGCACGACGCAGCACGCCGTCCTCGAGCCGGGCGTAGTGGCCGGTGGCGACCGCGTCGAAACCGAGCGCCTCGGCCCGATCGGCGAGCGCCGCGAACTTGATCTTCTCGTTGCAGCGCAGGCACGGGTTCGGGGTCTCGCCTGCGGCGTAGGACGCGACGAAGTCGTCGATCACGTCCTCCTTGAAACGATCCGCGAAATCCCAGACGTAGAACGGGATCCCGAGCACGTCCGCGGCGCGGCGCGCGTCCCCGGCGTCCTCCTTGGAGCAGCACCCGCGCGACCCGGTGCGCAGAGCGCCGGGAGCGGTGGACAGCGCCAGGTGCACCCCGACCACCTCGTGGCCGGCATCGACGGCACGCGCCGCCGCCACGGCGGAATCGACGCCGCCGCTCATCGCTGCCAGAACTCTCATGTCACCACTCTTCTCGTCTCGACGTTCTCGTCATCTCGAACTGGACGCCATGCCGGCGGCCCGCGCACGTTCGACGACGCGCGGCAGGACCTCGAGCAGTGCGTCGACATCGGCGTCGGTGCTGGTGTGGCCCAAGGAGAACCGCAGTGATCCGCGGGCATCGGCCGCATCGACGCCCATCGCCAGCAGCACATGGCTCGCCCGCGCGACACCCGCCGTGCACGCGGATCCCGTCGAGCACTCGACACCGGAGGCGTCGAGCAACATCAACAGTGAATCGCCCTCGCATCCGGGGAACGTGACGTGCACGTTGCCGGGAAGTCTGTCCGCGCCGCGGGCACCGTTGACCGACGCGCCGGGCACCGCGTCGAGGACACCCTCGATGACACGCTCGCGCAACGCCACGAGCCGCGCCTCGGTGTCGGCTCGTCCGGCGACGGCGACGTCGAGGGCGGCCGCCATGCCCACGGCACCTGCCGTGTCGGGCGTCCCGGACCGGACGTCGCGTTCCTGACCGCCTCCGTGCAGCAGTGATTCGCAGGGCACCGAGCGTCCGAGCAGCAGCGCGCCGACGCCCTGGGGTCCGCCGAACTTGTGTGCCGCGATGGACAGCGCGGAGAGACCACTGGACGCGAAGTCGAGCTCACGGACACCGGCCACCTGGACCGCGTCGCTGTGCATGGGCACGTCGAACTCGGCCGCGATGGCAGCGAGTTCGCGGATCGCCATGATCGTGCCCACCTCGTTGTTCGCCCACATGATCGACACGACGGCGACCTCGTCGGCGTGCAGCTCGAGTTCTCGGCGCAGCGTCGACGGGAGGACGCGGCCGTCGGCCTCGACCGGCAACCAGGACACCGCGGCGCCCTCGTGACGTTCGAGCCACTCCACGGCATCGAGCACGGCGTGATGCTCGACCGAGCTGGTGATCACGCGGACGCGACGAGGATCACGCGCTCGGCGTGCCCAGAAGATGCCCTTGACCGCCAGATTGTCGCTCTCGGTGCCGCCGGAGGTGAAGATGACCTCGGACGGACGAGCGCCCAGCGCCGCGGCGATGGACTCCCGCGACTCCTCGATGCGGCGGCGGGCCGTGCGCCCCGATCCGTGCAGGGACGACGCGTTTCCCACGGTCCGATGGATCTCCGTCATCGCCTCGATCGCCGCGGGGACCATCGGAGTGGTCGCGGCATGATCGAGGTACACCGGCGTTCCGGGCACACGTGGGGGCTGTGGCATGACGTGGTCCAGGATAACCGGTCGCGGACCTCGCCTCTCCCCCGCGCGAGCACGCCCGAACTGCCGTGCGTCAGCTCGCCCGCACGACGGTTCCGGCATACTCACCGGGGCGGACCGGCTGGGCGACCCGATCCCGGCGCGGCAGTCGCGTGCGGGTGACGCGCAGGGGCGGAACTGCCGTCTCGTCCTGGTGTCGGCGCACGGCCAACTCCGCGCTGCGCGCCAGCAGTCGACGATCGTCGATGGGCGCGATGTCCTCGCACACCCGCACGGCGGCACGGACGCCCTTGAGCCGCAGGATCCTCGACATCGACTCGCCGATGGTCTCGTCGCCCACGAAGGCGGTGGCCGTCGTCGGACGGTGGTCGACGTCGCGGTAGGTGACCGCGATCGGCCGCACCACCGCACCGGCGTCGATGGCCGCCTGGAACAGGGCGGGACGGAACGATCCGTAGGCGGTTCCGCACCAGGTGGTGCCCTCGGGGAAGACGACCACCGTGGCTCCCGATCGCAAGGCCTCGGTCACCTCGTCGACGGTGCCGGGCAGGGAGCGGAGTCGCTCACGGGCGATGGGGACGACCCGCACGATGCGTGCGAGCAGACCCAGGACGGGCCAGTCCACGAGGTCCGCGCGGGCGACGAAGCGGCACGGGAAACAGGCTGCCAGCACCAGGACGTCCGTCCAGGACACGTGATTGGCGACGACGAGCGTTCCGACGCCGGTGGGCTCGGCCGTGCGGTCGCCGTCCAGAGTCACCCGGACACCGAGCGCGCCGAGGAGTCCCCTGGCTCCGGCACGTGCGGCGGCGCGTCGACCGCCCGCCGGCAACACCCGGCCCGCCAGCAGGAGCGGGACCACGGCGAGCAGCACCGCCACCAGGACGCAGCGCACCACCACGCGTGCGGTGCCCACGGTCGCCGAGACCGCCGGATGGCACCCCGTCCCGCACGGGCTGGCGGGCATCCAGGCGTGTGTCGTCACGCGTGCGACTCCGCGGTCGCCGCGGCCGAGCGGAGCCGGTCGAGATAGCGGACGTTGGCGTCCTTCATGTGCAGGAGGGTGACGAAGTCCGCGACGCCGAAATCGGGATCGTGGGCCGGCTCCCCGCAGATCGAGGCGCCCATGCGCAGGTAGCCGCGCATCAGGGCCGGCACCGAGGTGCGGGAGGGTGCCGTCATGTCGGCGAGGGCGACACCGTCGACCCGCACGGGGGTCCGGGGATACGCCCGGACCTCGGAGCGGTGCCGCTTCTCGACGAGGTCGTACACGCCCTTGACGTGCGCGCCGTCCGGCTCCCCGTCGCCGAGTGCCATGGGGACCGACACACAGCCCATCACCCGGTCGTAGCCACCGACGTCGATGTACCGGAGGATCCCGGACCACATCAGCGCCAGCACCGAGCCGGATCGATGGCCCTCCAGGACGCACGCACGACCCATCTCGACCGTCCGCAACTCGTGTGCACGCAGTTCGCTGATGTCGAACTCCGTCGCCGTGTAGTACCCGCCGGCGCGCTCCGCACCGTCCGGGGTGAGCATGCGGTAGCAGCCGACACGATCGCCGGTGCGGTTGTCGACGACGAGCAGGTGATCGCAGTGGTCGTCGAAGCGGTCGGCGTCGAGGCCGCCGTCGAAGGCGGTCGACTCGTACCCCGCTTCCGAGCCGAACACGGTGGCGCGCAACCGCTGCGCCGCGAGCACGTGCTCCGGGGTGGATCCGAGAACGAGTGAGTGGTGCTTGTCGGAGACGAGCACGTGCTCGTCGGCCGAGGACGGGGTGATGACGGTCGGTGCCGAGTCGCACACATCTGATGTCATGGCACATAGATCTATCGAGCCCACTCGACGGCACTCACAACACGACGTGACCGGAAGGTGCACGAACGACGAAAGCCCCGCTACCGACGAACGGTAGCGGGACTCTCGGGTACTGCTGAGGGGATCAGCCCTTGCGCTTCTTCACTGCCTCGGCGAGCTGAGGAGTGACGTCGAAGAGGTCGCCCACGACGCCGAAGTCCGCGATCTCGAAGATCGGTGCTTCCTCGTCCTTGTTGACGGCGACGATCGTCTTGGACGTCTGCATGCCGGCGCGGTGCTGGATCGCACCGGAGATGCCGAGCGCGACGTACAACTGGGGCGAGACGGTCTTGCCCGTCTGACCCACCTGGAACTGGCCCGGGTAGTAGCCCGAGTCGACGGCGGCACGCGACGCGCCGACGGCCGCACCGAGCGAGTCGGCCAGGTCCTCGACGACGGAGAACTTGTCCGCGCTGCCGACGCCGCGACCACCGGAGACGACGACCGATGCCTCGGTGAGCTCGGGGCGGTCGCCGCCGGCGACGGGCTCACGCGAGGTGACCTTGACGACGGCCTCCTCCTGCGCGGGAACCTCGACGTCGACACGCTCACCGGCACCGGCCTGCGGCTCGGCGTCGATGGCACCCGGGCGGAGCGAGATGACCGGGACGTCGCCGTTGGTCTTCGCCTCGACGGTGAACGCGCCACCGAAGATGGAGTACGTGGCGGACTTGTCGGCGTTGATCGCCACGACGTCCTGGTGCAGTCCGGCACCGAGGCGAGCGGCGAGACGACCCGCCACCTCCTTGCCCTCGATGCCACCGGACGTGAGGATCGCGGCGGGCGAGACCGACTCGGCCAGGGACGACAGCACGTCGACCTTGGGCGTGACGAGGAAGCCGTCGACGTCGGCGGACTCCGCGACATAGATCTTCGCGGCGCCGGCATCGGTGAGTGCGGCGGCGATCGCGTCGGTGGTGCCCGGCGCTCCCGTGACCACCGCGGACGGCTCACCCAGAACGCGGGCGGCCGTGATGAGCTCGCTGGTGACCTTCTTCAGTGCCCCGTCTGCGTGCTCGACGAGTACGAGTACCTCTGCCATGGTGTTTCTCCTGTACTGCAGTGAGACGAATGTGTGCTGGTGACGGGGATCTAGATGATCTTCTGCGCGACGAGGTACTCGGCGACCTTGGTTCCGCCGTCGCCCTCGTCGTTCACGCGCTCACCAGCGGTCTTCGGCGGCTTCGGGGTCACCGTGGTGACGGTGGTGCCGGCGTTCGCGACGCCCACGGTCTCCGGATCGACGCCGATGTCGGCGAGGGTGAGGACCTGCACCGTCTTCTTCTTGGCGGCCATGATGCCCTTGAAGGACGGGAAGCGCGGCTCGTTGATCTTCTCGGTGACGCTGACGATCGCGGGGAGATCCGCCTCGAGGCCGAAGATGCCCTCGTCGGTCTCGCGCTCGCCGCTGACCTTGCCGTCGGCGACGACCAGCTTGCGCATCTGGGTCAGCTGCGGGATGCCGAGGTACTCGGCGATGATGGCGGGGACCGCGCCGATGCGGCCGTCGGTCGCCTCGTTGCCGGCGATGACCAGATCTGCGGCCTCACCGTTCTCGAACTCCACCTGGCCGAGTGCGGCAGCGAGAGCCCACGCGGTCTGGATGGCGTCGGAACCGTGCATGGCCGGATCGTTGACGTGCACGGCACTGTCCGCGCCCATGGAGAGGGCCTTGCGGATGGCCTCGGTCGCGCGGTCGGGTCCTGCCGAGAGGACCTTGACCTCGCCGCCGTCGCGCTCCTTGATCAGGAGTGCCTCCTCCACGGCGCGCTCGTTGATCTCGTCGAGCACGGCATCCGCCGCGTCGCGGTCGAGCGTGTAGTCGCCGTCCGAGAGCTTGCGCTCGGACCACGTGTCGGGAACCTGCTTGATCAGTACGACGATGTTCGTCATGGGTCTTCGTCGACCTCCTGTGTCCTGTCTCGGTGAATCAGGTCTTGATCTCGTAGCGCGGGGCCCGAAACGTATTCGGAGTTCACGCTGCGCGCGGTGGGCCGAAGCCCCGGAACCGACGTGTCACGGACGTTACCCCATTCGTGGTTACTGATGGGTAACTTACTCCTGTCGGGCCGAGAAATCACCCCCCGGGGCCCCTCGGACCGCCGACCGGCGTCGCTCGACCGGGCAGGTGGGAACTACTGTCGCCCGGATGAACGACGCCGCGACCGACACGACCGTGTCGACCGAGACACCCCTCCCGCTCACCGGCGAGCGCACCGTGCCCGGCATCGCCGAGGAGAACTACTGGTTCCGTCGGCACGAGGTCGTGTACCGCCGTCTCGCACCGGCCTGCGCCGACCGAGTGGTGCTCGAGGCGGGCTCCGGCGAGGGCTACGGCGCCGACATGATCGCGCGGACGGCGACACGGGTGATCGGTCTCGACTACGACCGCAGCGCCGCCGAACACGTCGCTCGCCGGTACCCGTCGGTCGCCATGACCCGAGGCAACCTCGCGATGCTGCCGCTGCGCGGCGAGAGCGTCGACGTCGTCGTCAACTTCCAGGTGATCGAACATCTGTGGGACCAGGCCGAGTTCCTGCGGGAGTGCCTCCGGGTTCTGGTTCCCGGCGGCGTCCTCCTCGTCAGCACTCCCAACCGCATCACGTTCTCCCCCGGCCGGGACACCCCGCTGAACCCCTTCCACACCCGCGAGCTCGCACCTGCGGAACTACGGGAACTACTGTCCGACACGGGATTCGAGATCGACTCGATGACCGGAGTGCATCACGGCGAGCGACTGCGCGAACTCGACGCGACCCACGGCGGATCGTTCATCGACGCGCAGATCGACCGCGCGCTCGCCGGTGAGCCGTGGCCCGCGACCCTGGTCGCCGACGTCGCCGGCATCACCGTCGACGACTTCGACCTTCACGCCGAGGCGATCGACGAGAGCCTGGATCTCGTCGCGGTGGCCCGGAAACCGTCCAGCACGTGACGAGCGCCACCTCGGCCGACGAACCGGGCATGTTCGCGCTCGTCCTGCACTCCCATCTCCCGTGGCTCGCCCACCAGGGGCGGTGGCCCGTCGGGGAAGAGTGGCTCTACCAGTCGTGGGCAGATTCGTACCTGCCCGTGGTCCGCGAACTGCCGTGGCATCTTCTCGCCGCCATCGGGCGCATCGAGTCCGGCCACGCGGGCGGCGGCCGCACCGATGCCGCCGGCACCACGATCACGTCCGTGCTGGGCCCGGTGCTCGACGGACGATCGGCCGCGGACGCGGTCATCACCGACACCGACGGCGGCGCGCTCGACGGGGACGCGGGGCACGACCGTGCGGTCGGGCCGATGCAGTTCATCCCCGCTACCTGGGCCGGATACGCCTCGGACGGCAACGGCGACGGTCGGAGCGATCCGAACAACGTCTTCGACGCGGCTCTCGCCGCGGGCAGGTACCTGTGCTCGGGCGGCCTGGACATGACGAATCCGGCGCAGGCGACCACCGCCGTCATGCGCTACAACAACTCCGCCGCGTACACCGCCAACGTGCTGGCCTGGTCCGCCGCGTACTCCGGCGGCGGCACCCCTGTCGTCGGACGGATCGGCGAGGCGGCGCCCTCCCCCGCGGACGCGCTGGCCGTCGCCGCGGCGGCCGCCGCCGGTGGCGAGGTCACGGATCCCACGACCGCGGCCCCGACGACCACCGCCACGACCACCGCGATGCCGGACACCTCGCTCACTCCGGTGACACCACCGCCGGCGTTCGGCATCCCCGGACTGCCGCCGCTCCCGGTCATCGAGCTCCCCACGATCCCGTGTCTCCTGTGCCCTCCTGCACCAGTGGCACCACCCGCCCCACCTGAGCAGGACACGTCCGTCACGACACCGTGACTGGTCGTGGCTCACATCACGGGCCGGTAACGGATCGGCAACGGATCAGGTAGCCTCGCTCCGACAGCAAAGGTCGGAAGCGCCCCGGAACGGGGCGGGAACAGTCGTCGCGGATCACGAGTCTCGCGGGGGCGAGGAGGTTGTGTATCCGTGGGTCGGCACCGCAAACGATCGTCTTCCACTCTGCGACGGAACACGGTCATCGCGCTGACCGGTCTGATCCCCGCGGGAGCGATCACCGTGGCCAGTGGCTACGGCGCCAGCGCCGACATCCCGTTCCTCCGCACGCACACCACGGCCAGCGAGTCCGCCCTCGAGCCCACCGACGTGGCCCCGGCAGTGGACGTCGCGCCCGCACCCACCACGCAGTCCGCGCCCGAGCCCGTGGCACCGCCCGCGCCGGAGCCCGCTCCCGCCCCCGCGCTGCCCGAGTCCCTCGCGGCCGGCCCGCTCGGCGTCCCGGGCATCAACGTCGCCGCCTACAGGAGCGCCGAGACCCTCCTGGCGCAGACCACCCCCGGCTGCTCGATGAACTGGGCCCTCCTCGCCGGTATCGGCCGGGTCGAGTCCACCCACGCGAACGACGGCAAGGCGGGTGCCGACGGAACGCTGTTCGAGCCGATCTTCGGACCGGTCCTGGACGGCAGCCTCGCCGGCAACAACGTGATCATGGACACCGACGGCGGCGAGCTCGACGGCAACGCCACGTACGACCGCGCCGTGGGGCCGATGCAGTTCCTGCCGGCGACGTGGAAGCACTACGCCACGGACGGGAACGGGGACGGCAGGGCCGACCCGCAGAACCTGTTCGACAGCGCCGCCACCACCGGGAAGTACCTGTGCGACGGCGGCCTGAACATGGCGGATCCGATCCAGGCCACACAGGCGATCCTGCGCTACAACAACTCGATGGCCTACGTGGCCAACGTGGTCGCGTGGTCGGTCGCCTACTCCACCGGCATCGCCCCCTCCGAAGCGGACCTGCCCCGAATTCACTGACGCGGTACCGCATACCATGGAGAGATGCCCGTAGCCACCGAATCGGACGTTCGCAGCGCCCTCGCGCGCGTGAACGATCCCGAGATTCGCAAGCCCATCACCGAACTCGGCATGGTCAAGAGTGTCGCGCTCGGTAACGACGGATCCGTGGACGTCGGCATCTATCTGACCACCGCCGGGTGCCCGATGAAGACGGAGATCTCCGACCGGGTACGCAAGGCCGTGGCCGACGTCGCCGGTGTCGGTGAGATCCGCGTGGAGCTCGACGTCATGAACGACGAGCAGCGCACCGAACTGCGCAAGTCGTTGCGGGGAGATTCCGCCGAGCCGGTCATCCCGTTCGCTCAGCCCGGCTCCCTCACCCGCGTGTACGCGGTGGCGTCGGGGAAGGGCGGTGTCGGCAAGTCGTCCGTCACCGTCAACCTGGCCGCCGCGATGGCCGCCAAGGGACTGTCGGTGGGCGTCCTCGACGCCGACATCTACGGCCACTCGGTGCCCCGCATGCTCGGTACCGACGCTCGCCCCACACAGGTCGAGCGCATGATCATGCCGCCCGTGGCGCACGACGTGAAGATGATCTCGATCGCGCAGTTCACGCAGGGCAACACGCCCGTCGTCTGGCGCGGTCCCATGCTGCACCGCGCCCTGCAGCAGTTCCTCGCCGACGTGTTCTGGGGCGACCTGGACATTCTTCTGCTGGACCTGCCGCCGGGCACCGGCGACGTCGCCATCTCGGTGGCCCAGCTGATCCCCGGCGCCGAGATCCTCGTCGTGACCACCCCGCAGCAGGCCGCGGCCGAGGTAGCGGAACGTGCCGGCGCCATCGCCCTGCAGACGCGTCAGCGAGTCGTCGGGGTGGTGGAGAACATGTCGTGGCTCGAGCTGCCCGACGGATCGCGGATGGACATCTTCGGTTCCGGCGGCGGCCAGGCCGTGTCGGAGCGACTCACCACCGCGGTCGGCGCGAAGGTCCCGCTGCTGGGCCAGATCCCGCTCGACACCGCGGTGCGCGAGGGCGGCGACTCGGGCGTTCCGATCGTGCTCAGCGATCCGGAGTCGCCCGCGGCCAAGGCCATGATCGAGGTGGCCGAGAAGCTGTCGGTCCGTAGTCGAGGCCTGGCGGGCATGAGCCTGGGTATCGACACCACCCGGCACCTCTGACGGCCGGAAGGACCTAGGTCGCGTCGGGGTCGATCGGGGGACGGTCCCCGGTCGGCAACGGCGACGACCCGCTGGACTTCGTCATGTTCGGCGTCCCGGACTGCGGGGTCGACGACTGTGTCCCGGACTGCGGCTTCTCGTCGAACTTCCCGGTGAAGATCGAGTCGTCGCCGTCGAGCAGGTGCTTGGTGATGACCGCGCGCGGGGTCATGCCGCGGAGTTGGTTCAGGTCGGCCAGGGGCTTGCGAAGATCGTCGAAGTCCGTCCCCAGCTCGTCCTTGAGTTGTTGGCTGGCCCCACTGGCGTAGTCACGGACCTGCCGGAGCGACCGGGTGGTCCACGTGATGGCCCCGGGCAGACGCTCGGGACCCAGGATGACGAGTGCGGCGACGAGAAGCACCATCATCTCGCCCCAGCCGATGTTCGAGAACACGTCTACACCTTACGCATCCGACACCGGAGTGACCGTCACGTCGACGGTCCGCCCCGAGCGGACGAGTTGCACCTGCACCGGCGTACCGATCTCCTGCTCCTGGACGGCGACCGTCAGCTCGTCGGCACCGGAGACGGTGCGGTCGCCGACGCGGACGATCACGTCGCCCTCCGCGATACCCGCCTGCTGAGCGGGGCCACCGGCGGTGACGTTGGCGATCTGCGCACCGCTGAGCGCGTCGTTGACGACGGACCGCGCGTTGACGCCGATGTCGGGATGATTCATCGCGCCGGTCCGGATGAGGGACTGCGCGACCTCGGTGACGTCGTCGATGGGGATGGCGAAGCCCAGTCCCACCGATCCCCCGCTCTCACTGCGGATCGCGGAGTTGATGCCGATGACGCGACCCTCGGCGTCGATCAGGGGACCGCCGGAGTTACCGGGGTTGATCGCCGCGTCGGTCTGGACCGCGTCGATGACGGCGTCGGTGTCCGTGCCCTCCCCGGACAGTCGCACGGGACGATCGAGCGCACTGACGATGCCGCGGGTGACCGTCTTGCTCAGTCCCAGTGGAGATCCGACGGCGACGACGTCGTCGCCGACCGCCACGTCCGACGAGCGGCCCAGTCGGGCGACGCTGAGGTCCGCGACGTCCGTCTTCAGAACGGCCAGATCGGTCTTGGTGTCACGGCCGACGATCTGCGCGGGCACCTTGGTGCCGTCGGAGAACGTCACGTTGAGCGTCGCGCCCGGGTTGGTCGCGGCCATCGAGATGACGTGGTTGTTGGTGACGATGTAGCCGGCTCCGTCGATGACGACTCCCGAGCCGGTGCCGGCGTTGCCGCCGAACGTCTCCTGGACCGACACCACGGACGGCAGGACGGCCTCGGCGACCCTGGCCACCTGGCCCTGCGGGAGTTCGCTGCCGCCTTGTTCCAGGGTCACTCGCGAGCTGGTCAGCGAGCCGCCCAGATCGGCCGCGACACTGCCGACGACGCCGCCGAGCAGGCCGATGACCAGTGCGACACCCGCGAGCGAGGCGAGAGCGCCGGCGGAGACGCGGCGGCCGAACAGTACGTCCCGCGCACCCAGTCTCGTGCCGGGCGTCAGCGGCGCGGGTTCCGGTTCGTCGAGCGCGGGCGAGACCGTCGTGACAGCCGACGAGGGCACGCGCCACGGGTTCTGAGGTTCGGGTTCCTGCTCGACCTCGGGCGCCTCGGGCTCGCGCACCAGGGATTCGGCGACACCGGGCGGCCGACCGAAGGCCTCGGTGAGGACGGGATCGGGCGCCGCGACGCGGATCGACGAACTGTCCCGTCGCCGGGTCTGCGCGTCACCGAAGGAATCGCGGATGCCGTGGGGGCGACCGAACGCCCGCACCACGTGCGCGTCGATGGTGGGCCGGTAGAGCGGACGCGGAGGAAGCCGCGGCGCATCGTCGTCGGGTGCTCCCCCGTCCGCCGAAGAAGCCGTGGGGTCCGGTCGGTACTCGTCGGCTGGAGTCACCTCTGCACGCTACCGGCGCCGGAAACGTGACCCGACGACCGACCCCAGGCCATGACGCAGGCCGGAGCCGATGCCGGGTTCGGATCGGCCGGGCTCGGGAGACGTGCAGTGCGGGATCTGGTGCAGGAGACCCAGGAGTGAGGACGGCATGGACATCTCCGGCGAGCCCTGGAGGGCGACACGGGCCTGCTGCTGCGCCTGGACCTCGTCGGCACAGGAAGCGCATTCCGACACGTGCCGCGCGGCGCGCAGGTAGGCGTTCATGCGCAGTTCGCCGTCGACGTAGGCGGCCACCGCCTCACTGGCGAGGTGGTCGGTGGGGCTGAACTGCCGAGGATCACGAAACCGAGTCATGCTGCCTCCACTTCATGCCGTGCCGATGTGCGGATCGTCCCGGGGTGAAACGCACGGCACCGGCCGGAAGTTCCCGGCCCGCATCCGTTCCCCACAGAACGGTACTCGCGTCGGCGGCTACTCGGCCGAGGTCAGCGACTCGCGGGTACGCCGACTGGCGGCGAGGTGGTCGCGCAGCGCCTGGCGGCCACGGTGGATACGGCTACGGACGGTGCCGAGCTTGACCCCCAGGGTCGCGCCGATCTCCTCGTAGGACAGACCCTCGATGTCGCACAGCACGATGGCTGCACGGAACTCGGGAGCGAGCGAGTCGAGCGCCGCCTGCAGATCCGGGTCGAGCCGGGCGTCGTGGTAGATCTGCTCGGGATCGGGGGTGTCGGACGGCACCCGGTCGTAATCCTCCGGCAGCGCCTCCATCCGGATGCGGTTGCGGCGACGCACCATGTCCAGGAACAGGTTCGTCGTGATGCGGTGCAACCAGCCCTCGAAGGTGCCGGGCTGGTAGTTCTGCAGCGAGCGGAACACGCGGATGAAGGTGTCCTGCGTGAGGTCCTCGGCATCCTGCGCGTTGCCGGACAGCCGGTAGGCGAGGCGGTAGACGCGGTCACCGTGCTCGCGGACGAGTTCGTCCCAGGACGGCATCGACGTCGCGTCTCCGGTCGCGTCGAACACCGCGGTGCCGGACAGCTCGTCGGGACCGTCGACGGTCTGTTCGGACTCGGCGGCGGGGCGGGAGGTCGGGGACGTGAGGGCAGCGTGTTCGCGCGGGCTGGTGATCATGTGGATCGTTCAATCCTCCTACTCGGGCGATCATCGCGGCGTGGTGTCGACGTGCGATGTGGTGTTACCCGTGTTCGGCGCGACCGAAGCGTGAGGACGATCCGACGAACCCGCGTAGGGAAACTATGTCGCGGGCAGGTGTGCGACCCGTGTGAGAAGGCTGAGTGTGGGCTGAGAGTCTGGACGCGAGGAGTTCGTGGGCGGGTTAGGGTCCCTTCGTGACTGCCGACGCCGCCAAGATGCTGCACTACGCCGAAGCCTCCGTCGTGGAGGACGAGATCCTGCAGGCCGCGCGCGAGCGCGCCGTGGATCTGGGCGCCGCGCCGATACCGGCGTCCGTCGGTGCCGTGCTCAGCATGGTCGCGCAGTTGTCCGGAGCGCGCACGGTGGTGGAGGTCGGAACCGGCGCCGGTGTCAGCGGGCTGTGGCTGCTGGACGGGATGCGGCCCGACGGGGTCCTCACCACCATCGACACCGAACCGGAGCATCAGCGCGCCGCCAAGGAGGCGTTCCGTTCCGGCGGCATCGGGGCATCGCGGACCCGGTTGATCAACGGCCGCGCCCTCGACGTGCTCCCCCGCCTTGCCGACGCGTCCTACGACCTGGTGTTCGTCGACGCGACGCCGCGGGACCACGTCGGATTCGTGACGGAGGGCGTGCGGATGCTCCGCCCCGGTGGCGCCCTGATCCTGCACAACGCGTTGCTGGGTGGACGCGTCGCGGACGCCTCGTCACGCGACGAGGCCACCGTCGCCGTCCGCGCGGCCGCCCGCGCCATCGCGGAGAACGACAGCCTGACAGCGGTCGTCCTTCCCCTCGGCGACGGCCTGCTGTGCGCCTCGCGCGTGCCGGAGTGACCTAGATCCAGACACCCTTGCCGACGGCGACCACGCCGTTGGCGCTCACGTTGAACCGCTCGCTGTCCCGCTCGCGGTCCACGCCGATGATCTCGCCGTCGTTCACCACCACGTTCTTGTCCAGGATGGCGTTGCGGACGACCGCATTACGACCGATGCGCACTCCGGGCATGATGACGCTGCCCTCCACGGTGGCGCCCGCGTCGATGATCACCGACGAGCTCAGCACCGAGTTGCGCACCGTCGCGCCGGACAGGATCGATCCCGCTCCGACGATCGACTCCTGAGCCAGACCGCCCTGCACGAACTTGGCGGGCGGCAGGTTGTCCGCGGCGCCGCGGATCGGCCACCGCTTGTTGTAGAGGTTGAAGATCGGGTGGACCGACACCAGGTCCATGTGTGCGTCGTAGAACGCGTCCAGGGTGCCGACGTCGCGCCAGTAGCCCTTGTCCCGCTCGGTCGCACCCGGGACGACGTTGTCCTTGAAGTCGTAGACCGATGCCTTCCCGGCCGCGACGAGCGCGGGAATGATGTTGCCGCCCATGTCGTGATCGGAATCCGAGTCCTCGGCGTCGGCACGGATGGCATCGACGAGCACCTTGGTGGTGAAGACGTAGTTGCCCATCGACGCGAACGTCATGGTGGGGTCGTCCGGCGTTCCGGGCGGGTCCGACGGCTTCTCGAGGAACTCGGTGATGTTGCCCGAGGCGTCGCTGTCGATGCAGCCGAATGCCGTTGCCTCGGCGCGCGGTACGCGGATGCCGGCCACCGTGACACCGGCACCGGAATCGATGTGCTGCTGCACCATCTGCTCGGGGTCCATGCGGTACACGTGGTCCGCACCGAACACGACGATGTACTCGGGATCCTCGTCGTACACGAGGTTCATGGACTGGAAGATGGCGTCGGCACTGCCGGTGTACCAGCGGGGCCCGAGCCGCTGCTGCGCGGGCACGGGGGTGATGTACTCACCCGCGAAACCCGACAGCCGCCAGGTCTGGGAGATGTGCCGGTCGAGCGAGTGCGACTTGTACTGGGTCAGAACGCACAACCGCAGATAGCCGGCGTTGACGAGATTGCTCAGCACGAAGTCGATCAGGCGGTACGCACCACCGAACGGGACCGCGGGCTTCGCGCGATCGGCTGTCATCGGATACAGGCGTTTGCCCTCACCTCCGGCGAGCACGATTCCGAGTACATGCGGCTGGGTCCTCACAACAGCCAACCTATCCGGTTGTGACGAGCAATCGCTACGTATAGGCCGAATGCACACCGACGCGTTACGTTCCTCTCATGCGAGTGGCGATGATGACCAAGGAATATCCCCCCGAGATCTACGGCGGCGCGGGCGTTCACGTGACGCAGCTGGTCGACCGTCTCCGCGCACTGTGCGAGGTCGACGTGCACTGCATCGGCGCGCCGCGCGAGACCGCCGTCGTGCACTCGCCGGACCCGGCCCTGGTCGACGCGAACCCGGCCTTGACCACGCTCTCCACGGGACTGCGGATGGCGAACGCCGCCGGCGGCGCCGACGTGGTGCACTCGCACACCTGGTACACCGGCCTCGCCGGCCACCTCGCGGCCGAGCTGTACGGGATCCCGCACGTGCTCACCGCGCACTCGCTGGAACCGCGCCGCCCCTGGAAGGCCGAGCAGCTGGGCGGCGGCTACCGCATCTCGTCGTGGTCCGAGCGCAACGCCATGGAGTACGCCGACGCCGTCGTCGCGGTCAGCGACGGCATGAAGGCCGACGTGCTGGACTGCTACCCACGCATCGATCCGGACCGAGTTCATGTGGTGCGCAACGGCATCGACACCGAGGTGTGGCACGCCGGCGGCCCCGCGGACGGCGCGCCGTCCGCGCTCGAGGCGATCGGCGTGCGCACCGACGCCCCCATCGTCGCGTTCGTCGGCCGCATCACCCGGCAGAAGGGCGTGGGGCACCTCATCGCCGCGGCCCACTCGTTCGATCCGTCCATTCAGCTGGTGCTGTGCGCGGGTGCGCCCGACACCCCGGAGATCGCGGTCGAGACCGAGCGCGCCGTCACCGCCCTGTCCGAGAGCCGCGGCAACGTGTTCTGGGTCCGCGAGATGCTGCCGACCGAGCAGATCCGCCAGATCCTCTCGGCGGCCGCCGTGTTCGTGTGCCCGTCGGTGTACGAGCCCCTCGGCATCGTCAACCTGGAGGCGATGGCCTGCGAGACGGCCGTCGTCGCGTCCGACGTGGGCGGCATCCCCGAGGTCGTGGCCGACGGCCGTACCGGGGCTCTCGTGCACTACGACGCCGCGGACACCGCCACGTTCGAGGCGGACCTGGCCGCCGCGGTCAACGACCTCGTCGCCGACGAGAGTCGAGCAGCGCGGCAGGGTGTCGCCGGTCGCGAGCGCGCCGTCGCCGAGTTCTCCTGGGAGTCGATCGCGCAGCAGACGATGGAGGTCTACGCCGCGGCCCGCGCGTAGACACCGAGGGTCACCGACACGGTGACCTCGCGCGCGGGCGGCATCTCGTCGACCCGCGCGCGCAGATCCGCCGCCGGGATGTGGCGCGCCGACGGCCCCATGCTCACGACGTCGACGATCTCGTCCCGCGTGAGCGTGGTCGAGTAGGTGATCGGGACCCGGCGCACCCGCTCGAACCGGCCGCCGAGCGTGTCGCCCAACCTCTGCGTCTTGTTCTCGTCCACCCGGACGAGACCCAGATCGTCGACCAACTCGACGAGATGGCGCTCGGTGGGGGTGAGCACCACCAGCACCCCGGCGGGTGCGAGCACGCGCGCGAGTTCCTCTGCGTTGCGCGGCGAGAACACCGACAGGGCCGCGTCGATCACGCCGGAGCGGACCGGGATGCTCTGCCAGACGTCCGCGACCACCGCGGACGCCCGCGGGTGCGATCGTGCGGCGCGGCGCGCAGCCGCCTTGGACACGTCGAGACCGACGCCGACGGCATCGGGGACGCCCGCGTCCAGCACGCGGGCGAGGTAGTGCCCGGTGCCCACTCCGACGTCGAGCACGCGGCGCCGGTCCCCCACGGCGTCGGCCACGGCGTCCATCAGCGGGTCGTAGTGCCCGCGGTCGAGGAACTCGGCGCGCGCAGCGACCATCTCGGTGGAGTCGCCGACGATCTTGCCGCCGGACCCGGAGAGCAGGCTGACGTATCCCTGGCGCGCGACGTCGAACGTGTGCCCGCGGTCGCACAGCAGCGCGGCAGATCCCGAGTCCGGATCGTCGGCCTCGAGGTCCGACCCGCAGTGTGGGCACGCGAGCAGGGCCACCGCATCGTCGTTCACGGTTCCTCCGCTCGTCGTGGTGGGTCGCTCGTTCGGTCGGGACGAGAACAGCCCCACCGGTCAGGGTCGGCCGGTGGGGCTGTTCTCACGGTGATGACAGGTGTGGTGTCAGCTGGTGACGCCCTTGAGCTCGTCGCCCAGAGCGGCTGCCTCGTCGGGAGTCAGTTCGACGACCAAGCGTCCTCCGCCTTCGAGTGGAACCCTCATGACGATTCCTCGTCCCTCTTTGGTCGCCTCGAGCGGACCGTCCCCGGTCCGGGGCTTCATGGCCGCCATTCTCTGCTCCCTCCAGATCTGCGCTGCCCTGCATCGCGCGCTGCATCAATTCGGTCGCGCCTCGCCGGGGTCCGACGAGGCTCGTGCACTTATTGTTCCCTATCCTCCGGATCCGTGGGCAACGGACACCCTCGAACGAGCGGGACACGGGTGTGTACTAGCGCGCGGGAACCCAGCATCCGGCGAGGTGATCGTCGACCATTCCGGTCGCCTGCATCAGCGCGTACGCCGTGGTGGGGCCGACGAACGCGAAGCCGGACTTCTTGAGAGTGCGCGCGAGAGCGGTGGACTCGGGTGTCACCGCGGGAACGTCCTGCAGGCTCGTGGGGCGACCGCGGCGCGGCGGTGCGAACGACCACAGGAGCGCGTCGAGATCGAGGTCCTGATCGACGATGGCCCGCGCATTACGCACCGCCGCAACGATTTTCGCGCGGTTGCGGACGATTCCCGCGTCACCCATGAGGCGTTCGACGTCGTCGTCTCCCCACCGCGCGACGACGGTCGGATCGAAGTGCGCGAACGCCGCTCGAAAGGCGTCCCGCTTGCGCAGAATGGTGATCCACGAGAGTCCCGACTGGAACGCCTCGAGGGTGATCCGCTCGTAGAGCGCGTCGCGACCGTGGACGATGACGCCCCATTCCTCGTCGTGGTACCGGGCGTACAGCGGATCGGTCGTCGGGTCACCGGCCCAGAGGCAGCGGGCCCGTCCGTCCGAACCGATCCGGAGACCGGACTCAGACGTCGTCACCGGGCGCGTCCTCCACGACGGCTTCCGACGGCTCGGCCTCGCGCAGGCGTAGCCGCAAGCTGTCGATCTCGACCGCGAGTCGATCGAGGGCCCAGTCGACCTCGCGGGCGTCGTACCCGCGCAGCGTGAGGGAGAATCGCAGCGCTCGCACGTCGCGCCCGGAGATGCCACGAGCGGGCAGCGCGGTGGCCGTGGTCCCCTCCGGCAACGGTTCCATCTCCTCCCCACGGCCGAAGACGACGGACGCGAGGAGGAACAGGGCCGCGGCCACGACCGCGATCACGACGACGTACAGCAGGATCGTCACCATGACACGGATCCTGTCACGACGAGGCGACAGGATCCGCGGCGGTGGTGCGCCTCCGCCGGCCTGGACTTCTCAGCCCCCCGACTTCTCGACTCCCGACTTGCCCGCCCACGGCCGCACCGTGCGCATGGGCGGCCGGTCGGCCAGCGAGACGTCGGTGATCGAGGGCACGAAGGTCTCCCCGTCGAGGACGAACTGCGTGAGACCGGCTCCCGAGTCGGCGATGCCGGCGCGCGCCAGCATGGTTCCGACGATCTGACGGCTCATGGCCCCCAGCTCCACGAGCGGCCGGTTGCGGTGACGCCGGACTCCGAGGTTCACCTGCCCGATCGCGTCCATGCCCAACCGGTCGTACGTGTCCATCAGCAGACCGATCTCCACGCCGTACCCGGGCGCGAAGGGCACCGAGGACAGCAGTTCGCGGGTGCCCGCGTACTCCCCGCCCAGCGGCTGGATGACCCTTCCGAGCTCGGGACGCAGCGCGGCCAACAGCGGTCTGGCCACCAGTTCGGTCACGCGCCCACCACCGTGTGCTTCGGTCGACCCGCTCAGCGGCCGGCGGTAGTAGCCCTTGACCAGATGGATGCCGTCCCCCATGAGCAACGGCCCGAGGAGCTTGGGCACGAACTGCGGGTCGGGATCGATCAGGTCGGAGTCCACGAACGCGATGACGTCGCCCGTCGTGGCCGCAATCGCGCGCCACAACACCTCCCCCTTGCCGGGAGCGGGGGCGAGTTCGGGAACCGCCTCCTCCCGGGAGACGACGGTGGCACCGGCGGCCGTCGCACGCACGGCGGTCCGGTCGGTCGACCCGGAGTCGAGCACCACCAACTCGTCGACCAGTCGCCCGAGGAGCGGCGAGATGGTGTCGAGGACACCGGCGACGGTCTCCTCCTCGTTCAGTGCGGGAAGCACGACCGAGACGGTCCGGTCACCCTTCGCCGCCTCGAGCTCCTCGAGGGTCCAGGAGGGTGATTCCCAGCTGTTCTCGCGATCCCAGTCGGTCGCGGTGGTGAGCATGCCTGCGAGTGTCATGCCAGACCCCGTACCGTCCGGGCGGGAGCCCTGGTGCCTGCTATCGCTGCCACCATGTCGACCACCCGTCTCGTCGCTGCCACCTCGTGCACCCGGAACATCCGAGCACCCTGTGATGCCGTCAAAGCTGTCGCGGCCAATGTTCCCTCCAACCGTTCGGCAAGTCCTACACCCAGAGTCTCCCCGATGAAATCCTTGTTGCTCAGTGCCATCAGGACAGGCCATCCGGTGTTTACAAGACTGTCGATCCGACGCAACAGTTCGAGCCCGTGATAGGTGTTCTTGCCGAAATCGTGGGTCGGATCGATGATGATCCCGTCCGCTCGCACGCCCGCGGCCAGAGCGTTCTCGGCCGATCGAGTCACCTCGGAGAGCACGTCGGCGACCACGTCGGGGTAGCGAACGCGGTGCGGCCGGGTCCGGGGAACGGCTCCGCCGGTGTGCGAACAGACGATGCCGGCACCGACCTCGGCGGCGACGTGCACGAGCTCGGGGTCCGCGCCGGCCCACGTGTCGTTGATCAGATCGGCGCCCTCGGCGCACGCGAGCCGAGCGACCTCGGCCCGCCAGGTGTCCACGCTGATCACCAGATCCGGGTATGCGGCGCGGATGGCGGCGACGAACGGCACGACCCGTCGGGTCTCCTCGGCGGCGTCGACGGTGGCGCCGGGTCCGGCCTTCACACCGCCGATGTCGACGAGGTCGGCACCCTCGTCCACCGCACGGCGGACCGCGTCCATCGCGGCGTCGTCCTCGAACGTCGCGCCGCGGTCGTAGAAGCTGTCGGGGGTGCGGTTGACGATGGCCATGACCAGCGCACGGTCGGTCGCGACCGGTCTACCGCACAGGGTGTCGGCGGGGACGGACGTCTCGGGTGCGCTCACACCACCATGATGCCCGTCCCCGGGGGCCACCTCAGCCCTTGGGCAGCTTGCCGGCACCGACCTCGTCGACGTACTCGTCGTAGCTCTCGACGTAACCGCCGGACTTGCCCTTCAGGACGAACAGGTCGCCGTCCCCGTCGCCGTAGCCCACCTTGCGGAGCTCGACCTTCTTGCTCTTGAACGTGGACGTGGCCTCGAGCGAGTCCACGACGCGGATGAACAGCGGCACGGCGTAGCCGGGCAGGTTCTTGTAGGCGTGCTCGGCGAAGCTCGCGCCGTCGAAGCTCTTGTCGTGGCGCAGGGTCACCGCCGCCATGCCCGCCTTGCCGTCGGTACCGGGAACGTCGACACCGAAGACCACGGCCTGATCGACGTCGGGGTGCGAGTTGAGCGCGCCCTCCACCTGGGTCGTGGCGACGTTCTCGCCCTTCCACCGGAAGGTGTCGCCGAGACGGTCGACGAACGCCACGTGCCGGAAGCCCTGCTGACGCACCAGGTCTCCGGTGTCGAACCAGCAGTCGCCGTCCTTGAACCCGTCCTTGAGGAGCTTCTTGTTCGTGGCCTCCTCGTCGGAGTACCCGTCGAACGGCGCGCGGTCGGTGATCTTCGACAGCAGCAGGCCCACGCCGCCGGACCCCACCTTGCGCAGCCGACCGTTGTCGTCCCGCTTGGCCTTGCCCGTCTCGTCGTCGTACTCGACGACGGCGTACGGCAACGGGCAGAAGCCTGCGGTGCGGTCGATGTTGAAGGCGTTGATGAACGCGATGTTGCACTCGCTGGCGCCGTAGAACTCCGCCACGCGCTCGATGCCGAAGCGGGTGGTGAACTCCTCCCAGATCTCCGGGCGCAGCCCGTTGCCCACGATCAGCTTGATCGTGTTGTCGGAGTCCTGCGGGGTCTCGTCCTGCGTCAGCAGGTAGCGGCACAGCTCACCGATGTAGGTGAACGCGGTGGCCTCGTTCTCGCGGACGTCCTTCCAGAAGTTGGACACCGAGAACTGCTTGCCGATGGCGATGGTGGCGCCGGACGCCAGCACGGACGACAGGGACACCGTCAGCGCGTTGTTGTGATAAAGCGGGAGGCAGCAGTAGAGGACGTCGTTCTTGTCCAGACGCACGCCCATGCTGCCGAGACCGGACATGGACTTCATCCAGCGGAAGTGGCTCATCAGGCTGGCCTTGGGCATGCCCGTGGTGCCGGAGGTGAAGATGTAGAACGCCTTCTCCTTGGCCTGGACCTCGGCCGTGGTGGCCGGGTTCTCCGCGCTCGCCGACGCCGCCTTCTCGTCCAGCTCGTCCGCGTGCAGGATGACCTTCTCCGGGAGCGCCTCGTCGAGGGACTCGAGGGCCTCGACGCAGTCGCCGTCCACGACGAGGACGCGCGCGTCGAGGATGCCGAGACTGTGCTCGAGCACGTCGCCGCGCTGATTGAAGTTCAGCATTCCGGCCGTGGCGCCGAGCTTGACGGTGGCCAGGGCCACCAGCAGCGTGCGCATCGAGTTCTTGGCCAGCACACCGACGACGTCACCGCGCCGGACGCCGCGGTCGGTGAGCACGCTCGCGTACCGGTTCACCAGATCGTTGGCCTGGCCGTACGTGAGGGTGTCGCCCTCGAAACGTACGAACGGGTGGTCCGGCGTCTTCGCCGCGACGCGCTGGAAGATGTGGCCGATCGACTCCTTGTCGTCGGGCTTGCGCAGGAACCCGGGCACACCCCGGAGGACACTGGGCAGCGCCGCCGTCATCTTCGGAAGTGTGGCGGCGATGTCGAGCAATCCGACCTTGTGACGAGCCTCGGCACCCATGCTGTGGTTCCCTCCCCTGGCGAGCCGGCTGCGTCTCCGGCTGTGACGACGCTTACCTTACTGATTGGTAATGTTCACGGTGCGCGTGCCCTGCACGAGCCCACACGCCGTCAGAGCCGTGTCCACGTCCGCCGTGACGACCAGGCGATCGAGCGAGCGCTCGGAGACGAATCCCGTCCGGACGAGCGAGCGCATCCAGTCGAACAGCGGTGTGAAGTGGTTCACGGGATCCAAGACTACGACCGGTTTGTCGTGCATTCCCAGATATCCGGCGGTCCAGGTCTCGAACAGTTCCTCGAGCGTGCCGATCCCGCCCGGGAGCGTGATGAACGCGTCCGCCCGGTCGTCCATGATGCGTTTGCGCTCGCGCATCGTCTCGGTGACCACCAGCTCGTCGGCATCGATGTCCGCCACCTCGCGGTGCACCAGGGCCTGCGGGATGACTCCCACCGTGAATGCCCCCGCGGCGCGTGCGGCCGCCGCGACGGCGCCCATCATGGAGACGTTGCCGCCCCCGGACACCAACGTGCCGCCGCGACGTCCGATCTCGGTGCCCACGGCGGCGGCCAGATCGAGGTGATGCTGCTCCACCGGGCCGGACGCGCAGTAGACGCACACCGCGATCGACCCGGTCACTGCTCGGTCTCGCTCGCCCGCGACTCGGTCGCCGCGATCTCGGCCGCCCGGCTCTCGTCGACCCAGCGGACCACCTCCGCGACACTGTCCGTGCAGCGGATCAGCTCGAGATCCGCCTCGGACACCGTGCCGGCGGCCACCAGCGTGGTGCGGATCCAGTCGAGCAGCCCGCCCCAGAACTGCGTGCCGAACAGGATGATGGGGAACCGGGTGACCTTGCGGGTCTGCACCAGCGTGAGTGCCTCGAACAACTCGTCGAGCGTGCCGAATCCGCCCGGCATGCAGACGAAGGCCTGCGAGTACTTGACGAACATCGTCTTGCGGACGAAGAAGTAGCGGAAGTTGACGCCGAGGTCCACCCACTCGTTGAGCGACTGCTCGAAGGGCAGCTCGATACCGAGGCCGACCGAGAACCCGCCCGATTCGCAGGCCCCCTTGTTGGCGGCCTCCATCGCGCCCGGTCCCCCGCCCGTCACCACGGCGTAGCCGGCGCCGGCCAACGCGGTGCCCAGTTCGACGCCGAGCGCGTACTCCGCGGACTCGCGCGACGTCCGTGCCGACCCGAACACCGTGACGGCCCGAGGCAGTTCCGCGAGTGCGCCGAAGCCCTCGACGAACTCGCTCTGGATCCGCAGCACACGCCACGGATCGGTGTGCAGCCAGTCGGCGGAGCCCCGCGAGTCGAGGAGCCGCTGATCGGTGGTGGACCCACCGAACTCCCGTCGGTCCATGACGGGCCCGCGGTAGTTCGTGGACCTCTCGCCGGCGTTCTCCCGGCTCTCGTGCGCTCCCATGACGGAGAGGCTAGTGGGCGCCGGTGGCGGTCAGATACCGGCGCAGGACGTCGGCGACATCGGTGATCTGCTGCACCGGTACACGCTCGTCGCGCTTGTGCGCGAGGTTGGGATCGCCGGGACCGTAGTTCACCGCCGGGATGCCCAGCGCGGAGAACCGGGAGACGTCGGTCCAGCCGTACTTGGCGCGGAACTCTCCCCCCGCCGCCGTGACCAGCGCCGCTGCCGCGGGTGCGGCCAGACCCGGCAGCGCGCCCGGCGACCTGTCGGTCACCTCGACGGTGAGATCGAGATGCTCCGCGTCGGTCGCCTCGCGCACGTGCTCGATCGCCTGCTCCACACTGCGGTCGGGGGCGAAGCGGAAGTTGACGTCGACGAATGCCTCGTCGGGGACCACGTTCCCGGCGACGCCGCCGCTGACACGGACCGCCTGCAGTCCCTCCCGGTACACGCAGCCGTCGATGTCCACGCTGCGCGGCGTGTACGCGGCGAGCCGGTCGAACAGCGGGCCCAGCTTGTGGATCGCGTTGTCTCCCAGCCACGATCGGGCCGAGTGGGCGCGCGTCCCCGTCGCGGTGAACCGCATGCGGAGCGTCCCCTGGCACCCCGCCTCGATGAAGCCACCCGACGGCTCGCCGAGAATCGCGACGTCTCCGCGCAGCCACTCGGGCATCTCCCGCTCGATGCGACCCAGACCGTTGGCCGACGCCTCGATCTCCTCGCAGTCGTAGAAGATCAGCGTCAGGTCCGCGGTGGGCTCAGCGACTGTCGCCGCCAGGTGCAGGAACACCGCGTCCCCCGACTTCATGTCGACGGTTCCGCATCCGTGGAGGACGTCGCCCTCGGCGTGCCCGCGCTCGCGACGACTCGGCACGTTGTCGGCGATGGGGACCGTGTCCAGGTGACCCGCGAGGATCACCCGCGTCGGGAGCCCCCGGTTCGTCCTGGCCAGCACGGCGTCGCCCGAGCGCACGATCTCGAATCCCGTGGTCTGCTCGCGCAGCGCCCGCTCCACCGCGTCGGCCAGCGTGGCCTCGTCTCGCGAGACGCTGGGAACGTCCACCAGCGCCGCCGTGAGGTCGACGGGATCGGCGTGCAGGTCCAGGGAGATCGGTGCGCTCACGCAGCCGACCTTACGTTCGCCCGGCCGTCCGGTCGTCCTCTAGGCTCGGTCCCCGTGACCACAGGAGCATCGGCAGTCGGCATCGCACACATCACCTCGTCGGGAACGGTGCTGGACACCTGGTTCCCCGCTCCCGAGCTCGCCGAGGTGGCCGAGACCGGCACCGCACGGCTCGACGCGGCGGACGTTCCCCCGGAACTGGCCGCGCTGGTCGGACACGACGACGCCCGCTACCTCGACATCGTCGCGGTGCGGACCACCATCTCCTCCCTCGACGACGCCCCGGTCGACGCGCACGACGTCTACCTGCGCCTGCACCTGCTCTCGCATCGCCTCGTCCGGCCGCACGGCCTCAACCTGGACGGCCAGTTCGGCCTGCTGTCCAACGTGGTGTGGACCAACCACGGCCCGGCGGCCGTCGACGGCTTCGAGGCGACGCGCGCCCGTCTCCGTGCACGGGGCGCCGTCACCGTCTTCAGCGTCGACAAGTTCCCGCGACTCGTCGACTACGTGCTCCCCACCGGTGTCCGCATCGGCGACGCCGGTCGCGTGCGCCTCGGCGCCCACCTCGCATCCGGCACGACGGTCATGCACGAGGGTTTCGTGAACTTCAATGCCGGCACGCTCGGCTCGTCCATGGTCGAGGGCCGCATCTCCGCCGGCGTCGTCGTCGACGACGGCTCCGACGTGGGCGGCGGCGCCTCGATCATGGGCACTCTGTCCGGCGGCGGCAAGGCCGTCATCTCGGTGGGACAGCGTTGCCTGCTCGGCGCCAACGCGGGGCTCGGCATCTCCCTCGGCGACGACTGCGTCGTCGAGGCGGGCCTCTACATCACCGCGGGCACCAAGGTCACCGGCCCGGACGGCACCGTCGTCAAGGCGGCCGATCTCAGTGGGCAGTCGAACATGCTCTTCCGTCGTAACTCCGTTTCCGGTGCCGTCGAGGTCGTGCCGTGGAAGGGTACGGGCGTCGAGCTCAACTCGATCCTGCACGCCAACGACTGAGCGATTCGGCGGCAGGCTGCGTCCGGGGGGACCGTGAGCCAGGAAGCGATACAGCAGGAACCGCGACTCGAGTCGGTGATCACCGACGATCTGGGTGACGCGGACGCCCACACGTGCGAGGGGCTGGTGCGCGGCGCCTTCGGCGAGCGTTTCACCCCGCACGACTGGCAGCACGCCCTGGGCGGTACCCACGTGATCCTCCGCGACGGCGACCGCATCATCGGTCATGCCGCCGTGGTGCCGCGCCTTCTCCACCACGGCGGCGACGAGTTCGACGGCGGCTTCGTCGAGGCCGTCGCCCTGGACCCGGAGTTCCGGGGCACCGGGCTGGGTGCGCGGCTCATGGCCGCGATCGAGGAGCAGATCGAGTCGGACGACGTGGTCGGCGTGCTCAATTCCCTTCCCGACGCCGTCGGGTTCTACGAGCGGCGCGGTTGGGTGCTGTGGCGCGGACTGCTCGGCGGCATCGGCAACACGGAGGAGCCGACACCGCCCGACGAGGACGACGCCGTCATGGTGTTCCGTCCCGAGTCCCGTCTCGATCCGGACGGCACGCTGCTGGTCAACAATCGCGTCGGGTCGCGCTGGTAGTCCTGCCCTCCCGAACATGTGAATCACCGTTCCGTCCTTGACACCAGTGCGGAACGGGCGTTCACTTCTTGCCATGGTGTACCGACGGACCGCTGCGGTCCAGGAGCGGCTCGATGCCGCCCGATCTCGAATCGTCACCGCTGCACTGTCTCTCGTGGCCGAGCGGGGGTACGCCGCATGTTCGATGGCCGACGTGGCCGCCCGCGCCGGCATCGGTGTGGGCACCGTCTACCGCTACTTCCCCGGCAAGGGCGAACTGTTCGCCGAGGTCTTCCGCGACGCCTGCAGCCGCGAGGTGGCCGCCGCGACAGCGGCGGGTGTGCGCGCCGCCGCGACCGGCACCCACACCGACAGCCTGCTCGCCTCGGTCCGCACCTTCTGCGATCGCGCCTGTCGCGCACCGACTCTCGCGTACGCGCTGCTGGCCGAGCCCATCGACGCCCTCGTCGACACCGAGCGTCTCGCCTTCCGGCAGTCGTTCGCGGACGCGTTCGCCGCCGCCATCCGTGCCGCCGTCGAGGCCGGTGAACTCCCGGACCAGGACGCGCCCCTGACGGCGGCGTGCATCGTCGGCGCCATCGGCGAGGCACTGGTCGTCCCACTCGCCCGCGGCGAGGCCGACGCTCGCGTTCTCGCCGCACTCGAGACCTTCACACTCCGCGCCCTCGGCGCCCCGACCGACAGGAGAGCGTCATGACCCCCACGCACACCGTCACCAATCAGGTTCCGCCGCTCATCGGCCACGACGTCGCCGACCACCCGGTCGTCCTGGAGGCCCTGCACCGCGAGGGCGCCGACGACGCGCTCGACGAGCTGCACCGGCTCGGTCGGCTGGCCGGGAGCGAGCAGGCGCAGCGCTGGGGCGATCTCGCCGAGGAGCATCCGCCCGTCCTGCACACGCACGACCGCTACGGGAACCGCATCGACGAGGTGGTCTACGACCCGGCGTACCACGAATTGATGCGCACGGCAGTCGAATTCGGCATGCACGGGGCGCCGTGGCGCGACCCGTCACCGCACGCACATCTGATCCGTGCCGCGAAGTTCAGCGTCTGGGGCGCGGTGGACGCGGGGCACGGGTGCCCGATCTCCATGACGTACGCCGTCGTTCCCGCACTCCGAGCGAACGCGGAACTGTCCGCGCTGTACGAACCGCTGCTCACCTCGTCGACGTACGACCCCTCGTACCGTCCTCCCGCGACCAAGACGGGTCTGATCGCGGGCATGTCCATGACCGAGAAGCAGGGCGGTTCCGACGTCCGGGCGAACCGCACGACGGCCGTGCCGCAGCCGGACGGCTCGTACCGGATCACCGGCCACAAGTGGTTCACGTCGGCGCCGATGTCGGACGTCCTGCTGGTCCTCGCGCAGGCGCCCGGCGGCCTGTCGTGCTTCTTCCTGCCCCGCGTCCTCCCGGACGGCACTCGCAACGCCATGGCGATCCAGCGCCTGAAGGACAAGCTGGGCAACCATTCCAACGCCTCGAGCGAGGTGGAGTACGACGACGCGACCGCCTGGCTCGTCGGCGACGAGGGTCGCGGCGTGCGGACCATCATCGAGATGGTCAACATGACGAGGCTCGACTGCACCCTGGGGTCGGCCACGGGAATGCGGGCGGGCACCGCTCAGGCCGTGCATCATGCGGTGCACCGGCAGGCGTTCGGGAAGAACCTCGTCGACCAGCCACTCATGCGAAATGTCCTGGCCGATCTCGCGATCGAGTCCGAGGCGTCGACGACCGTCGCCCTGTGGCTCGCCGCGCTCACCGATCAGGCAGCTGCGGGCGACGAGCGTGCCGCCGCACTGCGGCGCATCAGCCTCTCCGTCAGCAAGTACCTGGTGTGCAAGCGCGGCCCGGCGCATGCGGCGGAGGCCCTGGAATGCCTGGGCGGCAACGGGTATGCGGAGGAGTCGAGGATGCCGCGGCTCTACCGGGAGGCTCCACTGCTGTCGGTGTGGGAGGGTTCGGGCAACGTCGCGGCGCTCGACACCCTGCGCGCCGTGGCACGACAGCCGGAGACGCTCGCCGTGTTCTTCGACGAGCTCGACGGCTGCCGCGGAGCCGATGCGGCGCTCGACGCCGCGGTGCGGTCGCTGAAGGACTCCTTCACCGACATCGCCACCCTCGAACAGCGGGCACGCCGCGTCGTCGGCGAGATGGCACTGGCACTGCAGGGCTCGCTGCTCGTGCGGCACGGCCACCCCGCGGTCGCCGACGCGTTCACGACGAGCCGACTCGGCGGCGACTGGGGCAGCGTGTACGGCACCCTGCCGACCGGGGTGGACACGGCCGCCATCATCGAGCGATCGACGCCGAAGGTTCCGGCGTGACCGACGCACCCGCCCCGTGGCGGGAGGGGTGGGACGAGGGAGCCGACTCCCCCTTCACCGGCCGCACTCCACAGCAGGACTCTCCGACGTTCCGGACGCTCACCTACGAGGTCGACGGGCGGATCGCCCGGATCACCTTCGACCGACCGGAGCACGGCAACGCCATCACCGCGGACACCCCCGTCGAACTGGCGGCGGCCGTCGAGCGGGCAGATCTCGATCCGCGAGTACACGTCATGCTGCTGTCCGGTCGCGGCAAGGGGTTCTGCGGCGGCTACGACCTGTCGATCTACGCCGAGAATCTCGATCGGGGCGACAGCGGGGCCGTGGACACGACGGGGACGGTTCTCGATCCCGTCGTCCAGGCCCGCAACCACGATCCGTCGGGCCAGTGGGACCCGATGATCGACTACGCGATGATGAGCCGATTCAACCGCGGATTCGCCAGCCTGCTGCACGCGAACAAGCCGGTGGTGGCCAAGCTGCACGGTTTCGCCGTGGCCGGCGGTACCGACATCGCGCTGTACGCCGACCAGATCATCTGTGCGGACGACACGCGGATCGGCTACCCGCCGACCCGCGTCTGGGGCGTTCCCGCCGCCGGGATGTGGGCACACCGCCTCGGCGACCAGCGCGCCAAACGACTGCTCCTGACCGGTGACTGTCTCACCGGGACGCAGGCGGCGGAGTGGGGTCTCGCCGTCGAATCGGTGCCTGCGGATCAGCTCGACGCCCGCACCGAAGAACTTGTCGCACGGATCGCGCGCATGCCGATCAACCAGCTGATGATGGTCAAGCTGGCGCTCAACAGCGCGTTGATCAGCTCCGGCGTGCACACCTCCACGATGATCAGCACGGTCTTCGACGGCGTCGCCCGGCACACCCGGGAGGGCTTCGCGTTCCAGACCCGCGCTGCCACCGTCGGATTCCGGCAGGCCGTCCAGGAACGCGACGAACCGTTCGGTGACGCGAAGCGGAGGTGACGTGAGAACGGGGGAACAGGCCCCGCGACAAATCGGTTGGCTCCGAGTACGGCTCGATGAGACAGTCGAGCGGTACGTGAGGAGTCGTGTGTGTCCACCGGAGTGCTCGATCGCGGAACGAGACGTGCGGTCGAGGCGTCCTCCGCGACGGTGACCTCGTCGCTCCGCCGCTTCGCCCCGTTCCTGGCGCCGTATCGCTGGTACTTCGTCGGGTCCATCGTGGTCTCGCTGATCGCCACGCTCACCGGCCTGGTGATCCCGCTCGTCATCCAGAGCATCATCGACGGCCCGATCACCCGCGGCGACGTCGCCGGCGTGTGGTGGCCTGCGGCGCTGGTGCTGCTGCTGGGAACGATCGATGCCGCCGGCATCTGGATCCGTCGCTACCTGGTGTCGGGGCCGTCGAGTCAGTTCGAGATCACGGCCCGCGCGCACGTGTTCGCGAAACTGCAGCACGTGTCGGTGGCCGCGCACGACAGCTGGGAATCGGGCCAACTGCTCTCCCGCGCCATCTCCGACCTCTCCGCGCTGCGCCGCTTCGTCGCCTTCATCGGACCGTTCATCATCATCAACGCGGTGACCCTCGTCGTGGGTCTCGGTGTCCTGCTCTCCCGCGCATGGCAGTTCGGCGTCATCATGCTCGTCGTGGCGATTCCGCTGGTGTGGGCGTGCGTCCGGTTCGAGGAGCTCTATCGCGTCGTCGCACGCGACGCCCAGGACCAGGCCGGCGACGTCACCACCACCGTCGAGGAGTCCATCCACGGCATCCGGGTGCTCAAGGCGTTCGGCCGCAGCGCCCACCTGGGACGCCGCTTCCTCGCGCAGGCCGCGACGCTCCGCACGACCGAGCTCACCAAGGTCCGGTACCTGGCGATCCTGTGGACCGTCATCGTCGGACTGCCACCGGTGGCCGTCGGCGGCATGCTCGCCTACGGGACGTACGCCATCGTGACGGGGACCCTGACGGCCGGAACTCTGGTGGCGACCATGGCCATCGTCGCCTTCCTGCTGTGGCCGATCGAGTCCTTCGGTTTCCTGCTCGCCGAGCTGAACAACGCGCGGACGGCGGCGGATCGGTACTGGGAGATCATGGACACCCCGGACACCATCGTGGATCCGGTCTCCCCCGTTCCCCTGCCCGACCCGGTGCGGGGGCACATCCGCGTCGACCACGTCTCCTTCGCATTCCCGGACGCATCCGACCACCTCCTGCACGACGTCACGTTCGAGGTGCGTCCGGGCGAGACGGTGGCTCTCGCCGGCAACACCGGAACGGGGAAGTCCGTCCTGACGACGCTGATACCTCGGCTCTTCGACGTCGACGGTGGCGCGATCACTCTCGACGGTGTCGACGTCCGGTCGATGCGGCTGGCGGATCTGCGCTCGGTGGTCTCGGTCGCCTTCGAGGAGCCGGTGCTGTTCTCGGCCAGTGTGCGCGAGAACGTCGCGCTGGGCCGCCCCGACGCCACGGACGAGGACGTCGCGGAGGCACTCGAAATCGCGCACGCGACGGATTTCGTCGAGAAGCTGCCGTGGGGCCTCGACACCCGGATCGGCGAGCAGGGACTGAGCCTGTCCGGCGGTCAACGCCAGCGACTGGCGCTGGCGCGGGCGGTGCTCGGCCGGCCCCGCGTGCTCGTGCTGGACGATCCGCTCTCCGCACTCGACGTGGACACCGAGGCGACGGTTCAGCGCAGGCTGCGCACCGTGCTCGCGCACTCCACGACCGTGCTGGTGGCACACCGCCCCTCGACCGCCGCGCTCGCGGATCGCGTCGTGCACCTCGGCCACGGCACGGTGATGGAGACCGGGACGCACGAGCACCTGCTCGCCACCTCGGCGGCGTACCGCGACGTGATGGGCTCGATGTCGGGAGCGGAGCGAGATCATGGCTGACACCGACTGGCGCGGCGTCGGCGGTGAGGACACCGACGTGGACCGGGCAGGCAACCTCGTCCTGGCCGGCCGCTCACGTCGACTGCTCTTCTCGCTGCTCCGTCCGCACCGCCGCCGCACGGTCCTCGCGATGGCGATCATCTTCCTGGACAACCTGGCGTTCGTCGCGGGACCGCTGTTCATCGCCCACGCTCTCGACACGGGCGTCGCCGCTGCCGTCGACGGACGATGGGCGCCGCTGGTGTGGACCGTGGCGGGATACGTCGTGGTCGGGTTCCTCGGCGCCGCCACCACGTACGCGTTCCTCATGGTCTCGGGCCGCCTGAGCCAGGACATCCTGTTCGATCTGCGCGAGCGGGTGTTCCGCCACGCGCAGGCACTGTCGCTGTCCTTCCACGAGAAGTACACGTCCGGCAAGGTGATCTCGCGACTGACCAGCGACGTCGAATCACTGCAGACGCTTCTCGAGAGCGCGCTCAACGATGCGTTGACCGCGATCCTGTCGATGGTCTCGATCGCGATCATCCTGTTCTGGCTCGACGTTCCGCTGGCCCTCGTCGTGCTCGCGGGATTCGTTCCGCTGCTACTGATCACACGCTGGTCGCAGCGCCGCCAACGCCGCGCCTACCGACGCACCCGGGTGTCCATCGCGCGCGTCGTGGTGCACTTCGTCGAGTCGATGGTCGGCATCCGCGCCGTCCAGGTGTTCCGCCGCGAGCGCCGCAACGACGCGATCCTGCTCGCGGAGGACACCGAGTACCGGGACGCCACCACCACTGCGCTGCGCGGAATGGCGAGCTACACCGGCATCGTGCGCTGGATCGGCAACGCCACCCTCGCCGTCATCGTGGTCGTGGGCAGCATGCGGGTCATCGGCGGTGCCCTCGACATCGGCGTGCTCGCCGCCTACGTGCTGTACCTCCGCCGCTTCTACGGGCCGCTCGACGAACTCGCGCAGGTGTTCAACGCGTACCAGTCGGCCGCGGCGGCGCTCGAGAAGATCTCGGGCGTGCTCGAGGAGGAACCGACCGTGGCGCCTCCCACCACCCCGGTGCCGATCGGAATCGCGGCCGGCTATGTGGAGTTCGACCAGGTCTCGTTCGGCTACGCCGCGGACGCGCTGGTGCTGCAGCCCTTCTCGCTGCACGTGCCGGCCGGACAGGTGGTCGCCATGGTCGGCGCCACCGGTGCCGGCAAGTCGACGGTGGCCAAGCTCCTCGCGCGGTTCTACGACCCCACGGACGGCCGGATCCGTCTCGACGGCATCGATCTCCGCGACCTGGCCGACGACGACCTGCGTCGCAACGTCGTCATGGTGACGCAGGAATCGTTCCTGTTCTCCGGATCGATCGCGGACAACATCCGACTCGGCCGACCGTCCGCGACCGACGACGAGGTGCGGGCGGCCGCCGACGCCGTGGGCCTCACCCCGTTCCTGGCCGCACTGCCGCGGGGCATCGACACCGACGTGCGCAAGCGCGGTGGACGTCTGTCCTCCGGACAGCGACAGCTGGTGGCCTTCGCGCGGGTGTTCCTCGCCGCACCGTCGGTGATCGTGCTCGACGAGGCCACGTCCAGCCTCGACATCCCCGGCGAGCGCCTGGTCCAGCGCGCCCTCGAGACGATCCTGCACGGCCGGACCGCACTGATCATCGCGCACCGCCTGTCGACGGTCGCGATCGCGGACCGCGTTCTCGTCATGGCCGACGGACGGATCGTCGAGGACGGCACCCCGGAGGCCCTCGTCGCCGGCGACGGCAGGTTCGCGCACCTGAACACGGCGTGGCAGGAGAGCCTGGTCTGACGCGGGACGGTGGTCTCAGGCCACCGTCTCGTCCGGCTCGGTGACGTCGTCGATCTCGGCCGGTGTCGCGTCCGCCATGAGTTCGGTGAGGACGTCGAGCACCCGCGGATCCGACAGCAGCGCGAGGTGCCCGGTGCCGACGAGCGTGTGCAACTCCGTCATCGGCCCCCGTGCGCTGCGCAGCGTCACCAGTCCGTCTCCCACGGCGTCGGCCCACCAGGCCGTGTCGTCGGCGGCCAGGGTGGCGGCGACCGCGACGTGCCGGATCCCGGGGGCGAGCGCCACGTCCGTGGCCAGTCTGAGGTCGTCCACGCCGCGGCTGCGGACGTCGAGCAGGTCCGCCCACACCGCCGTCTGCCGCACCTTCCGCAGGGCACGGGAGAGGTGGTACACGCCCGTCGCGAGCGGTGCGCCCTCGTGCGGGGTGCCCAGGTAGCAGGCCGTGCGCACCAGCGGCAGCCAGGTCGCCCTGCTCGCCTCGACCGCACAGGCACGCCGCACCACGAGCCCGCCCATCGAGTGCCCGACGAGGTCGATCCGCTGGACAGGGACGGGCCAGACCGCGATCAGCTCGTCGAGGAGGCCGGCCAGTGCCGCCCCGTTGTCCTCGATCCCGGCGCCGGTGTTGTACCGCAGACAGACCGCGCTGATGCCGTGCGCGGCCAGCGCCTCGCCGTAACTGCCCCGCCCGTCGTGGCGGTAGTACCAGGCCTGCTCGGTCTCCCCCAGCCCGTGTACGAGCACGGCGACGTGACCCGTGGCCTTCGGATACGCGGTGGTCAGCATCGCGGTGTCGTTCCCGACGATGCGGCGCTCGTGATGCGGCCCGAGTTCCACCGTCAGGTCGTTGCCCTCGGCGGCGAGCCGGTCGCCCAGCAGCCCGTTGACGGCGCCGACCACGACCGATCCGGCCGCGGTGGACGTGACCGCGTGGGACACGCGGTCCTCGGGCAACAGCCGGGACACCGCGGTGACAGCCTCGGCGGCCGCCACACCGCCCCCGCGCACAGCCTCGTAGACCAGGTCGGCGATGCCCTCGTTCAGGATGCGCACGGGTGCCGCGGAACGGCCCAGTACCCCGAACACCACATCGTTGATCGCGCGGTGGGTCCCCTGGACAGGGCGGCTGAGGATGTCGATGGCCGTGGCCACGACGTCGGCAGCGCCCGCTACTTCGTTCCGATCGCGATTCGAGTGCACACGTGTACTCTAACCGTCACGCCACCTTGACGACGAGCTTGCCGAAGTTCTTGCCCTCGAGCAGCCCGAAGAACGCGTCGGGAGCGTTCTCGAGACCCTCGACCACGTCTTCCCGGTAGCGGAACGACCCGTTGTCGATCCACTCGGCGACCTCGCGCAGGAAGTCCTTGTAGAGCTCCGGGACGAATTCGCTCTGGATGAAGCCGCGGATTGTCAGGCTCTTCGTCAGCACGCGCGTGAAGAAGCCGGGCAGCCGATCCGGACCCTCCGGTGCCTGCGTGTCGTTGTACTGCGCGATGAGACCGCACACCGGCACGCGTGCGTAGAGGTTGAGCCGCGGGAGCACCGCCTTCGCGACGGCGCCGCCCACGTTCTCGAAGTAGACGTCGATGCCGTCCGGAGTCGCGGCCTTCAACTGATCCTCGAAGTCCGGGGCGCGGTGATCGACGGCGGCATCGAAGCCGAGCTCGTCGATCAGGTACGCACACTTCTCGGGACCGCCGGCGATGCCGACGGCGCGCGCACCCTTGATCTTCGCGAACTGGCCGACGGCCGAGCCGACGGGCCCACTGGCCGCTGCGACCACGACGGTCTCCCCCGGCTTCGGCTGCCCGATCTTCGTCATGCCGGAGTACGCGGTGAAGCCCGGCATCCCCAGCACGCCCAGCGCGGTGGACACGGGCGCCTTCTCCGGATCCAGCACTCGCACGGACGACGCGTCGACCACCGCGTGCGACTGCCACCCCGTGTAGCCGAGCACCACGGCGCCGACCGACACGGCGTCGCTTCGAGACTCGATCACCTCGGAGACCGTGGCGCCCACCATCGTGTCGCCCACCTCGACGGGCTCCGCGTACGACTCGGCGTCGCTCATCCGGCCGCGCATGTACGGGTCCAGCGACAGGTACAGGGTCTTCAGCGAGACCTGACCGTCACCGACCTCGGGGAGATCGACCGTCTCGGTCCGGAAGTTCTCGGCAGTGGGTGCGCCGGTGGGACGAGAGGCCAGGACGATGCGAGTGGAGGAGGTCATGTCTCCCGACGCTACTCCAACAGGTTCTTGCGGACCTTGCCCATCCCGTTCCGCGGCAACGAGTCCACCACGCGTACCTCACGCGGCCGCTTGTGCACCGAGAGCTGTTGTGCCACAGAGTCGACGACTGCTCGCGGCTCCACCTCGTCACCCACGACGAACGCCACGATGCGCTGGCCGAGATCGTCGTCGGGCAGTCCCACGACCGCCACCTCACGCACTCCGGGAACACCGAGGATCGCCGTCTCCACCTCGCCCGCGCCGACGCGGTACCCACCGGTCTTGATCAGGTCCGTCGACTCCCGGCCGACGATCCGATGGAAGCCCGCCGGGTCGATCGCCGCGACGTCTCCCGTCCGGAACCACCCGTCGTCCGTCCAGCAGGCCGCGGTGGCCTCCGGCTTGTTCAGGTAACCGTCGAAGAACCGGCCGCGCACCTCCAACGAACCGATGGACTCCCCGTCGCGTGGGACCTCCGACCCGTCCTCACCGCGCAGCCGAGTCTCGATGCCGCGCACCGGAACTCCGACCCAACCGGGTCGTCGCTCACCGTCGGCGCGCGTACTCAGCGTGATGAGGGTCTCGCTCATGCCGTAGCGCTCGATCGGCTCGAGACCCGTGAGAGCGGCGATCTTCTCGAACACCGGCACCGGCAGCGGGGCACTGCCCGAGATCAACAACCGAGCGTGCGACAGCGCCGCGGCGGACTCCGGGTCGGCCGCCACTCGCGACCACACGGTGGGAACCCCGAAGTACATCGTTCCCCGCGCCGCGGCGTACCGCTCCGCGGAGGGCTTGACGGTGTGGATCACTCGACTGCCGAGTCGCAGCGGACCCAGGACTCCCAGCACGAGCCCATGCACGTGATAGAGCGGGAGTCCGTGCACCAGAGTGTCGTTCGCCGTCCACCCCCACGCCTCGGCGAGCGCGTCGATGCCGGCGGCGAGCGCACCGCGGCTGAGGATCACGCCCTTCGGAGGGCCCGTGGTTCCCGAGGTGTAGAGCACGAGACCGGTCGCGTCGTCCGACGGCTCCGCGTAGCTGTGCCAGGACCGTGCGTGCATGCGGACCGGGACGACGGGCAGACCGCCGTCGTGCTCGGGCGCGACACCCAGCCACCCACGGGCACCGGAGTCCGCGAGGATGTGGTCGAATTCGGTCGGCCCCGAGTCCGGGGGCACGGGCACCACGGCCACTCCGGCGATGAGCGCACCGACCACGGCGACGACGGTGCGGGCGGTCGGTTCGGCGAGGACGGCCACCCGGTCGACGCCCATGATGCGCTCGGCCACCGACGTGGCGGCTCCGAGCAGATCGCTTCGAGAGAGGACGACGTCACCGACGGTGACCGCGTCGTCGACGTCGCCGCCGTGGGTGATCGCGTACGAGTTCAGAGACCGGAGCAGCACACCGAGCAGTCTCTCACGACGCCCGCAGCTGCTCCGTGACCTCGATGCACGTGCAGCCCCCGGCGACCGCGGAACAGTCGACGGCGAGGGTGTGCCGGACGGCGTGCAGCAGAACACAGGCATCGTCGGTGCACTCGACCGCACCGTGCAGGTGGACGACGAGCGTGCCGTGACAGTGGTCGAGAGCGCCGAGACACTCGACGCATCCGGTCAGCGAATCCTTCATGACTCCATCTGTACCACCGGCCCCCGACACGTCCTCGGCCTCGCGGCGGCGCGTCGTCAGAAGAAGACGGTGAGAACGGTCGCGATGGACGCGGTGCCGATCATGGCGACCACGAGGACGGCGGCGACCATCTTCACACCGGACCGGGACGCGGCGGGAGCGTCCGACCACTCGTCGAACGCCTCGACGTCGACGCCCTCCTGCGCGAAGTAGTGCACCTCGCCGGGCGGCTCCCACTCCTCGCCGCTGGCACGCACCCGCGACTCGAGCACGGCCAGCCGCTCGCGCACGCGGGGCGGATAGGCCCGCGACGGCGCGTTGATGGGCAGCCGGCGCGCGAGCACCAGCGGCGTCGGGCACGCGGCGACGAACGAGTCGAGCGCGTGCCGCACCAGCGGGTCGGCGTCGTCTCGATCGGTGAGGAACCAGGCCGCACCGGCACCGGCCGGGTCGTCCATCGCCAGGCACGCGTAGCCGAGGAGGTCGAGCGCGGGTTGCGAGGCGGCGTCCTGATCCAGCAGCGCTGTCAGGCGCTTGCGCGCACTCCATGGTTCCCCGCGGGCCAGATCCTCCTGCGCACGGTCGAGCGCTCCCACGGCCGGGCTCAGACCGTGAGACGGGCGACGGCAGCGGCGATGCGCTCGTCGGTCGCCGTCAGCGCGATGCGGACGTGGGTGCCGCCGTCGGGACCGTAGAACTCCCCCGGAGCGACGAGGATGCCGCGTTCGGCGAACCAGCGCACGGTGTCCCGGCACGGTTCACCGCGCGTGGCCCACAGGTACAGGCCGGCCTCGGAGTGATCGATGGTGAATCCGGCCGCCACCACGGCGGCGGCGAGCGCGGTCCGACGATCGCGGTAACGCTCGCGTTGCACGTTCTCGTGCTCGTCGTCGCTCAGCGCCGCGGTCATGGCCGCCTGCACCGGAAGGGGAACCATCATGCCCGCGTGCTTGCGGACCGCGAGCAGTTCCGCGACCAGGGCGGGATCGCCGGCCACGAAGCCGGCGCGGTAGCTCGCGAGGTTCGACGTCTTGGACAGCGAGTGCACGGCCAGCAGGCCGGTGGTGTCCCCGCCGCACACCTCGTCGTCGAGGATCGAGACGGCGCGTCCCTCCCAGGTGAGTCCGAGGTAGCACTCGTCCGACACGACGATCGTGCCGCGTTCGCGGGCCCACTCGACCACCTTGCGCAGGTGAGCGACACCGAGCACCCGGCCACTGGGATTGGACGGCGAGTTGACGAACATCAGCGACGCGCGTTCGGGACCGAGACGCGACACCCCGTCCGCGCGCAGTGTGCGGCATCCCGCGAGCAGCGCCCCGACCTCGTAGGTGGGGTACGCCAGTTCCGGGATGACGACGAGATCGTCCGGGCCGAGCGCGAGCAGGGTCGGCAACCAGGCGATGACTTCCTTGGTTCCGATCACCGGCAGGATCGAGCGTTCGTCCAACCCACCGATGCCGTAGCGGCGTGCGAGCGCACTGACGGCGGCCGCCCGCAGCTCGGGTGTGCCCACTGTCGTGGGGTACCCCGGCTGCGCGGAGGCCGCCGCGAGAGCGTCACGGACGACGTCGGCGACCGGGTCCACCGGCGTACCGACGGACAGGTTCACGATGCCGTGCGGATGCGACCGCGCCAGCGCGGTGACGTCGGCCAGCGTGTCCCACGGGAACTCGGGCAACAGGCTCGCCACGGATCGACGAACAGCGGGCGACCGACGCGAGACGACGGGTGCGTCCGTCACGCTCAGTTCTCACCCATGGGGGGCAGAGCCTTGATGAACGGCGGGTCGTAGTCGGTCTTGCCGACCTTGGCCGCGCCACCGGGTGAGCCCAGTTCGTCGAAGAAGTCGACGTTGGCGCTGACGTAGGCGGACCACTGCTCGGGGACGTCGTCCTCGTAGAAGATCGCCTCGACGGGGCACACCGGCTCGCAGGCACCGCAGTCCACGCACTCGTCGGGCTGGATGTAGAGCATGCGTCCACCCTCGTAGATGCAGTCGACAGGGCATTCCTCGATGCATGCCTTGTCGAGGACATCGACGCACGGTTCAGCAATCGTGTACGGCACTGAGGTTCTCCTTAGCCTTTCCGAACTCTGAGCGTGTCGCGGCCCCGCGGGGACGCGTTCGACGCGGACGTGCTGTTCTGCTCGACCCACCGGCGCCCCAGCTTCGCAGCTCGGGACAGTGCGCCGCGCTCGCCGAAGTACCCGGCGACCGCACCGACCACGGGCAGGTTACCGAGCCATCTGTAAACGGTACGGCTGCGGGGCCGCTTGTCCAATTCGTCGGTGACGGCCTTGAGGATCTTGGTGACCGACCACAAGGTCGACAGCAACGCGAACGGGGACCGGGACAAGCGACCGGACGGCTCGGTGACACGGCTGTCGTCCGTGACGCCGTCGACGTCGGGTTCGGGCGCGTGGATGCTGGCACCCTTCGGCAGCTCGCGGTTGCACAGCACCGATGCCAGCAGGCGGACCTGCTCGTCCTGCTCGGTGATGCCGTACTCGCGGGCGACGGCCACCAGGACGATGGCCTGGTTCGCGAACCCGAGGACGTCGCCGAGCGGGAGTCGGCGAGCGAGTACACCGAAGATGCCGGGGAACGCCACCGCCACGGTGCCGATCCCGCCGACGCGGCCGACCCACCACGAGACGCGCTGGTCGACGGTCATCGACTCCCACGCCTTGGTTCCCGGTGTGTCGGCGGCGTCGAACACCGACGCGACGGCGTTCAGCGCCGCGTCGACCTTCGTGCCGCTCGCGTCCGCCTGCTCGCGGAACGTGCGCTTCTTGAGGCCGAGCGGGTCACGGTCCGCGAGCAGTTCGAGGACCGGCACGATCACGCGCACCGCGGCCTTGAGAACTCCGGCGACGCGCTCGTCGCCCAATCGATCAGCGCTCATGCTGCTTCCGTCCGGTCTGCGTAGGCGGTGGTGCGCTCGACTGCGCGTCGTCCGATTCCCTCGGCGATCGCGTGTAGTTCCTCGACGGTCTTCTCCGATCCGTGCTGCGATCCCGCCATCCGCGAGATCGTCTCCTCCATCAGCGTGCCACCCAGGTCGTTGGCGCCGCCGTTCAGCATCACCCGAGTTCCCGTCACGCCGAGTTTCACCCAGCTCGTCTGGATGTTGTAGATGCGGCCGTGCAGCATGATCCGCGCCAGTGCGTGGACGGCCCGGTTGTCGCGCTGCGTCGGTCCGGGTCGTGACGCCCCCGCCAGGTACAGCGGCGAACTCTGGTGCACGAACGGCAGCGGCACGAACTCGGTGAAACCCCCGGTGCGGTCCTGGATCCGCTTGAGCACGTTCAGGTGTCCCACCCAGTGCGAGGGGTTGTCGACGTGGCCGTACATCATCGTCGAGCTCGACCGCAGTCCCACCTCGTGCGCCGTGGTGACGACGTCGATCCACGTCTGGGCGGGCAGCTTGCCCTTGGTGAGCACCCAGCGGACCTCGTCGTCGAGGATCTCCGCCGCCGTCCCGGGGATGGTGTCCAGCCCGGCCGCCCGCAGTTCGGTCAGCCAGTCGCGCACCGACTGGCCACCGCGCGAGGCCCCGTTGACGATCTCCATGGGCGAGAAGGCGTGCACGTGCATCGACGGCACCCGCGCCTTCACCGCGCGCACCAGGTCGGCGTATCCGGTCACGGGCAGCTCCGGATCGATGCCGCCCTGCATGCAGACCTCGGTGGCGCCGAGGACGTGCGCCTCCCAGGCCCGGTCGGCGACCTCGCTGGTCGACAGCGAGAACGCGTCGGCGTCGCCCTTGCGTTGGGCGAAGGCGCAGAAGCGGCACCCGGTGTAGCAGATGTTGGTGAAGTTGATGTTCCGGTTCACGACGTACGTGACGTCGTCGCCGACGACGTCGCGGCGCAGCTGATCGGCGAAGGCGGTCACCGCGTCGAGCGCCGCACCCTCGGCGGTGGCCAGCGCCAGGTACTCCTCGTCGGTGCAGTTGCCGGGATCCTTCTCCGCGGCGCGGAGGGCGGCGACCACGTCGCGGTCGACGCTGTCCAGGGTCGCGAGGTGCGCCACCTGCTCGCGGATGGACTCCCAGTCGCCGAACGCGCTGCCCATGTCGCTGCGCGTCTCGGTGTTGCGACCCTCGGTGTCGATGCCGGTGTTGAGGTCGACGCGGCCGGTGGACTCCCACACCTCGTCGGGTTCCTGCCACGGCAGACCGGACGGGATCGTCTCGGGCACCGCCAGCCCGGTCGCGTCGTCGGCGAGCGCACGCACGTGCGCCGAGATCCGCGGATCGATCCACGGTGAGCCCGCCAGGACGTACCGCGGCTGCACCGCCGTGCGTTCGGTCAGCGTGAAGCCGGCGTCCGCGGACAGCTGCGCGAGAGTGTCGAGGTTCGGCCACGGCCGCTCGGGATTGACGTGATCGGGGGTGAGCGGCGAGACACCGCCCCAGTCGTCGACGCCCGCGGCGAGCAACGCCGCGCACTCCTGCGCGGACACCAGATTCGGCGGCGCCTGGATGCGCATGGCCGGGCCGAGAAGGATGCGGGACACGGCGATGGTGGCGAGGAACTCCTCCAGGCCGGCATCGGGTGCGGACCGCATCGCGGTGTCGTCCTTGGCCAGGAAGTTCTGCACGATCACTTCCTGCACGTGACCGAATGCCTTGTGCGACTTCCGGATCGCCATGATCGACTCGGCGCGGTCACGGATCGTCTCGCCGATGCCCACGAGGATGCCGGTGGTGAACGGAACGGTGAGACGACCGGCGTCGGTGAGCACGCGCAGACGCACCTCGGGGTCCTTGTCGGGGCTGCCGTAGTGGGCCTGCCCCTTCTCCTCGAACAGTCGACGCGAGGTGGTCTCGAGCATCATGCCCATCGACGGCGCGACCGGCTTGAGGCGCGACATCTCCTCCCAGCTCATCACTCCGGGATTGAGGTGCGGGAGCAGACCCGTCTCCTCGAGCACGCGGATCGACATCGCCCGCAGGTAGTCCAGCGTCGAGTCGTAGCCGCGCGCGTCCAACCACTCCTGCGCCTCGGGCCAGCGAGCCTCGGGGCGGTCGCCGAGCGTGAACAACGCTTCCTTGCATCCCAGTTCGGCACCGCGCCGCGCGATGTCGAGCACCTCGTCGGCCTCGAGGAACATCCCGTGCCCCTCGGCGCGCAGCTTGCCGGGGACCGTCACGAACGTGCAGTAGTGGCACGTGTCCCGGCACAGCCGGGTGAGGGGAATGAACACCTTGCGCGAGTAGGTCACCGTGCCGGGGCGGTTCTCGGCGAGCAGTCCCGCGTCCCGCACCCGCGCCGCGGACGCGCACAGATCGGTCAGGTCGTCGCCGCGGGCGTGCAGCAGCGTGGTCGCCTCGTCGACACTGATCACCACACCGTCGCGGGCACGGCGCAGCGCACGCCGCACCGCCGATGCGGTCGGTGCCGGGCTGTCGGGAGGCGTCACTCGGGTGTCGGCGCGCGCGGGAGTACTCGGATCGGGCAACATCGTCACCGTTCGATCATGCGCCCTCCGGCCGGAGGCGTGCCACAGCAGGGGTGATGCGACGTGTCCGACAACAGTCCCGGTGTGGTCCTCACCGATCCCGCGCATCGCCCCGATCCGCGGGCGAAGATTCTGTGGGCCGTGGCAGCCGCCCTGCTGTGGCTCCCGGTGGTCGTCGCCGTGATCGTGTGGGCCGTGGTGCTCGCGGTGAACGTCGAGCGCCCGTCCTGGACGCCCGTGGTGGCCGCTGCCGTCGCCGTGGTGGTCCTCGCGGGAGCGCACGTGACCATCGCGCCGCAGTGGCGCTATCGGGTGCACCGCTGGGAACTGAGCGACACCGCCGTCCACACGCGCACCGGCTGGGTGACTCAGGAACGGCGCATCGCTCCCCTGTCCCGAGTGCAGACCGTCGACACCGAGCGCGGGCCGCTCGACCGGGCACTCGGACTGGCCACCGTGACGGTGACGACCGCGTCCTCCGCGGGAGCTCTGGAGATCGCGGGGCTCGACCTCGCGACCGCCGATCGCACCGTCGCCGCCATCACCGCGGCGGCCGCACGCTCACGAGGCGACGCCACGTGACGCAGGACGCCGGCCTGCGCGTCGACGAGTTGCCGTGGCTGCGACTCGACAAGCGCATGCTCCTGATCCACCCGGTCACCGAGCTGGTCCGCCTGCTGCCGGTGCTCCTGGTGTCCCTCGTCCTTGGATCGCAGAGCGGCACGCACGTCTGGGGCCTGATCGTCGTGGTCCTCCTCGTGGGCGCGGCGATCCTGCGCTGGTTCACCACCGGGTACCGCATCGGCTCGGACGACGTCCAGCTGCGCCGCGGGCTCTTCCAGAAGAAGGTGCTCTCCATTCCGCGTGGTCGAATCCGCAGTGTGGACGTGCGAGCCGGGCCGCTGCACCGACTGCTGGGACTGTCGATCCTCACCGTGGGCACCGGTCAGCAGAAGTCGGACAAGGCCGACTCGTTCGAGCTGAACGCCCTCGCCTCGAACCTGGTCCCCGCCCTGCGTGAGGAGTTGCTGGCGGGCACCGGCCGGACGGTGGGAGTGGATCCGGTCGCAGTGACCGAACCCGCCGTGACGCCCGAACGTGAGATCGCCCACTTTCGCACCGGCTGGGTTCGATTCGCCCCCTTCACGGCCACGGGCATCGTCGTCGTCGGTGCCGGATTCGGGCTCGTGTTCCAGTCCGGGTTCGCCGGTGACATCGCCTCTTCGCCGGCCCTCGACGACACCTATCAGGCCGTTCTGCGCCTCGGCATCGTGGTCGCGGTGGTCGTCGCCGCGGCCCTGCTGCTCGTCGTGTCGAGCATCGTCTCCGTGGTGCGCTACCTGGTCGTCTACGGCAACCTCTCCGTGACCGACGACGGCACCAGGCTCCGCGTCGGCCACGGACTGCTGTCGACGCGGCACACGACGCTGGACCGCGACCGCCTCCGCGGCGCGACACTGCGTCGACCGCTGGTCCTGCGGTGGGCGCGCGGAGCACGCCTGGATGCCGTCATGACCGGGGTGTCCGCTTCGGAGAAGGAGTCGTCGCTGCTCCTGCCGCCCGCTCCCCTGCCGGCCGCCCGCCACACGATGGACGACGTGCTGGCGGGTCTGCCGGAGAGCGCGCCGGCCACGGTGACACTGCAGAAGCACGGACCGGCGGCTTTGCGGCGCAGGCTCACCCGCGCCGTCGGGCCGGTCCTGCTGATCGCTGTCGCACTCCTCGTGGTCCGGTCGACCGGCCGGGACGTCCCGATCGCCGCGTGGATCGGCGTCGCGCTCCTCGTGGTGGCCGCCGCCGCTCTGGCGTTCGACCGGTACGCAGCCCTCGGCCACCGTGCCCACCCGGGAGTTCTGATCACCGAGCACGGCAGCCTCGACCGGCGACGCGTCGTCCTCGACACCGACGGCGTGGTCGCCTGGGGTGCCCGGCAGACCTTCTTCCAGCGACGGGCCGGTGTCGCGACCATCGTCGCCGCCACCGCGGCCGGCACGGGCCGCTACACGGTGCTCGACGTACCCGCCGACCACGCGTGGTCGATCGTCGAGAGCGCTCAGCCCGGTGCCGGCGACGTGTGGGTCGAGCGCCCGTGACACCCGACTCCGGTACACCCCGGAGCATCCCCGAACTCGATGTGGCGGTGTCGGAGTGCCGCGCGTGTCCGCGCCTCGTGGAGTGGCGTGAGCTGGTGGCGCGCGAGAAGCGGGCCGCGTTCCGTGACGAGACCTACTGGGGCCGACCGGTTCCGGGTTTCGGCCCCGTGGACGCTCGGCTGCTGATCGTCGGCCTGGCGCCGGCGGCTCACGGCGCGAATCGCACCGGGCGGATGTTCACGGGCGACCGCAGCGGCGACGTTCTCTACGCGGCCATGCACGCCGTCGGCCTCGCCACGCAGCCCACGGCGACCCACATCGCCGACGGCCTCGAGTTGATCGGCACGCGCATCACGTCGCCGGTGCACTGCGCTCCCCCGGCCAACAAGCCGACACCGGAGGAGCGCGACCGGTGCCGTCACTGGTTGGAGACGGAACTGCACATCCTGGCGCCGACCGTTCGGGCAGTGATGGTCCTGGGCGGATTCGGCTGGCAGGCACTGCTTCCGGTCCTCGACGGCGCGGGGTGGACGATCCCCCGACCGCGCCCGAAGTTCGGCCACGGTGCGCACGTCGTGCTGACGTCACCCGAGAAGGAGTTGCCGGACCTGCATCTGTTCGGGTGCTTCCACGTCAGCCAGCAGAACACCTTCACCGGACGGCTCACGCCGGCCATGGTGGAGCAGGTGCTCGCCGCGGCGGCCGACGCCGCCGGAATCGACAGGAGTCAGCCGCGTCCGAGTTCGGCGAACTGACCCATGCGCAACGCGAACAGTTGCACCACAGCGGGAAGCAACCCGCCTGCCACGAGGACCAGGGTGCGCCAGTCGGCCACGACGAGCACGTCTCCACCCGGTCCCCCCAGCATGGCCAGCACGAGACCCACGAAGAATCCCGCGACCGGGAGAGCGGCGCGGGAGACGTTGTGCGTCACCGAGAACGCGACCCGCACGAGGATCACGTTGACGATGCCGGCGAGGACACCACTGACGGGGAACGGAGTGCTTCCGAGATACAGCGGGAGGAACAGCACTGCGGTCACGGCGCACAGGAACCCGTCGAGCACCAATGCGCCGACGATCGACGCCTTGATGCCGGACACCACGCCCTCCCCGGCGTGGCCCGTCATCGCGCCGATCCTGTCGGCGCCGTGAACGTCAGCGAGGAGGGAACCCGATCGACGTGAGGTAGTTGCTCACGAACGTCGCGAAGCCGCCCACGGAGTTCAGGTAGATCTCGCGCTGCAGATCGGCTGTGGGTCGCAGGGAATCCACGAACGCCACGATGGCGTACTGAAGATCGAAATTCATGGGAAGAGCTCCTTCGAGTCGAACTCACCGGGTACGTCCGACCCCGTCCGGTGATGCCGCTCACAGCATAACCCGGCACCGAGCCCGGTTCGGACCCGCACACCGTCCCCGGGCAGACACTGGGGGCCGTCACACGATCCCCGCGAACAGGTCGGTCTCGCGCCCCGACGAGTCGACCGGTCCGAGATCGCCGCGGACGAGGATGTACTGCTCGTCCTCGAGGACTGGCTGCGCGATGTCGTTCGACAGGGCGTAGACCCGACCGGACTCCGCGACGGTGACCTGAGTTCGGTGCGCGCGCAACGCGAGTCGTTTGAGATCGAGCACCGGGCGGACGTCGACGGACGTGGTGATCGTGTCGTCGGGCACGCTCGGCAGCTCGCCCTCGACAGGCATGCGCCACTGCTGGGGGACGTCGCCGAGGTCGCTCAGGCCTGCGGTCAACTGATGCAGACCGGTGACCGTCCAGTACATCTTGTCCACCGACCAGGCCGGCCCCGTCTCGGCGAACCGGGCAGGGTCCTCCGCCGCCTCGACGGCCAGTCCAGCCAGCCGGTGCACCTGCATGTGGTCCGGGTGGCCGTAGCCGCCCTCGGGGTCGTAGGCCACGAGGACCTGCGGGCGAACGTCACGGATGACCTCGACCATCGCGCCGACGGCCTCGTCCGGGTCGGCGTTGACGAAGGCACGCGGGTGGCGTGCCGCGGGGGTTCCGGCCATGCCCGAGTCGCGCCAGTGCCCGGCACCGCCGAGAAACCGCGGCGGCCGGCATCCGAGCGCCTCGAGCGCCACGGTCAGCTCGTGGATGCGGTACCCGCCCAACTGATCCGCGCGATCCGCGACCAGTCCGGCCCACGTCTCCCCGATCACCTCACCCTCCTCGCCGAGCGAGCAGGTCAGGACCGTCACGTCCACGCCCGCCCGCACGGCGCGGGCGATGGTGCCGCCGGTGGTGATGGTCTCGTCGTCGGGGTGCGCATGGACGACCAGCATCCGGGGCCGCTCCGTCACGGCGTCACCCGCATCCAGTCGTCCGCGTCCCCGAAGACACCGAGTTCGACGGGCCCCGCGAGCGTCGCGCCGCTCACGCCGGGACCGACGGCGACGACGGAACTGTCCTGCGCGATGGGGAGCACGGTGTGCAGGTTCCACAGCTGCGGCTGCGCCGCGATGACGGCCTCGGTCGGGTTCACGTCGCCTCTCAGGCTCTGGTCCATCACCGGCTCGAGCGACGGATCGCAGACTCCGGACAGGTTGCTCGCCGCCACCGGGTCGGCGTCGGAATCGGGTGCCGTCGTCGTCGACGTCGCGAGATCGGTTGCTGCACATCCGTAGCGCGACGACCAGGCGGTGGCCACATCGGTACCCACGTGGCTCCACCCGACGACGGCGTCGACCGTGCCCTCGAGCAGCGCGGTGCCGTACAACTCCTCCGGATCGGTGGGAGCGACGCTGGCGTCGACGCCCGCGTCGCGGAGTTGATCGGCGGCCGTGTTGGCCACCGCGACCGCGACCGCGTCGTTCTCGGGAGCGCCGATCACGACGGTCAGCGCGCGCGTGGTACCCGGCACCGGCGTCGTCGTCGCGGTGGGTTGGCCCGAGGTGGGAGCCAGGGCCGGCGGCAGCGGCACCGGAACGAATCCCGCGTCGGCGAGCAGCTGCAGTGCCTCGTCCCGCGGGAGAGTCTGCGGAGCCGTGGGGACGTAGCCGGGCTGGGACGGCGAGAGAACCTGCGCGCGAACGGTGTTCGCGGCCGTGCCGGTACCCGACGCGACGGTGGACAGCAGGTCCACGTCCAGCAGACCCATGACGCCGCGGCGCACGTCGGCGTCCGCGAGTTCCGGCACCCGGCCGTTCAACGTCAGTTCGAGGGTCCGCGAACGGAACCGGGTGTCCGTGCGGACGTTGGGGATGGCGCCCAGTTGCGCCAGTGTCGCCGAACCGCCACGCACCTCGGCGATCTGGGCGTCACCGGAGCGCATCGAGTCGGCGAGCTGGGCGTCGCTGCCCCCGCGTCGGAGGAGGATCTGATCGGGCGTGGAGGGTGACCCCCAGTAGCGGTCGTTGCGCTCGAGCAGGATCTCGTCGCGGCCACGATCGATCGACTCGATGCGGAAGTGTCCGCCGGAGACGGACACGTTGTCGCGCAGTCCGCGCTCGAAGCCGCCCAACGAGTCCTTGAGCAGATGGGAGGGCAACAGATTCTCGAAGAGCTCGCGCCACGCAGGGTACGGCGTCGCCATCGTGACGGTGACGGTCTTGCCGCCGTCCGAGGACGCGATGTCGTCGATCGCCTCGTAGCCTGCGGGATCCACCACGCCGGGCGCGTCGATCATCTGTTGCCACAGGTAGCGGAAGTCCTCGGCCGCGATGGGCGCACCGTCCGACCACTGCGACTCGTTGCGCAGCCGGTAGGTGATGGTGAACGGGGCCTGCGACGTCACCTCGGCCGACAGCACCAGCGACGCGTCGGGCAGCCACTCGACTCCTGTCCCCACCGACGCGGGGCGGAAGGGGCTGGGGAACACCAGCGTGGACACCGCGGTGTTCGCGGGCGACTGGTCGGCCAGCAGGTGCGGGTTGAATCCCGTACCGACGTCGTCGATGGCCACCACGACCGGATTACCCGTGGCCGCCGGCGCTGCGGGAGGCGTCGTCGTGGCCGTCTCGGTGCTCTGGATCGGCGGCGGCGGATCGGCCGTGCACGCGGACAGCGCGAGCAGGGCAGCGGCCAGCGCCGCACCCACCCGAGCCACCGACATGATTACAGAGCAGCCTTGTCACGCGACTTGCTGCGCGAACGCTCACGCGCACGCTCGTTCGAGTCGAGGTGCACCTTGCGCACGCGGACGACCTCCGGCGTGACCTCGACGCACTCGTCGCCGGCACAGAACTCCATCGCCATCTCGAGGTCGAGCTTCTTCGGCTTGGCGAGGGTCTCCATCACGTCGGCGGAGGACTGACGCATGTTGGTCAACTTCTTCTCGCGGGTGACGTTGATGTCGAGGTCCTCCTGGCGGGGGTTGATGCCCACGACCATGCCCTCGTAGGTGTCCGCACCGGGCTCGACGAAGAAGGTGCCGCGGTCGGCCAGCTGGATCATGGCGAACGGGGTGACGCTGCCCTGACGGTCCGAGACGAGCGAGCCGGTGTGGCGCGCGCGGATCTCGCCGGCCCACGGTGCGTAACCGTGGAAGACGGCGTTGGCGATGCCGGTGCCGCGCGTGTCGGTGAGGAAGTCCGTACGGAAGCCGATGAGACCGCGCGAGGGGACGATGAACTCCATACGAACCCAGCCTGCGCCGTGGTTCGTCATCTGGACCATCTTGCCCTTACGGGCGGCGAGCAGCTGCGTGACGCCGCCGAGGTACTCCTCGGGAGTGTCGATGGTGAGCTCCTCGAAGGGCTCGTGCAGCTTGCCGTCGACCTGGCGGGTGACCACCTGCGGCTTGCCGACGGTGAGCTCGAAGCCTTCGCGGCGCATCTGCTCGACCAGAATGGCGAGCGCGAGCTCGCCACGACCCTGGACCTCCCACGCATCGGGGCGACCGATGTCGAGGACCTTGAGCGAGACGTTGCCGATGAGCTCCTGGTCCAGACGCGACTTGACCATGCGGGCGGTCAGCTTGTGGCCGCTCACGCGTCCCACCAGGGGGCTCGTGTTGGTACCGATGGTCACCGAGATGGCCGGCTGATCGACGGTGATGCGCGGCAGGGCGACCGGGTTCTCGAGGTCGGCCAGCGTGTCACCGATCATGATGTCCGGGAAGCCGGCGACGGCGACGATGTCACCGGCGACGCCCTTCTGACCGGGAACGCGCTCGACACCGATGGTGGTGAGCAACTCGGTGATCTTGGCCTTCTGGACGACGGGCTCGCCGTCGACCTCGCGCATCCAGCTCACGGTCTGACCCTTGTTGAGCTCACCGTTGTGGATGCGGACCAGGGCGAGACGGCCCAGGAAAGCGGAGGCGTCGAGGTTGGTGACGTGAGCCTGCAGCGGCGCCTCGACGTTGCCCTTCGGTGCCGGGATGTAGCTGAGCAGGATCTCGAACAGCTCGTCGAGGTTCTCCGCGTCGGGAGCGTGTCCGTTCTCCGGCTGCTTCGTCGACGCCTTGCCCTCACGGCCGGAGGCGTACAGGACGGGGAGGTCGAGGGCCAGCTCGGCAGCCTCGGAAGCTTCGTCGTCGAGGTCCGACGCCAGGTCGAGGAGCAGGTCGTGGCTCTCGGAGACGACCTCCTCGATCCGCGCGTCGGGACGGTCGGTCTTGTTGACCACGAGAATGACGGGCAGCGACGCGGCGAGCGCCTTGCGGAGCACGAAGCGCGTCTGCGGCAGCGGGCCCTCGGAGGCGTCGACGAGCAGCACGACACCGTCGACCATGGACAGGCCGCGCTCGACCTCGCCACCGAAGTCGGCGTGGCCGGGGGTGTCGATCACGTTGATGACGGTGGTGCTGCCGTCGGCGTTGCGCTTGTGCACGGCCGTGTTCTTGGCCAGGATCGTGATGCCCTTCTCCTTCTCCAGGTCACCCGAGTCCATCACGCGGTCGATGGCCTCGGCGCGTTCCTCGAAGGCACCGGACTGGCGCAGCATCGCGTCGACGAGCGTGGTCTTGCCGTGGTCGACGTGCGCGACGATGGCGACGTTGCGGAAGGTGGTGGGTACGGTCTGACTGGCGGTGGGGCTGGTCACGCGTGAAATCTCCTGGGTCGAATGCGGGGTGAAGAGCGAGCGGCTTCCTCTCCCAGAGAGCGCGCTGCGTCGCCGACGAGAAGCGCGACCGGATCAGTTTACTCGGTCGGCTCGGGTGACGGCGGTCACGCAGGCCGGGACGGTCGGCACGGGCTCCACCTCAGGGTACCCTCACCCGATGTCCTCGGCATCGAAGGTCGCTCGCGGCAAGGCCAAGAAGAAGTGCTGCCGCAGCAAGACTCGTTGTCTGACGTGTCCGGTGGTGATCATGCGGATGAAGAAACTGGAACAAGCAGGTGTCACGGGCAAGGACCTGAAGAAGGGTCTGAAGAAAGCCCGCGCGGCCTGACTACAGCAGCGCCGCGAGATCCGGCAGCCACGCGGCGTCCGCCGGCACCAGATCGACTCCGTGCAGATCCGCCGCGTCGACCCAGCGGAGGGCTTCGTGCTCGAGCGCCGTCGCCGTCCCGGAGAACCGTGTGACCGCGTAGGCGCGCAGTGTCAGCGACGCCGAGAGTGCGACGTCGACACCGACGGGCTCGCCGACGGTCACCTCGATACCCAGTTCCTCGCGCAGTTCCCGGACCAGTGCGTCCTCGGGGGTCTCGCCGGGGTCGACCTTGCCGCCGGGCAGTTCCCACAGTCCCGCCAGTTCCGGCGGGGAGGCGCGACGCGCGAGCAGCAGGCGCCCGTTCTCCACGAGGGCGCCCGCGACCACCAGCGCGGGCTCGGGAACTGGCACCATCGCAGTATGGCCGACTTGCTGAACGACACGGAGATCGACGACGCACTCACCCGCCTGAGCGACTGGCAGCGAGACGGGGACACCCTGGTCCGCACCGTCGAGTCGGCGAGCTTCCTCGAGGCGATCGACCTCGTCCGGCGCGTCGCGGAGGAGGCAGAATCGGCGGACCATCATCCGGACATCGACGTCCGATGGCGGTCGGTGACCTACCGGCTGTCGACGCACTCCGCGGGTGGACTCACCGGGAAGGACGTCCTGCTCGCGGCCGCGATCGACCGCCTGGCGAGGTGACGCGGCGGCCCACCACCGCGATCCAGACGAACAGTGCCAGGGTGCCGACGGCGTAGACCGATCCCGCCAGAGCGAGTGGCCACGGGCGCGAGATGTCCCAGATGGACGGTTGTTCGAAGCTGAGGATCCACGGCACGCCGATCAGGGTGACCACGAGCCAGTACCCCGCGAGCACGCGCGCTCCCGGCGCGCCCGACAACGGACCGTGCATCAGCCAGATCGACATGGGCACCACCCAGACCCAGTGGTGGGACCAGGAGATCGGCGAGATCATCAGGCCCACGAACGAGACGACGACGAGCGTCCCCAGGCGATCGTCGCGTGCCAGCGTCCGCCAGGCCAGGAATGCCGCGGCCAGCACCACGGCCGCCGCGACCAGCCACACCGGCCCCTGACCGACGTCCTGCCCGGCCACGCGTGACAGCGCTCCGCGCAGGGACTGGTTCCACACCGAGCCGACGGGACCGATCCGGTCCGCGTCGCCCAGCAGGGTGGTGAAGTACGTCGTCGCGGCGGACCCCACGAGCAGGAAGCTGATCGCGACCGTCGCCGCGAACGCGACGGCGGAGAACGCGGCGGCCGCCCACCGACGCTGCGCCAGGAAGTAGAGGCCGGTGATGGCGGGGGTGAGCTTGACGCCTGCCGCGACGCCGACCAGGGCACCCGACAGCCACCAGCGGGCGCTGCGGGCCGCGAGCATCGCCAGCAGAACCAGGAACACGTTGACCTGGCCGTAGTCCAGGGTGGTGCGCATCGACTCGGTCCACAGGCCCACCGTCGTCCAGAGCAACGCCGCCCGGTGTCCGGACCAGAGGCCCGACCCGACCATGCCCTGTGCGAGCCGGACCACCGCGTACAGCGCGGCGATCGTGGCGATCATCCAGGCAGCGCCCACCACCGGGAACGGCAGGAAATGCAGCGGATAGAACACGAGCGCGGCGAACGGTGGGTACGTGAAGGGCAGGGGGAAGTCGGGAGTCTCCTCCGAGTAGGTGAAGTCGTAGAGGTCGCCGCTGAACAGGCGGGCCGAACCGTCGACGTACACGTGGAGATCGACCCAGTTGCTGCCGTTGGGGGTGGCGACGGTCCACACCACACGCAGGATCAGCGAGATCACGAACAGGGCCGGTGCTGCTGCCAGCAACGTGCGCCCGGCCGATCGCCGTACTTCACTCACGAGTGTTCTTCCGATCGACGGGGGTCGAAGCCAGAGCGCAGCCTATCCGCACCGTGCGACGTGACTCTTCTGCACCACGGGGCCGCCGCGTTGTCACGCGACACGGCTCACAGCAGTAACGATCGCATCACTGTTCACTCTGACAACACCAGACGCTCTATTAACAGACTACCGTTCGAATCGGAGCGAGCGACACGGGTCGATCGACCGGTGAGCTGCTGTACAACCGTCACTCCGTGTACATAGAGTGACCCCGCGCCCGACTGCCTCGCACGGCGGTGACGGGCAGATAGTGCATCGTGGGTCGCCTCGGAACGGTTCGAGGCGGCCGGAGAAGAAACGGGGACATCATGCGGGACATCGGGACAACGGGAACGCGCGCCGCAGCGCGACGTGTTCTGAGCGGAGTGGCCGTCGCCGCCGCCTGCGCCTTCGTCGCACCCGCTGCGGCAGGCGCAGCACCCGCCCCCGTCCTGCCGCTGCCCGCCGAGGTTCCGGTGGTGCCGGGCTACGAGGCACTGGCCGCCCTGGCCCCCACCCTGCTCGACGCCGCGGAGCGCGACGCAGCGTCGCCGCAGAGCGATCTGCTGGTGCGCGCGAAGGCGCTGCTGGCCACGGCCCCGCTGTCGGACCAGGCGAAGCGCATCCTCACCAGCATCATCACGTTCCTCGACGGCAGCGGTGGTGGCGGCCCCGAGATCCCCCAGAACGGCCCGGTCATCTCGCAGTTCTTCTACCCCACCGTCGGCAAGGGCTGCATCTCGGCCACGGCCGACTCCGTCGCGAGCGCGCTCGCGGTACCCGGCCCGGCACAGTTGCCGCCTCCCGGACCCGCAGCCGGTCAGGCCGGCTTCGTCTTCACGGCACTCGGCACCGCACCGCTCGCCGACGTGCAGGCAGCGCCGCTGACGGCGAACTGGGTCAACGTCGACACGGGTCGCACCGGAGCGACCGTGCTCACGGGTGCCGCGGGGATCAACCCCGACGGCCCGGCCACGCTCTCGGCACTCGCGGACACCGGGACCGGTCGCGTCCTGGCCGCCGTCTCCGGGTCGATCAGCACCGAGGCCGGCATCACGTGCAGCTTCCTGCCGACCATCGGTGCCTTCGTCGTCTGACGATCGGGACGAGAACGGTGTTCAGGAACCGAACGCGGTCGAGATCTGGGTGTAGATCGCTCCGGCGATCGCGTACAGGTAGTCGATGAACTCCATGATGGTGCCTCTCCGTAGGTGTGACTGCTGTGACAGGTGTGTCGTGCGAGGTCGCCGCCGCGTTACGCGGACAGGCTCCACTGCCCGTAGTCCTCGCGCAGCACGGTGTTGACGTCCACACCCACTCCGTCGATCGCTCGCTTGTCGATCTCGATCTGATGCAGGTGGGCAGCCGGGTTCACGTAGCCCTTCGGCGTCCCCCAGTTGTGCTGCCAGTACCAGGCACCGAGTCCCGCTGCCGCCGCGAGGTCGATGGTCGGCGAGTTGGCGTACACGCCCGTGTTCTCGGCCCCGACCACCGACTGCCAGCCGAGCAGGTACGGCGCGATCATCGCGGCGAACTCGACCGCGGTCGGGTTGTCGTCGATCGACGCGTAGATGGGTCGGTCCGCCGGTCCGCCTGCCTCCGTGTGCAATTCGAGGCCGCGCGTCGCGTGCTTCACGCCGGCGGCGAATCCGCCACGCCAGTCGGCCGTCGCCCCCTTGCCGAACTGGTAGCACGACACCACCTGGAGACCGGCCGCGGTGAGCTCGTCCGCCTCGGCGGCGGTCATCGGCTTGCCCGTCATCCAGGCGGCACCGGGTCGACGGTCCGAGACGTAGCGGATGGCGCCCAGATGGCCGGCGGCGGCGATGGCAGAGGCAGACGGCACTCCCCCGGCGTAGTCGATGATCGTGCCCAACGCTGCGGGTGCTGCGGGCGCGGCAGAGGCGACGCCGCGAGCGGCGACACCGGTGACCCCGACCGCGACGGAACCGGCGGCGGCATAGCGGAACAATTGACGACGCGACACGTGCACTGGGGTCTACCTCTCGATTCGCCCGGCGCGCCTTCCTCGACATGACGGCCCGGGCTGGTAACTTCTCACGATTTCCGGCGCTATTGCACCACAGACCTCAGGGACCCCGCTAGTCCCGTGAGTCCCCTCGTCCCCAGCGATCAGTACCACTGCGTCCAGAACCGCGTGAGCACGCCGCCGCTCTGGGCCCACCCCGCGGGGACGCCGGACAGCTCGTACAGGGAGTACACCGCGTCGAAGAAGACGCGGTTGACCTGCGGCACGAACAGCAGGGCCACCACGATGAGAACCCCGTAGGGCCCGATCTGCGCGAACGACCGCCGCGCCCCGGGCGACAGATACGGCTCGATCGCGCCGAACCCGTCCAGGCCGGGCATCGGGATCAGGTTGAGGACCACCGCGACCACCTGAAGGAACGCCAGGAAACTCGTGCCGAACCAGAATGCCGCGTGCTCGCTGCCCGGTGCCCACACCGCGACGACCGTCAGAAGGATCACCGCGAGAACAAGATTGGCGAACGGGCCGGCCAGGGACACCGTCGTCCGCTGCCGCCTGGTCATACCGCTGGTGTTCAGCCACACGGCGCCGCCCGGCAGACCGATCCCGCCCAGCGCGACGAAGATCAGCGGCAGCACGATCGACAGTCCGGGCACCGTGTACTTCAGGGGGTTCAGCGTGAGATAGCCGCGCGCGGCGGTGTCGTGATCACCGAAGCGCCAGGCCGTCACCGCGTGGGCGAACTCGTGGAGACACAGGGACACCACCCATCCACCGATGACGAGGACGAAGACACCGGCGTACGACAGGACGTCGCCCGGCCTGGTCGAGTTCCAGGCCAGAACACCGCCGATCACGGCGACGGCGACGACCGCGAGGAAGACGGGGCTGGGTCGTACCGACGTGGACAGTGCCATGTCAGCAGCGTAGGCGGGTCACCTGAGCGCTTCCCGCACTCGATCGACGGCCTCCCGCAGGCAGTCGGTGTACGCGTCGGCGTCCATGACGTCGTCGCTCGTCACGATCGAGAGCGTCACCACGTCGCCGATGCCGTGCACTCCGTGCGTGACGCCGACCGTCGGCGAGAGGGCCGGGAACCCGGCGCTCAGCACGACGGGCCGACCGCTCAGCGTGAGGTCGGCGACGCCTCGATTCACACTGGAGACCACCGTGTGACCCGCCACCGTCGTCGGCGCCACCGACAGGTGGGCGCGGTCGACGTCGCGCCGGACGATCACCGCGGGAACGGTCTCCGTCGCACGATCGCCGACCCCGAACGCGGGGTGTTCCAGCCGTCTTCGCCGATCTCGCAGGGAGTCGTCGATCGCCCGCGCCCGCGCGCGGAGATCCTGCACGGACGGGTGCAGATCCACCCCCGCGTTGTGAAAAGCATTGGCAGCAGCGGTGGTTCGACTCTCCCCCGGTATGGCGATCATGACCTCGGCCCCGAGGTCGTCCGGAACCGGCTCGCCCAGGGACGCGAGATGCCGACTCATCGCGTCCGACACCACGACGAGCGCGGCCACGGTGACACTGACGGTGTCGGTGCGGAGGTCCGACGCCGGGCACACCACGCACCGGATGCGGGTGGTTCCGCCTGCCGGGCGGGACAGCAGCGTCGGCGCTCGGGGAAGCGGCGGGCCGGGGATGACGCCGGCCGCCGTGTCGGCCGTTCGCCGACGATCGGCCACCACCGCCTCACGTGCCCGACGCACCATGCCGATCACCCGCGCGGGAAGCTCGACGGCACCACGCGCGACCGCGAGGGGCGCCGGCACCACCACCGTGCGCACCGCCGCTGACGGCTCGTCCGACAGCAACGCGCGAGCCAGCGCCGACACCCGCCCGCCGTCCCCGAGAGCGTGCGCGATCTGCAGGACGAGCACCGTCGCCGACCCCGTCGTGCCGGGCACCCCGTCGACGCACGGGTACAGATGCACGCGCCACGGCTCGCGGCGCGGCTCGACCTGATCCCCGAAGGTCTCCGCCACCCGGTCGAGGCAGTCCTGCCACGTCCCGCCGGCGTGGACGCGGACCCGGTCGCGGGTCACCCCCGTGGGCACCCAGTAGGGGTAGTCGGCCGTCCACCGCGTCTCGCGAAGACGTACCGACAGCCCGTCCACCACACGCGCCCGACGCACGAGTGCCGTGGCGACGGCGTCCGGGTCGTCGAGCACACCGTCGAACGCGTAGACCAGGAACTGGTCGCTCGGCAGGCGCCGCGACAGCCAGTACATGCGGGCGTCGGTGGCCGTGAGTCGACCGGTCACGTCAACGGTCCTGCTGCTCCGCCTGCAACTTCAGCGCGGCGAGTCCCTTCTCGAAGTCCCTGCCGATGAACCTGTCCATCGGCACGATCCTGCCGACGAGACGCGCGACGAGGTTCTGCTGTCCCGTCATTCGCCACGTCACCTCGGTGCCGCTTCCTGCCGGCGACAGCAGGAAGACAGTCACGTTCGTGGCCTCGAACGGTTTCGTGAACAGCAGATCGAGCACGACACGATCGTCCGTCGAATCCACGATGGTCATCGACCCGGCACCGGCCTTGCGATTACCCGACCAGGCGTAGGACGCCCCGACCCCGGACTCCGAGCCGCTGTAGGTGCGGGACAGATCGGGGTCGCTGCCCTCCCACGGCGACCAGGACGTCCACCGGTGCAGATCGTCGAGGAAACCGTGCACGGTCGACGCCGGAGCGTCGACGAGGACGGAACGTTCGATCACGAACTCGTGGACCCTGTCGGTGGTCATGGGGTGATGGTAGGGCGCAGCAGTCAGTCGCGCCTGCACAGGCAGAAGAGGTGACCGACGGGATCCTGCAACACGCGGAAACCCGGGTGTTCGCCGTCGTCGTCCAGCACGCGGGCACCCTGCTCCACAGCGAAGGCCTGCGCCGCCTCCATGTCGTCGACCACGAGATCGAGGTGGATGCGGATGCCCTCCCGAGGCCAGTACAGCGGGACGAAGTCGGGCGCCTTCTGGAAGGCCAGACGCGAGCCGCCGGTGCCCTCGATCACGGTCCAGTCGGGATCGTCCTGCACCACCTTCCACCCCAGCAGAGCGGTGTAGAAACGCCCGAGCGCCACCGGATCGGGACAGTCGAGAACCGTGTAGTCCATGTCGATCGTGGGTCGTGTCATGTCCGAATTCTAGCCAGGCGTGCCGATGCCCGAGAGACTTCCCGCTTGTCGGTACCCGGTCAGGACAACCCATTCCGCACCCTCGCGCCACGGTGCCACCGACCAGGTGGAGAAGCGCTGCACGGCCGTGAAGCCGGCGTCCCGGACGTCTCGTTCGGCCCGGTCGGCGGTGTACTCGCGGTCCGTCGCGAACCCCAGGATCACCACCCCGCCCGGGACCACCGCGTCGTACCAGCGCCGGAGCACCGTCGACTCGGTGCCCGGGGCGAGGAAGACCATGACGTTGCCGGCGGCCACGATCGCGTCGAACGACTGCGGCTCCAGATCCATGGTCGCCAGGTCGCCCTCCACCACCGTGATGCCGTGCTGTCGACGCGCCTCCTCGACCAGGACCGAGTCGAGATCCACGGCGGTCACCGTGTGTCCGCGCCGCGCGAGTTCCGCGCCCAGTCGTCCGGTTCCGCATCCTGCGTCGAGGACACGCGCGGCTCGGGGCAGCACGGCGTCGACGAAGCGGGCCTCCCCGTGCATGTCCGCGCCCGACGCCTCCAGTTCCCGGAAGCGGGCGACGTAGGCGTGCGAGTCCTCGGCGCTGCGCTCGGCCGACCACCGGGTAGCGGTCACCGGTCGAGGTAGAAGCGCGCGGTCTCGGTCGCCACGTCGGACACCGCGGACGCCAGCCCGGGCTCGAGATCCAGGGCATCGGCGAGTTCGCTGCCGCGCAGCCCCTGCGAGCGCAGCAGGTCCCAGGCCTTCTCCACCAGCCGTACCGACGTCGCGTGATCGAGTTCCGGCCGGTTCGATCGCAGGGCCGTCGCCGCCCAGTCCGCGTCGAACGTGCCGTTGGGCGGACCGAACACCCGCTCCCCCGTGGAGTAGGGCTTCGGGTCGGTGCCACCGGCGTGTGTCATGCCCGTGACGCTATCCCCTGCCCGTAGCGGGCGCCGCGATGCTCGTCTTGTTCCCCGCCGACCACGCGTAGGGCAGGTCATCGCCGTTGAGCACGTGAGCACCCACCGAGCGCAATTTGTAGAGCACCGGGTTGTGCACGGAGATGGTGCGCGCGTTGCGCCAGTGCCGATCGAGGGCGAGGGTCTCCGACACGATCGATGCTCCGCCGACCTCGAACAACTGCGTCGTCGCGTCCAGCACGAGGTCGACGACCACGGCCTGGGCGTGCGACGTGCTCAGCTCGGCCCGGTCGAGCGATGCGTCGTCGCCCACCTCGACGGCGCTCTCGACGTCCGCGGCCGCCGACAGGACCAGGGCGCGGGAGGACCAGGCGGCAGCTTCGAGCCGCCCGATGAGCTGCTGCACCACCGGATCGTGTCGCGGCAGGTCGGCGGCGGCGTGGGTGTAGCTGCGGGTGCGGGCGCGGACCCACGCGGTGACGTCGTCGGCGGCGCGGCGCGCGATGCCGGCCAGGACCGCGAGCTGGACCAGCTGCAGGTACGACGTCGCGTACGTGCGTCCGGGTGCGCCGTACCCCGGTCCGAGCAGGCGCGACTCGTCGACGGCGACGTCGGTGAACGTGGTGGTGCCGCTGACGGTGAGCCGCTGCCCGAAGCCGTCCCAGTCGTCACGCTGCACGACGCCGGGAGCGTCCGAGTCGACGAGCACGGACACCCGCTCGCCGTCGAGGTCGGCAGCGACCAGGATGTGGTCGGAGTAGAGACTGCCCGTGCTGTAGAACTTCTCGCCGTTCAGACGCAGACCGTCCGGGCCGCGCGTGACCGTCGTGCGGTAGTGGTCCACCGCCCCGACACCCGGCTCGGTGATCGCGTTACCGACGAGTGTGCCGTCGGCGATCGCCCGCAGCCACGCGTCGCGATCGCATCCCGGTTCTGCCGCCACCTGGTCCTCGACGAAGCTCCAGTGCACGCGCAGCGCCTGCGGCAGATTCGACTCGGCGGCCGCGAGATCGACCAGCAGCGAGAACAACTGCGTCACCGAGGCGCCGGAGCCACCGTGCTCGACCGGCACGCGCAGTGCGCCGAAGCCGGCCTCGCGCAGCAGCGCGATCTCGTCGTGGGCGAGCCGTCTGTCCTTCTCGCGGGCCACCGCGCCCTCGGCGATGCGGTCGAAGACGGGCTGGAAGCGGGCGCGGAGGGCCTCGTCGGTCGCCGGGCCGTCGGTCACTCGGTCGTGTGTCGTCGTCACGGGAGACGAGACTGCTCGTCGGCGCCGTCGGCCGACACCGTTGGACTCGAGGAGATTCTTGCCACGCCCGCTGCCCGAGGCAGTACGGTGACCCGAACGGGGGGAACCATGGCGCTGTCGCGCAGCATGAATCGACTGATCGCGGGGCGGATCACACCAGAGATGGCGGCGGATCCGCACGCCGCCATCCTGCCGACCCCCATCGCCGACGACTCCTTCTTCGACACGCCTGATCACGACCTGTCACCGGGTGTCCTCGTGCGCCACCGCGATGCGACGGGATGGTTCCCGCGACCACGAACCCGCCTGCGCCAGTTCATGGTCGGCTCCACCGACGCTCTCGGTCGTTCGGTGCCCGTCACCGCCACGCTGATGGAACCGAGGAGGCCGTGGCGCGGGTCGGGTACCCGGCCCGTGGTCGTGCACAACGTCGCGATCGACTCGCTCGGCACCCGGTCGACACCGTCGTATCGCATCGTCCACGGCGTCGGCCAGGACTTCCCCACGGTGGTTCCGCTCTGGCTTCAGCGCGGGTACGCGGTGCTGATCCCGGACCATCAGGGACCGCGTATGGCCTACGCCGAGGGGACCATGGCAGGGCACGCCGTGCTCGACAGCATCCGCGGACTCGTCGCGCTCGACCCGTCCTACGCGACGAGCCCGACCGCCCTCTACGGCTACAGCGGCGGTGCCATCGCGACGGCCTGGGCCGCGCAACTGCACCCCTCCTACGCGCCCGAGCTCGTCCTGCGCGGCGCCGTGGCCGGAGGATCACCGGTCGACGTCGGCTTGCTGCGCGGGACCATGAACGGCACTCTCGGAGCCGGCCTCTTCGGGGCGGCGATCATCGGCATGGCTCGCGAACACCCAGCCCTGGTCGAGCAGTTCAGCCCCACCGGCATCGTTCTCGCGTCGATGATCAAGGACCTGTCCGTCGTCCCGCTGGCCTTGTCCGGGCTGGCGCGGTTGCGACTGGAACGGCTGTCCGTGGACCCGGGCGTGTTCGAGTCCGCCACCGCGCGCGCCGTCATCGAGGCGAACACTCCGGGGGCGGACGCGCCCGTCGTACCCGTGGCGTTCTATCACGGTGCTGCGGTGCCCCGGTTCGCCGATCGGTGGATCCCCGAGCAGGGCGTCCTGAACCTGGTCGACGCGTGGCGCGGACGCGGCGCGGACGTGGAGTACCGGCCCGTGTTCGGCGACCACTTCGTGGGCGCGCTGTCCGGTCTGCCGTTCGCGATGCGGTGGATCGACGCGAGGTTCCGGGACGGCTAGCCGTCCACCACCCACCAGGCGGCGTACGGCGGGAGCCAGACGGTGTCGTCGTCGACCGACCCGACGCCCGTCAGCACCTCCCGAGGAGCGACGATTCCCGAGCGGCCGAGGACGGACACCGCCACCGGGCGGTGTGTGTCGCTCACGTTGAACAGGGCGACGAGTGTGCCGCTCGGGTGCCGACGGCGGACACCCAGCACTCCGTCGTCCAGATCGCCCAGAACGTCGACCGGCGCCTCGGCATGCAGCATGGGCAGATCCGACCGCACGCGGGCGATGTGCGCGATGCCGTCGAACACCCGCTGCGCGTCGGAGCCCTGCTCGTGGCGTCGCGCCCTGTCGGCGTCGGTCACGCGCGGTCGGTGCACCCACCGGTTGTCGTCCTCGTGGCCGGGTTCCGCCGCCCAGTCGGGATCACCCGGCGAGCCGATCTCGTCCCCACTCCACACCACGGGGATCCCGCCCCAGACCGCGACGAGGGCGTGGGCGAGGAACAGCCGGGCGAACGCGCCGTCCGGATCCCGTCGCTCCGCACCGAGGCCCGAGAGCGCCGCCGCCGTCCCGCTGATCCGACGGTCGCCGGTGTCCGGATTGTGTTGGAACACCAGACCTTCCGCCCACGACTGCGGGAACTCTCCGGAATACCAATCGGCGAGGAAGTGTCGGTGGCCGGCGCCGGACAGACCCATCGCGGCCGCGTCGCCGTCGTCGATCGCCCATCCGATGTCGTCGTGGCACCGCACGTACGTCACCCACGTCCCGCCGGGCGGAGTCGGTGGCAGTGTCGACAGGGCGTGGCGCGCCAGCTCGGTGCTGCCCGAGGCCAGCATCGACCACACCTGGACCATGAGGCTGTTGTGGTAAGCGATGTCGGACACCCGACCGGTGTGCGATCCGGTTCCCAAGTAGGGCAACAGATCTCGTGGTCCGACGATCGCCTCGGCCTTGAACAACAGCGCAGGCGAGGCCATGCGCGCCGTCGCCCGCAGGATCTGCGTGATCGCGTGCACCTCGGGCTGATTCTGACAGTTGGTTCCCAGCCGCTTCCACAGGAAGGCGATGGCGTCGAGACGGACCACCTCGATGCCCAGGTTCGCGAGAGCGGCGACGATGTCGACGAACTCGACCAGCACCGCGGGATTGGCCCAGTTCAGATCCCACTGCCACTCGTTGAAGGTCGTCCAGACCCAGCCGTCGACGCCGTCGTCCCACGTGAAGTTCCCCGGTGCGAAGTCGGGGAACACCTCGGGCAGCGTGCGCTCGTAGGCGTCGGGCGTCGACCTGTCGGGATGGATGTGGAAGTAGTCGCGGTGGACTACTTCGCCCTGACGCGCCAGTTCCGCCCACTCGTGTTCGCGGGCAACGTGATTGAGGACCAGGTCGATCACGGGACTGATCCCGCGCTCGCGCAGGGTGGTGGCGAGCGCCCGCAGATCGTCGACCGTCCCGAGGTCCTCCCGCACCGTGCGGTAATCCATGACCGCGTACCCGCCGTCGTTGTCGCCCGGACGCGGCGTGAGCAGCGGCATCAGGTGCAGGTAGGTGACACCGAGATCCGTCAGGTGGTCCAGCCGATCCGCCAGACCGGACAGAGTGTCACCGAATCGATCGACGTAACAGGCATACCCGAACATGGTGGGCTGCTGGAACCAGTCGGGCTCCAGCAGACGCCGCTCGTCGAGCCGGTGCAGCTCGTCGGGCCGGTCCGCGAACGCGTGCGCCGCGCGCTCGACGAGGGTGCGCGCCACCGCATCGGGCTCCGCGTACAGGGCGGTGACGGCCTCGTGGAGATCGGGCCACCAGCGCTCGACACGGAGAGTGAAGGTGTCCCGCCGGTGCGGCGGGAGCGGGGCGAGTGCCGCACCGATGATGTCGTGGATCGCGTCGGGTACGGCGGTGCGCGGCATGGTCGGGATTCTTCCACGCCCGGCAGTGGGTAGCCTCGAACTGCAGCTCACACGATCAACGAGAGGACGACCGATGGTGAACTTCGGCGAGATCAAGCGCAAGCTCGACCAGAACGAGGAGAAGGTCGAACAGGCACTGGACAAAGCGGGCGACGCGGCCAAGAAGAAGTTCGCCGGGCACGACTCCCAGATCGACGGCGCGCTGGACAAGGCCAAGGACGCCATCGGCGAGAAGAACAGCGACCGCACCGACGGTCCTCCCGCCTAGTGGTCGCGGTGGGGAACTTTCTGACAGGAGTGCTGGACGAGGCGCTCGACCGGACGGTCGTGCCCGGCTACTCCCGTATCGGGTCGGCCGTCCGTCGTCGATTCTGGGCGGCCGATCCGGCCCCGTTCCCCGCCCCCATCGACGTGATCGTCACCGGCGGCAGCTCGGGTCTCGGCGCAGCTGCCGCCCGACAACTGGCCGTCCTCGGTGCGCGGGTGCATCTGGTCGGGCGTTCGGCGCGGCGGCTCGACGCCTCCGCGACCGAGATCCGCCACACCGTGCCCGGCGCCGAGCTCGTCGCGCACGAGTGCGACATGAGCGACCTCGATGCCGTGGCTGCGCTGGTCACCACACTGACCGCTCAGCTGACGTCGATCCACGCGGTGGTGCACTGCGCCGGCGTCATGCCGCCCGAGCGCACCGAGACGGCACAGAAGCACGAGATGGCCTTCGCGACCCACGTGCTCGGGCCCGTCGCGCTCACGGTCGGGCTACGCGAGCTGTTCGACGCGGGGTCCCGCGTGGTGTTCGTCTCCAGCGGCGGCATGTATCCGGTGCCGCTGCAGACCACCGACGTCGAGTTCGCTCACGGCGACTACTCGGGCCTCACCGCGTACGCCCGCACCAAGCGCATGCAGGTGGTGATCACCGAGCAACTGGCGGAGCGCCTCACCGGGCCCGACGATCCCGTCGTGCACAGCATGCACCCGGGGTGGGCGGCCACACCCGGTGTCACGGACTCCATTCCGATGTTCGGGTCGGTGATGAAACCGATCCTGCGCACCGCCGACGACGGAGCCGACACCATCGTGTGGCTCGCGGCCGCCGATCAGCCACTCGCGTCCACGGGGATGTTCTGGCACGACAGACGACCGCGCCCCACGCACTACCCGTCCTGGCGGCGGGACTCGCCGGAGGCACGGGACGCACTGTGGGGCGCGGTCGTGGAGGCCACGGGTATCGACCTCGGCTGACGTCTCCGTCAGAGGAGATCGGTCAGGTTCGACACGATCGAGGACCAGACCCACGGTTGATTCCAGATCCAGAGCGAAAGCATGGCGGTAGTCCTCACTGCAGGGAACATCTGTCCTCGACAGTCAAGACGCGTCGTTGCAGGCGTGCACCTCGGACGGCGGATGTCGGTGACGAGTCACTGTCACGCTCGGTGCATCACGACATTCACGACGTTTCCGTCAGGAGCGCGCACGAGGAATCGTCGGACTCCCCACTCCTCCGTGGTGAGCGGATGCACGATCTCGTGACCGCGACGGACGGCCTCCTCGTACGCCGCATCGACGTCGTCGACGTGAACCGACATCGCCGACTCCACCGGACTCGTCGCATCTCGCGTCACCAGTTGTACGTGCGCACCGGTCTCCGGTGACGTGAAGCGGGCGACCCAACCGAGATCGAACTCCTCGACCGCGAGTCCCAGGAAATCGGTGTAGAACGACTTCGCCTCGGCGATGTCCTCGACCGGCAGGTTGGTGGTGATGCGCTCGACTCGCATGGTGCGCATTCTGCCCCTCTCGGCCTGTTCGTGTCGGTGCCCGCTGCTACCTTCGCACACATGTTCGAACAGGGGTGGGCGACGCGCGATCCGGAGGCCATGGGCCTACCCGGACACCTCGCCGATGTCACGGTCGACGGCGTCCTCGGCGCACTCACCCACGCCACCGCCGGCGCCGCGTACCTCGAATGGACCCGCTACCGGGCCGCGGCGGAACTGCACACCCGACTGGTCGCACCACTGGACACCGCCGACCGCCGCCGCTTCGACGCGACCACCCACTGCGCCGCTCGCATCGCCGCAGTCCTGTCGATCACCCAGGGCGCAGGCGAGGGCATACTCACCCGTGCCGTGGCCCTGCGAGATCGTCTGCCCGACGTTGCCGCCTGCCTCCGCGACGGCCTCGTGACCCCGAAGTACATCCACACCATCATCGCCCGCACCGACCTCGTCGACGGCACCGACCATGCCCACCTGGTCGATGCCGAGATCGCGGCGGCACTACGGCGACGCGGCTCCTGGTCAGTGGCCCGGATGCGCGACATGGTCGACCGCATCGTCTACCGCCACGACCCCGACGCCGTCCGCGAGCGTCGCACTCGCGCGAAGGACGACCGCGGCTTCTGGATCGACCCCGCACCCGACGGCATGGCTTATCAGTGCGCCACCATGCCCGCCGAGAACGCCGTCCTCGTCGCCGCTGCTGTCGACGACCTCGCCGGACGCGTCTGCCCGAAAGACCCGCGCAGCGCCGGCGCCCGACGCAGCGACGCCCTCTTCGCCCTCGCCACGCGCACCCCCTTCGAATGCCAGTGTGACCGTGACGACTGCGACGCTCCCGGCTGGACCGGCGAGGACGGTCTCCTGACCACCGTCATCGTGCACGTCGTCGCCGACGCCGCCACCGTGAACGGGGACACCGCCTCCGCGCAGCAGGGCAACCCGGGTTTCCTCGCGGGCCACGGCGTCATCTCCGCCGACCACGTCGCCGACCTCGCTGCGCGCCCCGACGCGGTTCTGAGGCCTGTCGCCGCCACCAACCCCGCCTCGCAACCCGCGGATCCCTACCGCCCGTCCAGTGCCCTCGACACGTTCGTGCGCATCCGCGATCAGTACTGCACCTGGCCCGGCTGCAGCAACGCCGTCTGGACCGGCGACCTCGACCACATCACCGAGTACGACCACGACAGCCCCGCGGCCGGCGGTCAGACGACCGACGTCAACCTCGGCGCCAAGTGCCGCTTCCACCACAATCTGAAGACGTTCGGCGACTTCGTCGACGACCAGTACCTCGACGAGGACACCGGACGAGTCGTCTCCACCATCGCCACACCCGAGGGATGCGTGATACCGGGACCGGCGCACAACGGGTACGACCTGCACCCCGGACTCGCCGACATCACCTTCGAACAGCCGGCGCAGGACCCACCGGATCCCCCGCGCACATCACCGACCAGGCGAAGAACCCGCCTGGCAGACAAGCATGCCCGGCGGCGGTCCGAACGCTCCCGAAACCGACGCAGACGAGAGTTCGCCGACAACGACGACCCACCACCGTTCTGACAGGACGTCAGTCCAGGCAGAACTCGTTGCCCTCGACGTCCTGCATCACCATGCAGGACTCTTCTCCGTCGCCCGCGGGCAGGAGCCGCACTCGCGTGGCTCCGAGGTCGACGAGGCGTGCGCATTCCGCTTCCAGAGCCCCGAGGCGCTCGTCACCAACCATGCCGACGCCCACACGGACGTCGAGGTGGACGCGGTTCTTGACGGTCTTCGCCTCGGGTACGCGTTGGAAGTACAGGCGTGGACCCACCCCGTTCGGGTCCACGCAGGCGAAGGCCGACCCCTGTCTCTCGGCAGGGAGCGAACGGTCGAACTCCGCCCAGTCGGCGAAGCCCGCGGGCGCCGGCGGCACCACGTATCCGAGAACCTCGCACCAGAATCCGGCGACTCGCTCGGGGTCCGCGCAATCGAAGGTGACCTGCACCTGTCTCACCTGAGCCATGGATCCACGCTAGGCGACAGTGGCGGCCGTCGGAAGGGAAATATTCGGGCGCCGTCAGCGTTCTCCGGTGCATGAAGAACATCGGGTTCCTGTCGTTCGGGCACTGGTCACCGTCGCCGCACTCGCAGACGCGCTCCGCATCGGACGTGTTGCTGCAGTCGATCGACCTCGCGGTCGCCGCAGAGGAACTCGGTGCAGACGGCGCGTACTTCCGCGTCCACCACTTCGCGAACCAGCTCGCGTCGCCGTTCCCTCTGCTCGCGGCCGTCGGTGCCAAGACCAATCGCATCGAGATCGGCACCGGCGTCATCGACATGCGCTACGAGAACCCGTTCTACATGGCCGAGGACGCCGGGTCCGCCGACCTGATCTCCGGCGGGCGGCTGCAGCTCGGTGTGAGCCGGGGATCGCCCGAGCAGGTCATCGACGGCTTCCGCTACTTCGGCTACGCCCCGGCCGAGGGCACCGACAGCGGAGACATGGCCCGTGAGCACACGCGCATCTTCCTGGACCTGTTGGAGGGCAAGGGCTTCGCGGAGCCGAACCCCTCCCCCATGTTCCCCAACCCGCCCGGCCTGTTGCGCCTCGAACCCCATTCCGACGGGTTGCGTGAGCGCATCTGGTGGGGTGCAGGTACTCGTGCGACCGCCGAGTGGACGGCGCAGCAGGGCATGAACCTCATGAGCTCGACTCTGCTCAGCGAGGACACCGGCGTGCCGTTCCACGAACTGCAGGCCGAACAGATCGAGCGCTTCCGCAAGACGTGGTCCGACGTCGGCCACTCGTTCGAACCGCGAGTGTCCGTGAGCCGCAGCATCTTCCCGATCGTCGACGACGTGGATCGTGCGTACTTCGGCCGCGAGGGCGGCAGCGGCGATCAGGTCGGCTACATCGACGGCGGCATCGCTCGTTTCGGCAAGACCTACGCCGGCTCACCAGACAAGCTCATCGCGGAGCTGGCGAAGGACGAAGCCGTCGCCGCGGCCGACACACTGCTCCTGACCGTGCCCAACCAGCTCGGCGTCGAGTACTGCGCACACCTCATCGAGTCGGTGCTGACGCACGTGGCGCCGGAGTTGGGCTGGCGGTAGCAGTCCCGCTCAGACGTTGAAGCGGAACTCCACCACATCCCCGTCGGCCATGACGTATTCCTTGCCCTCGATGCGGACCTTGCCGGCCGACTTGGCGGCGGCCATGGATCCGGCGGCGACGAGGTCGTCGTAGGACACGACCTCGGCCTTGATGAAGCCCTTCTCGAAGTCGGTGTGGATGACGCCCGCTGCCTGCGGTGCGGTGTCGCCCTGGTGAATGGTCCACGCGCGGGACTCTTTCGGGCCTGCGGTGAGGTACGTCTGCAGCCCGAGGGTGTGGAAGCCGGCGCGCGCCAGAGCGTGCAGGCCGGGCTCCGACTGGCCGATGCTCTCGAGCAGTTCCATCGCCGACTCGTCGTCGAGTTCGACGAGCTCCGACTCGATCTTGGCGTCGAGGAAGACGGCGTCGGCGGGAGCGACAGCGGCCTTCAACTCGGCAACCTTCGCGTCGTCGGTGAGCACCGACTCGTCTGCGTTGAAGACGTAGAGGAACGGCTTGGTGGTGAGCAGATTGAGCTCACGCAGTGACGACGCGTCGAACGTGTCCTTCACCGAGTACAGCGTCTTGCCGCTGTCGAGAATCGTCTGCGCTTCCTTGGCCGCGGCGACCATCGGCGCGCGATCCTTCTGCGTGCGAACTTCCTTCTCGAGACGCGGGATCGCCTTCTCGAGGGTCTGCATGTCCGCGATGATCAGCTCGGTCTCGATGACCTCGATGTCGGCGGCCGGATCGACCTTGCCGTCGACGTGCACCACGTCGTCGTCGGCGAACACGCGCACGACCTGGCAGATGGCGTCGGCCTCACGAATGTTCGCGAGGAACTTGTTGCCCAGGCCGGCGCCCTCGGACGCGCCCTTCACGATGCCGGCGATGTCGACGAACGTGACGGGCGCCGGAAGGATCTTCTCGGAACCGAAGATCTTGGCCAGCTCGTTCAGCCGCGGATCCGGCAACGGTACGACGCCCTCGTTCGGCTCGATGGTGGCGAACGGATAGTTCGCCGCCAGCACGTCGTTGTTGGTCAGTGCGTTGAAGAGGGTGGACTTGCCGACGTTGGGCAGTCCGACGATTCCGAGGGTGAGGCTCACAGGGAGGAGAGTCTACGTGCCGCCCCCGACCGCCCTGTCAGTACGTGTAGTCGGTGCCCGATCCCGCCGAGATCGCGAAGGCGATTAGCAGCACGTAGAAGAGGATGAACAGCGCGAAGAGCCCCACGAAGATGTAGAGCGAGTACTTGCCCAGCTGCTTCGTGCGTTCCGACGCGTAGTGCGCACCCTGATAGTCGCCCAGCGACCACCGCGGGAACACCGAGCTCGAGTGGTTGAACGCCGAGAACGCCAGCGGCCAGAAGAAGATCAGCGCGGCGGCGGCCCAGCCGGCGTTGGTCGGCGGCAGCGGCGGCGGGCCGTACTGCTGCTGGGGATAACTCGGCTGCTGCTGCTGCGGGAAGGCTCCACTGGTCGGGAACGCTCCGGTGTCCGTCGGCCCCTTCGTCAGGTCGGGCTCGTACGACGAACCGGTGTACGGCTGCTGCGGGTACTCGGGGTGGTCTGACACACGAGCATCGTAGGCAGTCAGGGCGCGCGAGTGGGGTCTCGTTGTCATGTCGTGACGTTCGGCGACGGTCCCGGACCGCTCGGCGCAACGATCCGCACACGCCAGGCTCACAACCGCACGAAATGTCGGTCGGTCTGCTTACAGTGACTGCGATCACACGATGATCGCCGCCCCTCCACCGCATGCCAGGAGCCCGCAGATGACTGCCGTGTCCGACAGGGGGAACTCGCACGTCGAGTTCCTCAAGACCGACGACGACCTTCCCCCCGTGGGCGTCGTCGACCGCTCACCGATGACGGTGCCCAAACGCATCGTCTTCGTCATCATCGGTCTGCTGGGCGCCGTCGCCTGGACCGTCATCGCCGTGATCCGCGGCGAGCAGGTCAACGCGGTGTGGTTCGTCGTCGCGGCGGTCTGCACCTACATCTTCGCGTTCCGGTTCTACGCACGCCTCATCGAGAACCGCATCGTCCATCCGCGGGACGATCGGGCCACACCCGCCGAGATCCTGGAGAACGGCAAGGACTACATGCCGACGGATCGTCGGGTGCTGTTCGGCCACCACTTCGCCGCGATCGCGGGCGCCGGTCCCCTCGTCGGTCCCGTCCTCGCCGCGCAGATGGGATATCTGCCCGGCACCATGTGGATCATCATCGGCGTCGTCTTCGCCGGCGCGGTGCAGGACTTCCTGGTGCTCTGGATCTCGACCCGCCGACGCGGCCGCAGCCTCGGTCAGATGGCCCGCGAGGAGCTCGGCGTGGTCGGCGGTATCGCCGCCCTCATCGGCGTGTTCGTCATCATGATCATCATCATCGCGGTGCTCGCACTCGTCGTCGTGAACGCACTCGCCGAGAGCCCGTGGGGCGTCTTCTCCATCGCACTGACCATTCCCATCGCCCTCTTCATGGGCGTCTACCTGCGGTACCTGCGCCCGGGCAAGGTCTCCGAGGTCTCCCTCATCGGCGTCGTCCTGCTGCTGCTCGCCATCATCTCGGGCGGCTGGGTCGCCGAGACCGAATGGGGCGCCGACTGGTTCACGCTGTCCAAGGTCACCGTCGCGTGGTTGCTCATCGCCTACGGTCTCGCCGCGTCGATCCTCCCCGTGTGGCTGCTGCTCGCACCGCGTGACTACCTGTCGACGTTCATGAAGATCGGCACCATCGTGCTGCTCGCCGTCGGCATCCTCATCGCTCGACCCGTCCTGCAGATGCCGGACATGACGTCGTTCGCCAGCGAGGGCAACGGCCCCGCGTTCTCCGGATCGCTCTTCCCGTTCCTCTTCATCACCATCGCCTGCGGCGCGCTCTCCGGTTTCCACGCGCTGATCTCCTCGGGCACCACGCCGAAGCTTCTCGAGAAGGAGAAGCAGATGCGGATGATCGGCTACGGCGGCATGCTCACCGAGTCCTTCGTCGCCATCATGGCTCTGGTCACCGCCTGCATTCTCGATCAGCACATCTACTTCGCGCTCAACGCACCGACCGCACTCACCGGCGGAACACCCGAGACCGCCGCGGCGTACGTCAACGGGCTCGGACTGTCAGGCGGGGACGTCAGCGCGGCCGAGCTGTCGCAGGCCGCGACGGACGTCGGTGAGGAGTCGATCATCTCGCGCACCGGCGGCGCCCCCACACTCGCGTTCGGCATGTCCGAGGTGCTGCACCAGGTCTTCGGCGGCGAGAGCCTGAAGTCGTTCTGGTACCACTTCGCGATCATGTTCGAGGCGCTGTTCATCCTCACCACCGTCGACGCAGGCACGCGTGTCGCTCGCTTCATGCTGTCGGACTCGCTCGGCAACCTCGGCGGCGGCGCGAAGAAGTTCCGCGATCCGTCGTGGCGCGTCGGTGCCTGGATCTGCTCGGTCATCGTCGTCGCCGCCTGGGGCGCCATCCTGCTCATGGGCGTCACCGATCCGCTGGGCGGCATCAACACGCTCTTCCCGCTGTTCGGCATCGCGAACCAGTTGCTGGCCGCCATCGCGCTCACGGTCGTCCTGACCGTCGTGGTGAAGAAGGGTCTGCTGAAGTGGGCCTGGATCCCCGCGCTGCCGCTGGCCTTCGACCTCGTGGTCACCATGACGGCGTCGTACCAGAAGATCTTCTCCGACGTTCCGGCCATCGGCTACTGGGCGCAGCACAGCGACTTCAAGGAAGCGAAGTCGCAGGGCCTCACCGAGTTCCGGTCTGCCGCCACACCGGAGGCCATCGACGCCGTCATCCGCAACACCTTCATCCAGGGCACGCTGTCCATCGTCTTCGCGGTGCTCGTCCTCATCGTCGCGCTCGCCGGATTCGCCGTCTGCTTCAAGGCGATCCGCGCCGGTGGACTGCCCAGCAGCGAGGAGGAGGACGTACCGTCGAAGCTGTTCGCGCCCAGCGGTTTCCTCCCCACCGAGGCGGAGAAGTCGGTGCAGGCGGAGTGGGACGTCCTCATCGCCGACGGCACGGTCCGTCGGCCGGGAACGGGCCACTGACATGAACGCCGTCCTGAAGTCCGTTCGCGCCGCGACGTGGTGGATCACCTCCGTCATGGGTGATCACGACTACGAGCGTTTCGTCGAGCACCGGAACCGGGTCCATCCCGGGCATCCGGTGCCGTCCGAGCGCGAGTACTGGAAGGCACGTCATGCGGAGGCGGACGCGAATCCGGGCGCACGCTGCTGCTGAGATCATGACGGGGTGACGTCGCCGCGCTGGACCCTCGACACCTCCGAGCTGCCGTACTCCGCTCCGTACGACACGGGGTGGATGCGGTGGTTCCTGGCGGGTCACGCGGTTCCGGGCATGGAGACCTTCACGGACGGCGTCTACCGCCGGGCTCTGCGCCTCGATCACGGCCCCGCCGTAGTCACCTGCCGGTTCGTCCCGAGTGACGGCGGCGCGGGAGTCGTCCGGGTGGAGACGCGAGCCCGGGACGCGTCGGACGTCCCCACCGCGCTGTCCCGAGTGCGGCAGGTACTGGCCCTGGACGTCGACGCGGCTCCCGTCGACGCTGCGCTCGCGGCAGATCCTGCGCTCGCCGCGTCGGTGGCCGCGGCCCCGGGGATCCGCGTTCCCGGGGCGTTCGATGCCGCGGAGGTGCTCCTTCGCACGATGATCGGTCAGCAGATCTCGCTCGGTGCCGCGGCCACGCACACCGCCCGGCTCGTCGCGGCCCTCGGGGATCCGGTGGGCGACGACGAGGGCGAAGCCGACCACGGCATCACTCGCCTGTTCCCCACTCCCGAGGCCGTGGCCACACGCGGCACCGAGATCCTCACCGGTCCGGCGCGGCGGGTCGCCGCGATCGCGTCGACGGCCGACGCTCTGGCATCGGGCGCCGTGGACGTGCGCCACGACGGCGACGCGGCCACCCAGGAGCGTGCACTGCTGGCGCTGCGCGGTGTCGGCCCGTGGACCGCCCGCTACGTGTCGATGCGGTTGCTGGGCGACCCCGACGTGCTGCTCGACACCGACCTGGTGGTCCGGCAGGGCGCGGCCCTCCTCGACATCGATCTGTCGGACACCGCCCACTGGTCACCGTGGCGGTCCTACGCCTCCATGCACCTGTGGCGTACTGCCCTTCTCGCCCGCGGGCTCACCATCGGGTAGTCCCTCCGTCGCCATGCGTGCGGAATCGGCTTCCCGGGTACAGTCACAGCGCGTTCGACTCTGCGTTCGCCGCATCATCGTCAGACGAGAGGACACACGTGAGCGAGAACGCGCCCACCACTTCCGCAGGCTCCGCGTCGGGCCGTGATCGCAGCGACCTGTTCGGCGCCGGCGGACTCTGGCTGGCCAAGTGGTCGGCCGTGCTCCTCGTCGTCTCGGCAGCGCTGTGGATCGCCGGCTGGCTGGTCGGCCAGCTGTGGGTGATCATGCTCCCGGTTCTGCTGGCACTGGTGGTCGCGACGGTGCTCTGGCCGCCCACCAGGCTGCTGCGCCGCATCGGCTTTCCGCCCGCGCTCGCCGCGTTGACCACACTCCTCGGCTTCCTCGCGGTACTCGCCGGTGTGGTCGCGTTCATCGTCCCCTCCGTCATCAGCCAGGCTCCCGATCTCGCAGACAGCGCCACCCTCGGCGTCTCGCAGGTCCAGGAGTGGCTCGAGGGCCCGCCCATCAATCTGGACGACGAGCAGATCGACAGCGCCGTCGAAGCCATCGTCACGCAGCTGCAGGACAGCGGCACGGCGATCGCCTCGGGCGTCTTCGCCGGCGTCGCCACCGCCGGGTCGATCCTGGTCACGCTCGGTCTGGTGCTCGTCCTGAGCTTCTTCTTCATCAAAGACGGCCCGCGCTTCCTCCCCTGGCTGCACGGACTGGCCGGACGCAAGGCCGGTGGTCATCTCGCCGAGGTACTCCGACGAGTGTGGGACACCCTGGGTGGCTTCATCCGTACCCAGGCCATCGTCAGCGCGATCGACGCGATCTTCATCGGCATCGGCCTGGTGATCCTCGGCGTGCCGCTGACCCCGGTGCTGATGACGCTCACCTTCCTCGGTGGCTTCATCCCCATCGTGGGTGCCTTCGTCGCCGGTGCCCTCGCCGTCCTGGTCGCGCTGGTGGCCAACGGGTTCACCACCGCGGTCATCGTCCTGGCGATCATCCTGGCCGTGCAGCAGATCGAAGGCAATGTCCTGCAGCCGATCCTGCAAAGCAAGTCGATGAACCTGCATGCCGCGATCGTGCTGCTGGCCGTCACCGCCGGCGGTTCCATCTTCGGCATCATCGGGGCGTTCCTCGCGGTCCCGGTCGCTGCGGCCACCGCGGTGCTGCTGCGCTACATCAACGAGCAGATCGAACTTCGGTCCGACGAGGATCCCGGCGCGAACGACATCGCCGAACGCATCCACGACGATCTCGGCACACCCGGTGACGACGCGCCCGTCGTCGTCCACGACGAGAAGACCCGATACGCGCCGGCGCCCTCGGACCAGTCCGACGTCGTGGCACCGACTCCGATCGACGTCGACACGCACGACGACGACGAGCAGAAGGACGACTGAGCGGTCACACTCCCGCGTGCACTCGTACCGTGGATCCGTGACGTTCGCGGATCACCTCGAGGCGTGAGGGGACCCGGTCACGGATCTCGTCGACGTGACTGACGATGCCCACCGTGCGCCCACCGGACCGGAGTTCGTCGAGGACTCCCATGACGGCGTCCAGTGATCCCGAGTCGAGGCTTCCGAACCCCTCGTCGATGAACATCGTGTCCAGGGTGATGCCGCCCGCCTCGGCCGCGACGACGTCGGCGAGACCCAACGCGAGCGCGAGCGACGCGCAGAATGCCTCGCCGCCTGACAGGGTGCCCGCCGACCGGACCACTCCGGTGTAGTCGTCGCGTACGTCGAGACCCAGCCCGCCGCGGGTGCCTCGGGGGCCAACGTCGTCGGAGTGCACGAACTCGAACCGGCCCTGCGACATCAACCGGAAGCGCACGGATGCCGCAGTGGCGACGTCCTCGAGCCTCGCGGCCAGCACGTAGGACCGCAGCGACATCCGACGCGCGTTGGCGCCCTTGCCGGCCACCACCTCCGCCAGCTGCTCGAGTTCCGCGTGCTCGAGGTGGGCAGGTCCCAGACGGTCCGCAGCGGCCCACAGTTGGGCGACGAGGTCCTCGAGCATGCGTAGCCGACTGTCGGCGTCTCCGGCCGAGGCGATGGCCTCGTCCAGCAACCCCCGCAGTCGGATCTCCTCCGCATCGACGGCAGCGGTGTCGACCGTCTCCCCCACCATCGCCTCCGCCACGTCCGGCTCCGCGAGCACGGCCGCAGCCGCGGAGCGCTGCTTCTCGGCGTCGAGAACGGCGTTCTCCAGCACCGTGCACCGGGCCCTGTCACGGACCGCCGCCAGGGCTTCCGTGACCTCGGTGAATCCGTGCTCGCGCGCGCACTCCACCAGGTCGGTCTCGAGCCGCATCACCGCCTGATCGGCCGAGTCGGCGTCGCGGCGAGCGTCGCGCCACGCCACCGCGGCTGCGATGGCCGCGTCGAGTGCGGCACGCCGTTCCGCAACGGTGGACGTCGTCCCCACGGCGGCCGTGATGCGCGCGGTGGCCTCCGCGATCCGAGTCTCCAGCGCCTCCGTCCGCCCGCGAGTGACGCCCAGTTCGGCCGTGATCGCGTCGGTCCGCACCCGCAGACCGGCGGTCTCCTCGTCCAGCGCCGCCAACGCGGAGTCGATCGCCGCGAGACGATCCGCGGCACGCCGCGCCTCTGCCAGTGCCGTCGTGGCCGCGTCCAGTTCGGCCGCGAGTTCCGCTGCGGTGCGATCCGCGCACCGGGTCGCGAGCTCGTCCACACGCTGTCGGCAGCGCTGCACCGCGGCGTCCGCCGTGGTGCGTTCCGCCTCGGCTGCACCGACCCGCTGTCCCGCGCGGTTCTCGTCGTCCCGGGACACCCGCCCCGCGGTCGGAGATGCGGGCGCCGGATGTTCCGTCGCGCCGCAGACTCCGCAGGGGGCGCCGTCCTCGAGTCCCGCCGCGAGCTCCGCGGACATCCCCTCGAGACGGCGTTCCCGCAGGTCCAACCATTCGGTGCGCCGATCGTCGTAGCGGGTCCGGGCACGCTCGGCCGTCGTGACGGCCGCAGCAAGGCGCTCGGACTCGCGGGCCCACTCGACGTGTGCGCGTGCCGCGTCCTCGGCGCCGTGATGCCGCGCCTCCAGGCCGGCGAGACCCGCACGAGCCGCGACGGCTACTCGATGCTCGGCGTCCAGCGCCGCGCGCTCCTCGGGCACCGCGTCGAGACGTACCCGTACCGCCCGCAGGTCCGTCTCCAGACCGCGCACCCGGCCGACGGCGCGTTCCCGATCGGCCACCGCCGTCCTTCGATCGGACTCGTCGCCGGCGACACTGTCCAGCACCGCGCACTCGCCGCTCCACCGGTGCACCGCGGCATCGAGCACCTCCGCATCGGCAGGACGGGGCGGCCACGACAACGTCCCGACGAGCACGGCGGCCTCGGTCTCGGCAGCTGCCCGCTCCCGGCGCCGCATCGTCGCGGCGGCCGCGGCCGCGCGCTGACGGTGCTGGTCGAGGGTGACGGCGCGATCGCGCACCGGCAGCGCCCGACGCGCACGGTCCAGCTCAGCGATCTGCTGCGCGCGCTCGGCGTCGCCGTCCGCCAGCACCGTGAGTCGCGCTGCTGCCGCGGCCCCCCGCTCGCGTGCCTCCCGGCGGCGGTGCGCGATCCGAGCGGTCTCACGGGACGCGGCGTGTTCGGCGCGCGCTGTCCGCAGATGCTCTGTGCGCCCACGGGCCAGCTCTCGGGCACCGCCCAGAAGATCGGTCCCCCACTCCACCACGTCGGTGCCCGTGAAGAGGTCCACGCCGGCGGCGGTGGCCACCTGGGCAGCCAGTCTGTCGACGGACTCCGATCGCCCGGCGAGACGCTCCGCGCTGGCGCGACGCTGATCCTGGAACCACGTCTCGATGTCGCGGAACCGATCGGTGTCGAACAACTGCTCCAGCAGCGCACCCCGTTCCTCGTTGCGCGCCCGCAGGAACCGCGCGAAGTCCCCCTGCGGCAACAGGACGACCTGGAAGAACTGGTCCACCCGCATGCCGAGCAGGCGCTCGACCTCGAGCGCGATCTCGTCGATGCGCGTCAGGTTCTCGCCCCGGCCGTCGTGCCACGTCAGCGTCGCCTTGGCGTTCTGTTTCGTGGTTCCCACCCCGCGCCGCTTGGGGCGCAAAAACTCCGGCTGCCGGACGATGGTGAGGCGGCGGCCACCCAACGTCGCGTCGAGTTCGACGCGCGGAACCACACCCGGTGCAGCGTGATCCGACAACAGGCGTCGACTCTCTCGGCGCGAGCCGGGGAGAACGCCGTAGAGAGCGAAGGCGATGGCGTCGAGAACGGACGTCTTTCCCGCTCCGGTGGGGCCGTGCAGGAGGAAGAGGCCGTCGGCCCCGAGATCGTCGAAGTCGACGTCGACCGTGCCGCCGAACGGCCCGAACGCGGTGACCGACAACGCATGCAGTCTCACGCCGAGCGCACCCACTCGTGCTCGACCGGCGATGCGGACGTCGAATCCCGCTGACCCGTGACGTTCTCGACCGCACGATCGAGCAGCTCGACCTCGGACGACGAGGGCGCGCTCCGCACGTCCGCGAGAAAGCTGGTGAGCACCTCACGGTCCGACCTACCCTGCACCTTTTCGCGATAGCTCCCGGAATCGACACCGGCCGGGCGCTTCCACTCGAGGTGCACCGCGTGGGGAAAACGCTCCTGCAGACGGCGCATCGCGTCGACGGGCCGCACCGCATCGGTGAGCACAGCGGAGACGTAATGCTCTGTCGCGGAGTCGAACCGGTTCTCCGTGCAGAGCTCCTCGAGCGTTCCCTCCAGGACGGACAGGCCCCGCACCACCGGCAGATCGACGCGCGTGACGACGCGGCCACCCGAGCCGTCGATGTCGACGAGCCACGCAGCCTTGCGATGCGAACGCTCGCCGAACGAGTACGGCAGCGGCGATCCCGAGTACCGGATGTGGTCGTCGATGGTCTGCGGGGAGTGCAGGTGGCCCAGCGCGACGTAGTCGATGCCGCCGAAGATCGAGGCCGGCACGGTCTCGACGCCACCGACGGAGATCGAACGCTCGGAACCCGTACCCTCGCCGCCGATCACGAAGGCGTGGGCCAGCACCACCGAGCGGACCGACGAGTGCCGCGTCGCCAGATCGGCCGCGATGCGGCCCATCGCCGCCTGCAGCACCGCGGCGTGCGAACGAGCGCCGGGTACCCCGAGCTCGGCGCGGGTGGCGTCCGGCTCGAGGTACGGAATGCCGTAGAAGGCCACGTCACCGTGCTCGTCCGCCAGCACGACCGGTCGGTCGACGGCATCGACGGTGGTGAACAGATGCAGACCGCCGGCAGCGGAGAACGCCGACCCGGCACCGAGCCGAGCGGGCGAGTCGTGATTGCCCGACGTGGCGACGATGACGGCCCCCGCGTCGCGGATGGCCTCGAATGCCTTGTTGCACAGCCGGACCGCGTCCGCATTGGGCACCGCACGGTCGTAGATGTCCCCGGGGACCACGACGACGTCCACACTCTGTTCTCGGACGACGGTGGCAAGAGCCTCCAGAGCACGACGCTGATCGGCCAGCAGGTCGACACCGTGGAAGGTGCGCCCGATGTGCCAGTCCGAGGTGTGCAGGATTCTCATGTCGCCGACGCTAACGGAGACCTACGACAAAGACGCTCGGGCCGAAGGTGTGTCGGTACCCCGGTTCATAGTGAGCCTCATGACCGCCCTCACTGCCGTGACCACTCTCGTCACCCTTCTCGTCGGCCTGGGGTTGGGCTGGTGGTTGCGGGCCGCACGCGGCGACGTCGAACTCGCCCGTGCGGGTGAGCGGCTCGCGGTCTCCGCGGACAACGAGGAGACGCTGCGGCGGTCGTTGTCGCTGCTCAACGAGGACTCCGCGCGGCGCCACTCCGGCGCCATCGGTCAACAGGTCTCCCACCTGGTCGACCCGCTGCGGGAGGCGGTCGACGCACTCGAGGAACACGTACGGCTCGTCGAGCGCGACCGTGTTCACGCATACGCGGGACTGACCGAGCAGGTCGCCGGGATGCACCGCGCCTCGCGGCAGTTGGCGTCGCAGACGGACCAGCTCGTCACCGCGCTGCGGGCGCCACAGATTCGTGGCCGGTGGGGCGAGATCCAGCTCGAGCGGGTCGTGGAGCTGGCCGGCATGACGCGCCACTGCGACTTCGACACCCAGGTCGCCGCACCCGGCGTGCGCCCCGATCTGGTGGTCAAGCTCGCCGGTGGCAAGCGCATCGTCGTCGACGCCAAGGTTCCGCTGGTCGCCTTCCTCGACGCGAGCGCCGAGCAGGATCCCGAGACCATCGATCGGCATCTCGAACGCCACGCCAAGCACCTGCGCACACACGTCGACCAGCTCGCCGACAAGAAGTACTGGCACGCGTTCGACCCGTCGCCGGAATTCGTCGTCCTCTTCGTTCCGGGCGATCCGTTCCTCGACGCCGCGCTGACGCGCGACCGCGGCCTGCTCGAACACGCCTTCTCCCGCAACGTGGTGCTCGCCACCCCGACCACTCTCATCGCCCTGCTGCGGACCGTCGCCTACACGTGGAAACAGGACGCACTGGCCGAGGACGCCGCTCGCGTGCGTGTGCTGGGCCGTGAGCTGTACGAGCGCCTCGGCACGGTCGGAGCCCACGTGGATCGCTTGGGATCACAGCTGGGAAAGGCCGTGGACTCGTTCAACGCAGCGGCGGGATCGTTGGACGCACGGGTCTTCGTCACAGCACGCAAGCTCCACGAGATGTCCCTCTTCGACGGCGAACCGCCGCAGGTCACGAGTGTGGACCAGCGGCCACGAACCATGACCGCGACTGCGATGGAGGGCACCTCGTCGACGTGTCGCGGGCATGCCGACGACGCAAGTCGTTGAATCAACGCTAACCTCGCTGTGTGTCTTCCCCCCAACGCGCACGCTCGGGAGTGCCTCTCGACCAGCGCTCCGCTGTGCCGTCGGTACCCGGAATCCCCGCATGGGGCGCCGTCGCGGTGGCAGTGGGCGCAGCCGTCCTGGGCTTTCTCGTCGATGCCATGCGTGGCGACGAGCTGGGATCGACGTTCGCCGTCCTGTACGTGCTCGGTGCACTCATCGCCGTCGTCGCGGTCCGCCATCGTGGACTCTTCACCGCCATGGTGCAGCCGCCGCTCATCATGTTCCTCGGCGTCCCCATCGCGTACCAGATCCTCACCGACGGAGCGGGCACCTCGATCAAGGACATCGTCCTGACCGTCGCCGTGCCGCTCGTCGATCGCTTCCCGCTCATGGCGCTGACCACGCTGTTGGTCCTCGGCGTCGGTGGCGCCCGGCTCGCGCTCGATCGTCGCCCCACTCCGGTCCGGAAGCCGGCGCGCGCAGCGCGACCGGCCGCGGCAGCGCGTGACGCCGCACCCCGACGGTCGCGCTCCGAACGTCCCGCCACTCGCGAGACGGCGGGACGGGCGGAGGAACGCCGCAGGACCCGCCAGGAACCGCGGACGGACGCACCCGACGCTCGACACGACCGCACCCGGCGTGCACGGCCCGCCGCACCGCAACCGCGCGAGGAGTCACGCGCTGCTCGGCCCGCCCCGCGCGCCTACGAGGGCCAGGTCACGGCTTCCGACAACGGTCGCCCACGGGAAGCTCGCCCCCGGTACGAACCCACGCCGTACGAACCCCGGCGAACCGGTGCGGAGAATCTGTCGCCGTACCCCGCACCACGGGTGCGCTACCGCGACCGGGACTGATCTCCCGGCCGCGGTCGGCTCAGACCCGGCTGGTGGTCCGCAGCTCGCGAGGAAGCGCGAAGACCAGCGTCTCGTTGGCCGTCGTCACCGACTTCACGTCGCCGAAGCCATGTGTCTCGAGCAGGTCCAGCACTCCACGCACCAGCACCTCCGGCACGGATGCGCCGGACGTGATGCCCACCGTGCGGACGCCCTCGAGCCAGGCGAGATCGATGTCCTTGGCGTAGTCGACCAGGTAGCTCGCGCGCGCGCCCGCGGCGAGCGCGACCTCGACCAGACGGACGGAGTTCGACGAGTTCGTCGACCCGACCACGATCACGAGATCGCATTCGGGCGCCATCGCCTTGACGGCGACCTGACGGTTCTGGGTGGCGTAGCAGATGTCGTCGCTGGGCGGATCCTGCAGGTTGGGGAACTTCTCCCGCAGTCGCGCGACAGTCGTCATGGTCTCGTCGACACTCAACGTGGTCTGCGACAACCAGATGACGCGGTTCTCGTCCCGGACGGTGACGGCGTCGACGGAATCCGGCCCGTCCACGACCTGCACGTGGTCCGGGGCCTCGCCCGCGGTGCCCTCGACCTCCTCGTGACCCTCGTGGCCGATGAGCAGGATGTCGAAGTCGTCGCGAGCGAACCGCTTGGCCTCCTGGTGCACCTTCGTCACCAGTGGGCACGTCGCGTCGATGGTGCGCAGGTTCTTGGCGGCCGCGGACTCGTGGACCGCCGGTGAAACACCGTGCGCGGAGAACACGAGCAGTGCCCCGTCCGGCACCTCGTCGGTCTCGTCCACGAAGATGACGCCCTGATCGGACAGCGTCTCCACCACGTGGCGGTTGTGCACGATCTCCTTGCGCACGTAGATCGGGGCGCCGTGCTTCTCGAGCGCCTTCTCGACCGTCTCCACCGCTCGGTCCACACCGGCGCAGTACCCGCGCGGCTCGGCGAGCAGAACACGCAGCGGGCCGTCGTAGACCTCACCGGTGACCGCCGGCCGGGCGATACCCAGCTCGAGCGGGATGGCGGAGGAGGTGGTGGAAGACGAGGACACCGGAAGAGCCGAAGACATACCACGAGGATACGGGTAGTCGGGTGGGCGTCGCTTCCCGCGCACGTCGACTGGGAAAAATGCGCGACGTGGGGCACTCTGTGAGACATGATCCGTCCACCCTTCGCCGCCCGCGTCGCGCTCGGAATCGCCGTGACCGTCGTCGAGGAGGCTCGGCGTCTCCCCACCACCGCCATCTCCCTGCCGATGACCGCCGTGAGCGAGGTCCTCCAGACCGCGATGCGTCTGCAACAGACCGTCACCGAGCTGGCCATCAAGGGCGACCAGGTGTTCTCCCTGATCGGCTCCCGCCCGGTCGAGACCGCAGAGTGGGCGACCTTCGACGACGACGCGGACGTCGCACCCGCGCGGTACACGCAGGTGCCGCTGTCCACCGAGCCCGAGCCGGTCGGTGACCCGGCCGGAGAGATCGACGTGCCGGAGCCCGGTGCGCCCGCAGGGCGGTTCGCCCTGTACTCGACCCCGCCGTCGGAGATCGAGACGACCGAACCCGTTCCGGCCCCGGCTCTCGCGACCGCGCCGACCGCGACTCCCGAGATCGTGGAGTACCTCGACTACGACGCCCTGACGCTGGCTCAGTTGCGTGCCCGTCTGCGGTCGCTGTCGGTCGAGGACCTCACGTCACTTCTCGAGTACGAGACGTCGGCCGCGGATCGCGCGCCGTACCGGACCATGCTCGAGAACCGCATCACCACCGCCCGAGCGAAGTGATTCTCGGACCACGATGACCACGGCCGCCACCAGCACCGCCGAGAACCCGCTCCCCGTCCGCACGGTCGCGACGAAGGTCGCCGGGTGGATCGATCGCCTCGGCAGCGTGTGGGTCGAGGGCCAGATCACGCAGATCTCGGTGCGTGCGGGAACGCGCACGGCGTTCCTGACGCTCCGCGACCCGTCCGCCGACATGTCGCTGTCGGTGACGTGCTCACCGATGCTCATCCAGAACTCTCCCGTGCCGTTGACCGAGGGCGCTCGCGTCATCCTCTACGGCAAGCTCAGTTTCTTCACCGGTCGCGGCACACTGTCGTTGCGCGCCACGGAGATTCGAGCGGTGGGAGTCGGCGAGCTGCTCGCCCGCATCGAGCGCCTGCGCGGTCTTCTCGCGGCCGAGGGACTCTTCGATCCGCGACTCAAGCGGCCGCTCCCCTTCCTGCCCCGCGTCGTCGGGCTCGTCACCGCACGCGCCAGTGCTGCCGAACGCGACGTGCTCAGCGTCGCGGAACGGCGGTGGCCGGCGGTGCGCTTCGAGGTACGCAACACTCCCGTGCAGGGCCCGTCGGCGGTGCCCGGCATCCTGCGGGCGCTGGCCGAGCTGGACGAGGACCCCACGGTCGACGTGGTGATACTCGCCCGCGGCGGCGGCAGTGTCGAGGATCTGCTGCCGTTCTCCGACGAGGCGCTCTGCCGCGCGATCTCCCGTGCGACGACGCCCATAGTGAGCGCCATCGGACACGAACCGGACAGTCCACTCAGCGATCACGTGGCGGATCTTCGTGCGGCCACCCCCACCGATGCCGCCAAGCTCGTCGTGCCCGACGCCGTGGCCGAACGGGAACTGGTCGCCGAGCTGCGGAGCCGCAGCGCCGCAGCGCTCCGCAGTTGGGTGCAGCGCGAGGCGCGCGCACTCGACGCCCTGCGGCACCGGCCCGTGCTGGCCGATCCCCTCTCCGCGGTCGCCCGCCGCGAGGAGGAGATCGCCGAGATGCGCCGCGTCGTCCGCCGTGACGTGGAGCGCGCGGTGTCGCGAGAGGCGACGACGGTGGAGCACATGCGCGCGCGTCTGACCACGCTAGGACCGGCGGCGACTCTGGCGAGGGGCTACTCGGTGGTGCAGCGCATGGTCCCCGGATCCGACCCCGAGGTGCTCCGGTCGGTCGACGACGCCGCGCCGGGTACGCAGCTCCGGGTCCGCGTCGCGGACGGCGTGGTCACGGCCGTCACGATGGGTCGCAGTTCCGCCACCTGACTCGTCCGCTGTCGGACTCTCGAGGCAGCATGGGGACTCATGAACGAGACACCGATCGCCGAGCTGGGCTACGAGGACGCGCGCGACGAGTTGGTCGACGTGGTCAAGCTGCTCGAGCAGGGCGGCCTGGATCTCGATGCCTCACTGGCGCTGTGGGAGCGCGGCGAAGCACTGGCGACGCACTGCGAGCAGCACCTGGCCGGCGCGCGCACGCGCATCGAGAAGGCGCTGGCCCGCGACGAGGAGTGAGCGAGCGCGTCAGCGCTTGTCGAGTACCGGAGCCGTCGCCGTGGCGGATGCCAGCGCGACGAACTCCTCCTGCGACCCGGAACCGGTGAGCATCGCGCGGGTGTCGCCAAGATCGGCCACCCAGTACGGTTCCGTGTCGTCGTTGCCGTAGACCACCCAGTTCAGCCCGGCGATGGCCTCCGCGCCGCCGGCGGACACCCGTGATCCCTCGGTCCTCGAGCGGACCAGCTCGTCCTCGGAGGCGTCGCTCTGGGTGAGCGAGAGGAAATTGCCGTTCTCGGTGACGAAGCCGACGGTGCTGGACTGGAACTCCGAGCCCGAGACAGGGCCACGGTTCGCCGAGTTCGGGATCCACTGATCGGGCACGTCGGGACTGCGCACCGGGAAGGTCAGCGCATTCGCGTCCGCCTGCAGGGACGCCCCCAGATCGATGCGAGGAACCTCACCCGCCTCGGGGCCGCCCACACGCAACGAACACTGACCGGCGATGGCCGCGATCACCAGGCATGCGAGAAGAAGCGGGATCAGGGACCAGGCCATGTCCTTGTTGTTCTGCAGGTACCTGGGTTTCTTGTCGGCCACCTCTCCAGTATCGCACCGAGCGCGCGGGGGCTCGCCATCCGCGCAGCTCCGCGCTTCCCCCGGCAGGCCGGGGCCGTGCGACTAGTGCGACAATCACGCCGAGTCTTTTTCGCCCGAGTCGATGTTCATTCCGTGCGGACGACGCCCGTCAGTCGGGCTGCGAACCGCGCCATGTGCAAGGAGGCACAGCCCCATGACGGCCAACACCGACGTTCCCACGCAGATGGCGCCGGATCGAAACCTCGCGCTCGAACTCGTCCGCGTCACCGAGGCCGGGGCGCTCGCGTCCGGACGTTGGGTCGGCCGCGGCGACAAGGAGGGTGGCGACGGCGCTGCCGTGGACGCCATGCGCCAGCTGGTGAGCTCGGTGTCGATGCGCGGCGTCGTGGTCATCGGAGAGGGCGAGAAGGACGAGGCGCCCATGCTCTACAACGGCGAGCAGGTGGGCAACGGCAACGGTCCCGAGGTCGACTTCGCCGTCGATCCCGTCGACGGCACGACGCTGATGGCCAAGGGCATGCCCAACGCGATCTCCGTGCTCGCGGTGGCCGAGCGCGGTGCGATGTTCGATCCGTCGGCCGTGTTCTACATGGAGAAGATCGCCGTCGGCCCCGACTACGCCGATGCCATCGACATCACCGCTCCGGTCGCCGAGAACATCGCCCGGATCGCGAAGATCAAGAAGGGGTCGTCCTCGGACGTCACCGTGTGTGTGCTCGACCGTCCCCGCCACACCGAGCTGATGCAGCAGATCCGCGACACCGGTGCCCGCATCCGGTTGATCTCGGACGGTGACGTCGCCGGCGCCATCGCGGCCGCCCGCCCCGATTCGGGCACCGACATCCTGATCGGCACCGGCGGCACGCCCGAGGGCATCATCGCCGCGGCGGCCATGCGCTGCATGGGGGGAGCACTGCAGGGCCGGCTCGCCCCGACGGACGACGACGAGCGCCAGAAGGCCGTCGACGCAGGCCACGATCTCGATCGCATCCTGAACACCAATGATCTGGTCGCCGGGGAGAACGTCTTCTTCACCGCGACCGGCGTCACCGACGGCGATCTGCTGCGCGGAGTGCGCTACTCCGGCGGCGGTGCCCACACGCAGTCCATCGTCATGCGCTCCAAGTCGGGCACCGTGCGGATGATCGACGCGTACCACCAGCTGAACAAACTGCGGGAGTATTCGTCCGTGGACTTCGACGGGGACACCTCCGGCGCCGTCCCGTCCTTCTGACGCGCACTCCGACTTCCCGACCCATCTACCGAGGCACGAGGTACATGACAGACAACGATCAGCAGTTCCGCATCGAGCACGACACGATGGGAGAGGTTCGCGTACCCGTCGACGCGCTGTGGCGTGCGCAGACACAGCGCGCCGTCGAGAACTTCCCCATCTCGGGCCGCCCCCTCGAGCGCACCCAGATCCGCGCGATGGGGCTGCTCAAGGCCGCATGTGCACAGGTCAACAAGGACCTGGGTCTGCTCGATGCGGACAAGGCCGACGCCATCATCGCGGCGGCCGGCGAGATCGCGGACGGCAAGCACGACGATCAGTTCCCCATCGACGTGTTCCAGACCGGCTCGGGCACCAGCTCCAACATGAACGCGAACGAGGTCATCGCGAGCATCGCGAAGAACGCGGGCGTCGAGGTGCACCCCAACGACCACGTCAACATGTCGCAGTCGTCCAACGACACGTTCCCCACCGCGACGCACGTCGCCGCGACCGAGGCCGCGGTCACCAGCCTGATCCCGGCCCTCGAGTACCTGCACACCGCTCTGGCGGCCAAGGCGACCGAGTGGAAGACCGTCGTGAAGTCGGGCCGCACCCACCTCATGGACGCGGTGCCCGTCACGCTAGGCCAGGAGTTCGGCGGCTACGCACGTCAGATCGAAGCCGGCATCGAGCGCGTGCAGTCCACGCTCCCCCGCCTCGGCGAACTCCCCATCGGCGGCACCGCCGTCGGCACGGGTCTCAACGCCCCCGACGGCTTCGGCCCGAAGGTCGTGACCGAGCTGGTGAAGTCGACCGGTGTCGACGCCCTCACCGCGGCGAAGAACTCGTTCGAGGCCCAGGCGGCTCGTGACGGTCTGGTCGAGGCGTCGGGCGCGCTGCGCACCATCGCCGTCTCGTTGACCAAGATCGCCAACGACATCCGCTGGATGGGGTCGGGCCCGCTCACCGGTCTCGGCGAGATCCGGCTCCCCGACCTGCAGCCCGGCAGCTCGATCATGCCCGGCAAGGTCAACCCGGTTCTCCCCGAGGCGGCCACCCAGGTGGCGGCGCAGATCGTCGGCAACGACGCGGCGATCGCATGGGGCGGCGCAGCCGGAGCCTTCGAACTCAACGTCTACATCCCCATGATGGCGCGCAACCTGCTCGAGTCGTTCACGTTGCTCGCCAACGTCTCCCGCCTGTTCGCCGACAAGTGTGTCGACGGCCTCGTCGCCAACGAGGAGCACCTCAAGCAGCTCGCCGAGTCGTCGCCGTCCATCGTGACACCTCTCAACAGTGCGATCGGCTACGAGGAAGCTGCGGCCGTCGCCAAGCAGGCCTTGAAGGACAAGAAGACCATTCGCGAGGTCGTCCTCGAGCGTGGACTCGTCCCCGAGAAGTTGTCGGAAGAAGAACTCGACAAGCGCCTCGACGTCCTGGCGATGGCCAAGGTCCAGGACTGACCCAGCACTCCCCGCCCCGCATCACGGCGAAACGCTGTGGTGCGGGGCGATCAGGAGAAGTGTGACGTGTCATGACACGAACTGCAGTGGCACTCCTCGGCGGCGCCGCCGCGATCGGCGCGGCGCTGGCCGCCCCCACGCTGGCGTCCGCCGGACCCGTTCCGGACGGCGTCTACGTCGGCACCACGCCCGAGGGCGCTCCCGTCCCGCTGTGGGACGGCAAGACCATCACCGGCGACACGACGGTCAACCGACTTCTCGGCGTGAACGCGATCCCGGGCGACGTCTACCGCGCCCCGAGCATCGCGACCGGGGCCGACGTGGTCCACGTCGACTACTCGCGCCTGTCCCCCGCCTTCGGAGCCGTCTTCCACGACGAGATGACGCGCGACGCCGTGAACCCGAACCGTTGGAACGGCACCGTGTACTTCGTCGGTGCCGGTCAGCCGGTGGTGGTGGGCGGGTTCGCGATCACGCGCTGATCAGGACGCGGCAGTGGCGAGTGCGCTCTCGAGCTCCGCGCGGGCCGCGAGGCCGTCCTCGCCGAGGCCGTCGAGGGTGAACACGTTCCACGCCTCGAGCAGGGGCTTGATCACCTCTTCGGTCTCGATGGTGCGGTCGTAGAGCCCGATGCCGGCGAGCAGTTCGGCGCTGCCACCGCGGCCGGGGAGATCGACGGTGGGGACCGAGAAGGACGCGACGGTGTCGGCGATGGCGCGGACGGCGCCGTCGGCATCGACGCGGATCGCGGCGGAGACCAGGTCGGTGAAGAGCGTGGTCTGCAGCTCGTCGTCCTCGGCGATGCGGTCGAGGATGCTCGACAGGAGAGCGTCCTGCGACGACGCGGAGGCGCGACGGTGGCGCACGGCCGCTGCGCGCTCGTCGAGGGCGAACTTGGCGAGGATGTGCAGCACGTGCAGAGACGGTGCGGAGTAGCCGGTGGTCATGTGCTCGATGCGCACACGCTCGAGATCCACCGGGTCGACCGCGCGAGTCGTCATGAGGTAGTTGCGCAGCACGATGGCGTGCCGGTTCTCCTCCGCGGTCCACCGGCCGATCAGCTTCCACCAGACGTCGCTGCTCCGGAGAGCGAACGCCAGGTCGCGGTGGTACTCGGGCAGGTTGTCGGCGACCAGCACGCTGACGGTGGCACCGACGACCTCGGCGTCACCGAGCGTCACCTGCTCCGGAGACCAGTCCTCGCCGCCGAGGAACGCGAAGTTGCGACCCGAGTCCCACGGGACGTAGTCGTGGGGCTGCCAGTCCCGAGCAGCGTCGATGTGCTTCTGCAGCAGGTGCGCGGCATCGGCTTCGAGCTCGCTCAACAGATCCTGGTCACTCTTCGGCATCACAGCAGCATAACGGCCGTAGGTGTCCACTCCGAACCTTCGGACCGCGCGACGCGGATTCCGGTGATCTCCCTGACAAAGAGGTCGGTGATAGTTCGGCGTCACACCGCGCCGGGCGGTCCGTGCCGCCCGGCGCGAACGGTGACTCAGGCCGGCCCGAACTCCTCGAGCATCTCGGTGACCAGTGCGGCGATGGGCGAGCGCTCCGAACGGGTCAGCGTGATGTGGGCGAAGAGAGGGTGCCCCTTCAACTTCTCGATCACGGCGGCGACACCGTCGTGGCGTCCGACCCGCAGGTTGTCGCGCTGTGCCACGTCGTGCGTGAGCACCACGCGTGATCCCGTGCCGAGCCGCGAGAGCACCGTCAGCAGGACGTTGCGTTCCAGCGACTGCGCCTCGTCGACGATGACGAACGAGTCGTGCAGCGACCGTCCGCGGATGTGCGTGAGCGGCAGCACCTCGAGCATGCCGCGTGCGGTGACCTCCTCGATGACCTCCGGACTCGCGAGACCGTCGAGCGTGTCGAACACCGCTTGCGCCCACGGGCCCATCTTGTCGCTCTCGCTGCCGGGGAGGTAGCCGAGCTCCTGGCCGCCGACCGCGTACAGCGGCCGGAACACGACGACCTTGCGATGGGTCCGTCGTTCGAGCACCGCGTCGAGGCCCGCGGTGAGCGCGAGCGCGGACTTACCGGTGCCGGCCTTCCCGCCGAGCGAGACGATGCCGATGCTCTCGTCGAGCAGCAGATCCAGGGCGACGCGCTGCTCGGCGGACCGGCCGTGCAGGCCGAACGCCTCACGCTCGCCGCGCACCAGCTGCACCTGCTTGTTCGCCGTCACCCGACCCAACGCGCTGGACGTGCCGCCGAGCAGTCGAACACCGGTGTGGCACGGCAACTCTCGCGCTTCGTCGATATCGGCGAATCCCTCGGCGAACAGGCCGTCGATGGTCGCGCGCGACGCCTCGATCTCGGCCATGCCCGTCCATCCCGACGGGACGACGTCGTGAGCGTGGTACTCGTCGGCCGGCAGACCCACCGCACCGGCCTTGACGCGCAGCGGGATGTCCTTGCTGACCAGCACCACGTCCTTGCCCTCGGCGGCGAGGTTCAGTGCGCACGCGAGGATCCGCGAGTCGTTGGAGTCGGTCCGGAAGCCGACGGGAAGAACAGCGGGGTCGGTGTGATTGAGCTCGACCTGCAGGGTGCCGTTCTCGGTGCCGATGGGCACGGGCTGATCGAGGCGCCCGTGGCGGATCCGCAGGTCGTCGAGCATCCGCAACGACTCGCGCGCGAACCACCCCAGTTCGTGATGATGCCGCTTGCCCTCGAGCTCGCTGATGACGACGAGTGGAAGGACGATCGCGTGCTCGGCGAACCGAGTCACGGCCCAGGGGTCCGAGAGCAGAACCGAGGTGTCCAGCACGTAGGTGCGGACGGAAGAACCGGAGCGAGCTGCAGTCACGTGGGGCTCCTAAGGACGCGCGGTCACCGCGCATCCGTCGATCGCTGGACCGGTCGATCCCGACACCGCAGGGACCGGGGCCGGCCCCTCCCGACCGAATGACTCAGTCATGTGTGAGGACCTCCCGTACGGACGGCTTCCCCGCCACCCGCACTGCTGACGCTAGACCGGATCGGGGGCGCAGGCTCGGCGACACGTGGGGACGTGTGGGTGAACTCTGCGTTACACGCCCGTGCGCCTTTCGCGCATCCAGGAGTACGCAAAAGGCGCACGGGGCCGAAGGCCACGGTGTTAACTTCGGCCGATGCAGAACGCGCAGGAAATGCAGCAGCTCAGGGGAACCCACGGCACCGTCGCCTACCGTTCCTGGCCGTCCACCACGCCGGGATTCGTCGCGCTGCTCGCGCACGGGTACGGCGAACACTCGGGTCGCTACGGCCACCTGGCGTCGACCCTGACGTCGGCCGGAGCGGCGGTGTACGCCCCCGACCATCACGGGCACGGGCAGTCGGACGGGACGCCCGCCGAGATCACGGACGTGGACGGCATCGTCGCCGATCTGCACTCGATCGCGGACATCGCCCGCGGCGAGCACCCCGATCTACCGGTGATGCTGCTGGGCCACTCGATGGGCGGTCTCATCGCCACGCGCTACGCGCAGACCCACCCCGGCGAGCTGGCGGCACTCGTGTTGTCCGGTCCGCTGGTCGGGCAGAACCCGGCCTTCTCGATGCTGCTGTCGATGGACGAGATCCCCGAGATCCCGATCGACCCGTCCGTGCTGTCCCGCGACCCCGAGGTCGGCGCCGCCTACCAGGCGGACCCGCTGGTCTTCCACGGCCCCTTCGCACGCGTCACCCTCGAGACCTTCACGGCCGCGGTGGAGACGGTGGCGTCCTCCGGCACTCTCGGCGACCAGCCGACGTTGTGGCTGCACGGCGGCGACGATCAGCTGGTGCCGCTGGAGCCGACGACCGAGGCGATGCGCTCACTGCGCGGCCCGTCGTTCGAGGAGAAGGTCTACCCCGGTGCGCGGCACGAGATCCTGAACGAGACCAACCGCAGCGAGGTCGAGTCGGACATCCTCGACTTCCTGGGCCGCGCCGGCCTGCCGCTCACTCGCGACTGAGGTCGCGGACGATCGACGAGTAGAGGCCGGGCCGGCGGTCCACCAGGTAGGGGTTGTCTCGATGGGCCGCCGCCACGACCTCGGTGTCCACCGTGCCGAGAATCAGGCCGGTCTCGTCGTCGAGTCGGTCGATCACCTCGGCGTCGGGGCCGACGATGCTGCTACGGCCGACGTAGGTGGTGGCGCGCTCGGTTCCGACGTGGTTGACGTACGCGACGTAGAGCTGGTTCTCCCATGCGCGCGTGCGGATGACGACGTCGGCCACGAATGTGAACGGCACCATCTGCGCGGTGGGAACGAGCAGGGCGTGCGCGCCCGCGAGGGCCGCGGCTCGGACGTTCTCGGGGAACTCGACGTCGTAACAGATCATCAGACCGAGCCGCACCCCGCGGAAGTCGACGACCGTCACCGAGTCGAGCCCGGGCGAGTACCACTCCCGGTCGAGCTCACCGTAGAGGTGCGACTTGCGGTGCTGCGCGATCACACTGCCGTCCGCATCGACGAGTGCGACCGTGTTGTACACCGCTCCCGCCTCGCTCTCCGGCAGACCCACGAGCAGCGCGATGCCGCGGCGGCGCGCCAGTGCGCACACCTCGGAGAGAAGCTCCCGTGACGTCAGCTCACCGAGGCGATCGCCGATGTCGTACCCGGTCACGAACATCTCCGGCGTGACCAGGAGGTCGGCTCCGCGCGCCAGAGCCGCCCCCGCGGCTCCGTCGAGTTCCGCGAGGTTGGCGTCGACGTCACCCGGTGACCCCGCCGTCTGCAGACCCGCCACGGTGAGCCGCATGTCGGATCAGCCCAGCAGTCCCCAGCCCTCGAGTCCCTCGTACAGCGGGAAGTCGTGGGCGAGCGTGCTGACGCGACCACGCAGGTCGTCGGTGGCCTCGCCGGTGGCGAGCGCCGTCGCGATGATGTCGGCGACCTCGGTGAACTCGGCCTCGCCGAACCCGCGGGTCGCGAGCGCCGCGGTACCGATACGCAGACCGGAGGTGACCATCGGCGGGCGCGGATCGAACGGCACCGCGTTGCGGTTCACGGTGATGCCGACCTCGTGCAGCAGATCCTCGGCCTGCTGGCCGTCGAGCTGCGAGTTGCGCAGGTCCACCAGCGCGAGGTGGACGTCGGTTCCGCCCGTCAGCACCGAGACACCCTTGTCGGAGACGTCGGCGCCGGTCAGCCGCTCCGCGAGCAGCGACGCACCGAGCAGGGTGCGTTCCTGACGCTCCCGGAACTCGGGAGTGCCGGCGATCTTGAAGGCGACGGCCTTGGCCGCGATCGCGTGCATGAGCGGACCGCCCTGCTGGCCGGGGAACACCGCGGAGTTGAGCTTCTTCGCCCACTCCTTCTTGGCGAGGATGATGCCCGAGCGGGGCCCACCGAGGGTCTTGTGGACGGTGGAGGACACGACGTCCGCGTAGGGCACCGGCGACGGGTGCACACCGGCGGCGACGAGCCCGGCGAAGTGCGCCATGTCGACCCACAGAAGCGCACCGACCTCGTCGGCGATGGAGCGGAACGCGGCGAAGTCCTGGTGCCGCGGGTAGGCCGACCATCCGGCGATGAGCACCTGTGGGCGTGCGTGCAGCGCCTGCTTGCGCACCTCGTCCATGTCGATGCGGTGGTCTTCCTTGCTCACACCGTAGGACTCGACCTCGTAGAGCTTGCCCGAGAAGTTCAGCTTCATGCCGTGCGTCAGGTGGCCGCCGTGCGCCAGGTCCAGACCCATGATCTTGTCGCCCGGGTTGATCAGAGCCATGAGAACGGCGGCGTTGGCCTGGGCGCCCGCGTGCGGCTGCACGTTGGCGAACTCGGCACCGAACAGCTCCTTCGCCCTGGTCCGAGCCAGATCTTCGACGATGTCGACGTGCTCACACCCGCCGTAGTACCGACGACCGGGGTAACCCTCGGCGTACTTGTTGGTGAGGACGCTGCCCTGCGCCTGGAGCACCGCGCGGGGAACGAAGTTCTCCGACGCGATCATCTCCAGGGTGTCGCGCTGGCGTCCCAGCTCGCCGGCCATCGCCGCGGCGACCTCGGGATCCACCTCGGCGAGGGAGGCGGTGTCGATGTTGGTGGCAGAGACGGGCGCAGCAGTCATGCCGCCGAGTCTAATGCCCGTGATCAGCGCAGTTGAGACGGGATGAGGGGTTCGTCGAGCAGCCGCTCGAAGCGGTCGGCTCGGCCGTCCGCCGAGTCGGCCCGGTGCAGCCACGAGTGCAGCAGGCGATACCCCTCGACATAGGTGCTGGTGTAGGCACGCCAGAGCGGTGAGGACAGGAATCGCAACATCTGACGGGCGCGTTCCGGTGTCGCGAGCGACCACTGCCCCAGGAACGCGGCCACGTCGTCCTGGCTGCGGTGCTCGTCGTGCAGCAGCAGCGCGGCGTCCTGACGCACCCCCAGCAGCTTCGCCGACGCGGTCTGCAGCGCCTCGGCGCGTTCCCCGTCGAATCGCAGGCCGAGGTCGGCGTAGATCTCCTGCGCCCACACTCCCCAGCCCGGCCCGACGATCGACTCGAGCGCCAGGTCCGCGAGGCCCTCGGCCATCAGGCACTGCGGAGTGTTGACGACGAAGAGCGTCTGCTCCGCCTGCCCGGCACCGCGCACGAGCCCGGCCTCCTTGCGGCAGTGCTCGGTGTGGTGGCCCGGGTACGACTCGTGTGCGATGAGATGGGGCAGATGCGCCATGTGCTGCTTGAGGTCCGAGTTGATCGCGACGGTGGACCGGTAGTCGCCCAGGTAGTAGTTGAACCCGGACCACGGCTTGTCGCCCACCACCTCGTAGGTGACCTTCTCGGTGTCGGGCAGCGGATACCGGCCGCGCACCTTGTCGCGCAACGCACTGGAGAACGCCTCGACGCACTCGGCGAGCCGCTCGGGCGGGATCTCGTCGGCCACGCGGTGAGCGCGCACCCGCTCCCCCAGTGGCCCCGCCCCGGCCAGCACCTCGTCCATCAGGCGATGTGCCTCGCGGTAGTCGTCGGTGTCGCCCGGTGCGATCGCGACGTCGAAGTAGTCGTGCACCTCGTCGACGAATCCGATCTCGTCACCGGCCAATTTCCGTGCCGACGTCTCGAGCGCGCGCAGGTGGACGTCGAGGAACGCGGCGCGGTCCTCGGAGAGCCCCGACGAGGGCAGTTCGGTCCGCAGTTCCGCCGCCCGCCGCGCCAGCGCGCGGGGTTCGGGCGGGGGCGCGTTCTCGACCTGGCGTCGCAGAGCGGGGTCGCCGGTGTAGGCGTCGACGAACCCCTCCTCGAGGCGATCGAAGGACAACCCCAGCACGAGGTAGTCGTGGACGAGAGTGTCGGCGTGCATGACGCTCGACTCTAGTCACGCACCACCCGGCTGTCGGTTCGCCGGAGCCACCCAGCACAATTCAGTCATGGAGGCAGCGTGTCCCGAGTGAGCGAGTCGAGTCCGTACGTCGAATTCGACCGTCGACAGTGGCGCACACTCCGGAACGCGACACCCCTGGTCCTGACCGAGGACGAGCTCACCGGCCTGCGCGGCCTGGGCGAACAGATCGACCTCGACGAGGTCGCGGAGGTCTACCTCCCCCTCGCTCGACTCATCCATCTCCAGGTGGCCGCCCGCCAACGCCTGTTCGCGGCGACGGCCACGTTCCTCGGGGAGAAGACGCCGGACCGCCAGGTCCCGTTCGTCATCGGCATCGCCGGCAGCGTCGCCGTCGGCAAGTCCACGACCGCGCGCGTGCTGCAGGCACTGCTGGCGCGATGGGAGCACCACCCGCGCGTGGACCTGGTGACGACGGACGGGTTCCTCTACTCGTCGGCCGAGCTGGTGCGTCGAGGAATCATGCACCGCAAGGGTTTTCCCGAGAGCTACGACCGGCGCAAGCTTCTGCGCTTCGTCACCGAGGTGAAATCCGGCGCCGAATCCGCACGCGCACCCGTGTACTCGCACGTCTCGTACGACATCGTGCCGGGCAAGTACACCGAGGTGCGACAGCCGGACATCCTCGTCATCGAGGGACTCAACGTCCTGCAGACCGGTCCGCGCCTCATGGTCTCGGACCTCTTCGACTTCTCCATCTACGTCGACGCCCGCATCGAGGACATCGAGAAGTGGTACGTCGACCGCTTTCTCGCCCTGCGCTCCACGTCGTTCGCCGACCCGGCCTCGCACTTCCACCACTACTCGGGACTGTCCGACGAGCACGCCAGGATCGCGGCCGCGGACATCTGGCAGTCGATCAACCGGCCCAACCTGGTGGAGAACATCCTGCCGACGCGCCCCCGCGCCACCCTGGTGCTGCGCAAGGACGCCGACCACACCATCAACCGGCTGCGCCTGCGCAAATTGTGACGACCGGCCTCCGGCCTGCCCGGCTCCGGCTCAGGTGCCGAATCTCCGGTGCCGCGCGGCGAAGTCGCGCAGCGCGCGCAGGAAGTCGACGCGGCGGAACTCGGGCCAGTAGGCCTCGGTGAACCAGATCTCCGAGTACGCGCTCTGCCACAGCAGGAACCCGGACAACCGCTGCTCCCCCGACGTGCGGATCACCAGATCCGGATCCGGCTGGCCCGACGTGTAGAGGTGCGAGTCGATGCCCTCGACGGTGACCGAGCGGAGCAACTCCTCCCCGTCGGCACCGTCGGACAGCCGTTCCGCGATGAGCGACTGCACGGCGTCGGCGATCTCCTGACGGCCGCCGTACCCGACCGCGACGTTGACGTGCGTTCCCGAACGGCCGGCCGTACCGGCGGCGGCCTCCTTGAGGCGGCGGGCGGATTCGGCGGGAAGCAGATCCATCGTGCCGACGATCTTCACGGACCAGTTCTTTCCCGGTCCGCTGATCTCCTCGACGACGTCGGTGATGATCTCGAGCAGCGAGTCGAGCTCGTCCGGTGACCGGCGCAGGTTCTCGGTGGACAACAGGTAGATGGTGGCCATCTCGACGCCGGCCATGTCACACCACGTGAGCAGCTCCGCGATCTTGAGCGCGCCCATCCGGTGCCCGTGGCTGACGTCGGTGAAGCCGTTCTCCCGAGCCCAGCGACGGTTGCCGTCGCACATCACGGCGACGTGCCGAGGGTGCTGAGCGCCCTCGAGCTGACGCAGCAGGCGCCTCTCGTAGAGCGTGTACAGCAGACCGCGAGCCTTCACCCAGCTCCCCACTTCGACAGAATTGTTCAGCAGGTGATCACCCTACGCCCGCAGTACGACGCGATCGGCGTGACCGACTCGTCACCGCGCCGCATGATGGTTCCGTGGCGTACGGGGTACCCGGCTCCGACCGCACACGAGAGAACAGGAGCAGTCATGACTGTTGTCCGGGACACCACGGCGAGCGTCGAAGCCGTGTGGAACGTGCTCTCCGACGGGTGGAGCTACGCGACGTGGGTGGTGGGTGCCTCGCGCATCCGCGCCGTCGACCCCGAGTTCCCCGCGCCCGGCTCGCGGATCCACCATTCGGTCGGGCTGTGGCCCGCCGTGCTGAACGACGAGACGCGGGTACTGAGCATGACGGAGGGACGTGAGGTGACACTCGAAGCGCGCGGGATGCCGGCAGGCAAGGCGACGATCGTCCTGCGCCTGACGCCGCGAGGCTCGGGGTGCCGGATCGAGATGATCGAACACGCTCGGACCCTCCCGTTCTCGCTCGTTCCCGAGTCGGTCCAGCACGCACTCGTGTATCCCCGCAACACCGAGGCGACACGGCGACTCGCGCTGCTGGCCGAGCGTTCCGCGGTTCCCCGATGACCACCACGACGGTGGACGCCGTCGTGATCGGAGCGGGCCACAACGGACTCGTCGCGGCGTCCGTGCTCGCCGACGCAGGATGGGACGTCGTCGTCCTGGAGTCCGCCCCGGTGCCCGGCGGCGCGGTCCGCAGCGCCGAGCTCACCCCGGGATACGTGAGCGACCTGTTCAGTGCCTTCTATCCCCTCGGTGCGTCGTCCCCGGCGTTCACGGCGCTCGAGCTCGACCGCCACGGACTCCGCTGGACCCACTCACCCGTCGTATTCGGTCACCCGCGCTCGCCCGACGACGAGGACGCCCCGGTGGTCCACCACGATCCCGAGGACACCGCCGCCATGCTGGCGGAGCACGATCCGCGCGACGGCGAGGCGTGGATGTACGTGGTGGATCAGTGGAACCGGATCCGCGATCCTCTGCTGCATTCGCTGTTCGGCAGCTCCTTCCCGCCTGTCAAGGGTGCCGCGACGCTCTTCCGGCGCCTCGGGACCGCGGAGACACTGCGGTTCCTGCGCTTCGCAGTACTCCCGGCCCGGGCGATGGCGCACGAGTTGTTCCACAGCGAGGCGGCGCGATGCCTGCTGCTCGGCAACGCCATGCATGCCGACGTCCCCACCGACGCACCCGCGAGCGGCATCATGGGCTACCTGCTGACGATGCTCGCGCAGGATGTCGGCTACCCCGTCCCGGTCGGCGGTGCGCAGGAGCTGACCAGCGCGCTCGTGCGCCGTGCCGAGAGCGCCGGGGCGCGGGTCGTCTGCGGAACCGAGGTGACCTCGATCGACGTCTCCGGCGGTGTCGCCCGCGGCGTGCGGACGGCAGGCGGCGACACGTACGTCGCACGGCGAGCCGTCGTCGCAGACGTGTCCGCTCCCGCGCTGTACGGCTCGCTGTTGCCGCGGGACGCGGTTCCCGCCCGGGTGCACAGCGATCTCGAGAAGTTCGAGTGGGACACCCCGGTGGTGAAGATCAACTACGCGCTCGACTCCCCGATCCCGTGGCGCTCGAAGAGTCTGAACGAGGCGGGCACGGTGCACGTCGGCGCAGACGACGACGGTCTGGTGCGATGGAACGCCGACCTGGTGACAGGCCGCATCCCGGAGCGGCCGTTCATGCTGTTCGGTCAGATGACGACCGCGGACGCCACCCGCTCCCCGGCCGGGACGGAGAGCGCATGGGCGTACACACACCTCCCCCGCGGTGTGACGGACGACGCCTCGGGCGACCTGCTCGCCGAGCGGGTCGACACCGTCCTCGAGGAGTACGCGCCCGGGTTCGCGGCGTCGATCGTCGGCAAGCACGTCCAGCGGCCGGGCGACCTGACAGCGGACGACGCCAACCTGTTCGGTGGCGCGGTGAACGGCGGAACGTCGCAACTGCAGCAGCAGTTGGTGTTCCGGCCCGTTCCCGGACTCGGACGTACGGAGACTCCCGTCGGTCGGTTGTTCCTCGGGAGCGCGTCCGCCCATCCGGGCGGCGGCGTGCACGGGGCACCGGGACTGGCTGCGGCGAGGGCCGCGTTGGCGAGCGACGGTGTGCGCGGATGGGTTCACCGCAAGACGATCAGTGCCCTGATGGATCTGACACTCGGTGACCGCTAGTTCGGCCACGGTCGGAGCGCGAACCTACGGTACCGTAGGTTCGTGACTGTCTTCGGGCTCGACGAACTGCCGGTGAAGCCGCGCATGCGCGGATGGATCCACCTGTACGCCTTCGGGGTGTCGGTGGTCTGCGGGATCGTGCTCGTGGTGCTCGCCTACTCGGCGGTGTCCGTCCGGGCCGGTCTCGCGATCACTGTCTACGCCGTCGCGACGTGCGGTCTCTTCGGAGTGAGCGCGACATACCACCGCGTCCACTGGCAGACCGTGCGCAGCCGGACGTGGATGAAGCGCGCCGATCACTCGATGATCTTCCTGTTCATCGCCGGCAGTTACACGCCGTTCGCAGTGCTCGGGCTGCCGAGCCGCACCGGCACCATCGTGCTGATCGTGGTGTGGGCCGGTGCGCTGGCCGGAGTGACGCTGAAGATGCTGTGGCCCACGGCCCCTCGCTGGCTGGGCGTGCCCCTGTATCTCGTGCTGGGCTGGGCCATCGTGCCGGTCGCGGGCGAACTCACCCATCGTGTGGGCGTCGGACCGATGGCACTGCTGGTGGCGGGCGGCGTGTTCTACAGCATCGGCGCGATTCTCTACGCAACGAAGTGGCCCAACCCGTGGCCCACCACGTTCGGCCATCACGAGTTCTTCCACGCCGCGACGGTCGTCGCCGCGGTGTGCCACTACGTCGCTGTGTGGCTGGTGCTCTTCACCTGATCCGGCGTCACCGGACCAGGAGTGCGGTCAGGTCCTCGGGGTCGGTGACCGGTCGGTCGCACACGAAGCCGTGACACACGTACGCGGCCGACTCGCCGCTCACCAGCGGGCGATCCGCGAGCAGCGGGACCGAGTCGGGCGGACCCGCGACCACCACCGTGCCGCCGGCGGCGACGCGGCGGGCGGTGCGCACGAGGTCGTCGTCGACCGACTCCGTGGCGATCGCCACCTGCACCGGTCCCGCCACCGCGGCTTCCGCGACGGTCAGCCAGTGGCCGGCCGACCGGGGTGCCCGCTCGAGCAGGATCGACGCTCGCGCCAGCGACCTGTCCGCCGCCGCACCGAAGCGCGAGGAGTTCTCGCTGGACGCGGCCACCGTCAGCAGAGCCTCGGTGATCAGTGCCGCTCCGGACGGGGTCGCGTTGTCGAGTGGATCGCGAGGCCGGGTCACGAGCGTCTCCGCGTCGTCGGCGGTGTCGAACCAGCTGCCCGGCTGCTCAGGATCGGCGAAGTGGTCGAGCGCGACGTCGAGTACCTCCTCCGCCGCCGTCAGCCAGCGTGCCTCCCCGGTCGCCTGGTGCAGCGCGGCGAGAGCGACGGCGAGTGCGCCGTGATCCTCCGCGATGGCCGCCGCATCGCCCACGACGCCGCCCAGGGACGCACGCCGTAGTCGGCCGTCGACGCGGTGCAGGTCCAGGATGCGGTCCGCGCAGCGTGCTGCCGCATCGACCCAGTTCCGGTACCCCAGCGCGGCGCCGCCCTCGGCCAGCGCCGTGATCGCGAAGCCGTTCCAGGCGGTCACCACCTTGTCGTCGCGCCCCGGCTGAGGACGCGTGGCACGCGACGCGGCCAGTGCTGCGCGCATGCGTGCGAAACGCTCGGGGTCCGTCGGTTCGGCCCGCAGCTGCAACACGGACGCCCCCTCCTCGAACGTGCCCGTGTCGGTCACCCCGAACACCTGTGCGGCCCGAGCCCCGTCCTCGTCGCCCAGCACCTCGACCAGCTGCGCGGGTGTCCACGCGTAGGTCAGCCCCTCCACCCCGTCGGTGTCGGCGTCCAGGGCGGAGGCGAAGCACCCGTCGTCCGTGCCGAGATCGCGCAGGAGGAAGTCGGCGGTGTCGACGGCCACACGATGAGCGAACGCATCGCCGCGGCGCGCCAGGTGAGCGTAGAAGCGCAGCAGCAACGCGTTGTCGTAGAGCATCTTCTCGAAGTGCGGCACCACCCAGTCCGCATCGACGGAGTACCGGGCGAAACCGCCCCCGAGCTGGTCGTACATCCCGCCGCGGGCCATGGCGTCGGCGGTACGGCCCACCGCAGCGCGGGCAGGCTCCGACCCGGTGCGCTCGACGTGGCGGAGCAGCCCCTCCACGAGAGACGACGGTGGGAACTTCGGTGCTCCGCCGAAGCCGCCGCGCGGCACGTCCTCGTCCGCCAGAACGCGCGCCACCGCCTCGTCGAGCAGGGCGGCGTCGACGACGCGGTCGCCCTCCGGGATGCCCGCGGCGGTCCTGCGCAGTTCCGCGACCACCGAGGCCGACGCCTGCTGCACCTCGTCACGACGGGTGCGCCACGTCTCGGAGATGGCCTCGAGCAGCTGCGAGAACGACGGCATCCCCTGCCGAGGTGTGGGCGGGAAGTAGGTGCCGCAGTAGAACGGTTCCGCGTCGGGGGTGAGGAACGCCGTCATCGGCCAACCGCCCTGACCCGTCATCGCGACCGTCGCGTTCATGTAGACGGCGTCGATGTCGGGGCGTTCCTCGCGGTCGACCTTGATGCACACGAAGTTCGCGTTCATGATCTCCGCGATGGCGTCGTTCTCGAACGACTCGTGTGCCATCACGTGACACCAGTGACACGCCGAGTAGCCCACCGACAGCAGGACCGGGACGTCTCGTTCGCGAGCCCACGCCAGGGCGTCGTCACCCCACTGCTGCCAGTGCACGGGATTGTCGGCGTGCTGACGCAGGTAGGGGCTCGTCGAGTCGGACAGGGTGTTGCGCTCACGGGTGGCCACCCCTGCAGTGTCCCCCGTGACACCCGGCGCAATCACCGCTCGGGTCGCAAACCCCTCACCGCTCGGGTCGGAAGCCTCCGCGGTCCGTGCCCTCGTCCGCCGCCTGGTCCGGCGTCGGATCCTCCGGCTCGAAGGACGCCGGGAGCTTCTTGAAGTGCGCGTTCATCGACCGCACCAACAGGGCGGTACCGATGAGCAACAGCACGATGATGACGAGACCGACGGGTGACGCCTTACCGAACTCGGGCCCGGTGTTGTTCTGCGCCAGCATGATCGACGCGCTGAGCACGGTCATCTAGGACTCTATCCCGGCGAACAGGTCGGTCTCGGGCAGCGACGTGCGCACGCGGGTCCGCGCGAGCTCGTACTCCTCGGTCGGCCACAGCTTCTTCTGCACGTCGACCGGGACCGCGAAGAAGCGGCCGTTCGGATCGATCTGGGTGCGGTGCGCACGCAGTGCGTCGTCGCGCTGCTGGAAGTAGTCCGCGCACTCCACCTGGGTGGTGACGCGCTCCATGATCTCGCCGCGATCCTTCGGCCACTGCGCGAGCCATTCCGTGAACGGCCCCTCCTGACCGGAGGCGATCATCTCGTCGTCGAACAACTGCATGCGCTGGCGGATGAAGCCGTGGGAGTAGTAGAGCTTCGAGACCTCCCACGCCTCGCCCGTTCCGGGGAACTGCTCGGGATCGGCGGCCGCCTCGTACGCGGCGACCGACACCTCGTGGCAGCGGATGTGGTCGGGGTGGGGGTAGCCACCCTTCTCGTCGTAGGTCGTCATGACGTGCGGCTTGAAGTCGCGCACCACGCGCACCAGAGCCTCGGTCGACTCCTCGAGCGGCACCAGCGCGAAGCATCCCTCGGGAAGCGGCGGCAGCGGATTTCCCTCCGGCAGACCGGAGTCCACGAACCCCAGCCACGTCTGCTGCACCCCGAGAATGGCTGCGGCAGCGGCCATCTCCTCCTTGCGCACCTCGGACATGCGCTCGCGCACACCGGGGATGTCCATGGCCGGGTTGAGGATGTCGCCGCGCTCACCGCCGGTGAGCGTGACCACCAGCACCTCATTGCCCTCGGCCGCGTAACGCGCCATGGTGGCAGCGCCCTTGGAGGACTCGTCGTCGGGATGGGCGTGCACTGCCATCAGTCGCAGTCCGCTCACGTGTGCCTCACTTCAACTATCGGTGGTGCTCCGGTTCCGGTCCGGGCACCTCCAATAGTTCCACTTCGTCCGGTACCCCGCCGAGGCGGTACCGGGTCCGCGGGTAAGTTCGACGGCGATGTCCACCACGCCGCAGAGTCTCCCCGAGGGTCGCTACCCCACCAGTCGGGGAATCGCCCCGTCCCGTGTCCTCGCCGTGGCTCTGACGCTGCTGGTCATCGCGCTGGGCGTGGCCGTCGCCTACCTCGGATACACCAAGTTCACCACCCCCGACGTCGACGGGACGATGGTGTCGTTCGACATCGTCGGCGAGGACCGCGTCGACGTGCGCCTGAACGTGACCAGGGACGACCCGTCCCAGCCCGCGGTCTGCATCATCCGATCGCGATCGCGCGACGGAACCGAGACCGGGCGACGCGAAGTACTGATCCCGGCGTCCGAGAACGGCACCGAGGACGTCCGCAGCTTCGTGATCACCTCGGCCGCGCCGGGCCTCGCCGACCTCTACGGATGCAGCCTCGACGTGCCGGAACATCTCACACCTCGGTGACGGTCGGGTGCCGACCAAGAAACCACGAAGTTCTTTCGTGGTAAAATCGCTTCGTACACGGCTCACCCAGTGGGGCCGTGTATTGCTGCATTGACGGGCGTAACGCGAGCACTCGAGCCAAGGGCCGTTCGCATCGACCGCGTTCCGCCCCGGCGGAACGCCCTGCTCGTGACGGAGCTCGCGCACCAGCGCGGGCTCTCTTTCACGTGTGGGCTCGGTGACACCACCGCACGCCGCCTACGAATACCGGAGCCGAACGGCTCTGAAGAACACAAGGGAGTGATCGAGATGAGCGAGACCCAGGTGACCTGGCTGACCCAGGAGTCGCACGACAGGCTCAAGGGCGAACTCGACCAGCTCATCGCCAACCGACCCGTCATCGCCGCGGAGATCAACGAGCGACGGGAAGAGGGCGACCTCAAGGAGAACGGTGGATACCACGCCGCCCGCGAGGAGCAGGGCCAGCAGGAGGCGCGTATCCGCCAGCTGCAGGAGCTGCTGAACAACGCCAAGGTCGGCGAGGCTCCCACCCAGTCGGGCGTCGCGCTCCCCGGGTCGGTCGTCAAGGTCTACTACGACGGTGACGAGTCCGATTCCGAGACGTTCCTCATCGCCACGCGTGAGGAGGGCGCACGGGACGGCAAGCTCGAGGTCTACTCCCCCAACTCGCCCCTCGGCGGCGCATTGATCGACGCCAAGGTCGGCGACACGCGCGAGTACTCGCTGCCCAACGGCAAGACCATGAAGGTCACGCTCGCGAGCGCGGAGCCTTACCACAACTGATCTCGCACGACGCATGTCGTTCGGCCCCGCACGTTCGCGTACGGGGCCGAACTGCGTTTCCCATCCGTGTGGCCGCCGGGCTCGAAGCCCTGGTGTAACAGGCACGCGCTCGCCGAGCGATGAACGCCATGGAGGTGCCACCAGATGAGTCTCGCCACGAAGGCATTCGCAGGGTTCGACATCGACGACCGCCACGTGCGGGTGGTCGTCACCGACGCGGCCGTGATCACCGATGCGGCAGCCGCGGCGCGCACCGCCCTGGACACGTGGCTCGACATCGTCTCGCTCACCCGTGCGGACTCCGAACTGCAGCGACTGAACCGCTCCTTCGGCCGGACCGTGCGCGTCTCCCCTGCTCTGGCGGACCAGGTGCGACACGCCCTCGCCGCCGCGGACCTGACGGCCGGCGCCGTCGATCCGCTCCGCAGCTTGGGCACGGACACTCACGAGGCCATCGAGATCGACGGACTCGGCATGCGCCTTCCCGGCTGGGCCACAGTCGATCTGGACGCGACAGCGCTCGCCGTGGTCGTGGAGCGCATCGCCGCGACGATTGCACGCCGCTTCGGCTGCGGGGCACTGGTGTCGGTGTCGGGTGCGAACTCGACCGACACCGACAGTGCCGTCGCCGGGCCGGAACCCGTTCGCGGATGGCAGATCTCGGTGATCGACGGCTCGGCGGAACGCCTCGTTCCGATCGCCTCGGGAACCACGATGGTGACCACCACGGGCACCACCACGGCCACGGTGGCCGCGTCCTCCCCCGTGGTGGCAGCCGCGCTGTCGCGCGCCGCGGCAGCGGGCGACGACGCGCTGGTCGATCGCGCCGCCGACCACGCCTCCGCCGCGGTCTTCATCGCCGCCTGATCACTCCTGAACTGTCTGATCACTCCTGGACTTCGGCCTCGTATCCGGCGGCCGCGAGACCCGACAGCACGGCGGCGCGGTGATCCGGGCCCCGGGTCTCCAGGGTCATCATGATCTCGACCTCGTCCATCGCCAGCCGCCCTGCAGTGCGCGCGTGCACCACGTCGACCACACTCGCGGCCGTGTCGCGTGCCACGCCGAGCACCCCCACCAGGCCACCCGGGCGGTCGGGGATGACGATGCGCACCGTCAGATAGCGACCCGCCGCTCGCAACCCGTGCGCGACGACGTGTGTCAGCAGGAGCGGATCGATGTTGCCGCCGGACAGGACAGCGACGATCGGGCCGTCACCGTGGAACTGTTCGGGATGGTCCATGAGCGCAGCGACGGCTGCCGCTCCGGCGGCTTCGACGATGAGTTTGGCGCGCTCCATACACAGCAGCAGTGCCCGCGACAGCGCATCTTCGCTGACGGTGATCACGCGGTCCACCATCTCGGTGACGTGCGCGAAGGGGACCGCCCCGGGACGCCCCACGGCGATACCGTCGGCCATCGTCGACATCCGTTCGGCAGAGATCGGCATACCGGCCTCGAGCGATCCGGGCCACGCGGCTGCCTGTTCCGCCTGCACCCCGACGATGCGAATGTCCTTGCCGCTCAACGCGACGGCAGCGGCGATGCCGGCGACGAGACCGCCGCCGCCGGTCGGCACCACGATGGTGCCCACATCGGGCATCTGATCCAGGATCTCGACACCGACGGTGGCCTGGCCAGCGACCACGTCGATGTGATCGAACGGGTGGATCAGCACGGCGCCGGTCTCGTCGGCGAAGGCCATGGCCGCCAGGAGAGCCTCGTCGATGGTGGTGCCCACCTGGTGAATGGTGGCCCCGTACGCCTTGGTGGCCACCAACTTCGGCAGCGGCGCACCGTTCGGCATGAACACCGTCGACGCGGCCCCGAGTTCCGACGCCGCCCACGCGACGCCCTGCGCGTGATTGCCGGCACTGGCCGCGACCACCCCACGAGCGCGCTCCTCGTCGGTCAGACCCGCGATCCGGTTGTACGCACCCCGCGGCTTGAACGATCCGGTGCGCTGCAGGTTCTCGCACTTGAGCCACACCTGGCGGTCGGTGCGATCGGACAGGACACGGGACGCCACGAGGGGTGTGCGGCGCATGACCGGGGCGAGCAGCGCGGTGGCGCGGTCCAGCCGGTCGGCGGTGAGGAGATCCATGGCTGGAACCCTAAACCCGAATGCCCCTAGGCGAGCGCCTGTTCGCCGTCGAGCGTCAGGCGAGCGCCTGTTCTATGTCGCCCACCAGGTCGGCGGCGTCCTCGATGCCGACGGACAGGCGCACCAGGTCGTCCGGCACCTCGAGCAGCGAGCCGGCGGTGGAGGCGTGGGTCATGGCGCCGGGATGCTCGATCAACGACTCGACGCCGCCCAACGACTCGGCGAGAGTGAAGATCTCGGTGCGCGCGCAGAGGTCCAGCGCCGCCTGGCGGCCACCCTTCAGACGGACCGACACCATGCCGCCGAACCGACGCATCTGCTTGGCGGCGACGTCGTGGGACGGGTGGCTCTCGGATCCCGGGTAGATGACCGAGGAGACGGCGGGGTGACCCGTCAGCAGCTCGACGATCTTCTCGGCGTTGTCGCTGTGCCGCTCCATGCGCAGGGCGAGCGTCTTGATGCCGCGCAGTGTCAGAAACGCGTCGAACGGTCCGGGAACACCGCCGGCGCCGTTCTGCAGGAAGGCGAACGACGCGTCCAGTTCCTCGTCGTTGCACACGAGGGCGCCGCCGACGACGTCGGAGTGTCCACCGATGTACTTGGTCGTCGAGTGCAGCACCACGTCGGCGCCGAGTGTGAGGGGCTGCTGCAGGTACGGCGACGCGAACGTGTTGTCGACGACGATCTTCGCGCCCGCCTCGTGTGCGACGCCCGACAGAGCCTCGATGTCGCCGACGTTGAGCAGCGGATTGGTGGGCGTCTCGACCCAGACCAGCTTCGTGTTGGGGCGAATGGCCTCGCGCACGGCGTCGACGTCCGACACCGCGGCCACCGAGTACTCGATGCCCCACTGGGTGAACACCTTGTCGATGAGCCGGAAGGTGCCGCCGTACGCGTCGTTCGGGATCACGAGGTGGTCGCCCGGGCGCAGCGACGCCCGCAGGAGGGCGTCCGTCGCGGCCATGCCCGAGGAGAACGCGCGACCGTAGTGGCCGTTCTCGAGGGCTGCCAGGTTGGCCTCGAGCGGACGCCGGGTCGGGTTGCCGGTGCGGGCGTACTCGAACCCGCTGCGCATACCACCCACGCCGTCCTGGGCGAAGGTGGAGCTCGCGTAGATCGGGACGTTGACCGCACCGGTCAGCGGGTCGGGCTCGTACCCGGCGTGCACCGCGCGAGTGGAGAACCCCTGCCAGGACGTCGTGTCGGACTTGCTGCGCTGCTCACTCATGCGCACCAGCCTAACGAGCGGGCAGGCCGGAGGCCGGTCGGGATGGGTCAGTGGTTCCGTGTGTCAGGACGCGGTGGTGACGAATCCGAGGAGATCGTGGCGGGTGATGACGCCGACCGGCTTGCCGTCGTCGACGACCATGACGGCGTCGGTGTCGCCGAGCGTCTTCGTCGCGGCCGAGACCGGCTCACCGGCGCCGATGAGCGGGAACGGCGCACTCATGTGCGTCTTCACGGCGTCGGACAGGTTCGCCCGGCCCTCGAACACGGCACTGAGCAGATCGCGCTCGCTGACACTGCCCGCGACCTCGCCCGCCATGACCGGCGGCTCGGCGCCGACGACCGGCATCTGGGAGACGCCGTACTCGCGCAGGATCTCGATGGCGTCGCGCAGCGTCTCGGACGGGTGCGTGTGCACGAGGTCGGGCAGTGCGCCGGACTTGCCGCGCAGCACGTCACCGACGGTGGGCTCGGCGGTGCCGCCGTCGAGCCGGGTGCGCAGGAAGCCGTAGGAGCTCATCCACTTGTCGTTGAAGATCTTGCCGAGGTACCCGCGACCACCGTCGGGCAGCAGGACGACGACGAGGGCGTCCGGGCCCTCGCGCTCGGCCACCTGCAGCGCGGCGACCATGGCCATACCGCAGGATCCGCCGACCAGCAGGCCCTCCTCGCGGGCCAGGCGACGCGTCATCTCGAACGAGTCGGCGTCGGACACGGCGATGATCTCGTCCGGGATCGACGGGTCGTACGCGCTGGGCCAGAAGTCCTCGCCCACGCCCTCGACGAGGTACGGCCGGCCGGTCCCGCCCGAGTAGACGGAACCCTCGGGATCGGCACCGATGATCTTCACCGCACCGCCCGACATCTCCTTGAGGTAGCGACCGGTTCCGGTGATGGTGCCGCCGGTACCGACGCCGGCGACGAAGTGCGTGATCTTGCCGTCCGTGTCGTTCCAGATCTCGGGTCCGGTGGTCTCGTAGTGGCTCTGCGGACCACCCGGATTGGCGTACTGGTTGGGCTTCCAGGCACCGTCGATCTCGCGCACGAGGCGGTCCGAGACGCTGTAGTAGCTGTCCGGATCCTCGGGGGCGACCGCGGTGGGGCACACGACGACCTGCGCGCCGTAGGCACGTAGGACGTTGCGCTTGTCCTCGCCGACCTTGTCGGGGCACACGAAGACGCACTTGTAGCCGCGCTGCTGTGCGACGAGGGCCAGGCCGACTCCGGTGTTGCCGGAGGTGGGCTCGACGATGGTGCCGCCGGGCTTCAGTTCACCGGACGCCTCGGCCGCCTCGATCATCTTGACGGCGATGCGGTCCTTCGAACTGCCACCGGGATTGAGGTACTCCACCTTGGCGGCGAGGAGTGCGGACCCGGGGGCGACGACGGTGTTCAGCTTCACCAGCGGGGTGTTGCCGATGAGGTCGACGACGCTGTTTGCAATGCGCATGCGTCCATCCTCCCAGATGTCCGGCCGGACACCCACCGAGCCTGGTCGCGCTGCGGCGATCGCACTGCACGGCACCACCGTCGGCGCACCTAGAATCGGACAGGTGAACGGAGGTGCGATGCAGCAGGGCGGCTCGGGTCGCGGTGGGTGGCGACAGGCAGCGGTGGCGGGAGCCGCCACCGTCGTCGCGGGATCCGGCGCGGGAACGCTGTCCTGGGCCGCGTACCGGCACCTGCTGGCGCAGGCGGCCGCTGCCCGGACCGTGATCGGCCGCAGCACGGACCGGCCGCCCGAGGCCGACGGTGTGTACGCCCCGGGTGCGCGCGTCCCGCAGCGGTGGCGCCCCGGCGTGCAGTCCGACCTGCACCTGATGATCTTCGGCGACTCGACGGCGGCCGGCATGGGCTGCGTCGTCGCGGACGAGGTGCCGGGCGTGCTGATCGCGCGGGGTCTCGCCGACGAGAGCGGGAAGCGGATCCGGTTGAGCACCAAGGCCATTCCCGGCGCGACATCCAAGGGACTCGAGGGTCAGGTCGATGCGATGCTGGTCGCCCACCACGACCGGCCCGACGCTGCCGTCGTCTTCATCGGCGCCAACGACGTCACCAAGAAGCATGCGGTGGCGGCCTCGGCCGAGCGTCTGCGTACCGCGGTGCGTCGCCTGCGGGCGGAGGGCACCGTCGTGGTCGTCGGAACGTGCCCGGATCTCGGTGTCGTCACCGCCATCCCGCAGCCGCTCCGCGCTGTCGTGCGGACGTGGGGCCACCGACTCGCGCGGGCTCAGACGTCGGCGACGCTCGCCGCCGGCGGCCACCCCGTCGCGCTGGCGGATCTGCTCGCCCCGGAGTTCCTCGCGGCACCGGAGCGGATGTTCTCGGCCGACCGTTTCCATCCGTCCGCGGCCGGATACGAACTCGCTGCCCAGCAGATCCTGCCCGTGCTGGCGGCCGCGCTGGGCGAATGGGCGGGCGGCCCCCTGCCGACGCTGCCCACGGTGTCGGACGTCGCCGAGCAGCGTCGCCTCGTCTCCCGCCTCACCGCCTCGGCCAACCGCCACGTGTCGCGGCTACGGCCGCGAGACGCCCTGCAGTGACCGGGGGCAGACCGGACGAGAGTTACCCTCCAGTCATATCGTCGCCAACCCCAGGAGTCCTCCCATGCCAGAAGCAGTGATCGTGTCCGTGGCCCGTTCGCCCATCGGGCGCGCGATGAAGGGGTCGCTCGTCAGCATGCGTCCCGACGACCTCGCAGCGCAGATGGTCAAGGCAGCCCTCGACAAGGTGCCCGCCCTCGACCCCACCATGATCGACGACCTCCTCATGGGCTGCGGCCTCCCCGGCGGCGAGCAGGGCTTCAACATCGGCCGCAACGTCGCCATCCAGCTCGGCTACGACTTCCTCCCCGGCACCACCATCACCCGCTACTGCTCCTCCTCGCTGCAGACCACCCGCATGGCCCTGCACGCCATCAAGGCCGGCGAGGGCGACGTGTTCATCTCCGCCGGCGTCGAGACCGTCTCCCGCTTCGTCAAGGGCAACTCCGACTCGTACCCGGACACCCAGAACCCCATCTACGCCGACGCGCAGGCCCGCACCGAGAAGATCGCCGAGGGTGGCCAGACCTGGTCCGACCCCCGCGAGAACGGCAACCTCCCCGACGCGTACATCGCGATGGGCCAGACCGCAGAGAACGTCGCCCAGCTCACCGGCATCAGCCGTGAGGAGCAGGACCACTGGGGCGTCCGCAGCCAGAACCGCGCCGAGGAAGCCATCGCAAAGGGACACTTCGAGAACGAGATCACCCCGGTCACGCTGCCCGACGGCACCGTCGTCAGCACCGACGACGGCCCCCGCGCCGGCACCACCTACGAGAAGATCTCGCAGCTCAAGCCGGTCTTCCGCCCGGACGGCACCATCACCGCCGGCAACGCCTGCCCGCTGAACGACGGCGCCGCGGCCCTGGTGATCATGTCCGACACCAAGGCCAAGGAACTCGGGCTGACCCCGCTCGCCCGCGTCGTGTCCACCGGCGTCTCGGGCCTCTCGCCCGAGATCATGGGCCTCGGCCCCATCGAGGCCTCGAAGAAGGCGCTCGCGCTCGCCGGCAAGACCATCGACGACATCGACCTGGTCGAGATCAACGAAGCCTTCGCCGTCCAGGTGATCGGCTCCGCACGGGAACTGAAGATCGACGAGGACAAGCTGAACGTCTCCGGCGGCGCCATCGCCCTCGGCCACCCCTTCGGCATGACCGGTGCCCGCATCACCGCGACCCTGCTCAACAACCTGCGCGCCCACGACAAGCAGTTCGGTCTCGAGACCATGTGCGTCGGCGGCGGACAGGGCATGGCCATGGTGCTCGAGCGCCTCAGCTGAGTCGTCCCGTACACAGCGAACAGCCCCCGCCCTCCGAGAGGAGGACGGGGGCTGTCGGCTGTGACGACTACTGCTGGAACTAGTCGTTGTTGAAGTAGCTCAGCAGTCGCAGGATCTCGACGTACAGCCAGACCAGGGTGATGGTCAGACCGAGCGCGACGCCCCAGGCAGCCTTCTCCGGTGCCTGGGCACGGATCAGCTGGTCGGCGGAGTCGAAGTCGAGCAGGAAGCTGAACGCGGCGATGCCGATGCAGACGAGGCTGAAGATGATGGCGACGGTGCCGCCGTCACGCAGTCCGAGCCCGCCGGGGGTGAAGAAGCTGGCGACCAGGTTGCCGAGCATGAGCACGACGACACCGATGAGGGCGCCGACGACCATGCGGGTGAGGCGCGGCGTGACACGGATGGCGCCGGTCTTGTAGACGACGAGCATGCCGAAGAAGACGCCGAAGGTGCCGAGCACGGCCTGGGCGATGAGCGCACTGCCGCCGACGCCGCCGAAGCTGATGTCGGTGAACATGAGCGACAGGGCACCGAGGAACACGCCCTCGAAGGCCGCGTACGCGAGCACCAGGGGCGCGCTGTCCATCTTGCGGCCGAACGTCGCCACGAGGACGAGGACGAAGCCGATGAGTCCGCCGCCGATGACGAACATCGGGGCCAGGCCGGGGTTGTTGCTCGCGAGCACGTAGGACGCGATGGCGAACACCGTCAGGACACCGAGGGTGGTGGCCGTCTTGGTGACGACGTCGTCGATCGTCATCGCACGCTGCTGCGGACCGGTCTGGTACGGCTGCGGCTGTCCCTGCGGGGAGCCGTACTGCTGGGTGACCGCACCGGCACCGGCGGCGGCCGAACCGAAGGAGGCATATCCGCCTCCCGCCTGCTTGGGCAGATTGCGGAACACCGGGTTGCTGGAAGTGCGCACCGTGTCTCATCCCTTTCGTGTGGTGGAGCCTGTGTATCTCTCAACGTTCGGATGCGACGGAAAAGTTCCCATCGGACAAAACGGACTGTACCGGGCGGACGTCGCCGTTCCCCCAGCGCAGTACCGCATCAGTACACACGGTCGGCGCACGTTTGTCCGCTCACGTTTGTCGCTCGGGCGATCCGGGCACCTTCTTCCTCATGAGCATCGAAGACGGACCCGGAGACACGCTGGACCAGAGTGAGAGTCTCGACTCGGACGAGATCCGAGGCACGGACGACGTCGACGACGTGGTCACCCCGCCGGACTCGTGGACCGAGGCCGACAAGTTCGGAACCACCGAACGCGAGGCGCGTGAGGGTGAGAGCCTCGACCAGAAGCTGGCCGAGGAAGTGCCGGACGTCCCGCTGGAGGAGGAACTCGACGTCCCCGTGGCGGCGACACCAGACGACGATCTGACCGAGGAACTGGTGGACCGAGTCGTCGACAGCGACGACGAGAACGACTACATCGCGGACGCCACGGAGGACGACGGCACCGACGGCGCCGCCGTGAAGGACGCGGACGTGGTGGACGGAGTCGTGGTGGAGAACTCCGCGACGCACCGCGGCCAGATCGACGGTACCCCCGAGGACGCGGGCTCCTACTTCGACTGAGTCACGTCCGCCTGACTTGTGCGGCCGACACATTCACCGTCACCTGATCGACCGGGTGACGGTGAATTTGTCGTTGCGGCCCATCACCTCCGTCGGCCCGACCATGCGCGCGAGCATGGAGCGGAACCGCAGGTGTGAGTTGTGCACCGCCCACAGTTCGCCGCCGGGGCGCAGGACGGTCCGCGCGGCCGCGAACAGTTTCTCCGCTCCCCCGGTGTGCACGGCCGCGTTCTCGTGGAACGGTGGATTGCACAGGATCACGTCGGCGCTCGCGGGCGCCTCCGACGCCATGGCGTCGTCCCGACGCGCCGTGACCCGCACGCCGGACGCCTCCGCCGTGGCCGCCGCCGAGGCCACCGCCGCGGCCGAGCGGTCTGTGGCGACCACCTCCGCGTCCGGCCGCAGGCGCGCGGCAAGGGCTGCAAGAATGCCGGTCCCGCACCCCAGATCGACGATGCGGCGCGCGTCGGGCGACATCCGGTCGAGGAACGTGCACAGGTACCGGGTGCCAATGTCCAGCCGGTCCCCGGAGAAGACGGCACCGTGGGCGACCACGGTGAGGTCCAGATCGGCGAGGACGGTCGACACGGGGTACGTCGCGCTCTCCCTAGGCAGCGGCCCGGTCGCCACCAACCCGCGGGACTTCTGCGCCGCGCGGGTGGCCGCCACGTCGGTGAAGTTCGCGGCGAGCACGTCGTTCATCGACCGACTCATGTGTTTGAGTCGACCCGCCGAGATGACGCGGACCGACGGATCCGCCCAGCGGGCAACGGCTTCGGCGATCTCGGTGAGCTCGGCGAGGGCGCGGGGAAGCTGCAGCAGCACCACGGTCGCACCGTCGAGCAACTCTCGGTCCAACGCGTGGCCCTTGTAGACGTCGCCGAGGCCGAGCGCGCCGGCGTTGCGAGCCAGCGCGAGCTCGGAGGTGAGGGGATCCTGGTGCACGCGAATGCCGGTGAGGCCGTGCGCGGCGGCGGTCCCGAGGGTCAGCGCGCCGTACCGGTCGCCGATCACCGCGACCGACCCGGGCTGGGCGGTGGAGGTCGACTCCGCGGCCTCGGCCAGGATCAGCCGGTCGGAGGCGTCGACGGCGTGGAGATTGGGCGCCTCGACATCGGGTGAGCGACGGAGCGCGCCGAGAACATGGTCCGGATCCTGCATCGTCGCAGTCTCTCACTCCCACCGAATCTTGCTTGAATCCCGACGTCAGCGGGCATCATCGACCCATGGGACTCACAGTGGCAGTGACCGGTCCGACCGGCGAGATCGGCATGTCGGCGGTGGACGCGCTCGAGCGCGATCCGGCCGTGGACCGCATCCTCGGCATGGCGCGACGACCGTTCGACGTGGACGAGCACGGCTGGACCAAGACGGAGTACCGGCAGGGCGACATACTCGATCGTGAGGCGGTGGACGCCTTCGTCGCCGAGGCGGATGTCGTGGTGCACCTCGCCTTCCTCATCATGGGATCGCGTGCCGAGAGTTCACGGATCAACCTGGCCGGGACTCGCACCGTCTTCGAGGCGACGGTGGCCGCCGCGCGGCCGACACGGCTCGTCTACACCTCGTCCGTCGCCGCGTACGGCTATCACTCGGACAACCGGGTGCCGCTGACCGAGGACACGCCGACGCGCGGATCGAAGGAGCACTACTACTCCGAGCAGAAGGCCGAACTCGAGGAGGTCCTCGACGAGGTCACCGCGGGATCGGACCTCGAGGTGTACGTCCTGCGGCCGTGCATCGTCGCCGGCCCGAAAGCGCCCGCCCTGGCCGACTCCATGCCGTGGCGCTCGATCGCGGCCCAACTCCCCGCACCACTGGGGGCCGTGGTCGGCGCGGTGCGTCCGGTGTTCCCCGACCCGGGACACCCGCTGCAACTGGTGCACCACGACGACGTGGCGACGGCCATCGCGCTCGCCGCGACCACGGACGCACCTCCCGGCCCGTACAACATCGCGGGCGACGGGGTGGTGTCCCTGTCGCAGGTGGCGGCCGCGCTGGGCGCCTTCCCGGTGCGGGTGCCGTCCCTCCTCGGGTCTGCGGCGTCGGCGGTGATCCGCACCCTCCCGTTCGTCCCGTCGATGGTGGAGTGGGTGCACGTGGGACGGACGTCCGTCGTCATGGACACCTCGAAGGCCAAGCGCGACCTCGGGTGGCACCCCGCGCACAGTAGCTCCGCCACCCTGAACGCCCTCGTCGCGTCGCTGTGACACGACGGGGAGTTGCACCGGGTACGAGCACCCCACTAGCGTGACTCCGCGCACTTGAACACCGTTCAAGTGGTTCTCGCTCACGCCACGCACAGGAGTCCCGACCGTGTCCCCTCGTTTCTCGGCTCGTGACCTCGCTCAGGTCGCCGTCTTCGCGGCACTGATCGCGGCACTCGGCCTTCCCGGCTCCATCACGGTCGGCATCAGCGGTGTGCCCATCACCCTGCAGACCCTCGGCGTCATCGCCGCGGGCGCGGTTCTCGGCGCCCGCAAGGGTGCGGCCGCGGTACTGGTCCTGCTCGCACTCGTCGCGATCGGCCTGCCGTTGCTCGCCGGCGGACGCGGCGGTCTCGGCGTCTTCGCGGCCCCCAGCGTCGGGTACCTCGTCGGATGGGTCGTGGGCGCCTTCGTCATCGGCGCGCTCACGCGGCTGATCGTCCCGTCCTACCCGCTGTGGGCCGGTCTGCTCGTCAACGCCGTGGGCGGCATCGCCGTCATCTACGTCTTCGGCGTCCTCGGCCTCCTGCTGCGCACCGACCTCGGCCTCGGGGCGGCCATCGCGTCCACGGGCGCCTACGTTCCCGGCGACGCGGTCAAGGTCGTCGTCGCGACCGTCGTCGCGAAGGGCGTGCACCGCGCCTACCCCGGTCTCGTCGCGCCGCGGCGTCGCGCGACCGTCGGGTCCGCCGCCTGACATGGTGCGCTCGTCCCCGCGCGATCCGATCCTGCTGGCGGGACGGCGGACGGCGATCGGCACGGCGGGGCATGCGTTCGCCGACCTGACGGCCGCCGACCTCGCGGCACCCGTCCTCGCCGACGTCGCTCGCCGGGTGCACCATCTCGGCCGCATCGACGACGTCGTCCTGGGCAACTGCCTCGGTCCCGGCGGCGACCTCGCTCGGGTCGCCGCGCTGCAGGCCGGTCTCGGTCACCACGTTCCCGGCGTGACGGTCGACCGCCAGTGCGGCTCGGGTCTCGACGCCGTGGCCCTGGCCTCGTCCCGTGTCCGCGCGGGTGACGACGCCCTGATTCTCGCGGGGGGAGTCGAATCGGCGAGCACGGCGCCGTGGCGTTTCCACGCCCCGGTCGGCGACGGGGGTCCGCAGCGGTACACGCGCGCACCGTTCACCCCGCGCGGTCACCCCGACCCCGACATGGGCACGGCCGCGGACGATCTCGCCCGCACGCTCGGCATCGACCGGGAGCAACAGGACGCGTACGCCGAACGCTCGCACCGGCTCGCCTCGCAGACGGACTTCTCGGCGGAGATCGTCACCGTCGCCGGGATCGATCGGGACGAGCGGGTGCGCGGCGGACTCACCACGGCGCGTCTGAGCAGGCTGCGTCCGGCGTTCTCCCCCGACGGCACCGCCACCGCGGGCAACTCGTGCGGCATCTCCGACGGCGCGGCCGTGCTCGCCGTGACGACCGCGGACCGGGCCGACGGCCCTGCCCTGCGGGTACTCGGCTGGGCCGTCGCCGGGACGGATCCCGCGCTCCCCGGACTGTCCCCCGTGCCCGCGGTCCGCGCCGTCCTCGACCGCTGCGGAGTCGACCTGTCCGACGTCGGGATCGTCGAGATCACCGAGGCCTTCGCCTCGGTGGCTCTGGCGGCCGTCGACCGGCTGGGCATCGATCCGGACATCGTGTGCCCGCACGGAGGGGCCATCGCGCTCGGACACCCGTGGGGCGCCTCCGGAGCGATTCTCCTCGTCCGGTTGGCTGAGCAGATGGCCACGACCGACTCCCCCGCTCTCGGTCTTGCGGTGTGCGCCATCGGCGGTGGTCAGGGCATCGCCATGCTCGTGGAACGAGTCGGAGCATGAGCGTGATCCGGTTCGATCACGTCTCGCACGGATACGGCGATCGGCCCGTGCTGCGCGACATCGATCTCGAGATCACCGAACACCGCGTCGGCATCGTCGGATCCAACGGCTCCGGGAAGTCGACCCTGGCCCGCATGATCAACGGTCTGGTGTCGCCGAGTTCCGGCACCGTCACCGTCGACGGTCTGAACGTCGCGCGCAAGGGTGGCCAGGTGCGACGGAAGGTCGGGTTCGTGTTCACGGACCCGGACAACCAGATCGTGATGCCGACCGTCGCCGAGGATCTGGCGTTCTCGCTGCGCCGCACCGGAGCGTCGAAGGACGAGGTGGCGGACCGCGTCGCCGACATGCTCGACCGTTTCGGGCTGGCCGGTCACGCCGATCATCCCGCGCACCTGTTGTCCGGCGGACAGAAACAGATGCTGGCGATCGGCGCGGTGCTGATCCGCCGACCCGAGGTCCTGGTGGCCGACGAACCCACCACGCTTCTCGATCTCCGCAACTCCCGCAAGGTCGGCGCGGTGTTCGACACTCTCGAGCAGCAGGTCGTCGTGGTGACACATCACCTCGATCTCCTGACGAACTTCGATCGCGTCATCGTGATCCACGACGCTCGGGTCGCCCACGACGGACGGCCCGCCGACGCCCTGCCCGCGTACGAGGCGCTGCTCGAATGATCGGCCTCTACCGACCCGGTCACTCGCTCCTGCACCGACTTCCGGCCGGGTGGAAGCTTCTGCTGCTCATGGTCGGCGTCATCGCGGTCATCGCCCTCGTTCGCCGACCGGTCGACGTCGCGGTCGCTGCCGGCGTGGTCGCCGTTCTCTTCGGGATCGGGGGCATCGGCCCGCGGACCGCACTCGCGCAGATCCGGCCGCTCTTCTGGATGATCGCGATCATCGCGGTGTTCCAGGTGATCATCACGACCCCGGCCCGCGCCGTGGTCGTGTGCGGGATTCTCGTCGTCACGGTGGCCGCGGCGAGTCTGGTCACCCTCACCACCCGGGTGACCGCGATGCTCGACGTGTGCGGCAGGGTCCTGGAACCGTTGCGGCGCTTCGGCGTCGACCCCGACCGCATCGGACTGCTGCTGGCACTGACGATCCGGCTCGTCCCCGTCCTCACCGGCATCGTGCACGAGGTCTCCGACGCACGGAAGGCCCGCGGACTGCAGTGGTCGATGACCGCGCTGGCGACACCCGTGGTGGTCCGCGCGCTGCGGACCGCGGATGCGCTGGGAGACAGTCTCGTCGCCCGCGGCGTGGACGACGACCGGGACGATGACGCGTGATCGCGGACTCGATCGACGAGCGCATCGGTCGTCGCGCCCGGGACCGTCCGGACTCGCTCGCGGTCGTCGCCGCGGACGGCAGTCTCACCTATCGTGAGATGTGGGATCGGTCGGGACGCGTCGCCGCACGCCTGCTCGGTGCGAAGCGAGTGGCCGTCCTCCCGGCGTCCGATCTCGGTTCCGTCGTCACGGTTCTCGGCGCGATCCGTGCAGGTTGCTCGCTCGTGCTCCTGCACCGCCACCTGCTTCCCGACCACCTCGCATCGGTTCTCGAGATCGGTCGCCCCGCTGCGGTGATCGCCACGGAGCGCGGGCGGACCCGGTTGCGTCGACTCGGCGTCACCGGCACGCTCACCTCGCCCGACGACCTCGCCGCCGCACCCGCGGTCCCCCTCCCGGCACCGGACGAGGCCGGAGAACTGTTGGCGGGGTTGACCTCCGGCACGTCGGGCACTCCCAAGCTCTTCGTCCGCTCGCGGCGATCGTGGTCGCGCACGCTCGATCGGTCCGACGAGGAGTTCACCGTGGACCGGCACTCCCGGGTGGCCGCACCGGGCGTCCTGGACCACACCCACTTCCTCTACGGACTGGTGCACGCGCTCACGCGAGGTGCTGCCGTGGACCTACGGCCCCTCGAGTCGTGGTCCTCCGCGGGAGACGTCGACCCGACGCACGTCTACACCGTGCCCACCCTCGCACACGACATCGCCGTGTCCACCCGACCCCGGCTGGCGCAGGTCCGAGAAGTGTTGTCCTCGGGTGCTTTCTGGCCGCGCTCCGGTCGCGACGCCCTGTCCGCTCGCGTTCCCGGCGCTCGGCTCGTGCACTTCTACGGCGCCTCGGAACTGTCGTTGGTGGCCGTGGACTCCTCCACCGAACCGGTTCCCGACGGCTCCGCCGGGCGGCTCGTCTCGGGAGTCCGCACGAGAACCGTGGACGGCGTCGTCAGCGTGCACAGCGACATGCTGTTCGGCGGATACCTGACCCACCCCGATCACGCGGAACCGTCCGACGGGCCCGTGAACGGGTGGACGAGCGTGGGCGATCGAGGCGAGATCCGCGGCGGGTGGCTGTTTCTCGCGGGCCGCAGTTCCGACACCATCGTGCGCGGCGGCCTCAAGGTGGAGCCACTCGATGTGGAGACCGCCCTGCGGGGGTTTCCCGGCGTGCTCGACGCGGCGTGTGTGGGCGAGCCGGATCCGAGGATGGGGCACGTCCCGGTCGCGGCGATCACGGTCTCGGAGCCGGTCGACCGCACCGCTCTGCGGCGTCATCTGCGGGCGCACCTCGAGGCACCGGCGATGCCCACTCGCGTGGTCACGGTGCCCGCGCTCCCCCGCACGGCCCGCGGCAAGCTCGACCGCCCTGCCGTCCTGGCAATGATCGCGACCGGGCCTGGAGCCTGACGGCTCGCTGTGCTGCGGACGTATTGTCCGAACAAACTATTGACTTCCCTTGTGATGTGGATTACACATATGTCGGGCCGCGACCGAACAGGTCACCGGCTCGATCCATTCCAGTCGTACCCAGTATGTCGCCGCGTTGTTCTCTCGTCGGCGTTCGAGAAAGAGACCGAATGACACGTCATTTCACCCGTCGGGGCACTGCTGTCGCTCTCGGCGTGGCACTGAGCGTCAGCCTGGCAGCGGGCTGCTCCAGTTCGGGCGGCGCACCGGAGTCCTCCGGTGACGGCGGCGGCAACGCCGGCACGGCCGACACCCCGCGCGCCACGATCGCGATGATCACGCACGAGGTTCCCGGTGACACGTTCTGGGACCTCATCCGCAAGGGCGCCGAGGCGGCTGCGGCCAAGGACAACATCGAGCTGCGCTACTCGGCCGATCCCGAGGCACCGAACCAGGCCAACCTGGTGCAGAGCGCCATCGACTCCGACGTCGACGGCATCGCGGTCACACTGGCCAAGCCCGACGCCATGGCACCCGCCGTCGAGGCCGCCACGGCCGCCGGCATCCCGGTCGTCGCCTTCAACTCCGGCTACGACGCGTGGAAGGACCAGGGCGTCCAGCAGTACTTCGGCCAGGACGAGACCATCGCCGGCCAGGCCGTCGGTGCGCGTCTGACCACCGAGGGTGCGAAGAAGACCCTCTGCATCATCCAGGAGCAGGGCCAGGTCGCCCTCGAATCCCGTTGCGCGGGTGTGACGCAGGGCTTCACCGGCGGTTCCACCGAGATCCTGAACGTCAACAGCAAGGACATGCCGTCCGTCGAGGCCACCATCACGGCCAAGCTGCAGCAGGATCCGACCATCGACCACATCGTCGCCTTGGGCGCTCCCATCGCGCTGACCGCGGTGCAGTCCAAGGCGAACGCCAACTCCGAGGCCACGGTGGTCACCTTCGACACCAACGCCGCACTCGTCGAGGCCATCCAGAGCGGCGACGTCGCGTGGGCCGTCGATCAGCAGCCGTACCTCCAGGGCTACCTGGCCGTCGACTCGCTGTGGCTGTACCTGAACAACGGCAACACCATCGGTGGCGGCACGCCCGTTCTGACCGGCCCGGCCTTCATCGACTCGACGAACATCGACGCGATCGCCGAGTACGCCAAGGGCGGCACTCGCTAGCTCCACGCACACGAGATCCGGTGCAGAGATCCGCGTTCACCGCGGATCTCTGCACCGGATTCGTCGTCGTGGGGTCAGGTCAGGTCGTTGTTCTTCGTCTCCACCAGTGCTCGCGTGCAGATCAGACTGAGCACCGACAGGAGCGCCAGCATGACGCCCACGGCGATGCTGCCGAACTGCGCCGTCAACGGAGCCGCCAGCAGCGGCGGGATCGCACCGCCGAGCACGCCCGCCAGGTTGTAGCCGAGACCGGCACCGGTGTAGCGGAACCGGGTCCGGAACAGCTCCGGGAGCAGCGCACCGGTGGGGCCGTAGGCGATACCGAAGATGGACAGGGTCACGCACATCGCGATCACGTACGCCGTACTCGATCCCGTGTCGAGGATCGGGAACAGGGCGAGCGACCAGGGAACGGCCGCCGCGCAGGACACCATGATGACGCGGCGCCGACCCACCCGATCCGAGAACGTCGCCGACAGCGCGATGGTGATGCCGAAGATCACCGCACCGACGATGCCGGTCCACAGCACGAACGGCCGGTCGAAGCCGAGGGTCTTCGTGCCGTAGCTCGTGAGATACGCGGTGCCCATGTAGAACAGCGAGAACAGCGACGCCAGCGCACCGGCCGCGAGCAGCACCTCGCGCTTCTGCACGTGCCACGCCTCGAGCACCGGGAGCCGGGTGGGAGCGGACGGCGTGGTCGCGGCGGCGGCCTGATCGGCCTTGAACACCGGCGTCTCCTCGATCGCGAGGCGCATGTAGAGACCGATCAGCACCAGCACGGCGCTGAAGAGGAACGGGATCCGCCACCCGTAGTTCAGGAACGTGTCGTTGGTGTCGCCGAACACGGCGCCGGTCACCAGGAACGTCGCGCTGGAGAGGATGAAGGCGGCGGCCGGACCGAGCTGCGGGAACATGCCGTAGAAGCCGCGCCGCTTCGCCGGTGCGTACTCGGCGGTCAGCAGCGTCGCTCCCGCCCATTCACCGCCGACGGCGAACCCCTGCCCGAACCGCAGCACCACCAGGATGATCGGTGCGGCGACGCCGATGGTCGCGGCACCGGGGAGCAGCCCGATGACGAAGGTGGAGACACCCATCAACAGCAGCGTCGAGATCAGCGTCTTCTTGCGGCCGATGCGGTCGCCGAAGTGACCGAACAACACAGCTCCCGCGGGACGCGCGACGAAGGCGACAGCGAAGGTGGCGAACGAGGCGACGGTGCCGGCCGTCGATCCCAGTGCCGGGAAGAACACCGTCGGGAAGACCAGCGCGGCCGCGGTGCCGTAGATGAAGAAGTCGTAGAACTCGATGGTCGTTCCGATGCCGCTGGCGACGGCCACCTTGCGGACGCTCGTGGCGGGCGGTGCCGCGACGGGTGGTGCCGAGGTGGCGCGCGCCGTCGCGTCGTCCGGCGAAACTGTGGTCATGGTTCTCCATCCGAGGTGAGGATCGTCCGAATCGTCGGACTCGGGAGGAACGTATGTGACCTGAACCACTCCCACCACCCTCCGAAGAGGGGGGCGGGATCCGGCGGGCGGGCGGTCGCCCGGCGCTACGCTCGACCGATGATCGTCGATGCCCTGCTCGCCGTACTCCCCGCCGATCGGGTGGTGGTCGATCCCGACGTCATGGCGTCCTACCAGCACGACGAGGCCGAGTGGGCGCCGTCCGCGACCCCTCTCGCGGTGGTGCGTCCGGCCACGGCCGACGAGGTCCAGGCGACGGTACGGGCGTGCCTCGACCACGGCACCGCCGTGGTGACGCGCGGCGCCGGGACAGGGCTCTCCGGCGGCGCGAACGCCACCGCGGGGTGCATCGTCCTCGCGCTCGACCGCATGACCGCGATCACCGAGATCGATCACCTCGAGCGGTACGCCGTCGTGCAACCGGGCGTGATCAACGACGATCTGCGCGCTGCCGTCGCGGAGGTCGGCCTCTGGTACCCACCGGATCCGGCGAGTTCGCCGTGGTCGACCATCGGCGGCAACGTCGCCACCAACGCCGGCGGCCTGTGCTGCGTGAAGTACGGCGTGACCCGCGACTACGTCATGGGCATGGAGGTGGTCACGGGCACCGGTGAGAAGGTCCGACTCGGCCGACGCACCGCGAAGGGCGTCGCGGGGTACGACCTCGCCGGACTGATGGTCGGCTCGGAAGGAACACTCGGCGTCATCACCGAGATCACCGTCAAACTGCGCCCCCTCCAGGACCCGCAACGGACCGTCGCCGGCTACTTCGACTCGATCGTCGACGCGGGCCGAGCGGTCGCCGCCGTCGCCGCCGCCGGGCTCACCCCCTGCGCTCTGGAACTGGTGGACAAGCAGTGCCTCCTCGCGGTGGACGCGTGGAAGAACATGGGACTGTCCGTCGACGCCGAAGTGGTGCTGCTCGGCCGCGTGGACACCCCCGGGCAGATCGGTGACCAGGAGGCGGAGAAAATGCTCGCCTGCTTCGACGAGGGCGGCGCCACCTGGTCGGCGGTGTCCACCGATCAGGAGGAGGCGGACGCGCTCTTCGCGGCGCGGCGCCTGGCCTACCCGGCCATGGAACGACTGGGCCCGGTGCTCACCGAGGACGTGTGCGTCCCCAAACGCCATGTGCCGGAGATGCTGTCGCGGATCGAGAAGATCGGCATCGCCCACGACGTCGTCATCGCCAACATCGCCCACGCCGGCGACGGCAACCTGCACCCACTGCTCATCACTCCCCCGGGCGACGACGCCGCCCGAGCACGCTCGCAGGCGGCGTTCGCCGAGATCATCGACGCCGCACTCGCCCTCGGCGGCACGGTCACCGGCGAGCACGGCGTCGGCCTGCTCAAGATGCACGGACTCGTCCAGGAACTCGATCCGGTGGTCCTCGCGATGCACCGCGCGGTCAAGGACGCACTCGATCCGCAGGGCATCCTCAACCCGGGCAAGGTGTTCGACCAGCTAGGCTCGCCCGTGTGACCGACACCCCCGCACGTCCCGTCATGCCCGACGACCTGCGCGAGTTCGCCGAGGCGGCAACAGGATTCATGCCCGCCGACGAGGGACTCGCGCTCTTCGATGCCACCGCCGAGTTCCTGGGCGACGGCGTGGTGGTGGAGATCGGCACCTACTGCGGCAAGTCGACCGTGTACCTCTGCGCCGCGGCGCGCGCCACGGGCGGCCGTGTGGTCACCGTCGACCACCACCACGGATCCGAGGAGCACCAGGTCGGCTGGGAGTACCACGACACCACGCTCGTCGACCCGGCCACCGGTGCGCTGGACACTCTCGGACGATTCCGCCGCACCCTGGCGGGGGCGGGCCTCGAGGACGTCGTCGTCGCCGTCGTCGGCCGTTCCGGCGACGTCGCCGCGCTGTGGAAGCATCCCGTCGACGTGCTGTTCATCGACGGCGGCCACACCGACGAGGCGGCCACGGTCGATTTCCAGGGGTGGGCGCCGTGGGTCGCGGTCGGAGGCGCCCTGCTCATCCACGACGTGTTCCCGGATCCGGCGGACGGCGGGCAGGCCCCGTACCGCATCTACCGGCGCGCCCTCGACAGCGGCATGTTCACCGAGAACCGCGTGGTCGGCTCACTGCGAGTGCTGGTGCGGACCTCGGGTCAGCCGGGCACGCTCGCCGGGTAGAACTCCCCCGCGCAGCCGCAGCTGCGATGCGCACCGGAGAGCCCGACGGGCAGATCGTCCCCCCGGAAGATGCCGGATCCGGCACTGGACCGGGACAGGGCGTCGGCCGCCAGAATCATGGCTCCGGTGGTCCACGTCGTCCTCTCGACGGGCCACCGCTTGCCGTCCGCGTAGACCAGCCCGGTCCAGTACGACCCGTCGTCCTCCCGCAGGTGCTGCATGCTTCCGAGCAGGTCCGTCGCCACGTCGACCCGGTCCATCGCGTCGAGAGTCAGAACCAGCTCACACGTTTCGGCACCGGTGACCCACGGTCGGTCGTCGACACAGCGGATTCCGAGCCCCTCCACGACGAAGTCCGACCACCGGTCGTCGATGCGCCGCCCGGCCGCCGGTCCGCGCACGGCGCCGCCCAGGATCGGGTAGTACCAGTCCATGGAGTACGACGGCTTCGGCGTGAAAGCCGAGAGGTGATGCCGTAGAACGTGACCCAGCCGGCCGACGGCGACCTCCCAGTCCGGCTGCGGGTCGCCGATGTACGCCGCGAGGGCCAGCGCGCACCGCAGACTGTGGTGGATGCTGGCGTTCCCGGTGAGCAGGGCCTCGGCACGCGATCCGTTCGGCCCTGCGGCCCAGGCGATCTCGCCGCGGTCGGTCTGCAGACCGAGGACGAAGTCGACGGCGCGGCGCACGGTGGGCCACAGGGCCAGGGCGAAGTTGTCGTCGCCGGTGACGAGGAAGTGGTGCCACACTCCCACCGCGATGTACGCGCAGAAGTTGGTGTCGGCGCCGGCGTCCTCCACGACGTCGCCGCGCAGCCGGATCGGCCAGGTGCCGTCGCTGCGCTGCGTGCGCCGCGACCACTCGTACGCGGCGTCGGCCTCCTCGACGAGGCCCGCGGCGCTGAGCGCCATGGCCGATTCGACGTGGTCCCACGGGTCGAGGTGCCCGCCCTCGGACCACGGAATCGCCCCGGACCGGACCTGGACGGCGGCGATGCTGCGCGCACTGGCGAGACACTGCTCGGCGGACAGGATTCCGGGAACCGACGGCGTCACGTGATCAGTGAGCGCCACGTCCGGCCCCCGGTCCGCCGATCCCGGTCTCCGGCTTGCGCAGGTAGATCACCACGGACTTGCCGATGACGGGATTCAGGACCTGCTCGAGCACTCGGGTGGTGCGCGGGGCCTTCATCATGTCCCACACCAGCATCGAGTGATAGCCGCGCACCAGCGGGTGATCGTCGTTCCGCACCCCGACCGCGCACTTGAGCCACCAGTACGGAGCGTGCAGTGCGTGCGCGTGGTGGGTGTGCGTGACCTCGAGGCCCGCCGCGGTGAGCGACGCCGCCAACTCACTCCCACGGTAGATCCGAACGTGGCCACCCTCGTTCGCGTGGTACTCGTCGGAGAGGGACCAGCAGACCCGCTCGGGCAACCAGCGCGGGACACTCACCGCCACCGTGCCGCCGGGGCGCACCACGCGCGCGATCTCGGCGATGGCCGACGCGTCGTCCGGCACGTGCTCGAGCATCTCGGACACGATCACCCCGTCGAACCACTCGTCCGGGAACGGCAGGGACAACGCGTCGCCGACGACCGTCTCCGCCGTGGCGGACTCCGGTACCTGCTTCTCCTCGGCCATCGCGCCGAACATGACCTTGACCTCGTCGAGTTCGTCCGCGTTCTGGTCGAAGGCGGTGACATGGGCCCCGCGGCGGTACAACTCGTAGGAGTGGCGCCCCTGGCCGCACCCGATGTCGATGACGCGATCGCCCGCACCGAAGCCGAGCCGGTCGAAGTCCATCGTCAGCATGTCGTCTCTCGATTCCCTCGTCCACGGCGATCGGCGATCGCCTTCTCGTACTCCGCGACGGTCGCGGCGGCCACCGCCGGCCAGCCGTAGGTCTGCGTGGCCCGTTCCCGCCCGCGCTCGCCCATGGCGCGTCGGCGGGGCTCGTCGTCCAGCGCGCGCATCAGGGCCCGCGCCAGGGCGTCGCTGTCACCGGGAGGCACCAGATCGGCGCAGAGCCCGTCGGGCCCCACGACCTCGGGGATCGCCCCGGTGCGGCTCACCACGAGGGGGGTCGCGCAGGCCATGGCCTCGATGGTCGGGAGCGAGAAGCCCTCGTACAGCGACGGCACGCAGGCCACGTCGGCCGACGCCAGCACGCGCGCCAGTTCGGCGTCGTCGAGACCGCTTCGCGTCCGCACGATGTCGTCGATACCGAGATCATCGATCAACGTCCGGGTCGGCCCTGCGGGGTCCACCTTCGACACCAGTTCGAGTTCGACATCCCGCTCGGTGCGCATCTTCGCGACCGCCTCGAGAAGGTGCCGCACACCCTTGAGGGCGACGTCGGCACTCGCGACGGCGACGATGCGGCCGGGAACTCGCGGCGCCGCGCCGGGGGTGAACACGGTGGTGTCGACCCCGAGCGGGACCACCGTCACCGCACCCGGAGCGACCCCGAACGCGTCCACGATGTCCACCGCGGACGAGCGGGACACGGTCAGCAACCGCGGGATCCGGCGCGCCACCCGCCGCTGCATGGTGAGGAAGCCGTACCAGCGCCGCACGGTGATCCGTCGTCGCCACGGCGCCGCCGCGAGGTCGAGGGCACGGTCGCGGGTGATGGGGTGATGAATGGTGGCCACGAGCGGCAACGGGATGCGCAGCAATCCGTAGCTCAGCGACTGGTTGTCGTGCACCACGTCGAACTCGTCGGCTCGCGCGCGCAGCAGACGAGCGGCGCGCGCCCCGAACGTGCGGGGCTCCGGGAACCCGGCCGTCCACATGGTCAGCACCTCGGACACGTCGACCAGGTCTCGGATCTCGGAGGGCCGCGGGGTGCGGAACGGATCGTCGTCTCGATAGAGGTCGAGGCTCGGTACTCGCGTGAGCCGCACCCGCGGGTCGAGATCGGGATAGGGCTGACCCGAGAACACCTCGACCTCGTGCCCCTCGTCCACCAGCGCTCGACTCAGACGCGCGACGTAGACACCCTGACCGCCGACGTGGGGCTTGCTCCGGTAGGACAGCAGAGCGATACGCACGTGGGTCCCCCGAGCTGTCGCGGCAGTGTGATGGCAGACACCCTCGCCGCGGTGGAACCGGCGATCATGTCCCGATGTGTCTACCACCTTCCGTTCTTCTCGAATCCACACGACCGACGACCAGCACTGATTCACACTGGACCTCCCCGCCACCCGAGATCGAGGAGACGACGATGACCGGAACCGGCGACAGGGCGCTGCACATCCACTCACCGGCGGGTCTGCCGTTCATCGATGTCCGGCGCGAGTTCGACGCACCCGTGTCCGCGGTCTTCCGGGCGCACGCGGAGCCCGAACTGGTGTCCCGCTGGCTCGGTCCCGCCGGCTACGAGATGTCGGTCGAGGAGTACGACTTCCGCGGCGGTGGCCGGTACCGCTACGTCCACCGTGATCCCGGCGGTGCGGAGTACGCGTTCCACGGCATGTTCCACACGGTGCGGACGAACGAGTTCGCCGTGCAGACCTTCGAGTACGAGGGCTTCCCCGACGTGGTGAGCATCGAGTTCCTCACGTTCGTCGACCTGGGTGACCGCTGCCGGCTGGAGGGCCACTCGGTGTACCCGACACTGGAGGCGCGGGACTCGATGGCAGCGAGCGGCATGGAGAAGGGCATGCGGGAGGGCTACGAGCGCCTGGACGATCTGCTGGGCTGACCGGGTGGTCACAGGCGCAGCGCGGGGTCCATCCGCTCGATCAGGGTGTCGAGAGTGATGGGCAGGTCTCGCACCCGGACACCGCACGCGTGGAACACCGCGTTGGCGATGGCAGCAGGCGACCCCACGATGCCGATCTCGCCGATCCCCTTGCTGCCCATCGGGTTCAGATCGTCGTCGTGCTCCTCGACCCAGATCGCCTCGATGTCGGCGACGTCGGCGTCCACCGGGACGTGGTACTCCGCGAGGTCGGCGTTGAGGAAGCCGCCGTGTGGTCGATCCACGATGCCCTCCTCCATGAGTGCCATGCCGATACCGAACACCATGCCGCCCAGGAGCTGTGACCGAGCCAACCGAGGGTTCAGCACACGGCCCACGGAGAAGACGCCCAGCATCCGCGTCACGCGGACCTCCCCCGTGTCGACGTCGACGTGCACCTCGGCGAAATGGGCGCCGAACGCCTGCCGCGCCAGCGCCGCACGCTCCTCGAGGTCGTCGGTGGTGTCCGCGGTGGCCGTCGCACCCGGTGCGAGGTCTCCGTCCGCGCGCAGCGCACGACAGGCCTTGGTCACCGCCCAGCCCCACGACGAGGTACCCGAGGACCCGCCTGCGCCGGGCGCCGTGGGCAGCGCACTGTCCCCGACGTGGATGTGGACCCGGTCCAGCGCGACCTCGAGCGCGTCGGCGGCGATCTGGGCGAGCACCGTTCGTGCGCCGGTACCGATGTCCGACGCGGCGACGGACACGTCGACCGTCCCGTCGTCACGGACGGTCGCCCGCGCCGTGCTCGGCGACGTCATCGCGGGGTAGGTCGCCATCGCGACACCGGTCCCGACGAGGGTGCGTCCTTCTCGGCGTATCGCGGGCCGCGGGTCACGACCGGCCCAACCGAAGCGCCGCGCGCCCTCCTCGAAGACGGCGCGGACGGTACGTGAGCTGTAGGTCTGCCCGTCCGCGGGATCGACCGACGGCTCGTTCCGCAGCCGCAACTCGACGGGGTCCGTTCCGAGCGCGTGGGCCAGTTCGTCCACCGCGCACTCCAGAGCGAACATGCCGGGCGCCTCACCGGGAGCGCGCATCCAGCGCGGTGTCCCGACGTCCAGCGCGACCGCGCGATGCGTGGTCGAGACGTCGTCGATGTCGTACACGTGGCGACTGCCCTCGGACGTCTGCTCCACGAACTCCATCACGGTGGAGGTCTGCTGGAGCGAATCGTGCAGCAACGCCGTCATCGAGCCGTCCGCGTCCGCCGACAGTCGGACCCGCTGGATCGTCGGCGTCCGGTAGCCGACGAAGTCGAAGGTCGACCGGCGTGGAACCGGAAACGAGACCGGTCGACCCACGACGGACGACGCCATGGCCGCGACGACCGCGTTCGGTCGCGTGCTCCCTTTCGATCCGAAGCCGCCGCCCACGTGCCGGGCGATGACGCGCACGGCGTCCGAGTCGACGCCGAAGAGCTCGGCGAGATCTCCGGCCACGCCGGACGGCGCCTGCGTAGAGTCCCAGACCGTGAGGGTCGACCGGTCCTCGCTCCACGCGGCGATCGACGCGTGCGGCTCCATGGGCGCATTGTGTTCGGGCGGCGTCGTGTAGCGGACGTCGACGCGCACCGCGGACTCCTCGAAGCGCCGCTCCGGTTCCCCGGTGACGACATCGGTGTCGAAGCCCGCGTTCACCTGCTCGGGTGCGTAGATGCCCGGGTGATGCTCCCGTAATTCGTTGTCGCACTGGCGACTCTCGTACGTGACGTCCAGAACGGAGGCCGCACACGTCGCCTGCTCCGACGTCTCCGCCACGACCACGGCGACGATCTGCCCGCGGTAGGCGACGACATCGGACTGGAGCACCTGCAACTCGCCGTCCCCGGCGGACCCGAGCGTCGGAGCGTTACCGTGCCACAGCACGGCGAGGACACCCGGAAGCGTCAGCGCCGAGGCACGATCCACGTCCAGCACACGCCCCGCCGGAACAGCGGCGCCGACGATCGCCGCGTGCGCTGGTTCTCCACCGACGTCCCGGTACTCCGCCGCGTACCGGGCGGCTCCGGTGACCTTGTCGCGGCCCTCGAGCCGCTCGACCGGTGTTCCCGTGACGGTCATCGGGTGGCCGCCTCGTCCGCGGCCGCGTCGGCGAGGGACATCACGGTGGAGGCCACCGTCGACGCGAGAAGTGACAACTTGTAGTCGTTGTCGGGGAACGTGTGTGCCGCGGCGAGCTCGCGCTCCATCGCAGCGATCACGCCGCTCCGGGACGGGATCGCCCCGAGCAGCTCGGACTCGGCGACCGTGGCCCGCCACGGCTTGTGAGCGGCTCCGCCCAGCGCGATGCGCGCCGTGGTGAACACCCCGTTCTCCACGACCACGACGGCGGCGACGGACACCCTCGCGAAGGCGTAGGACGCACGGTCCCGCACCTTCCGATAGGTCGAGCGCGCACCGGGTGGAAGCGGCGGTATGTCGAGGTGCGTCACCCACTCGTCCTGCCGCAGAGTCGAATCGCGTTCGGGTGCGGACTCGGGAAGCCGATGCAGATCGGCGAACCGGATCTCGCGTACTCCGTCGGTGCCGACGACGGTGACAGTGGGATCGAGCACCGCGAGGCCCACGGCCATGTCCGAGGGATGGGTGGCGATGCAGTGCTGCGATGCGCCCAGCACCGCGGCGTTGCGCCGATCGCCGTCCAGGGCCGAACAGCCCGAGCCCGGTTCACGCTTGTTGCACGCTGTGTCGACGTTCATGAAGTACGGACAGCGGGTGCGCTGGAACAGGTTCCCGCCCGTGGTCGCCATGTTCCGCAGTTGACCGGACGCACCCGAGAGCACGGCGCGCGACAGGACGGGAAACCGCGAACGCACGACGGGGTCGGCGGCCAGATCGCTGTTGCGGACCAGGGCCCCGACACGAAGACCCGGCACCCCGCCGCCACTGCCGTCGTTCCACTCGATGTCCGCCAGGGCCAGACCCGTGATGTCGACGAGCCGGTCCGGGGTCTCGATTCCCAGCTTCATCAGATCCACGAGGTTGGTTCCGCCGGCCAGCACGCGGGTGGACCCCTCGGCGAGTGCGGACGCTATGGTCGACGCGTCGGCGGCACGGTCGTACGCGAATGTTCTCACCGGTCCGCGCCCGTCTCCGTCGTCGTTGCAGATATGCCGTCGATGTTCTCTCGCACGGCATCGACGATGTTGGGGTAGGCGCCGCACCGACAGATGTTGCCGCTCATCCGTTCTCGGATGTCCGCGTCCGAGGCCGTCGGCACGCCGTCGAGGTCCTCGGTGACGGCGCTGGGCCATCCGTTCTTCACCTCGTCGAGCACGGCGACGGCAGAGCAGATCTGACCGGGGGTGCAGTAGCCGCACTGGAATGCGTCGTGCGCGAGGAACGACGCCTGCACGGGATGCAGGTCCTCGCCGTCGGCGAGCCCCTCGACGGTGGTGATGTCGTCGTCCTGTGCCGCGACGGCCAGCGTCAGGCAGCTGACCACGCGCCGACCACCGGACAGCACCGTGCACGATCCGCACTGACCGCGGTCGCACCCCTTCTTGGACCCGGTCAACCCGAGCCGCTCACGCAGCGCGTCGAGGAGGGTCGTCCGGACGTCGCACTCGATCCGGTGCTCCTCGCCGTTGACCGTGAGGCGTACTCCGACATCTCCTGTGACGAGGCTCATGCTCCGGGCTACCCTGCGCTCCCGCCACCAAACCGCCCCCGGTGCCGGACTTACAGAGGCAGTGCGGTCTCGCGCACGGCGCCGGACGCGTCGACCGGGGGCACGATGCGTCGGAACCACTCGGTGCCGAACGCGGACGCGAGATCCTCGTCCGACATGGGGATGAACGGGCCGAAGTCACCGATCTGCGACTCGTGCACCACCATCGCCGCACGCTTGGCGGCCAGGACACCGGACACGTCCACCGCGGTGGTGAGTTCCGACTCGGGCAGGCCGAACGCCTCGATGTCGAGCTGCGAGGCGTCCTCGTTCTCGCCCGGATCCCAGTTGGGGTTCGCCGTCATCATCTCGCGCATGCGGTCACGGTTCATCGTCGCCTCGTAGACGAACGGCACCTCGGCGATGGCCGCGGCGCGCACCCCCACGTGGTGCACCTGCACGTGGTCGGGATGGCCGTAACCACCGTGCGAGTCGTAGACCGTCAGGACACGGGCCTGCTCCTCGACGAGAACGTCCGCGAGCCGCCGAGCGGCCTCTTCGACATCCACGTTGGCGAAGGCGTGCGGGTTCGTGTTGCCCTCGGTCCCGGCCATCCCCGAGTCCGCGTATCCCAGCACGACCACGCGCTGTGCCCCCAGCACCTCGGCCGAGCGCTCCAGTTCACGCTGCCGCCGATCGTGCAGCGACTCGCCCTCGGTCAACAGGCCGTCGGGCACCTCACCGAGCGCACCGTCGGTCGCCGTCACCAGCACCACTCGGTGGCCGGCGTCGGCCGCCGACCGCATGATCCCGCCGGTGCCGAACACCTCGTCGTCGGGATGGGCATGGAAGCACACCAACACACTCATCGGCAGATGGTCGCACGGGCGCGGTGCGCGGGCTCGATCACGTCGGGTGTCGACCCCTCACGTCGCGTACCTGCGCAGCGCGGCGATGCCGTCGCGGGGATCGATCCGCTCGTCGACGCGCAGCACCTCGGCGTCGAGGTGGAGCGCACCGAACGGGACGGCCTCGTCGGCCCGCAGCGTGCGGGCGGGAGAGACACCGAACACCGAGAGCGCGTCGGGGTCCGGTGCGATCATGGTGGGCGACGAGTCCGCGACCACGGTGACCTCCGGGAGATCCCCGACGAGCAGCGTCTCCAGGCTGCCGTCGCGCACCGCTGCGCAGACGTCGTCGAGACCGTCGATCGCGAGCCCGGACCCCCTGCCCGTCTCGGCCGACCACCTCCGGGCGGCGTCGTCCATCGCGGCGAGTCGTCGACGCTCGACCTCCTCCTCGATCGCGTGCGCCAGTTCCTCGTCGTGGTCCCCACTTCCGCGTGCCCCGATGTCGAGCTCGACCACGACGTCCGCCGTGCGTTCCGGGAGCGCGCCGCGCAGATCGGTTGCGCGAGCGCACCTCCCCGGCGACGAACGCGACGTCGAGCCGTCGCTCGTCGATCAGGTGCGTCACCCGGTCGGCCACGGCGCTCACGTTGCGGCGCGCGGCGTCGTCCGTACGGCGCTGCGGGGTGCCGTAGCCGGCGGACTCCGCCCCGGCTGCCTGGTGAACGGGTCCGGACACGGCGTCGACGGTCTCCTCGTGCACTCCGCCGGGTCCGTGCACGGTGATGTCGGCTCCCGCGTGATCGACCCACGCCACCAGGTAGGTCAGGTCCACGGGGCCGTGGTCGACGAGGGGAACGAGGTAGGGCAACTCCGACACCCGCACCTCCGTCCGGACGGGCGGGCCGAGGAGGCGCTCGTCGACGAGCACCGTCGCCCCGGCAGCGATGAGAGCGCGCCCACTGCGACCGACGGCGGGCGGTGCGTCCAGCACCGCGGACCGGAGGGCCTCCACGGCCTCGTCCGGTGCGGACCGCTCCCGCAACTCCTCCTCGATCCCGCGCCAGCTGAGCTCGAGGCGCGTTCGCGCGTCCTCGGTGTCGTGCGAATCCTCGAAGTACACGGACACGAAAGGTCCGGTGGACTCGGTCAACGCACGGAGTGAGTTCGGATGCATCGGTTCCTCCCACGGTGTGTCCGACGGGTGTTCGGTCGTCTCGTCCGGAGGTCTGCCCGTCAGGACGGACGTCAAACGACCGGGATTGCCGCCCTCGCTTCCGGGGAACGCGATGCGTCATGACGGAGAAGAACGAGACGGTGGACGACGTGTGGGACGACTGGAAGGACGCGGTCAACATGACCAGGAAGGAGCTCGAGGACTGGCTGACGACCGACGAGTCCCGCTCCGTCGGTGACTCGAAGGACGGTGAGTCGACGGGGCACGAGATGGGGCGGCGCATCACCTCGATCCTGGACACGAAGAAATCCGATCTCACGGACGACGACGTCGCCGCGATGCGCAAGGTCGTCGGATACGTGCACCGACATCGCGCCCAGGGCCCCTCGAAGGACGTGGAGCACTCGCGGTGGCGCTACTCGCTGATGAACTGGGGAAACGATCCGATGAAGTGACCTCGGCGTGAGATGTGGGATAAGCGTTCGGAGCTGAACGCCGTCCGGATGTTTTTTTCCTTCGATCCGGGTTATCCGAGCGGTATGTCCCAGTCCTGTTCGGTGTTGCTGTGGCACGTGCACGGATCGTGGACGTCCGCCTTCGTCGCGGGTCGACACCGGTACCTGCTCCCGGTGAACGACACCGGTGACGAGTGGGGGCGCGGACGGTGTGGGCGACCCTGGTCGGATTCCGTGTTCGACGTACCGGTCGATCGTGCGCCCGCGCAGGATGTCGACGTCGTCGTGCTGCAACGCCCGCAGGAGCTCGAGCTGGCGGAAGCGATTCTGGGTCGACGACTCGGCCGCGACGTCCCGGCGATCTACGTCGAGCACAACGCGCCACGACCGAGTCCCGTGCACTCCGTCCACCCGCTGGCGGATCGGAGCGACATCCCTGTCGTGCACGTGACCGAGTTCAATCGCCTCATGTGGGACACCGGCGTCGCGCCGACGACGGTGATCCCGCACGGCATCGCCGACCCCGGTCCGCTCTACACGGGCTCGCTGCCCCGAGCCGTCACCATGATCAACGACCCGGTCCGACGCGGACGCGTGGTGGGAACCGACCTCCTCGGCCCGCTGGCCGGCGCCGCACCGCTCGACGTGTTCGGGATGAGAACCCGCGAACTGGACGAGCCGACCGCGAACGTCCGCGGCCTCGGCGACGTGCAGGGCCACGAGCTGCACCGCGAGATCGCTCGACGCCGCGTCTATGTGCACACCGCACGATGGACGTCGCTGGGACTGTCACTGCTCGAGGCGATGTACCTGGGCATGCCCGTCGTGGCGGTGGCGACGACCGAGGTCGCGGCCACCGTGCCGCCCGAGGTCGGCGTCCTCTCCAACGACGTCGACGTCCTCCGCGCCGGAATCAGCGAACTCGTCCACGAGCCGATCGCAGCCGAGCTCGCCGGCAAGGCGGCACGCAGCTTCGTCTCCGCACGACACGACCTCCCGACCTTCCTCGACCGATGGGACAGCGCACTCGCCGCCGTCCTCCCCTGAAGCCGCTCACCCGACCAGACCATCTCCACCCGCTCCACCGACCGAGAGGGACGTCGTTCAGTCACCAGCGACGTCTCGGAACGCACGATCCGAGGGACGGATTCCTCATGCGCATCGCCATGGTGTCAGAACACGCAAGCCCGCTCGCCGCGCTCGGCGGAATCGACGCGGGGGGCCAGAACGTCCACGTCGCGGCGCTGGCCGCGGCCCTGGTCGACCGCGGCCACGAGGTGTCGGTCTTCACCCGGCGCGACTCCCGCGACCTCCCCGACGAGGTCACCGTCGATCACGGCTACCGCGTCGTGCACGTTCCCGCAGGTCCGCCGGAGCCGGTACCGAAGGACGAACTACTGCCCCACATGGGCGACTTCGCCTCGCACCTGGCCGAGCACTGGACGCGAGACCGACCCGACGTGGTCCACGCCCACTTCTGGATGTCGGGGCTCGCGACCCAGCTCGCGGCGCGTCCGCTCGCGATTCCCACGGTCGTGACCTTCCACGCACTCGGTGTGGTCAAGCGTCGGCACCAGGGCACCCGCGACACGTCGCCGCCGAGCCGACCGAAGATCGAGCGGCTCATCGCACGCGGAGCCGATCACGTCGTCGCGACGTGCTCGGACGAGGTCACCGAACTGGTCCGGATGGGCATACTGCGCCGGCGGGTGTCGGTGGTGCCGTGCGGCGTGGACCTCGAGAAGTTCCAGCCGGCGCCGGTCAGCTCTCCCGACCCCGCGCGTCGGCGGCGGCTGGTCGCCGTCGGCCGACTGGTGCCTCGCAAAGGTTTCGACCTGGCGATCGCGGCCCTCGCGTCGATCCCGGACACCGACCTCATCATCGCCGGCGGCGAACGCAGCGACGTCTCGGACGACGACGAGGCTCGACGCCTGAAGCAGATCGCCGTCGCCCACGGTGTGGCCGACCGCGTCCGCCTGGTCGGACAGGTCTCCCACGAGACGATGCCCGACCTTCTCCGCTCCGCCGACATCGTGGTCTGCACTCCCACGTACGAGCCGTTCGGGATCGTGCCGCTCGAAGCGATGGCGTGCGGGATCCCGGTGGTGGCCACCGCGGTCGGTGGCTTCCTCGACACCGTGATCGACGGTGTCACCGGAGTTCTCGTCCACCGACGCACGCCTGCCGCCGTCGCCGACGCCGTCCGTCGCCTGCTGAACGACGAGGGTCGGCGGACCGGCTACGGCATGTCGGCCGCCGATCGCGCTCGTGCGCGGTACTCGTGGGAGCAGATCGCCGTCGACACCGATCGGGTCTACCGGTCACTGCTTCCGGAGCCGGCCGCCGCCAACACCGCGGACGGATCGGGGGACGACCAGCTGGACCGGGTGTGAAGCCCGGTCGAACCCGATCTCGTCACCCCCCGACCTTGTCACCCCACGAATTTGTCACCCCACGAATTTGTCACCCCACGAATTTGTCACCCCACGTAGCGCCGCGCCACCGACCGCGACTGCGGCTCCTCGAGGAGTACGAGCCCCCGTTCGACGGACGGCGGCACCACTGTCCGCTCGCGTGCCACCCATCCGGCGGACCGCATCGCCTCCCACACCGCCGACGCCGTCGCGCGGTCCCGTGGGGCGGACCGCACCACCGCGACGGTACGGCGGAGTGCGCTGCGCACCGGCCGGCGTAACCACAGCGTCCACAGAGTGTTCCGGATCCCGAGCTGACGACGGCGGGTGGAGTCGCGGCTCACCGACGGTTCGTGCTCGATGACCATGCCCTCCTCCCAGACCATCCACCAGCCGGCCGCGGCGAGGTCGAGGGCCAACAGTTCCTCCTCGCCGCCGAGCCACATCTTCTCGCAGAATCCGCCCACTCTCCGGAACGCCGACACGCGAATCATCGTCAGCCCCGCCATGATCCCGAGGAGAGCAGGACCGGGAAGCCAGGCGGGACCCACGATCGGGCTCTCCCGGAACTCGGGAGTGATCGGATCCTCGACCAGCGACGGCGCGACCAGACAGCGGCCCGTGACCGTCGCCAGGGCCGGGTAGGCGTCGAGTCGCACCGCCCCCAGTGTCAGTGCGCCCTCCTGCCAGCGCGTGTCGTCGTCGCAGAAAGCGACGTACGGCGTCGTCACGAGATCCACCGCACGGTTACGGGCCACCCCGCCCAGGTTCTCCGACAGGGCGAGAAGCCGTACCTCGGGGAACAGTTCCCGCACCATGTCCGCCGTACCGTCCGTGGAGGCGTTGTCCACCAGGATGATCGGGGCCGCGTCCGAGATCGACGTCATGTGTTTCAGCGTGCGGTGAAGCTCGTCCCGTCGGTCGTGAGTGATCATCACGACGGTGACACGATCGGCTGTCTCGGTCATGCTCGAACCTCCTCGTCGGGGTGCCCGGACGCCGCCGGTGTGGTCTCGAGAGCGCGAGCGGCCCGCTCGACGTCCGGGGGCAGGGTCTGTCGGTGCCACAGTGCGGTCGGGGCACGGAGCGCCGCGCCCACGAGAGCCGGCGTCACGCGAGGATCGACGAGTGCGCGCGCCACCAGCGTCGTCACCGACCGGACGCACTCCCCCACCGGTCGGCGCATCAGTGCCGTGAGAACTGCATTGCGCGACTCCAGGTTCCGTCGGGCGATCGTCGCCATGCGTCGGGTCGACGGGTGGTGGTGTGCGATCACGTCGCACACGTGCACCACCCGATGACCCGCCGCCACCAGATCGAAGGCGAGCAGGGTCTCCTCACCGCCGAACTGCAGGACCGGAGAGAAGCCGCCGACGGCCAGGAAGGCTCTGCGCCGCACGATCGCAGCGCACGCGAGAAATCCCAGCACCGGCGGACCGGGGTCGTCGACGTCGGCACTGCCGGACGCCAGAGGGCTGACGTGCAGGGCCGCGTTGACGGGGTCGTCCCGACACTCGGGGCCGACCACCGTCCGCGCTGCGACGAGGGCGATGTCCGGATGGACGTCGAAAATTCGTTCCGCGGTCGTCAGCGCCGCACGCTCCCACCACGAGTCGTCGTCCGCGAAGGCGACGAACTCGGTCTCGGCGGCCCAGACGCCCCGATTGCGTGCCGCGGCACCCTCGTTGCGCGACAGTGGAATCGAGCGCACGTCCGCACCCTCTTCGGCTGCCCGCCGTACCACGTCCGCGGTGCCGTCCGAGGAGGCGTTGTCCACGACGATCACCGGCGGTCGCGGCCGCAGCCGCGTCAGGTGGTGCAGCGTGGTGGCCAGTTCGTCCGCACGGTTGCGTGTCGCCACCACCACCGTGGTGCGCGACCTCTCCCCGGAACCGCTCGTCTCACTGCCCGACACGCGCCCGGTCTACCCGGAACGGGTCCGGACAAACGCGTTTGCCGGGTGCACTCACGGGTATCTGCCGCGCCATGTCCAAGGGAGCTGGATCGAATCGAACTGGCAGGTCGTCGAGAAGCGCGGTCGTGTTCGGCGGCGCGGGATTCGTGGGATCACATCTCTGCGAGGCTCTTCTCGCCGACGGCACCGCGGTGGTCTGTGTGGACAACCTCGTCACGGGGTCGCTCGACAACATCGAGCACCTCCACCGCGAGGCGCGGTTCCGTGTCGTCGAGCACGACATCACGGAACCGCTGCCCCGGTCGATCACCCGTGCCGACCCGGGACAGGTCTTCCATCTCGCGTCCGCGGCCTCCCCCGACGACTATCACCGGCTGCCTCTCGAGACGTTGCACGCGGGTGCCGTCGGAACCGAGCGGGCTCTCGAGCTCGCCCGCGAGCACCGTGCCCGGTTCCTGCTGGCGTCGACGAGTGAGGTGTACGGCGATCCGCTGGTCAGCCCGCAGTCCGAGTCGTACCACGGGAACGTCAACCCCACCGGTCCGCGCAGCGTCTACGACGAGGCGAAGCGCTACGCCGAGGCGCTCACCGCGGCCTACCGGCGCACGCACGGCGTCGACACGGCGATCGCCCGCATCTTCAACACGTACGGCCCGCGCATGCGCCGCGACGACGGGCGGATGATTCCGAACTTCGTGTGCCAGGCCCTGGAGGGCCGCTCGCTGACCGTCACCGGCTCCGGTCTGCAGACCCGGTCGGTCTGCCACGTGGACGACACCGTTGCCGGGCTGCTCGCACTAATCCGGTCGGCGCATCCCGGGCCCGTCAACATCGGCAACCCGGACGAACGGACGGTGCTCGAGATCGCGCGCGCCGTGGCCGAGGTCGTGGGGTGCGACCTCACCGTGGCACCGTGCCCGCCGGTCGAGGACGACCCCCAGCGCCGCTGCCCCGACATCACCGTCGCGCGCACTGCTCTCGGATGGAGCCCGACCGTCGACCTGGCGGACGGTCTCACCCGCACGGTCCGGTGGTTCGCCGACACCGCTCCGTCATCACGACCGAATCCGAACACGGTGTTTACCGGCGCGGCCGGCGGGTAGATCGGGCCTCACCGGCGCGGCCGGAGGATCGATCGGACGAAGAGGAGGTGAGTCATGCGCGTGCTGGGGATCAACGCGGTGTTCCACGATTCGGCCGCCGTGGTCATGGTCGACGGCCGCACGGTGGCCGCGGCGGAGGAGGAGCGCTTCTCCCGACGCAAGCACGGGAAGCGGCCGGTTCCGTTCTCCGCGTGGGAGCTTCCCGAGGCGGCGATTCGCTGGTGCCTCGATCACGCCGGCCTCGACGCGTCGGACATCGATGCCGTCGCGTACTCGTACGACCCCGCCCTGGTGGACCACGACGCCGTGCACGGAGATCGCCACGGTGGCCTCGATCCACGGTGGGAGGAGCTGCGTACGACCTATGCCGAGCGCGCTCCGCACTTCCTGTCCACCGTTCTCGGCGGGGCACCCGTGGGGTCGTTCCACCATGTGCGGCACCACGTCGCGCACGCCGCGTCGGCGGGGCTGCTGGCTCCGTTCGGCGGCTCCTGCGCGGTACTGGTGTCCGACGGCCGGGGCGAGAGCACCTCGATGCTGTCCGGCCGCTACATCGACTCCAAGCTCGAAGTGCATGCCACGCAGAGCCTTCCGCACTCCCTCGGACTGCTGTACGAGGACCTCACCGAACACCTGGGGTTCGCTCGCTCGAGTGACGAGTACAAGGTGATGGCACTGGCCTCGTACGGACGGCCCCGGCACCTCCCTCTGCTGCGTCGGTTCGTCCACGTCACCGACGACGGCGGCTTCCGCACCGAGTGGATCGACTGGGAGCAGCTGGTGCCCCGCCGTGCCCCCGACGCGCGGTTCGACGAGCGCGACGCGGACCTGGCCTGCAGTGTGCAGGCCGTCGTGGAGGAGGTGCTGCTCGCCCTGACCCGCGAACTCGCCGACAGGACCGGCGAACACCGGTTGGCCATGGCCGGCGGAACCGCACTCAACTGTGTGGCCAACACCCGTGTGCTCGCCGAGGGTCCGTTCGACGACATCTGGGTCCAGCCGGCCGCCGGTGACAGCGGAACCGCGTGGGGCGCAGCAGCGACGGTGGCCGCCGAGGCCGGTGACACCATCGCGCCCATGACGACGGCGGCTCTCGGTCGCCGATGGAGCGACGACGAGATCGCCGCCCAGCTCACCGTGGCCAAGGTGCCGTTCGAGCGGCCCGTCGACCTCGCCTCCGCCGCGGCGGAGGTGTTGGCGGACAACGGAATCGTCGCGTGGTTCCAGGGCCCGTCCGAATTCGGTCCCCGCGCGCTCGGCCACCGCTCGCTGCTGGCCCATCCCGGTCATGCCGGAAACGTCGAGCGCCTCAACGACGTGAAGGGGCGCGAGCAGTTCCGGCCCGTGGCACCCATGGTGCTCGCGCATCGCGCTCCCGAACTGTTCTCCCGCGGTCCGATTCCCAGCCCCTACATGCTGTTCGTGCACGACGTCGACCCGGCGTGGCGCGATCGGCTCCCGGCCGTGACCCACGTCGACGGCACCGCGCGCATCCAGACCGTGGAGGACGGTTCGGGGCCGACCGCGGCGATGCTGCGCGAGTTCGATCGCCGGACCGGCATCCCGGTCGTCGTCAACACGAGCCTCAACACCGCGGGCCGACCCATGGTGGACAGCCCGCACGACGCCCTCGAGCTGTTCGGATCCTCTCCCGTCGACGCGTTGGCCATCGGACCGTTCCTCGTCCGGCGAAGCCGATGAGCGCGCCGGCCCACAGCGAGCCGACGTGGTCCGTCGTGATCCCGACGATCGGTCGGCCCGGCCTGGCCACACTGCTGCGTGCGCTCGACTCGGGAACGGGTCCGACACCGGACGTCGTGGTGGTGGTCGACGACAGGCCGCGCAGTGCGACCGAGCCCTTCGACCTCCCCGCACTCGATCTCACCGTCCGACCGGTCCGCTGCGGTGGGCGTGGACCAGCCGCTGCACGCAACGTCGGCTGGCGCCACACGAGCAGCGAGTGGGTCGCGTTCCTCGACGACGACGTGACGGTCGCGTCGACGTGGCGGGACCACCTCGTGCGCGACCTGCGCGGACTGCCGTCGTCCGTGGGGGCGTCGCAGGCCGTGATCGACGTGCCACTGCCGACGGACCGTCGGCCCACCGACGACGAACGCCGCACCGCGGCGCTGTCCACGGCGCGGTGGATCACTGCCGACATGGCGTATCGACGCACGGCGTTGCGCACGGTGGACGGCTTCGACGAGCGGTTCCCACGGGCGTACCGCGAGGACTCGGACCTGGCGGTCCGCGTTCGCCGCGCCGGGTACGAGATCGTCACCGGCACCAGGATCACCACACACCCGCCCGCCGTGAGCGCGGACCCGTGGGCGAGTCTGCGCGCGCAACGTGGCAACGAGGACAACGCGCTGATGCGCCTGAAGTACGGCCGCGACTGGCGCTCCGAGATCGGTGAGGGTCCGGGCATGATGCCCCGCCACGTCGTCACGACGCTGACGGCCGCCGTCGCCGTGCGATCCGTGTCGAGGGGCCGGCGAAGGATCGCCGCCGCCGCCGCGTCGGCCTGGGCGACACTCACCGCGGAGTTCGCGGCGCGCCGCATCGCCGCGGGACCTCGCTCGTCACGGGAGTGCGTCTCGATGGCCGTCACGTCGGCGCTGATCCCGCCACTCGCCGTGGCGTACCGGGCACGCGGGGAGCTGCGTCATCGTCTCGTCCGGTCGGACGCGTCCACGGGTCCGGCGCGTGCCGTGCTGTTCGACCGCGACGACACCATCATCGTGGACGTCCCCTATCTGGCCGATCCCGACGCGGTGACACCCGTCGACGGGGCGCGCGAGGCCCTGGACCTGTTGCGCAACAACGGTATCAAGGTCGGCGTGGTGAGCAATCAGTCCGGCGTGGCCCGCGGTCTGGTGGCACCCGAGCAACTGGACGCGGTGAATGCACGCGTCGAGACGTTGCTGGGTCCGTTCGACACATGGCAGGTGTGTCCCCACGGCGAGGCCGACGGGTGCGGGTGCCGCAAGCCCCGCCCCGGCATGGTCGATGCCGCCGCACGGGAACTGGGCCTGTCCCCAGCCGACTGCGTCCTCATCGGGGACATCGGCGCGGACATCGGCGCAGCACAGGCTGCGGGTGCACGCGCGATCCTCGTGCCCACGCCCCGCACCCGTGCGGACGAGGTGGACCATGCTCGCCGTCACGCCGCGGTGGCGCCCACCGTGGCGGCCGCCGTGTCGGCCGTGATCGCAGGTGCCGTGTGAGTGGGCGACGTTCGGAAGGCAGACGGGTGCTCGTGGCTCGCCTGGACAGCATGGGCGACGTCCTGCTGACCGGCCCCGCGGTGCGTGCGATCGCGCGGGAGGACTCGGTGACCATGCTCGTGGGTCCCAGCGGGCGCGCTGCGGCGGAACTCCTTCCGGGCGTGCAGGAGGTGATCACGTTCACCGCACCGTGGATCGTTCTCGATCCGCCGGCCGTCGACCGCGCCGAGATGGATGCGCTGGTCTCGAGACTCGCCGACGGAGCGTTCGACCGGCTGCTCGTCTTCGGCTCGTTCCACCAGTCGCCGCTCCCGCTCGCGCTGCTCGGCCGACTCGCCGGGATCCCGTGGATCGGCGCGCACTGCGAGGACTACCCCGGCTCGTTGCTCGATCTGCGTCACCGAGCACCCGACGAGGACGTTCCGGAAGCGGAGCGTGCCATGTCCCTGGTGCGCGCGGCCGGGTACGAGTTCGGTGGCAGCGCCCTGTCGGTGCGGCGCCCACTGCCGGACACCTCGCACCTGACCGGTCCCGAGAGCTACGTCGTCGTGCATCCCGGCGCCGCCGTGGCGGCCCGTCGGCCGGGACCGGACCACAGCCGGGCCATCGTGTCCGCGCTCGTCGCGGAGGGTCATCGCGTGGTGGTGACGGGAGCCGCGGAGGAGGCCCGGCTCGCAGCCCACGTGGCCGACGAGGACGCGGCGAATCTGGCCGGACGCGTCGACCTCGCCGAACTCGCGGACGTCCTCGATCGCGCCGACGTCGTGGTCGCCCCCAACACCGGGCCGGCCCATCTCGCGGCGGCCGTCGGCACCCCGGTGGTCTCTCTCTTCGCGCCCGTGGTGTCGTCCGTCCGGTGGGCGCCCCACGGGGTGCCTCGCGTCGTTCTCGGCGATCAGACTGCGGCGTGCCGGGGTACGCGAGCGCGGCGCTGTCCGGTGCCGGGGCACCCCTGCCTGGACGGCATCGACCCTGGCGACGTGGTCGAGGCCGTGCATCGCTTCACCACCCGGCGCACAGCCGTTCCCGCACCAGATCCCACACCCATTCCCACACCCGGAGGCGGACGATGATCGAGGAACACTTCGCAGCCCTGCAGACCGCGGCCCGGCAGGCGTCGGGCGCGGCCCCGGTCCTGTCCCGGTGGGCGGCCCACCTCACCACCGTGTTCGACGGCGGTGGTCGGCTCCTCGCGTGCGGCAACGGCGGGAGCGCCGCGGAGGCGCAGCACCTCACGGGCGAACTCGTCGGCCGCTTCCGGCACGATCGACACCCGCTGTCCGCCATCGCCCTGCACGCCGACACCTCGGCCACCACCGCCATCGTCAACGACTACGGCGAGGAGGAGGTCTTCGCGCGCCAGGTCCGTGCCCACGGCCGCCCGCGGGACGTCCTCGTCGCGCTGTCCACCAGTGGCTCGAGCCGGAACGTGCTCGCAGCGGCGAAGGCTGCGCAGGAGATCGGCGTCACCGTGTGGGCTCTGACGGGCCCTCCTCCCAACGAACTCGCCGCCACGGCGGACGACGCGATCGCCGTCGAGGCACCCACCGTCGCGACGATCCAGGAGATCCACCTGGCACTGGTGCACGGGCTGTGTCTGGCGCTCGACACGGCACTGGGAGTGCGGACGTGAGTGCGGCGCCTGATCCCGGTCCGCTGGTGATCGTGGGCGACACGTTGCTCGACGTCGACGTCGAGGGTGTCGCGGAGCGGCTCAGCCCCGAGGCGCCCGTTCCCGTCGTCGACGTCGCCCGGAGCTGGTGTCGCCCGGGTGGTGCCGGGCTCGCCGCGCTGATCTCGGCCCGCCACGGCGTGCCCACGGTGCTCGTCACCGCGGTGGGAGTCGACGCCGGTGCGGACACCGTGCTGGACCTGCTGGAGCGCGACGTCGAGGTGGTGACGATGCCGCTCGACGGCACGACGGTGCGCAAGACCCGTGTGCAGGCGTCCGGACAGCCCCTGCTGCGCCTGGATTCCGGCGACGGGCGGGCGTCCCGCGCCGACGTGCCGACCCGGGTGTCCGACGCGATCGCCTCCGCGGGAGCCGTTCTCGTGTCCGATTACGGCCGCGGCGTGGCGGCCAACCCGTCACTACGGGCATGTCTCGACGCAGCGGCCGAGCGCGTTCCCGTGGTGTGGGACCCCCATCCTCGAGGGCCCGCGCCGGTGCGCGGCACCATGCTCGCGACCCCCAACCTGGACGAGGCTCGGCGAGTCACGGGCGCGCAGGACCAGGAGGCGGTGCTGGACCGGGTGGCCGCGGCTCTGCACGCCGCCGGTGTCGCCGTCACCACCGGTTCACGTGGCGCAGTCCTCGTGGAGGGCGACGATCGCACCGAGGTACCCATCGGCGCGGACGTCGGCGCCGCAGGGCGGGGCGCCGACACGTGCGGCGCCGGTGACCGGTTCGCGACCGCGGCCGCGGCCGCGCTGCTGGGCGGTGCCACCCTGCTCGCCGCCACCCGGGCGGCCGTCGACGCGGCGGCCCGCTTCGTCGTGTCCGGCGGCGCCGTCGGCTTCTCCCGATGCGAGGGCGAGATCCCCGCTGCCGCGCTCACGACCGTTCCCGAGGACGCCGAGACGACGATCGACCGCGTCCGACGTGCCGGCGGTCGGATCGTCGCGACCGGCGGGTGCTTCGACCTCCTGCACACCGGCCATGTCTCGTTGCTGCGTCAGGCCCGACTGATGGGCGACGCCCTGGTGGTGTGCCTGAACTCCGATGCCTCCGTCGCCCGCGCCAAGGGACCTACGAGACCGGTGGTCTCGCAACGAGATCGAGCGCGCGTGCTGCTCGAACTCGGCAGCGTCGACGCCGTGGTGGTGTTCGACGACGACACCCCCACCGCCGTCCTCGACCGCCTACGACCCGACGTCTGGGTCAAGGGATCCGACTACGCGGAGGCGACGTTGCCGGAGGCGGAGACCGTCCGTCGTCACGGCGGCGACATCGTGCTCGTCCCCGTGGTCGGCGGGTACTCGACCACTCGGCTCGTCGACGCCGCACGCGCACGCCCTGCCTGACCCGTCCACACGATCGACCACGGAAGGAACTCTCATGACCCCCACTCTCGGAACCGTTCTCGTCACCGGTGGTGCATCCGGCCTCGGCGCCGCCGTCGTCGACGCCGTCCTCGACGCCGGTGGCACACCGCTGGTCATCGACCGCGTCGCACCGGAATCGGGTGTCGAGCACGTGGTCGCCGACCTCGCCGACTCGGCGGCCGCGGAAGCCGCCACCCTGGAGCTCGTCTCCCGCGCCGGCCGTCTCGACGGGGTGTTCACCGCCGCCGGCGTCGATTCGTGCGGTCCCCTGGGCTCGGTGTCCACGAAGGACTGGGAACGGGTGGTGCACGTCAATCTGCTCGGCACCGTCGCCGTCGTGCGCGCCGCCCTCCCCGCGCTGACCGAGTCGCACGGACGCGTCGTCACGTGCGCGTCCACGCTCGGCATCAAGGCCGTGGGTGACGCCACCGCCTACTGCGCCTCCAAGTTCGGCGTCGTGGGCTTCACCCGAGCCCTCGCCGCCGAGACCGCCGGCGAGATCGGCGTGACGCTGCTGATCCCCGGCGGGATGCACACCGCATTCTTCGACGGCCGCACCGAGCAGTACAAGCCGCCGGCCGACGCCAAGTTGAACCGGCCGGAGGACACCGCCGCGTCGGTGATCTTCGCTCTCTCACAGCCGGCGGGCTGCGAGATTCGCGAGCTGGTGGTCACCTGCTCCACCGAATCGTCCTGGCCCTGAACCTCTCCCGCATCCTCGTCCTGCGCGCGCTCGGTCTCGGCGATCTGCTCACCGCGGTGCCGGCGCTCCGAGCCGTGCGCGCGCAGTACCCGGACGCGCACCTCGCCCTGGCGATGCCGGACCGGTATGCCGACCTCGTCGCTCTGGCGCACGGCGCGGACGGTACCGCGTGCGTGGACGAGGTGATCGACACCCGCGGCCTCACGGGACCGCCTCCGGGTCCGACCCCGGACCTCGCGATCAACCTCCACGGGCGAGGACCGCAGAGTATCGACGTGTGCGTCGCCACCGGCGCACCGTCGATCCTGACCCACGCCCACCCCGATCGGGGACTCGCGGGCCCACCGTGGATGCAGGAGCTCCACGAGGTCGACCGATGGTGCCGCCTGACGGAGTACGGCGGCGCGTCGGCGGACCGGCGGGATCGACTGATCGCTCGGCCCGCCGACGTGCCCGTGACGCGGTCCGTGGTCGTGCACCCCGGCGCGGCGTCGCTCTCACGCCGATGGCCTCCCGACCGGTTCGCCCGCGTGGCAGCACGACTCGACCGACAGGGCCACCTGGTGGTGCTCACCGGAGTGGCCGAGGAGAGGGGTCTCTGTCGGGCGATCGCGGACCAGGCGGGACTGGGCGCGGACGCGGTCCTGGCCGGAGAGCTGGACCTCGTGCACCTGGCAGCGCTGGTGTGCGATGCCGACCTGGTGGTGTGCGGAGACACCGGTGTGGCGCATCTCGCGAGCGCCTACCGGACGCCGTCCGTCGTACTGTTCGGTCCCACCCCGCCGCGCTGGTGGGGGCCGCCGTCGGACGGGCCGCACACGGTGCTGTGGAGCGGACGCACCGGCGATCCGCACGCGGACACGGCGGATCCCGGCCTGCTCGACATCTCGGTGTCCGACGTGCTCACCGCCGTGCGCGACCGACTCTGACGGCTCGAAGCATCACCGGCGCAGGGCTTCTCGCGGCTTGGCCAGTACCTTGTGGCCGGTCGCCTTGACCACGTCGGGCAGGACCGCGTCGACCGCGGCCATCGCCTTCGACATCACCGACGCCGCCACCACCCTGCGCGAGCCGGCCTGCATGGCGTCGTATCCCGCACGCGCGACGTCCGCCGGGTCGTCCTTCCTCGACCGGCCCATGGCGGTGTCGTCCATGCACGCGCGGTGGAAGAAGTTGGTCTCGACGGGTCCGGGCATCAGCGACGTGACGGTCACGGGTGACTCACTGAGTTCGCCCTGGATCCCCTCCGCGAACGACTGCAGGAACGACTTGGACGCGTTGTAGACGGCCTGGTACGGGCCGGGCATGGTCGAGGCCACCGACGAGGTGATGAGCACACGGCCCTCACCGGCGCGAATCATGCCGTCCAGCACCACCTTCGCGAGATGCACCGTCGAACGGACGTTCAGGTCGACGACGGCGAGACTGTCGTCGAGCGGCACCTCGGTGAACGCGCCGCCGCGACCGATACCGGCGTTGAGAGCCGCGGCCACGAGGGGGCGGCCCTGCGCCCGCAGCGCGTCGGCGACGCGCGCCACACCGTCCGGCGTCGCCAGGTCCGCGGTCACGGGGGTCACCGACACGCCGGTCGCGCTCAGTTCGGTCGCGACCACGTCGAGGCCGTCGGATTCCGCCACGACGACGAGGTCGTGACCGTCGCGCGCGAAGAGTCGGGCCAGCTCGCGCCCGATGCCGCTGGAGGCACCGGTCACGAGCGCCAGAGGTCGGGTGTCGCCGGGGGTGGACGAGGTATCGGTCATGTCGGTCGACTACCCACCGACCACGCGACTATGCGAGTGCCCGCACGACATCGACGAGCAGATCCGCCACCACCGGGCGCACCCGCGCAGCCGCCTGCGCCGCCTCCGTGCGACCGGAGTCGGACAGACACCACGCCGTCCATCGGGACAGCGACGCTGCGTCCACGTCGTCGGCGGCGAGCACCGCCGGCCACCCCCACGCCGTGGCCTGCGCGGTCACCTTCGCTCCCCCGGCCACCGGGTCGATCGCGAGAGCGGGAATGCCGTCGGACAGCGCGAGCACCAGTCCGTGCAGGCGCATCGTGACGACGACGTCGAGGCGGCGCACCACCGACTCGACCGCAGCCGACGTCGACGGTGATCGCCACGACCGCGGATCGAGCCGGGTGTCGAGATCCAGCACCGCCAGATCGTGCCGGGAGGCGAGCCAGTCGTCGAGAACGGCAGCGACCGCCCCGTGTCGGCGACGCGTCCCGTACTCGCGCTGACCGGACGTCGTGAACACCCCGACGACGGGCACGGCTCCGGGTGCCGCCGCGGCAGCCAGGTCCGGAACGGGTGGGGCGTGGCACCTCGCCCCACCCGACTCGCCGGCCGGGACGTCGATGTCTCGGGGAAAGACCTCGTCGAACCCCGTGTACGCCGCACCGGCGACGTCGACGACGCTGACTCCCACCGCGTAACGGCGGCAGTGCGCGAATCTGCGGTGCAGCGCCTCGATCTCGCTCCCGCTCACCGGCCCGCACACCCACAGCAGATGGGTGTACTCGCTCGGGTCGACGTCGGCGAGAGGGACGTCACGGCCGGCTCGGGAGCCGAGCGGGGCGCGGCTCATGACCGTGCTCCAGGCGATGTCCACCCGGTGCCCGGCCGCGGCCACCGCGTCCGCGACAGCCCACATGGCCTTCTGGTCCCCGGCCGTGCACTCGCCGTTCTCGACACTCGACCAGCCCACGACGAGAACGCGTCGGCCGCCCGTACCGATGCTGCTCATCGGGGCTCGATACCCTGGAAAAACCCCGTCAAACTCCCCACCCGGCGCTCGGAGCCGGTGTGGCATCGGTCGGACTCGGCTGCTTGAATGGCCTTTCTGGACCGAACACCGAAAGGCAGGACATCCGATGTCGATCGCCGAGAACACCACGGACGCATTCCGTGTCGACACCGAATGGCACGACGACGCAGCGATCCTGACAGTCGTGGGCGAACTCGATCTGGCCACCGCGCCGATTCTTCAGGATGCGGTGGACGCCGTACGGACCACGGCGTCGAGTGCGCTGATCATCGATCTGACGGGTGTCGATTTTCTCGCGTCGGCCGGTATGACCGTGCTGGTGACCTCGCATCAGGCGGTGGGCGACGACGTCGCCTTCGCCGTCGTCGCCCGCGGTGCGGCCACCGCTCGCCCCCTGCAGTTGGTCGGTCTCGACGAGACGTTCCCCGTGCTCGACACCCGCGAGGCGGCGCTCGCGGCCGTCACCACGTCCGGTTCGCCCGTCGACGACCTCGCATGAGCAGCGCTCCCGGTGTGAGGACCGGGCACGCGTGGGGTACTCCTCCCCTCGTGATCGACGACGCGACGACTGAGCACCACCAGCCCCCCACCCAGTTGTCCCTCACCGATCTCGACGCCGAACCGCAGCGCATCACCGACGCTCGTGTCCGCTTCGGTGCGTGGTTGACGCACACGCCGTTCGACACGGCGCGGACGTACGACATCGTGCTCGCCGTCTACGAGGCGATGGCCAACGTCGTCGAGCACGCCTATGCCGCCACCACCGGTCGACGCGTCTTCGACCTCCAGGCCACCTACGACTCCGCTCGGCTCGAGGTCGCCGTCCGTGATCACGGGACGTGGTCCGACTCGTCGCCGGGGCCCCTCCGTGGCCGCGGTCTGCCGCTGATCGAGACCCTGTCGGACGACGTCACGCTGTCGTCCGCCGACTCGGGCACCACCGTGACCATGGCATGGGACGTGGCACCGACATCCGGCATCGACACCGACGATCAGGTCTCGTAGACTCGTACGCGATTGCTGAGGCTCCCCGTGAGTCTCTCCTCCTCCAGCCCCGGGGAGAGCATTACCGCTCTCGTCTCACCGGAGGCTTCGTGACTGCACTCTCGTCCCACGCGTTCGACTCCCCGCGCCGTGCCACGTCGAGAACGGCGATCGATTCCCTCGATCTCGGTCCCGACCTCGCGCAGGCCGCCGAGGCGGCACGCCTGGCCGCGTTGGCCCGGTACGACGTCGAGCACACCGCCGCCGACGGCGCCTTCGACCGCATCGCCCGCCTCGCGGCCCGCTGGTTCGACGCGCCGTACGCGTCCGTGTCCATCATCGATGCCGACCTGGTGCGGTTCACCGCCACCTACGGCGACGGGCTCCCGGACCACACCGAACGTCACGACGCCCTGTGCACGATGGCGATGACGCACGACGGGCCTTTCGTCGCGTCGGACACCCTGGCGAACCCGGCCACCGCCGGTAGTGCCTTCGTCCGCGGCGATCTCGGCATCCGCTTCTACGCCGGCGCCCCCATCGTGACTGCCGACGGCTTCCGGCTCGGCACGGTCAACGTCTACGACGTGGTGCCGCGCACGGTGTCCGACGATCGCGCGGACATCCTGATGGAACTGGCCGACATAGCGATGGACGAGTTCGAGTTGCGACTGTCGGCCGCGACCACCGTGCGCGCCGAGCGGGAACTCCGCACGCGCGCCGAGGCGGACTCCGCGATCATCGGTGACTACGCCGCCGTGCTGCAGCGCACGCTGCTCCCACCCTCCCTTCCCACCATCGAGGGTCTGACGCTCGCGTCGCACTACCACGCCTCGTCACCGCTGCAGGTCGGCGGCGACTTCTACGACGTCTTCGCGCTGGGCAAGGACCGGTGGGCGTTCTTCCTCGGCGACGTCCAGGGCCACGGCGCCGGCGCCGCGGCCGTCACCTCGCTGGTCCGCTACACCCTGCGGGCCGCGGCGCTGCACCACGACGATCCGACGGAGGGGCTCGCCGAGCTCAATCGACTGTTGTTGATGGACACCTCGCATCAGCGTTTCTGCACCGTGCTGTTCGGTGTGATCACCCCGGATCCTCGCGGCGGTTTCCGCGTCACACTGGCGACGGGCGGGCACCCGCCCGCCCTGCTCCTCGATCCCGCTCGCGGCGAGGTGCACGAGATCCGTTCCAGTACAGGCATGTTCGTCGGCGCTCTGCCGAACGCGACCTTCAGTGCGTGCAGTTTCCGGTTGCAGGAGGGGCAGACACTGCTGCTCTACACGGACGGCATCACCGAGGCACGTCCCGACGGGCGCACCATGTTCGGCGAGGACGGTCTCGCGCAGTTCACGCAGGCCCGCCTCGGACTGTCCACGACGAAGATGGTCGAGGATCTGGTCGCCCTCATCCCCGACCTCTCTCCGATCGACGACATCGCCCTACTCGCGCTGGGCGCCTGACCGGGCGTGGTCGCGCAGCAGGCGTAGCGCGCGTTCGATGGTCGCGGCCAGGACGTCCTTCGGGTCGCCCTCGAAGACCACGCGCTCCGCGCTGGTCGTCCCGTGGTCGGCGATGCCGAACCAGACCGTTCCGGGTTCCACGTCCTCGTTCGTCTCCGGTCCCGCCTCACCGGTGACGGCCACGGCGAGATCCGCGCCGAGCGCCGACGCCGCTCCGCTCGCCATGGCCGTGGCGGCCTCCTCGCTCACCACGGGGCCGCGGGGTACCTGCAACAGCGAGTACTTCACCTCACTGGCGTAGGCGACGATCGACCCGCGGAACCACGTTCCGGACGACGACGCGCGGCCCAGATTGGCAGCGATGTTCCCGGCGGTGAGCGACTCGGCGGTGGCGATACGGAGGTCGCGTTCGAGTGCGAGTTCCGCGATCTCCGAACAGAGCTCGGCGAGATCCTCGTCGGTGTCGACGCGCTGCTCCGGTTCGGCCGCCTCGCCCTCGATGAGTTCCTCGGTCTCGACGTGGTGAGACATGTGTCTTCCGTTTCCTCTCTCAGTGCTGCACGGACCGGTAGTCCTTCCCGCTCCGTCCGGTGACAAACATCCCCGGCACGCGCGGAGGATCGGCGCTAGCGTTGAGTCATGCCAAGCCTTCGCGACACCATTCGAACCGAACTCGAGGTCCGTCCGACCATCGATCCCGCGGCGGAGATCGACACGCGGGTGGGCTTTCTCGCCGACTACGCCGTCGCCACCCGAACTGCCGGCTTCGTACTCGGCATCAGTGGCGGACAGGACAGCACACTCGTGGGACGCCTGTGCCAGCTCGCCGCGGAACGCGTTCGCGCCGGCGGCGGCGACGCGACGTTCATGGCCGTACGACTCCCCTACGGTGAGCAGGCGGACGAGGCCGACGCGGCGATCGCGCTCGATTTCATCCGCCCCGACACCACGGTGACGGTGGACATCAAGCCGTCCGCGGACGGCGCAGGCGTGGCAGCTGCCACGGCCCTCGGAGTCGATCGACTGCGCGACTTCGTTCGCGGCAACATCAAGGCACGCGAGCGGATGGTCGCCCAGTACGCGCTCGCGGGCGAGCGGAACCTGCTCGTCGTCGGTACCGATCACGCTGCCGAGGCCGTGACGGGGTTCTTCACCAAGTACGGCGACGGCGGTGTGGACCTCACGCCGCTGACCGGCCTGACCAAGCGCCAGGGTGCGGCCCTGCTGCGCGAACTCGGTGCCCCGGAGAGCACGTGGAAGAAGGTACCCACGGCCGACCTCGAGGACGACCGGCCGGCGCTGCCCGACGAGGAGGCACTGGGTGTGACGTACGCCCAGATCGACGCCTACCTCGAAGGCGAGGACGTGCCCGACGAGGCCGCCGCCACCATCGAGAACTGGTTCGTCAAGACCCGGCACAAGCGCACCACTCCGGTCACCCCCAGTGAGACGTGGTGGCGCTGACCGTCTCGGTCGGTCGGTGTGATCCTGCTCCGAACGGGTAATCCCCCTCACAGCGCTCGAGAAGTGAGGCGTCGACGCATTCCGGTGTTTCGACAGGAGATGAACAGATGGACATCGACACGGTGGTCTGGACCGAGACCGGTCCGCGGCAGGAATGGTGGGAGGCCGTGATGGCACGGTGCGGAGCGGAGACTGCACGACCGGTTCCCCTCGACTCGGCACCCTCCCGCCGAGAACGACCGGACCATGCCGACACCCCGACCAGGCGTGCGGGCTGACCGGACCGACGAACGACGAAGCCCCCGAGGATCGATGATCCTCGGGGGCTTCCGTATGAGTGGATCAGGAGATGCCGACGATGTCCTTCGCCAGCGCTGCCAGACGAGTCTGCGCGGCGGAGACCACCGAGTGGCGGTTCTTGTTGCGCTCCTCGTAGGCGACCACGGTGCGCAGATCTGCCGGATCGGTCAGTTCCTTGATCTCGGCGACTGCTGCGGCGACGTTCAGACCGTCGTAGTCGGCGATGGGAAGTTCGTGCTCCTCGAGCGTCCCGCCGGCCGCACGGGTGCGGTGGATCGCGTCGGCGACACCGGTCGCGCCGCCGTCACGAGTGACCTCCTCGGCCGTCTCGAGTGCCGCGTCGCGGCTCGCGGTGACAGTGTCGACGGCCAGTTCGGTCGCGCGCTGGCCGCGGCCGATGAGGGTGGACACCTTCGCGGGAACGTCCTTCGCCGTGCCGACGACGCGGTCGACACCTCGCGACGACCAGGTGACCGGCGTGTTGATGAGACGCACGGCAGCACCGGTGGCGGCCTGGATCGGCGTGCGACGCAGTGCGGCCGGTCCACCGAGGGCATCCTCGGCGAGGACGGTGGTGAGCCACTCGACGGTCGCCGTGTGGGCGGTCACGAGATCGTCTGCGAGCGACACGACGCTCGGCGCGGACGCGGTCGTGGCGAGAGCCTTGACGTAACGGGCGCGGTCGAGCAGCTGGTGCTCCAGCGCGAGATCGCCGAGAAGGGCCTCGTCGAACGGCTGCGCCTGCTCGCCGATGGCCTTGAGCAGCGCGGTGAGGCGCCCGACGACGGGTGCGACGACGCCGGGGAAGCCGCCGAGTTCGCGAATGGCGGCATCGATGCGAGCAGCGCGATCGCGTCCGTTCGACGCGTTCTGCAGCAGTTCCTCGCGGACAGCTTCCGTCCGAGCCTGTGCGACGCGGGTCTCGGCCACCTGAACCTCGGTGTTGGTGAGCGCGAGCAGAGCGCGAAGCTGGGCGACGAGCGTCGCCCGTTCGGTGTGTGCGGTGGTGCTGACCATGTGATGTGCCCCCTGTGATGGAAGTTGAGTCTCGGTGCAAGAGCAGCCGGAACGACCGCTCCGTGTCATTCGGTGACAGATCGTGGTTACCCGCCGGTACAACGGGGAAAACGCAGTGTGACGAGGCACATTCCCCGCGATCGAAGGAGTTCTCATGGCCGACGAACTGGACGAGACGATGCTCGACTCCGTGCAGGAGAAGATCGACGAGGCCAAGCAGGCGGCGGGAGACATCCCCGAGCGGCGTGAGGGCGGGCCGGATCAGGACGATCTCCACGATTCCTCCGACGGTGCCGCCGAACAGACCGGCGACGCGGCGGAGGCGACACTCGACGAGTTCCGCAACGCCGACGGTGACCGTGACGAGGGCATGACCGAGGGCGGCGGCGGAGGTCAGGGCGCCGCCTGAGTGGGCTGAGCGATCCGTCTCATCACGTCGGCGACCAGTCCGCTCCGCGATGCGTCGACGGTCTGTGTGCAGAGATCCGCGTTCACCGCGGATCTCTGCACACAGGTTCTCCGCCCGCGCGACGTGCGCCTCAGAGCTGCTTGAGGTGGCGGTCGAGGGCGTCGAGTAGCGGAACCTGCCCGCTCAGCAGCCGACGCCGCGCGGACTTCCGGTCACACCACTCCACGCGGTCGACCTCGGGAAACACCAGCCGTCGCCCCGACCTGGGTGGCCACTCCATCTCCACACTGTTGCTCACGGCGGTCGAGGGGTCGAGTTCGCCGCGCACGGCGAACGCACGAACCGACTTGGCTCTGGACTGCGCGACCGTGCCGAGATCGATCCAGTCCCCGTCGGGCACCGGGGACCCGAGTTCCTCCGCGAACTCTCTGGCCGCCGTTGTGCGCGCATCCTCGGTGTCGGCGTCGTACTCGCCCTTCGGTATGGACCAGGCGCCGGCGTCCTTGCGCGCCCAGAAGGGTCCGCCGGGATGAGCCAGCAGCACCTCCAGCTCGCCCCCACCCCCGCGGAACAGCAGCACACCGGCACTCGTCCTCATTCCGGGATTCTGTCCGATCACGTTTTCTCGCGATCGTGTCGGGTACGCGGTCCGCTGCACGAAGCCTCCGTTCCACAGAGCAGTCAAGGAGCCGACACATGACAGACGTCGCGTCGCAAGGGTCGACACCGGCAGACGACCGGGACATCCTCACCAATCGTCAAGGGCATCCCGTCTACGACAACCAGAACCAGCGCACCGTGGGCTCACGCGGTCCGGCCACCCTCGAGAACTACCAGTTCCTCGAGAAGGTCAGCCATTTCGATCGCGAGCGCATCCCGGAGCGCGTCGTCCACGCCCGCGGAGCCGTCGCCTACGGCTATTTCGAGGCCACCGGGAAGTGGGGCGACGAACCCATCGAGCGGTACACCCGCGCGAAGCTGTTCGCCGAGGCCGGCAAGCGCACGGACCTCGCCGTCAGGTTCTCGACGGTGATCGGCGGGCGCGATTCGTCCGAGGCCGCGCGTGACCCCCGCGGCTTCGCGATCAAGTTCTACACCGAGGACGGCAACTGGGACCTCGTCGGGAACAACCTGGGCGTCTTCTTCATCCGTGACGCCATCAAGTTCCCCGACGTCATCCACTCGCTCAAGCCGGATCCGGTGACGTTCCGGCAGGAGCCCGCGCGCATCTTCGACTTCATGTCGCAGACGCCCGAGGCGACCCACATGCTCGTGAACCTGTTCTCCCCCCGCGGGATTCCGGCCAATTACCGGACGCAGCAGGGTTTCGGAGTGAACACCTACAAGTGGGTCGACGCCGAGGGCGAGACTCACCTGGTGAAGTACCACTGGATCCCGAAGGCGGGAGTCGCGTCGCTCACCGAGGCGGACGCCGCCGCGATCCAGGCGAACGATCTGGGCCATGCGAGCAAGGATCTGTACGAGCACATCGAGCGCGGCGACTTCCCCGAATGGGAACTGCGCGTGCAGGTGATGAGCGACGACGAGCATCCCGAGCTGAACTTCGACCCGCTCGACGACACGAAGGTGTGGCCGGAGAACGAGTTCCCGCCGAAGGTGGTGGGCCGCATGGTGCTGGACCGCAACGTCTCGAACCACTTTGCCGAGAACGAGCAGATCTCGTTCGGCACCGGTGTGCTCGTCGACGGCCTGGACTTCTCCGACGACAAGATGCTGGTCGGCCGGACCTTCTCGTACTCGGACACCCAGCGCTACCGCGTGGGGCCGAACTACCTGCAGCTGCCCGTCAACCAGGCGAAGAACGCGCGGGTGTCCACGAACCAGCAGGGCGGCCAGATGCAGTACTCGGTGGACAACACCGGCAGCAATCCGCACGTGAACTACGAGCCCTCCATCACGGGCGGTCTCCGTGAGGCCGAGTACCCGACGCACGACGAGCAGGGTCCGGAGATCCACGGCCGCCTCACCCGCAAGCGGATCGATCGCACCAACGACTACGAGCAGGCCGGTCAGCGGTACCAGCTGATGGACCAGTGGGAGAAGGACGACCTCGTGGCGAATCTCGTCGCGAACATCTCGGAGGCGACGCGCGAGGTGCAGGAGCGGATGGTCTGGCACTTCTTCATGGCCGACGACGAACTCGGCGCCCGCGTGGGAGAGGGGCTGGGCATGTCGGCCGACGACGTCCGCGGACTCGAACCGCTCGCATCGCAGACCCTGTCGGAGGAGGAGGACCGGCGGCGCGCGAATCTCGGGAAGAACGGCCCCCGCGATGTCGCCGACCTGCAGATGACGCACTGCGTCCCGAACGAACGCGCGACGACTGCCGGATGACGTCGTCATGACGCAGGTGTGGACAGCGTCACTCCGCGGGGTTATCGTCGGAGACGCAAGCCGAACAGGTCGTAGGACGAACTCGAGGCAGGTGGTGCGTATCAACACGGTGACGACGAGACACGTGTTCATTCCGACGCGAGGACGATCACGCGGAGCCTGTTCTCCGGATCGACTCGCACCATCCACATCAACCTGACAGAACCCCGGCGCCGTTATCGGCGCCGGGGTTCTTCGTCGTTCGGGTCGGCCGATCAGCCGGCGTTGGGGTCCAACGTCTCCTTGATCTTGCCCATGACGCCCTTCTCCGTGCCGAGAGCCGCGTTCGACGGTTCGCCGAGTCCGCCGTCGTAGGTGGCGTAGAGCTTCGGGTCCGGCGGCGGTCCACTCTGCTTGTTGCCCAGCGGCTGCGGATCGGCGAGGAACCTGTTCTCGTGGCGGCCGTCGGGTGCGGTGCCGTGCGCCCACCGGCCCTTGTCGGACTCGGTGCCGTCCGACAGATGCCACAGCGTGCTCGCGTGCTCGTCGTACTCCTCGTCGAACAGGTCGTTCGGCGCCACCACACCCTCCAGACCGTCCGCCTGCAGCTCCTCGATGGCCGCGAGCCACATGTTCTGGTGATACGTGTCGCGGGCGAGGTTGAACTTGAGCATGTTCTTGACACCGGGATCGTCGGTCATGTGCCACAGGCGTGCGGTCTGCACGCGGCCCTGCGCCTCCGCCGCGACGTTGGCGCGGAAGTCCGCCAGCAGGTTGCCGCTGGCGACGATGAAGCGCCCGTTCCACGGGACACCGTTGCTGTCGGCGAGGGTGGGTCCGCCACCGGACACGATGGCCTGCTGCGGATCCATCCCGCCCAGCACCGCGGCGACGACGGGATCGGCGGCAGCGTTCTTGGTGGACTCGGTGGCCGGTGCGCCCTCGAGGAGCCGCGCGACCATGGTCGCGATCATCTCCACGTGACCGATCTCCTCGGTCGCGATGTCCATGATGAGGTCCTTGTACTTGCCTTTCATGCGACAGTTCCATCCCTGGAACAGGTACTGCATCGTGACGGTCATCTCGCCGTACGCGCCGCCGATCAACTCTTGCAGCTTGCGGGCGTAGACGGGATCCGGCTTCTCCGGCTTCACGTCGAACTGGAGGTGGTCGGTATGACGGAACATGAAGGCTCCTGACAGTGCTCGGGGTCGTGCTCTTGTCGCGCCCCGGCTACCCGGAGGCGGACCCGACAAACGACCCGGATCGCCGGGTCGTGCGCGTGGGTAACGGCCCCGCGAACGGGTAACCCGGTGCGATGAGCACTGACCTGAACGACCCTGCGGCACCGAGCGACTCCCCCGGTCTGCGTCGCGCCGTCACCGGCAAACTCCTGTTCGTCTTCATCCTGGGTGATGTTCTCGGAGCGGGCATCTACGCACTCGTGGGCGAGATCGCCGGCGAGGTCGGCGGTGCCGTGTGGGTGCCGCTGCTGGTGGCACTCGCGATGGCCATGCTCACCGCGGCCTCGTACGCCGAGCTGGTGACCAAGTACCCGCGTGCAGGTGGTGCCGCCGTGTTCGCCGAGCGAGCCTTCGGACGGCCGGTGGTCTCGTTCCTCGTCGGGTTCTCGATGCTGGCGGCGGGTGTGACGAGCGCGGCCGGGCTGTCCGTCGCCTTCGCCGGTGACTATCTGGGCGCCTTCCTCGACGTCCCGACGGTTCCTGCCGCGCTGGTGTTCCTCGCCGTCGTCGCTCTCCTGAACGCGCGTGGCATCAAGGAGTCGATGCGGGCGAACGTGGTCATGACCGTCGTCGAGGTCAGCGGACTCGTCCTCGTCGTCGTCCTCGCCTGCATCGTGCTCGGTCGCGGCGACGGCGATCTCGGCCGCACCCTCGAGTTCACCGATGCCGTGAACCCTGCCGTGGCGGTCCTCGCGGCGGCGCTGCTCGCCTTCTACTCGTTCGTGGGGTTCGAGACCTCGGCCAACATGGCGGAGGAGGTCCGGGACGTGCACCGCGTCTACCCTCGCGCGCTCTTCCTCTCGCTGGCGACGGCCGGTGCGGTCTACGTCGCGGTCGGACTCGCGGTGAGCGCGGTGGTGCCCGCGAGCGACCTCGCGGACACCTCGGCGCCCCTGCTCGCCGTCGTCTCGGCGGCCGACGTCGGTGTCCCCGACAGGCTCTTCGGACTCGTGGCGTTGATCGCCGTGGCCAACGGCGCCCTGCTGACCATGATCATGGCCAGCCGACTCACCTACGGGATGGCCGGACAGCGACTACTGCCCGCCGTCGCGGGCCGGGTGTTGCCACGTCGGCAGACTCCCTGGGTGGCCATCGTCGCGACCACGGTGGTGGCGATGATTCTCGCGGCCACCGGGACCGTCGCAGCGCTCGCGGAGACCGTCGTCCTGCTGCTCCTGATCGTGTTCGTCAGCACCAACCTCGCCGTGCTGGTGCTGCGCAAGGACCAGGTGGACCACCCGCACTTCCGCACCCCGGTGATCCTTCCGGTGCTCGCTCTGATCAGCTGCGGCGTGCTCGCGACGCAGCAGACCGCGCAGACGTGGCTGCGTGCCGGCGTGCTGCTCCTGGTCGGCGGCGTGCTCTACGCGGCGATGCGGTGGACACGGAGTTTGAGAAGTCCCGAAATCGTCAACACGTGACCTGTCTCCTGTAGAACGGGGACGTTCGATGTGTGTCCGACGCCGGAATTCCGGCGTCCGGTCGTGACGACTGAAAGGTAGACGATGGCTATCAACGACGACGACATCACCACTTCCGGAGCAGCGGGCGGCGAAGGCCCCGCCGACGGCGGCTCCAACCCGAACGGTCACGACGGCGGCGCCGACGGCACCGCGTCCAGCACGGAGGGCCCCGCCGACGGCGGCTCGAACCCGGGTGGACACGACGGCGGCGCGGACGGCTCCGCGGCCAGCGGCGAGGGCCCGGCCGACGGCGGCTCGAACCCCGACGGCCACGACGGCGGTGCGGACGGTACGGCTTGAGCCGACCGACCGATGACGAGCGCGGACCGGGAGACCGGTCCGCGCTGCGTCGTCTTCTGAGCATCGATCCCCGCGCCTTCGCCGAGGACCACTGGGGACGCGCGCCGCTCCTGACGCGTGCGGCCGACCTTCCCGCTCCGTTCACCGATCTGCTGTCGACGGACGCCGTCGACGAGCTGGTGTCCGAACGCGGCGTGCGCACACCCTTCGCCCGGATGGCCAGGAACGGCGCGCTGACCGACCGCGGGCAGTTCACCGATTCGGGTGGCTTCGGGGCCGAGGTGACCGATCAGCTCGACTCCGCCGGAATCCTGGCGGCCTTCGCGGACGGCCACACCCTGGTCCTGCAGGGACTCCATCGACTGTGGCCTCCCCTCATCCACTTCACCGGCGACCTGGTTGCCGATCTCGGCCACCCGGTGCAGGTCAACTCGTACATCACCCCCGCGTCGTCGCGCGGATTCGATCCCCACTACGACGTGCACGACGTCTTCGTCCTCCAGATCGCCGGCGAGAAGCGGTGGATCCTGCACCCCCCGGTGCACGAGCACCCGCTGTCGAACCAGCCGTGGTCGGACCGCAGGGACGCCGTCGCCGCCATGGCGCGCACGGACCCTACCCTCGACGTCGTTCTGCGCGAGGGTGATTCGCTGTACGTTCCGAGGGGCTGGATCCATTCCGCCGAGGCCCTGGGTGACACCTCGATCCATCTGACCGTCGGAATGTCGGCCTTCACCCGGTACGACCTCCTGCATCACGTGCTGGGGACCCTCGCGGACGACGCGAGCTTCCGGGCCCCGCTGCCCGTGGGGCTCGATCTGACCGATCCGGACGCCGTCGTACCGCACGTGCGCGCGCTGATCGCAGATCTGACCGCGACCCTCGCCGACACCGACGGCCGCGACGGTCGAGCGCGGACGGCGGCAGAGCGTGTCGGCCGTCGCTTCGTCGAGGTCACGCGGCCGGCCCCGGTGCGTCCTCTCGAGACCGTGCGCACGATGGCCGGCCTGTCCGCGGCCACCGTGGTGACGTGGCGATCCGGGCTCGCCGCGCGGGTGACGCAGTCGCCCGAGTCGGTCGCCGTGACGACGCGGACCAAGACGATCACGCTGCCCTCGATCGCGGCGGACGCCGTTCGGCAGCTGCACAGCGGGAAAGACTGCGCGGTCGGCGACCTCACGGGTCTCGACGATCAGGACGCGATCGTCGTGGTGCGTCGCCTGCTCCGCGAGGGTCTCGTCGTAGCCCGATCGTGACGACGCCGGTGTGCACCAGCGCGGCGTGGCGCCCGTGCAGCGACAATGCTCGTGATCGGGGAGACACGTTGGCGGGAAGCGGTTCTCGCGGAGAACGATGGTTCCTCGTCGAGGTCGCGGGAAGTTGGGGCCCGTCGGCGTTCCTCGATTCCCCGTCCGTCCTCGATCCCGTACTGGGTGGAGCGCTGGTGCGCCGCATCGAGAGTGCCGGGTTCCGCCCCCTCGCCGTCCGGGAGCCCGGCCGTCGCCGAGGCCGCGGCCGGTGGCGGTGGGCGTCGGTGGACGCACGGCCGGGGCACGAGAGCGTGCACCGGGGCGAGGTGTCCGACGCGGCCGAACTGCTCGACGTCCCGCTCGACGGATCGTCGGGTACCGCGTCGACGGAGACCATCGTGGCCGTGTGCACCCACGGCAGGCACGACCGCTGTTGCGCCGTCCGCGGTCGCACGATCCTCGCCCCGGCCGTGTCGGCGTACCCCGGCGAGGTGTGGGAGTGCTCGCACCTCGGTGGCGACCGGTTCGCCGGCACGATGATCGTCCTGCCGCACGGTCTCTACTACGGCAACGTCGACGACGCGGACGTCGTCCGCATCCTGCGCCGCCACCACGACGGACTCGTCACCCCGGAGTTCCTGCGCGGCCGCAGTGCGCTCTCGGGGGCCGTGCAGGTGGCCCAGCACGCCGCACGAACCGTCCTGCAGGACTTCGCCATCGACACCCTGCATCCCCTGTCGGAGGCTCCCGGCCCGGACGGTCGGCGACACGTCCTCCTCGACCACCACGGGGACACCGTCGAGGTGGTCCTCCAGGAGTCTCGGTCGGCGCCGATCCTCACCACGTGCCACGCCCGCGTCGCCGGGCCGGTGCGCACCCACGAGGTGGTGTCCGTCCGCCCGTCTCGGCCCCGCTGAGCGACCACTACTCTGGACCGGAGGCCGGTCGTACATCCGGAAGGACACGTGTGGAACTCGTAGTACTGCTCGATGAGGACGGCCGTGCCATCGGCACCCACGACAAGGCCACTGTGCATCACGACGCCACACCGCTGCACCTGGCGTTCTCGAGCTACGTGATCAACCGCGAGCGCGAGGTCCTGGTGACACAGCGGGCGCACGACAAGCGCACCTGGCCCGGAATCTGGACCAACACGTGCTGCGGACACCCCGCGCCGGGTGAACGTCTCGACTCCGCGGTTCTGCGGCGCCTCGATCACGAACTGGGTATCGGTGCGGACAGCGCGGCTCCGGTGCTCCCGTCGTTCCGGTACCGCGCCGTGATGGACAACGGCGTGGTCGAGTACGAGATCTGCCCGGTGTTCCTCGTCCTGCACGACGACAGGACGGTCGATCCGCGACCGGACGAGGTGGCCGACTACCGCTGGGAACCGTGGAACGAGTTCGTCGCGACCGTGTTGGCGGGCGAGAGCGATCTGTCGCCGTGGTGTCAGGACCAGGTCCGTCAGCTGCACGCCCTGGGTTCCGACCCTCTGGCGTGGCCCACCGGCGGCACCGAGTCCCTCCCACCCGCGGCACGCGTCGCGTGACGCACGGGTCGGGACGACGCGCGGTCGAGACGGGTGCACCACCGCGCGGCAACGTGCTGATGACGGCGGTCGACCGCATCTCGAACGCCCTGGGTCGGTCGTCGATCTTCGCCGACATCGACTTCGACGACGAGGCGCATCCCTGGTTTCTGTCCGCGGAGGAGCGCGCCAACCCGGACACTCGCATCCGCGCCTGGACGGAGGGCAACCGTTGCGTCGCTCTCGTGCACGGCGACACCTACTTCCGCGTGCTGAACGAGCACCTGGCCGACGCGAAACCGGACGATCTGGTGTTGTTCACCGATTGGCGCGGCGACCCGGAGCAGGTGCTCACCGACCGCGGTCCGACGGTCGAGGACGCGCTGACCGGTGCCGCGACGCGCGGTGTCGTCGTCCGAGGTCTGCTGTGGCGTTCGCACGCGGAGGGCCTCGGATACACCGGCGGCAAGAACAGTGCCCTCGCGACCGCCCTCGAGGACGCGGGCGGTGAGTGCGTTCTCGATCAGCGCGTTCTGACGTTCGGGTCCCATCATCAGAAGCTCGTGGTGATGCGCTCCGCGTCGTGTCCCGACGGCAACGTCGCCTTCGTGGGCGGGATCGATCTGGCCCGGTCGCGACGGGACGATGCGCACCATCACGGCGATGCCCTGAGCCGACCGTTTCCACCGGAGTACGGGGAGACCCCCGCCTGGCACGACCTGCAACTCGAGATGCGCGGTCCGGCCGTGCGCGACGTCGAGGACACCTTCCGGGAGCGCTGGGAGGATCCGGCGGCACTGTCGCGGCTGCCGTGGCACGTGGTGAGCGACGTCGTCCGCCGGCACCGGCGCGAGCCGTCCGAGCTGCCCACTGCCCTCCCCGACCCGGAGGCGACGGGAACGTGCTCGGTGCAGTTGCTCCGCACCTACCCGCGTCGCCGACCGTCCTACCCGTTCGCGCAGGACGGCGAGCGCAGCGCGGCCCGTGCGTACGCCAAAGCCCTCGGTCGCGCCGAGCGCCTGATCTACATCGAGGACCAGTACCTGTGGTCCGTGGACGTCGCGCGGGTCTTCGCGCGTGCGCTGCGGCGCTCGCCCCGGCTCCGCATGATCATCGTGGTACCCCGGCACCTCGACGACGACAGTGCGATGACCATCCCGCCGTCGCTCCTGGGTCACGCCGCCGCGTTGGATCTACTACGCGACGCGGGCGCCGACCGGGTGCTCGTCCTCGACGTGGAAAACGACGACAGTGTGCCGGTCTACGTGCACTCCAAGGTCTGCATCGTCGACGACGTGTGGGCGGCCGTCGGTAGCGACAACTTCAATCGCCGCTCCTGGACGCACGATTCGGAACTCACGGCGGCCGTGGTCGACGAGGAGCGGGATGCGCGCGAGCCCGTCGATCCCGGTGGCCTAGGTGACGGTGCGCGGGTGTTCGCCCGAGATCTCCGACTCGAGCTCCTCGCCGAACACCTGTCCCGTGGGAGCGGCGCGGACGCCGACGTCGCCGACCTCCTCGACCCGGACGACTGCTTCGACGCGGTCGCCGAGCAGGTCAGCGAGCTCGACGCGTGGCACGACGGGGGCCGCGACGGTGATCGCCCGCGGGGACGGTTGCGCATGCATGCCATCGAGGTGCCGCCGCTGTGGAAGCAGCGGGTGTTCTCGCTCCTCTACCGGCTGGTGGTCGACCCCGACGGCCGACCACTGCGGCTGCGGTTGACGCGCCGCTTCTGACGGTGCGGCCGCGCAGGATTCGCACGCCCACTCGCGGGTACCTGGGCGTTCGTGAGCCCCGACACCGTCCCACCGCCCGACATCGATGCGGCCGCGCGGGCGCTCGGTCATGCCGAACTGCATCCGAGACAACGTGACTCGATCGATGCCGTCGTGTCCGGACGAGACGTGCTGGCACTGCTGGCGAGCGGTTTCGGCAAGTCGGCCATCTATCAGGTCGCCGCGTCGCTGCTCGACGGGCCGACCGTCGTCCTGAGCCCGCTCATCGCGTTGCAACGCGATCAGGTGGACGGTCTGCGTCGTCGGTCGACACACGTGCGGGCGGTCGCGGTGCACTCCGAGCAGAGCGACACCGAGAACGAGCGTTCGTGGGAGTCCCTCGCTCGCGGTGAGGCGACCATCGTCTACCTGACGCCGGAATCAGCCTCGCGGGACGAGGTGCAGGATCGGCTGCGCGCACTCGGCGTCGCGTGCGTCGCCGTCGACGAGGCCCACTGCATCGCCGCCTGGGGCCACGATTTCCGTCCGGCCTACCTTCGTCTCGGTCACGTGGCCGAGGCGATCGGACGCCCGCCGATCATCGCCGTCACCGCGACGGCTCCCCCGCCGATCCGTGACGAGATCACGACGCGCCTCGGCATGCTCGATCCGTTGACGGTGGTCGGCTCCTTCGACCGGCCGGAGATCCGGCTGTCCGTCGTCCGGCACCACGACGCGGACGTGGCACTCCGGGCGGCCGTGGACGATGTCGTCCAGCGCTCGGAGTCGGGCGGGCAGGCCGGAGGCCGGTCGGAGTCCGGCGGGCAGGCCGGAGGCCGGTCGGAGTCCGGCGGGCAGGCCGGAGGCCGGTCGGAATCAAACGGGCAGGCCGGAACCGGTCTCGTGTACACCGCCACTCGCGCGCAGGCGGAGGAGTTCGCGGCTCTGCTGGCGGAGCGCGGCCTCCGAGCGCTCGCGTATCACGCCGGTCTCGCGCGGTCCGCGCGCGACGAGGCGCACGAGGCGTTCGCGGCCGGGACGGTCGACGTCGTCGCGGCCACGTCGGCGTTCGGGATGGGCATCGACAAGCCCGATGTCCGGTTCGTCGTCCACACTGCACCGCCCGATTCGCTGGAGCGGTACTACCAGGAGTTCGGCCGCGCTGGTCGCGACGGTGCGGACGCCGCTGCCGTCCTGCACTTTCGCGCCGAGGACCTGGGGCTGCCGTCGTTCTTCGCCACCCGCCGACCGCGCCGAGATGCGCTCGAGGCGGTGCAGGGGGCGCTGCGGTCAGCCACGGAACCGATGTCGACCGAGTCGCTCACGGGGTTGCCCGGCCTGTCACCGCGCGCTGTGGAGACCGCCCTGGAGCTGCTCGATCACGTCGACGCCGTGCACCACACGGACGCCGGGTGGGTGCCCGGCAGCCTCTCGACGACCGAGGCCGTCGAGCGTGCACTGGAGGCGGCTCGCCGGCAGGAGACGGCGGCGCGATCGCGGGTGGAGATGGTGCGGACCTACGCCGAGACACGGCGATGCCGACGACAGGTGCTCCTCGAGTACCTCGGCGAGGTGACGGAGCAACTCTGTGGTCGGTGCGACACCTGCGAGTCCGGCACCGCGGCCGAGTCCGACGTCAACGGCGGTGACACGAGCTACCAGCCCGGCGACACGCTGCATCACCGCGACTGGGGCGCGGGGAACGTGGTGTCGGCCGAGGCGGACCGCGTCACCGTGCACTTTCCCGAACACGGTTACCGCACCCTGGCGACCACGATCCTGGAGGAGCGCGACATCGCCGAGTGACAGCCTCGAAACGGACCTTCGACGACCTGCGGGAGCCGAGAACCGGGACCGACCACGACGGACGCGCGAGACTCGGACCGCAGGTTCGTTTAGCGCGTCGACCTGGCGGTTCCGAGCGCGGATCGACTGGCAAGACCGTAGATTCGCGCATGACAGACATCCCCGGGGGAGGGTGTGCCGTCGCTCCTTCCTGCCCGTCGAGTGTGAGGTTGCTAGACCACATGACAGACCTGAAGCCCTTCTTCAAGAACGTTCAGTCGCACTACGACCTGTCCGACGATTTCTTCGCGCTCTTCCTCGACCCCACGTGGACGTACAGCTGTGCGTACTTCGAGCGCGAGGACATGACGCTCGAGGAGGCACAGCTCGCGAAGATCGATCTGGCCCTGGACAAGTTGGGCCTCGAGTCGGGCATGCGCCTGCTCGACGTCGGCTGCGGATGGGGAACCGCGATGATCCGCGCCCGCGAGCGGTTCGATGTGGACGTGGTCGGCCTGACGCTCAGCGAGCACCAGTTCGGACGCGTCCAGTCCCGTCTGGACGACCTCACGGGCGACCGCAAGGCCGAGGTACGCCTGCAGGGCTGGGAGGAGTTCGACGAGCCGGTCGATCGAATCGTCAGCATCGGCGCCTTCGAGCACTTCCGTCGCGCGCGCCACGTCCCGTTCTTCGAGAAGGCGCACTCGCTGCTCCCCTCCGACGGAGTCATGTTGCTGCACACCATCGTCGGCTACGGACTGGACGATCTGGCGGAGAAGGGTGTCGCCGTCGACAAGCGCGACGCCGTCTTCATGCGCTTCATCCTCCGGGAGATCTTCCCCGGCGGGGAGCTCGAGCGCCCGGGCACCATCCAGGAACGCGCGACGTCCGTCGGGTTCTCGGTCGACCGGGTGCACTCGTTGCAGCAGCACTACGCCCGCACGCTGGAGATCTGGACGGAGAACCTCGAGGCCCGCAAGGACGAGGCCATCGCGATCGCCGGCGACGAGGTCTACGAGCGCTACATCAAGTACCTCGGCGGATGTGCGAAGCAGTTCCGCCGCGGAACCATCGACATCATGCAGTTCACGCTGTCCAAGTAGAACCACGCCGTTTGGAACCATGTCGGCGGGGAAGCCGCCGGCATGGTCTCCCACGGCAGCTACACGTTCGTCGGTAACGCGACCGGGTTGGTGAGCTACGGCGACATCACGCTGCTCACCGATCCCAACTTCCTGCACGCCGGCGAGCGTGCCTATCTCGGTCACGGTCTGTTCTCCACACGCCGTCTCGATCCGGCCGTCTCGATCGACGAGTTGCCACCGCTGTCCGCGATCGTGTTGTCGCACATGCACGGAGACCACTGGGACCGGCGCGCACAGAGCGGGCTCGACCGGTCGCTGCCGGTGTTCACCACGGGTCACGCTGCCTCGAAACTGACCCGTCGCGGCTTCGAGGCGGCGACCGGACTGTCGACGTGGGAATCACGACGCCTGCGAGTCGGAGAGCAGGTCGTGACGATCACGGCGATGCCCGGTCGGCACGGCCCCGTCTGGGCACAGCGTCTGCGGGTGCTTCCGCCGGTGATGGGCACGATGCTCGAGTTCGGATCCGCGGAGTCCGACACCGTCGACCTGCGCGTGTACGTCTCCGGCGACACCCTGATGGTCGACGAGCTCCGGGAGATCCCCACGCGCTATCCGGACATCGACACCGGTGTCGTGCACCTCGGTGGCACCACCCTGCCGTTCGGGCAGAACCCGCGCTGGGGAGCGATGGTGACGATGGACGGCCGCCAGGGCACCGACGCCGTGCAGCTCGTCGACCCGGCGCAGGTACTGCCCGTGCATGTCGACGACTACGGTGTCTTCGCCTCTCCCCTGTCCGACTTCTCCCGCGAGATGCGCGCGCGAGGTCTCGGTGACCGCATCACCTACGTCGGGCGCGGCGAGACGGTGCCGCTGAGACGGTGACGTCGGCAGGGTTTTCGCGCCTCGGGACGCGGGTAGGCCACCTGGACACGAGACCCGACGTCAGGACCAGAGAGAAGGAGGCAGTCGTGCCCACCACGAACGACGACGGCAAGCCCATCGAGTCGGAGCTGCCCTCCACCCTGCAGAAATCGGACGAGAAGGCGCAGCGCACCTTCGCGAAGACACTCGACTCCGCGGAGGAGGAATACGACGACGAGCAGCGGGCGCACCGAGTCGCCTACTCCTCGCTGAAGCACAGCTACGAGAAGGTGGGCGACCACTGGGAGCCGAAGGACGAGAAAGGCCCCTCCGACGAGCGCGCCGAGAGCGGCGGCCCGAATCCGAAGGGCCGCAGCGCGGGCGGCGTCGACGCGAACGCGTCGAAGAAGCATCTCGAGGAGGTCGCTCGCGACCTCGACGTTCACGGCCGCTCGACGATGACCAAGGACGAGTTGGTCGACGCCATCGACAAGGAGAACAGGAAGCAGACCGCGAAGAAGAGGTGACAGGTCAGCGGAACGCCTGTTGCCCCGTCAGCGCCTTACCGATGGACAGCATGTGCATCTCGCTGGTCCCCTCGTACGTGAGCACGGACTCCAGGTTGTTGGCGTGCCGCAGAGGTGAGTACTCCAGAGTGATGCCGCTACCGCCCAGGATCGTGCGGCACTCGCGGGCTATGGCGATGGCCTCGCGGACGTTGTTGAGCTTGCCCAGACTCACCTGATCCGGCGTGATCTCACCGCGGTCCTTGATCCTGCCGAGGTGGACGGCGAGAAGGAACCCCTTGCCGAGCTCGAGTGTCATGTCGGCCAGCTTCTGTTGCGTCAGCTGGAAACTCGCGAGCGGCCGGTCGAACACCTCGCGAGAATTCGCGTACGCGATGGCGGTCTCGAGGCTGTCCCGCGCTGCGCCGAGAGCGCCGAACACGATGCCGAACCGCGCCTCGTTGAGGCAGGAGAGCGGAGCTCCGAGGCTGGTGGCACCGGGCAGCATCGCCGACGACGGGAGCCGGATGTCGTCGAGGACGAGTTCCGCTGTCACCGAGGCGCGCAGCGACAGCTTCTTACCGATGGCGTGCGCGGCGAATCCCGGTGCGTCCGTGGGCACGACGAACCCACGGAAGCCCTCGTCGGTCCGCGCCCACACCGTCGCCACGTCGGCCAGGGTGCCGTTGGTGATCCACATCTTGGAGCCGGAGAGGATCCAGTCGTCGCCGTCCCGTCGCGCACGGGTGCGCATCCCGGACGGGTTGGAACCGAAGTCGGCCTCGGTCAGTCCGAAACATCCGATGGCCTCCCCGGTGGCGAGACGCGGGAGCCATTCCTGCTTCTGCTCCTCCGACCCGTACCGGTGGATCGAGAACATGGACAGCGAGCCCTGCACGGAGACGAAACTCCGGAACCCGCTGTCACCCGCCTCGAGTTCCATGCACGCGAGGCCGTAGCTCACCGCGTTGGTCCCGGCGCAGCCGTACCCCTCGAGGTGCATGCCCATCAGACCCATGCCGCCGAACTCGCGAGCGATCTCCCGCGGCAGCGTGCCGGCCTCGAACCAGTCCCCCACCTCGGGCTTGAGCCGCTTGTCGACGAACGCGCGGACCGTGGCCGCGATGTCCCGCTCGTCCTCGTCGAGCAGGGAGTCGGCGGCGAAGAGATCGAGTGGTCCGACGGGTGCTGCGGTGGTGCGCGGTGCGGTGGTCGTCATCCTGTCGAACCTACCCGGATCCGGGCCTGTACTCGATGAGTCTCGCGCTGTTTCCGACGACGATGACGGACGACGCGTTGTGCAGGATCGCCGCGAGTACCGGTGACAGCGCTCCGCCGGCACTCACGGCCAGCCCGATCGCGTTGACCGCGATCGACATGGCGTAGTTCTGGCGGATGACGGCCACCGAGCGCCGCCCCAGCGCGCGCACGTCGAGCAGTCGTGCCAGATCGTCCCCGGCGAGAGCGACGTCCGCGGTCTCCACCGCCACGTCGGTCCCGGCGGCGCCCATCGCGATGCCGATGTCCGCGGCCGCGAGCGCCGGCGCGTCGTTGGTGCCGTCGCCGACGACCGCGACGATGTGGCCCTCGGCCTGCAGGGCGCGGACGACGTCGAGCTTGTCCTCGGGCATGACCTCGGCGCGCCACTCGTCGATACCGAGCTCGGCCGCGACGGCGGCGGCCGTGGCCGGGTTGTCCCCGGTGAGCATCACGATGCGGTGCACACCGTCGGCCCGCAACGCGCGCAGTACCTCGGCGGCGTTGTGGCGGATCTCGTCGCGCAGACTGACCAGCCCGACCAACACGCCGTCGACCGCGAGGAGCAGAGGCGTCTCGGCACGGTGCTGCAGACGGGACACCCAGTCGGACGCCTCCTCGGAGACCTCGACATTCTCTCTGCGCAGCAGCGACGCACTGCCCAGCAGCAGCGTCCGCCCGTCCGAGACGGTCCGCATGCCCAACCCGACGAGCACCTCGCACTCCTCGTGCGGTGGAATCTCGATGCGACGTTCCTCGGTACTGCGAATCACGGCTTCCGCCAACGGATGCCGAGAGTGGATCTCGGAGCTGGCCGCATAGGCGAGCACCTGCTCCGGCTCCCACGCGTCGTGGAACGCGATCACGTTGGTCACCACCGGGCGCCCGACAGTCAGCGTTCCCGTCTTGTCGAAGACGACGGCGTCGACACGGCCTGCCTGTTCGAGGTGGGACCCGCCCTTGATGAGGATTCCGCGCCGGGCACCGTTGCCGATGGCAGCGCTGATGGCGGTGGGGGTGGACAGACCGACCGCGCACGGGCACGCGACGAGCAGCATGGTCATGGCCCGGCGGACGTCACGGGTGACGAGCAGCGTGGCGGCCGAGAGCAGGAACGACGCGGGCACGAAGCGACGGGAGAAGTTGTCGCCCACCGTCTGGATGGGCGCGCGATCCTCCTGCGCCTCTTCGACCCGGGCGATGATGCGGCCGATCGCCGTGTCGCGACCCACGGCCGACGCGCGGACGACGACGCGGCCGCGCAACACGACGGATCCGGCCGACAGCCGGGTCCCCACGGTCACAGTGACCGGCAGCGTCTCGCCGGTGATGGCGGACTGGTCGACGACGGCGTCGCCCTCGATCACGATGCCGTCGACCGGGACTCCGACGTGGTCGTGCACCACGACCTCGTCGCCGACCTCGAGCGAGTCGATGTCCACGGAGACCTCGGCACCGTCACCGGTCCGGATCCACGCGGTGTCGTGGGTGCCGCTGAGCAGATCCGAGATGGCACGCCTGGTGCGGCGCAGCGTCAACTCCTGGAGGTACTCGCCGATGTTCAGCAGCCACAGCACGGTGAGGGCGACGACGTTCTCACGCAGGACGAGGCTCGCGACCGTCGCCGCGGACACCAGGGCGTCCGTTCCGGCCGCGCGGCCTCCCGTGAGGGACCGCACGGCGCCCTTCAGGAAGGGATAACCGGTGAAGACGGTGACCCCGGTGGCGACGAGCCGACTGGTGGGGCCCAGCACGGGAGGTCGGCGCAGCGCGTACCGGCGCAGGCCCAGCAGGACCAGGGCCGCTCCGCCCACCGTCATGCGCAGCAGCTCGCCGGTACCGACGTCTGCCGACCGTGGTGTGCGCACCGCGGCCTGGCCCGGCGTGAGCGCGGTCGCCGCCGGTACGGCCGTCAGCGCGGCCAGCACCGACGCGGCGTCGGTACGGGAGCGGGAGTACCAGACGACGACGGACGCCGTCCGAGGGAACGCGTGCACGGCGCGGACACCGGGAACGGCGTCGAGAAAGTCCTCGACCGCGACCGCGCGGACGTCACTGCCGGCGATCCAGTCGAGTCGGACGCGCATCCTGCCGGCGCCGTGGGACAGGACCTCGGGTGCTGCGGGTGTCGGCGTCTCGGCGGGATCGGTGTCCGTGCGAGCGGCGACCGCGGTGCTCACGTCGGCGCTCAGTGGTCGTGGCCGTGACCGACGTCGGACGCCGCCGGGGGCCGCACCTCCTCACCCATGCGATCCTTCGCCTCGGCGACCACGTCGGAGACCGCGAGACGGGCGGACTCAGCCTTGACCTCCGCCTTGCGCACCCCCCGCAGGCTCACCTCGGTGACCCGGACGGCAGCCTCGCGCAGCGGTGCACGCTCGACGACCTTCTTCACACCGTTGTAGGCCGCGACGCCCACGACCCCGGTCACGACGGTGGACGCCGCCTTGGCGATGACGGGAAACATCATGGTGGGACTCCCTCTGCACCGCGCTGCGAGCAGCTGCGGATCGGTGACGGTGGATCGCCTGCGAGGACGACGTGCAGCGATCATAGCGTTACCGACAACCGTTGTCGGATCGGACGGGCGACGTCGGCCGGTTTGCCCCCATCGTCACGAACCCCTACTGTCTCGACGACAACGATTATCAGTATCGACAGAAGGCGGAGGAACACCACCGTGCTCGAGGTCGAGGACCTGACCGTCCGGGTCGGCGTCACCACGCTCGTGACCGGCATCACGTTCGATGTCGTTGCGGGACAACGTGTCGCACTGGTCGGCGCGTCCGGCTCCGGGAAATCCGTGATCGCGTCCGCCGTCGTCGGCGTCACTCCTCCCGACCTGGTCGTCGCCGGTCACGTGCGCATCGGTGGTCACGACGTGGCGGGCACGCCCGTCCCCCGCCGCCCCCGTGACGCCCGGGCGGCGATGGTCTTCCAGGACGCGTCGTCCGCACTCGCCCCCTTCCGCACCGTCGGACGGCAGCTCGATCTCGCACTGCGCCATCGCGGCGAGGCGAGTCGGCGACGTGCCGACCGAGAGGAACTGTTGCGGGGCATGGCTTTCACCGATCCCGAGCGCATCGCGGCAGCGCGTCCGGCCCAGCTCTCCGGCGGGCAGCGTCAGCGTGTCTGCATCGCGATGGCTCTGGCCTCGAACGCCCCGGTGATCGTGGCCGACGAGCCCACCACGGCACTCGACGTGGTCAGCCAGAGCACCGTCGTCGCGACTCTCGGCGCCGCGACCGACGGCGATCGAGGACCCGCCCTGCTGTTCGTCACGCACGATCTGGCCGTCGCCGCCGCTCTCTGCGACCGAATCGTGGTCGCCGACCGGGGAACGATCATCGAGACAGGCACCCTCACAGACATTCTCGCAGCACCGCGCCATCCCGTCACGGCGAGGCTCGTCTCGCGCGCACGGTCCGCCGACGCGGCGCTGCACTCCGCCCCGGTCGCATCGTGACGTCGGGATCTCCCGGTCTGCACGGCCGCGCACTGACGCGCCGGTACGACGGACACACGCTCGCGGTCGACGACGTCACCGTCTCCGTCGCGCCCTCGGAGCGAATCGCACTCGTCGGCGCCTCCGGCTCGGGCAAGTCGACCCTGCTCCGAATGCTGCTGGCGATGGAGACACCCGACTCCGGCGAGGTGACACTCGACGGCGCCGCGATCCGGCCGGGAACGGCCCGCTCGACCCGCTGGTTCCGCCGCGAGGTGCAGTACGTTCCGCAGGATCCCGGTTCCTCACTGGACCCGCGTCGCACCGTGCTCGACTCGGTCGCCGCACCGCTGCGGTGGCTGCGGTGCGAGGGCGATCACCGCGCTCGCGCCCTCGCGGCTCTGGACTCGGTGGAGGTGGCCGCGTCGATGGTCGGCGCCCGCACCGGTGAGCTCTCTGGCGGCCAGAGACAACGGGTGGCCATCGCTCGCGCCCTCGCGTGCCGACCCCGCTACCTCGTCGCCGACGAACCGGTCAGTGGACTCGACCTGCCCCTGCGAGATCTCGTCCTGGACGTCCTCGAGACCGTGTGCGACCGCAACGGCACCGCGTCGCTGCTGGTGACGCACGATCTCACCGTCGCCGCCCGCACGAGTGACCGTCTTCTGGTCATGGCCGACGGCGTGATCGTCGAGAGTGGCTGCACCACCACGGTTCTCGGGTCCCCGCAGCACACCCACACCCGCGCCCTGGTCGATGCGGTACCGCGTCTTCCCGTCCGCGCGCACCTGTAGTTCGTTCCGTCCGACCTTCCCTCGAAAGAATGCCCATGATGCGGTCCCCCCGCCGAATGCTGCCCCTCTCCGCCGTTCTCACCGTGTCGGTGCTCGCGCTGTCCGGCTGTTTCGCGGCATCACCGTCCGCCGACGACGGGAGCGGCCGAGTGCGCGTGGCGATGCTGCAGCCGCCGCGCTCCGGGCTGACCCCGCTGAGCGACGACGCCTTCAAGTTGTCCCGATGGTCGACGGCCGAGACCCTCGTCGTACTGGACGATCTCGGCGAGGCACAGCCTGCCCTCGCCACCGCATGGACTCGCGTGGACGACACGACCTGGAGCATCGACCTGCGGCCCGACGTCCGGTTCCACGACGGGACGCCGCTCGACGCCGCCGCGGTGGTCACCGCACTCACCGCGGCCACCACCGCCTCGCCGAAGCCCCGCATTCTCGACGGTGTCGACATGACCGTCGAGGCGGACGGCACGGACACCGTCACGGTGCGCACCGCGTCGGTGGATCCGCTGGTACCGCAACGACTGTCGAGCCCACAGCTGGCCGTCCTCTCGCCGGGCGCGTACGCGGGCGGTGGTCCCGTCGATCCCGTCGGACACGGCACCGGTGCGTTCGTGCTCACCGCCGTCGACGGCACGTCCACGGCGACACTCGATCGCAACGACGACTACTGGGGTGGTCCGGCGAAGGCCTCGGGCATCGACGTGAGTTTCGTCCCCGACGGCACGGCCAGGGCCGCGGCGCTGCGGAACGGTACCGCCGACATCGTCGAGGCGGTGCCGGTGTCGCAGGCGGCGCTGGTCGATCCGGCTCTCGTGCACGAGGTGCCCATGCCGCGCACCAACACCCTCTACCTGAACAACAGGACGGGCGCCTTCGCCGACCCGTCGATGCGCGCCGCAGCGCGGGAGGCCGTCGACGCCGATCGACTCGTCGACCAGGTCTACGAGGACCGCGCCGACGTGGCCAGCGGACTGCTGGGACCCGCCCTGCCGTGGACGGCGGACCGGCCCGCACGCACGACCGCCCCGGCCGGCGATCCCGCGGGGCGACGGATCACCCTGGGCACCTTCACCGATCGCGCGGAACTGCCCGAGGTCGCGGTGTTGTTGCAGCAGGAGCTCGAGGCCCGCGGTTTCGTGGTGGAGCAGGTGGTCCGGGAGTACCAGTTCATCGAGGCCGATGCTCTCGCCGGCGCGTTCGACGCGTTCGTCCTGTCGCGGGCGACCGTGCTCGACTCGGGTGACCCCGTCGCCTACATGTACTCCGACTTCGCCTGCGCCGGTTCCTTCACCATCGCGCAGTTCTGCGACCCCGCCGTCGACGCCGCTCTGTCCACCGCCTCGGCGACCGAGCCGGGAGCAGCGCGCCGAGCCGCCGTCCTCGAGGCGGAGCGGCTGATACTCGAGCGCGATGCGGTGGTGCCGATGCTGCACGAGCGCGTCGTGCAGGGTGAGGCCGCGGCGGTGTCGGGTGCAGCGCGCGATCCGCGGGAACGGATGTTGGTCACCACCGAGACCACGGTCGGATGACGTCCGGCCGCGTCCTGGTCTCCGCCTCTCGCCTGCTGTCCGTCGCGGGCGTGATCGTGGTGGTCGCACTGCTGCCGTGGCTGTCGGGCCGCGACCCGGCGTTGTCGATCCTGCGTGCGCGCTCCGCGGACCAGGAGCCGACACCCGCCGCACTCGCCGCGATCCGCGCCGATCTGGGACTCGATGCGGGTCCGATCACACTGCTGCGCAGGTGGTTCGGCGGAGTTCTGCGGGGCGATCTCGGCACGTCGTGGAACACCGGCAGGCCCGTCCTTCCCGGCGCCCTCGACGCGCTCGCCGTCTCGACGACCCTGATGGGGTTCGCCCTCGCGGTGGCCTGTGCGGTGGCGACGGTGATCGTGGCTCCGGCACTGCGCGCCGGGCTACGGGGGCGTCCCACCCGCTCGTCGGGTGTCGGCGCCTCGGTTCTCACCTCGGTGCCGGAGTTCCTGCTGGCGTCCGTCGCGGTGATCGTCGGCAGCGTGTGGCTGTCGCTCCCGTCCTACGGCTGGACCGGCCCGACCTCGGCGATCCTCCCGGCTCTCGCACTCGGTCTCCCGGCCGGCGGGCTGCTCGGCCGTCTGCTCGCCGATGCCGTGTCGGTGTCGTTCACCGAGGCATGGGTGACCACGTGGACGGTCGCCGACGTGGACCGCGGCACGCTCGCCCGTGCGGTGCTGCGTCGCGCGGCCTCGTCGCTCACGTCCCAGATCGCCCTCGTGATGGTGGGTCTGCTCGGTGGAGCTGTCGCGGTCGAACGCGTCTTCGCCATCCCCGGGATCGGACGATCGATGCTCGGACACGCTCAGTCGCAGGACCTTCCGGCGCTGCAGGCCGACATCCTGCTGCTCATGGGGGTCAGCGTGTTCATCGGTGTGGCCGCGCAGGCCGCCCGCCGGGCACTGCTCGGCCGGTCGGTGCACGATCACGCCGTCCCGGTACCCACCGCACGAGTCGCCGTGGGTCGGTTCCCGCTCGTCGTGCCCGCCGTCGCCGCGAGTGCGTTGGGCACCATGGTGCTCGTCGGCCTGCCCCGCGACCCGTTCGCCACCACGCGAGGCAAGTTCCTGCCACCGTCCCTCGCGCATCCCTTCGGCACCGACGCGTCGGGACGCGACGTGCTCGCCCGCGTCGCTCACGGTGCGGCGCACACCGTCACCGTGTCCGCGACGGTCGCACTGGGATGTGTGCTGGTGGGTCTGATTCTCGGTTCGGCGGCATCGGTGTTCACCGGTCCGATCGAGGTGACCAACGCCGCGCCACCGGTCATCGCCGGCGTGATCGTCGCCTCCGTCGTGGGCCCCGGCGCCGCGGTTGCAGCCGTGGCTGTCCTGCTGGTCTCGTGGGCACCCCTGGCCGCGCACACTGCAGCGCTGTCGGCCGAGGTCGCGGCCAGGCCGTACGTCGCCGTCCTGCCCACCCTCGGCGCGGGTCGACTGCGCGTGCTGTTCGGGTCGGTGCTGCCGGCGGTCGGTCCCGCCGTTCTGCGTCACGGGGTGGTGCGGCTGCCGGGTATCGCCCTGGCACTCGCCGCCCTGGGCTTCCTGGGACTCGGACCGCAACCACCCAGTCCCGACTGGGGTCTCGTGCTGGCCGACGGGGTGTCCACGGTGGAGCGGGCGCCCTGGGTGGCCCTCGCGCCCCTGGTGAGCCTCGTGCTGCTGTCGGTCACGGCGGTCTCGCTGTCGAGTGCCGTCCGGTCCCGCCGTGGGCGTCGGTCAACCGACGGTCCCGCCGCGCAGGCCGACCGTCCCACCCCGGTCTCCGCGTGCTGAGGGCGTCTCGCCGCGGTCGAGTGCTCCCCTGGCACGACCTCCGTGCGGCCACGCCCACCGTGAGACTGCTCGTCCTCACGCAGATGGCCTTCAACATCGGCTTCTTCATGGTGCTGCCGTACCTGTCCGTGCACCTGACGTCCGACCTCGGTCTCGGCGCCGCGCTGGTCGGTGTCGTGCTCGGAGTCCGCACGTTCTCGCAGCAGGGACTCTTCGTCGTCGGCGGAACGCTGGCGGACCGCCTCGGCGTCAAACCGGTGGTGCTGACGGGCTGCGTCCTGCGCGTCCTCGGATTCGTGGGACTGGCTCTGGCCCAGAGCCTTCCGGCCGTCCTCGCAGCCACGGCGCTCACCGGCGTGGCCGCGGCGCTGTTCTCGCCGGCCGTCGAGAGCGCGGTGGCGCTGGAAGCGGGCGAGGGTGAACGCGCGGGTGGCCAGTCCCGCCTGGACGCGTTCGCGTTGTTCACCGTGTTCGGCCAGATCGGCGCGTTCACCGGTCCGCTGCTGGGCTCCGCGCTGCTCGCGGTGGACTTCCGACTGACCTGCCTCGTCGCGGCCGGGGTCTTCGTCGTCATCACGCTCGCGCACGTGGTGCTGCTGCCAGCTCGACGCGCCGAGTCGACCACGGACACCTGGCTCGACGACTGGCGGGAGATCGCCCGCAACCGTCTGTTCCTCGTCTTCGCCGCCGCGATGAGCGCGCAGCTCGTCGCGTACAACCAGCTCTATCTCCTGCTGCCGCTGCGGGTCGAGCAGGTGTGGGGATCGCAGGCACCACTGGGATGGTTCTTCGCCGCGGCGTCGGCACTCGTCGTCGCCGGGCAGATGAGCGTGACCCGAGCACTGCGCCGGTTCCCGCTGGTACGTGTGCTCCCACTGGGTTTCGCCGTCATGGCGACCGCGTTCGCCGCGGCGGCCGTGGCCGCACTGCTCGGCACCGAGGGTGCCGCAGGGCTCGTGGGGCCCGCCGCGTTCGTCGTGCTGCTGACGGTAGGTCAGATGATCGCCATGCCGTTCGCGCGCGACCTGGTCCCGCGGATGGCGCGGGAGCGCAGCACGGGCTCGTACTACGGTCTGCTGGCCTCGCTGGGCGGGATCGGGGTGCTCGTGGGGTCGGTCGCGCTCGGCGCGTTCATCGACGCGATGCCGGACACGCCTGCAGGCGAGGCGGTTCCGTGGGCCGCCGCGGCGGTCCTGCCGCTCGCGGCGGCAGTGACGTTGCGCTCGGTGGCTCGCCGACTGGTACCGGTGACCCCGGCGATCACGCCGCCAGAACTAGATCGCGGCCCGTCAGCACCTCCGTCTCGCGAGTGATGCGTGCCCACACGTCCTCGGTCACGTCGTCCATGATCGAGAACCGGTCCCACCACATCATGCGGGTCCGGTAGCGCTCGTCAGGGTACGCGGCCGGGGCGATGTTCTCGGCCACGCGGCCGCCGCCGGACTCCCACCGTCGCAGCACGTGATCGGCCGCCGTGGCCATGACGTACCGGGCGCCCGTGAAGACCATCGTGGGCAGCGCCGTACGGGACAGCAGTGCGGAGAGCGCACCGGGATGCTCGGCGTCCGCGGAGACGAACGCGGTCTTCATCTCCACGACACCGGCGGGCAGTCGACCGTGGATGAGTTCCGCGACGTCGGGCCGAGCGGCGTTGCCCTCCCACTCCACCAGAGCGTGCGACTGGTCCGCGCTGAGGTAGGGGCCCTGGCCGCGGACGCCGGCGACGACCTGCCCCGCACGGTCCACGGCCGCGTAGAACACAGCGGTGTCCGCACCGTCGGCGACGCGCTCGACGTCGAGCGCGACGCTCACTCCGTGGCGCTCGTAGGACCGCGTGGCGCAGGCGAGGTACTCGTCCCAGAGCCCACGATCGGCGGACGGGGAACTCATCACCAGAACGGTCCCACTATCACGATCTGCAAGGCGCGTGCTCCCTTGTGTGATCAGGCGGGTGGGGGCGAGCAGAGTCGTCGACATCGGACACCTCTCGGACAGAGTTGTCGGATCGCCGTCCGGCGCCCCGACCAACAGACCACGGACTCGCCGGACGACGAATCCACACACTTATTGTCCCGCTTCCCGAGCAAAAAGTGGATTCCGCCCCGAAATCGGTGACGTGCGACGGATGTGCCCTTTTCGAGGCCCGAGAACGAACCGCAGGTCATTGACCCGTTACGACAACCTATATCCGAGTTACCCGTTCGTATTCCGGGTCGCTTTGGTGACTCCTCGTAGAACTGCACCGACGAAGCAGACTGAATTTCGTGAAAAGCCACGAACGGCGGGTCGGCGATTCGTGGCGAATTCGCGCTCCACGACGGCCACTCGGGCGCTCTCACAGCGCCACACCGACACCTCGGAACGCAGTCAGCCCCGGACCACACCTCCCGAGAGGTACGGTCCGGGGCTGCTGGAGACCCGGGAGTGGAGCGCGGGAACGGCTCGCCTATCGGCCGGCGCGGCCGAACAATGGTCGTCTGCCGGCCGTCTCGCGACGCGACGACGTGGCTGCGGAGAGGGAGTCCGCGAGCATCAGCTCGACGGTGCGCTCGGCATCGAGCTTGTTGTCGCCGATACCCCCCGTGGCGCCACGCTTGGCCCATCCCACGACGTAGGCCCCGGCCACCGGGCGGTCCTCGGAGTCCACGACGCGACCCTCGACGTTGCGCACGGTTCCGCGGTCCGCGTCGAAGGGAAGTCCGGGCAGGGCGGACCCGCGATACCCGGTCGCCTGCAGCACCAGATCGGCGGGAATCGAGCTCGCGATCCCCGCGTCGGACGTGCCGGATCCGCGGACGTCGAGCGCTCCCGGGCGTACCGCCACCGGTGCGCGCCCGAACGAGAAGACGATGCGCGGCGCGCCGTCACCCGTCTCGGCCTCGTCGGCGCGCGGTGCGGTGGCGAGCGGTGCAGCGGACGCGGACAGCGGCAGCGCCGCCAGGACCGAGGAGAGATCGTCGTCGCCCGCGACCAGAACGGGCACCGATGTGCGATCGACGAGCGCCTGGCACTCGGACCGGGTGAAGGCGGCGACCTCGGGGCCGCGTCGACCGAGCACGGTGACCTCCCGCACCGCACTGTCCCGTAGCGCCGCGAGCGCGTGGGCCGAGATGTCCGTGCCCACGAGGTCCTCGACGGGAGCTGTCAGAATCCGCGCCGCGTCGAGCGCCACGTTCCCGTTGCCGATCACGACGACGCGCGTCACGCCGCGCAGATCCACGGCGTCGGCGGGGACGTCGGGGTGACCGGTGTACCAGCCGACGAGGGTGCGGGCACTCATCGGGACGACCTCGGACTCGAGGGGAAGCTGCCTGTCCTGATCGGCACCCACCGCGTAGACCACCGCGTCGAAGGTCCGCGAGAGTTCCTCCACCGTGACGTCGACCCCGACCTCGACGCCGAGGCGCATCGTCACGCGCGAGTGCACGAACAGCGACCGAAAGTGTTCACCGATGCGCCGGGTACTCGTATGATCCGGTGCCACACCGTATCTCGCGAGACCACCCGGCACGGGCAGCTTGTCGAAGAAGGTCACCGCGGCATCGGTCTGCCGCAGGAGCGCCGTCGCGGTGTAGCAGGCGGCCGGCCCGGTTCCCACCACGGCGACCCGCTTCAGCGACACGGAACCGATGTCCGCGGGCGGGAACGTCGGTGCGCCCCATACATGATCGACCGGCCGGTCCCGGTAGTAGTCGGCGTTCAGTTCCGCGTAGATCGCCTGCGACGGCGACAGCCGCGACACCCGCGTGATCGCGTCCACCGGGCACGCGTCCGCGCAGGCGCCGCAATCGATGCAGGACCGCGGATCGATGTACAGCAGGTCGGTCTTGCCGAAGTCCGGCTCGTCCGGCGTCGGGTGGATGCAGTTGACCGGACAGACCGACAGACACGATGCGTCGTTGCAACAGTTCTGGGTGATCGCGAAGGCCATGGGAGCGTCAGACCATGTGGATGGTGCGGTAGACGGCCGCAGCGGGCTTGGTCAGCAGTCCACAGTCGCTGAGGAACGCCATCAGGTGCTGGCTGCTCGTGCGCATCATGACGTGGTGGTGCGTGTTGTTCTTCGCCTCGCGCACGGCGCGGTCCCGGTCGAGACCGGCCGCGGCGTAGACGTCCTTGTTCACCATGTTGGACACGATGACTCGGGCGGCGATGGCGATGAGCAGGGCCGCGGACTTACGGCGGGCGGTGGAGATTCCCGCCATGTTCTCGCGCATCTGCTGACGCGCGAACGTCATGTGCCGCGACTCCTCGACGACGTGGATCTTGCTGGTGGTGCGTACCAACGGGAGCACGTTCTCGCCGCGCATCCAGTCGCGCTGCATGACGTCGAGCACCTCCTCGGCGACGAGGATGCCGCCGTAGGCGGCCTCGGACACGGCGAGGGTCTTGAAGCCACGACCGAGCTCGATGCTGAGCCGGCGCGGGACATACGCCTTGATGCCCATGGTGCGGCACGCCTTGGCGAACATCAGGGAGTGGCGGCACTCGTCGGCGATCTCGGTGAGCGCGAACTGGAAGTCCGAGGACGACGAGTCGCCGCAGTACTGATCACGCAGGACCATCTGCTGCAGGATCATCTCGAACCAGATGCCGGTGCTCATGATCGAGCAGACCTCGTGGCGGGTGAGGGTGACGCGCTGTTCGGGCGTCATCTCCTTCCACAGATCAGTGCCGTAGAGGGTGCTCCACTCAGGATTGAGGCCGAACTGCTCCGGGTCGAGGGGAGCCTCCCAGTCGACCTCCTGCATGGGGTCGTACGAGAGCGCTGCGACGGAATCGAGCAGCCGAGCAGACACGTCCTCGGCGTCCGAGACGGTGAGTTCCGGGTCGAGTGTGCTGGTCATGGCGTCGTCCTTCCGTGGGCGGGTACATCTCCGTGACTAACTGTGACAGAGGTTATCAGGTACTCGCCGTCACGGGAAGACGTCGCCGGGTCGGGACGGTCCCGAATCGTCAGGAGATCTGCGGCATCTCCAGGTCCGTGTGCGCCACTGCCCGAGCGGTGTCGGGGTCCGTTCCGAGCATCACCAGCAGCCGCTCCGCTGCGTCGTCGATCCGGCGATCGTCGACGGAGCCCGGGTCCTCCAGCCATCGGTGTACCAGGGCGAACAGCACACCCGCCGTCATCGCCGTCGCGAGAGACAGGTCCTCGATCTCGAGTCGTCCGGCGTCCACCGCCGCCGCGAGATCCCGGCGGGCCCGCGGCCCGAGACCACCGGGCGCGTCGAGCAACGCGAACCCCGACCGGTCGACGATCTCCGCGGCCTGACGATGCGAGACGGCGGCACGACCGGTCCGCCTGACGGCGTCGCAGAAGATCTGCACCGGATCGTCCGAGCGCGGCGAGACTCCGTCGAGCGTCTCCCCCATCTGCTCGAGAACCTGCTCCACGGCGGCGGCGAAGAGTGCGGGCTTGTCCTCGAAGTGGTTGTAGAAGCTCCCGAACCCGACGTCGGCGGCGGCCGTGATGTCGGCGATGCTCGCGGTGGAGGAACGCCCGTCGGCGATCATCTCGCGCGCGGCGTCCACGAGAGCCTGGCGCGTGCGCGCCTTCCGTCGCTCGAGCCTGTTCCCGGCAGTCTGCATCCGGAAAGTCTAGGTCGACGGGTGCCCGGTCGTCGGCGCGGCGAGCCCGCTGACGACGCGTCGCGACGTCAGCGGGAGACAGGAGCGGACCAGATCCCCACGATGGCGTCGACGAGGTCGATGCCGCACGCGGTCCAGTACGCCGTCGGATCGGCGCCCGACGCGGCGAACTCCGCCTCTCGTTCGGCCATCACGTGCGTCAGCAGAGTGCGCGCCATGGCCCCTCTGGCCGAGCGGACGTCGGCAGGAATCGGGGGCAGACACGAGATGACACCGGCCACCGTCTCTCGCAGCGTCGCCGAGGACAGTGCCTCGTCCACCAGGATCGGCCGCAGCACCGGGTCCGTCATGACCTGGGAGGCGAAGCGCGCGTACCAGGTGGGGGCGCCGAGCTCGGCGAAGTACTGCGTCGACGGCAGGACCAGTGCCGACACCCACGCTCGCAGGTCGGCACCCTCTCCGATCGCCGCGACGTGGCCGGAGCGGATCCGTTCGACGTCGCCCGTCCGGCGGACGACGATCGCGCGGACGAGATCCTCCTTGCTGCCGAAGTGGTAACCGACCACGGCGCTGTTGCTCTGCCCCGCCGCGTCGCCGACCTGACGGTTCGACACCGACACGACACCGTTCTCCGCGTACAGCCGCTCAGCGGCACCCAGAATCGCCTCGCGCGTCGCCTCGGAGCGCGCGGACGGGGCTCGCGTCGACCGGGCCTGGCTCATTCCACCGTCTCGGTGGCCCGGTCGGTGACGGCACCTCCGACGACCTCCGACGCCTCGTTCTCGCCGTCCTGGTGACGCGGAAGGAAGGAGGCGAGTACGACCGAGAGGATCGCCGCGCCGGCGGCGATGGCCATGGTGATCCGGAAGGCGGCCTCGGACGGCACCGCGGTGGATCCGAACGACACGGTCATCGACGCGAGAACGACCCCCGCGACCGCACTGGCGAACGACGTTCCGAGGGACCGCATCAGCGTGTTGAAGCTGTTGGCCGCCGCTGTCTCGGAGGCGGGCACCGCCGACATGATCAGGGCGGGCATCGCTCCGTACGCCAGTCCGATGCCCGCACCGATGACGAGCGAGACCACGATCAGCTGCCACACCGCGCCCATCATCACGATGCCCAGCAGGTAGCCGACGGCAACCGTCGCCGCGCCGGCCATGAGCGTGATCTTCGGTCCGCGCGTGGTGGTGATGCGCGAGGACACCGGCGCGACGGCCATCATGATCAGTCCGGACGGCGCCATCACCAGGCCCGCGACGAGGATCGACTGTCCCAGACCGACACCGGTCGCGGCGGGCAACTGAAGGATCTGCGGCAGAACGAGACTGAGTGCGAACATCGCGAAACCGAGCATGATCGACGCGGCGTTGGTGAACAGCACCTGCCGCCGCAGCGAGACCCGCAGGTCCACCAGTGGCTGGGGAGTGCGCAGTTCCCACACGATCCACGCCGCGAACGCGAGGACGGACACCAGCAGCAGGCCGAGGATCGACGCGCTGCTCCACCCCCAGTCGGAACCCTTCGAGATCCCGAGCAGCAGGGTCACCAGGGCGACCGACAGCGTGAGCGCTCCACCGATGTCGAACGTGCCGCCGGTGCGCACCGTCGACTCGGGAACGACGACGACCACGGCGACCGCCACCAGTGCGCCGAGCGCAGCCGCCGTCCAGAACAGGAAGTGCCAGTCCGCGTACTCGGCGATGATCGCCGCGGCCGGAAGACCCAGGGCGCCGCCCACTCCGAGCGACGCACTCATCAGCGCGATCGAACCGGGAAGCTTGTGGCGAGGCAACACGTCCCGCATCACGCTGATGCCGAGGGGAATCACACCGGCGGCGAGACCCTGCAGTGCCCGCCCCACGACGAGGGGCACGAGGCTGTTCGCGAGGCACCGACCACCGATCCGGCGACGAGCAGCGCCAGGCTGACCAGCAGCATGCGCCGCTTGCCCACCATGTCGCCGAGTCGGCCGGTCACGGGAACGGCGACCGCACCCGCCAGCAGGGTGGCCGTGATGGCCCACGCGGTGTTCGCGGCCGAGGCGTTCACCAGAGCGGGGAGCTGGGGAACCAGCGGGATGATCAGCGTCTGCATCAAGGCGACCGTGATGCCGGCGAAGGCCAGTACCGCGACGATGCGTCCGGTTCCGGTCTCCTCCGTCTCGGCCGTGGCAGCGATGGGTGAGGACATGGGTCGCGTCTCTTCTCAGCTAGTTTGAAACAGCTGTTTTAAACTAGGCACCGATCCTTACCCACGTCAACGTTCTCGCCGCTCCTGTGGCCCGCATCACCACGTCACCGGACGAATCGGTCGAGGAAGGCATTGCCGAACACGCGGTGCGGGTCCAGTCGGTCGACGGTGCCGACGACGGAGTCCCAGTCCCGCTCGCCCGAGTACCCGTCGCGGAACGAGTCGGGGATGGTGGCCGTGAGCGCCTGCACGTCTCGGTAGGGGCGGTCCTCGTCGAACGCCCACCCCTTGGACCACTCCGGCCGGAACACCGCATCGGCACCGTCGAAACGTTCTCGCATCCACTGCTCCATCTCGCGATAGAACGCGAACATCCCTGGCGTTCCCGGAATGCCCAGCACGTTGAGCCACACCGCCGTGTCCCACTCGGGACGATCGGGTACCGGACGCATGGCCGAGATCGTCGGCGGGCCGGCCGAGTCGACGAGGACGTCCGAGCCCTGGTCGAGACCACAGCACCGGATCTCGACTGGGCCGTTGATCGGGAACTGCCCCAGGGACGCGTAGTGCTCGGTGCGCTCTCGGAACCAGCGGGTGAAGTCGTGCAGGACCGCAGCCACGTTCGCGCGAGCCGTGATCACCGCACCGCCGCCCTCCGTCAGGAGCAGTGTGCTCGGACGGATGTAGAACTGCGTGTTCTTCGGCGCTCCCCAGATGTCCGACGACCCCGTGGCCGCGAGCCCCGCCACCGTCGTCGCGAGGAACACCTGACCCAACGCGGGCGTCAGTTCCGTCCGCCCGGACACGACAGCACCGATCGCGTCGGACACCGCTTCCGGGAGGGTGTCGGAGAACGTGTAGTTGTACGGTCCGTCGACCTCGCGGGAGGACGGCGGTCGGACGGGAGTCGGCGTCCACACCTTGAGCCACGGAGTGTCGGTGAACGGGTACCAGATCGCCTCCGCGCGGCCGGACCGGTCCAGGAAATCGACGTACGTACGCCCCGGTGCCCCCGGCGCTCCGAACAACTCCGCCCAGCCGATATCGGTGATGCTCTCGCATCGCAGAGGAGTCGCCGGATGCGCCTGCATCGTCACCTCGGTGACGAACGCTCGGCCGAGATGGACCGCGAGATCCGGCGCGTCGGCCTCCGACCGGGCGACGGTCCGCAGTGCGTACCCGGTCCCGTTCCACGCGACCACCGTCATCGAGGTCACCAGATTACTCAAGGATCCCGACGACGAACCGATCGGAACCTTTTCTCCCACTGCGCGTACCACGGCGCCGTGCGCCCCGACAGCCAGAGCGCCCGCGATGGACAGAACCCCCGGCGCGGGCACACTCGACCATCCGAGACCGTGGTCCTCCAGCGCCTGGAGGACGTCGGACAGAGTCGCGCCGGCACCGGCGGTGACGGTGGACGACGCGGTGTCCACGGTGACACCGGTCAGCGCGGTCATGGTGTCCACGAGCACGACCCGGTCCAGGTTCTCGCCGTTCTCGATGGTGAACGGGGTCCACCCGTGCATCGCGCCGCGCGGCCGCAGCCGGTGACCGGAGGCGTGAGCCCAGTTCGCGAGCGTCACCACGTCGTCGGCGGATCGCGGCGAACACGTCCACACCGCGTCGACCACGATCTCCTTCGACCAATTCTGGTACCGCTGCCGGAACAGCGGGATTCCCGGCGGGAAGTCGGGTGGAACCGGCCCGGAACCGTCGGTCCCCGCCGGAACGGCGTTCACGAGAGCAGGTCGAAGCACTCCCGCGAGCGTGGCGGCCACGGCCGAGGCGGCGGATGCGGACAGGAAGGATCGACGGTCGAACGATGGCATGAGTCCCCGATGCGCGAGATGCGGATGATGTGAGCCCCACGCCTCGTGAGCGCACTGCTGGGCAGTCCGGATCTGCTTGTCCCCCCGGAGGGTTTACACCTTTGACATACCCGTAAAGATTGTCAAGTCCGGGAGGGTCTCGGCCGGGTGGGTCACGCGCCGGGCAGGTCGAGGACCGGCACGAGGCGGCGGCGCAGATAGCCCCGGAGCGCGTCGTCGGAGCGGGTCGCCTCGCTGTCGAACTGCACCACGGACAGGAACATGCGGATGCAGAGGTCGGCGACTTCGTCGAGGTCGCCGCCGGCCTCGGCGGGCGCTCCCACCAGAGGCGTGAGGAAGGACCGGGTCAGGCTCAGCGCGTCGATCCCGAAGGCGGATCCGTCGTAGATCACCGTTCCACGGCCGGGATGCACCAGCGGCGCCAACGCCGGCGACGACCGGAACGCCGCACGCGCGGCGACCATGGCCTCGACGACGAACTCGGACACCGACTCCCGCTCGCCGACCGCGGACACGACGGACCCGATGACACGCGAACTCACGTCCTGCAACGCGTCCGACACCAGGGCGTCGCGGGTACCGAAGTGCGCGTACACCGTCGGGCGGGAGACACCGGCCTCGTCGGCCACGGAACTGATGGTCACGCCGTCGAAACCACCGAGCTCGAGGCGTCGCACCGCCGCCGCGAGGATGCGTTCCCTCACGCGGGCGGGGGCTGCCATGCGGCGATGTCCACACCCATGGCGGTGCTCGGCGGTTCGTCGTACAACCACTCGCGCGCGATCCGCCCCCAGTTCGCGGTGGCACGAAGTTGCCCGAGGATGCCGAACGTCAGGAAGTCCGCGCGACGGGAGAAGACGTGCTCGGGCGGCAACCACTGCTTGGTCATGGTGCCGAAACTGCCCGATCGCGGGTCGACGGCGAGGACGAAACACGCCCCCGCCATCTCTGGCGTCACGGTGACCGACCCGTCGTTCAGACTGAGTTCCGCTGCTGCGCAGACGTAGTCGAGACAATCGCTCGCCGTCACGGCGGCGCCGGGGTCGAGAATCCCCCGCGCGGACATGGCGATGAGCAGATCGTCTCCGCGCCCCTCGATCGCCGCTCGCAGGCACTCTCTCTCGAAACGGACGTCCGCCGGACTCATCCGCAGGTACAGACCGAAGTCGACGAAGGTGACGCGCCCGTCCCGAGCCAGCAGGACATTGCCCGGATGGGGGTCACCGCAGAACTCGCCGAGCGTGTGCAGAGACCCGATGTAGAAGCGGAACACCGTCTCACCCACCCGGTCTCGCACCTCCGCCGACATCGCACGGATCTCGTCGAACGGCACCGCGTCGACGAACTCGGTCGTCAGGACCGCCGCGCCGCACCGCTCCGGCACGGTGTCCGGGATGAAGAAGTGCGGGTGCTCCCGATACAGTGCCGCGACGCGGCGCTGCGTCCGCTCCTCCGCCGGGTAGTCGAGTTCCGCCTCGAGGTTTCGGCGCAACTCGTCGACGACGGCACGGGAGGACAGCATCGGGATCGACGCCGGCAACAGCTTGACGTAGAACGACAGATTCTTCAGGTCGGCCCGCACCGCGTCGTCGATACCGGGGTACTTCACCTTGACGGCCACCTCCCGGCCGTCGTGCAAGCGGGCACGATGCACCTGACCGATCGACGCGGCGGCGAACGGGCTCTCGTCGAACTCGGCGTAGAGCGACTCGATCGACTCGCCCAGATCCGCCTCGATCACAGTGCGCACGTCGTCGAACGAGACGGTGGGCGCGCGGCTCTGCAACTCGGCGAGCTTGCGGTGGAACTCGTCGCGGTGCTCGTCGGGGACGAACGACAGGTCCAGCATCGACAGCATCTGGCCCAGCTTCATCGCCGCTCCGCGGAGACCGCCCAGGACGGTCACCAGCCGCTCGGCCGAGCGGACCGCCTCCTTCGCCGTGAGGGCGGCACGCAGTTCCTCGGTGCGACCCGCCATGCGTACTCGCATGGTGGCGTTGCGCGCCGTGCGACCCGCGACGAGGCGACCCACCTCGGCGCCCCGGGCCACCCTGGACGTCGGCATCTTCTCCGGCACTTCCCCAGTATCCCGCACCGCGCCTGCGCTCGATCGATCGCGGCACCGCGGACCCGGAAGTTTCTGGCGCACCGGACATCTCGGGCACGCTATGTCGCACATCACGTTTCCGGAGGTCCGCGAGGGCTTACTCTTACTTCGAGTAACGATATAACGCGCGACGGGGACCGCGCGACGTCGATCAGAGGGGGAAACACAGCATGACCAGCACCATCACATCAGGAGACACACGGACCGACGCTGTCGCCGCCCGCGCGGCACACCTGTTCGACACCGACGCCGAGGTGCGCGCCGCGGCCGCCGATCCCGCGGTGTCGGCACAGGTGGCGGACCTGACGCCCGATCTGCACGCCATGGTCGAGGTGGTCATGGACCGCTACGCAGACCGGCCCGCGCTGGGTCGCCGGGCGTACGACGTCGAGCCCGCGGACGACGGTCGCCGGGTGCGTCGGCTCCAGCAGCGCATGGACACCATCACCTATGGATCGCTGTGGTCCGATGCCCTCGATCTCGCGACCGCACTCGGCGACGTCGCCACTCCGGACACCTTCGTCGCGACCCTGGGATTCGCCGGTGCCGACTACGTCGTCGCCGAACTGGCGACGGTCCGGACCGGTGCCGTTGCCGTTCCCCTCCAGTCCGGCGCCGCTCCCGGACGCCTCGCCGACATCGCCGCCGAGGTCGAGCCTGTCGCACTCGTCGTCGACAACGAACAGTTGTCCACCGCCACGGCTGTGGCCGCCGCGTGCCCGAGCATCCGCCGCATCGTCGTCCTCGACCACGACGACCGTGTGAACGACGACGAGGACCGTCTCGCCGAGGCTCGACGATCCGCACCGGGCACGGTGCTCGCGATCGAGACACTGCGGGAGGCGATCGCACGCGGTCGCACTCTCCCCCGGCTCGCCGGCCCCGAGGCCGTCGATCCCGACCGGATCGCCACGTTGATCTACACCTCCGGCAGTACCGGGACCCCGAAGGGCGCCATCCACACCCAGCGCATCGTCTCGCGCCTGTGGTCGACGTCCCACTGGTACGACCAGAGCGCGGAGTCCGACGAGGCCGGGCGACCCGGTGCGATCACGCTGGACTACCTGCCCATGAGCCATCTCGCCGGGCGCGCGGTGGTGTTCACGACCCTGGCAGCCGGCGGCATCGTGTACTTCGCGAGTTCGAGCGATCTGTCCACGCTTCTCGACGACTACGCACTCGCCCGGCCGACCGTGGCCATGCTGGTTCCCCGCGTGTGCGATCTACTGCGTCAGACAGCCCTCGGACGCATCGAGACCCGGGCGCACCGCACCGGCGAGAGCGCGGACGCCGTCCGCGCCGAGGTCCTCGAGGACATGCGATCCACCACTCTCGGTGGCCGCATCCTCTCCGCAGTGGTGGGTACCGCGCCGACCTCCCCCGAGGTCATCGACTTCGTCTCCGAACTCCTGGACACGACGGTGCAGAACAATTACGGCTCCACCGAGGCCGGCATGGTGTTGTTCGACGGCGTCGTCCAGCGGCCGCCGGTGCTCGAGTACCGCCTCGACGACGTTCCGGAGCTCGGGTACGCGGTGACCGACCGCCCCTACCCGCGCGGTGAGCTTCTCCTCAAGACCGATTCCCTCGTGCCCGGCTACTACAAGCGGCCGGACGTGACGGCCGAGATGTTCAGTGCGGACGGCTTCTACCGCACCGGGGACGTGGTCGCGGAGACGGAGCCGGACCATCTCGTGTACGTCGATCGCCGCAAGAACGTGCTGAAACTGGCGCAGGGCGAGTTCGTCGCCCTCTCGCGCCTGGAGTCGATCTACGCGTCCGCCGACGCCGTCGACCAGATCCATCTGCACGGCAGCGGCGAGCGGTCCTACCTCCTCGCCGTGGTCGTGCCCGCCGACGGAGCCGACACCGCCACCGTGCTCGACTCCCTGCAGGCCCTCGCGCGCGAGGAGCAGCTCGAGTCCTACGAGGTTCCGCGCGACATCGTCCTGGCCGCGGAGCCCTTCACGCAGGAGAACGGTCTGCTCTCGGGAGCGAACAAGCAGCTGCGTCCCGCTCTGACGGCGCGCTACGGCGAGGCGCTCGAGGACAGGTACCGCGAGATCGACGAGGGCCAGACGGCGAAGATGAGCGAACTACGCCGCCGCGGCGCCGACGCACCCGTCCTGGAGACCGTCGGCGAGGCCGCCGCGGCGTTGCTGGGATGCGCCGGCACGGAGGTCTCACCCGATGCGCACTTCACCGACCTCGGCGGTGACTCGTTGTCCGCGTTGACGTTCGCCACCCTGCTGCAGGACATCTTCGAGGTGGACGTCCCCGTCACGGTCGTCATCGCGCCGTCGTCCGACCTCGCGGCGATCGCGACCCACATCGAGCGGCGACGCGGCGACGCGGATGCCACGGGAGCCGCGACCTTCGCCTCGGTGCACGGAGCGCACGCGACGCAGGCCCGTGCCGATCAGCTGACGCTGAGCGCCGTCCTCGGCGACGAGTTCCTCTCGTCCGCGGCTGACGTGGGACCGGTGCGCACCGACACCCGGACCGTGTTGCTCACGGGCGCCAACGGATACCTCGGGCGCTTCCTGTGCCTGGAGTGGCTCGAACGCCAGGCCGCGGTCGGCGGCACCGTCGTGTGCCTCGTGCGCGGACGCACCGCGGCGGACGCTCGTGCCCGTCTCGACACCGCGTTCGACACCGGCGACCCGGCCCTGTGGTCGCGGTGGACGACGCTGGCCGACACCGCGCTCGAGGTCGTCGTCGGCGACGTGGGCGAGGCGAACCTGGGCGTGAGCGACGAGGAGTACGCGTCGCTGGCCGAGCGGGTCGACCGCATCGTGCATCCCGCGGCGCTCGTCAATCACGCGCTGCCGTACGAGCAGTTGTTCGGCCCCAACGTGATCGGCACCGCCGAGATCGCCCGGCTCGCCCTGACGCATCACCTCAAGCCGGTGACCTACCTGTCCACCGTGGCCGTCGCGGCGGAAGTCGAGGCCTTCTCCGAGGACGGCGACATCCGCGAGATCAGTCCGGTCCGCGCCCTCGACGAGTCGTACGCCAACGGATACGGCACCTCCAAGTGGGCGGGTGAAGTGGTGCTGCGCAACGCCTCCGACGCCTTCGGACTCCCCGTGACCGTCTTCCGTTCGGACATGATCCTGGCGCACCCCCGGTGGACCGGTCAGCTCAACGTCCCGGACATCTTCACCCGCACGGTGCTGTCGCTGATCGCCACCGGAATCGCCCCGGAGACGTTCTACCGGCAGGACACGGGCGCACCCGTCGACGATGCAGGGCGGCCGCGCGCACACTACGACGGACTCCCCGCCGATTTCACCGCAGCGGCGATCACCGAGCTCGGTGGCAGCGCGACGTCGGGACACCGGACTTTCGACGTGCTCAATCCGCACGACGACGGCATCTCTCTCGACACCGTCGTCGACTGGATCATCCAGTCCGGCAGAACGATTCGGCGCATCGCCGACTACGACACGTGGTTCGCCGAGTTCTCCGACGCGCTCGAGTCCCTGCCGTCGGCGCAGCGGTCCGCCTCGGTGCTACCGCTGCGGCACGCCTACGCGCGGCCGGACCTGCCGACCGCCGGGTCACCCCTGCCGGCCGAGGTGTTCCGTGCCGCGGTCCGCGACACGTCGACACCGGGGTCGGCACTGGCGGACATCGACGACATCCCGCACCTGTCGCGCGATCTCGTCGCGAAGTACGTGCGTGATCTCGAGGCGCTGGGGTTGATCCCGACGCTCTGACAGCCGATCAGCGTCCGGTGCGTGACCGAACGAGCCGGACGGCGGGATCGAGGATCCGATGGCGTGCGAGCGCGAACACCGTCCCCACGGGGGAGCTCGCACCGCCACCGGATCCTCGCCGCGCCGCGGTGAAAGCGTCGATCCCGTTGCGCTGCAACGACGACAGCATCGTCTTCGCCACGGGCCGAGCCGGATCCGGATCCTTGCCGGCTCCCATCAGATGCAACTGATCGGTGTGCCACTGCAGATCGAGCAGTCCCCCCAGCGACCGGACCGAGCGGTGGGTCGCGAAGCGGGCCGGCACCGGAACGGAGATGGACGGGCTGGGCAGTACGCTGACGGTGCCGTCGAGAACGTCCCGTGCCGCTCCGGGCAGGACGGCGGTCGGGCGGCCGAGTCCCACCATCTGACACGCACCGGACCGCACCGCGTCCGACATTCCGTCGCGCGTGCGGAACCCACCGGTCACGGCGAGCGGGATGTGGGGAGCGAGGTCGCGCACCGTGACGGCGTAGTCGAGGAAGTACGCCTCGCGCGACGCCGTACTGGCCGACACCGCGGTGCCCATCATCGCGGGCGACTCGTAGCTGCCGCCGCTGATCTCGAGGAGATCGACCGGCAGATCACCGATCATCGAGACCACCTCACGGGACTCGTCCTCGCTGAAACCGCCGCGCTGGAAGTCGGCCGAGTTGAGTTTGATGCCGACGGCGAAGCCCGGGGAGACGGCGGCCCGTACTCGTCGCACCACCTCGAGCAGGAAACGCGCGCGGCCCTCGATGTCGCCGCCCCACTCGTCGGTCCGCAGGTTCGTCAGGGGCGAGAGGAACTGGCTGACGAGATAACCGTGGGCGGCGTGGATCTGCACTCCGTCGAACCCCGCCTCCTCGGCCACCGCGGCCGTCGTCGCGAACCGCGACAGGATGTCCTCGATCTCCGCGCCGCTGGCCGCGCGGGGCGCCGGGATCCCGGGGATGTCCAGGCCCACCGCGGACGGCGCCAGGGTGCCGCCGACCGTCGTCACCGGGTTGCCCTGACGGCCGGGGTGGTTGATCTGCATCCAGATCGGACTGCCACCGTCCTGCGCCGTCTTCGCCCAGCGGGAGAGGGCGTCCAGGTCGCGTCCGTCCGCGACCGCGACGTTGCCGGGCTCGCCCAGATGCCGGTGGTCGACCATGACGTTCCCGGTGACGAGGAGCCCGTAGCCACCATCGCCCCAGCGGCGGTAGAGACGCGACAGTCTCTCGTCCGGGGCGTTGTCACGGGTACCCAGCGCTTCGCTGAGCGCGGACTTCATGATCCGGTTCGGCAGGACCTGTCCGTTGGGCAACGTCAGCGGTGCGGACAGCGACACGTCAGGCATGGAACCCCTCGTCGGGTGAATGGGTGGGTGGATCCGTTCCCCGGAGTACACCAGATGTGGTGTGATGATAGCTGTCATCACTTGCCGCGGTGTCCGTGAACGGGCGCCCCACCACTCGGGAGCGCGATGCGCAGCGTCACGGTCGTCATCATCGGCAGCGGGTTCGGTGGGCAGTGCGCCGCCATCGAACTGCTGCGTCGCGGCATCGACGACATCGTCGTCCTGGAACGACGCGAGTTCGCCGGCGGAACCTGGCGGCAGAACTCCTACCCCGGAGCGGCCGTCGACGTGCAGAGCCCGCTCTACTCGATCGCGTCCGAGCCGTACGACTGGTCGCAGATGTTCGCGGTGCAGAGCGAGCTCGAGGACTACACCCGCCACGTCGTGGACAAGCACGGTCTCGACGATCTCACCGTGCTCGGCGCCGAGGTGCAGCGCATCGAGTGGGTCGACGACTCCTGGCACGTCACGACCACAGCGGGTGACTATCGTGCGCAGTTCGTGGTCAACGCGACCGGGCCGCTCAGCACCCCTGTCGTTCCGCCCTTCCCGGGTCGCGAGAGTTTCGCGGGCGCCCAGTTCCACACCAACGCGTGGGACCACGACGTCCCCCTCGCCGGCGCGCGTGTCGCCATCGTCGGCAGTGGTGCGAGCGCGGCGCAGATCATCCCGGCCGTTCAGCCCGAGGTGGGCGAGCTCCACGTCTTCCAGCGGTCCCCGCACTGGGTGATGCCCCGACCCGATCGGAAGTTTCGACCCTGGGAACGCCGTGCCCTGCGGGTGGGCTTCGTGCGTCGAGCACTGCGCGCGGCCATCTACTGGAAGCTCGAGGCCCGGATCATCGGCTTCAAGTACTCGAAGGTCGGCCTCTGGCTGTTCGCCGAGCGTCACGCACGGAACCTGCTCCGCGACCAGGTGGCGGACCCCGATCTCCGGGCCAGGCTGACACCGGACTACACGATCGGGTGCAAGCGGATCATCCTGTCCAACACGCTGTATCCCGCCATCAGCTCGGCGAACACGACGCTCCACGACCGTGACGACGGCATCGCCGAAGTCACCCCCACCGGCATCACCACCGCGACGGGGCGCGAGATCCCCCTCGACGTGATCGTGTGGTCCACCGGATACGACGCCACCGACGGCGTCATCTCCTACCCGGTCATCGGCCGGAACGGCACCGCGCTCCGCGACGTGTGGTCCGACTACCCGAGGGCCTATCTGGGCACGACCGTCCCCGACTTCCCGAACCTGTTCATCGTCACCGGACCGAACACCGGGATCGGCCACACGAGCGCCATCTTCGTCATCGAGGCCCAGATGCGGTACATCATGTCGGCCATCGAGCACGCTCGGCGGACGTCGTCGCGCACGGTGGAGGTCACCCGCGCCGCCGAGGAGCGCTACACCGCGATGATCCACGACGAGATGACACGCACGGTGTGGCAGAACGGTGGCTGCACGAGCTGGTACAAGTCCGCGTCCGGACGCGTGATCGCCATGTTCCCCGGCTTCAGCTTCACCTACCGCAGACTGGCCGGCTCGTTCCGGGACGACGACCACGTCCTGCGGCCCGCGTCGACCGACACCGAGGCAGTGGCAGCGTCATGACCTCCGGCACCACGGGCATGTTCCGGAGATCCCCGCGGCTCCGCCTCGACGGGCGCGTGGCCGTCGTGACGGGGGCCGGCGGCGGCATCGGATCCGCCGTCGCACGCGAACTCGTCTCCCGCGGCGCCGCGGTCGCGCTGCTCGACGTCGCTCCGTCCGTCGACGACGTCGCTCGTGCCCTGGGCGACCGGGCGATCGCCCTCCGCGTGGACGTGACGTCTCCCGACGAACTCAGTGCGGCCGTCGCCACCGTCCACGACCGGTTCGGCGGGATCGACGTGGTGCACGCCAACGCGGGCATCTCGAGCGGCGACACCGCGTACACCGTGGCGACCGTTCCCGACGGGGTCTTCGAGCGTGTCGTCTCGGTCAACCTGAACGGCGTGTGGAACACGATCCGGGCGACACTGCCGGACATCGTCGCCGCCCGCGGCCACGTGCTGATCACGTCGTCGACCTACGCCTATCTCAACGGCCTGGCGAACGCTCCGTACGCCGCGACCAAGGCCGCGGTGGAGCAGATCGGTCGCGCCCTGCGTGCCGAGCTCGCTCACACGGGCGCGACCACGGGAGTCCTGTACCCGGGGTGGGTCGCGACCCCCATCGCGGACGTGGCCTTCGGCGCCGACGACATCGCGACCGCTCTGGTGGCGCGAGCCTTCCCCGCACCCCTTCTCACGCCCATCTCCCCCGAGGCTCTCGCGGCGGGAGCGGTGAACGGTATCGAGCGACGAGCAGCACGGATCCAGCTTCCGGGACGGTGGCGGGCCTATTCGGCGATGCGCGGGATAGCGAACCCGCTGTCCGATCTCGTGCTGGAGAAGGACCGGACGATCCGGACGCTCGTCGCGCGGCTCGAACGTCGAGAGCACTGATTCGGCTATTTCCCCGTTTGTGACCCCCACACTGGTCATCAGCACCACCAGTGTCCGTTGTCACGGGTATCGTTCCGACGCATGACGCTCGCCGCGCTGCTCCGGGAATGCTGGACCGCCCAGCGTGACACGCAGCAGTTGCGGCTGTTCGTGGAGTCGCGCGGTCTCGCGCGATGGATGCGCGGTCTGATCTCCTGCCTCACCCTCGTCGTCACGGCCATCGCGATCCTGTCGCTCGGATCGCCGTCCGGGGCGCAGGGTCTCGTCGACCGCGCGGTCGTCGTCGTGACCATCGTGGGCGGAATCGGCTGGGCCGTGCGCTGGAACGTCGCGCACTGGCCGTCCTTCCGCGAGTCCGTCGTCTTCTTCGCCTACGCCGACATCGCCATCGCCGTGGTCTGCTTCCTCGACTCGAGTTCGCTCGCGGGTCTGAGCGGCGCCGGACTCCTGGTGCTCCTCGGGACCTACGCAACCTTCCTGCTGGGGCCACGAGTGTTACTCGTGCACGTCCTGTGGTGCGCGTTCTCCATCACGGTCCTCGCCGTGAAGGTCGCGCTCGATCCCGAGTACGACCTCACCATCGCCGTCGCGAAGGCGATCATGCTGACCGTCGTCGGCGTGGTGGTCCCCCTCGTGATCGAGCTGGGTGTCCATCTCATCCGCGTCGACGCGGACAAGTCGTTGACCGATCCGCTCACAGGCCTCAGCAACCGCCGGGGGCTCGAGTCCCGACTGATGCTCCTCGCCGACGACATGCGTTCCACGACCACCCGCGCCGCCGCTGCCCACCCGGTGGCTGCCGTGATCGTGCTCGACCTCGACAAGTTCAAGGCGATCAACGACGAACTCGGGCACAACGTCGGCGACGAGGTGCTGGTGCGCGTCGGACACAGCCTGGTGCGCGCAGCGGGACCCACCGCCGTGGTCACACGCCACGGCGGCGAGGAGTTCCTCGTCTTCGATCTGTACGACGACGCGCTCGCGGCGTTGCGGGCCGCCCGCGCCGTCCGCGACGCGGTGGCGGAGAGGATCCCGGGGCCGGCGGTCACCGCCAGTGTCGGGCTCGCGATGGCGAGCACGACCGCCCTGCTGCACGATCGCCGGCGCCTGTCGGCCACTCTCACCGAACTCGTCGATCGGGGCGACACCGCGATGTACCGGGCGAAGCGATCGGGTGGGCACTGCGTCGCCGTGGACGGGGGAACGGCGCGCGGTCTCGCGTCGACCGGTTGAATGGTGGCGTGACCGATCCATCGCCCGCACGTACCTACGGCGGGGAGAGCGCCGAGGAGCGCACGGCTCGTCGCCGGCGCCAACTGCTCGACGCGGGGCGCGCGTCCTTCGGATCGGTGGGTTTCCGAGCGTCGACGGTGCGCGGCATCTGTCGTGACGCGCATGTCGCCGATCGCTACTTCTACGAGCTGTTCCCCACTCTCGAGGACCTCCTGGTCGAGGTGTACCGCGAGTGCATCGCCACACTGACCCGATCCACCACGGCGGCGGTCGACGACCTGCCCGCCGGGACGGACCCGCTGACGCTCTCGCGTCACGGCCTCGACGGCTTCTTCCGCGCCGTGGAGGACCGTGAGCTCGCACGGATCGTGTGGCTCGAGGTGCTGGGGGTGAGCCCGCGGGTGGACCGCACGTATCTCGACACGATGCACGGATTCGGTGAGCTGATGGTGGGGCTCCTCGGCCGCCACACGCCGAACATTGCCGTCGGTAGTTCCCTCGACAGGTTGGCCACCGCCGCTGTCGGCGGCATCAGCCACACCGCCATGACCTGGCTCATGGACGGATACCGAGCGGACAGAACCGATCTCGTTCACGGGACCGCCCGGTTCCTCGCCGCGGTGGTCGGTGCGGCAGAGCCCGAGTAATTCGGTCGACGCGGTCCCCTCTCGGGTGTTTCAGTGGTGCGAACCGACCACCGGGAAGGCCGGAGGCCGGCCGACATCGAACCGACCACGACTCGAGGACGCACGCATGTATCCCACCGATCCCGACGTGTTCCTGCTCGTCCGACGGCAGGAACACGCGACCTTCACCCGCGACGCCGAGCACCGGCGCGTGGCTCGCGCCCGCGCACGCCTCGCCCACGACGAACTCCGCGTCCAGCGCGCATGGGAGGAACTGACGGCGGCACTGGCCGAGTCCGCGCAGTCGCGGCAGTCCCTGGCCGACCTGGTGCACAGCAGCCGCTGAGTCAGCGTTCGTTGCCCCGAAGTTCGTTGCCCCTAAGTTCGTTGCCCCTAAGTTCGATGCCCCGAAGGAGGATGTCGACGGCGGCCTCGATGGTGGCGTCGTCGGGCAGCGTCCCGTACATCAGCGTCGGGCAGACCACGGAGCCGGACAGCATGGACACCGCCGCCTCGAGCTCCGGGCCCTGGATCACCGCACCGAGCATCTGCCGAGTGTGCTTCTCGCCGTCGTCGACGATGCGGCGGCGCACCCGGCCGATCTCGGCGACGGTGGCCCCCCACTGCGCCATGGCCATGAGCACGCGATCGAGGCGCTGCGTGGCGATGGCGTCGCGGAGCATCCGCAGCTCACCGATCAGGTCCGTGCGGACGTCGCCGACCAGGTCGTGATGCGGCATGTCGCCGATCGCCTCGAGAGCCATGGTGAGCAGGTCGGAACGGGACGGCCAGTGCGTGTACAGCGTGGTCTTGGAGTAACCGGCCACCCGTGCGACGTGCGCGTGGGTCACCGCCTCCCACCCCTCGCCTGTCAGCACCTCGAGCGCGGCGCGCGAGACGTCCGCGCGTGTGCGAGCGACGCGGGCGTCCTCTGCCACGGCGTCGGGCTCTGTTCCGATTCCGTTCTCGTCCGACGGGGTATCACTCATCGCGTCACTCACCTCCTCGGTCGCTGTGCTTCGAAATTCGGGCTTCGAAATTCTGGCATCGAAGTTCGAGGGTTGAAGTTACGCGAATGTCGGGTACAGACCTATTGAACTAAATGTTCATTACTGTACTGTTGGACCAGCTTCGTGCACGGCATTTCGACCGCGAACTCCCCCACCATCATTCGCGACGGGTCATCCGTCGCCTCGGGCCTCGGCGCAGCACAGCGTCGGGCCGGTCCACGGAAGGACACCGATGTCTGCCATCCTCTTCGGCTCCATCAGCACTCTCGCCGACACGTCCGAGCTCCAGCGACGCGCCTTCAACGAGGCGTTCTCCTCGCACGGGCTCGACTGGAACTGGTCACGCGACGACTACCGGTCCATGCTCGGTTCCAACGGCGGCGCGAACCGGATCGAGGACTTCGCGGCGTCCGAGGGCGTCGAGGTCGACGCCTCCGCGGTGCACGCGACCAAGTCGGAGATCTTCCGGTCCCTCCTCTCCTCGGCCGGTGTGAGCCCGCGACCCGGCGTCGTGGACACCATCGCCGCGGCGAAGAAGTCGGGCGCCAAGCTCGGCTTCGTCACGACCACGTCGAAGGAGAACGTCGACGCCGTGCTCGAGGCGCTGTCCCCCGAGGTCACTCGCGACTCCTTCGACGTCCTCGTCGACGCGGACGACGTCGAGCAGGGCAAGCCCGACCCCGCGTCCTACGCCTTCGCCCTCGACAAGCTGGGCGAACAGCCCTCCGCTTGCGTCGCGATCGAGGACAACGCCGGTGGTGTGGCCGCCGCAGCCGCAGCCGACATCACCTGCGTCGCGTTCCCGAACGAGAACACGGCCGGCAGCGACTTCTCCTCGGCATCGGAGACGGTCGAATCCCTCGACCCCGCTCGCATCGAATCTCTGGTGACGGCTCGACAGTGACCTTCACCGGTCGACTCCACACCCTGTCGAGTCACATCCACGCCAACCCCGGTTCACCCGTCGAGCGCGATGCTCGCGAACCGTTTTCCTCGGGAGAGAAGTAGTGAGCAACCTCCAGGCACGTGTCACCGCAGACGATCGCACCTTCCACGTCGAGGGATACGAGAAGATCGAGTACGACCTCGTGTACGTCGACGGCGTCTTCGACACCGCGAACACAGAGCTCGCGGACAGCTACCGGCCGTACGGCCGCTGCCTGATGGTGGTGGACGACAGCGTCCTCGCGCTGTACGGCGACGCGATCCACACCTATTTCCGCCATCACGACATCGCGCTGACCATCGTCCCGGTGCAGATCCGCGAGACGGCGAAGTCGATCGAGACCTTCGAGCGGATCGTGGGCGAGTTCGATCGCTTCGGCCTGGTGCGTACCGAGCCCGTCCTGGTCGTCGGCGGCGGACTCACGACGGACGTCGCCGGCTTCGCGTGCGCCAGCTACCGCCGGAACACGCCGTACATCCGCATCCCGACGACGCTGATCGGTCTCATCGACGCCAGCGTCAGCATCAAGGTCGCCGTCAACTACGGCAAGCACAAGAACCGTCTGGGCGCGTACCACGCCTCGCAGAAGGTGTTGCTGGACTTCAGTTTCCTGGGCACCCTGCCGGAGGACCAGGTCCGCAACGGCATGGCGGAACTCATCAAGATCTCCGTCGTGGGCAATCTCGAGATCTTCGAGATGCTCGAGAAGCACGGCCCGGAGCTGCTCGCGACGCGTTTCGGTCACCTCGACGGCACCGCGGAACTGCGCGAGATCGCCGACCGCCTCACCTACAAGGCCATCGCGACCATGCTGGACCTGGAAGCGCCCAACCTCCACGAGATCGACCTCGATCGCGTGATCGCTTTCGGCCACACCTGGAGTCCGACGCTCGAGCTCACCCCGCCCGCGCCGTTCTTCCACGGACACGCCATCAACATCGACATGGCGCTGTCCACCACCCTCGCGGAGCAGCGCGGCCACATCACGGCCGACGACCGCGACCGCGTGCTCGGCGTCATGAGCGGGATCGGGCTCGCGCTCGACAGCTCGTACCTGACGGCCGACCTGCTCGCCGAGGCCACGTCGTCCATCCTCAAGACCCGAGACGGGATTCTCCGCGCGGCGGTGCCGGCGCCCATCGGGTCCTGCGAATTCCTGAACGACGTGACCGTCGACGAGCTGTCGGACACGCTCACCCTGCACAAGAAGATCTGCCTCGAGCACGACCGCGACGGCGACGGCGTGGACATGTTCACCGCGCCGCAACCGGAGGTCGCGGTCGGTTCGTCCCACGATGAGTGATGCACGGCCGGTCACACCGACCACCATCGCCGCGGCCGAGCTGACGGAGCTGTGCCGGGACCTCGACGACCTCGGGGTCCCGGCAGCCGTTCTCGGCCGCGCTCGGCGTGCGCGTGACGTGATCGCGGGCCTCGACGCGTACCTGGACGAGTGCACCACCCCGGAATCACCCGCTCTCGCGGATCTGGCCGCACGCACCCGATCCGCGGAATGGTCCGGCAGCGCGCTCGAGCAGGAGATGCTGTCCGGCCACGTCGAGGGACGTTTCCTCGACTTCCTCGTGCGGATGACCCGCGCCACGTCGGTCCTCGAGATCGGCATGTTCACGGGGTACTCCGCTCTCGCCATGGCCGAGGCACTTCCACCCGGCGGAAGCATCGTCGCCTGTGAACTGGATGAACCCGTCGCGGCGTTCGCCCGACAGTGCTTCGACGCGTCGTCGGCAGGCGACGCGATCGAGATTCTCGTCGGTCCTGCGGCGGAGTCCCTCACCCGTCTCGCCGACGAGGGACGCCGGTTCGACCTGGTGTTCATCGATGCCGACAAGGCCGGGTACCTCGGATACCTGACGGCGCTTCTCGACTCCGAGCTGCTGACGCCGGACGCCGTGGTCGCCGTCGACAACACACTCCTGCAGGCCGAGCCGTACCTCGGTACGGCCATGTCGGACAACGGTTCCGCCATCGCGGAGTTCAATCGCGCCGTGGCGGCGGACTCCCGCGTCGAGCAGGTCCTGGTCCCGCTGCGGGACGGACTGACGCTCATCCGTCGATCGAGCGCGTCGTGACGAGCGTCGGCCGGTCCGTGGCGGTCCTCGCCGGCTCGCTCGTCACCGCCCCGCTCGACCTCGTGCCCGTCCTGGCGGCGCTCGCCCGACCGCGCACGGCACCCGGTTCGCCTGCCGCACAGCGTAGGACGGTCGTGATCAACGGCGGCAAGATGACCAAGGCGCTGCAACTCGCGAGATCGTTCCACGGCGCCGGCCACCGGGTGGTACTGGTCGAATCGGCCAAGTACCGGTACACCGCGCATCGGTTCTCCCGAGCGGTGGACGTGTTCCACACCGTCCCCGAGGCGTCGGAACCCGGATATGCGCGCGCGATCGCCGACATCGTGCTGAGCGAGAGAGCGGACGTGTTCGTGCCGGTGTCGAGTCCGGCGTCCAGCGTGCCGGACGCCGAGGTCGGTCGTCTGCTCGACGGGCGGTGCGACGTCGTCCACGTCGACTCGGCCACCGTGCGCATGCTCGACGACAAGGTGCAGTTCTCGAAGGTCGCGGAGTCGCTCGGTCTGCGCGTGCCGGAATCACACCTCGTCACCGACCGTCGGCAGGTCGAGGACTTCGACTTCCCCGACGGCCGTACCTACATCCTCAAGCGCATCGCGTACAACCCGGTGGGTCGTATGGACCTCACGCCGTTGACGGGACGGGACCGCGCGGCGAATGCCGCGTTCGTCTCCGGGCTCGACATCTCGGACGAGGATCCGTGGATCATGCAGGAGTTCGTCACCGGTCAGGAGTACTGCACCCACTCGACTGTCCGCAACGGGCGCGTGCAGGTGTACGGGTGCTGCGAGTCGTCGGCGTTCCAGATCAACTACGCCATGGTGGACAAGCCCGAGATCCGGTCGTGGGTGGAGCATTTCGTCGGCGAGCTCGGGCTCACGGGCCAGGTGTCCTTCGACTTCATCGAGGCGGCGGACGGCCACGCCTACGCCATCGAGTGCAATCCGCGAACGCATTCGGCCATCACCATGTTCCACGATCACCCGGACGTGGCGGCTGCGTACCTCGACGACGGGCACCCCGTCATCACGCCGCTCCCGTCCGCCCGGCCGACCTACTGGATCTACCACGAGATCTGGCGGCTGCTCACCCAGCCTGGCCGCCTCGCCCGCGCACGCACCATCGCCACCGGGAAGGACGCGGTGTTCACGCGGTGGGATCCGTTGCCCTACTTCATGCTTCACCACCTCCACATGCCGTCGCTGATCTGGGCGAACCTTCGCGCCGGTCGCTCGTGGAGCCGCATCGACTTCAACATCGGCAAACTCGTGGAGGCCGGCGGTGACTGACGACACGGCTTTCGTCCACCCGACCGCACGGGTGACCGTGCTGCACCTCGCGGGGTCCGCCGAGGACGAGTTCCATTCGGACCTGTCGCGGGTGTACGCCTCGGACGCGCTGTCCGCGCTCGCCGATCCCGCACGGTACGAGTTCCACGTCGCACTGGTCTCGCCCGACCGCACGTGGCGCTTCCCGGTCGATCTCACCGACGACGCGGTGGCGGGGGCTCCGCCTCTGTCGCTCGCGGACGCGCTGCGTCACATCGAGGCTCTGGGTGTCGACGTCGTCGTGCCGCAGATGTTCTGCCTGCCCGGCATGACGTCCTACCGGGCGCTGGTCGACGTCGTGGGTCTCGCTCTGCTGGGCAACACCGCCGACGTGATGGCACTCGCGGCGGACAAGGCGCTGACCCGAGCGGTGGTCGCTGCGGCGGGCGTTCCGGTGCCGGAGGGCCACGTCGTCGTCGTGCCCCCGGACGCACCACGGTCAGGCACGCGGTCGCCCGTCCCGTTACCGGTGGTCGTCAAGCCGGTGGACTCCGACAACTCGGTGGGGGTGTCGCTCGCGCGCACTCCTGACGAGTACACCGACGCGCTCGCGGACGCTGCGCGGTTCTCCCGCCGGGTGCTGGTGGAGCGCTACGTCGAGTTGGGACGTGAGGTGCGCTGCGGCATCGTCGTGGTGGACGGTGAACCGGTGTGCCTGCCGCTCGAGGAGTACGCCGTGGACGCGGACGATCGTCCGATCCGCACACGCGAGGACAAGTTGTCCCGCGACGAGGACGGGGCGCTGTACCTGGTGGCCAAGAACGCCACGAAGGCGTGGATCGTCCCCGAGGACGATCCGACCACCGAGCGGATCCACGCGGTGGCCCTCGAGTGCCACCGAGCGCTGGGGTGTCGGCACTACAGCCTCTTCGACTTCCGGGTGGACCCCGACGGTCGACCGTGGTTTCTCGAGGCAGGCCTGTACTGCTCCTACGCGCGGGGCAGCGTGGTCGCGGTGATGGCTGCGGCCGCGGGAATCAGTCTCGAGGACCTGTTCGCCGCAGGACTGCGCGAACTCTCGATCGAAGGAGCACGATGATGCGACACACCACCCTCGAACCCGTCGGCGCACACGTCGAGGACGTCCGGGTGGAGGACCTCGACGCGGCGGGAATCGACGAGACACGCCGCCTCGCAGCAGATCACGGCGTCGTCGTCTTCCGGGGGCAGTCGCTCGACGACGACCGTTTCACCGAGTTCCTCCGTGCGTTCGGCGACCTCGTGTTCACCGAGGGCGAGACACCGGTCTCCGGACACCCGGATCTCAACGTCATCAGCAATGTCGGCCGGACGACGACGCCGCGCTCCACCTTCCACGTGGACACGAGCTACGTGGCACACCCACCGGCGTACACCTCGCTCCGTGCGGTCACCGTGCCGTCGGAGGGAGGACAGACCGTCTTCAGCAACCAGTACCGCGCGTGGGACACACTGCCCGACGACCTTCGCGACGAGCTCGTCGACCGCACGCTCACGCACGTCGTGACCGGTCTCGATCTCGCCGACGATGCCGAGTCGTCCGCAGTGCATCCGCTCGTGACGACCCATCCGATCAGCGGACGGCGCTCGCTCTACCTGTCGACTCCCGCGCGATGCGCGTCGATCAGCGGAATGTCGCCCGACGAGACCGCCGAGACCGTCCGGTTCCTCTACGACCACTCCACCGCCGAGGACAACGTGCACCGGCACACGTGGCAGCCGGGCGACGTCGTCTTGTGGGACAACCGGTGCGTCATGCACCGGGCCGACCACAGCGGAGTGGTGGGCGACCGGGTGATGCACCGCGGGATGGCAACCGACGGTCGCGCTCGCTCCTGAGGCCGATCGTCAGCGCGCCAGGACAGCGGCCCCTCGCCGCACCACCATGTCGCGGAAGGCGAGGGCCTGCGCCGGCAGGGTGCGTGCGGGCCACACCACGCCGATGCGCCGCCGCGCCGCGGGGTCGTTCACCGCGATGTCGACCGTGGGCAGCGGGCCGGCGGGAGTGGTCGTGCGAGGGAGGACGCTGACGCCGAGGCCCGCCCCGACCAGCCCGCGCACGGTGTGAATGTCCTGCCCCTCGAAGGCGATGGTCGGGGCCATTCCCGCAGCGGCCCACAGTGTCTCGCAGAGAGAACGCATGCCGTACCCGTGTTCCATCGCCACGTACGGGTCGTCCGCCGTTTCCACGAGGTCCACCGATCGGCGGCCCGCCAGTCGGTGATCGGACGGGACGACCAACACGAGCCTCTCGTCGTACAGCCCGAAGGACGTGTCGGTGCCGTGTTCGGTGCCGAGCGCCACGAATGCGAGGTCCGCGCTCCCGTCCTCCAGTCTGTCGAGGCACCGGGCCCGCGCGCCCTGGTCGAGGGTGAACGTGACGGCGGGATGATTGGCGAGGAAGCGCTTGATGAGCAGCGGGAGCACGCCCTCGCCCACCGTGTTCTGGAAGCTGACCGAGATGCGGCCACGAGTGCGGGCGTCCTGCTCGGTCATGGCGTCGAGCCCGGCCTCGAGTTCGCGGACCGCCCGGTCGAGGAAGGGCATCAGTGCACGTCCCGCAGGCGTGAGGGCGATGCCCCGACCGCGACGCTCGACGACCGCCACTCCCAACGCGGCCGAGGCGCGGGCGAGTTGCCGGCTCACCGTCGGCTGCGGGAGGCCGAGGACGTGCGCCGCCTCGGTGATGTGTTCGGTCTCCGCCACGGCGAGCAGTGTCGGGATCAGAGGCAGGAGTGCCTCGGCTTCCTCACGCATGAATCGAACGATACGTCACGATCATGATTGTGCGAGATGCAATGCATTGGACGAATAGGTCGCGTCCGGCCTACCGTCGGATCCCGTGACCATCGACGAGGCGACCGACACCGACTGGGACGGACACACCCGTGGGTCCCGCGAGTACCGCAGGCTCGTCGCCGGGCTGCTTCTCGCCGGTGTCGCCACTTTCGCCCAGCTGTACTCCGTCCAGGGCATCCTCCCGCTCATCGCCTCGAACCTCTCGATCACGCCGTCGCAGTCCTCGCTCGCGGTGGGCTGCGCCACGGTCGGCGTCGCGGTCGCCGTACTGCCGTGGTCCGTGGTGGCCGACCGCGTCGGCCGGGTGCGTGCCATGAGCATCTCGATCGTCACGGCCACCGTCCTGGGCCTCGTCGTCCCGCTCTCCACGTCGTTGCCGATGCTGCTGACGGTGCGGTTCGTGGAGGGCGCCGCCCTCGGCGGGCTGCCGGCCATCGCGATCGCCTACCTCAGCGAGGAGGTGCACCGCCGGAACACCGCGGTGGCCGCGGCCACCTACGTCTCGGGCACCACGCTGGGCGGGCTGCTCGGCCGCATCGTCGCCGGACCCGTCGCCGAGTACACGAACTGGCGCATCGGAACACTGACGGTCTCGATCATCGCCGCCGTGGCCGCGATCGCCTTCCTGCGCCTCGCCCCCGCACCGCGGCGCGCGCTCCCTGCGCGGGATGGCGGCCCGGGGCTGGGGAAACGCGTCACCACACACCTCCGGGACCCCGGCATGCGCGCGCTGTTCGGGCAGGCGTTCCTGCTCATGGGCGGCTTCGTCACCGTCTACAACTATCTGGGCTTCCGCCTCGAGGCAGCCCCGTTCGGACTCCCCCAGTCGCTGATCAGCCTCATCTTCATCGCCTATCTCAGCGGAACCGTCTCGTCTCGCGTCGCCGGACAGCTGGCCGGCCGGTTCGGACGCTCCGCGGTGCTCGCCGGGTCGACGGGCGTCATGATCGCCGGGGTCGCCCTGACGATCGCGCACTCGCTGATCGTCGTACTCCTCGGCCTGGTGGTGTTCACGATGGGATTCTTCGCCGCGCACGCCATCGCGTCCGGATGGACCGGGCATCGCGCGACGGACGGTCGCGCTCAGGCGGCGTCGCTCTACAACCTCTTCTACTACGGCGGTTCGAGCATCGTCGGCTGGACGGGCGGCGTCGTGTATCAGGCCTACGGCTGGTCGGCCATGGCCGCGTTCGTCATCGCACTGGCCGTCGTCGCCGCTCTGTGGGCACTGGTCCTGCGGTCGCCCGGCGCCGAGGCTCAGTCGGCGTAGTCGCCGGGGTCCAGGATGTCGTTCATGTCGCGACGGACGAGCCGGACCATGAGCGGGAGCGGCAGGAACCGGGCCCCGAAGGCGACCTGGCGCGACAGGTGTCCGGTGACGATGCGCATCCGTCCGGACTCGACGTCCAGAACCACGCGCTCGGCCACCGCCTCGGGCGAGGTGGCGTAGTACTTCGCTGCGAACTGCTGGGATCCCTCGGCCCGCGAGATGTTGGTCGCCACGCCGCCCGGATGGATCACGTGGACCGAGACGGTGGACCCGGCGAGTTCGGTCGCGAGGGCCTCGGTAAATCCCCGCACCGCGAACTTGCTGGCGCAGTAGTCGGTGTGGTTCGGCGTCCCCTGCAGTCCGAAGATGGAGGACACGTTCACCAGCGCAGCCGCCGGCCGCGACATCAGCTGCGGCAGGAAGGCGCGCGTCCCGTGCACCACCCCACCGAGATTGACCGCCATCACCCGGTCGTAGGACGCGTCGTCGAGATGCCAGGCGGGCCGGAAACCGCCCTCGATGCCGGCGTTGTTGACGACGACGGTCGCCGGGCCCACCTCCCGGGCGACGCGGGCGGCGAAGGCCGCGACGGCGTCGCGATCGGCCACGTCGTACACCTCGGTGAGCACCGTGCCGCCAGAGGGCAGGCTCGTCACCGTCTCCGCGAGGGCGTTGCCGTCGATGTCGCCGAGCGCGAGGACCGCCCCGCGTGCGGCGTAGGCCGCCGCGTACGCGCGGCCCATGCCGGATCCGGCTCCGGTGATCACCACCACCTTGCCTGCGAGGTCCGCCAACGGTCTCCGTCGTCCCACCATCATCTGATGATAGCTGTCATCACATCGCGTCGCAGTGTCGATGTGCCCGGGTACTGTGCGTGTCATGCCCGACGTCGTCGTACCCGCTGCCGATCGAATCCACTGGCGCAACGAGTGGCTGGACTCCTGGCAGTCCTTCCCCGTGGCGGGCAACTTCGATCTCGCCGCGAATGCGCACGGGTTGCTGCTCGTCCACAACGACGACACCGTCGACGCGGGCGAGGGATTCGACAGCCACCAGCACGCCGACGTCGAGATCGTGACCTGGGTGCTGGACGGATCACTGGTGCACCGTGACTCGCTCGGGAACGAGGGGACCATCACGCCCGGGTTGGCGCAGCGGATGAGTGCGGGCTCCGGCGTCGTCCACTCCGAGCGGAACGGGGCCGGATATTCCGCCGGGACACCGCTGCGGGTCGTCCAGATGTGGCTTCCGCCGGACGAGAACGGGCGGCCGCCCGGGTACGAGGAGTACGCGGCGGCAGGCGAACTGGCCTCCGGCCGCCTGGTCACGGTCGCGTCGGGACTCGACCGTGACCGCGGTGGCACGGCCGTCGGACTGGGCCAGAGCAAGGCGGCGCTCCACGTGGCGCGGCTGCGGCCGGGCACGCCCGTCACCCTCCCCACCGCGCCGTTCCTCCACCTCTTCGTCGCGCGCGGCACCGTCGAGATCGACGGCATCGGAACACTCGGTCACGGTGACGCGCTCCGCGGTACCGACACCGGCGGACATGTCGTCCACACGACGTCGTCGGCCGAGATCCTGGTGTGGGAGATGCACGCTCATGCGTGAGTGTTTGCGGTCACACGGCCGGGGGTAAAGAACTGTCCACACGGGTCGCGATGTGGACGTACCCGCCCGGAAGACGGAGAACGAGATGGCCAACGTCGTCATGCTGCTGATGTTCATGGTGGTCGGTGTCGGTTCGGGCGCTGCCCTCCTGCTGCGACCGCCCGTCCGCTAGGGCATTCCGGCGCCACCGGTCGGCGCCGGGCGCCGGTAGTGTTCGCCCATGGCCACTCTCGATCACGGCGACCCCGGCGACGCCCCGTCGATGCCGACGCCCACCGCTCCCGTCACCCACCCTCGCCGGCCGTCCGCGGCGGAGGAGGCGCGCACGGTGGCCGCGTCGACCAACACGGCCACGCTCGCGAGCCTCTCGGCCGACGGACATCCGTGGGCGTCCTACGTGACGTACGGCCTCCTGGGCGGGAACCCCGTGCTGTGCGTCTCCCACATGGCGGAGCACGGTCGCAATCTCGCGGCGGATCCACGGGTGAGTCTGTCCGTCGTCGCTCCGGGCGAGAACAGTGATCCGCTCGCGAGCGGACGTATCACGCTGGCGGGCACCGCGCTTCGGCCGTCGGGCTCGGACGTCGAGGCTGCGCGGGAGGCGCACCTGGCGGCCGTCCCGGCGGCGCGGTACTACATCGACTACAGCGACTTCACCGTCTGGATCCTGTCGGTGGACCGAGTCAGATGGGTGGGCGGCTACGGCCGCATGGACTCGGCCACGGCGGCGGACTACGCAGCCGCCGTACCGGATCCGGTACGGCCGGTGAGCGGGCCTGCGGTGGAGCACCTGAACGCCGACCACGCGGACGCACTCACCGCGATGACCGCGGCATTCGGCGGATTCCCCGATGCGACGTCCGCTGTGTGCACCGGCGCCGACCGCTACGGACTCGACATCACGGTCACCACACCGAGAGGCGTGTCCTACACGCGAGTCGGCTACACGTCGCCGTTGGCGTCACTCGACGATCTCCGTGCCGCGACGATCGAGCTGACGAGAAACGCCCGCCGCCCCTGAGGGGACGACGGGCGTCGATGATCGAACGGCTCAGCTCACCGCAGCGTTCCGACGCGGCAACTTCCAGTCGGGGCGGACCCAGTGGCAGGTGTATCCGTTGGGGATCCGCTGCAGGTAGTCCTGGTGCTCGGGCTCGGCCTCCCAGAACTCGCTCGCCGCGGTGACCTCGGTGACCACCTTTCCGGGCCAGATACCGGACGCGTCGACGTCGGCGATCGTGTCCAGCGCGACGCGCTTCTGCTCGTCGGAGGTGTAGAAGATCGCCGAGCGGTAGCTCACTCCGCGGTCGTTGCCCTGACGGTTCTTCGTCGACGGGTCGTGAATCTGGAAGAAGAACTCCAGGATGTCGCGGTAGGTCGTCCGGGTCGGGTCGAACACGATCTCGACCGCCTCGGCGTGCGTGCCGTGGTTCCGGTACGTCGCGTTCGGCACGTCTCCGCCCGAGTACCCGACGCGCGTGGAGAGCACGCCCGGCTGCTTGCGAATCAGTTCCTCGACACCCCAGAAGCATCCACCCGCCAGGATGGCCGTCTCGGTGGTGGAACCTACCTGTGTGCTGTCCGCCATGGTGTCTCCTCTTGTCGCAGTAACACTCTGTTCCGACAACGTCCGCGAGCACCGCGTTGTTCCGACGGGCAGTTCCGACGGGCAGTTCCGGCGGGCCGTCACGCGACGGGCGGAACCTCGACGGACCTCGTGGGATGCGACTCCTCGATCAGAGACAGCGCGACCTCTCGCAGCGGGCGGTTCTCGGACTGGGAGATGTGGGCGAGCATCGTGAAGGCCTGCACGGCATCGACGTCGAATCGCTCCATGAGGATGCCCTTGGCCTGGCCGATGATGTCGCGACTCGCGAGGCCGTCCCGGAAGTTCTGGTCGTCGCGGGCACTGAGCAGCGCCACCGCGCCGTGGGCGGCGAGCGCGGATCCGACCATCTGAGCATCGGCGTCGAAGGTGTCGGCAGTCCTGCTGAACAGCAGTAACACGCCGAGATCACGTGCCGACGGATCGGTGTAGAGGCGGAAGGCCGCCATCGACTCGATTCCCTTGTCGCGCGCGGCCGCGGCGAAGGAGGGCCACCGCCGCTCGCTGCCGAGATTCTCGGCCACGACGGTGTCGATCTGCCAGATCTCGTTCTCGGTGGGCCCCTCACCCAGTTCGAACTGCACGCGGCAGAGATCGGCGGCGACGTCGTCGGTGCGGGCGTGGATGGTGCGCCGCGCACCGGTCATCACGGTGACGCACGCATGATCGACGCCGGGCATGAGCTGCGTGGCCGACCGCACCAGGGCTGTCAGCGTGTCGTCCACCGATCGACGGGTTCCGCGGAGAGTGCGGGCCATCTCGGCGATGCTGCCGAGCGCCGACGCCTGCTGATCGACGGAAGTGTCCTCGTCGATGGTGCGGACGAGATCGCCGCGATCGCCGTACGGCACCGTCATGTGTTCCCCACTCTCGACGCCCATGACAACCGACCGTGTCGCGGACCTGTGTTTCCGACCCGGTCCAGAATAGAGCGAGGCCCCGGGGGCCGTCGCGCGACCGCCCCCCTTCACCTCGCGCCGGGTGTCGCCGTCACCTGACCGGCTCGAGCAACCGACGAGGTGCGCGGAGCGCGCGGGACACGGTGTTCGGCCGCGGGGTCGCGGTCACACCTGGCCCCGGCGACATGACGACCCGACCGGCAGCGGGCACGGTCCCGCACTGCGGGCAGCTGCCGTGATCGTCGAGCTCACCGCCGCACGGTTCGTGTCGGAACACCCGACGGGGGCCGTCCTGCGCGGGCGCTGCTCGTTCACCCCACACCGTCAGCGCGTGCAGCGCGGGCCACAGGTCGACGAGGATCTCGGTGGGACGGTATTCCTCACGCCCACCGACTCGTTCCCTGCTCAGCAACCCGTGGTCCACCAGGGCCGACAGGCGCTGCGACAGCACCGCCTTCGACATGCCGAGGTGGTGCTGGAAGTCGGAGAACCGGCGCACACCGAACAGGGAGTCCCGCACGACGAGCAGTGTCCACCGCTCCCCCACGATCTCCAGGGCGCGAGCGAGCGAGCAGTCCTGCGCGGCGTAATCCGTTCCCATCGCCATGACTCGAGCCTACCTCGAACGGTCTGTTGACCGAACCATATCGGCGGGTTACGGTTCGCTCACCGAACCGAAGGACGGGCATGACTCAGCAGCGATCCGCACCACCTCTCGCCCGCCCCCTGCCCGTCGCAGCGTTCGGGACCCTCCTCGCCCTGGCTGCGTTCACGTTTCCCCTGGCGACCATCGGCAGCACCGCCGCGACGCTCGGGAGTGACGCGTCGGGCAGAACCTGGATTCTGAGCTCGATGAGCATCGGCCTCAGTGCCGCGTTGCTGGTGTCCGGCGCACTCGCCGACGACATCGGCCCTCGCCGCACCTTCGTTCTCGGTCTCGTCGTCCTCGCCCTCGCGTCCGCTGTGTGCGCGGCCGCGCCGTCCACGCTCGTGTTCGTCCTCGCCCGCGTGGTCCAGGGCGTCGGCGCGGGCGCGGTGCTGGCGTCGAGTCTCGGCGTCATCGCGCACGCCTTCGAACCCGGGCCGCTGCGCGCCCGTGCCAGCGGCATCTGGGGCGCGGCCGTCGGCGCGGGCATCACCCTCGGGCCCCTGATGTCCGCGACCTCGGATCGTCTCGCCACGTGGCGCGAGGGGTACTGGTTGCTCACCGCGCTGACACTCGTCGCCGCGGTCGTCGCAGGGCGCCTCCTCGCCGAATCCCGCACGGAGACACCGCGCGGGCTGGACCTGATCGGCGCGGTCGCCCTGTCCGGGGGTCTGTCGGCCCTCCTCGCCGCGCTCGTCGAGGGCCGTGCCGGGTGGACGCGACCCCTACCCCTGGTCCTGCTCGCCGTGGCCGCGCTGTTGCTCGCGGGTTTCGTTCTGCACGAACGCCGGACCGCGTCGCCCATGCTAGATCTCACGCTGCTGCGCCAGCCCGCCTTCCTCGCCGCCACCGTCGCCGCACTCGCCACCGGAGCCGGGGTGATCGCTCTGATGTCGTACATGGCCGGATTCGTCGGCGCCGCATTCGGTCTGGACGCACTCCACAGCGCCTTCCTGCTCTTCGGATGGTCCGCGACGAGCGTGATCACCGCCCTGCTCGCACGGCGCATACCCGCGTCCGTCTCCGGCCGAACGCAACTGGCCCTGGGCCTCGTCGGTGTCGCCGTCGGGACGGGGCTGTTACTCGGACTGTCCGAGACGTCGTCGCCCCTGCGCCTCGTGCCGGGTCTCGTCCTGGCCGGCGCCGCGACAGGAATAGTCAACGCCGCCCTCGGCCGCGAGGCCGTGGCGAGCGTCCCAGCCGGGCGCGCCGCCATGGGAAGCGGGGCGAACAACACCGCGCGCTACCTCGGCTCGGCGATCGGCGTGACCGTGGTGTCGGTGGTGGTCCTGTCGGCCGGCACCGCGCCGTCCGCGGTGTTCGACGGCTGGAACCACGCCGTGATCGTCGTCATCGCGATCACCGCGCTGGGGGCCGCGGTCGTCGCGGCGACCCGGCCGAGAGCCGTACGCTGACCGCGTCGTCGCGCGCCCTCAGAACGAGGTGCGCACCGCGGCCTCGACGCAGCCGGCGGCAGACTCGTCGCTCCAGTCGGGCACCCAGTGACGGATCGAATCGATGATCGAGTTCCAGGTCATGGCCCGACGCTAGAGCCGCGCGGCGCGCGGAGACACAGTTCTGCTCGGCGTGATCGGAAAGGTCACGACGGTCGTGCGTCGACTCCCGTTCCCGGAACGGCGTTGCGCAGTTCCCTGGTGTACTCGTGCTGCGGTCGATCGAACACGTCCTCCGCCGACCCGGACTCGACCACTCGCCCGTTGCGCATCACCAGCACCGTGTCGCTGATCTGGCGCACGACCGCGAGATCGTGGGAGATGAACAGATAGCTCAGATCCAACTCGTCCTGCAGCCGAGTGAGGAGTTCGAGAATCTGCGCCTGCACCGAGACGTCCAGTGCGGACACCGGTTCGTCGAGCACGAGCAGCTCCGGGTGGAGAGCCAGCGCGCGGGCGATGGCGACCCGCTGGCGCTGCCCACCGGACAGCTCGGCGGGGCGCCTGTCGAGGTACTCCGGCGCCAGGGCGACCTGCTCGAGCAGTTCGGCCACCCGGGCGGGACGCGTGGAGCGTGATCCGAGCCCGAACGCGACGAGCGGTTCCGCCACGATGTCCCGCACGCGCAGTGCGGGATTCAGCGATGCGTACGGGTTCTGATACACGATCTGGAAGCGTCGCCGGAGGGTGCGCAACTCCCTGCCGCGTGCGGACGTGATGTCGTCGCCGTCGAAGACGACCGACCCCGCCGACGGGTTCTCGAGCCGCAGAGCGATGCGAGCCGTCGTGGACTTTCCCGAGCCGCTCTCCCCGACGATCGACACCGTCCGTCCGCGCTCGACGTCGAGCGACACCCCGTCCACCGCCGTCAGGTTCTGTCCACGACCGATGCGGAACGTCGTAGACACCTGTCTCAGCGACAACAGGACCGGCTGCGCCTCGCGCGTCGCACGCGGCACCCGTACCGACGTCAGAGACGGCGCGGACGCGATCAGTCCTCTCGTGTAGTCGGCGGTCGGGTTCTCCAACACCTCTCGCGCGGGCCCGATCTCGACGATCTCACCGTCACGCATGACGGCGATCCGATCGGCGCGGTCGGCCGCGACCCCGAGGTCGTGCGTGATCAGCAGTACCGAGGTGCCGTGCTCGGCGATCCGATCCGCGAGGTGGTCGAGAATGCGGCGCTGCACGGTCACGTCCAGAGCGCTGGTCGGCTCGTCGGCGATCACCAGCTCCGGCTCGCACGCCAGCGCGATACCGATGAGCACGCGCTGACGCTGCCCGCCGGACAGATCTTGCGGATACTGCCGAGCACGGAGCTCCGGATTGTCGATCCCCGCCTCGTCGAGTATCTGCACGGCCGCCGCCGCGGCGCTGCGCCGGTCGGCCCGGCCGTGGATGCGGAGCACCTCTGCGACCTGCTCCCCCACTCGCTTCACAGGATTGAGCGACGTGGTCGGGTCCTGCGGCACCAGACCGATGTGCGCACCGCGAAGCTTCTCCCACCGACGGTGTCCCGCGTCGTCGACACGGTCACCGTCGAACGTGACGGTGCCCCCGGTGACGGTGCCCGATCCGGCGAGGAGACCGATGATCGCCTGGGCCGTGGTCGTCTTGCCGCTGCCGGACTCGCCGACCAGGGCGAGCACCTCACCCCGCGCGATCTCGAAGTCGACACCCCGCACTGCCTCTGTCGCCCCGTACGACACGCGCAGACCGTCGACCCTGAGCAGGCTCGTCCGGGTCGTTCCGCCGGCTCCACTCCTGCTGCTCATGCTCGATCACCCCGATCCAGCGCGTGGCCCACTCTGTGCGCCGACAGCACGACCGCCACGATGACGAGACCGGGCAGCGTGGTGAGCCACCAGGAGGTGGCGAGGAAGTTGCGCCCCTCCGACACGAGCGAACCCCACTCCGGTGTGGGCGGTACCGCTCCGAAACCGAGGAAACTGAGCGACGACACCGCGAGCACGGCCATGCCGAACTGCACTGCCGCCAGGGCGATCACGGGTGGATACGCGTTCCGGAGAATGTGGGTCCACAGCACGGTGTGCCACCGCGAACCCGACGCGAAGGCGGCCTCCACGTACAGCGACCGCCGTACCCGCAGCACCTCGGACCGCATCACGCGCGCGACACTCGCGACGAGGGTGACGCCGACCGCGATCGCGACGTTCACGGTCCCGAAACCGAGAGCGGTGACCAGGGCCAGGGCCAGCAGCAGAGTCGGGATGGACAACAGCACGTCGACGAGACGCATGAGCACCGCGTCGACGATTCCGCCGACAGCGCCTCCGATCAGGCCGAGAATCGATCCCGCCACGAGCGCGATGGCCACGGCCATCAGCGTCGCGCTGAGCGACAACCCGGCACCGTGCACGACCCGGGTCCAGACGTCGCGGCCGATGTTGTCGGTGCCGAACCAGTGAGCGGCGCTGGGTCCCTGCAACTTCTCCGCCGGGACGCCGCGCAAGGGATCCCCACTGGCGAAAAGAGACGGGACGACGGCGAACCCGACGGCGACGATCAGGACGGCCACCGACACCGCCACGCCGATCCTGCCGCCGACGGCCCGCGGGGTCACTCGCCGTCGACGGGACGTCGGCTCGGGCGAGACGCTCGCGTGGACCGTCTCTCGTACCAGGACGTCAGACATGGGCCGGCTCCTTCGTGGGTCGGGTGGTGCGCTGGACGATCCGGGGATCGATCAGGGGGTACACGATGTCCACGGCCAGCGTGACGACCACGAACACCAGCGACGTGAGGACCACGATTCCCTGCACCACCGGGATGCCCTGCGCGAGAACCGATGTCTGCGTCAGTCGGCCCACGCCGGCCCGGGAGAACACGGTCTCGACGACCACCGAACCGGCCAACAGTTCGCCGACGAGGACGCCGGCGATGGTGAACGCCGGCACGCTGGCCAGGCGCAGCACGTGGCGAGTCTGGATCCGCCACCGGGACGCACCCTTCGCCTCGGCCGCGGTGGTGAACGGTTGCCGCCACGTCGTGGTCAGGCTGGTCGCGAGCACCTGCGCGATGACGGCCCCGGTCGGTACCGCCAGCGTGATCGCCGGCAGCACCAGCGATCCGAACCCGCGGTCGCCGAACGCCGGGAAGATCGGCAGCCCGAACGAGAACACCTGCAGGAGCAGAAGTCCCACCCAGAACGTCGGCACCGCGACGCCCAGCGGAGGGAGGGAGAGCAGCGCGGTACGCAACCATCGTGCGCGGGTGTAGGTAGCGAGGAAGGCGAGCCCCCCACCGACACCGACGGCGAGCATCAGCGCGAGACCGGCCAGGGCGAGGGTGCTCGGAACGGCGCCCAGGATCGCGGTGGTCACCGGCTGACCCGTGGAGATGGACGTGCCGAAGTCACCGCGGATCGCGCTGGTGAGCGATGTCCAGTACTGCTCGAGGACAGGCTTGTCCAGTCCGTACCGGGCCTGCAGCTCGGCGACCGCGGCCGCGTCCACCGGGGTGCCACTGCCGCCGCCGGAATCGACCGCGATGCTCACCGGATCGGAGGGCAGCAGGAACAGCACCACGAAGGAGATGGTGAACGCGGCCCACAGGACACCGATCGCCTGCAGGACGCGCAGGCCGAGGTAGCGAAGCATGTCAGCTCCTGCTCAACCAGGTGTCGAAGAACTGCAGCCGAGCAGACGCGTCGAACCTCTGGTCCTGCACCGCCGAGCTCGCGCCGACCGCCTGCGACAGTTCGACGGTCGGGATCCACAGTCCGTTGTCGAGCACCTGCTGCTGTGCGTTCGCCAGGTACTCGCCGCGCTGCGTCGTGTCCGTCGTGCGCAGCTGATCGGTCAACGAGGCATCCAGATCGGCGATCGGGCCACGCTGGTTGAGATTTCGGCCGTCCGCCGCGAACGACGTCCGCAGGATGTCGCCGTCGGCACGCGTGCTGTTGTAGTACGTCGCGTCGAAGTCACCGGCGTTCTGTCGTGCGATCGACTCGGGCACGGACGTCAGCTCGAGCCGGGCATCGACACCGACGTCCCGCAACTGCTGCTGCAGCAACTCGAGAATTGCCTGGTTGCCCGCGAACACGGCGCTGAACAGGATCGAGAAGCTGAGCCGCTGACCGTCCTTCTCGCGGATCCCGTCCGCGGCCGGTACCCAACCCGCACGGTCGAGCACGGTCCGCGCCGCGTCGGCGTCGAAGGTCACGTCGGGCAACGACACGTAGCCGGGCGTCCTGCTCGCGAGAGTGCTGGTCGCCGGCAGGAAGTTCGGGCCGAGGACGGTGTCGACCAACTGCTGACGGTCGATCGCGGGGACGAGTGCGCGGCGCACGTCCGGGTCGGCCAGTACGCCTCGCGAGACATTGGGCGCGATACCGAAGGGTGTTCCGGGATTCGACGTCGTCAGCACTCGACCGCCGGTCGCCTCGATGGTCGGTGCGTCCTGCGGGAGCGCGTCGCTGACGGCGTCGAGCTGACCTGACGACAGGCTTCCGGTCCGGACGCCCGATTCCGGCACCACCGTGAACTCGATGCCGTCAAGGTAGGCCTCACCGGTGTGACCGAACGCCCGCGAACCCCAGGAGTAGCCGGCTCGCCTGGCCACACTCACCGATCGATCCTGCTGGTAGTCGGTGTACGTGAACGGGCCACTGCCGATGTTTCCGCCCTGGCAGCGCTCCTCGGCGGACAGCGACGTGGTGGCATCGGCCTGCAGTCCCAGCTGTGAGGTCGCCGATGCCTGCAGGAACTGCGCATTGGGCGACGAGAAGGTCACCTGCGCGGTCCGCGGGTCGACCACGGTCGTCCCGACGTATCCCGCGAGATAGCTGGCGGCGAGCGGCGCCTTCGCCGCCCCGAGCGTGCCCACGATGGCGTCGAAGTTGTTCTTGACCGACTGCGCGGTGACCGGTGTGCCGTCGCTGAACGACACCCCGTCCTTCAGTGTGAACGTGAACGACGTCGCATCCGCGTCGGTCTCCCACTTCTCGGCGAGCCACGGCACGATCTCGCCAGTGTCGGGATCCTGATCGGTGAGTGAGTCGACCACGGCGCGCGTGACGTAGATCGTCTGGTTGGTCCCTGCCTGCGCGGGATCCGAGCACGTCGGCGCTGTGGAGAGTCCGTAGTTCAGGGTGCCTCCCGGCTGAGCGGGGCCGGCGTCGGCGCCCGCCGAACCAGCAGCGCCGCCGCAGGCGGTGAGGGCCGTGGTCAGGGCGACGAGGCCGATCGCGGCACTGACGGCGGGTGTCCGTTGATGGCGGTCGATCACTGGGTCAACTCCAAGAGGTGTGTGTGCAGGAACGAAGAACGGGGGTCAGTTGGTGGGTCGAGTCGTCTTCCGGAACGCACGGGGCACGCCCTCGGCCGGCGGGGCCACCGGGTCGAACAGCGGTGTGTACCCCGCCGCCAGATACAGGCCGACAGCCTCCGGTTGGCGCCACCCGGTGGTGAGGTGGATGCTCTCGTAGTTTCGGACAGCGATCTCCGATTCGAGTTCGGTGAGAACGCGCCGAGCGAGTCCTCGTCGGCGGTGCGATGCGGACGTCCAGATGCGCTTCAGTTCGGCGGTCTGCTCGTCGTGACGCCGAAACGCCCCGCCGGCAACAGGTTCACCGTTCTCGAGGAGCATGATCAGCCCGCCGTGCGGCGGCGCGAACTCCTCTGCCGGGTGGGTGGACAGAGCCGAGTACATCTGGTCGGCGGTCCCGCCGTAGCGGGTGCTGTACTCGATCGCCAGCGCCGCGAGCAGGGGTCGTGCCAGCGGATCGCCCTGGTCGACTCGCGCGACCTCGAGCTGCGGGCGATCGCTGCCGGCCACGGGGGCTCCTTGTCGGACCGAGGTCACTTCTTCGGGAGCCCGGGTGGATTGATCTCCGAGGCCGACACGGCCTCGCCGCCGAGCCCCCACTTGTCCAGCACCTGCTGGTAGGTCCCGTTCTCGATGGTGTGATCGATGGCGTCCGCGAACGCCTCGGCGAGCCCGCTGTCCTTCTTCACCAGGACGGCGATCTCACCCTGGAGCGCCTCGCCCGCACCGGAGAAGGTGCCGATGATCTTCGACTCCCCTGTGCTCGACGAGTGGTACTGCGCGGACGGATTGGGTCCGAGGTACCCGTCGATGCGCTTCGAGGACAGGGCGAGGTAGTAGTCGGCGGCGTTCTGGTAGTAGACGATCTCGGCGGGCGCGATGCCCTCCGCCCCGTTCTGCGTGTTCCAGTCGACGAGCAGTTGTTCCTGGTTGGTACCGGACGAGACACCGATCTTCTTGCCGGCGATGTCCTTGCGGTCGGTGAACGTCCAGTCGGAGTCCGTCGGAACCTCGAGGGCGACGTTGTCGAGGCGGTAGGTGGCGAAGTCGTACTTCTCCTTGCGCTCCTCCGTGACCGTCACGTTCGAGATGAAGGCGTCGTTCTCGCCCGAATCGATCTTCACGAAGTTCTGGGCCCAGTCCGCGGTCCGGCGGTCGACCGAGAGACCGAGGACGTCGGCGAAGAGGCTCGCGAGATCGATCTCGGATCCGACGACGGTGGTGTCGTCGGTGGCATAGAAGCCGAGAGGCGGAGTCGCACCCGCTGTTCCGGTGACGACGAGGGTTCCGCGATCACGGATTGCCTGCGGCACCTTCGCCGCGATGTCGTCCACCTTCTCGGTGTGGATGCGCCCGGACTGCTCGGGCGAGAGATCATAGGAGACACCGGCTTCGGACACCACGGTGTTCTCGGCTGCGGGTTCGCCGCACGCGGACGCGACGAGCGCGAGGACGGCGATGGAGGACAGGACCGACGCGAGGCGACGGGACGATCGAGACATGGGAGAGGTCACTTTCGGGAGAGGTGTGCGTGGGAATCAGAGAACCCGGGAGAGGAACTCTCGAGTGCGACTGTGGGTCGGGGTGTCGAACACCTCTACAGGAGAACCCTGTTCGAGGACGACGCCGCCGTCCATGAACACCACGGTGTCGGCGACCTCGCGTGCGAAGCCGACCTCGTGCGTGACGATGACGAGCGTCGCGCCGTCTGCGGCGAGACCGCGGATGACATCGAGCACCTCGCCCACCAGCTCGGGATCGAGTGCCGAGGTGGGTTCGTCGAACAGGATCACCTTCGGGCGCAGCGCCAGCGCCCGGGCGATCGCGACGCGTTGCTGTTGTCCGCCGGACAACCGCCGCGGGTAGTCGTGCGCCTTGTCACCGACACCGACCCGCGACAGGAGTGCGAGAGCCTCGGGTTCCACCTCCGACCGCGGACGTCGCTGTGCGGACACAGGTGCCTCGACCACGTTTTCGAGCACCGTGAGATGCGGGAACAGGGTGAAGTTCTGGAAGACGAAGCCGATCTGCGAGCGCTGGCGCCGAATCTCCTTCGGCGTCAGTTCGTGCAGTTTCCGCCCTCTGCGGCGGTATCCCACGAGGGCACCGTCCACTCGGACGGATCCGGCGTCGACCTTCTCGAGGTGGTTCACCGTGCGCAGCAGAGTGGACTTGCCCGACCCGGAGGGTCCGAGAACGGCCGTGACCTCCCCCGGCCGCACGGTCAGGTCCACGCCTTTCAGGACCTCGAGAGCACCGTAGGACTTGTGCACTCCCCGTACCTCGACCGCATACCGCGCAGTCTCGATCTCGGCGGTCATCGAGTTGCTCCCCTCGGTGACAGCGGCAGCGCAGCGATGCGCGAACGCAACTTCTGGATCGGCGTGAGCGGCACCGTGCGCAGTGCACCCTTGGAGTAGTGCCGCTCGACGTAGAACTGCACCACGGACAGGACGGACGTCAGAATCACGTACCAGACCGTCGCGACCATGAGCATCGGGACGACGCGGCCGGTCCGTCCGTAGATCACCTGGACCTGATAGAACAGCTCGGCGATGGCCATGACCGAGACGATCGAGGTGCCCTTGAAGAGACTGATCACCTCGTTGGCCGCGTTGGGGAGGATTCCCCTCATGGCCTGCGGCAGCACGATCGCGAAGAATTCGCGTAGCTTCGGGATCCCCAGCGCTGCAGCGGCTTCGAGCTGCCCCTGATCGACCGAGATGATGCCGGCGCGCACGATCTCCGCCGAGTACGCCGCCTGATGCAGGGCCAGACCGATGATCGCCGCAAAGGACCCGCTGATGACACTGTTGACGTCGAACTCGACGAAGCTCGGTCCGAACGGAATGCCCAGGGACAACCGCTGATACAGGTAGGCGATGTTGAACCAGAACAGCAGTTGCACGATCAGCGGGATCGACCGGAACGCCCAGATGTAGAACCAGGAGATGATCTGCAGGACCGGGTTCTGCGACAACCGCGCCGCCGCGAGAGCGATGCCGAGTGCGAACCCGATGAGGGTGCCCCAGAAGGTCAGCTGGATCGTGAGCCACAGAGCAGTGACGACGGACCGCGCCGTGAAGTACTGAGCGAAGGTGCCCCAGTCCCAGCCGGCGTTGGTGACCAGCCCGTGGACGAACTGTGCGAGAAGGACCAGGGTCGCGACGGCGATGATCCACCGCCACGGGTGCACCGTGCGTGCGACGACGAGGTCGTGATCCGAGACGTCACCGGCGTCGGTGGCGACCGGTCGATCGTGGAGTTGAGTCACCGGCTGCACCGGTGCGTGAGGGCAGCGAACATCGCTGTGCCTTTCGAGAGGACGAAGTGAGGGACCCGGTCAGCGCCGCGTACAGGCGCAGCAGCAAACTCGACACCACTCGAGGTGCAGGCGCAGGACGTGCGGGCGTCGGGTCGTCACAGTGTTCATCGGCGGATCTCCTCCATCGGTCCTGGCGGTAGCACCCACACACTCGAACTCGAGGCGGGTTGCTGCGACGTCGACGAGCCAGGTCTCTCGGTCGCTCTGGATGGTGAGGAAAATGTAGCGCCGACGTCTCGAGACGTCAAATCGCACAACACTTTTCGGCTCCGTCGAGTTCGAATCACGATGACCGGAAAGGGTGACAACCGCACCGACCACGTGTTCGCGGTGGTCACGCGCCCGAGGTCTCACGGCCAGACGTGCGCCGGATCGCCGCGACGGAACCGTCCCGGTCGGTACATTCACGGGGTACACGGTGGAGGTCAGCCGACGACGGATCACCGGTGACGGGGACCGGGGTGCTCGCGTGACGCCACACATCGACAGAGCGCACCGCGGCGCGCGGACGTCGCCCACCGAGTCGCCTCTCGAGACACCCGCACGGCAGGTGCTCGACATCCGGTCGATCGCGATGGGAACGGCGATCACCGGTTCCGCCCTGTCACTGGGAGCGGGCTGGGTGGTGCCCGGTCTGTTCTTCCCCGGCATCGCCCCGATGCTCGCCACCGCTCTCGCCGTCGCTGCGGCCGTGGTGGGAGCCGGCATCATCTGGCGCTCGGGGCGGCTGACCGAACGCCAGTTCGTCGCCATGGGCATGGTGATGCTGTGCGGTACGACGTTCTCCGCGGTGGCGGTGACCGATCGGGCGGGTTCCCTCGCGATCGCCGCGCTGCTCACCATCGTCCCGGTGCTCTCCGCGGCCGCGTCGCCGCCCGCGATCGCGTGGTCGTTCACCGTGGCTGCCGGTGGAGCCGCCGTCGTGGTGTCGTTCGCCTCGGCAGGATCTGCGGCCATCGCGTTCATCAGTGCCGGCGCGTCCCTGACCATCGTCGTCGTCCCCGTCGTGTTGGTGTGGGGCCTGCGGCGGTCGATGGTGCGGGTGAGTCACCGATTCGACGTGCTCGCACGCACGGACGTCCTGACCGGCCTGTTGAACCGCCGGGGCGTACTCCCCCGTCTGACGGAACTGCTGGGTGCCGCGGCGTCGCGGCACGAATCGGTCACCACCCTCGTCATCGACATCGACAACTTCAAGGCCGTCAACGACACCCACGGACACACCCACGGTGATCGGACGCTGCAGTCCGTCGCGCGAGCGGTGGTGCTGGCGACTCCGGCGGGCGCCGTCGTCGCTCGTCTCGGCGGCGAGGAGTTCCTGGTCGTCGCCCGCGGTGCGCGTACGGCCGATCTCGCGGACCGTGTCCTGCGATCGGTGCGCACACGGTGCTCGGTGACGGTGAGCATCGGCACCACGACGGCCGTGGCCACGGCTCCCGACGGCGCCGCGCTCGCCCTCGGCGACGTGGAGTCGACGCTCGACTCCTTCATCTCCTGCGCGGACGATGCGATGTACCGGGCGAAGCGTCTCGGTCGTGACCGCGTCGAGCACGGCGACACGACCCGGTTCCACCCGCCGTCACTGCTGCGAGCACGGTCGTCTGAGCACCTCCGGTCCCGTCGACGGCAGGCTGTGCAGAGACGCGCGCGCACCGAGGCCGCCGCGGCGGTCGCTGCCACCCTCGTCGCGCTCCAGACCCGCGGACACGGGCCGGAACACACGGCCGTCCGACTCGCGATGCTGTCTCGGCGCCTCGAGAAGGAGATCGACGTGGCGACGACGTCCCGTTCGGATCGATACTCCGCGGCACTGCGCTCCGCGGCCTCGCTCGATCAGAGCATCGGCATGGCGATGGAACACCTCGCGGTGGACCGGGACACCGCGGCGGCACTCCTGCAGTCGGCCGCGCACGCCGAGGGAACTTCACTCGGCGCACTGTGTCGAGCGCTGGCGTCTCTGGCGGACGAGAACCCGGCGGAGGCCGCGAGGTATCTCACCGCGACAGCCCGAGAATCACCGTGAGCGCAACCCTGTCCCGACAGGTCCGGGTTTCCTGACGTGGGATGGCCGAGTGGTGAGGCAACGGCCTGCACAGCCGTGCACACGGGTTCGATTCCCGTCATTCGCTCCACGGGGCGCTCAGCGATCGGCGATCACCGTCGCGATGTTGCGTTCGGCGAGCGCCGCGATGGTGAGCGACGGATTGACTCTGCCGGTGCTGCCCGGGATCAGCGCTCCGTCGACGACGTGCAACCGGTCGTGGCCGAGGACGCGGCCGTGCGCGTCGGTGGCTCGGCCCAGCACCACCCCTCCCAACGGGTGCGCCGTGAACGAGGTGTTCACGTCCGGAACCCGCAGGGGCGGATACCCCACACCGATTCCGGAGCGCTCCGCGATGCGGTCGTGCACCGGTCGCAGGGCGTCCGAGACGGCGATGTTGCCGGCCTCCGGCCAGTCGAGCCGTACCGACCGCGTCGACTCGTCCCACACGAACCGCCCTCTCGTCGGGTCCATGACCATGCCCAACGAGCCGATCAGCGTCAGATCGACGGGCGATCCGGGGACGAACCAGTTCTCGAGGGTGAGCGGGGCGCCCGAGTCGTCGGAGATCCTCGACGCCGAGGGCGACGCCTGCACGATGCCGTTGCCCTCCGGGCTCATGCCGCGGACGAGTGCCGCGTCACCATTGGTGCCCCATCCCTCCCCGACGTGTTCGTTCAGGTCGGGAAGCAGTCCGGTGTCGCGGGCATGCACGAGAAGCCGCGACGTTCCCATCGACCCGGCTCCCAGGAACAGGTCGTCGCAGGTCACCGTGCGGGTGGAGAGGACCTCGGCGGACGGGTCGAGCAGATCCACGGTCAGCGAATAGCGACCGTCCGCCTCCCTGGTCACGGCGGTGACCTCGTGACGCGCATGGATCGTGCACCGGCCAGTGGCGCGAGCAGCGGCCAGATAGTTGCGGTTGAGGTCGAACTTGGCGCCGTTGGAGTTGCCGAGGTTCGACTCCCCGATGATCGCGGACGGACGGGACCGACCGGCCATCTCTCCGCGCACCACGTCCCAGTCCCAGATACCGTCGATGCGCTGTGGTGTGTACCCGGCGCGGCGGACCTGGTGATCCCACACCCGTGAATGCGTGAACGGCAGCGACTGATAGACGTCCTCCGGCATCGGTGCGAGCCGCAGCTCGGAACGGACGAGCGGGTAGTGCAGCGCCTGCATCTCGTCGTACGAGACGAGCCCGGTGAAGAGCTGGTCGAAGAACCGTCGTTCGGGGGCGATCATCACGCCGGTGAACACCAACGAACCACCGCCGACCGCGGCTCCGGACCACACGTCGATGGTGCCGTGTTCACTCACATCGAAGATGCCGCCGAAGCGGTCGGTGGGAACCGTGGGCAGTCCGGTCAGCGGAGCAGTGCCACCGCGACGCCAGAACGCGCGCCCGTCCGGCAGGAAGTCGTTGGCGAAGATCTGTCGACGCGGATCCGTGGGCCACTGCGACCCGCGCTCCAGGACGGTGACGCGAACGCCCGCCTCGGCGAGGCGCCGCGCGGTGACCGCGGCACCGAAGCCCGATCCGACCACCACGGCCTCCGAATGCGCCGGCGCCGGATCGATCGGTGCGTAAAGCTCGGGCACCGCCGACCGGTACAGACCGTCGAGTATCGGAGCCGCGCGGGACACCGCTCCCGGTCCCGTCGACCCGATCAGGCCCGCGACGCCCATCGCGCCCAGGAACTGTCTTCTCGACCACTGCATGTCGACGCTTCTCTCCACCCGGTGCAGGTGATCGCGGGTGTCGCGGACGGGCAGCGGATGCGCTGAAGCTTCCTTACTCGCCGGTAAGTTGTCCACTTCGCCCGGCTCGATGAGAGGCGATCGGCCGTGACGTCGACGAGTGCGCCGCACCACTCGAGCTGTTCCGGCGCCCGCGCGCTGCGCACGGCGCCTCGTAGCGGACCAGTGCGCCGCGCCACTCGGCCCCACTGGTTGCTCCGTTGCCCCCACGGGTAGCCCATGCTGGATCGAGACACGATCACCGATCGGAGGCATCACACACATGGCAGCACGAAGTCCGGGCACGGCGCTCGTCGTCGGAGCCACCGGCATCTCGGGGCAGACCATCTGTCGACGACTCGTCGACGCGGGGTGGCGCACCTACGGGTTGTCGCGCAAGACCGAGTTGCCGGTCGACGGCGTGACACCCGTGACGGCCGACCTTCTCGACGCCGATGCGCTGCGTGAGGCACTGCGCGGAACGGCGCCCGAGCTCGTGTTCTTCACGGCGTGGATGATGCAGGACTCGGAGGCGGAGAACATCGAGGTGAACACCGCCACCCTCCGGAACACGTTCGACGCGCTGGCGCCGGAGAACTCGGTGAAGCACGTCGCTCTCATGACGGGTCTGAAGCACTACCTCGGCCCGTTCGACGCCTACGGCGCCGCGGTGACGGCGGAGACCCCGTTCCACGAGAGCGAGGAGCGCCTCGACACACCGAACTTCTACTACGCCCAGGAGGACGAGTTGTTCTCGGGCGCAGAGCGACTGGGCTTCACCTGGAGCGTGCACCGGGCACACACCATCTTCGGGTTCGCCGTGGGCAACGCCATGAACATGGCACTCACCCTGTCGGTGTACGCCACTCTCTGCAAGGAGACCGGCGAGCCGTTCGTCTTCCCCGGTTCGGAGACCCAGTGGAACGGTCTGACCGATGTCACCGATGCCGATCTGCTCGCCGAGCAGATGATCTGGGCCGCCACGAACGAGAACGGCGCCGACGAGCCATTCAATGTCGCGAACGGCGACGTGTTCCGTTGGCGATGGCTGTGGCCGCGCATCGCCGACCATTTCGGTGTCGAACCCGTCGGTTTCGACACCGAACCACGACCGTTGGCGACGCGAATGGACGATGCACCCGACGCGTGGCGGCGCATCGCCGAGAAGTACGACCTCGTCGAGTCGGACGTGACTCGACTCGCATCGTGGTGGCACACCGACGGCGACCTCGGCCGCGACATGGAGTGCCTGACCGACATGACGAAGAGCCGCAAGGCGGGGTTCCTTGGATTCCGCTCGACCAGTGAGAGTTTCGCGGAGAACCTCGCTCGGTACCGGGACGCGCGGATCATTCCTCGCTGACGTCGGACGCAACGGCCGGGCGGGTGGACCCGCCCGGCCGTCGGCGTCAGGACGCGATCGAGAGGCTCTTCAGAATGTTCAGGAAATCGGTCAGAGGCAGCAGATCTCCGAACGAGAAATTGAGGAAGCTGAGGCCGTTGAGAATGCTGAGCATGATGTCTCCCGAGTGAGTGATGTCGCGATTGTTTCGCGCACACAGATCATGAAGGACCCGTCGTCACGGACGACGATGAACGGTGTGGTGACCTGTCACTGACTTGGTCGTGCTCACAGACAATGCCCCGAAACGGTGTCAATTTCGAGAACATCATCAGCGAGCGAGAGCGGTCACCTCGTCCGCGATGATGCGCCCCAACTCGTCGGTCCCCGACGTTCCGCCCATGTCCGCGGTGAGCGCGGCGCCGCCCCGTGCCAACACGTTCTCGACCGCAGTCAGGACCGTGCGCGCGGCATCGGGCTCGCCGAGGTGATCGAGCATCATGCTGCCGCTCCAGATCTGTCCGATCGGATTGGCGACGTTCTTGCCCGCGATACCCGGTGCCGATCCGTGCACCGGCTCGAACAGACTGGGAAAGAGCCCCTCCGGGTTGATGTTTCCACTCGGGGCGATGCCGATGGTGCCCGCGATCGCCGGTCCGAGATCGGACAGGATGTCCCCGAACAGATTGCTCGCGACGACCACATCGAACCAGTCCGGGTGCAGCACGAAGTTTGCCGTGAGGATGTCGATGTGATAGCTGTCGACGTCCACCGTGGGGTGATGCGACGCCATGGCGGCGACCCGCTCGTCCCAGTACGGCATCGAGATGGAGATGCCGTTGCTCTTGGTCGCGGACGTCAGGTGGCGTTTCGGCCTGGTCTCGGCGAGTTCGAAGGCGTACTTCAGGATTCGGTCGACGCCGATGCGCGACATGACCGTCTCCTGGATCACCGTCTCACGCTCGGTCCCCGCGAACATCCGGCCGCCGAGATCGGTGTACTCCCCCTCGGTGTTCTCCCGCACCACGTAGAAGTCGATGTCGCCGACCTCGCGTCCGGCGAGCGGGCTGGTGGCGCCCGGCATGAGCCGGATGGGCCGCAGATTCACGTACTGGTCGAAGTGACGTCGGAACTGGAGCAGACTGCCCCACAACGAGATGTGGTCCGGCACCACCTCCGGCCAGCCCACCGCTCCGAAGAAGATCGCGTCGAACGGTCGAAGCTCCTCGAACCAGCCGTCGGGAAGCATCTTTCCGTGCTCGACGTAGTAGTCGGCGCTGGCGTAGTCGAAGTACTCGTACTCGAGGTCGAGGTCGAACGCCGCCGCCGCGGCGTCCAGTACTTCGATACCGGCGGGAACCACCTCCTTGCCGATGCCGTCACCCGGGATCACTGCGATGCGTCTTATAGCCATCGTTCGAGCCTAGTCGGGGCGAAACCTTGACACTCGCTGACAGAACTGTCTAGGTTCTGAGCACCCGGCATCGAGATCGGGTGTTCGCCGGGGGGTGCCCACAGGTATCGGCGGACTCCACGAACGATCCGGGGGAAGCCGCATGTCACCGTTCACTCGCCGCACGTTCCTCTCCGGCGCCGCCGCGGCCGGCGGTGCGCTGATCGCCGGCAACCATGCCGCCCGCGCCTCTGCTCACGGCATCGCCGCACGCACACAACGAGTTCCGCTCTCTCGCGAGGATCACCGCGTGGTGATCGTCGGCTCCGGGTTCGGCGGCGGCGTCGCCGCACTGCGCCTCGCACAGGCAGGCGTTCCGGTGACCGTGCTCGAGCGCGGTCTGCGATGGCCGACCGGTCCGAACGCCGAGACCTTTCCGCACGCTCGCTCACCCGACGGTCGTTTCCTCTGGTACGGATCCGCGAAGAACGTGTTCGGACGTCCGATCGACGTCCCGGCGTACACCGGCCTCGTCGAGGCGGTTCCCGGCGAGAACATGACCGCGCTGTGTGCGGCCGGGGTCGGCGGCGGGTCCCTCGTCTATCAGGGGATGACGCTGCAGCCGGCCGAGGCGGTGTTCGCGTCGCAGTTCCCCGGCGCACTGGACTGGGGCCTGCTCGATCGCGTCCACTACCCGCGGGTCGCCCGGATGCTGCACCTCGCGGTCGCGCCCGACGAGTTGGTCGACAGCCCCAATTACGCTGCACCACGAGCATTCCGGGACAGTGCACGACGACTCGGACTCCCCGTGTCGAAGATCCCGATGCCCATCGACTGGAACTTCGCGCTCGACGAACTTCGTGGCGAGATGGCCCCGTCCTACACCAACGGCGACGGCGCCATCGGCGTCAACAACGGCGGCAAGTTCTCCGTGGACGTCACGTACATCGCCGAGGCAGAGGCGACCGGGCTGGCGACGGTACAGACCCTGCACCAGGTCACCGACGTCGAACGGGCGTCCGACGGCCGGTGGACGGTGTACGTCGACCGCATCGACACCTCGGGGGCGGTCGTGGAGAACAAGATCCTCACCACGCCGACCCTGATCATGGCTGCGGGCAGCATGAACACCACGCGACTGCTGATGCGGGCGGCAGCGTCCGGCCGGATCCCGGACATGCCGGACGCGCTCGGCGACGGCTGGGGCACCAACGCGGACAGGATCTACTCGTGGACGACGTTCGACCAGGACTTCGGACCCGCACAGGGCGGCCCGGTGGTCTTCGGCAGTCTCGACTGGGCGGACCCGTCCCGCGCGATGACGGTCATCCAGGCGTCGTTCCCCCCTCTCGGGGTGGATGCCCGAACCACCGTTCTGGTCGGCTACGGCGTCAGCGACGCCCGTGGGCGTTTCGTCTACGACGGTGCGCGGGACGATGCGATCCTGCGGTGGCCGCACGAGGGGGATGCGGCCATCCAGAGTCACATCGACCCGCGCGTGCGCGCGATCGCCGGACCGAACAGCCTCGTCGTGGACACCAACGCGGTGTTCCCGTCCACCTGGCACCCGCTCGGCGGGGCCAACATGGGAACGGTCTGTGATCTGGAGGGTCGAGTCCAGGGACAGCGCGGCCTCTACGTTCTCGACGGCGCCCTGATCCCGGGCAACTGCGCCGCCTGCAATCCGTCGATGACCATCGCCGCAGTCGCGGAGCACGCTCTCGACAGCATCGTGGCCTCCGACGTCGGCACCGTCATCTGAGCCGCTCCGCGGCCGGCGTCAGTCCAGCAGGGCATCGGTCAGCTCGACCCGCCGCCCGACGATGTCGTCCGCGAGCTGGGTGACGCGTATCCCGTCTGCGTAGGCGAGGGACCGGAGCCGAACCACGGCCTCGTCGGCGGTGATCCGGAACCGTGCTGCCATCATGCCGGCAGCCACGTGCACGGAGGCGCGGGACAGCGGATCGTCCGCGGCGTCGTCCCCCACTCCGGCGACGTCGCGGCGCACCGCGGACGCGAGTTCCCCGGCGCACCGCGCGGCACGCGCCGCGGTCACCGGCGACCACGGATGCGCGTCGCGGCGGTAGAGCTCGAGCACGCCCACCGTCGGCTCCGTGCCCACCGGAAGCGCGAACACGGCACCCACGTCGAGAGCTCGAACGGCGTCGTCGAACAGCGGCCACGGCGAGCCCTCGTCGGTACCGACCATGCTGATCATCGTCTGTTCACTCCGGAAGGCATCGAGGCAGGGCCCGGTTCCCAGCGTGAACTGCAGTTCGTCGATGCGGGTCGCGACGTCGTCGCTGCTGTAGACGAGGTCGCGGATCGCCGCGGTCACGATGACTGCCACCGCGATCCCGTCCACACCCAGCGACGGCGCGTACCGCTCCACCACGGCGCGGGTGGCGTCGAAGGAATCCATGGATTCTGGTGCCCGAGTCGGACATGGATAAACGTACCGCCGAGATCACTCCACGACGACGGTTCGGCCGCCCTCGTTCATCGAGGCGACGAGAGCGTCGGCGACGAGACCTGCACGCAGCCCCGCGTCCGCGTCGGCGAGCTCCGAGACCCGGCCGGCCTCGAGGGAATCGACCCACTCCTGGAGTTGCAGGCGATACGCGTCCGCATAGCGGGGAACCCAGTCGGCCGGGTAGGCCACGGACCGCCGGCGGTCGCGGTCGGTGACCACGTGAGTGGGCAGCACGAGCGCAGACGCTCCGATATCGCCCACCACCTCGCACCTCGTGTCGTATCCGTAGCGGGCGTTGAGGAAGATCTCGACCGTCACCAGAACGTCGGACTCGGTCCGCAACAGCATGATCTGCGGATCCTGGCGCGTTCCGGAGTGCGCGGACGTACGACCCGCGTGCCAACTCACCTCCGTGATCGGCGACGACAGCAACCACGGCACGATGTCGAGTTCGTGAATCGCGGAGTTGGTGATGGTCGACGCGGACGTGCCGCCGGGGTAGGCCTCGACGGTGCGACTCACGCAGTGGGCGACGAGGGGTTCACCCAGTTCACCGGAGGACACCACGCGCTTCAGGTCCACGTAGGCCGGATCGAACCGACGCATGAAGCCGACCGTGATCAAGGTGCGTTCGCCCTGCGCGGCGATGATCTCGCGGCACTCCGCCGCCGTGGGCGCGAGCGGCTTCTCGCACAGCACCGGCTTGCCCGCGGCCAGCGCCAGGTGCACCAGTTCGGCGTGGGTCGAATCGTGCGAGGCGATGACGACGGCGTCGACGTCGTCGCGCTCGATCAGCGCCGGGCCGTCCGCCGCGACGGTGGCGCCGCGCAGGGTGGAGGCGACTGCACTCGCCCGTGCTGCGTCGAAGTCGGCGACAGCGGTCACCGCCGCGCCCGACACCCGCCGATCGAGGGACAGGGCATGGTCCGCTCCCATGACGCCGACACCGATGATTCCAACCCGCACAGTCATGATCGAAAGTATTACATCTTAATGTCCTGACAAATGTGCTTTCGTCTGATTGGCTCTGCCGCATGACGCAGAGCGCCTCCCTCCCCCTGTCACGAGTTCCCGATCCCCGTGACGCGCCCGTGCTCCGATGGGCAGTCCTCGGGCCGGGCTGGATCGCGCACCGGTTCGTCGAGTCACTGCACCGGCACACGACCCAGACCGTCGTCGCGGTGGGATCCCGCTCACCGGAGCGCGCACGCGCCTTCGCCGACGAGCACGGCGTCGACCGTGCGCACGGCACCTACGAGGCCGTCTTCGCCGACGACGACGTTGACATCGTGTACATCGCCACGCCGCACACCGAGCACCTCGCGAACGCCCTCGACGCCATCGCCGCGGGCAAGCACGTGCTCGTCGAGAAGCCGCTCGCCGTCGACGCGGCCGGCGCGGCCCGTATCGCGGAGGCCGCACGGTCGGCAGGAGTGTTCGCGGGAGAAGCGATGTGGACGAGATTCCTGCCGAAGTTCGACGTGATAGAGCAGGTGCTCCGCAGCGGCGTCCTCGGACCGATCCACACGGTGCTCGCGGATCACGGCGAGTTCTTCACCACCGATCACCGCATCTACGATCCGGCGCTGGCCGGTGGCCCGCTCCTGGATCTGGGAACGTACGTCGCGTCCTTCGCCTACTCGGTTCTCGGTGCACCGGAGACGGTGGATGCTCGGAGTCGACCTGCCAATGACGAGATCGACGGTCAGATCTCGGCCCTTCTCACCGGCGAGTCCGGACATGCGGTGCTCAACACCACGATCCTGACGAACACGCCGACGACGGCGGTCGTGTGCGGCCGGGACGGCACGCTCACCATCGCCGGGCCCTTCTTCATGCCGGGGCCGTTCACCGTCGCACTCCGCGACGGCATCACCCTTGCCTACGACGAGACCCCCGGCCTCCAGGTCGACGGACTGCATCTCGCCGCGGTGGAGGCTGCGAGAAGGATTTCCGTCGGCGAGGTCGAGTCCGCCGTCCATCCCCTCGCCGACGCGGTCGAGACCCTGGAAATCATCGACCGGATCCGCGAACGGATCAGCTGATCAGATCAGCGTAGACCACGATATTGTCGTCGTAACTGGCTGCGTCGCTGTCGAATCGACCGCCACACGTGATCAGCCGGAGTCCCGGGTGGTCGATGTCGCCGTACACCGTGTTCGTCGGGAACTCGGCCTTCGGGTACTGATCGACCTCCATGACCCGGAAGCGCGACGTGGTGCCGTCCTGCAGAGTGACGATCACGTCGTCGTCCGGGACGAGGTCACCGAGCCGGGAGAACACGCCCGGCGCACCGTCCCAGGCCACGTGACCGGCGATCACGGACGGCCCCATCGCGCCGGGAATCGGTGAACCCGTGTACCACCCGGCCGGAAACGCGCCGGGTGGTACCTCCATCGTCCCGTCCTGCTGCAGACCCAGGCCCATGAGGTCGGAACTCACGGAGATCGCGGGAACGTCGATGCGGACCGGCGGCGAGAGGGCCACGGCATCAGGGACACCGGTGGCGCCCTCGTCGACCACGCCGACGTCCGCCGACTCGGTCGCGGCCGGCGCCGGCGGGGCGGTGCCGGCAGCAGTGGAGCATCCGGAGATCAGCGCCAGCGCGAGCAGCACCGCAGCGCACAGTGAGCGCGCCGCGGTGGTGACGGAACGTGATGCCATGTCAGCTCTTTCGACGACGCAGCACCAGGGCCGACCCGATGATCGCCGCGGCCGCGAGGCCGATCGACGCGGGCCGCCAGTGGTCGGCCGACCGGACGGTGCTGCCGTCACCCGTGTCGACGCCACCACCCGGGACCTGAGTGATCTGGCTGCCCGGCGAGTACCGGCCCGGCGCGTCCGGACCCGTGGGGACACCGGGGGTTCCGGGCGTGTTCGGGGTTCCGGGCGTGTTCGGGGTTCCGGGAGTGTTCGGGGTTCCGGGAGTGTTCGGGGTTCCGGGAGTGTTCGGATTTCCCGGCGTGTTCGGGGTTCCCGGCGTACCGGGAGTGTTCGGGGTTCCCGGCGTACCGGGAGTGTCCGAGGTGGGCGGGACCGCCGGTGCGGTGGGCACCGACGAGGTGGGCGGTGTACCCGGCAACCCCGGAAGACCCGGGATGGTGATCACGGGCGGGACACCGGGGATCGACGGCAGTCCCGGGATCGACGGGATCGGAATCACGATGGGAGGCACCACGACTCCTCCGTCGCCGACCGGGGTGGTGGTCGTCCGCGGGGAGCAGTCGTTCGCCGTGATCACGTTGTCGTCCAGGGTGACCGCGCCGTTGCGCGCCAACACACGTCCGGAGACGGTCGCACCGTTCTGGACGCTGATCGAGGTGAGCGCCAGTACCGTTCCGACGAACGTCGTGGAGGTACCGATGGTCGCCGAGCTGCCCACCTGCCAGAAGACGTTGCAGGGATTCACGTTGATCAGTGCCACTCTGCTGCCGGACCCCGTGATCAATGTGGACGGTGCCTGAAAGACGAAGACGGCGTCGGGATCCGATCCACCGTCCAACGTGACGGTGCCGTTCAGGGCCAGTGCGCTGGAAGCCTTGTAGACCCCCGGGGCGAGGGTGCTGCCGGTGATGTCGGCAGCGACGTTCGCCGAGATCGGCTCCGCACTCGCCTGGTCGTATGCCGTGGTGAGGTCCGACTGCGCCTGCAGCGCAACCGCATTGGCGGCATGGATCGTGCCGTTGTTCACGAGACCGGGCGGAAACCCCGTGACGGCCGCGGTCGGACTGGTTCCGAGGTCACCCGAGATGACCGACGGGCCGGTGTTGGTCACGCCCGCACCGGCCAGGACCGCGTAACTGGCAGCGGTGCCGAGTCCCACCGGAGTGGCGGCGTCGGCGGTGCTCGCGCCGACGATCATCAGAGCCGCCGTGGCGACGGCGACGGTACCCAGTGCGGGGAGGCGGCCTCGCTTCGCGGCGTCGAAGGGAGAGCGGTCGAGGTGTGTCCTGATCATGCGGTTCCTTGCGCGATGTGGTGAATGTGCCGCATCCCTGATGCAGCACATGTGGTGCGCAGACTCTGTCCCCGACGACGCAGAGCGGTGCGATGACGCCCCGGCGACGTCGGCGCGTCGATGACCGTCCGAGAAGACGACCACGGCGCCGAGATGTGGCGGGGGCAGGTGTGAGATCGAGCCGACTCCGTCGAATGCGACGTAGATTTACGGCATAAATGAGAGTGAACAGGACGATAACGGTAATGTCAATGCATGCCGGAATTGCGACATTCTGTCGAGTCCGGACAATCACGTGATGGACGACTGACACCTCTGTGCGACAACGATTCTCGGACTCTGATGTCGACATCGATACGATATCAGGCATGCATTCACGATATAACGGATGAATAACTTGGATGTACCGCCTCAGTTCTGTCCGACCGGCCGCATCGACCTCCGATCACCGCAGACGCGAGGTCAACGCGTGTGCGGCCCGCAGCAGCTGTTCGCCGAGAACAGGGCGCCGGACATCGTCGAAACGGCCGGCGACGCCCGTCAGACTCAGCGCCCACGCCGGGGCGTCGCGGCGATCGAACACCGCGGCCCCGAGACCCCAGCTACCTTCCACCAACAACCCGGGATTCACCGAGTATCCCTGCACCAGAACTTGTTCCACCCGTTCGGCGATCTCGCGCGGCGCGTGACGTTCTCCCCAGCCGCCGAGCTCTGCACGGTCGAGGTACTCCACCCGCTCACGTTCGGGCAGGTGCGCGAGGATCACCAACCCGGCGGACGCGACTCCGAGGGGCATGCGCAGGCCGACGTGCAGGACGTGCGAGCGCAGCGGGAAACTGCCCTCCTCGCTCGCGATGCAGACCGTCTCGTCGCCCCGACGTGCCGACAGGAAGGCGCTCTCCCCCGTCGTTCGGGCCAGATCGCGCAGGATGTCTCCCGCGCTCGACGTGATGTCGTACCGCTCCGCTGCCATCGATCCGAGAAGGAAGGTCTCGGGCCCCAGCGCCCACCGGCCCGACTCGTGCCGATCGACGAAGCCCTCCGCCGCCAACGCGGTGACCATCCGGTGCACGGTGGGCCGCGCCAACCCGGCGGTCCTGGCGATGTCGGTGGTCGACGCGCCGTCCGGCTCGTGATCACCGATGGCACGCATCACGGCCGCGACCCGCGCGATGACCGACCTCGCTGCCTCCGCCATCACCACAGTCTAGGGCTCGCGGGGTGTCCACTCAGTGAACACCGTGCCGCCGATCGTTCCACGAGTCGAGCAGTTCGCCGTCCGGAACCCGTATCGCCTGCGAAGACGCTGCGGTCCTGATCGAATGCAGAGAGTGCGCACGTCCACTCACCGGACCGTACATCTGATCAGTACTCGATCTCAGGAGGAACTCGTGGCCACCGAAGTCCTGTCCACCCCCGCCGACGCGATACGCGGCGTCACGGACGGCGCCACCCTGGCCGTCGGCGGCTTCGGACTCTGCGGCATCCCGGACGCACTGATCGACGCCCTCGCCGCCACCGACGTCACCGATCTGGAGGTCTTCTCCAACAACTGCGGAGTGGACGACCACGGCCTCGGCATCCTGCTCGCAGCGCACCGGATCCGTCGCGTCACCGCGTCCTACGTCGGCGAGAACAAGGAATTCGCCCGGCAGTACCTCTCCGGCGAGCTCGAGGTCGAGCTCACTCCCCAGGGCACTCTCGCCGAACGACTACGCGCCGGGGGCGCGGGCATCCCGGCGTTCTTCACCCCGGCCGGTGTCGGCAGCCCCATCGCCGACGGCGGGCTCCCGTGGCGCTACGCCGCCGACGGATCCGTCGCACTCGCATCCCCCCCGAAGGAGACCCGCGTCTTCGGCGACAAGCGGTACGTCCTCGAGGAGGGTATCCGCGCCGACTTCGCGCTCGTGCACGCGCACCTGGGTGACACCGACGGAAACCTCGTCTTCGACAAGGCAGCCATGAACTTCAACCCGCTCGCCGCCATGGCCGGCCGCATCACCGTCGCTCAGGTCGAGCATCTCGTGCAGCCGGGCGAGATCGACCCGGCGCACGTGCACCTGCCCGGCGTGTTCGTCCAGCGCATCGTGGAGACCGGCCCACAGACACCCCGCATCGAGAAGCGCACCACCCGACCCGCAGGAGACGCACGATGAGCACCGACACCGGATGGACCCGCGAGAACATGGCTCGGCGCGCGGCGGCCGAACTGCGCGACGGTGATTACGTGAACCTCGGCATCGGGCTGCCCACACTGATTCCCGGCTTCCTCGATCCCGCGATCCGCGTCACGCTGCACTCCGAGAACGGCATCCTCGGTACCGGCCCCTACCCCACCGAGGACGAGGTCGACGCGAATCTCATCAACGCCGGCAAGGAAACCGTCACCACCCTGCCCGGCGCGGCGTTCTTCGACTCCGCGCTGTCCTTCGGCATGATCCGCGGCAGCCACATCGACACCGCCGTCCTCGGCGGCATGCAGGTCTCGGCGACCGGCGACCTCGCCAACTGGATGGTCCCGGGAAAGATGGTCAAGGGCATGGGCGGCGCCATGGACCTCGTCCACGGCGCCGCGCGCGTCATCGTCGTCATGGAGCACACCGATCGGGACGGCAACCCCAAGATCGTCGACGCGTGCACGCTCCCCCTCACCGGTCAGGCCGTCGTCGACCGTGTCATCACCGACTACGCCGTCATCGACGTCGTCGGCGACGGCACCCTGGTCCTGCGGGAGACCGCGCCCGGTGTCACGGCGGCGCAGGTACACGACGCCACCGGCGCCACCCTCACCGACGCCGACGACCTCGTCACGCACTGACCGGCGGCGGGCCGTTCTCACGGCGTGAGGATGGCCCGCCCTCGCACCGTGCCTGCGTCCAGATCGTCGATGGCGCTCTGGAAGTCGTCGAGTGCGTACTTCGCGGTGTGCAGAACGACGGACCCGCGTGCCGCGAGAGCCATGAGGTCGCACAGGTCGTTGTAGGACCCGACCAGGTTGCCGATGACGTTGATCTCCGACGACACGATGTCGATTGTCGGCACGTCGATGTTCTCGCCGTATCCGACGACGTGGTAATTGCCCGCCTGCCGCAACATCGCGATGCCCTCCGCCGTCGCGCCGCCTTCACCGACGAAATCGATGACCGCTTCGCCGCCCTGCCCGCCGGTGAGCTCGAGCACCTGCTCGATGTGGGTGCCGTCGGCGACGACGCCGTGATCCGCCCCGATGGACAGGGCCAGCTTCACCGCGTCGGCGTTACGGTCGACGACCACGATCTCGGCCGCGGTCAGCGCCTTCAGCACCTGAATCCCGATGTGCCCCAGCCCGCCTGCGCCGATCACCACGACGCGGTCGCGGGGAGTCAGATGCCGGGAAGCCTTCGACGCGGCGTGATAGGCCGTCAGTCCGGCATCGGCCAGGGCAGCCACGTCCGCCGGCTCCAGCGAGTCGTCCAGCTTCACCACACTGCGTGCCGACGTCTTCAGGTACTCCGCGTAGCCACCGTTCGTGTCGATGCCGGGGAACTGGTTGATCTCGCAGTGCACGTCGTCGCCGGATCGGCAGGCGCGGCAGAGCCCGCACGTGATGAGCGGGTGGACGATGACCTTGTCACCCTCCTGCACGTTCGTCACTGCGGAACCGACGGCGTGGACCCAGCCGGCGTTCTCGTGACCGATCGTGTACGGCAGGGTCACGTTCGACTTCTCGGCCCACTGCCCCTCGAGGATGTGCAGATCGGTACGGCACACCCCCGCTCCACCGATCCGGACGACCACGTCGAACGGCCCCGTGGGAGTCGGAACGGGCACCTCGGTCATTCGGAGTTTCTCGTGGTACCCCACGACCTGGACTGCGCGCATGGTGTTCATGATGTGTCTCCTCGGCTTCTCGGGAAGGTCAGGCGTCGACCGTCGTGCGGTCCGGGTCGTCGTAGCGGGTACGGAGCAGTCCCCGGCAGAAGTGGGCGTTGCCGTCGATCGAGATGCGGGTCGATCGAGCCCGACGCAGTGCGAGCGGCACGTCGAGCTGCGTGTAGCCGGCTCCGGTGTGATCGACCATGACGATGCTGTCGGGCACGTCGTCCAGGCCGAGGGACCGTCGCCGCGACCGCAGTGCCCTGGTGGTGTCGTCGTCCGGGAGATCGCCCAGCACAACAGTTCCCATGTCCTCCATGCGCCGGGACGGATCCCGCTTCAGCAGCGCGGTCAGGCACCGCTCCATCGCCGCGACGTGAGCCTTGCGCTGGAACGTCGTCCGGAGCTCCTCCAGATCGTTCTCCGCTTCGTGCGCGAAGGTGCCCCGGTATCCCGCGTCCGCGGCGAGTCCCGCGTTGATGATCGGTGAATCGTGGTGGTCGTCGAGTTCCACCGTCACGTTCCGCGTCCAGGGCAGGCCGGTGAGCACGTCCTTCGCGTCGGAGGCCATGAGGTAGGCGAAGTTCGGCGCGCAGAAGGACGTCGGCAAGCGCAGGTGCACCACGACGTCACGGTCCTCGGAGACGGTGAGCGACTGCACGAAGTCGAGGTCGGTGATCGGCTCGTCGAGCTCGGGATCGATCACCACGTCCAGAGCCCGCATCGCCGAGTCGGCACGGGTGGTCATCTCACGCTCCCACGAGAATGTCGTCGGCCGCACGGTCGGCGCCGCGCGGGCCGGTGGCCGTCTCGTCGGCATCGGCGATCTGCAGCTCCGCCGGAACCGGGATGTCGTACATCTTCGCGGCGTTCAGGCCCAGCACCTTGCGCTTCTGGTCCATCGTGATCTCCGGGTACTCGCTCAGCTCCGCCGGGATCTGGAAGTCGACGAACGACTCGATCAGCCAGCGCGGTGTCCAGAGGGCGTAGTCGGACGAGAACTGGATCCGGTCCTCACCGAGCCAGTAGAGCAACTCGCCCATGATCTGGCCGAAGTACTTCGGCCGGGAGTGGATGAACGGCATCGCGACGGCGAGCCCGGCATGCACGTTCGGCTCCTGGGTGGCGATCCAGCAGAAGTCCTCGAGCCGCGGGAGACCGCAGTGCTCGACGACGAAGTTCAGATCGGTGAAGTCGGTGGCGACATGATCGACGTCCGCCACGTCGAAGGCATCGCGATCGAGCGGCCTGATGGTCGGTCCCTTGTGGACGTGGATGTTGGTGATCCCGAGCTCGCGGCAGACCTCGAGGTAACGCCGGGTCCAGTCGTCGTCGAGCTTGTAGCCGCGAGAGTCTCCGTGCCACTCCGCCGTGTAGAGCTTGACGCCCTTCAGTCCGAACCGTTCGGCATCGGCGCGGAGCTGATCGAGCCCACGCTCGCCGTTGCGCGGATCGAAGTGGTGGTTGTAGGTGAGCTTGTCGGGATTCTGCGCCGTGAGGGCCCATGCCTCCTCCGTCTGCCCGAACCCGTTCACGTAGAACTCCCCGAGGTGGGCCGGCTGGAAGATCGCATGATCGACGTACCCGTCCTCGAAGAGGTCCTTCATCAGGCGGTCGCCGCCCTGATAGAGGTACTCGTCGTACGGCCACAGCTCGCTCTCGGGCGACAGGTTGCGGTGGTAGTCGTAGAAGCAGTCGATGAACTGCTTGCCGTGGATGTTGCGCTGGTTCTCGGGCCGCGCGTCCCACAGCGCGACGTGCGCGTCGACGATGAAGAAGCTGTTGTCGCCCTTGGTGTACATCGAGGTCCCTTCGTCGTGTGACTGGCGTCACCTTCACTGGCTCGACGCTAGGGCGCGACGGACGGGAAGCGGGCGTCCCCGGCGTCTCAATCTGAGACGGTCGACCACCCCTCGGGCGCTGTAACCTGGATCACAACCCGACCCGCTTCGACCCACCAGGACGCCCGCGTGCCAGCACAGCTCCCCGAACACCGGACCGGCTCCGGCCGCGAGGTGGACGCGGTCGCCGGTGCGGTACCCCCTCGACTCCGCGCCTCCTGGCTTCGGAGTCGGCGCTACGGCATCCCGGTCGATCATGTCGAGCCGGTCTTCGCCGGGACGGAACGGCAGGAGTCGCTCTTTCGGCAGTGCGGTGACGAAGTGCTCGCCGACCTGCAGCGGACGCTCACCGCCGAGCCGGTGGGCCTCATGCTCACCGACGCCGACGGCCTCGTTCTGTCCCGCCTGAGCGGGGACCACACGTTGCTCCGCGCGCTCGACGACGTCCACCTCGCGCCCGGTTTCGGCTACTCGGAACGGGAGGTGGGGACCAACGGTCTGGGTCTCGCGCTGGCAGACCTGGCACCCACCCTGGTCCGAGCGGAACAGCACTACTCCCACAGCCTCACCGGCTTCACCTGCGCAGCCGCCCCGGTGCTGGATCCCGCGACGGGTCGTCTGCAGGGTGCCGTCAATCTCACCACCTGGTCCCGGACGTCGAGCGACCTCCTACTCACACTCGCACGGTCGGCCGCGAGCACCATCTCGCTGTCGATGTCGTCCCGATCGATCGGTCGACGAGAGCGACCGACGGTGCGTCGCAGCCTCTTCCGTATCGAGCACGGGTCCACCGGCACAGGCGTTCGACTCGGCGCGGAGTGGTCACGACTGGAGGCGGACGCCCACTCCGCGATGGCCGCGGGATCGACCGTCGCGGTGATCGGCCGCCCCGGCTCCGGCCGCTCGTCGCTGGTGACGCACGCTGCGCGGCGCGCCTTCCCGCGCCACCGCATTCTCTCGGCAGCGGCCCCCGCACCCGACGACGTCGACACGTGGCTCGACCTGTGGACGTACGAGGCGGATCGCACCGACACGGTCGTCGTCCTGCGCGACGTCGACACGCTCCCCGACTTCGCCGCGCAGTCACTCGTCGACCTGCTGCGGTCCGCCGAGACCCGGATGCCCTTCGCGGTCACCGCCGAACGACTGCACGACATCCCGGCCGCACTCGCCTCCGCGGTCGCATCGGTCGTGTCGCTGCCCCCACTGTCGGACCGACCGGACGACGTCGTGCCGTTGGCTCACGAGTTCGCGCGCGCGGTGCGCGGACGCGACGTGCACATCACCCCCGCGGCGGAACGCGCTCTGCAGCACCACGACTGGCCGCAGGGCGCGGCGGAGCTCCGCGAACTCGTCACGCGAGTCGCGTCGCGTGCGGACGTCGTCGACGTCGCGATGCTCCCCGCCGAACTGCTGGCGGGCCGGACGCGCCGGTTGTCGAGCATCGAGGCGTTCGAGCACGGGGAGATAGTGCGGGTCCTCGCGTCGGGCAAGGTCACGATGAGCCAGGCGGCCCGTCAGCTGGGGATGAGCCGCGCCACGCTCTACCGCAAGACGGCCTACTACAAGATCGATCCGCGGAACCCCGGCTGACGCACGTCGGCCGCGTAGTCTCGTCCCGGACGACTCGATCTCACGGGAGGGGCGCGGACATGGACGACGAACTCGCGCGACGTCTGTTCGCACTGCGCGACCTCCCCCACTTCCGTCGGGCCCGCGAACGGGACTCGACGGCGACGACCACGGTCTCCGATTTTCTGACCGGCTCGGTGGACGACGATGCCGCTCTGCTCGTCGTGCTCGAGCAGGGCGCGGCGGCGGCGGTCCGATCACTCGACGGCGTGGCGCACGCCGGCATCACCGCCACCGTGGACGGCCACCCCTTCACCGTGTCCCCAACCGACGCCGTCGTGTTCGCGCTCGACGCCCAGCAGTACGACCTCGACGACGGACCCTGCCTGCGCGCGCTGCGGACACACTCGTCGCTGCACTTCTCCCACGACGAGGTGGCCCGACTCTGGCCGCCCCTGGCCGCCCTCGCGGCGAGGGCCGGCGTGGACCGGGTGCACGCGTGCGCGCTGACCGTCGACGGGGCGGCCGCCGGATCGGTCAACCTGTACGCCGCGGGGCCTCCCCTGTCCTCCGCGCAGGTCGAGGCCGAGGACGATCTGGTGTGCGTCCTCGTGGACCACCTCGACACCGCCCTGTGGTCCTACGGCCGCGGGCGCGACCTCGACGCCGGAGTCCGACGGATCGGTGCGGCCATGGCGGACCGCCGGGTCGTCGGCATCGCGGTCGGCATCCTCATGGTGCGGGACGATCTCGACATGGGCGAGGCCCGAGCACTACTCGAGAAAGCCGCTGCCGCAGCGGAACTGCCACTCGTCGACGTGGCCCGCCGGATCACCGAGGACAGCTGACCGACGATCACGGCGCCGTGAACGCCGCCTCGAAGGCGTCGAGTGCCTCGTCGGGATCGGCGCGTGCCCACCCCTCGAGACCGACGACACCGTCGTACCCCATCTCGCGCAGTGCGGCGGCGACGACCGGGTAGGCAATCTCCCCGGTGCCCGGTTCGCAGCGCCCCGGAACGTCGGCCACCTGGATCTCGCCGATCCAGGGAAGCGAGCGCCGCACCGTCTCGATGAGGTTCCCCTCGCCGATCTGAGCGTGGTACAGGTCCAGATTCAGGCGCAGGGCCGCACTGTCCACCGCGGACACGAGTGCGAGCGTGTCCGCCGCGGTGGCGAACGGTGTACCGGGGTGATCGACCGCGGTGTTGAGGTTCTCGAGGGTGAACACGCGACCGGCACGCTCGCCCAGCTCCGCGACCCGGCGCAGTGTGTCGGCCGCCCGGAGCCACATGTCGGGGGTCACCGCGTGCTCGGGGTGGACCGGCAACCCCTCGGAATCGAGACCTGTGCCGTGCAGATTCAGGCGCGGGCAGTCGAGCCGATCGGCCACGCGCAGCGACTCCGCGGCCGTGCGGAGCAACTCGTCGATGCCGTCCGGGTCGGTGAGGCTTCCGCTCAAGTACCCGGTCATCGAGGAGAACCGGGCACCCGTGGCCTGCAGATCGTCGATGTTCTTCGTCGACCAGTTCCAGATCTCGACCTGCAGGCCGCGGTCCGCGATCCGTCGGACCCGATCGACGAACGGCAGATCGAGGTGGAGCATCTCGGCGCTGGCCGCCAGCGTGTACGTCATCGGACACCGTCCGAGTCGAGATCCGCGACGGCGACCGCGGCGCCGGACCGCACGCTCTCGATCGCGGCGAGCGCGATCGACAGGGCGACCCGTGCGTCGGCTCCACCGACGACCGCGGGCGTCGAGTCGCGGACCGAGGACACGAACGCGGTGAACTCGCCGATGTAGGCCTCGCGCAGCAGATCGGTGTCGCGACGGGCGGTGTCCACGGTGATCCCGCGAGCGTCGTACAGGGTCATGTCGCTCGACGCCGTGGTGCCGGCAGTGATCATGCCGCCGGATCCGAACACCTCTCCGCGGACGTCGTAGCCGTACAGCGCGGAGAAGTTGGCCTCGGCCGTCGCGAGGGCGCCGTTGTCGAACGCGATGGTGACGACGGCGGTGTCGAGGAAGCCGTCGTCCCTGGCCTCGGGCCGGATCAACGCGTCGGCCATGGCGTGCACGCGCACCGGAGCGGCTCCCGGGTTGAGGAAGCACAGCGTGTCGAAGTCGTGGATCAGCGTCTCCAGAAAGATGGTCCACGCTGGAACGCGGCTCGGATCTCCACCCCACGGGCCGGGATCACGGGTGAGCGACCGCAGCAGCTGGGGCGTACCGATCCTGCCCTCGTCGACGGCCCGACGTGCCGCCGCGAATCCCGGCGCGAAGCGTCGGTTGAAGCCCACCTGGAGTGTCACTCCCGCGGCCCGTGCGGCGGCGATGGCACGGTCCGCGTCCTCGAGGGTCACGGCCATCGGCTTCTCGACGAACACGTGCTTCCCGGCCTCCGCGGCCGCGACGACGAGTTCGGTGTGACTCCGCGCGGGGGCGGAGATCACGACCGCGTCGACGTCGTCACGCCGCAGGGTCTCGTGGATGTCGGTGGACGCCGTCGGTGCACCGAGTTCCCCGGCGAGCCTGTCGGCGGCGCCGGGCACCGGATCCGCCACTGCCCGCAGTGCGGCACCCGGTACCCGGCGCGCGACGATCTCGGCGTGGTTGGCGCCGATCCTGCCCGCACCGAGCACCGCGATGCCCACCACCTCCGAACGATCGACTGCCATGACGCCTCCTACTAGTACGTTCTAGTTTACCTGTTCGCAGAGGCTAGAACGTACTAGACGCCGGCGTCAACACCCCCGTACGATCAGTGCGTGACCACCAGGAGACGAACCGAGCGTCCCGTCACGATGACCGACGTGGCACGGGCGGCGGGAGTCTCGACCGCCCTGGTGTCCATCGTCTTCCGCGACTCCCCCGGTGCCAGCGACGCGACCCGCGCACGGGTACGCGAGATCGCCGACGAACTGGGATACGTCCGCGATCGACGGGCGAGCAGTCTGCGGCAGTCGCACTCCCGGCTTCTCGGGGTCGTCTTCGAGCTGCAACAACCGTTCCACGGGGATCTGGTCGAACACGTCTATTCCGCCGCGGCTCGACGGGGCTACGAGGTGGCTCTCAGCGCCGTCGCACCCAGCAGAGGTGAGACAGCGGCCATCGACTCCCTTCGTCACGATCGCTGCGAGGCAACGATCCTCCTCGGCAGCCGACTGCCGGAGGACGAGCTGGCCGCGCTCGCCCGCACCGTTCCCACCGTCGTCGTCGCTCGCCGTGTCGACACCCCGGACACGGTGACGGTGCGCAGCGACGACGTCGCCGGCATCACGCTGGCGGTACGGCATCTCGAGGAGCTCGGCCATCGGCGCATCGCCTTCGTCGACGGCGACGGCGCACCGGGCAGCGAGGACCGATCCGCCGGTTTCCTGGACGCCCTGTCCCACATCGACGACGCCCGAGCCGAGGTGGTGCGGGGCGGCCTCACGGAGGACGACGGAGCGCGAGCAGTCGAGGGACTCCTCGACACAGAGCACCCTCCCACCGCCGTGATCGCCTTCAACGACCGGTGCGCCACAGGCGTTCTCGCCGCACTGGTCGCTCGCGGACTCGCCGTGCCGCGGGACATGTCGGTGATCGGGTACGACGACTCGCGCGTCGCCGGACTGGACCACGTCGCACTCACCACGGTGTCCCAGGACGCCGAGAGCCTGGCCGACGCGGCGGTGGACGCCGCACTCACCCTCACCGTCGACGACAGTGCGCCGAGCATCGTGCTGACGCCCAGCCTGGTGTCACGGTCGACCACCGGCGCACCAAGGGCTACGTCGTGACGTCCTGGGCGGCACCGGTCACGACGGTCCGCAGATCACGGCACGCGACGCGATAGATCTCCGCCAGGTCGGCGTCCTGATCCCCGTCGTCCACGCGCGCCGCCCACGAGTCGAACGCGACCCGGACGGTCATGATCGCCGTCTCGGCGGTCAGGCGGGAGGGCGATCGCGGAACTCGCGCCGCCAGCGCGTCGGCCAGGCGAGCGATGACCACTTCGTCGAGGGCGATCGCCGCGGACCGTAGGTGCGCATCCGACACGATCAGCCGACGGATGCGCATCACGCGGTCGGACGACGCCGTGTTCGCCGCACTCATGCGCCGGAGGAACCGCTCCACGATGTCCTCGATGCCGGCCAGACCGACACCCGCGAGGTCGGCCTCGGTCACCCACGCCAGGATCTCGCGCTCGAGCCCGGCATCGAAGCCGACGACGGACTGCTCCTTCGTGGGGAAGTGACGGAAGTACGTGCTCTGCGAGATGCCCGCGTCGCGAGCGATGTCGCCGACGGTGGTGGACGCGAATCCCTGACGCTCGAAGAGTTCCAGCGCCGCCAGTGAGATCTCGGAACACATGTCGCGACGCCGACGTTCCCGCAGATCGGGCACCGGTGTCGCCGCCACCTCGGTCGAGCCGTCTCCACTCACGACATCACTCCTCTCCGAATGGCCGTCACCCTACATCAACAACCAGTTTGACAGTGACTGTCATGCAGGAAGACACTGTTACCACACCGAACGACAGAGAGGCCCCACGACGATGCAGGTTCAGCAGACAGAGGTGGACGCGCCGCGCGTCACGGACGGGCCTCTGCCACGGAGCAGTCGGCTGTTGATCGCGGTGCTCGTGGTGTCGGCATTCGTCATGATCCTCAACGAGACGATCATGAGCGTCGCGCTGCCCACCCTGATGGTCGATCTCGCCATCGACGCCGGCACCGCGCAGTGGCTCACCACCGGCTTCCTCCTGACCATGGCCATCGTCATCCCGACCACGGGCTTCCTCTTCCAGCGCTTCACTCTCCGCCAGGTCTTCTTCGCGGCGATGTCGCTGTTCTCCGTGGGCACCGTTCTCGCCGCGTCGGCGCCCGGCTTCCCGCTGCTGCTCACCGGTCGAGTCGTCCAGGCAGGCGGCACGGCGATCATGCTTCCCCTGCTGATGACGACCGTGCTGCGACTGGTTCCCGCCGATCGGCGCGGCCGCATGATGGGCGTCATCTCCATCGTCATCGCCGTGGCTCCGGCCGTGGGGCCGACCATCTCGGGTGTCATCCTCAGTGCGCTCGACTGGCGGTGGATGTTCTGGCTCGTGCTCCCGATCGCGTTGTTGGCCTTCGCGATCGGATCCCGCCTGGTGGAGAACGCCACCGCGGCGAGCACGGTGGCCCCGTTCGACGCCGTCTCGGTGGTGCTGTCCGCGCTGGCGTTCGGCGGCATCGTGTACGGACTCGGCAGCCTGGGTCACGCCGCCGAGGGCACCGCGGTCCCCGTGTGGATCCCGTTGGGTGTCGGCGTCGTCGCACTGGTCGTGTTCGTCCTCCGGCAGATCGCTCGTCAGGACTCGGGCCGGGCCCTGCTCGACCTGCGTCCGCTGCGCACCCCCACGTTCAGCATCGGCCTGGGCATGCTCTCCATCAGCATGATGGCGCTGTTCGGTGCCCTCATCCTGCTGCCGATGTATCTGCAGAACGTCCGCGGGCTGGACACGTTGACCACGGGCCTGATGCTCCTTCCCGGCGGTCTGATCATGGGCGGTCTCGCTCCCGTCGTCGGACGGGTCTTCGACCGGGTCGGCCCCCGCCCACTGGTGGTCCCGGGCGCCGTCGTCGTCAGCGCCGCACTGTGGTCGATGACGATCCTCACGGCCGACACCGCCCTCCCCGTGGTCGTCGCGATCCACTCGCTGCTCAGCGTCGGACTCGCTCTGATCATGACTCCGCTGATGACCTCCTCACTGGGTTCGGTTCCGCCGCAGCTGTACTCGCACGGCAGCGCGATCTTCAACACCGTGCAGCAGTTGGCGGGAGCGGCCGGCACCGCGCTGTTCGTGACCGTGATGTCCACCGCTGCGGCCTCCCGACTGGCCGGTGGCGTGGGCGACGTGGCGGCGCAGCAGTCGGGGATCCACACCGCGTTCCTGTGCGGCGGTGCCGTGTCCCTGCTGGCAGTGGGCGCCTCGTTCTTCATCCGTACGCCTGCGGCCGACCGGGGGTGACCTGGTCGTTGCCGGAAGGTTGTCGCCCCGTCGTGGTGCAATGGTGCCGTGAACTCCTCTGACTCCTTGCCGCTCGCGGTCGTGATCGGTAACGCCGTCCGCTCGTTGAGCGCGGCGGGCACCGACGACGACCATGCTGCGGAGTTGATGCACCGGCTGGTCGACGCCGCCTGCGCGTGCATCCCCGACACGGACATGTGCGGAGTCACCGTCGAGCTGAACGGCGCACCCTTCGCGGCCGCGACGTCGTCGGCCACCGTCTCCGCCATCGACCTCGAGCAGTACGACGCGGACAGCGGTCCGTGCCTGCACGCCGCTCGCGAGGGCGAGACGGTGCTGGTCGACTGCGAGGCGGGAGACGCCCGGTGGCCGGAATTCGGCACCACTGCGCGCGCCGCGGGGATCGCCGCGATGATGTGCACCCCGGTGCGGGTGGGTGACCGCACCATCGGTTCGCTCACCCTCTTCGCCCACACCCCGCACTCGTTCGACGACCTGGACCGTCAGGTTCTCAGCACGCTGGTCGGCGCCGTCTCGGACGCGCTGGAACGCGACGACCAGCACCGCGACCTCTCGACCACCGTCGACGGCCTCCGCGATGCCATGGCCCACCGCGCACCCATCGAGCAGGCCAAGGGCATCCTCATGGCCCTGCGCGGCATCGACGACGCCGCGGCGTTCGAGGTGCTCTCGACCGAGTCGCAGCGCACCAACCGCCGACTGCGGGACATCGCCCGCGAATTCGTGTCGTCGGTGACGGACGTCGCGCCGGCCGAGATGACCGGCGCGCGCCCCACCTGACGCACAGTTCGACCGGTCACCACCCGGGCGGAACCTCCAGGTCGACCGGAACTCGGGTGTTCCGGTCCCCGCTCGCGGACGCCAGTTGCGTCCGGGTGAGAAACAGCGCGTCACGCAGGTCCGCACCCCGGACGTCCGCGCCGCGCAGATCGACCCCGAGAAGGTCGCATCCGGTGAGGTCGGAACGGCGCAGATCCGCCCCCACCAATGACGCCCCGCGCAGGTCGGCACCGACGAGCCACACGTCACGCAGGTCCGCGCCCGCCAGGTCCGCTTGCGGGACGAGCCGTGCGTCCGTCGCCGCCCCGTCCGCGAAGTAGGCCGCGCGCACCTCGGCGCTCACGGTGTCGAGCACCTGCCTTACGCGCCCTCGAACGAACGTCACGTCCACCGCGAGAACCGAGGTGGCGCCAGCGTCGACGGCGGCAGAGATCTCCGCGCACAGCAGATCGACCTCGTCGGTCAGGTCGCTGTCGTGGGAACGCGTGCGCACCCGCGTCAGATGCCACAGCATCTCGTGCAGGTCCATCACGACCTCGAAGGCCGAGAAGACGGTGCGCGCGGTCGCGTCACCGTCGCGCCACGACGCGGCAGGGAACATCGTCGTGCTGACGCGTTGGCCGGCTCCGAAACAATCGAAGGACACGCAACCGCGGTACCCGCGTCGAGGCAGAGCGGAGTGGATCGAACACCGGAAAGTCGTGTCCAGATGGGCACACGGGACGCCCGGTGGTTTGTCGGTCGCGAACTCCACCGATCGCGAGAATCCGAGGGCGGTGCAGCACAGGCCGGTGCACCGCGCGCAGTCGGCGCGCAGTGTGGACGGATGCGGGACAGGGGCCGAGAACGGCTCGTTCATGAGGTACTCCGGAGAGAAGTGACAGGGGCCGGAGGCGGCGGAGCCCTCGGAAGGGTCCGCCGACACCGGCGCACGCAGTCACCACCGAACGCACGGAGTGCGCTCGGTCGGAGCCACAGGGCCTGGTCAGGACATCATGAAGAGATCACTGCGCGCAGAGTAGCGCACCGACCCCGGTCAGCCGAGCACGAACCTCTGCACGACGAGTCCTGCCAGCACGAGATACCAGAGGACGAGGGGGACGGCGTGGTACCGCGTCAGCAGGTCTCTCGTCCGGCCCGGTCCCGCCAGAGCCGACACGTTCACCACCGTCACGTACCAGAAGACGGGCACCGTGACGGCCCACACCACCATGCAGTACGGGCAGAGCGCACCGATCTCGTACAGGCTCTGCACGATGAGCCAGTGCACGAAGGCGACGGCCGCGGTGACCCCCACCTGCAGCCCTGCCCAGAACCACCGATCGAGACGCGTGCGCATCAGCAGGGCGACGCCCACCATGGCGACGATGGCGAAGCCGCCCACCCCCATGAAGGAGTTGGGGAATCCGAGGACGGCCGCCTGGCGTGATGCCATGACCGAGCCGCAGTTGACCACGGCGTTGAGGTTGCACGTCGGCGCGTACGACGGGTCCGCCGTCAGTCGTATCTTCTCGTAGGTCAGCACACAGGCGGCCGCGAATCCGACGACCCCGCCGATCAGCAGGACCCACGGCAGCACGCGCGCCGGGGTTCCGCGAGACGGACGGTCCACGTCGACGTCGTCGTCGGACAGCGAGGACATCGTCATCGGTGAGATCCCGTCGGAGAGTCGGAGAGTGGTCGAGTCCCCGAGTGTAAACAGCCTCCCTGAGAGATCGGCTCCGGCGAGTCAGTTGACCTCGCGGTCCAGCCCGTCCCAGTAGGGCGTGCGTAACTTGAACTTCTGCAGCTTGCCGGTGGCCGTGCGCGCCAGCTCGTCCCGGAACTCCACGGTGGTCGGCGCCTTGTACCCGGCCAGTCGCTGCTTGCACCACGCGATGAGGTCGACCTCCGTCTCCGGGCCGGCGTCCACGTCCGGCGCGAGCACCACCAGGGCCTTGATCGTCTCGCCCCACTTCTCGCTCGGCACCCCGATGACGGCGACCTCGCTCACCGAGGGATGGGAGAAGAGGCAGTCCTCGACCTCGATGGACGAGACGTTCTCGCCGCCGGTGATGATCACGTCCTTCTTGCGGTCGGCGATGGTGAGATAGCCGTCGTCGCCGATGAGGCCGCCGTCACCGGTGTGGAACCAGCCGCCGTCCAACGTTCTGGCGCTCTCCTCGGGCCGCCCCCAGTAGCCCTCCATGACGACGTTGGATCGCGCCAACACCTCGCCGGTCGGGTCGACGTCGAGTCGGACACCCAGTGCGGGGGCGCCGGCCCGAGTGAGCTTCGCGGCACGCTTCTCGGGTTCCAGATCGTCCCACTCCTGGCGAGTGCGGTTGACGGTCAGCAGAGGGGACGTCTCGGTGAGCCCGTAGATCTGGATGAACTCCCACCCCAGTTCTCGCTCCACGCGCGCAACCGTCTTCGTCGGTGGCGGCGCACCGGCCATGATGATGCGCACCCGATCCCGGCCGGGGATCTCGCCCTCCCACGTCTGCGCGGCATCGAGCACGGCTGCCGCGACGGCGGGGGCCGCACACATCACCGTCACGCCGTGATCGCGCACGCGGCGCAGGATCTCGGCGCCGTCGACCTTGCGCAGGACGATGTGCTGCGCACCGACTCCCGTCATCGCGAACGGCTGTCCCCAGCCGTTCGCGTGGAACATGGGCAGGGTGTGGAGGTAGACGTCGCGATCGCTGACGCCGACGTGCATGCCGAAGGTGACCGCGTTGACCCAGATGTTGCGGTGCGTGATCTGGACACCCTTGGGGCGAGCCGTGGTCCCCGACGTGTAATTGATGGCAGCGGTTGCGTTCTCGTCCGGATCCCACGGTGCCGGAGTGGATCCCGGCGGAGCGTACAGATTCTGGTCGTCACCGAGAACGACGACGTGTTCGCACTCGACGTCGCCGAGCGAGTCCTTCAGCTCCGGATCGATGTAGAGCACGCGCGCACCGGAGTCCTCGATGATGTACCGCACCTCGTCCGGCCGGAGTCTAAAATTGACGGGAACGATGACGCGGCCCCAGCCACTGATTCCGTAGAACGACGTGAGCAGACGGCCCGCGTTGTGGCTGACGATCGCCACTCGATCGCCACGCTCGATACCCAGATCGTCGAGTTTCGCGGCCTGCCGCCGGGCGAGGTCCGCCATCTCGGCATAGGTCGGCGATCCGAGGCTCGGAGCGGGCTGATCGGGCTCGTCGACGAACCCGACCCGGTCTCCGTACACGGCGGCGGCGCGGTCGAGGAAGTCGGTGACACTGAACGGGACGAACATTCGACCGACACTAACAAGGCTCCGCGCCGTGCGGCGCAGTTCACCGAGAGGCGGTGCCCAGCAGGTCGGCCATCATGCCGACGAGCCACTCCTCGACGACGTCGAGCGGCCGCGTGCTCCGTTGCGCCTTGCACATGAGGAGGGCGCCCTCGATGGCCGACAGGGCAAGGGTCGCACCGCGTTCCGCGTCGTCACGAGCGACACCGCGCTCGCACAGAGAGTCCGCGATGATCTTCTCCCACGACGTGAAGGCCGCACCTGCCGCGTCACGGGCACCCGGGGTGTTGGGCCCCTCGACGGCCGCCGCACCGACGGGACACCCCGCGACGTGATCCGTCGCGACGAGTTGGTCACGGAACGACCCGACGATGGAGGCCATGGTGTGCTCGGGTCCCCGCGACGCGAGACCCGCCGAGATCATCGATCCCATGAAGTCACCCGCGCCCCGTGTCGCTTCCTCGACGAGCTGCGGGCGCCCTCCGGGAAAGTGGTGGTAGATCGACCCGCGCGGCGCATGGGCATGCTCGATGACGTCGGCCACCGAGGTGGCCTCGACACCCTTCTCCCGGAACAGCAGCGCCGCGCTGCGCAACATGTCGGTACGGGCGGTGCTCTGCCTGGGCATGGGATTCCTCTCGTTCTATGCAGTGCACTATACCGACCGTGCTCGTGCTCAGCCGACGGTGAGAAACTCCCGGAACGAGAGCGGTCGGCGTCCGGTGATCTCCTCCACGTCACCCGAGACGTCGGCGAGAGCTCCCGAGGCGATGGCCGTGTACGTCGACACCCACGCGTCGTTCTGCCAGGCGGGTGCCGCCCATCGTGCCCTCGACTCGTAGGCCTCCGCCACCGTCTCGTCGTGAAACCGCACGTCGACTCCCCGGACGTCGGACAGTGTGGCGGCCACCTCCGTCATCGACAGCGCCTCGGGCCCGGTCAGATCGTAGGTCCGGCCGATGTGACGGGCAGGGTCGCTCAGCACCGCCGCAGCGGTGCGCGCTACGTCGACGCGGGCGACGAGCGCGGCACGCCCCTCCCCCGCCGGTCCGCGCAGAACACCGTCCTCCCCCACGAAGTGCTCCATGACGTCGAGGTAGAAGTTGTCCCGGAGGAACGTGAACCCGATACCCGTGGACCGGATGTGACTCTCCGTGGCGTGGTGATCTCGGGCCAGGGTGAAGACGGCGTCCGGCGCGGCGCCGACGAACGACGTGTAGACGATGTGGCGCACGCCGGCGGCGACCGCCGAGTCGACGAACGTCCTCTGCTGGTCGACACGATCGGCGCTCTCGGAGGCCGAGACCATGAACAGGACCTCGATCCCGGCGAGTGCCTGCACCGCGGCGGTCGCGTCCGAGTAGGAACACTGCGCGACGTCGGCACCCGGGTGTGACGGCGCGCGACCGGCGTTCCGCACCAGCAGACGCTGCGACGCGCCCGCGGCGGCGAGCGACGCGGCGACGGCGCCGCCGAGTGCGCCGGTCGATCCGGTGACCGCGACGGGAGTTCGGATGACGTTCACGGGCTTTCCTCTCGTGACACGATGGCCGCCGGACGATCACCGACCAGGAGACTTTTTCATGGCGCCGTGGCAGATGCGCGCGGTGGCGCTGTAACTGCGGGCGACGGCGAAGCGGACGATGGCGTCCGAGGCTCGGGCCGACCGCCGGATGCGGCGGCCGAAGGACTCTCCGACTCCGCCGGCGCGCATGGCGGGACGGCACGACATCGAGCGGTTCGAGGTCGCGGGACGGCCCGTCGACGTGGTGCGTCCGCGCGACCGACCTTGCGTCAGCATCGTCGACGCCCTGATACGCGATCTCACGACCGCGCCCTGACGTCGCTGCGTCAGGTGTCGCTCACCGCATCACGACGCGCGCGGAGACGCCGGAGACGAACGACGACGACCACGGCGAGCAACAACCACCCGGCGCCGATCACACTGCAGCCGACCACGACCATGGTGCGCAACGGATGATCCTGGTCGAGGCGTGCACCGACGAGCGCCCAGAACAGGCCCAGCACCGCGAACAAGGCCATCGCCTGCGCGACGGATCGCTTGAACGTCACTCGTCTCGTCACCAGCGGGGTGTACCCCGCACGGGGCGCGGACTACCCCCGAGGGGGGTGCGAGTCTTGTCACGCGGGAACGACGGCGGTGCCGCAGCGCGGAACAAAACATGACCATACTCGGTTCTGAGTACAGTCATATAACCTCACAGAATCGAGCTCGTCATGACCGCTCTCGCCGGATCCGTCGTCCTCGTCACCGGAGCCAACGGTGGCATCGGTACGCAGTTCGTCCACGATGCCCTCGCCCGCGGCGCCGCCAAGGTGTACGCCAGCGCCCGGACGCCGCGCGACTGGGACGACGACCGCATCGTTCCCGTCACCCTGGACGTGACCGACCCCGCGTCCGTCGAGGCCGCCGCCGCACAGGCCGCGGACGTCACGGTGCTGATCAACAACGCGGGCGCACTTCCGCCCGGCGCCAGCCTGCTCGACGTCGAGGTCGCCGACATCCGCGCCACCATGGAGGTGAACTTCTTCGGTCCCCTGCTCGTGGCGCGAGCTTTCGCGCCGGCACTGATAGCTCACGGCGCGGGCGTGCTGATCGACGTGCACTCGGTCGCCAGCTGGTACCACTTCGGTGGCGCGTACAGCGCGTCCAAGGCGGCCCTCTGGGCGGCCACCAATTCCCTGCGTCTCGAACTGGCGCCCCGGGGCGTGCTCGTCACCGGTGTGCACATGGGGTACGTCGACACCGCGATGGCGGCGGGCGCAGACGGGCCGAAGTTGACGACCGAGCAGCTCGTCGCGGCCGTTCTGGACGGAGTCGAGGCGGGTGAGACGGAGGTGCTCGCCGACGAGCTGACCGTCGGCGCCAAGGCCGCACTGGCCGGACCACTCGACGCCCTGTACCCCGGATCCCGGCCCACCACAGTCTGATTCGACCGGCCGAGAGAAACAGGAGACTCACGATGCGCGCACTCGTCCTCACCCGCTACAAGCACCCTCTCGTCGAACGGGATGTTCCGGAGCCGACCGTCGGTGATCACGACGTCCTGATCCGAGTGGAGGCGGCCGGTCTCAACGTGCTCGACGAGAAGATCCGTCTCGGCGAGTTCACACAGATACTTCCGTACACCCTTCCCCGCACACTCGGTCACGACGTCGCCGGCACCGTTCTCGCAGTCGGCTCGGCGGTGCGGTCCTTCGCACCGGGGGACGAGGTCTGGTCGCGGCCACCGACCGATCACATCGGCACCTTCGCCGAGCGCATCGCCGTTCCCGAGTCCGACGTGGCACCGAAACCGGCCGGCATCAGCATGGCCGAGGCCGGGTCGCTGCCCCTCGTCGCGCTCACCGCGTGGCAGGCGTTGGTCGAGCGAGGCGGTCTGCAGGCAGGTCAGACGGTGCTGATCCATGCGGGGGCCGGTGGTGTGGGCACCATCGCCGTCCAGCTCGCGAAACATCTGGGAGCGACCGTGGTGACCACGGCCAGTGCGCGCAACGCCGACTTCCTGCGGGAACTGGGCGCCGACGTCGTGATCGATTACCACACCGACGATCTCGACACCCTGTTCGGCGTCGACCTCGTGCTCGACAGCGTCGGCGGTGAGACACTCGAGACGTCGCTCCGCGTGTTGAAGCGAGGCGGCAAGGCCATCGGGATCACCGGCCCGCCGGACCCCGCCTTCGCCTCCGACGCAGGCCTGAACATCGTCGTCCGCACGGCCATCGCGGTGATCAGCCGGAAGATTCGTCGACAGGCGGCGAAAGCCGATGTGTCGTACGAATTCCTGTTCATGCACGCGGACGGCGGTCAGCTACGGGAGATCGCCGCCCTGATCGAGAACGGGGCGATCCGTCCCGTCGTCGGCCGCACCATCACCTTCGACGAGATCCCCGAGGCGCTGTCGACGATGTCCGCCGGCGGCAACCGCGGAAAGATCGTGGCCACCCTTCCCGTCACCTGACCGACGGCGGCTCCCGGTAGCGTCGTCGCGATGAGCTGGATTCGCATGAACGACGTCACCGCCGGGTACGAGCAGAAAGTCGTTCTCCGCGAGGTGTTCTTCCGTCTCTCCGACGGAGACAGGGTGGGCCTCACCGGCCGTAACGGGTCGGGCAAGACCACGCTCCTGCAGCTGCTCCTGGGTCGCGTCGCGCCGGACTCCGGCACGGTGGACGTCACCGAGGGTGCTCGGATCGGCTACTTCTCCCAGTTCTCCGAGCTCGACGGCGATCGCAGCATCACCGCCGAGCTCGAGTCGCTCTTCGGGGACATCAGGGCGGTGGAGACCGAACTGGCCGAGGTCGAGACGGCGCTCGGAGGCGACATCGACGAGAAGGAGATGTACCGCCTCGTCGACCGCCAGGCCGAGCTGCTCGAGCAGATGGAGGTCGGCGGTGGATGGACGTACCACCAGCAGATCGACACCGCCCTGTCGATGCTGGGTTTCGACGCCGAGCGTCGAGAACTGCCGGTGGACAAGCTGTCCGGTGGATGGCGCAACCGAGCCGCGCTGGCCCGCATCGTCCTGGAATCGCCCGACGTCCTCCTTCTGGACGAGCCGACCAACTTCCTCGACGTCGCCGGGATCACGTGGCTCGAGCGGTGGCTCCGTGACTTCCGCGGCGCACTGCTCCTCGTCTCCCACGATCGCCATTTTCTCGAGCAGGTGGTGACCACCATCGTCGAGATCGAGAACAACCGGTTGCACACCTACGACGGGAGCTACTCGGAGTACGTGCAGCAGAAGCAGTTCCGACTGAAGAACCTCGAGAAGGAGTTCAGCACCGAGCAGCAACTCCTGGCCTACGAGCAGGACGCGATCACCGACCGGAAGGAAGCCGCGAAGAATCCGAGCGGCGTACTGAAGCGGCGACTGGCGTCGATCAAGAAGAGCAAGACCCCTCGACCGGTCGATCAGATCATCACGTCGATCTACGGCGGACTGCACGTGCACGACGACCTCTGCGTCGTCGACGGCGTCACGAAGGGGCACGGCGGCGATCCACTGTTCGCGGATCTCTCCTTCGAGATCCATCGGGGCGACCGCATCGCGATCACCGGCCCCAACGGCTGCGGGAAGTCCACGCTCCTCGACGTGCTGACCGGGCTCGCACCCGCCGACTCAGGAACGGTGAAGTGGAAGGTCAAGGCGCCCGCGTTCATTCACTACAACACGGTGCTCGCGAACCTCGATCCGGACGACACCGTCACGCACGCGGTCAACGCGATGCCGGACAGTCTGGCACTGACCGCGACCCGGAAGGACGTGGCGCGCTTCCTCGCTCTGCTGCAGTTCTCCGAGGCCGAACAGAAGCAGCGCATCGGAACGCTGTCCGGAGGTCAACAGGCACGCGTCGCGTTGGCCCAGTGTCTCCTGTTCGGAGCCGGCGTCATCGTGCTGGACGAGCCGACCAACCATCTCGACCTCCCGAGCGCGCACGTCCTCGAGCGAGCGCTGACGGCGTTCCCCGGGGCCGTCGTGGTGGTGAGCCACGACCGCTTCTTCATCGAGAAGGTGGCCTTCCGCCAACTCGCCTTCGACGGCCGGGGCGGAGTGCAGAAGATCGCCGGCGTGCAGATGTAGCCCGAGGTTCGCTCAGCGCGGCGGCACCCGGTGCAGAAGCAGCGTGGCCGCGTCGAGCACCTGATCACGGTCGCGGGTGAGTCGATACTCCACACACGGCTCCCCGTCCGCGGTGCACGGCACCGCGGTCAGCGCCGCGGCGAATTCCGGGTCCACCACCACGATCGAGTGTTCTCTCGCCAGCGGCTCGCTCTGTCCGATCACGACGACGCGATGGTGGCCGGCCAGCGATCGCGCGTCTCCCGCGGTGAACAGCACGGTCAGAGCACTTCGCTCGGACAGCTGATCGAGCAGCTGCCGCCGAGTCCCGATCATCGTCTCCGGCTCCGGGACCGTGACGAGCACCAGCGACGTCGGCCCACACTCCAGGGCACGACGGAGCAGATCCGCCTCCAGGTCGGCCAGCGCGGCCGGGGTGGTCCGCACCGCGGGCCCACGGCCGTGAGTGAGCCCGAAGGGTGTCACGGCCACCGGGGCACGCACCGTCACAGCGGGGCCGGCCAGCCCTGGATGCGGTCGACGCGGCACGGCGTCGAAACGCGGTAGCGGGCCGGGCGCGCCGAAGTACCAGCCCTGCCCCCACGAGGCACCGAGCTCGAGGGCGCGGGCCTCGTGCGCAGCATTCTCGATTCCCTCGGCGACGACGACGGAGCCCGTTCGCGCGGTCTCCGCGGCCACCGCGGCGAGGAGCGCGATCGTCTCCGGCGTGGACGGTTGCTGGACCAGGCGCATCTCCAGCTTGACGACGTCCGGTCGCAGCAACGCCAGCAGCGCGAGGCTCGACGAGTCCGCCCCCACGTCGTCGACGGCGATACGCCACCCCAGGTCTCGGGCGTGCGCGACCGCACGCAGTATTCCGGCCGGATCCGCCATCAGGTCACGCTCGGTGATCTCCACGACGATGGACTGGTCGGCGGCGTCCACGAGCGCACCGCGTGCGAAGTCCGGCGGTGGGGCGTCCAGGGCGGCGGGTTCGGAGTTCACGAACAACGCCAGTTCACTCGGGAGTCCCGCTTCCGCTGCGCCGCGCACTGCGGACACGCGGCAGAGCCAATCGAACTCGGCGGTCACACCCCGGCGCTCGGCCTCGGCGAACAAGTCCTCGGGTGAGCCGCCGGACGCCGGCCTGGTCAAAGCCTCGTAGCCGACGATCGAGCGATTCCTCAGATCGACGATGGGCTGATAGACGGTGTCGATCGGTCCGGGAAGAAGAGGGGGTGCGTCCACCACATGCCCTTTCCGATCCACAACTGCTCCGACGTCCCCACCCGGCCACACAGTGTGCCTCGAGTTCCGTTCGAGTCGGACATCGCGGCTCTGCGTGACCAATGGCCGACCCGCCCTAGGATCAATGCCCATGGTGAACCGGTCGACAGGTGCGATGAATGGCTGAGCAGGTGGCCGCACCCCGCATCGTCGCCGGTCGCTACCTCCTCGGACCTGTCCTGGGCCGCGGTGGCGTCTCGGACGTGTTCCGGGCGACCGATCGGACGCTGGGCCGGGCCGTGGCGGTGAAGTTGTTCCGCAGCGACGACCACACGCCGCACGACCGTCGACGCATCGACAGCGAGATGCGCACCCTCGCGTCGCTGACCCACCCCGGCCTGGTCACGCTCCACGACGCCGGCTCCGAGTCCGACGTCGTCGGTTACGACGGGCCCTACCTGGTGATGGAGTTCGTGGACGGCACCACGCTGTCCACGTTCCGCGCGGGCGGCACCCTGCCGCCCGAGGTGATCCGGCAGATAGGCCACCAGGTGGCGCAGGCACTGGCACACATCCACGCGTCGGGCATCGTCCACCGCGACGTCAAGCCTGCCAACATCCTGATCACCCGCGACGACGACGCGGGACTGCGAGCGAAGCTCACCGACTTCGGTATCGCGCGCATCGTCGACTCCGACCCGATGACCGAGCACGGCACCGCCGTCGGGACGGCGCACTACCTCAGCCCGGAGCAGGCGACCGGCGAGGCGACGGGGCCGGCCTCCGACGTCTACTCGCTGGGCCTTGTCCTGACCGAGTGCCTCACGGGACGAATGGTGTTCGAGGGCAGCGCGATCGCCGCCGCGATAGCCCGTCTGCATCGCGACCCGGTGATCCCCGTCGAACTCGGGCCTACGTGGGTGTCGCTGCTGACCGACATGACTTCCCGGACGCCGACGGCGCGCCCGACCGCCGCCGACGTGGCTCACCGGCTGCACACCCTCACCGAGGACACCGACACCGCGGTCCTCGCGACCCCGATGGCGACGCCGGCCGCCGTCGTGTCGGGCCGTCGATCCGCCGTGCCGTGGGTACTCGCCGCGCTGGGAATCTGCGCGGCGCTCGTCACGGTGCTCGCGATCCGCGGAGCGGGGTCGGACGGTGAACCGACGACGGAGCCGCCGCTGCCGAGCACGTCCGTGGTGGTCGAGACGACGTCGGAGCCGACGGCCACCCCTGTCCCGGTTCCCGAGACGGTCCCGGAGGTCGCGCCACCAGTCGTCGAGACGACGACGGTCGCTCCCGCACCCGTCGTTCCGCAACCCGCAGCACCCGGCAACGGCAACTCCGGGAACGGCAACTCTGGCAACGGCAATTCCGGGAACGGCAACTCGGGCAACGGCAATCCCGGGAACGGCAACGGTAACTCCGGGAACGGTAATGGCAATCGCTGACTGATCACCCTCGTTTGTGGCGTGACAGCTCGGGTAGGCCGCACCCATGACTGCAGACGACGCGACCACACCACTACCCCACTACGACCAGCTCACGGTGGGGACCATTCAGCACCGTTGCCGATCGCTCGATCAGGATCAGATGGAGCGGCTGATCGCTCACGAGCGCGATGCGGCGAACCGCCCTCAGGTGCTTCAGATTCTCACTGCTCGTCTCGGCGAACTGCGCGCCGGAGCCGAACCCTCCGGAGGGGACCCGTCCGCCGCTCCCGAGGTGTCGGACACCCCGCGGCAGTCGAACGTCGGTCCGGAGCACTCCCCCACCGACCACACGCCGCTCCGGCACGGCGTCGCGTACCAGACCCCGGCACGCGGCAAGCCCTGACGACGCTGGGTCCGCGCGGCGTTCACCGGTCGGTGTGCGCCCAGCGTCGTGCGCCGGCGAAGGTGCTCGCGAGGACGAGCACGACGACGATCGTCAGGGCGGACCACATGGTCACGGACGCGTCGAAGGAGAACAGCAGGCCTGCTCCCAGTGCGGCCGCCGTCGCGACCACCGCGCCGAGGGGAAGCGCCACTGCCACCGCCGTCGTCGTGCGCCGGACCAGAGGATCGGAGGTCAGCCTCAGCGTCAGGAACACGGCGAGCAGCGCGAGAACGTATGCCGCCGCGACGCTCCCCACGTAGAGGATGAGCAACCCGTCCACGGGGAACGCCACGGACGCGTCGGGCGGCAGACCGACGAAGGCGGACACGATCCACAGCAGCCCGGGCAGCAGACCGAGCAGGACACCGGTGAGTCCCGCGGCGACGACTCGTCCCACGTCGTCAGCGACGTCCGGTGCGGATCACGCGGGTTCTCGCATCACACCGAAGTGCCGCGCGGTTCCGGACACCCCGGGCAGCTCCTGCACCGGGGACCATGTGGCGAGACCGTCCGTGCTGTCGGAGTACAGGTACTTCCCGTCGATGTAGGCATCGAGGTAGATGCGCCACACGTCGTTCGGCAGCTGGACCAGAGCCGGACCCTCGACCATGGAACCCCACGCGCCGGGCGCGACGAAGCGGTAGGGCCCCGTCACCGTCGGCGCCACCGCGTGTTCGATGAACTTCTTCGTCTCGTTCTTCGTGAACGCGTGATAGGTCTCCCCGACCTTCACGATGGTGGTGTCGATGTGGTCGGCTCCGATCCCGTCGAGCGGCACCGGGAGGCTCCACGAACTCAGGGACGCGTCGAGCGCCGTCATCAGGTACGGCACGAATCCGCCACCGGTCGACAACGACAGGACGACGTGCACCCTGTCGCCGTCGACGAACCATTCCGGAGCCCAGGCCTTGGTGACGAACGGCGACAGCGACGGGCCGTCGGCGAAGCCTGCCGACTCGGAGAAGAACGGGATGCGTGGGCCCTTGCCGTCTCCGGTGCCGGGCATGAACGCGCAACAGAACGGCACCGGCTGGGTACCTGTGAACGTCCAGTTCACCCGGTCCGGGCTGCGAGCGAAGCCGATGTTCGCACCGTCGGCCGTCGTGTAGGTGAGGCGGTACGACCCGTCGATGTGGCGAAAGATGCTGGGGTCCCGCATCAGTCCCGACGGCGGTCGGAACGCGGACGTACGCTCCGGCGTGAACGTGGTCCCGTCCGACGACCGATACACGTCGAGGTCACGGTCGCTGGCATTGCTGAACGCGACCATCGTGTAGGTCCATTCCGCTGGAGCGGTAGCACTGCTCGCCGGGGCGGCGACGAGCAGGCTCGCCACGGCGAGAAGCACCATCGGTAGGCCGAACAGTCGCCTGCGTCGGAGGGTCGTCACCGATGCAGTCTCCCAGTCCCATCTGTCTCATCTGCACCATGATTCACATCGGTGCGGGATCGTTACGCAGGTCGTTCACAGGAAACGTCCAGCGTCCTCGCACCGAGGGTGCAGGAAGCATTCGTAACGTCCGACCCATGATGTTCTACAGAACTCCCACACCCGCCGGTTTCCCGCGAGGCGGCCGCACGGCCCTCGCCTCTGTTCTCGTGGCCGGCAGTCTGCTGCTCGGCGGCTGCAGCGCCGCCACCGAGAACGCGGCGACACCGGCCTCCGCCACCACGAGCCAGGAGGCCGCCGTGTCCACCGCCTCCGTCACCGACGGCGCGACCACCACCGCGGCCACGATCAGCGACAGCGCCACGGCCGCCGAGGCTTTCCTGGCGACGCTCACCGACGCGCAGCGCGAGCAGGTCACCTATGCCTACGACGACGAGACCAAGACGACGTCCTGGTCCAACTTCCCCGTCACCTTCGTCGACCGCGCCGGCCTGAACCTCGCCGACCTCACCGACGAGCAGCGCGCCGCCGCCATGACCGTGCTCGAGTCGCTGCTCGGCGACGACGCCTACTCGACCGTCACCGGCATCATGGGCGGCGACGAGTACCTGCACGAGAACAGCACCTCCACCGAGGACTCACTCGGCCAGTACTACATCGCCTTCTTCGGCGACCCGTCCGCCACCAGCGCCTGGGAGATCCAGTTCGGCGGACACCACCTCGGCATCAACGCCACCCGCGACGGCGCCGCCGACGCCGTCACCTTCGCCCCCACCCACCTCGGCGTCCAACCCGCCGAGTACACCACTGCTGACGGCACCGACGTGCAGCCGTTCGACGGCATCTACACCGACGCCTTCGCCTTCTACGACAGCCTCACCGACGAGCAGAAGACCACCCTGTACCAGGGATCGGACGTCGCGGCCATGGTGTGCGCGCCCGGCAGCACCTGCGACTTCCCCACCGGCACCGGATTTTCCGGCGCCGACCTCACCGACGAGCAGAAGCAACTGCTCCTGCAGGTCATCGCGAACTGGGCCGGCATGGCCGACGAGGAGACCACCGCCGACGCGCTCGCGACCATCGAGGCGACGCTCGACACGACCTACGTGAACTGGTCCGGCGCGACCACCTACGACATGAGCCAGGGCGACGGAATCCACTTCCAGATCAGCGGACCGGACGTCTACGTCGAGTTCGCAGCACAGCAGGGCTCGGCCGGGGCGGACGTCGCGGGCGTCACCACCTCGGGGTGGGGCCACGTCCACACCATCTACCGCGACCCGAGCAACGACTACGCGAACAGTGTCACGCAACAGGAGTCGACCGGAATGGGCGGCGGCGCGATGCCGGGTGGGGGCTTCTGACGATTCCACGGTTGCGCCGGGCGGTTCGCGGCGGGTAGTCAGGTGCAGATGAAGACCTACGAGCTACCCGGCACCGATCTCCGCGCGTCCAGCGTCGTGCTCGGCCTCATGCGCATCGAGACGCTGAGCGACGAGGAGATTCGAACACTCGTCGGGACCGCGCGTGATGCGGGAGTGTCGGTCTTCGACCACGCGGACATCTACGGCAGCGATCGTCACGCCTGCGAGCGCAGGTTCGGCGACGCCGTGTCGTTCGCATCGGATCGAGACGACGTCATCGTCCAGAGCAAGGTGGGCATCCGAGAAGGGTTCTACGACTTCTCGTCCGACCACATCCTGACCACCGTCGACGAGTCTCTCGCCGCCTTGCGTACCGATCACCTCGACGTCCTGTTGCTGCACCGGCCGGACACCCTCGTGGAGCCGGCCGAAGTCGCGGCGGCCTTCGACACGCTGCACACGGCGGGCAAGGTGCGGCATTTCGGAGTCTCGAACCACACTCCCGGACAGATCGAGGTGCTGAAGACCGAGGTGCGACAGCCTCTGATCGTGAACCAGGTTCAGCTGAGCATCACGCATGCACCGCTCGTGGCGGCCGGTCTCGCGGCGAACATCGCCGGGCTCGAGCAGTCGGTCGACCGCGACAACGGTCTGCTCGATCACGCGCGACTGAACGGCGTCACTCTGCAGGCGTGGTCACCGTTCCAGAAGGGGACGTCGGACGGCGTGTTCCTCGGTGATCGCGAGAACTACCCCGAACTGGACGACGCGCTCCGCGAGCTCGCCTCCCAGTTCGGAACCACGCCCACCGCGATCGCCACCGCGTGGATCACCCGGCACCCGGCGAACATTCAAGTGGTGCTCGGAACCACCGACCCCGGCCGCGTGCGGGAAGCTGCCGCCGGTTCGGACGTGGTTCTGAGCCGGGAGCAGTGGTACCGCCTCTTCCGCGCTGCAGGGCACACGTTGCCGTGATGCCGGTGAACCATGCACTCCCGAACACCGGGATTCCCGCGCCCGCAGGAGAAAATCGTCGTCGAACACCCCTCAGCAGCACATCGACGAGGAGCAGCGCATGCGCCCGCACGTCCACCTCAGCGGTCAGCTGATCTGTCGGGACGATGCCGAGTCGGCCGTCGTGTCGGAGTGTCTGCCCCGCCATGTCGAGCTGACCCGGGCCGAACCCGGGTGCGTGTCCTTCGACGTCCAGCAGAGCGACGACCCCCTCGTGTGGCAGGTGGACGAGTACTTCACCGACGACGCCGCCTTCGCACGACATCAGGAGCGAGTCTCGTCGAGTGAGTGGGGCAGACGGACGGCGGGCATCGAACGGCGGTACGTCGTGGAGCGCGAACGCGACGTCGCCCCGACGACGAGGGGGCCGTTACGCACCGCAGGCATCTCTCTGGATTGCGCCGATCCGGAGGAACTCGTTCGGTTCTATCTGGCCCTCCTCGGTGGTCGTCGACTCTGGGGTGACGACCAGGCGTCCGGGATGCGCACCGATGAGGGGCTCGTCCTGGTGGCGCAGAAGGTCGAGGAGTACACACCTCCCGAGTGGCCCGGAACCGCCGTGGTGCATCTGGACATCGACGCGGGCAACGACCTGGCCGGCGCGGTGCGGTACGCAGAAACCTGCGGCGCGCGACAGTCCGAAGCGCAGGTCGATTCTCGGTGGGCTGTTCTCCTCGATCCGGCCGGACATCCGTTCTGCATCACGACGATGGTGTGGTCGAAGGATGCGGAATAGCATCAGATGCACGATCGCCGCCCCGCCCGTTGCAGCCGACACGATCTCACCATGAACCGACGCCCCTTGTGGCCGCACCGGCACGCCAACCGATTCGAGGGCAGACTCGCTCGTATGAAGGTGGAAATCTTGTACTTCGACGGGTGCCCGAACTGGCAGGAAGCTGCGGACCGGGTTCGCGCTGCAGCCAGCCTGATCGAACAGTCAGACATCGAGATCGGTCACCGGCTGATCTCCTCCGACGCCGAGGCAGCGGCGTCGGCCTTCGCCGGCTCACCGACCATCCTCATCGACGGCGTCGATGCCTTCGACGATGCCGTGCAACTGACCGAACTCGCCTGCCGCGTCTACTCGACCGACCGCGGCCTGGCGGGTCTGCCGACCGTCGACCAACTCGCCGCGTCGCTGCAATCGAAAGACGAAGCGCTGCAACGATGAACGCAGCGAAGGGTCGCGTCCCGCCGCCCCGGTCGAACACTGAGCGGTAGCGCCCGCGCGGCGACCAGCGCACCTCGACCCGCACGCACTCCCCGAAGGCACGGCAGCGTTCACTCCCTCGTGGCGTTCGCCGGCGTTAGTGTTGCCCATGGCTATGTCCAGAGCGGTCCCCGCGCTGCCGGTACGGCACATCGAGACCGCGATCGCCGTCTACACCCGCGCCTTCGGCTTCACGGCGCAGTACTCCGATCCCACCTTCGCCAAGCTCACTCGAGACGACGTCGAGATCCACCTGTGGGCCTCCGACGACGACAGCTGGACCACCCGCACCGACCCTGCGCCGTGGCCGGTGTGCAGCGGAGCGGAGACCTTCCTCGCCGGAACGGCCAGCTGCCGCATCACCGTCGACGAGATCACGGAACTGTACGACGAACTCTCGCGCGCGGGCGTCCTGCACCCAGCAGACGCCGGCCACCCCGTCGCGACGGACTGGGGAACGACGGAGTTCGCGACCGTCGACGGCGACGGCAACCTGATCACGTTCTCCACGAACACTATTCGAACCGAAAGCGCGGTCGTCGACGGTGACGGTGACGCTGTCACTACTTCCTGACCGACGGAGTCGTTGATCACCACAAATACATCGACGTCATCCAGCGCCTTGCATTGGATGCATGATACGTTCATGCGATGTCGGCCATGGACACCGTCGGGTCCGGCGCTTCTCGCGCCGAGGGGTCGGCAGATCACCTGTTGCGAGACGGCCTGTCGCTGCTCGCGCCCGAGGAAACCGTGCTGGCGGCGATGATCGAAGGGTGGGAGCAACAGCAGCGCTCGCGGATGCTCGCGAACTTGACCATCGAGCGTCGGACACAGATCGTGCGCCGGTTGGTGATCTTCACCAACGACTACCCGTGGCAGTGGTCGTCGGCGGACGTCGAGGAGTGGACGACGCATCTGGTGGAGTCGGGGGCCGCGCATTCGACGGTGCGGTTGTATCAGATGGCGGCATCGCTGTTCTGCAGCTACATCTCCGACGTCCGCTACCGGTGGCACGAGGTCTGTGAGCGGCACTTCGGGGTGCACCCGGTGCAGATCTTCCACGAGTGGAACATGGTCGTGCACCGCAGCGAGCACGAAGGGCGACCCGGGAATCGGCCGCTCACCCGCGACGAGCTGCAGGCGTTCTTCGACTACTGCGACACCCAGGTGAACCGGGTCGGTGCCTCCGGTCGCAAGGGATGGCTGGCGAGCTATCGCGACGCGACGCTGTTCAAGGTGATCCACGCCTGGGGTCTGCGCCGCCGGGAGGCCTCGATGCTCGACACGGTCGACTGGACCGCCAACCCGGCGGCCGCCGAGTTCGGCCGTTATGGGGCGCTGTCGGTGCGCCACGGCAAAGCCCTCTCCGGCGGACCGCCGCGGCGCCGCACGGTCCTGACCACCATGGAGTGGGCCGCCGAGGCCGTCGACGAGTGGGTCACCGAGATCCGGCCTCTCTACGGCTCCGATCAGCTCGCCCTCTGGCCCACTGAGCGCAGCGCACGGGTGGGAGCGGTGTCGATCTCCCAACGGTTCGCCGAGTACCGCAACGCCGTCGGGCTCGAGAAGCACCTCGGCCCGCACTGTCTGCGCCACTCGTATGCGACACATCTGCTCGAGGACGGCTTCGATCACCTCTTCGTCCAACAACAACTCGGACACTCCTGGGGATCGACCACCGCGATCTACACCAGCGTCGGCACCGACTACAAGAACAACGCCCTCCGACGAGCACTGAGTCGGGCGTTTACCACCGCGAGCACCGACGAGGAGAACTGATGCCGCAACCGCAGCTGAACTACCAGTGGCACCTGCGCCGCCTCCTGGCCGACCAGGGCATCTTCGCGACCACCGGACTCGGACCTCTCCTCGCCGAACGAGGAATCACACTCTCCGAAGCACAGGTGTATCGCCTGGTCACCGGGACACCCGAACGTCTGAGCCTGCGCACCCTGATGGCACTGTGCGACATCCTCACCTGCACACCCAACGACCTGATCGAACCGATCGCCGAACCCGCCACAGGGACCGCGACCGGAACATCGACACACCGCCCCGACACCGCTGCCGCGACCACCCGCGCCAAGACCCGCACACCCCGACGCGCCGACATCCGGCGACAGTGATCGCAGGACGTTGTCGCATCTGCACCACCGCCGAGGTTCGCGGCATGACGGTGTGCGACCGCTGCAGAAAACGAGCCACGCAGCACCGCGGCACGTGCGCCGGCTGCACAAAGCCGGACAAACTGTTGGACGACGACGACACCTGCCGGTGGTGCCGCCAGAAGGCGCGTCGCACCTGCACCTGTTGCGCTGCAACAGGATCAGCTCTCACCAGCGCCGAAGGCGACACCCTCTGTCACCGGTGCACACTGACCCGCCGCCTCGACGCGATCATCCCTCCTCATGCCGACAGCCCCCTCGCACCGCTGCGGCAGCCGCTCCTGCACGCCGAACCCGTCACCACCCGCCGGTGGCTGATCCGCACCACACCCCTGCTGCTCTCCATCCAGGACGGCAGCACAGCCCTCACACACACCTCGTTCGACACCCTCCCGCACCCGAAGTCGGTCGAGCACCTGCGCTCACTCCTCGTCGCCACCGGCATCCTCGGCCCGGACCTCGACCGCAGCATGCGCCGCCTCGAAGCCCAACTCCCCCAACTACTGAGCAGCCTGACCCCGAACCACCGCGCACTCCTGACCAGGTGGACACAGTGGGCCGTACTACCCAGATTGCGCGCGGCGACCGAGAAACGGGAAGGCCGTGTCGGCGCCCAGAACGCTCGCTCACAGATCCGACAATCGGCACTGTTCCTCGACCTGCTGCAGCAGCGCTCGACAGAGCTCGGCGAATGCACACAACACGGCATCGACACCTGGTTCAGCACGCCCGGAGCCGCCCACTGGCGGGTACGGTCCTTCCTGACGTGGGCACGACGCAACCGGCACCTACCCCGCACACTCACCCTCCCCTCGAGCTACCGAGGCCGAGCCGAAGTCCCCACCGGCGACGACGAGAGGTGGCAGATCTGCCGACGCCTCGTCCAGGACGAGTCGCTGGACCCCGCCGACCGGCTCGCCGGCGCTCTGATCGCATTGTTCGCCCAACCACTGACTCGTATCGCCGGGCTCACCACTGCCCACGTCACCGAAACCGACGCCGGGGTCGAACTGCGGCTCGGCAGCGCCGACACGCTCCTGCTACCGGATCCGTTCGCCCAGATCGCCCTGCAACTACCCCGACCACGACGCGCAGGAACCGCGGAGCAAATACCTCAGACATGGCGCTTCCCCGGTCACCGTGCTGACATGCCACTCACGGCGACGGCGCTCGGTAACCGGATGCGTCGCATCGGTATCAGTCCGCAGGCCCTGAGACTGTCCGCCATCACCCACCCCACCCGAGAGCTCCCACCGAGCGCACTCGCCGCGATGCTGGGCCTGAACGCACACACCGTCGCGCAGCACACGCTCCGAGCCAGCGGCCAATGGACGAACTACGCCGCCGACCGCCACTCCTGAGTCACGCTATTCGCAGAATCGAATACGGCAACCCTGCCAGTGGACCCGTGACGAGTCCGGCACGGTGGCCCCAGCGATCGATGGGGCGGTGGGATCCGGTGCAGTAGTCCGCGCTGTACGCGGTTCAGTGCACCGGATTCGCTCTGCGCGGGTGTCTGTTCACTCGTCGGTCGAGTCGAACAGTGCGCGCACGACACCGTCGAGCGTCTCGGCTGACACGTCCGCCTCACCGAAAGCGGCCGTGGGCACCTTCTCCTCACGGCGGCACCATCCGGTGCGCAATCCCACGCGTCCGGCGCCCTGAAGGTCCCAGGAGTGCACCGCCACCATCGCGCACCGGTCCGCGGTGACTCCGGCGCTCGACACCGCCAGCTCGTACGGCGCTGCTGCCGGCTTCCACGCGCGGACGTCGTCGATGCTGAGCACTCGTTCGACCCGATCGGACACACCGGCCCGGTCGAGGAACCCTGCTGTGGAGTCCGCGCTCCCGTTCGACAGGGTGAACACTCGCGCACCACCGGCGATGGCGGCGTCGAGTGCCGCGACAACGTCGGGGTGCGGTGTCGTCTCCGCGAACGCTCCGATGATGTGCTCGATGTCAGCATCGGAGACGGACCCACGGGTGTACGCCCGCAGAGCGGACGATGCCACTGTGGCGAACGGCTCGTACGCACCGGACAGGGTCAGCGCCATGCCGTCGCGCAACAGGTGCGCGAACCATCCGTCGAACGACGATGTCGGCGCCGCCGCCGTGAACCTGTCGCGGACGATCTCGAGATCGGCGAGTGTGCCGACCACATCGAAGACGACGACATCAGGACCAGCGCGCTCTGCCATGCCACCGGCGTACCCGACGAGGCGGAACGCCAACCCGCTCGACCAGCGCGCCGACGCCTCGGTGGACCTCCCCGGCCGCGCAGCGTCATCGAATTGCTTCCCGGACAGGACTTCACGAGTCCCTTCAGGGCTCGTCGGTTGCCGCGTCTCCGGTGTCCGATCGGGCCACGCCCACGGTGAAGGCATTCGCCAACTCGTCGAGCACTCGCTCCGCTCGCGCGGCGCGCCAGGTGTCACCGCATTCGAGCAATCTGTCGCGGTGCGATGCGAAGTGGGCGCTGAGCAACGGGATGAGGTTGACCGGGATGTACATCGATCCCCGTGACGGCCGGGCCTCGAACACCTGGTCCACCTCGACGCCGATGTCCCCGGTCATGACGCATCGCTCAGCGTCGCGGGCAGCCCGCCCCCCGTTCGACGACGCTCGGCGAGCAGTCGCTCGAGTGCCATCAATCTGAACACCTCTTCTGCGGGGGCGTTCTCTCGTACGGCAGCGCGTCGTCTCTGCATAATCGCCACCACGTCGTCGACGTCGGCCGTCCGGTCCATGTCGTCTGCTCTCGACACCATGGCGTTCTCCCTTTCCGACACCGGACGAGTCGTGGAACAGTCGGGCCGTTGCCTGGTCTCCGGCCGTCGCCCGGCCGGGAACGAGCGCGCGGCTCAGAGCGTCGACCGCGCTGGGTCAGGTCGATACCCGTAGGGAGTTCCTGTAAACACGACGAGCGTATCGACGTGACGTGCCGAGAGGACGGAAGGACGGTGTCGGTGCCCCCACCGGGACTCGAACCCGGAACACAAGGATTTTAAGTCCTCTGCCTCTGCCAATTGGGCTATAGGGGCCAGCTCGAGGCCAGCCTATCGCGGGCCGTTCAGGAGTCGCCCGGTCCCGTCTCGACCGGTCGCCTGGCGTCCGACGACCACGCGGACCACGATCCCGGGAACAAGGCCGCATCGATACCGGCGAGTGCGAGCGCTGCGATCTCGTGCGCCGCGGTCACACCGGATCCGCAGTAGACGGCCACTTCGTCGCCGGGTCGAATACCCATGGTCGTGAACCGATCTCGCAGGACAGCAGGCGCAGCGAAGGTCCCGTCGACGGTCACGTTGTCCGACGTCGGCGCGCTGAGAGCGCCGGGAATGTGGCCGGCACGGGAATCGACGGGCTCGACCTCCCCGCGGTACCGCTCCCCCGCACGTGCGTCGAGAAGTCGACCGGGGAATGTGGCGGCAGCGTCTGCCGTGACCGTCGGCAGATGGCCCTCGGACAGCGTCACGTCTCCAGCCCGCGGCGCGGTCTCCTCGCCCGACCGCGTGGGTAGTTCGGCCGCCTGCCACGCGCCGAGTCCACCGTCGAGCATGCGCACAGTCTCGACGCCCGCCCAGCGCAGCAGCCACCACGCCCGAGCCGCAGCCATGTTGCCGGTGGCGTCGTAGACGACGACGGACGAGTCGGCGTCGATGCCCCATCGCCGCGCATACATCTGCAGATCGTCGAGTCGGGGCAAGGGGTGCCGCCCTTCGGTGGGCTCCCCGTGACCGGCGAGTTCCGAGCCCAGGTCGACGAAAACGGCGCCGGGGATGTGCGCGTCGAGGTAGTGCTGGTGGTTGTCGGGATCACCCAGTGCCCACCTGACGTCGAGCAGCACGGGCGGACGCGGCGACGTCAGCGCTGCGGACAACTCCGACACGGTCACCAGGATCTCCGACATGGCGATCAGAGTACGACTCGGTGTGCCGCGCGCACCGCTCGGTCAGGCAGGGATCACGGGCGGCTCGAAGGTGAACGTCGTCCCGAGCAGCCAGACGAGCAGCAGCACCACCGGGAAGTGGAAGAGAAACTGCAGGAACGTGAATCCGATGAGATCGCGCGCCCGCAGACCCAGGACGGCGAGCAACGGCAGCATGAAGAACGGGTTGATCAGGTTGGGTAGCGCCTCGGCCACGTTGTAGATCTGCACGGTCCAGCCGAGGTTCATCTGCACGTCGGTGGCGGACTGCATGACGTACGGCGCCTCGACCAACCACTTGCCTCCGCCCGACGGGACGAAGAGTCCCAGGATCACGGTGTAGACGGCGATGACCACAGCGAAGGCTCCGCCACCGCCGACCTCGGTGAAGAACGTGGCCAGGTGCTCGGACACCGTGACTCCGCCCCGCCCTTCGGATGTGGTCAGAATCGCGGCCATCGCGGCGTACAGCGGGAACTGCACCAGGATCCCCGCTGTGGCGGGTACGGCCTTGGCGACGGCATCGAGGAACCGTCGCGGTGTGCCGTGCAGCACGAGTCCCAGCATCAGGAACACCAGCAGGTAGCCGTTGAGGCTGCTCACCACCGACAGCACGGGCTTCGAGAGCAGTTGCGACACCAGCCATCCCAGCGTCATCGCCCCGGCGAGGATCGGGAGGATGCGGCTGTACTCGAGCCACTCGCCCGGACGGGTGCGCGTCGGCGGCTCGGCGATGGTGTCGTCGAGATTCACGTCCATGGCCTCGGCGGTCTTGATCGCCGCACCGGTGGGAGCGGAGAGGTGCGCGATGATCACCGTCAGCACGATGATGATCACGCACATGACCAGTGACTGCCACGTGAAGATGGTGGTGCCGAAGTCCAGGACTCCGGTGATGCGGAGCAGGGCCGGCGGGAGCGAGCTCGCGGTGGCCTGGAGCTGCGCCGCGGACGACGACATGCCCAGTGCCCACACCGCGCCCAGGCCCATGAACGCCGCGGCGCCGAGCGCGCGGTAGTCGACGCTCAGATCGCGTCGCCGGGCGATGGCACGAGCGAGCAGTCCACCGAAGACGAGGCTGAGACCCCAGTTCAGGAACGACACCGAGCACGACATGAGCGCGACGAAGCTGACCGCCGTGCGTGGATTGTTCGGCAGCGCGGCCAGTCTCGTGATCAGCCGCGCCACGGGTGGCGACGTGGCCACGACGTACCCGGTGAGCACGACCATGGCCATCTGCAGAGTGAACGCCGTCAGGTCCCAGAATCCGTTGCCGAACGCGTCGACCACGTTCTGCGGCGACGATCCGTTCGCGAACGCGGCGATCGCCACCACGAGCACGCCGACCAGCGCGAAGATGTAGGCGTCGGGGAACCACTTCTCGGTGCCGCGGGCCAGTGCCTGGGCTGTTCGCGCCAGACCCTTCTCCGCGGGTGCGTCGGTGTCGCGGACTGCCATGGTGACCTCCTGGTCGTCGAGCGATCGGTGTGTCGGGGACCACAACGGCCTCGATCGACCCTTCCCGTGCGTCCGCCCGAAGGCAAGAGGCATCACTGCACCCTCGATCTGCGGCGATGCAGGACTGCAGGTGGCACACTGCGTCCATGGCGACAGAGGACGACGTCCGACGTATCGCACTCGCGCTGCGCGAGGTGACGGAGAAGCCGTCGTACGGCACTCCCGGCTTCCGCGTGAAGGACCGACTGTTCGCACGGGTCCACGAGATGCCCGACGTTCTGCTGCTCCGCAGACCGAGCGTCGAGGACCGCGAGGCCCTCATCAGCTCGAACCCGGCAGCGTTCTTCACCACCGATCACTACGAGGGTCACGCGTCGGTGCTCGTGCGACTGCCCGAGGTGGACGTCGACGAGCTTCGTGACCTGATCGAGGAAGCGTGGGAGTGCCGCGCTCCGGTGACCGTCAGGAAGCTCGGGCCGAGACCGGAGTGATCATCGCCCGGCGACGCTGAGAGCGATCCCGTCGAGGATGTCGTGCTCGCTCACGACCAGGCTGTCGATTCCGGTTTCGGCACCGATGTGCTCGGCGAGTGTGGCCGCGACGAGGGATCCTCCGCCGATGACGTCGACGCGACCGGGATGCATCGGGCCGAGCACGGCACGGTCCGCCCTCGTCATGCCGAGCAGACGATCACAGACATCGCGCAGATCGGTGAACGGGATGCGCGACAAGTGGATCGCGTCCGGATCGTAGGCGGGAAGATTCTGTGCCACGGCCGAGAGGGTGGTCATGGTCCCGGCAACCCCGACCCAGGTGCGGGCATCCTTCACGGGTACCGCGTCGAACGCCGGCTGGAGGCGCTCGGAGGTGAAGGTCTGCCCTGCCCTGCGCTCGGCCTCGGTGGGTGGATCGGTGCGCAGGCACCGCTCGGTGAGCCGAACACATCCGATGTCGGCGGAGAAGGCGGCGCGCACGCCGTCGGCATCTCCGAGCACCAGCTCGGTGGAGCCGCCGCCGAGATCGACCACGAGGAACGGCCCCTCGTCCGGATCCAGATCGCCGACCGCCCCGGCGAAGGACAGACGAGCCTCCTCGTCGCCCGAGATGACCTCGGCCACTGCACCGTCCGCGACGGAGGCGAGGGTCCGGCGCGTCATGTCGAAGAACAGATCACGATTGTCGGCGTCGCGTGTGGCCGACGTCGCGACCATGCGCACCGCGTCGACACCGCCCAGCTCGGTGATGATGTCGACGTACTCGAGCAGCGCCGCCTCGGTGCGGTCGATCGCCTCGGGTGCGAACGACCCGGTCGCGTCGACACCCTGCCCCAGCCGGACCACACGCATCTCGCGCGCGAGATCGCGGAGACCGTCGTCGTCCACGTCGGCCACGAGCAGACGGATGGAGTTGGTTCCGCAGTCGATCGCAGCGACCCTCATGCTCGGAGCTCCTCGATGGTGGGCCAGTCCGCGGGCAGGGCCGTGCCACGCAGGGGCCCCTCGGCGGCCAGCGCCACCGACTCGTCGCCCAGCGGATTGGCACCCGGACCCTTGGCCAGCGAGTGCGCCATCAACACGTGCAGACACTTGACCCGGTCCGGCATCCCGCCGCCGGTGAAATCGGTTCCGAGCGACTCGATCTCGTTGCGCTCGGCCAGATAACCCTCGTGGGCACGCAGGTAGGCCGCCGCGAGCTCCTCGTCCTGCTGCAGCCGCTCGGTCATCTCGCGCATGACACCGGCGGATTCCTGGCGGCTCGCCTCGGCCGTCAGACGCGGATCCGTGAGGTAGAAGAGGGTGGGGAACGGCGTTCCGTCGGGCAGCTTCGGCGCCGTCCTGACGACGGCGGGACGGCCGTCCGGGGTGCGGTAGGCGATCTCGAGCACGCCGCGCGGCTCTCGTCCGAGCTGGGCGGACACGGCGTCGAGGTCTTCGCGCGACACGTCGCTCACTGGGTCTGACTCATTTCCGGATCGGGTGGATCGGCGTGCGCCGAGGCGTCACCGTGGGGTGGTCGCCGTGGACCACAGGTCGCTGTACCAGGGTCCGGGCGGGGGCGGCGGCGGATCGTTCTCGATGTCCGATCGTGCACGCGCGCCGGGCAACTGGACTTGATAGGGGGTCTCGCCGGGCATGACGTAACCGAGGCGCTCGCGTGCCTGTGCGGTGATGTAGGCCGGATCGTCGGTCTGGTCCTTGCGGATCTGGAGCTCGGCCACGCGCTGTTCGAGCGCCACTCGCTCGGCGGCCACCTGGGCGGCGTCCCCGCGCTGGGAGATGTACGTCCGCAACGGAACTGCGAGAGTCAGGGCGAGAGCGCAGATCACCACGGCGAGGACGACGGCCTTGCCCGTGGACAGGCCGAGGAACGTGCGTTCCTTCTTCTCGCCGCCGCGGCGGCGTCCGCGCCGACCGACCAGTGCGGCACCCTCGGTGACGACGTCGTTGACCGCGCCGGCGACGGTCCGGGGCTGCGAGGCCCCGGACCCGTCGCGGCGCGTGGATCGACCGGGACGCGCGTCACGGCGCGGCGAACGGCCACCCGGCCGTGCCGCACTGCGTCGAGAGTCCCGGTCCGCCATCGGTGAGCTCAGCTGTCCTTCGAGGTGAAGTCGAGCCGCGGGAACGCCAGCTCGCCCGAGTAGCGCGCGGCGTCGCCGAGTGCCTCCTCGATGCGCAGCAGCTGGTTGTACTTGGCGACGCGCTCGCTGCGAGCCGGGGCACCGGTCTTGATCTGTCCGCTGCCCACGGCGACGGCGAGATCGGCGATGGTGGTGTCCTCGGTCTCGCCGCTGCGGTGGCTCATCATCGTGCGGTAGCCACTGCGGTGCGCGAGATCGACGGCGTCGAGGGTCTCGGTCAGCGTGCCGATCTGGTTGACCTTCACCAGGAGAGCGTTGGCGGCTCCCTTGACGATGCCCTCCTCGAGGCGCTCCGGGTTGGTGACGAACAGATCGTCGCCGACGATCTGGACCCGGTCACCGATGCTGTCGGTGAGGGCGACCCAGCCGTCCCAGTCGTTCTCGTCGAGCGGATCCTCGATGGAGACGAGCGGGTACTGGTTCAGCAGGTCCGCGTAGAACGCCGACATCTCCTCCGCGGTGCGGGTGTTGCCCTCGAAGGCGTATCCCGTTCCGGCGGTGAAGAACTCGGTGGCGGCGACATCGAGCGCGAGAGCGATGTCGGAGCCCAGCGTGAGACCGGTCTTGCCGACGGCTTCCGAGATGAGGTCGAGTGCGGCCTTGGTGCCCGCGAGGTCGGGGGCGAAACCGCCCTCGTCGCCGAGCCCGGTCGACAGGCCCTTGGCCTTGAGGACCGACTTCAGTGCGTGGTAGACCTCGGCGCCCCAGCGCAGGGCCTCCTTGAAGGTCGGCGCACCGATGGGGGCGATCATGAATTCCTGCACGTCGACGCCGCTGTCGGCGTGGGCGCCACCGTTGATGATGTTCATCATCGGCACCGGCAGGATGTGGGCGTTGGGTCCACCCAGGTATCGGAAGAGCTCCAGTCCGGCGGACTCCGCGGCACCCTTGGCCACGGCGAGCGAGACACCGAGCAGGGCGTTCGCGCCGAGGCGCGACTTGTCGGCGGTGCCGTCGAGGTCGAGCAGTGCCTGGTCGACCGTGCGCTGCTCGATGGCGTCGAGGCCGATGACGGCCGGCGCGATCTCGTCGAGCACGGCGTTGACGGCCTTCTCGACACCCTTGCCGCCGTAGCGATCGCCGCCGTCGCGGAGCTCGACGGCCTCGTGCTCACCGGTGGAGGCCCCCGAGGGCACCGCTGCACGGGTCAGCGTGCCGTCGTCGAGCGCGACCTCGACCTCGACCGTGGGGTTGCCACGTGAGTCGAGAATCTCGCGAGCTCCGACCTGTTCGATGATGGCCACGAATGAACTCCTAGTCAGGCGTTGAACACACAGCTTCGGGCGCGAACCGGTCACCCGTGGTCGGGCGCGGCTCGAAGACAGACTAGCCGCCGCAGCCGCCGCGCTCGATATTCGACGCGCAGGCGCGCACGCGGGCAGGCCGGAGGCCGGTCGGTAGTCGGGCGGGCAGGCCGGAGGACGTCGACGTCAGGACGGCCGGGCACCGACGGAGTAGGCGGAGGCCGCGTCGCGGACGTCCCTCAGGTAGACCCCCGACAGGTTGTAGGCCATGAGGGCGGCCTGCCACCCCTCCGCGGTGGTGAGGTCTCCCCCACGGGCGCAGAGGTAACGCCCCGCGGTGAGCGCGGCGTCGTCGAGGTTGTCGGGGTCGGCGCGGCCGTCCCCGTTGGCGTCCACGCCCCACTTGCGCCAGGTCTCGGGGATGAACTGCATCGGTCCCATGGCGCGGTCGAAGACGGTGTCGCCGTCCAGTTCTCCGCCGTCGGTGTCGGCGATCTCCGCGTTGCCGGCGGTGCCGTCGAGGGGCACTCCGCGGATGGGCGGGGTCGCGGTGCCGTCGGGACCGACGGACGATCCACCGAAGGTGCCGTGACGACTCTCGATACGGCCGATCCCGGCGAGAGTGGTCCAGGCCAGACCGCACCCTGGTGACGAGCGGGCCATGACCGCGGCCGCGTGGCCGTAGGCCTCGAGCGCGGTGCGGCCGATTCCGGTGGGGTCGACCAGCGGTTCCGCCCAGCCGGCGAGCAGGTCGGCCGAGCGACCGGGCGCGTCCACGTCGATCGGCGGCACGGGCGCTCCGGGCCCCGGCGGGATTCCCTCGGGGATCTCCACCGCGGGTCTGCCCGGATCCAGATCGAGGGCGCCACAGCCGGAGACGACGGCGGCCGTGGCGAGCGCAGCCGCGACGACGCGGAGGCGCCGGGAGCGCGATGGGAGCATGCCTCCATCATCCCGAGTTAAAGTAATAGAAGGGTAAAGGTCTTCAAAAGTCCTGGTCGGCGGCTGTTTCGCACCCCGAAGCCGGTGTATGTTCACCTTTCGTATGAGGGTCGCCTTGCCTAAGACGCCCCACTCCACTCGAGCCCGGGAGATCCCGCCGTGTCCACAGTCGTCGTCGCGTCCGCGCCGTCCGTCGTGACGCAGATGGTCGGCAGTGGACTGATCGGCGTCCGGGAGGGACTCGAGACCGGCATCGTCGTGATGATCCTGGTCGCGTTCCTCGTGAAGTCCGACCGCCGCGACGCGCTGAAGTGGGTGTGGACGGGCGTCTCGGCCGCCGTGGGCATGGTCGCCGTCGTGTTCGCCGTCATCCACCTCGGCACCTCGACGGTCACGGGCCTCACCGCCGAGATCATCGCCGGCATCGCCTCGCTGATCGCCGTCGCGATCGTCACCGGCATGGTGTTGTGGATGCGGTCGGCCGCCGCCTCCATCTCCGGCACGTTGAAGGCCGGCATGGCCCGCGCGCTCGACGTCGGGCCGGTGGCCGTCACATCGCTCGCCTTTCTGGCGGTCGGGCGCGAAGGAATCGAGACGGCGATCCTCATGGTCGGCTACGCGGAGAACACCAACGGCAGTTCCTGGCCGCTGCTGGGTCTGCTGGCCGGAATCGCCGTCGCTGCATTACTCACCGTCCTCCTGTACTTCGGAGCAGTGCGCATCGACTTCGCCCGGTTCTTCCGCTGGACGGGCGTCTTCCTCGTGTTCGTCGCCGCCGGAATCCTGGCGTACGGACTGCGCGCTCTGCAGATCGGCGGAATCCTCCCCGGCGGCAGCGCGACCGCGTTCGACATCAGCGACACCTGGGACGCGGGCAGTTGGTACGGCACCGTCGTCGCCGGCATCTTCAACTTCCGCCCCGAGCCGACCGTTCTGCAGGTCGCGGCCTGGGTGCTCTACCTCGTCGTCGTCCTGCCCCTGTTCCTCCGGCGGCCGAAGACCGTGCCACGAGTCACCGCACCGCAGCCACAACCCGCCGCGTCCTGACCCACACATCTGCTCCAGAACCTCCGGCCTTCCCGCTCCACTACCGACCGGCCTCCGGCCTTCCCGCTCCCGAAAGGGCACCACTGAAATGCGCACCACCACCCGCCTCCTCTTCTGCGCCGCCGCGCTGCCGCTGGCACTCACGGCCTGCACCGAGAAGGAGGCCACGACCTCGGCCGAGGGCGGCGACATCGTGGTCGACGCGACCGACAGCTCGTGCGACGTCGGTACGACGAGTGCACAGACGGGCAGCTCCACCTTCCAGGTGACCAACAACGGCTCCAAGGTCACCGAGTTCTACGTCTACGGCGAGGGCGACCGCGTCATGGGCGAGATCGAGAACATCGGGCCCGGCGTCTCCCGCCAGCTCATCGTCGCGCTGCCCGAGCCCGCCACGTACCAGACCGCGTGCAAGCCGGGCATGGTCGGCGACGGCCTCCGCGGCGACTTCGTCGTCACGGGTGACGCCAAGGAGTCCGACGCCGACGGGACGCTCGCCGAGGCGGCCGACGGTTACAAGCGCTACGTCGTCAGCCAGGTCACGGCGTTGCAGGAGACGACGGCGTCGTTCGTCACCGCGGTCACGTCCGGCGACGTCGAGGGCGCCAAGGCCCAGTTCCCGCTCGTCCGCACCTACTACGAGCGCATCGAACCCGTCGCGGAGAGCTTCCCCGACGATCTCGACCCCCGCATCGACCTGCGCGAGCCGGACGTCGAGCCGGGTGCCGAGTGGACCGGGTTCCACCGCTTGGAGAAGGACCTGTGGGCACAGGGGCTCCAGCCGGACACGAACGCGATCGCCGCGCAGTTGAAGGCGGACGTCGACGAACTGGTCGCGGGCGTGCAGTCCCCCGACTTCGTGATCGACCCGATCACGGTGGCGGGCGGCGCACAGGGCCTCCTCGACGAGGTCGCCCAGACGAAGATCACCGGTGAGGAGGACTTCTTCTCCCACACCGACCTGTACGACTTCCAGGCGAACGTCGACGGATCGCAGGCAGCGGTGGCGGCGCTCGCTCCGGTGCTGTCCGAGCGGGACCCGGAACTCGCGGCCACCATCGAGCAGCGCTTCGCGGAACTCGACACCGAGCTCGCGAAGTACCGCCAGGGTGACGGCTTCGTCTCCTACGACACGGTCACCGAGCCGCAGCGCCAGGACCTGTCGAAGAAGATCGACGCCCTGTCCGCGTCGGTGAGCCAGGTCCAGGGTGTCGTCGCAGGCGCCTGAGCGGACGTCCGACACGGACGCCGCCGCCACCCCGCCGAGTCGACGCCTCTCGCGCCGCGCGCTCTTCGGTGGCGTGGGAGCCGGCGCACTCGCGGTCGGCGCCGGTGCCGCGCTGGGCCGGTCGACCGCACCCGAACCCGTGGTCGCCGACGCGGCCGAGGCCGTGGTGCCGTTCCGCGGCGTCCACCAGGCGGGCATCGTCACGCCCGCACAGGACCGCATGCACTTCGTCACCTTCGACGTGACGACCACCTCGCGCGACGAGATCGTCGCGATGCTCACGAAGTGGACGGCGATGGCCGAACGTCTCACCGTCGGCGCCGAGTCGGTTCCCGGTGGCGTGGTCGGCGGCGGACAGTACGAGCCGCCCGGTGACACCGGCGAGGCCTACGGCCTGATGCCGTCCAACCTCACGCTGACCATCGGCTTCGGCCCGTCGTTCTTCGACAGGCTCGACTTGGGCGACCGCAGACCGGCTGCGCTGCAGGATCTTCCGCGATTCCCCGGAGACGACCTCGACCCGGCGCGGAGCGGTGGCGACATCGCGGTGCAGGCCTGCGCCGACGATCCGCAGGTGGCGGTGCACGCCATCCGCAATCTCGCGCGCATCGCGTTCGGCACCGCGTCGGTGCGGTGGTCGCAGCTCGGCTTCGGTCGCACCGCGTCGACGTCGACCGCCCAGGCGACACCGCGCAACCTCTTCGGCTTCAAGGACGGCACGAACAACATCAAGGCCGAGGAAGCGGCGACCGTCGACGAGCACGTGTGGGTGAACGGCGGCGAGTCCGACTGGATGACGGGCGGCACCTACCTCGTGGCGCGGCGCATCCGGATGAAGATCGAACCGTGGGACCGCGCGGTGCTCGGCGAACAGGAACGCGTCATCGGTCGGTCCAAGGCCACCGGCGCGCCACTGGGCGGCACGGCCGAGTTCGACACCGTCGACCTCGGCTCCTCGACCATCGCGAAGGACGCGCACGTACGACTGGCGTCGTCGGAGTCGTTGGGCGGCATCAAGATTCTTCGCCGCGGGTACAACTTCACCGACGGCTCCGACGGCTTCGGCCACCTCGACGCGGGGCTCTTCTTCGTCGCTTTCTGCAGCGATCCGCAGACCCAGTTCGTGCCTATGCAGCAAGCTCTCGCGCGACGAGATGCCCTGAACGAGTACATCTCCCACGTCGGCTCGGCGGTCTTCGCCTGCCCACCGGGAGTTCCGGAAGGCACCGAGGACTACTGGGGCTCGACGCTCTTCGGCTAGACGGTCAGCGGTTCTTCTCGTCCGCCTGCGGCCGATGGTGGGACGCGGCGACGCGTGCGTCGTCCGTCCCCGTCGCCGCGAGCGGTCGGCCGAACATGTCGGTTCCCGGCCAGTACTTGGACCACGCTCGTGCGTCCATCTCGGCCGATCGGACTCCGTCCATGGCGGCGCCGCGCTCCGCGGCCCGTACGTCGGCCACGAACTCGTTGACGATGCGGCGCAACGAGTCCTCGGCGCTGGTGGCGCCGTGATCACCCGAGATGTCGATGCGCACCGAGAGCATGGACTCCGGGACGAAGTCCTGAGGGAGCCCGGCCTTGACCGCTCGGGTGATGACCTGCTGGGCGAGCGCGAGCGACGGCTGCGCCATGGCGATGCCGTCGAGACACGACGCGCGTACCTTCTCCGCGGCCTTGCGCTCCTCCCAGGCCTTCTCCTGCGCACCGATGTCGATCGGGGCGCCGGACGTGTCGGCCAGGTGCGGGCTGCGGTGGGTCAACTTGGCCACCAGGGTGGACGCCACGTCGTCGATGTCGAACGCCTCGGCGCCCGCGTCCTTGGCGATGCGCGCGTGGAAGATGACCTGCAGCAGCAGATCGCCGAGCTCCTCCCGGATGGAGTCCGCATCGCCGGTCTCGATGGCATCGAGCAGTTCGTAGGTCTCCTCGAGGAGGTACCCGCGCAGCGACTCGTGCGTCTGCTGCGCCTCCCATCCGCCGAGTGAGCGCAGTTTGTCGATGACGAAGACGGCCTCGGCGAGGTTGCCGCCGCGGGGTACCGGCACCTCGATGACGTCCTCGCCGCGCGTGATGCGTTCCTGGACGTCGGGGTTGTCGCGGCTGGTGCTGATGAGCACCTCGGGCTCGTCGTCGCCCGCGGAGGTGAACCCCGTGAGGCGCCAGCGGATGGAGACCGGCACCTCTTCGGTGAAGCCCACGGGCTTGTCCAGCAACGTCACGGCCTGCACCGGCACCATGGTGGGCCGCAGGGGATCCAGCAGCAGAATCGTCATCGCGCGCTCACACCCCGATCGGTTGCTCGACTCGTACGGAGCCCGCGGGCTGCCCGTCCATCGCGAGCAGCACGTCGGCGACGAACTGCAGAAGTTCCTCGTCGCGGACACGGGCCGAACCGACTCCACCACCTGCCACACGCGGAATCGGGATCTGCACCGTGCCGGTGGTCGCCCGATACTGTGCGCTGGGGTAGAGCCGCTTCAACCGTATCTGCTTGGAGTCGGGTAGGTCCATCGGCGCCAACTTCACCATGGTCCCCGCCATCTGCACGTCCACGATGCCGTAGGAACGGCACAGGATGCGCAGGACGGCGAAGGCCACGAGCCGGGCGACCTCGGCCGGCACCGGCCCGTAGCGGTCGGTCAGCTCGTCGATGACCGCACCGATCTCGGCGTCGTTCTGCGCCGCGGCCAGCTTGCGGTACGCCTCGAGTCGGAGCCTGTCGCTGGTGACGTAGTCCGGCGGGATGTGGGCATCGACGGGGAGGTCGATGCGCACCTCCTTGGGCGCCTCGTCGGTGGTGACGGGGCGGCCGTCGGCCACGGCGCGGTAGGCCTCCACCGCCTCGCCGACCAGTCGGACGTACAGGTCGAATCCCACACCGGCGACGTGGCCGGACTGCTCCGCGCCCAGCACGTTGCCCGCGCCGCGGATCTCGAGGTCCTTCATCGCCACCGCCATACCGGCGCCCAGGTCGGAGTTCTGCGAGATGGTGGCCAACCGGTCGTACGCCGTCTCGGTGAGCGGCTTCTCCGGCGGGTAGAGGAAGTAGGCATAGCCACGGTCCCGGCTGCGACCCACACGCCCACGCAACTGGTGGAGCTGGGACAGACCCAACGAATCGGCTCGCTCGACGATCAGCGTGTTCGCATTGGAGATGTCGAGGCCCGTCTCGATGATGGTGGTGCAGACCAGGATGTCGAACTCACGCTCCCAGAACCCCTGCACCGTCTTCTCGAGCGCGTCCTCGTTCATCTGGCCGTGTGCGACCACGACGCGCGCTTCCGGCACCAGCCGTCGGATGTTCGCGGCGGCCTTGTCGATGCTGCTCACGCGGTTGTGAACGTAGAAGACCTGGCCGTCACGGAGCAGCTCACGGCGGATCGCCGCCGCCACCTGCTTCTCCTGATAGGCACCGACGTAGGTCAGGACGGGGTGACGCTCCTCGGGCGGCGTCAGGATGGTCGACATCTCGCGGATGCCCGCCATGCTCATCTCGAGCGTGCGCGGAATCGGTGTCGCCGACATCGTCAGGACGTCGACGTGCGTGCGCAGCGCCTTGATGTGCTCCTTGTGCTCGACGCCGAAGCGCTGCTCCTCGTCGACGATGACCAGCCCGAGGTCCTTCCACTGCACACCGGTCTGCAGCAATCGGTGCGTGCCCACGACGATGTCCACCGTGCCGTCCGCGAGGCCGGCGAACGTCTCCCGTGACTCGGCGGCGTCGGAGAACCGGGACAGCCCCTTGACCGTCACCGGGAAGTTGGCCATCCGCTCGGTGAAGGTCTGCAGATGCTGCTGGGCCAGCAGGGTGGTGGGAACGAGCACCGCTACCTGCTTGCCGTCCTGGACGGCCTTGAACGCCGCCCGGACGCCGACCTCGGTCTTGCCGTAACCGACGTCGCCGATGACCACTCGGTCCATCGGGACGGGCTTCTCCATGTCCGCCTTGACCTCGTCGATGACGGTCATCTGGTCGACGGTCTCGGTGAACGCGAAGGCGTCCTCCATCTCCTTCTGCCACGGGGTGTCCGGCCCGTACGCGTGACCGGGCGCCGCCTGCCGCGCCGCGTAGAGCTGGACGAGCTCCCCTGCGATCTCGCGGACGGCCTTGCGGGCCTGGCGCTTGGTGTTGGTCCAGTCGGATCCGCCCAGCTTGCTCAGGCTCGGCATCTCCCCGCCGACGTAGCGGGACAACTGGTCGAGCGACTCCATGGGAACGAAGAGGCGGTCGCCCGGGTGGCCACGCTTGCTGGGCGCGTACTCGACGACGAGGTACTCACGGCGTGCCCCGCCGACGGTCCGCTCGACCATCTCGACGAAGCGGCCGATGCCGTGCTGGTCGTGGACCACCATGTCGCCGGCCGTCAACGCGAGCGGATCGACCTGATTGCGACGCTTGGCGGGCAAGCGTTTGCCGTCGCCGGCCGCCGCGACCCGGTTGCCGGTGAGATCGGCCTCCGTCACCACCACCAGGCCGGCATCACGCAGGACGAGACCCGAGTGCAACGACCCGCACATCACGCCGACGACGTCGGGGCCGGGCTCGGAACCGGCATCGAGAGGGAGCGCCGGCACACCGGCCTCCCGCAGGCGTTCGACCGTGCGCTGCGCCGTTCCCGCGCCCGCGACGACGACGGCCACGCGGCCGCCGGACGCGAGGTGCGCCGTGAACATCTGGAAGAGCGTCGCGAGTGCCTCCTCGGAGCCGCGCACGTCCGGCGCCGCGTCGACGTCGAGCACGATCTCCTCGTCACTGCCCGAGGCGAGCGGGCCCACGGTCCACCACGGCCGACCGGCCGCCTCCGCAGACTCTCGGACCTGCCGCAGCGACCGGTACGCGGACGCGCTGAGATCGAGGTCGAGGACGGCGCTCTCGTCCGTCACGCTGCTGGTGTCCAGCGCTGCGGTGTCGAGCGGTGCGGCCGCACCGATGCTCGCGGCCGTCCACGACGCCTCGAGGAACTCCTTGCCGGTCCGCACCAGATCCGTCGCGCGCGTACGCACCTTCTCCGGATCGCAGACCAGCACGTGCGCGCCGTCGGGCAGCGCGTCGGTCAGCAGTTCGAGGCCGCCGGCCTTCAGCACCGGCAGCAACGCCTCCATGCCCTCGACCGGAACGCCGGCGGAGATCTTCTCGAGCATCTCCACCAGGATCGGGTCGCCGGTGTTGTCGGCGGCGAGACGCGCCGCGCGCTCCCGTACGGCCTCATCGAGAATCATCTCCCGGCACGGCGGCGCGATGACCGTGTCGACCTCCACGTCGGGAATGGAGCGCTGGTCCGCGACCGAGAAGGCGCGCAGGTCGGTGACCTCGTCACCCCAGAACTCGACACGGACGGGGTGATCCGCCGTCGGCGAGAACAGGTCGAGGATGCCGCCGCGCACCGCGAACTCACCGCGTTTACCGACCATGTCGACACGCGTGTAGGCCAGTTCGACCAGTCGCTTCTGCAACTCCTCGAAGTCGAACTCCGCCCCCACGCGCAGGCCGACGGGCTCGATCTCGCCCAGTCCACGCGCCATCGGCTGGAGCACCGAGCGCACCGTGGTGACGATGATCTTCAGCGGGACGCCGTAGTCGGCGTCCTCCGGCCGGGCGAGGCGCCGCAACACCTCGATACGACGACCGACGGTGTCCGCTCCGGGGGACAGACGCTCGTGCGGCAGCGTCTCCCAGGACGGGAACTGCGCCACGGCGCCGCCCACCATCTCCGTGAGCTCGGCCGTCAGATCGTCGGCCTCGCGGCCCGTCGCGGTGACGAGCAGGACCGGTGTGGTGCGGGACATGGCCGCAGCGATGAACGCCCGCGCCGGAGTGGGTGCCACCAGGGTGGCCTCGCGGCGGCCGGACAGATCGACGATCTGCGCCAGCGACGCGTCACGCAGTGCGAATTCCAGCAGGCCCGACATCCGGCCCGCACCGTCGTCCGGGGTCTGCGCGGGGGAAACATGGACGGACGGCGAGGACACCAGCAGAACTCCTGACGGAAAGACGACACGATCGTGCACCCGCAACGCTCGACACCCCTCACGGAGATCGATCGGTCGGTGACGACTCGGTATCGATTCTAGGAGCAGTCGCCGACAGAAACGACCGTGGGCCGACCGAGGCGACCGCGACGCGGCCGCTCGTCGTCAGGCGCCGTAGCGCAGGACCCGGCGGGCGGCGAACTCACGGAAGTAGTCGAGCTTGCGACCGGGGACCAGCGACGGGAGGAGGTAGTGCCACAGCCGCTCCATGCGCGCCGACAACTCCTTGGTGCTGTCGGTGGCCACCGCGACCATGTGGGCGCCGACGATGACCTCCAGGAACAGCATTCCGGTGGTCACGGGGTCGAGGTCGGCCTCGAGGTCGCCCTCGTCGATCGCCCGACGCGCCAGGCCGGTGTGGTACTCGGCCCAGCCCTCCATGACGTTCTCACCGGTACCGCGGTAGTCGCCGATCTGATGCTTGAGCCGGAACATCGCGGCGACCATCGGATCCGTGATCGCCAGATCGACCGTGATGTACGAGACACCGATCTCGGCCTCGAGAGCGGGGATCCGGCCGTCGTCCAGGGCGCGGCACGCCGTGGTCAGGCGCCGCACGCCCTCGTCGATGACGGCGCGAGCCAGCTCCTCCTTCGACCCGAAGTGGAAGTAGAGAGCTCCCTTGGTGACCTGCGACTGCGAAATGATCTCGCTGAGGCTGGCATTGGCGTACCCGAGCCGTAGAAAGACATGGGCGGCCCCCGCGAGCACCGTGTCTCTGGTGATCTCGGCGCGTGCCTGTCTGACCATGCGATCCGCCTCGAAAGTTTGGGGCATTCAATCCGTGAACAACGCGAGAACGGTACCACTGGACCACTACACAGCACGAGCACTCGTCCCGGAGTCCGAGCGTCGTGTCGTCACGACCGACGAGGTGGTCCACCGTGACCACCTCCGGTGACACTCGCGCTTTCAGCTCCCCAACCGGGGATCGGGCTCCAGATTCGTGAGCCCGTTCCAGCACAGGTTCACGATGTGCGCGGCCACCACCTCTTTCGAGGGAGACCGTTCGTCCAGCCACCATTGCGCCGTCATCGACACCATTCCGACCAATGCCTGGGCGTACAGCTGGGCATTGGCCGGGTCGATGTCGCGGCGGGAGAAGTCACCCGCCAGGATGTGCCCCACCTGGCCGACGGCGTCGTTCAGCAGGCTCGAGTACGTTCCCTCGGCCGCGGCGACCGGGGAGTCGCGCACGAGGATGCGGAACCCGTCGCTGCGCTCCTCGACGTACGTCAACAGGGCCAGCGCCACCCGTTCGACCCGGATCCGGGACCGGTTCTCGGTCAGCGACGACGTGATCATGGACAGCAGCGTGGACATCTCGCGGTCCACCACCACGGCGTAGAGACCCTCCTTGCCGCCGAAGTGCTCGTACACGACCGGCTTGCTCACCTGCGCGCGTTGCGCGATCTCCTCGATGGACGTGGCCTCGTAGCCACGCTCGGCGAACAGCGTGCGGCCGATCTCGATCAACTGGGCCCGGCGCGCGGTCCCCGTCATCCGGACGCGGGGCGCACGTTCCGGTAGGGCGGCGTCACCGGGTGCACGCGGCTGATCGGGCTCGCGGGGCGCGTCGGGCGTCGAGGTCATGGAATCACTGTGACACGCGAGCACTGCGCGGCGAGTGAGGCCTGCGGAGCGTTTTACGGAGCGGGTGCACTCGTGCGAGGATCGACGCGCTCGGCGCACGCCAGCCGGGGCTGTGATCCGCCGTGGTGTAATGGCAGCACCTCTGATTTTGGTTCAGATAGTTCAGGTTCGAATCCTGGCGGCGGAGCCGTGACGCCACAGCGGCGGAGCTGTTGTCGTAGGGCAGCGGAGCCGTGGCGACGAGTGTGGCGGGTCCCCCGCCCGGGGCACATCCGAAGTCGGTCGAGGAGATTCATGACGTCGAAGGTCGCTGTAGTCGTGCTCGCCGCGGGGGCGGGAACCCGAATGCGATCGAAGACTCCGAAGGTTCTGCACGAACTGGCCGGTCGGTCCATGCTCGCGCACGCTCTGTACGCGGCCGACGGGGTGGACCCCGATCACCTCGTCACCGTCGTCGGGCACGACCGCGAGAAGGTCTCGGCCGCCGTCGCCGATCTGGCCGAGACGTTGGGTCGCACCATCGACATCGCGGTGCAGGCCGAACAGCACGGCACCGGTCACGCGGTGCAGTGCGGCCTCGCGTCGCTGCCCGCCGACTTCGACGGCACCGTGGTGGTCACCGCGGGGGACGTGCCACTGCTCGACGCCCACACTCTGCAGGCACTGCTGCACGATCACCACTCCTCCGCGGAGCCCGTCGCGGTGTCGGTGCTCACCTTCGTCCCCGACGACGCGAACGGCTACGGCCGCATCGTCCGCGACGGGTCCGGCCAGGTCCAGGAGATCGTCGAGCACGCCGACGCGACTCCCGATCAGCTGACCATCACCGAGGTGAACTCGGGTGTCTACGCCTTCGACGCGCAGTCGCTGCGGGTGGCTCTCGACTCGCTCGGCACCGACAACGCGCAGCACGAGCTGTACCTGACCGACGTCCTGAAGATCTCGCGCCGACGCGGCCTGCCGGTGTTCAGCACCCAGCTCACCGACCCGTCGCTGGTGCGCGGTGTGAACGACCGAGTGCAGCTGTCCGAGGTCACCCGCATCCTCAACGAGCACATCCTCGCCCGCCACATGCGCGCCGGCGTGACCGTGATCGACCCGTCGTCGACGTGGGTGGACATCGAGGTCGCCGTCGGACGCGACGCCGTGCTGCACCCCGGCACGCAGTTGCACGGACGCACCGTCATCGGTGAGGACGCGATCATCGGGCCCGACACGACACTCACCGACGTGTCGGTCGGCGAGGGCGCGACGGTGGTCCGCTCGCACGGATCCGACTCGGTGATCGGTGCCGGAGCGACGGTCGGGCCCTTCACCTACCTGCGGCCGAACAGCGACCTCGGCGACCACGGCAAGCTCGGCGCCTTCGTGGAGACCAAGAACGCGACCATCGGAGCGCACTCCAAGGTGCCGCACCTGACCTACGTCGGCGACGCCAGCATCGGCGAGCACTCCAACATCGGTGCGTCCAGCGTCTTCGTCAACTACGACGGCGTCGGCAAGAGCCGGACCGAAATCGGTTCGCACGTGCGCACCGGTTCCGACACCATGTTCATCGCGCCGGTGCGCGTGGGCGACGGGGCCTACACGGGCGCCGGAACCGTCCTACGCCATGATGTACCGGCGGGAGCGCTCGCCGTCTCCGGTGGTCCGCAACGGATCATCGAGGGCTGGGTGCAGAAGAAGCGTCCGGGAACGCCGGCGGCAGAGGCCGCCGAACGCGCCCGTTCGACCGAGGAATCACACGTGCACGAACCGAAGGACGGCGAGTAGAGCAGTGACCACAGCCAACTGGATCGACAACCAGAAGAACTTGATGCTCTTCTCCGGTCGCGCTCATCCCGAGCTCGCCGAGCAGGTGGCGAAGGAACTCGGGATCGAGGTCACCCCGCAGACCGCCCGCGACTTCGCGAACGGCGAGATCTTCGTCCGCTTCGAGGAGTCCGTCCGCGGCTCCGACGCCTTCGTGCTCCAGAGCCACCCGTTCCCGTTGAACACGTGGCTCATGGAACAGCTCATCATGATCGACGCGCTCAAGCGCGGATCCGCGAAGCGCATCACCGCGATCCTGCCGTTCTACCCCTACGCCCGCCAGGACAAGAAGCACCGCGGCCGCGAGCCCATCTCTGCACGCCTGGTCGCCGATCTGCTCAAGACGGCCGGCGCCGACCGCATCATCACGGTCGATCTCCACACCGACCAGATCCAGGGCTTCTTCGACGGCCCGGTCGACCACATGCACGCGCACAGCCAGCTCGCCGACCACATCCGTGAGGGCTACAACCTCGAGCACATCACCGTGGTCTCCCCCGACTCCGGCCGCGTGCGCGTCGCGGAGAAGTGGGCCGACTCGCTCGGCGGGGCGCCGCTGGCGTTCATTCACAAGACGCGAGATCCGTTGGTGCCCAACCAGGTCAAGTCGAACCGAGTCGTCGGTGACGTCGAGGGGCGCACCTGCATCCTGATCGACGACATGATCGACACCGGTGGCACCATCGCCGGCGCGGTGAAGGTGCTCGAGGAAGCCGGCGCGGGCGACGTCGTCATCGCCGCCACGCACGGCGTGCTGAGCCACCCGGCCGCCGAGCGCCTCGCGTCGTGCGGCGCCAAGGAGGTCGTCGTGACCAACACGCTGCCCATCAGTGACGACAAGCTGTTCCCGTCGCTGACCGTGCTCTCCATCGCACCCCTGCTCGGCAAGACCATCCGTGAGGTCTTCGAGAACGGGTCCGTCACCAGCCTGTTCAACGGCAACGCCTGAGAAACGACGTCACCGACCGACACTCCCCGCGGACCTCGTCCGCGGGGAGTGTCGTCGTCGGGCGCCCTACTTCCGGGCCAGCACCAGGGCGAAGCGCTCGTCGGAATCGGTCCAGAACTCGTCGACCGTCAGCCCCGCCGCGGCCAGTTCGCCGGTGATCGACTCGCGCCGGAACTTGGCGGAGATCTCGGTCCGCATCTCCTCGCCCGCCGCGAACTGCACGTCCAGGTCGAGGTCCGCGACGCGCACCGTGTGGTCGCGACGTGCGCGCAGCCGCATCTCGATCCACTCGTTGCGCTCGTCCCACACGGCGACGTGCTCGAAGTCGTCCACGTCGAAGTCGGCGTTCAGCTGCCCGTTCAACACGGAGAGCACGTTCAGGTCGAACTGCGCCGTCACTCCCTGCGCGTCGTCGTACGCGGGCACCAGAACCGCGGGGTCGATGACCAGCCCGACCCCGAGCAACAGGAACTCCCCCGTGTCGAGGGTGTTCGAGATGGCGGAGAGGAACTCGGCGCGCTCCTGCGGCACGAGGTTCCCCAGCGTGCCGCCCAGGAACGCCAACGTCCTGCGCCCGCCGGTGGGGACCCAGAACAGACCACTGTCCGGGCCGCCGGTGCTCGTGAAATCGCTCACCACACCGTGGATCTTGAGATCCGGGTACTGGCGCGACAACTCCTCCATCGCACCGGTCAACGCCGACGGCGACACGTCCTGCGGGACGTAGCGACGCAGGGTGCCGTGTTCCAGACCCGCGGACAGCAGCACCCGGGTCTTGTCCGACGATCCGGAGCCCAACTCGACCAGCACCTCCACTCCCGTCACGCGAGCGATCTCCGCGGCCCGTTCGGTCAGCAGGGCGCGCTCGGTGCGCGTCGGGTAGTACTCGTCCAACTCGGTGATGCGCTCGAACAGTTCGCTGCCCACGGCATCGTAGAAGTACTTCGGCGGCAACCATTTCGGCGTCGCGGTGAGCCCGCGGCGGGCATCTTCCCGCAGCGATTCCTGTAGATCACCCTCGGTGATGTGGATGTCCAGTGACGGCGCTGTCATGACGAACTCCTCGGTGCTGACGAGCATGGAAGGTGCAGGGGTGGAGCGGTCAGAAGGTGGTGATGTCCACGGATCCCGGTCGGGCGGAGACGAGGCACCGATCGGGCACCTGCTGCCATCCGGGCAGATCGTCGAGCGGTTCGGACGCGAGGACGACGCTGTCCTCGTCGTACCGGACGGAGAGCGAGTGGTAAAGCGTCGTCGCCCAAAGCGACTCGCCATCGCCGAGCAGCAGGTTGACGCGCGAGTCCGGAGCGGCGGCGTCGACGTCCGCCAGCAGACCGGCGAGTGCGTCCGCCGGATCGCGGTCCAGTAGCCGCTGCTGCAGAATCGCCCACAGCACAGCGGAATCCGTGGGTGCCGCCAACCGCAGCAGCGACTCGACGGGCACCTTCTCGGCGAGCGCGGAGACCGACTGCGGCCATCCGCGCACGACACCGTTGTGGCTGAACGCCCATCGACCCTCGACGAAGGGCGCGCACGCCGACCGCTCGACGGGCATGCCGACGGTGGCGGACCGCACGGCCCCCATCACCGCCACCGAGCGGATGTGGGTGAGCGTGTCGGTGACGGCCCGGTCACCCCACATCGGCATCGCGCTCCGATACGACGACGCGGTGCCGTTCGACCACCAGGCCGCACCGAAGCCGTCCGCGTTGATCGTGCCGCCGCCGCGCATCTCGCGGGGTGCGTACGACTGGGTGAGCAGCGATGTCGGGCCCGCGGTGAGCACGTCTCCGACGGTGCGCGCGGGTCCGAGATAGCCGACGTGTCGGCACATCCGCTACCGGTGTCCCACGTCGCGGGCGCACCGGAAGCCGGCGAAGATCTGGCGCCGGATCGGGTGGTCCCAGTTGCGGAACGTCGCGCGGACCGCCGTCTGGTCGGTGCCGAACGAGCCGCCGCGCAACACCTTGTAGTCGCCGCCGAAGAACACCTCGGAGTACTCCGGGTAGGGGAACATCTCGAACCCGGGGTACGGCTCGAAGTCGGACGACGTCCACTCCCAGACGTCGCCCATCAGCTGTTCGACGCCGAGCGGCGAGGCTCCCTCGGGATACGCGCCGACGTCGGCGGGTTCGAGGTGGCGTTGACCGAGATTCGCGTGCCGGTCGTCGGCGTCGTCGTCGCCCCAGGGGTTGCGCCGGGAGAGCCCGGACACGGGGTCGAAGCGTGCCGCCTTCTCCCATTCCGCCTCGGTCGGCAGGCGCTTGCCGGCCCAGCGGGCGTAGGCGTCGGCTTCGAACCAGCTGACGTGAACCACGGGCTGCGCTGCTCGAATCTGCTTCGCACGTCCGAAGACTCGACGCCACCACACACCGTCGTCGTCCTGCGACCAAGACTGCGGCGCGGTGAGACCGGCCTCGGTGCGGTGTGCCCAGCCGCGTTCGGTCCACAGCTCCTCGCGGTCGTAGCCACCGTCGGCGATGAACTGGAGGTACTCGCCGTTGGTCACCGGAGCCGCGTCGATCGCGAAGGTGGGCACCTCGACAGTGTGCGCGGGCCGCTCGTTGTCGAGGGCCCACGGATCGTCGCCGGTTCCCATCTCGAACGCGCCACCGGGGACGATGACCTCGACGTCGTGGGCGGGCGGCAGCTGGGCGCGGGGAGCGTCGGGTGCGTCCAGCACGGCGTCGCCGGTGCGCAGCTGATGTGTCGCCAGCATCGTCTCGTCGTGCTGCTGTTCGTGCTGCGCGACCATCGCGAAGACAAAGCCGTTCTCCACCAGCCGACTCTCGTCGAAGGTGCAGCGCTGCAGCGCATCCAGTGACAGGGCGCGCACGGTGTCGACGTAGGCACGCGCCTCGTCGGGCGACAGCAGATCCAGCCCCGGCCGGGTGGACCGTGCGTGGCGGAACGCGTCGTAGAGGTCGTCGATCTCCGGGTGCACCGCGTCGCGGCCGCCCACGTCGCGGACCAGCCACAGCTCTTCCTGGTTGCCGATGTGGGCGAGATCCCAGACCAGAGGGCTCATCAACGGCGACACCTGCTCGCGCAGCCCGTCCTCGTCGAGGCACCGGGTGAGCGCCAGGGTCCGGGCGCGGCTACGCACCAGCATCGATTCGAGCCGGCCGCGCAGCGCCACCGCGTCGACCGTCGTGTTCGCCGTCATCGTGAGAACTCCTTCCGAGCATCGCCTCGTGGTGGTGTCGCCGCTGTCCCTGGTGCCGTCGGCGGCTGGGCGGCGGAGCAGCGCGTCGCCGCGCGGCCCAGGGCTTCACGCGCCTCGCCGTGGCTGGAGTCGGCCGCGAGTGTCAGCAGCTCCACCGCAGCTCGCCGCAGCGCCTGGTCGGCAAGTCCGTCCCGCGCCGCGTCCTCCCACCTGTTCAGGGTGGGTTCCGCCAGGTCCAGCGCCTGATCGGCCACCGAGTCGGAGGACAGCAGGGCGTCCACCGCGTACATCGGCACCTCCCACGCCCCGTCGGGTTGGCCGTCGAGGTACCGGATCTCGAGGTGGCCGCTCGCACGCACGAGGGGAAACACCGTCGTCAGGTGGTAGTCCAGGTCGGCCGTCGTGGGGCGCCGACCCATGTCGTCGTCCAGGTCACCCTCGAGCCACTGGGCGAACGTGGCCTCGCGCGGCGGCGCGGCGAGGCGCCCGTCGCGTCGCACACACAGGAGCGGGACGTCCATGACCCAGCGTGCGTAGTCGCGGACGGGATCGACCCCGAGCGGAACACGCGTGCGGGTGCGGTCCAGTTCGAACCAGGTGCGCATGCGCTGCGAGGCCCACCGACCGTCGGGAACGCCGTACAGAGCGGGCGTGGTCGCGAACGCCGCCAGTAACGCCGGACCCACGGCATGCACTGTGGCCCAGCGCCGTCGGATCTGCTCGTCGTCGCCGCCGGCGTCCACACTGACCTGGACCGCGGCCGTGTTGCACATCATGAGCTTGCCGTACGGGCCGTACTGCTCGAAGCGCTGCTCCATCGCGCAGTAGCGCGGCAGCGTGAGCAGGCGGTCGGGAGGTCGCAGCGTGTCCGCGCCGCCTCCGGCGAGGGAGATCCCGTGCGAGTCGAGCAGGCGGGTCAACGTCTGCTCGTCGTCGCGCAACGCCTCGACGACGGAGGCGAGGGACGTGGCGGGCGAGGACGACAATTCGATCTGACCACCGGGCTCGACGGAGACGACACTTCCGGAGCGGAGGGCGAGTGCGGGGGACTCGGGCCGAAGAGACTGCGGGGTGTGGGCACCCAGTGCCTCGGCGAGCGAGTCGAGAGTGGGACGTGCACCGGACGGGGTCCGGGTGAACCATTCGAGTTCTGCGCCGATCAGAGTCGGCGGCCCCACCTTGAAACAGACCCGGGCGAGGTATGCCTCGGCGGCGGGCCGCGAACTGAGAGTGCCGGAAACGGCCGTCATGGATGCCTCCGCGGGGTGACGGTGGAGCGTGAAGTGGAACGGGCACTGCGTACGGGAAGAGGAGCGGACACTGCGTGTCCGGATGACGTCTACCCCCGCCCTTCACAGACTAATCGCTCCCGCGCACGGTCGCCGGTAGTGTCGGCGTCACTGTGAACGCCACCCCCGAGACGGACACCGTCGACGTGCTCGCCGCCCGCGCGGACACCCCTGCCGCCGAGCACGGGGTGTTCCTCGACAGCGCCGGCTCGTCGCTGCCGCCACAGCGCGTCGTCGAGACGGTCGTCGAGCACCTGCGCCGTGAGGCCGAGGTGGGCGGATACCGCGCAGCGCGTGAACGCTCGGAGGATCTCGCCGCGGTGCGCACGTCCGTGGAGATGCTGATCGGAGCCCCGACCGGCACCGTGGCACTGTCCGACAGCGCCACGCGGGCCTGGTGCGACTTCTTCTACGCGGTACCGCTCTCCCCCGGTGACCGCATCCTGGTCTCCACCGTCGAGTACGCCACCAACGCGATCGCCGCACTGCAGCGGGCGCGGGCGACCGGCGCGGTGGTCGACACCATTCCCGTGGACCCGTCCGGACGCATCGATCTCGAGGCCCTCGAGCGGATGATGGACGACCGCGTCGCGCTGGTCTCGCTCGTGCACGCGCCGACCAACGGCGGCCTGCTGAACCCGGTCCGGGAGATCGTCGACCTGGCCCACCGTCACGGGGCCCTCGTGCTGCTGGACGCCTGTCAGTCGGTGGGCCAGATCGCCCTCGACGTGGCGGAGCTCGGTGTGGACGCTCTCTCCGCGACGGGACGCAAGTGGCTGCGAGGACCGCGCGGTACCGGTTTCCTCCACGTCGCCCCGTCGGTGCTCGACACCCTGGAGCCGCGATCCCTGGATCTGCACAGTGCGTCCTGGACCGGCCCCGACTCCTACACCGTCGCCGACGACGCGCGGCGGTTCGAGACATGGGAACACGACGTCGCCGCCCGGCTCGGTCTCGGCGCCGCCGTCGATCTCCTGCTCGAACTCGGACCGAGCGCGGTGGAGGCCGCGGTGCGTGTGCGGGCCGAGCGGCTGCGGAACGCCCTCGCCGAGGTGCACGGCATCGCGGTGCACGACCTGGGCGACCACCACACCGGCATCGTGACCTTCACCGTCGAGGGCGTCGCGCCCGCCGCGGTGAAGGACGCACTGGCGGAGCGCGACATCACCGTCTCCGTCAGCCCGGCGTCGTCGACTCTGCTCGACATGACGGCCCGCGGACTGGACTCCGTCGTCCGGGCGTCTCCCCACTACTTCCTGACCCTCGATCAGATCGATCACGCCGTGGACGAGTGCCGGGCTCTGACGTCGCAGCGGTGACCCGCCGCCATCGGTGACGAGCAGGGGCGATTCGCGGCCGATCGGCGCGTTCGGGTAGTGTTCACGCCGTTGTCTCGGCGAGGGTGACGAGTGCGCAGTGCGTACGTCACCGTGATCGACGCAGGCGCGGTCTCGCAGCCGTCCTCGTTCGTGTCCACGCCGAGCGAGTAGTACCCGCAGCAGTCACACCGGACCGCAGCCGTTTCAGACCGCAGTCACACCAGATCTTCCGAGGAGCCCCGTCCCATGGCCAACGTTCTCAACGCCACCGTCCGCACCGAGTTCGGCAAGGGCGCAGCCCGCCGCACCCGCCGCGACGGTCTCGTCCCCGCCGTCCTGTACGGACACGCCACCGAGCCCAAGCACCTCTCGCTCCCGTCCCGCGAGTTCGCCGCCGTGCTCCGCGCCGACGGCACCAACGCCGTCATCGAGCTCCAGGTCGATGGCGAGAAGCACCTCGCCCTCACCAAGTCGGTCGTGGTCCACCCGATCCGTAACTACATCGAGCACGCCGACCTCCTCGTCATCCGTCGCGGCGAGAAGGTCACCGTCGAGATCAACGTCGTCGTCACCGGCGACGCGGCGCCCGGCGCCCTCGTCACCACCGATGCCAACGTCATCGAGATCGAGGTCGACGCGACCCAGATCCCCGAGCAGTTCGAGGTCTCCGTCGAGGACGCCGAGATCGGCACCCAGATACTCGCCTCGTCGATCGAGCTGCCGTCCGGCGCGACGCTGATCTCCGATCCCGAGCTCCTCCTCGTCAACGTCGTCGAGGCGCCCAGCGAGGCTGCACTCGAGGCCGAGGGCGCGGGCGATCTCGCCAGCAACGTCGCCGCCGAGGAAGAGGAGGCTGTCGAGGACAGCTCCGCCGCCGACGAGGCCGCAGCAGCAGACGAGAACTGATCCACCGAGCACCACCGCGGCGCGCCTCCCTCACCGGAGGCGCGCCGTTTCTCGTTCCCCCCTCCGCACGACCCCGCACGCCACGAGCTGAAAGCGACTGCCGCACATGACCGATCGCCCTGCTCTCGTCATCGGCCTGGGCAATCCCGGGCCGCAGTACGAGCGCACCCGACACAACGTCGGCGCCGTCGTCGTCGACACCCTGGCGGAGCGGATGCGAGGGTCGTTCTCGTCGCACAAGCGCAGCAACTCCGACGTGCTCCAGGCACGGCTCGGGACTCGCCCGGTCGTGCTGGGGAAGCCGCGGTCGTACATGAACGAGTCCGGCGGCCCGGTCGCCAACCTGGCCCGGTTCTTCTCCGTGGCGCCGGCGGACATCATCGTCGTGCACGACGAACTCGACGTCGATCTGGGTCGGGTGCGGCTCAAGGTCGGCGGCGGGGAGGGCGGGCACAACGGGCTGCGCTCGATCTCGAAGTCGTTGTCCACCAAGGACTACCTCCGTGTCCGGGTCGGGGTGGGGCGGCCGCCCGGCCGGATGGATCCGGCGTCGTACGTGCTCAAGCCGTTCGCCGCGTCCGAGCGCGACGAGGTGGCGGTCGTGCTGGAGGAGGCCGCGGACGCAGTGGAGCTGCTCCTGAAGGGCAGCCTCGAGGACGCGCAGAACCGCATCCACCGACCCTGATGCGCTGAGCTCAGCCGAGGAGCGACGCCGAGTTCGCGCGGCGGAGCTTGCCCGAGGACGTCTTCGGAATGGTGCCGGGACCGAGCACCGCGACCGTGCGAGGACGAACCCCCACTTCCGAGAACACCGCGTGCACGATGTCGTGCTCGATGCGCTTGACCGCATCCGGGTCGGCGATGTCGTTGGTCTCCGCCGCGACCGCGAAGCTCTCCCGCTTCTGCCCCGCGTCGAGACGGATCGCGACGGCATTGCCCGGCCGGACGCCCGCGACAGTGCCCACGGCACGTTCGATGTCGGTCGGATAGATGTTGCGGCCGCCCATGATGATGACGTCCTTGATGCGCCCGCAGACGACGACCAGGCCTTCCTCCGTGAAGTACCCGATGTCTCCGGTGTCGAGCCACCCGTCGTCGTCCTGCGCGGACACCGAGCCCTCCACCGTGATGTATCCGGGCGTCACCGCCGGCCCCCGCACGTGGATGACACCGACGCCGCGACTCGGGAGCACCTGGCCCTCGGCGTCGACGACGCGCCCCTCGAGATTCGGCACCATCCGCCCGAGCGTCGCGAGACGACGGACGTTGCCCTTGGTCGACGGAACGGCGCGGCCCATCACCTCGAGCAGGTCCGCGTCGACCACGTCGAGCACCTGGCCCTGATCACGGACCGGGATCGACACCGCGAGCGTGGTCTCCGCCATCCCGTAGACGGGTGCGAGAGCGGTCGGGGCGAGCCCGAACCGGGCGCCCGCGTCCGCGAGGGCGAGCATCGTGTCGGGATCCACCGGCTCGGCACCGTTCCACGCGTAGCGCAACGACGACAGATCGAGGGCCGTGTCGGCGGGCGCCTGCTTCAGCCTGCGCGCGAGCAACGAGTACGCGAAGTTGGGAGCGGCGGTGACGGTGCCGCGGTACTTGTCGATCAGCTGGGCCCACAGCAGCGGAGAGCGCAGGAAGTCGATCGGCGTGATGCTGACGACCTCGGCACCGACCTGCATCGGCACCGACAGGAACCCGACCATCCCCATGTCGTGGAACAGCGGGAGCCAGCTGACCATCACGTCGTCCTCGAGCGAGTACTCGATCCGATCGATCATCGCGTAGGCGTTGACGTAGAAGTTCTCGTGGGTGATGCGCACGGCCTTGGGAGATCCGGTGGACCCGGACGTGAGCTGCTGCAGCGCGATGTCGGACTCGTCGGTGGGCACGGGATCGGTGTCCTCACCGCCGCGCAGGTCGTCGATCGTCAGCACGGTGATCCCGCGTTCCTCCAGAATGGGCGCCGCGGCATCGAACGGTGCACCGAGCACCACCGCGGCGGCGTCGATCATCCGGATGACGGTCTCGGTGTCGGCACCCCACACGGCGAGATCGGTGCGCGGCGTCGGCTGATGCAGCATGGTCACGGACGCGCCGCGCATCCACGCCGCCTGGCACGACGGCGCGATGTCCACCGGCTGACCGGCCAGGATGCCGATCGCGTCCCCGCGAGAGACGCCTGCCGCGGCGAGCCCGCCGGCCATCCGACGCGCGACCGCATGGATGTCGCCCCACGTCTGCCGCAACGGTGCGTCGGGCTCACCGGTGACGAGACCCCGCTCGGTCGTGGCCGCGGTCGCGTACATCTCCTCGGTGAACCTGCTCAACGTCACTCCCTCGTCGGTGGTGCGTGCCGGGTGCGCGCACCACTGTTACATCCGGACGACGGTGACCGCTGTTACGGACGGACGGGCTCGGCGTGTCGGCCGAGTACCCTGGGTACGTTCCGACCAGTGATCCGCACAGCTGCGGTCACCGAAGAAAGGCCTTCGTGAGCACCCCGTCCGTCGACACCGACACCACCACCGCGGTCACCGCCGCCGGCACCACCCCGCCGAAGAACCTCCGGCGCGAGGTGGAGCGTCGTCGCACCTTCGCGGTGATCTCGCACCCCGACGCGGGCAAGTCGACGCTCACCGAGGCCCTGGCTCTGCACGCGCGGAAGATCTCCGAGGCCGGTGCGATCCACGGGAAGTCGGGTCGCCGCTCCACCGTCTCCGACTGGATGGAGATGGAGAAGGCGCGCGGTATCTCCGTGAGTTCGACGGCGCTGCAGTTCGACTACGCCGATCACACCATCAACCTGGTGGACACCCCGGGTCACGCCGACTTCTCGGAGGACACCTACCGCGTGCTGACCGCGGTGGACGCCGCCGTGATGCTGATCGACGCGGCGAAGGGTCTGGAACCGCAGACGCTGAAGCTGTTCCAGGTGTGTCGGCACCGCGGCATCCCGGTCATCACCGTCGTCAACAAGTGGGACCGGCCGGGCCGCTCCCCCCTCGAGCTGCTCGACGAGATCGAGGAGCGCATCGGTCTGACGCCGACCCCGCTGTACTGGCCCGTCGGTATCGCGGGTGACTTCCGCGGACTGCTCGACGTGTCGGAGCACCAGTACATCCACTTCACCCGCACGGCCGGTGGCGCGACCATCGCACCCGAGGAGTTCATGGACTCCGAGGCGGCGCAGTCCCGTGAGGGCGACGACTGGACCACCGCCGTCGAGGAGAGCGAGTTGCTCGTCGAGAGCGGGCAGCACCACGACGAGGACGAGTTCCTCGCGGGCCGGACGTCTCCGGTGATCTTCGCGTCGGCGATGCTGAACTTCGGCGTGCACCAGATCCTCGACACCCTCGTCTCGTTCGCCCCGGCCCCGGGCCCCCGTCCCGACGTGGCCGGTGGTGAGCGCGAGGTCACCGACCCCTTCAGCGCGGTCGTGTTCAAGGTGCAGGCCGGCATGGACACCGCACACCGCGACCGCCTCGCCTTCATGCGCGTGGTCTCCGGAGTCTTCGAGCGCGGCATGGTGGTCACCCATGCCCAGACGGGCAAACCGTTCACGACGAAGTACGCGCTGACGGTGTTCGGCCGCGAGCGCACCACGGTGGAGAACGCCTACCCCGGCGACGTCGTCGGGCTGGTCAACGCCACCGCGCTCGCTCCCGGCCACACGTTGTACGCGGATCGCAAGGTCGAGTTCCCGCCGATCCCGTCCTTCGCTCCCGAGCACTTCGCCGTCCTCCGTGCGGAGAGCGCGAGCAAGTACAAGCAGTTCCGTCGCGCCGTGGATCAGATGGATCAGGAGGGTGTCGTCCAGATCCTCCGCAACGACATCCGCGGAGACGCGTCGCCCGTCCTCGCCGCCGTGGGTCCGATGCAGTTCGAGGTGGTGTCCGCGCGCATGAAGTCGGAGTTCGGCGTCGAGGCGCGCATGGAGCCCCTGGGCTACTCGATCGCCCGACGCACCGACGCGGCGTCCGCCGGGGAGCTCGGTCGCCAGCGCGGCGTCGAGGTGTTCACCCGCACGGACGGCGTGATGTTGGCGCTGGTCAGTGACAAGTGGCGGCTCCAGTACATCCAGAAGGAGCTGCCGGACCTGCTGCTCGAGCCGCTGGTCGCCGCAGCCGACTGATCCTCTGGGACATCTCCACACCACCTCACCCCAAGATTGGTGTCATCTCCAATCCATAGGGTCAAAACTGTTCGCTGTTTCCTTCCCGTGGTACTTTTTCTCTGTTCGAACGTACTTCTGGTTTGTTCTTCGGAAGTACTCGAGTCACGTACCGAGACGATCGAGGAGCAGTCCGAGTAATGAGCGATGGATCAAGTGGGCCCCTCACGGGGATCAAGATCGGCAAGGCACCAGCCCACCGATCCAACGGGACACCTTCGAGCGTCACTCCGAGCAAAAGTGAGGTCGACATGACAACCAGTGATCAGATTTCCGAACACGCGTTGCCTGGCGGCAGCACGTCCACCAACGGATCGTCGAACGGCAGCAGCTTCGCTTCGGGTCGTCACCCGAGCCCCGATCGCCGCACGGCCATGGGCATCGCGTCCATCCGCATCGCGGGACGGCTGACCCAGAACGAGATCACCAGCCGCGACACGCGCCCGATGGATTCCTCCACCGGCCCCGACGAGCTGCTGCAGCTCCTCGGTGAGTACCTCACCTCCGGTGGGCTCGCGAGCCCCGAGCTGCACGTGCGTTCCAACGGCACGACCGTGGTGCTCGATCTGCAGAACCCAGCCAAGGGCTTCCGCTGATCCTCCCCTGACACACGAGAAAGGCCCCCGGCATCGCCGGGGGCCTTTCTCGTGCTGTCGTCATCCGTCCCCGTGACGCACGAAGGCGACCCGAGAAGAATCTCGGGTCGCCTCGTACTACTTCACGACGGACACAGTCGGGGGACGACCGCCGCGAAGAGAGTGTTCGTCCTCATGATCCCTGTGGAAAAGGATCAGGCGGGGGGCATCATGACCGAGTCGACCATGTAGACGGTCGCGTTGGCGGTCGTGACGCCACCGCAGACCAGGTTCGAGTCGTTGAACTTCAGCGAATCGCCCTCGCCGGTGATGTTGACGGCCTGGCCCTCGACGGAGGTCTGCTCGCCGGCGATCGCGTCGGGCGCGAGCTGGCCGGGGATCACGTGGTACGTGAGGATCTTGGTGAGCAGCGCGGAATCGGTCTTCAGCGTCTCGATGGTGGCCGGGTCGATCTTCGCGAACGCGTCGTCGGTCGGGGCGATGACGGTGAACTCGGAGCCGTTCAGCGTGTCGACCAGGTTGACGTCCGGGTTCAGTCCACCGGAGACCGCTGCGGTCAGGGTGGTGAGGATCGGGTTGTTGGAAGCGGCGACGGCGACCGGATCGGCAGCCATTCCGCTCACGGAGCCGGCACCGTCCGGGACCTGCTCGGCGTAGGCTGCGCAGCCCGAGCCGATGAGGTTGGAGGCCGGGTCGGCACTCGAGTTCATCGCGGTGGAGGAGGACATGGCCGACGAGGTCATCGACTCCATGCTGCTGCTCGCGGTGGTCTCGGTGGTGCTGCTGCTGTCGTCGGACGAACATGCGGACAGTCCGAGGAGTGCAACTGCTGCGAAGCCGACTGCTACTGCACTCTTGCTCTTGGTGACGCTCATGGCGAGAACCCTTCTTGTACGGATCTGATAGCCGCTCACCGCCGGTGATGATCACCGGCCGCTGTCGGTTGTGTCATCCACCATTCGGATCCGGGTCCCATGGGGGATTGGTGACGGTTGTGAGAAAAATTCCCCACCAGTCACTTCGGGGTCCGACCAGGGATCACTCCCTGGGATCGGTACGCCCCGGCCCCAATTCGGCGGGCAGATCGGTCGGAAGGCAGGTTTCCTGTGTGGCCGTGAACCATCCGGTGTAGCGGAACAATCGCCCGAGCGTGCGGCCACGCACCTCGATGTCGATGCGGTGGCGCTGCTGCTCCTCGTCCCACCACTCGCGGCCGATCGTCTCCGCCGACAGGAGACCCGGCGGCTTGATCGACCCACGCGGAGCGAGGAACCGGGGCAGACCGCTGTCGAGCCGCAGGCCACCGTCCGCGTCCGCGGAGCACTGGGTGTGCACCACCATGTCGGGGCCGGCACCGATGTAGTCGAGTGCGCCGCGCGATCCCACGACCATCACCGAGTCGAGTGCCACCTCGTGGCCGGGGAACTGGAACCGACGGACGAACGCGAGCGTGGGCCTGCCCAGCTCGTCCGTGTACGCGTAGTTGGCGATGGTGAAGGGGATGTTCTCGCCCGAGTCGGAGGGGACCATCCGCCGCTTGCCACCGAGCCACAGGGCCGGCGGCGGCAGCAGCGGAGAGTGCGTGATGGTCTCCATGACACCGGTGCCGAACTGCGCCACATGATCGTCCGCACCGAAACCGAAGCGCCACTGCACCTTCGGATGAAGCTTCTCGAACTCCGAGCCCATGACCTCGGACACGACGGATGTCATCGTCACTCCTCGCGCAGAACGCGGTCGCCGATCGACCGCCTGAACGCGAGGGTAGACCGTGTCAGCCCAGTTCCTCGGCCAGCTCCATCCAGCGCTCCTCGACGGAGTCCTTCTCCGCGACGACGGTGAGCAACTCGGCGTTCAGCGACTGCAACGTCGCCGGGTCCGTCGCCGCCTCGGCCAGCGAGACGTGCAGTGCGCGCACCCGATCGTCGAGCTTGACCAGGGAGCGCTCGAGCTTCGAGAGTTCCTTGCGAGCGGCGCGCTCGTCGGCACCGCCCTTGGCCGCCGCCGGCTTCGCTCCCCCGCCCGACGTCATCCCCGGAGCCGCGTCGTCGGCTGCGGCGATTCGCGCGCGACGCCGCAGGTACTCCTCGATGCCACCCGGCAGGTTGGTGAGCTTGCCGTCGCCGAACAGAGCCCACGTCGAGTCGCAGACGCGCTCGATGAGGTACCGGTCGTGACTGATGACGATCATGGTGCCGGCCCAGCCGTCGAGCAGATCCTCGAGCTGCTGCAGCGTGTCGATGTCGAGGTCGTTGGTCGGCTCGTCGAGGAGCAGGACGTTCGGCTCGGACATCAGCACGCGTGTCAGCTGCAGTCGACGGCGCTCGCCACCGGACAGGTCACCGACGGGCGTGCGCTGCCGTGCAGGCGTGAAGCCCAGCCGCTCGGCGAGCTGTCCGGCAGAGATCTCCCTGTCACCCAACTGAATTCGTTCCGCGACGTCCTGGACCGCCTCGAGCACGCGCATCCCGACGGGCAGGTCGTCGAGTTCCTGGCGGAGCCAGCCGATGCGCACCGTCTTGCCCTCGATGCGGCGGCCCTTGGCGGGTTCGAGCTCGCCGGCGATGGTGCGGAGCAACGTCGTCTTGCCGGAGCCGTTGACACCGACGAGACCGATGCGCTCCCCCGGCGCGAGGCGCCACGTGAAGTCCTCCACCAGTACGCGACCGTCCGGGGTCGCCAGCGTGGCGTCCTCGAGCTCGATGACGATGCGGCCCAGCCGGGTCTGCGCGAACTTCGACAACGCGACCGAGTCGCGCGGCGGCGGCACGTCCGAGATGAGGGCCTCGGCGGCCTCGATGCGGTAGCGCGGCTTCGAGGTTCGAGCGGGCGGGCCGCGGCGCAGCCAGGCCAGCTCCTTGCGGGCGAGGTTGCGGCGACGATCCTCCGCGGCATCGGCCTGGCGAGAGCGCTCCGCGCGAGCGAAGATCCAGTCGGCATAGCCGCCCTCGTACGTCTCGACCTGACCGTTCACCACTTCCCAGGTGCGGGTGGCAACGGTGTCGAGGAACCACCGGTCGTGGGTGACGACGACCACTGCGGACCGCCGGTTCACCAGGTGCTCGGCCAGCCACTGGACGCCCTCGACGTCGAGATGGTTGGTCGGCTCGTCGAGCACGAGCAGGTCGAGGTCCTGCACCAGCGCGGCGGCGAGCGCCGTGCGTCGGCGCTCACCGCCCGACAACTGCTCGACCGGTGCGTCGAGCCCGAGACCGGTGATGCCGATGCCGTCCAGAACGCTGCGGATCCGGGCGTCACCGGCCCACTCGTGCTCGGCGACACCGAGCGGTGCCAGGACGATGTCCCCGATGGTGGACCCGGGCGGCAGGACACCACGCTGCGTCACGACGGCCATCCGGAGTCCGCCCACGCGACTCACCCGGCCCGAGTCGGGCTGCTCGACGCCCGCGAGCACCTCGAGCATGGTGGTCTTGCCGTTGCCGTTCAGGCCCACGACGCCGATGCGCTCGTTCTCCTGGACACCGAGCGAGACGCCGTCGAGGAGCGGCTTCACGCCGAAGGATTTGGAGACCTGCTCCAGGTTGATCAGGTTGGCCATCAGTGTTGTCCCCGGTTCGTGTCGTTCTGGTCGCGTTCGGTGCGCACTCGCGCTCCGCTCACCGGTCCACGTGCCACGCGTACCGTGCGGCAGACGCCGGCGCCGGACAGTTCCGCGCCGACCTCGACCGCATGGTCGGCGGAGGCGCAGAGGAAGGCGCAGGTGGGGCCGGACCCGGAGACGATGCCGGCGATGGCACCCGCCTCGGTGCCGGCGCGCAGGGTGCGGCGAAGGCCTGGTTCGAGGGACAGCGCCGCGGCCTGGAGGTCGTTGCCCAGGAGCGGCCCGACCCGCGCCGGATCGCCCGACGCCAGGGCCTGCATCAGCTCGTCGGGTGGGCCGAGGCGCGGCGGCGCTCCCCGTTCGCGCAGCCGGTCGAGTTCGCGGTAGACCGCGGGAGTCGAGAGGCCGCCCTTCGCGAGAGCGAGCACCCAGTGGAAGGAGTTGCGTGAGAGCACCGGCAGCAGCTTCTCGCCGCGACCCGTGCCGACGGCCGTGCCACCGGCGACGGAGAACGGGACGTCGCTGCCGAGCTGCGCCGCGAAGTCCATGATCTTCTCGCGGGACAGGCCGAGGTTCCAGAGCGCGTCCAGCGCGACGACGGTCGCGGCCGCGTCGGCGCTGCCCCCGGCCATGCCCCCCGCGACGGGAATGCCCTTGTCGATGCTGATGGCGACGGCCGGCCGACGACCGGCATGGGCGGCGACGAGTTCGGCCGCCTTCCACGCCAGGTTGGTGTGGTCGGTGGGAACGATGCCCGCATCGTCCCCGTACACGCTGACGGACAGTGTCTCCGCGGCCACGACGGAGACGTCGTCGACGAGGGAGAGCGCGTGGAAGACTGTGGTGAGTTCGTGGTAGCCGTCGGGGCGCAGGTCACCCACGGCAAGGTGCAGATTGACCTTGGCGGGAGCGCGGACCGAGACCGGCCGCGGAACGACTGTGAGCACGTCTCACCACTGTAGTCGGCGCGCGCCCGAGTACCGAACCGGATCGAGGACCCGAACTGTCCGCTGTCGGGTGCATCATGTCGACATGCGCGAGACGTCCGCTCGACTGCTGGCTCTGCTGTCGTTGCTGCAGACCCGGCGCGACTGGTCCGGGGCCGATCTGGCCGATCGGCTGCAGATCACCCCGCGCACCGTGCGCCGTGACGTCGACCGGCTGCGGTCGCTGGGCTATCCGGTGGACGGAACGGTCGGCGTCGGCGGCGGGTATCGGCTGGGTGCCGGCGCGGAGATGCCACCCCTGCTGCTGACGGACGACGAGGTGATCGCCGTGGCGCTCGGGCTGCAGAGCGGCGCGTCCGCGTCCGTCACCGGCACCGCTGAGTCGTCGATCGGTGCCCTCACCAAACTGCGGCAGGTGATGCCGTCACGGTTGCGTCACCGACTCGACGCACTGCAGATCGACGTCGTGCAGTCACGTCCGGTGCAGTCGAGCGTCGACGCGTCGGTACTGACGGCACTGGCGACCGTGTGCCAGAACCACGAACGCCTGCGGTTCGACTACCGCACCCACGGCGGGGACACCATGCGGCGTGAGGTGGAGCCGTACCGGCTCGTGCGGTCGGGGTTGCGGTGGTACCTCGTGGGCTGGGACCTCGCCCGTGAGGACTGGCGGTCGTTCCGCGTCGACCGCCTCGATCCGAAGGTGCCGACGGGGCCTCGCTTCACTCCTCGGGCCCTGCCCGAGGGCGGCGCCGCGGAGTTCGTGTCGAGGGGCATCGATCAGGCGTTCTCGGCCGCCCGCGGACGGGTCGTGCTGCACGTGCCGTTCGAACGGGTCGAGGACCGCGTCGATCCGCAGTGGGGCACCCTCGCCCGGCTCGACGACGAGCGGTGCGAGGTCTCGATCACCGCGGACACCTACCCGTCGATGGCGCGGTGGCTCGCCGCCTTCGACGTGGACTTCACGGTGTGCGGCCCACAGGAGTTGATCGACGCCTGCGAGGTCGAGTCACGGCGACTCGACCGTGTCGCCGCCCGATACGCCCGTGCCCGCGACGAGCACCGTCCGTGTCAGGACTCGTGACCACCGGTAGTCTGCGCCAGTCGGACGAACGCGGCGGCGTCGAGCGTCTCCCCGCGCGCCGACGGGTCGATCCCGGCCTCGACGAGCCGCGTCTCCGCCATGGCCGCCGATCCGGCCCACCCCGCCAGAGCCGCACGTAACGTCTTGCGCCGCTGCGCGAATGCCGCGTCCACGACGGCGAAAAGAGTGCGGCGGAACGTCTCGTCCATCGGCCACTGCGGATTCTCGTGCCGATCGACGCGCACCAGACCCGACTCCACCTGCGGCACCGGCCAGAACACCGAACGGCCCACGGCGCCCGCGCGGCGGACGTCGCCGAAGTACGCGGCCTTCACACTCGGCACCCCGTAGGTCTTGCTGCCGGGAGGAGCCGCCAGCCGGTCCGCCACCTCCGACTGCACCATCACCAGCGCGGTGCGCAGGGTGGGGATCAGGGCGAGCAGGTGCAGCAGCACCGGCACCGCCACGTTGTACGGGAGGTTGGCGACCAGTGCGGTCGGCGCGCCGGGAATCTCGTCGCGGCGCACGCGCAGGGCGTCGGCACCGACCACCGCCAACCGGTCGACTCGCGACTCGGCGCGCTCGGCGACGGTCTGCGGAAGACGCTGCGCCAGTACGGGGTCGATCTCGACGGCGACCACGTCGTGCACGACGTCGAGCAACGCCAGGGTCAGCGATCCGAGTCCCGGCCCCACCTCGAGCACCGTGTCGTCCGGACCGACTCCGGCCGCGGTCACGATGCGTCGCACCGTGTTCGCGTCGTGGACGAAGTTCTGGCCGAGGGTCTTGGTGGGCCGGACGCCCAGCTCGGCCGCGAGGGTGCGCACCTCCGCGGGCCCCAGCAGGCGGACGCGTGCCGGACCGGCTGCGGAATCGGACGCCGGCGAATCGGACGTCGGCGGGGAGACGGGAGGTTCGGACACGGGTGGAGCGTATGTCAGCGCAGCCCGAGCCTGCTGGTGCAGGAGGGCCAGGCGCCCCAGCCCTGGGTGCGCTGGGTCTGCGACGCGATCGCGATCTGCTCCTCGCGGGTGGCCAGGTCGGCGCGCGCCGCGTACTTGAGCCCGCCCTGCCGCTCCCAGGTGTTCTGGTCGAACTGCACGCCGCCGAAGAAGCCGTTGCCCGTGTTGATGGCCCAGTTCCCGGTGGCCTCGCACTGCGCGAGGGCGTCCCAGACGGCACCGTTCTCGACCGGCGGCACCTCGGTGCCGGGCTTGGCACCGACGCGCACGGTCTTGGCGACCGGCGGTGTCGTGACGTCGGCCTTCACGAGCGTGCGGGAGACCTCGACACCGTTGACCTTGTTCACCGAGTAGGTCGCGTTCTGCTCGCCCGGAGCACCGGCGGACTCCTCGATCGTCTTGCTCATGTTCATCGTCGGGTCCTCGATGCGCTGATCCGGCGCGACGACGGGTTCGGTGACGCTGACGGTCTCCGTCCGATCGCGGGTCACCGTGACCACGGCGCCCTCGACGAGCGGCTCGTCCGCCGCGGGGGCGACCGTGTCGTTCTGTTCGAGAGGCGCACCGGCCGCGGCGAGGAACTCGCCGACGGTGGGTGCGGCGAGCCGCATCGGTGCGGGCGACGCGGCCCCGTCGGCGAGGGTCACGGACTTCGGCAGCACGACGTTGACGGAGGCACCGTCGAGCGGCAGCGGGTCGGACTCCGACTCGTCGATGTGGACGTCGGGAGCGATGCCCAACTGATCCTTGGCCTCGGCGACGGTGGAGGCGGTGGTCCACACCGTCGTCGGCGCACCGTCCACGGTGAGAGTCACCTCGCGGGCCCGCTTGAGCGTGACGGTCTCTCCGTCGGCGAGGGTCGCGTCCGCGGCGGGCGCGACCTCGTCCCGCTCGGTGGGCTGATATCCGGCGGCCTCGAGGGCGCTGCGGACGTCGGTGGTCATCGTGGAGAGCTGGACCTGCTGCCCGTCGACGTCGATCGTGACGGTCTTGTGGCGGGCCACGGCGACGCTCGCTCCCACGACGAGTGTGGCGAGAAGCGCGGCCACCACGACGTACAGCAGGCGGGACCGGGCGGAGTTGAGTCTGGCGACGTGCGACATCGTCACCGCGCTCCCGCCCCGGTGGACACGACTGGTCGAACGGACATCACGGACGAATAACGCAACTTCGATTTCCTTGCCGGGTCGAGACGATCACGAGGCCGAGAGGCTCGCATCGGGGTCATACGATCACGATACGGTAACGAGCGGGCACAGGTTCGGCAACTTCGCGGCCTCGAGCAGCCCGTCGACCGTTCCTACCTTCCGGTAAGGGTCGTCGCGAGCCCCCCGGCCGATAGGGTCCGAGCCGACTGTTCACCTGCACCAGAACGGAAGGCTCTTCGTGAATCCGACCTCCCCACCGCGATCCGAACGCGGACGGTGGCACCGACTGCGCCACCTCCCGGCGATCACCGCCGTCGTGGCACTCGTCGCGTTGGTGCTCGCACCCGCAGCGCAGGCCCAGCCGGCGCCCCCGAGCCCGGTGGAGGGTCGCACATTCGCCATCGCCACCGACGTGACCTTCGCACCGTTCGAGTTCCAGAACTCCGACGGCCAGTTCGTCGGCATCGACATGGACCTGATCCGAGCGATCGCGGAGGACCAGGGTTTCCAGGTCGACATCCGGCCCCTCGGGTTCGACGCGGCGTTGCAGGCAGTGCAGGCGAACCAGGCCGACGGCGTCATCGCCGGCATGACGATCACGCCGGCACGCGAGGCCGTGTTCGACTTCTCCGAGCCCTACTTCGAGTCCGGCGTGCAGATGGCCGTGCTCGAGAACTCGTCGATCACCTCGTACGACGATCTCTCCGGGCAGCAGGTCGCGGTCAAGAACGGCACCGAGGGCGCCGACTTCGCGGAGAGCATCAAGGCGCAGTACGGCTTCACGACGCGGTACTTCGCCGACTCCGCGAGCATGTACGACGAGGTGCGCACCGGGAACTCGGTCGCCGTGTTCGACGACTACCCGGTGCTGCAGTACGGCATCACCCAGGGGAACGGTCTGAAGACGGTCACGGAGAAGGAGTCGCCGAGCAACTACGGCTTCGCCGTGAACAAGGGCGCGAACCCCGAGCTGCTCGCCGCATTCGACACCGGACTGGCCAACCTGCGGTCGTCCGGCCAGTACGACGAGATCCTCGGCACCTACATCGGCGCCGCGGCGGACGAGACGGACAACTCGATCCCCGGACTGATCAAGAGCGAGTACAAGGAACTGCTGAAGGGCCTCTGGCTCACCATCGTCCTGACAGTCATCTCCATCGTGCTGGCCCTGATCCTCGGCGCCGTCTTCGGACTCTTCCGGGTGTCGACGAAGGCGTGGCTGCGCGGGATCGGCGCCACCTACGTGGCCATCTTCCGCGGCACGCCACTGCTGGTGCAGGCCTTCTTCATCTACTTCGGCATTCCCGCCGCGCTCAGCTTCCAGATGTCGGCGTTCACCGCCGGCATCATCACGCTGTCGCTCAACGCCGGTGCGTACATGGCGGAGATCGTCCGCGGCGGCATCCTGTCGGTGGACAAGGGCCAGATGGAGGCCTCGCGCAGTCTCGGTATCAGCTACCTGACGTCCATGCGCAAGGTCGTGATGCCACAGGCGATCCGGACGATGATCCCGTCGTACATCAATCAGTTCGTCATCACGCTGAAGGACACCTCGATCCTGTCGGTGATCGGCCTCGCCGAACTCACCCAGTCGGGGCGGATCATCATCGCCCGCAACTTCCAGTCGTTCAACATGTGGCTGATCATCGGCGTCATGTACTTCGTCATCATCATGGCGTTGACGATGCTGTCGAACCGTCTCGAGAAGAGGATCAACAAGTGAGCACCGAGACCACCGCGCCCGACGCCGCTGCGGCCGAGGTCAAGATCCGCGCCATCGGACTGAAGAAGTCGTTCGGCGATCTCGAGGTGCTCAAGGGCCTCGACGTCGACGTCCACTCGGGCGAGGTGGTGTGTGTCATCGGCCCGTCCGGTTCCGGCAAGAGCACCTTCCTCCGGTGCCTCAACAAGCTCGAGGACATCACGGGCGGCACGGTCGTGGTCGACGGTTTCGACCTGACCGATCCGAAGGTGGACCTCGACTCCGTGCGCCAGCACATCGGCATGGTGTTCCAGCACTTCAACCTCTTCCCCCACATGAGCGTCATCGAGAACGTGATGCTCGCGCCCGTGGAGACGAAGAAGTCGGACAAGTCGAAGGCGCGCGAGAACGCCGTTCGTCTGCTGGCCCAGGTGGGCCTCGCCGACAAGGAGAACGCGAAGCCGGCGCAGTTGTCCGGTGGGCAGAAGCAGCGCGTCGCCATCGCACGTGCACTGGCGATGGACCCGGACATCATGCTGTTCGACGAGGCCACGAGTGCGCTGGACCCCGAGATGGTCGGCGAGGTCCTGCAGGTCCTCCGCGATCTGGCGAAGGGCGGCATGACGATGGTCGTCGTCACGCACGAGATGGGCTTCGCCCGCGAGGTGTCCGACCGTGTGATCTTCATGGCGGAGGGGTACATCGTCGAGGAGGGTTCGCCGGACGACCTGTTCGGCAACCCGCAGCACGAGCGAACGAAGGACTTCCTCGACAAGGTCCTGTGAGACGCGGGCCCCGCACCGAGAAGCCGCTACACCGACGAGAGGCACGACAGTGAGCGACGACCAAGAGATCATGCAGAAGATCACGGCGAAGATCGACGCTCGGTTGGGTGCGCAGACGAACGGTCTGCAGAACGAGGTGCCGCCCGGAGCGAGCACGCAGGACGACGACGAGGACGGTGAGCGCGGTCCCCTGGGCCGCGACTACCACCTCGCGGGCAAGTACGCGCAGGCTCTGGCCATCAACGAGCCCAGCGTGATCGACCGTGCCGAGTTCGATCGACTGGTGGAGACGTACGGAGACGACGACTGATCCGTCGCCGCGACCCGATCGTGACCTGAGCATCGGTAACGATCGGGTGGTGGTCGCCGACACACCCTTCGACCGCCGAGCATAACGCTCGGTACGGACACCCTGGAGGCTCGGTGACCACTCTCCCGCGTTCGATGGCCGTTCTCGCCGTGGCGGTCTGCGCCGCCGCCGCCGCCGTGTCGTGCGGTTCCGCCGGTACGACCGGTACTGCGCTCCCCGCCGACGACCCGGCACCCTCGTCGTCCGCTCCGGCGCCCGCACCGGCACCCGCGCCGGAGACGAGGGTGGAGACGCAGACCGAGACGGTCACCGTGCCCGCACCCGCACCGGCGCAGCCGACGCAGGTGGTGCCGTGCGTCGACCCGAGTTCGCTGAACGTGCGCACCGCCGTGGCGAACCTGGGCACCGACTCGCAGGGCGGGGCCTTCGTGATCGACGATCACACGCCCGGCACCAGCGCGGAGGGGTGTCCGACGCTCGAATGGGCGCGGGCGACGGGGACCGGCATCCGGAACGGCACCGTGCAGTCGCACGTCCTGTTCTTCACCAACTCGGGTGACTACCTCGGGACCGCGACGTCGGACGCGTACAGCTACACCTCGGTGGTCGGTGCGACCGACAGCACGGTCACGGTGCGCTACCGGTGGCTGAACCCCGACGACGCGTTCTGCTGCCCGTCGAACACCTCGTACGTCGACTTCAAGCTGGACGGCGGGACCATCGTCCCGAACGGGCAGTTCCCGCCCCCGAACTAGAGGCGGTAGACCCGCTCGGCCGTCGCGGTCGCCGACGCCGCGACGTCCTCGGCGGTGCGGCCGGTCGCGTCCGCCAGAGCGCGCGCCGTGTAGGGAAGGCAGTAGGGCTCGTTCGGAGCACCGCGGAACGGGTGCGGTGTCAGGAACGGCGCATCGGTCTCGAGCAGGTACTGCCCGTCCGGCACCACCTGGGCCGCTTCCCGCAACTCGTGGGAATTCTTGAAGCTCACCGTCCCGGAGAAGCTGAGCACGTAGCCGGCGTCGACGCACACCTGCGCCATCTCGGGACCGGACGAGAAGCAGTGGAAGATCACCGTCTCCGGCGCGCCCTCGTCGAGGAGCACCGCGAGAACGTCGTGGTCCGCGTCGCGGTTGTGGATCATCAACGGCTTCCCGACGCGCTTGGCCAGGTCGATGTGCCACCGGAACCCGTCGACCTGCTCCTCGACCGAGGCGCAGCCGTCGAGCTTCCCCGGCCAGTAGTAGTCGAGCCCCGTCTCCCCCACGGCGACGGTGCGGGGATCTCGCGCGAGGCGTTCGATCTCCGCGCGGACCTCGTCGGTGAGCACGTTCGCGCGCGTCGGATGGATCGCGGTGGCGGCGTACACGCGGGAATCCCAGTGCGCGGCGGCGACGGCGAAGCGAGCAGCGTCCAGGTCGTCCGCGACGGTGACGACGCGTCCGACACCCACCGACTCGGAACGATCGAGGATCGCCGCGACCGACGCTGCATCGGTGGCCCCGCACGCGTCGAGGTGCGTGTGCGCGTCCACGAGCGGTGCGAGCGGAGTGGGCAAGTCGGGGGCGGGACGGTCTCTCGGCACGAAAGATAGAGTAGGCGCACCATGACTGAGACCGGTTCGACCAAGCCTGCGTTCTACATCACGACCGCTATCGCCTACCCGAACGGTGATCCCCACATCGGCCACGCGTACGAGTACATCTCCACCGATGTCCTCGCTCGGTTCAAGCGGCTCGACGGGTTCGACGTGCGGTTCCTGACGGGAACGGACGAGCATGGTCTGAAGATGGCGCAGACGGCGTCGAAGGAGGGCATCTCCACCGCGGATCTCGCGCGTCGGAACTCGGACGCGTTCCAGGCCATGCAGGAGTCGCTGAAGATCACGTTCGACCGGTTCATCCGCACCACGGACGCCGACCACCTCGAGGCCAGCCGCGACCTGTGGCAGAAGATGACCGACAACGGCGACATCTACCTCGACTCGTACAGCGGCTGGTACTCGGTGCGGGACGAGGCGTACTACGCCGAGGGCGAGACCACGCTGCAGGACGACGGTTCCCGCATCGCGACCGAGTCGGGCACCCCGGTGGAGTGGACGGAGGAGTCGACGTACTTCTTCCGGCTGTCCGCGTACCAGGACAAGCTGCTCGCGCTGTACGAGGAGCGACCCGAGTTCATTCTCCCGGCGGGTCGCCGCAACGAGGTGGCGAGCTTCGTGAAGTCCGGTCTCAAGGACCTGTCGATCTCACGGTCCACCTTCGACTGGGGTGTCCAGGTTCCCGGCGATCCCGACCACGTCATGTACGTGTGGGTCGACGCGTTGACGAACTACCTCACCGGCGTCGGCTACCCCGACACCGACAGCGAGTCGTTCCGGAAGTTCTGGCCGGCCGACGTCCACATGATCGGCAAGGACATCGTGCGATTCCACGCCGTGTTCTGGCCGGCGTTCCTGATGTCGGCAGGTGTCGAATTGCCGAAACGCGTTTTCGCGCACGGCTTCCTGACCAACAAGGGCGAGAAGATGTCCAAGTCGGTGGGCAACGTCGTCAGCCCGGCGGCCTTGATCGAGGAGTACGGCCTGGACTCGTTGCGCTTCTTCCTCCTGCGCGAGGTGTCGTTCGGACAGGACGGCAGCTACAGCCACGAGGCGATCGTCACCAGGATCAACGCCGACCTGGCCAACGAACTGGGGAACCTGGCTCAGCGGTCCCTGTCCATGGTGGCCAAGAACTGCGATGCGCAGGTGCCGACACCCGGCGAGTTCACCGCCGACGACGAGGCGATGCTCGCTCGCGTCGATGCCCTTCACGCCGTGGTGCGCGGCCACATGGACGCCGTCGAGATGCACCTGGCGCTCGACGCGATCTGGTCGGTACTCGCGGAGACCAACCGCTACTTCTCGTCGCAGGAACCGTGGGTTCTGCGCAAGACGGATCCGGCCCGCATGGCGACGGTGCTGTACGTGACCCTCGAGGTGCTCCGCGTGACCGTCCTGCTGACCCAGCCGTTCATGCCCGACAGCACAGCGAAGCTGCTCGATCTGCTCGGGGTGACGGAACGCGAGTTCGACTCGCTGACAACGCGTCTCACGCCCGGCATCGCGCTGCCCAAGCCTACCGGCGTCTTCCCCCGCTACGTCGAACCGGAGGAGTGAGCGGACGATCGGCGACCGTCGTACCGACCACGGCGAGCAGGATCACGGCCGTCACGGCCGCACTGACGACGGCCGATCCGGGTACGGCCGTGGCCGCGAGCACAGCGACACCGCCGACCGGCGTCACGATGTTCACCAGCCGTGACGACCGGCGGCGCATCGCCACCATCCAGAACCCCAGGACGAAGACCGCCACCGGAATCGTGATCGCGGCGGAGGACTGACGGTCCGACAGCACTCCGTCACCCTCGATGTGCGCGACGGCCACCTCGATGCCCGCCGACACCGCGCCCGCCGCCGCGAACACGAAGTAGTGCGTGTAGCCGAAACTCAAGGAGCGGCCGAGTCTCGCCCCGACCGAATCCTCCTGCGACACCGAGAAGTACAGCCACCACATGCCGGCGACGACGACGAGCGTGGCCATCGCGAGGCCGACGAGCTCGACCGTGTGATCGTGTTCGTCGATGCCGCCGACAATGGCCGTCGCCGAGGCCAGCAACGACTCACCGAGCAGGATGAGGGTGAAGAGACCGTAGCGCTCTGCGATGTGCTCGCCGTGCAGCGGCGTCCGTCCCGCGCGCTCCGCCAGCACCGGGACGGCGAGCTCCGCGGCCACCAGCGCGACGAACCCGAGCACGGCGACGCTGTCGGGAAGCGCGAGTCGGGCGACCCACAACACCTGCACGACGGTGATGCCCACCGCGTATCGCATCGCAGTACCGCGGAACTCGCTGTTGCGCAGCCCCGCCCGTATCCACTGACTCACCATCGCCAGTCGCATCACGACATAGCCGATGGTCACCAGCGTGAAGTCGTAGTCGATCATCGCGTCGGAGACACCGCTGGCCAGGATCAGTACGCCGGCCATCTGCACGATGGTGGTGACGCGGTACAGCCAGTCGTCGGTGTCGAACGACGTGGCGAACCATGTGAAGTTCATCCACGCCCACCAGATGGCGAAGAACACCATCGCGTAGGCACCGATGCCCGACGCGATGTGGTCCTCCTCCAGCAGATGGGCGAGTTCCACGGAGGCGAACGACACCGCGACGACGAAGACCAGGTCGAAGAACAGTTCCAGCGAACTCGCCGCTCGATGTTCCTCGTTCGGGTCCCGCGGAACCATCGGCCGCAGCGCGAGACTCACCCGTCGGCCAGCTTCTCGAGCTCCTCGAGCGCGGTGTCGAGATGCGTGAGCATGCGCTGCAGCGACGGCACGCTACGCCGATCTCCGACGAGTCCGAAGTTGACGTTGTCGGCGTTGGTCGCGAGCGTGATGTTGAGCGCCTGCCCGTCCAGCACGATCGACGCCGGGTAGACACCGTCGAGTTTCGCACCGTTCCAGTACATCTCGGTCTTCGGACCGGGCACGTTCGAGATGATCACGTTGAACGGAGGCGGCGTGTTGCGCACGAAGCCCGGCACCGGTGTGAGCAGCAGCGGGGCCATCACGGCCGCGCCGTAGCTGAGCGCCTGCAGTGGAGACAGGGTGCGCATCATCGCCTTCGACTCGTTCATCGACGAGACGACGGCGGCGAGTCGGCGTTCCGGATCGGGTTGGTCGGTACCGAGGTTGCAGAGCACCGTGGTGACGGCGTTACCGCCGTCCGCGTCCGCGCCGGCCTCCCGCATGGACACCGGCACCATCGCGATCAGCGGCTGGTCGGGCAGTGCGTTGCGGTCGATGAGATAGGACCGCAGCGCCCCGGAGCACATCGTCAGCACCACGTCGTTCAACGTGACCCCCAGCGCTGCCGCGATGTCCTTCATCCGCGACTTGGACCACTGCTGCGAGGCGAAGCGGCGTGCCCCGCCGATCGGCACGTTGAGCATCGTCCGCGGCGCGGTCAGAGGCAGCACCATCTCGTTGCCGCGCAGCTTGTTCAGACCGATCCGGGCCGCGGCGGGTCCGACCCCGGCGAGCTCACCGGCCGCCTTGACGCCTGTGGACAGCAGCGACAGGACGCCACCGTCGTCGACCTTCGCGACCTCGGTGCTCTTCTTCTTCGGCCGCTCGAACAGCGCCGGGTCCCAGATCGGGCCGCAGTCACGGGCCTCGGGATCGGTGGTCAGGGTGCGCTCGAACAACTTGAGCGCCGAGACACCGTCGACCAGCGAGTGGTGGATCTTGCTGTAGAGCGCGACGCGGCCGTCGGCCAGGCCCTCGATGATGTGCAGCTCCCACATCGGGCGATGCCGATCGAGCGGCGCACTGTGCTCGGCGGAGATGTAGCGCAGCAGCTCGCGGATGCGGCCCGGCCGCGGCAGCATGATGCGCCGGACGTGATGCTCGAAGTCGAGCTCCTCGTCGTAGATCCAGCGCACGGTGCCCATGAAGTTCACCGGCGGCGCCGGCCGCTTGCGGAACAGTTTGTAGACGTCGGTGGCGGCCTGGAACGTCTCGTAGAGCTGCATCCCGAAGTCGTCGCCGGCGTCCTCCGGGGGCACGAACAGCTGCAGTCCCCCGACGTGCATGGGGTGCTCGCGCGTCTCGGCCAGTAGGAACATCGACTCTGTGACCGGCATGAAGGGCATGGGGGCGGACCTCTCTCGAACTGCGGAACCGCGTGGTCACGGTGCGGCTCACCTGCAGGTTCACTGTGCTACCCGGAAGTAACGAACCCACAACTATTGCGACAACGTGGGGTCACGGTGTGACCCCGGCAACAACTATTCCTCGAGAAGTGTTTCGTTTCGGCCCTATCGTGCGATTCCCAGTACGAGCAAGGAAGTGGAGGGCCACCCATGAGCATCGCCTCGGCCGAGATGACCGCACCGTCGTCGCTGACACGCACGTCCGCCAGTCGCCGGGTGCGACGCGCCCTCGGCGTCGGCACCGCCGTGGACCGCCAGGAGTTCGAGGGCGGCAGCATGCAGTCCAAGCTTCTCGCCGCGTACCTGCGCCGCACGGTCCGTCCCTTCCTGGGCGTGTGGGCCCGGACCCACAGCCTGCCGTGGCCCATGTCGATGGTCGACCAGGCCGGCCGACTCCTCCCACCCGTGGGTGACACCACCGTCGCGCCCGTGCGGCTCGACGAGTGCCGGGCCGAGTGGGTCCGCACGGACAGCCCGCGTCGTGTCGGTGCCGACGGCAGGTCCGAGCGACCGACCCGCCGCGCGGACCGCGATCGCGTGATCCTGTATCTCCACGGCGGCGCGTTCGTGGTGTGCGGCCTCAACAGCCACCGCCGGCTCGTCTCGCGCATCGCCCAGTCCACCGGTGCCGACGTGCTGTCGGTCGACTACCGGATGATGCCGCGCAACCCCATCTCGCACGCGGTGGAGGACGGGGTCGACGGCTTCCGCTACCTGCTCGACGCGGGGTACCTGCCCGAACAGATCTTCATCGCCGGTGACTCCGCCGGCGGTTACCTGGCCTTCATGGTGGCGCTCGCCCTGCAGAGCCAGGGTCTGCCGCCCGCGGGCGGCATCATCGCCCTGTCTCCGCTCACCGATCTCGATCCGACGCGGAAGATGTTGCATCCCAACGCGTCCCTGTGCTCGGTCTTCCCCAAGGGCGCCGTGCCGGCGCTCACCGAGCTGGCGGACGAGGTCGAGGCCCGCATCGTCGTGGACGGCAAGCGTGGTCCCCGCGTCTGTCCCGTCGACGCGGACCTGTCCGCCCTCCCGCCGGTCCTGATCCAGGTCGGATCCACCGAGATGGTCTACGCCGACTCGGAACTGATGGCGGAGCGCCTGGCTGACGCCGGAATCGAGTGCCGTCTCCAGGTGTGGCAGGACCAGGTGCACGTGTTCCACGCCGCGGACTTCGTTCCCGAGTCGGCGCGGGCGATCTCGGAGATCGCCGTCTTCGTCGACGAGCAGGTCCGCCGCGGCACAGTTCCCCTGGCCGGCACCGGGACATGATCACGACACCGACCCAAACCGCCCTGTAGGTGTGGACGGTCGGTTACATTCACGCCATGGCTGTCAGCGGAAACAGAGAAGTCGAGATCGAGGCACCACCGGCCGACGTGCTCGCGGTCATCGCGGACCTCGAGGGTCTGCCGGCATGGTCGTCGATCCACAAGAAGGTCTCGGTGCGCGAGCGTGACGATCAGGGTCGTCCCGTCCTCGCCGAGATGACCGTCGCCGTCATGGGATTCACCGACGAGCAGGTGCTGCGCTTCACGTGGTCCGACATGTCGGTGGCGTGGGACGTCGTCGAGAGCACCCAGCAGAAGTCGCAGCACGCAGAGTACCGCCTCAGCGAGACCGACAAGGGCACCCACCTCGAGTTCGAGATCACGCTCGACCCGAAGATCCCCGTGCCGGGATTCATCGTCAAGCGCGGGACCAAGTCCGTCCTCGAGACGGCGACCGACGGACTGCGCCAGCAGGTCGTCGGCTGACGTCGCGGCGTCGGCGTCAGCCGCGCGCGGCCAGCACCGCTTCGTAGAGCGCACGCTTGGACACGTCCGCCGCCGTCGTGGTGGCCACCCGTGCGCACGCGTCCTTGAGGCCGAGTCCGGCGGACACGAGATCCTCCACCTCCGCGACGAGGTCGGCGGGATCCGCACTGACGGGCTCGGCTCCGGCCAGGACCACCGTGATCTCGCCGCGCACGCCGTCGGCGGCCCACGCGGCCAACTCCCCCAGCGTCCCTCGCTTCACTTCCTCGTAGGTCTTGGTCAATTCCCGGCACACCGCGGCGCGCCGATCGGGGCCGAGTACCTCGGACGCGTCGGCGAGGCAGTCCGCGATGCGGTGCGGGGCCTCGAAGAACACGACGGCGCGGCTCTCCGTCGTCAGCGTGCGCATCCACGCCTGCCGGGGACCACGCTTGCGAGGGGCGAATCCGTCGAAGCAGAAGCGCTCCACCGGCAACCCCGACAGGGCCAGTGCGGTGGTCACGGCGGACGGCCCGGGCAGGCAGGTCACGCCGATCCCCGCCTCTGCGCACGCGGCCACCAGTCGGTAACCCGGGTCGCTCACGGAGGGCATACCGGCGTCGGTGACCAGCAGGACCCGCCGCCCCTCGCGCATCTCGGCGAGCAGCAGGGGAACCCGATCGACCTCGACCTGGTCGTAGAAACTGACGACGCGACCGGTGATCTGCACCCCGAGTGCCGTGGCCAAGGACTTCGTGCGACGCGTGTCCTCCGCCGCGACGACATCGGCCGTGGCCAGTGCGTCGCGCAGTCGGGGCGACGCGTCTGCGGGGTCCCCCATCGGTGTCGCACCGAGTACCAGCACGCGTCGTCCTCATCTCGCTCGTCGGTCACGACCGCGGTCGCCGTCGGCATCTAGCCTACGATCGAATCGTGACCCTCGTGACCGCGCGTATCCCCACCGGTCGCGACGGTTCCGACGAGTACCTCACCGCGCCGCGCCCCGCTCTCCCGCCCGCAGTATTCGGGCCCACCGACCGCATGCGCGGATGGATCGTCACCGCGGTCCTCACGGTCCTCGCGGCCGTCACCCGCTTCACGATGCTCGGCTATCCGACCGACGCCGGCACCCCGGTGTTCGACGAGAAGCACTACGCCCCGCAGGGCTACCAGGTGCTCACCGGCGGCGGCGTCGAGGACAACCCGGCCTACGGCCTCGTCGTCCACCCGCCCGTCGGCAAGCAGCTGATCGCCGTCGGCGAGGCACTGTTCGGCTACACCGGATGGGGTTGGCGGCTGTCGTCGGCCGTCTTCGGTGTGATCCTCGTTCTCCTCGTCGTCCGCATCGTGCGCCGCATGACGCGCTCGACGCTGCTGGGCGCGATCGCCGGGATCCTCATGATCGTGGACGGCGTCACGTTCGTGACGTCCCGAGTCGGCATGCTCGACATCTTCATGGTGGTGTTCGTCGTCGCCGCGTTCGGCGCTCTGGTCCGCGACCGGGACGACGTCCGGGAGCGGTTGCACCGGGTCGCCGTCGAGGGCCGCATGGAGATGACCACGTGGGGCCCGCGTCTCGGCGTCCGCTGGTGGCGGTTCGGCGGCGGACTCCTGCTCGGTCTGGCGTGCGGAACGAAGTGGTCGGGTATCTACTTCGTCGCGTTCTTCGGACTGCTCAGCGTCGCCTTCGACGTCGCGGCGCGTCGCCAGTACGGGGTCACCCGGCCGTGGGTCGGCACCGCCGTGCGCGACGTCGGACCCGCGCTGTACGCGCTGGTGGCGATTCCGCTCGTCGTCTATCTGGCCACCTACGCCGGCTGGTTCGCGAGTGAGACCGGCGTCGACCGGAACGCCGTGGGCACCGACATCGGGACGGGCGGACCGTTCTCGTTCGTGCCCGCCGCTCTGCGCTCGCTCTGGTACTACAGCGGCAACGTCCTCGACTTCCACGCCGGACTGACCAACTCGGCCGGTAACCGCCACCCGTGGGAGTCCAAGCCGTGGACGTGGCCGATGGGTCTGCGGCCGATGCTCTACTACTTCGCCGACGGGCAGCAGATCACCGGTTGTTCGACGGGCGGCAACTGCGTCAAGGCCGTCATGCTCATCGGCACGCCTGCTCTGTGGTGGGTCGCGTTCCCGATGCTCGGCTGGGCGCTGTGGAGCACCGTGGCCCGCCGCGACTGGCGCTACGCCGCCGTGCTCGTCGGCTACGGCGCCGGCATCCTGCCGTGGTTCCTGACCCTCGACCGTCAGATGTACTTCTTCTACGCCGCGGCGCTCGCGCCCTTCCTCGTCATGGGCGTCACCCTGGTCCTCGGCGACATCCTCGGGCGAGGACTCCGCGGTGGGCAGGGTCGCGAGCGCCGCACGCTCGGTCTGCTGCTGGTCTCGCTGTACGTCGCCGTGGTGATCGCCAACTTCGTGTGGCTCTGGCCGATCCTCACGGGTCTGCCCATCAGTCAGGAGACGTGGCAGCAGCAGCTCTGGTTGCCGAGCTGGCGCTGACCGCTCAGAGCTCGGTGCGCCCGGCCTTCGTCAGCCGGAGACGTCGACGACGTTGCGTGAGCACCAGTGGATCGTGCGACAGGTCGCGGTAGAGCGACACCGACAGCCCGATCATGACCAGCACGAACGGCGCCGCGGCGATGATTGTCATGGTCTGCAAGCCGTTGAGCGCGTCCGCGCCGCCCGTCCACAGGATGATCGCGGCGGTGCCACCGGTGATGGCTCCCCAGAACACGACGACCCAGCGGCTGGGCTCGAGGGTTCCGCGCTGACTGAGGGTGCCCATGACCATGGACGCCGCGTCGGCACCGGAGACGAAGAAGACGGCCACGAGAATCATCACGACGACCGTCGACAGCCCGAAGAGCGGCAGGTTCTCGAGCATGCCGAACAGCTGAGACTCGCTGCTGGCGCGCGCGGCCAGGTCGATGCCGTCGCGCTGTTCGCCGATACCGGCTCCGCCGAAGATCGAGAACCACACCAGGCTCACGGCACTCGGGATCACGATGACACCGATGATGAACTCACGAACGGTGCGGCCACGGCTGATGCGGGCGAGGAACATGCCGACGAAGGGGGTCCAGGAGACCCACCAGGCCCAGTAGAAGATCGTCCACGACGACAGCCACGACGCGGTCTCCGGATCGGACGACGCCGCCGAGCGAGCCGACATGTGGAACAGCTGGCTCGCGTAGTCGCCGATGGTGGTGGGAATCAGGTTGAGGATCAACACCGTCGGGCCCAGCACGAACACGAAGAGTGCGAGGACGAGTGCCAGCACCATGTTGATGTTGGACAGCCACTGGATGCCCTTGGCGACGCCGGAGACCGCGGACGCGACGAAGGCGAGGGTCAACAGCGCGACGATGGCGACGAGCAGGAGCGTGCCGGCCTCACCGAGCCAGCCGATGACCTCGACACCCGAACCGATCTGCAGCGCACCGAGTCCGAGGGAGGCGGCGGTACCGAACAGCGTCGCGAAGATGGCGAGGATGTCGATGACCTTGCCGATCGGGCCCTCGGCGCGGCGACCGAGGAGCGGGAGGAAGGCGGAGCTGATGAGCTGACGACGGCCGCGGCGGTAGGTGCTGTACGCGACGGCGAGACCCATGACGGCGTAGATGGACCACGGATGCAGGCTCCAGTGGAACATCGTGGTGGCCATGGCCGTTCCGACACTGCTGTCGGTGCCGGGCGGCGGCGTGACGAAGTGCGTCAGCGGCTCGGAGACGCCGTAGAACATCAACCCGATGCCCATGCCGGCGCTGAACATCATGGCGATCCAGCTGACGGTCTTGAACTCCGGCTTCTCCCCGTCCTTGCCGAGCGGGATACGTCCGTACTTCGACATCGCCAGGTAGATGCAGAAGAGCACGAAACCGGTGGCGGAGATGATGAACAGCCAGCCCATGTTGGTGACGAGCCAGTCCAGCATCGAGGACGTCACGTTCTCGAGGCTCGTCGGTCCGGCCAGTCCCCAGACGATGATGCCCGTGACGACGGCTGCCGCGACGCCGAACACCACGGGGTCGAGGGTGGCGCGCCGCGGCGCCGGTTCCTGCGACCCGGGGTCCTGCGCATCGGGGTGCGCGGAGGCGGGCAGCACGGCAGATGCCGCGGACGACGGAACGTCCGCGGCATCATCGCGTGGGGTGTCAGCCGGTCCTGTGTCCGTGTCCATACGCGATGTCATGAGACGTCACGTTGCTCGCCTCGACGCCCCGGTGCAAGTTCACAGACTGTTTTCGCAGGTCAGGACGATACGCGTGCACGTGACTTCGGACGGCGGAATGCGCGGTCGACACTGTACGTGCCCGAGCCGACTGCCGCGAGGAGAAGCGCTCCGGCGCCGAGTGCGACGACCAGTTCCCAGCCGCCCTCGCCGACGAACACGCCCTTGTCGAGGTGCACGAAGACGAGCGCGCCGACCATGTCGACGACCAGCAGCAGAGCCGCGACGGACGTCAGCACGCCCAGGATCAGAGCGGCTCCACCGATGAGCTCGACGAAGGTGGCGAAGTACGCCGACACCTGCGGGGCCGGAATGCCCATGCCCTCGAAGCCGGCGGTGGTGGCATCGAGCCCGTTGGTACGCAGTTTCTGCCACCCGTGGGCGACGAACACGACGCCCAGGGCGATGCGCGCGACGAGTGCGGCGATGTCTCGAACGACGACAGGTGTCTTCACAGTGATCCTCTGATGGGTCGGGGTGGATTCGGGATCACCATGACACACTTTAAGTTGAAGCGTCAACGTAAGTGGTGTCAGGAGTCCGCGAGCGCCGTCCGCACGTAGCGCAGAGCCACCTCGTCGTCGATGCCGGCGCGACGCGCCGCGCGGACGTACTCCGTGGCCGCGAGTTGCACTGCCCCGGCCGAAGGATCGCCGCCGGCCGCCACGAAGGTGCCCGACCGCCCCCGGGTCTCGATCACGCCGTCCTTCTCGAGTTCGCGGTACGCCTTCGCCACCGTGTTGGGAGCGAGGTCGAGCGTCGCCGCGAGAGCTCGCACCGTCGGCAGTTTCGATCCCGCGATGAGCTGCCCCGACCGCACCGCGGCCACGATCTGCGACCGCACCTGGTCGAACGGCGCCGTCCCCGACGCACCGTCGATCGTGAACCTCATCGGTCCCACTCCCGCCATACTTGCTCCATGTCCGTCACGATCTATCACAACCCCCGGTGCTCGACGTCCCGCAACGTACTCGCGGCCATCCGCGACGCGGGGGTGGAGCCGACCATCGTGCCCTACCTGACCACCCCGCCGGACGAGGCGACGTTGCGAGCCCTCATCTCCGATGCCGGCCTCACCCCGCGCACCGCTGTGCGCAAGCGCGAGACACTGTACAAGGAACTCGATCTCGCGAATGCCGACGACGAGACGGTCCTGCGCGCCATGCTGACGCATCCGGTACTCATCGAGCGGCCCTTCGTGGTCGGCGAGAAGGGCACCGTCCTGGCGCGCCCGGCGGCCACGGTGAGCACGGTCCTCTAGCCGGCCGGACATCAGCGGGAAGGCCGGAGGCCGGCCGGAGGTCTGCGGGAAGGCCAGAGGTCAGACGGGATCGCGGGCGACGGGGCAGGACATGCAGCGGGGTCCGCCGCGGCCCGATCCCAGTTCCGATCCCGAGATGCGCAGCACCTCGATGCCCGACGCTTCGAGGCGCGCGTTGGTCTCGACGTTGCGTTCGTACGCGACGACGACGCCGGGAGCCAGTGCGAGCGTGTTGTTCCCGTCGTCCCACTGCTCACGTTCGGCGGTGACGTTGTCGAGTCCGGTGTCGATGACCCGCAGTTTGCCGATACCCATGGCGTCGGCCGCGGCGTCGAGGAACGGGCCCGCGCCGGTGATGGTCACACCGGTGTCCTCGCGGCGAATCGTGAACGCGGACAGCGTGTCCTGGATGATCGGGTACATCACCACCGCGTCGGTGTCGACCATCGTGCACACGGTGTCCAGGTGCATCGACGCCCGTTCCTGCGCGATGGGCACCACGAGCACGGTGTGCGCGAGGTCGTCGTCGAAGAGGCTGCGCGCGAGCGCTTCGGCACCGGCGGGCGTGGTGCGTTCACCGACTCCCACGGCGACGACGCCGGGCGCCATCAGCAGTACGTCGCCGCCCTCCACCGGCGCGGTGTGCGACTCGTAGGCCCGGCGCACACCGAGGAATCGTGGATGGAAGGCGTAGATCAGATCCGTCAGCGACGTCTCCCGAGCGCGGGCCCGCAGCGCCAGTGACGTGATCGCGACGCGTTGCTGGATCCAGAACGACGAGTCGCGGGTGAACAGCAGGTTCGGGAGCGGCTCGATGACGAAGTCGCCGCCGTGGTGCATGCGCCGGACCAGCGAGACACCCGAGTCGTCCGCGACCGGCAGTTCGTCGAAGGTCATGCCCGCCATCAGCACGGTCGCCAGTTCGGGTGCGGGCAGGCCGCGGAGGTAGGTCGCCAGGTCCCGGGCGAGCACGTGTCCGAGCCGCCGGGGTTCCACCGCGGCGGCGACACCCTGCACGCGTGCGGCACCGCTGAGGGCCAGGGTCTCGGTCAGCAGATCACCGAGCAGGAGGACCTCGACACCGCGTCCTCGCAGCAGGTCGGCGAACGCGTCGTGCTCGTCGCGAGCGCGGTCCACCCACGGCAGTCCATCGAACAGCAGCTGATCGTTGTTGCGGGGGGTGAGTCGGCGCAGCTCGTCGCCCGGACGGTGCAGCATGACCGTCCGGAGCGTTCCCACCTCGGAATCCGCTCCCAGCGGAGCCGTCGCGTCCATGCCAGAACGGTAGTGCGTGAGCGCCGACTCGGCACGCGCTCCCGCCGGACACGCGCGTGAGGTCAGCGCAGCAGTCGGGAGAAGTAGTCGTTGGCCGCCTGCATGGTCATCTCGTAGGGGCGCGCGAACTTGCGCGACACCCAGTACCCCACCCGGATGTCGTTGCTCGAGTAGACGAGGAAGTGCCGCTTCTCCATCCCGGTCAGGATCTTCTCCGCGACCACCTCGGGCGACACGGCGTGGGCCTCGAAGCGTGCGGTCAGCTTCGTCACGCGTGGGTCGTCGCGATCCACGCCGGCGATGTCCACCGTCTCGACGAGCGGTGTCCGCACCGCCCCGGGGACCACGAGCGAGACGTCGATGCCGTGCCGGGCGAGGTCGTAGCGCAACACCTCGGACATGCCGCGCACGCCGAACTTGCTGGCGCTGTACGCCGCGTGCCACGGATACGCGAGCAGGCCGGCCGACGACGACACGTTGACCAGGTACCCACCGCGACCCGCCGCGATCATCGGGGGAACGAAGCACTGGGTGACGTGGATCGGGCCCATCAGGTTGATATCGATCAGCGCCTTCCACGTCTCGTGGGCCATGTTCTCGACGGTGCCCCACGCGGAGATCCCGGCCACGTTCATGACGACGTCGACGCTCCCCACCTCGGCGTGCACGGCGTCCGCGAACGAGGCGACGGCGTCGTGGTCGGAGACGTCGAGCGCACGCGAGGCGACGACGCTGCCGCCGTTCTCGGCGATGGTGGCGGCCGTGGCCGCCAGTCCCGCCTCCGCGATGTCCGTGACGACCAGCCGCGCCCCACGCCGCGCGGCCTCGATCGCCGTGGCGCGACCGATGCCGCTGGCGGCGCCGGTGACCAGCACGATCGCCCCGCGCAGGTCGGTCCACGACCGTCGCGGACGTCTCCCTCTCAGCCTGCTCTGCACCATCGCGTCGCACTCCCCCCTCGCCGGCCTGCTGTGGTGCCCGACACTACCGGTCGAGTGTGCGCGCTCCGACTTGTCAGAGGCCCGACGACCGGCGCAGAATCTGCCACCATGGCGTTGATCTCGAAGGGCTTCGTGGGCCGCCGGCGCGGCGACGACGGTCGGACTCCCCCCGGCCAGTACCTGACCAACGATTTCCCGGTTCTCGCCATCGGGCCCGCGCCCGTGGTCGCGACCGACACGTGGTCGTTCTCCATCACGTCCGAGACCGGTGAGACCCGGACCTGGACGTGGGACGAGGTGGCCGCGCTGCCGCACGAGACCCCGACGGTCGACATCCACTGCGTCACCAAGTGGTCGAAGCTCGACACCAACTGGAACGGCGTGAGTCTCGACGTGCTGCTGGACGGTCTCGACACCGAGGCGGGGTACGTCGTCGTACACGGCTTCGACGGATACACCACCAATCTGCCCCTCGAGGACCTGCGAGACGGGAAGGCCTGGCTGGTCACCGAGTTCGACGGAGAGCCGCTCGCACGCGAACACGGCGGTCCCGCACGGCTTCTCGTGCCGCACCTGTACTTCTGGAAGTCGGCGAAGTGGGTCTCGCGCATCGAACTCACCGAGGAGAACGAACAGGGATTCTGGGAGCGCGGCGGCTATCACGACTACGGCGACCCGTGGCGCGAGCAGCGATACCAAGGCGACTGACGTGACCACCGGAGCCACCGCCGGGGTCGGGGCCCGGCCCTGGCTCGTCGCGAGGGTGCTCGAGGTGCGGCGCGAGACACCGACCGCCTCGACGCTGGTGCTCGACGTCGACGGCTGGCCGGGACATCTCGCCGGACAGCACGTGGACGTGAAGCTGACCGCCGAGGACGGGTACAGCGCGCAGCGCAGCTACTCCCTCGCCTCCGCACCGGACGGCACGTCGCGCATCGAGATCGCCGTGCAGAACGTCTCCGACGGCGAGGTGTCCCCCTACCTCGTCGGCGCCGTCGAGGTGGGCGACCGGTTCGAGATCCGCGGACCCGTCGGCCGGTGGTTCGTCTGGCGGCCGTCGGCACCCACCGAGACCCCGTCACCGCCTGTCCTGCTGGTGGGCGGCGGCTCGGGCATCGTTCCGCTCCGCGCGATGGTCCGCGCGCAGGCCGCGGCGGGATCGAGCGGCGGCCGTGTGCCGTTCCGCGTGCTCTACTCGGTCCGTGAACCGGCGGAGGTGTACTTCGCCGACGAGTGGGCGCATCCGCCCGCGGGAGTCGACGTCACCACGCTCTACACGCGGCGCGCTCCCACCGGCTCCCGCAGGCCGCTCGGCCGCATCACGATCGAGGATCTCGACGCGCACGGGTGGCCCGCCGAGTTCGAGCCGCGGTGCTACATCTGCGGGCCCACGAGCTTCGTCGACACGGTCGCGGACATGCTGGTCGAGCGAGGACATGCACCGGCGAACATCCGCACGGAGCGCTTCGGACCCAGCTGACAACCGTCCCCGCCCGGCCGAGTTCAGAGGCGGGTGGTCATCTCGTCCTGGTAGTCGCGGACAGTGCGTTCGATGCGTGCGGCATCGTCGGCGTCACCGCGTTTCCGAGCGTCGTCCGCGCGTGACTGCAGCACGCGGATGGCCTTGCGCAGCTCGTTGTCGGACATGCGGCGGTCGGTGCGTTCGCGCGTGGCGATGTCTTCCATGGGTCTCTCCCGACGTCACTCGTGCGGTCGACACACGATGCCGTGTGTCTCACGTCACAGTGTGCGCCGGGAGAGCGCCGAACGCTAGTGGTTGCTGGAGACGCCGGTGTCGCTGGTGGCGTCGGCACCCGAGCGATCGCGTACGAAGCTGGAGAGGCTTCGCGAGGCGAACTCGCGGAAGTACGGGAGCTTCGCCGGCGGCACGAGCGAGGGCAGGATGGTGTGCCAGACCTGCTCCATGCGCACGGCGGCACCGTCGAGGCGCGCAGTGCCCTCGGCGACCATCAGCACGCCACTGAGCATCTCCGAGACCAGGCAGGACGCGGTCTCGGCGTCCAGCGAGTCGATGACGTCACCGTGCTCGATGGCACGCTCGAAGAGGTGCGAGAAGATGTTCTGCCACGTACCGAAGACGCTCCCCCGCGTGGGGTCCGGTGCGTCCACCTCGAGCTGCAGGCGGTACATGATGCGCACCAGGTTGTCGGTATTGGCAAGGTCGAGAACGGAATACGTGATCCCGATGACGGATTCCAGTGCAGGAGAACGGCTGTCGACCATTCCGGTGCAGGCGGCCGCGACACGCTCACGACCCTCGTCGACGAGCGCGCGCGCCAGCTCTTCCTTGGACGCGAAGTGGAAGTACAGCGCGCCCTTGGTCACACCCGACTCCGCCGAGACCTGGCTCAGGGTCGCCGTGGCGTGGCCGACCCGCAGGAACAGATCGGCGGCAGCCCGCAGGGCCGCGGACCGCGTTGCCTCTGCACGTAATTGCCTGACCATTGTTACTCCCCACTAGTCACGCGCGTTCGGACCGGTGCTCCGAACCGCCGGTGTGAATCCCGTGTCACACCCTTCTACTGCGCGTGATCATGATAGGCACAGGTTGGACTCGAACACCGCCACAGAAATGCACTCGAGACAAAATCACAATGACGACCAGCGCTCGAGCGAGTCCAGGCACCGCTCCGACTGCTTCTACTCGTCGGTAGGTTCTTTATCTCGACGAGAGCCGACTTCTCGTCCGCCGGCACCGGACGTCGGCGCACGTCATTGCAGCGAGACGGCGACGAAGATCTCGACGTTCCCGTCGGCTGAGAGGCACTCGAACTCCACCCCGCCGGCGCGCACGATCGAGCCGTCGGCGATGGCCTCCTCGGCCTGCGCCCACGCGTCCTCCGCCCGGTCGGGCAGCGTCATCGACGGCGTGAAGACCGCGAACGCTCCCGACGGAACCGTGACGAAGACGTCGCCGATCGGCACGTCGTCGACGTTCCCACGAGGTACGCCGACGACGACGTTGCAGACACCACGCTGATCCGGGACGTAGACGGTGTAGACGTCGGCGTCCTCCGGTTCACGTTCGCGGATACGTTCACGCAGGAACACGACGAGATCGCTGGCGCTGCCCTCGGGTCCGGGATCGACACCGGGCACGACCAGTCCGCCGAACACCATGCTCGGACGTGCCACGAGACGGAACGTCATCCCGCACCGCCGACGCCCCGCGAGCCGGGCGTCGCGACCGGAACGTACATCTCGATCTTGTACGCGTGGGGATACACCTCGAACTCACCGGTGAAGGCGCGAGTGAAGGACCCCATCTCCTCCGCGTGGGTGATCTCGTTCCACAGCGTCGTCAGGACCTGCGGAAAATTGCCGACTGCTGAGAATTTCGCATAGCGACCCGCCGGCACACGCGCCACGATGTGCCCGCGGCGCACGTCACCGTCCGCGACGCGGTACCCGACGATCTGCGTGCTGTAGGACCCGATCGCGGGAACGAAGTCGGTGTAGATCGACCCGAGCGGTTCACCGATGTCCTGGTTCAGGATTCCGGACCACGCACGTTCGAGATTGGTGTCATAGAGAGAGCCCAACGCCCGTTTCGGGCTTCGCACAGGGAGACCCGCAACCCACGTTTCCGCGAGGTCGACGAATTCGATGGTCATGACGGGCTCCCGTGCAACGGCTTCGATGTCCGCGTGGTGGTCACTGACACTCCGGCGGACCGGCACTCGCGACCCCGCCCGGAGAAGTGCCCACCCGCCGAATACCACGACGCGCCCTCACCATACAGTGCCGCGTCAGGGGAGAACGGATACCCCGTGAGATCCGTCCATTCCTGCCGAGGCCGGCAGCGCCTCCACGGGCGGCGGTGCATCGGATCGCCACTGCACCACGGCGGCTCCCGTCAGAATTGCTGCACCACCTGCGATTTGAGTGAGAGACACCGTCTCGCCGAGCAGGAGCCACGCCGCAACCACCGCGCACAGCACCTCGACCAGCGCGATCACCGATGCGGTCGATGCCCCGAGGGCGCGGGACGCCATGATCCCGAAAACGTACGCGACGGCTGCGGAGACCAGGGCGAGCACTGCGACGGCAGTCCACCACGGCCACGCCCGGCCGTCGAGAGCGACGTCGTTCGTCGACACCTGCAACGGAACCATTCCCAGCATTCCGGCGACGCCGACCACAATGGCGCCCACCGCCAGTCCGGCGGCCGAGAGAACCAACGGATCGACGGCGTCGCCCTGTTTCGCGGACACCACGAAGTAGAACGCGAGACACACGGCGGCGGACAGTCCCCAGAGCACGCCGACAGGATCGAACACGGCGCCGTCGAACACGTCGAGCACGACCAGCGCACCGCCGAGCGCGAGTGCGACACCCGCCATCGTCGTCGGGCGGGGGCGCCGCCGGGTGGTGATCCAGATCCAGCCGATCACCAGGACCGGCCCGAGGTACTCGAGCATGAGTGCGACACCCACCGAGAGGTGTTGGATCGCATTGAAGAAGCAGACCTGGGCTCCTGCCACCGCGACGACGCCGTACGCGACGACGGTGACGGGAGCCGAGAGCACCCCGCGGAGTGCGCCGCGGCGCAGCAGGACGACGACGGGCAGGAGGATCACCGCACCGCCCACGATGCGAGCGAGCACCGCAGACTCGGGCGACCACCCGGTGTCGGTGAGCGCCTTCGCGAACGGGCCCGACATTCCGAACGCGATCGCGGAGGTCACGGCGAACGCGACACCGGAACGGGAGGACACCATGAGCGGCCCTTTCGAGGATCCGGCCACACCGCCGGGTACGTCGCCCGTCATGTCATGACCGTAACTGTAGATTGGTCATGACACTAGAGACCCGGAAGGTCAGGAGTCAAATGCTTTTTGCTCATGACACACGCACCGCCCTCGTCTGGGCGGCGGCGCTGATCAACACCGCCGCGAACGGCGAGGACCACCTCCCTGACGTGAGCACCCTGTCGTCGATGCTCGACGAGCACGAGTGGACGGGGCGCCGCGAGGGCACACAGGAGGAACTCGACGCCGTGCGGGCCCTGCGCCCGGCCTGGCGGGCGCTGTGGGAGACGGGCGAACCCGACGCCGTCGTACCCGTCGTCAACGCGATGCTGGCCGCATCCGACGCCCGGCCGTACCTCACCCGCCACGGCGACTGGGGCTGGCACATGCACGTCAGCGACGACGACGCGCCCCTCGCCGATCGCATGACGGCCGAGACCGCCGTCGCCCTCGCCGACATGGTGCGGTCGGACGAGCTCGAGCGGCTCCGCCTGTGCGACGCACCGGACTGCGACGCGGTGCTCGTCGACCTCTCCCGCAACCGATCGAGGCGGTACTGCGACACCGGAAACTGCGGCAACCGCGCCAACGTCGCCGCGTACCGGGCCCGCAAGAAGATCTGACGACGGCCGGTCCTGGTGAACCGATATTCGCACAATTCCTGATCAGCTGAAGGTATTCCGTGGTCACCGGACCAGCCACTGGTAGCTACCCGCTTAAAAACGGTGGTTCGCTCCATCTGTTGTCGCGCAACGTCATACGACTCATCGGTGGCTTTGACGCCACCTGCAGCCGGGGTTACCGTCGGTGATCGCGGCGGCCCGCCGGGCCGCACGCCTCATCGCTTCTCCTCGTCTCGGGAGCCACACCATGTCGATCTCGACGTCCCTCGACGGGCGGGTGCAGAGCCACACCCGCGCGCATCTGTCCGAGTCTCGTGCACGCGTGGCCTCCATGCTGGGCGACATCGTCGAGGACCGCTCGCTCGGAGCCAGACTGTGGTCGACCGACGACGTCGAGTACCTCAACTGCGGCGGGTACGGGACCCTCCTGCTCGGCTCCCGGCATCCCCGCGTCGTCGACGCGGTGATCGCCCAGCTCGGACGCCATCCCGTCTCCACCCGCACCCTGCTCGAACCTCGGGTGGCCGAGGCCGCGGCGGCACTGGCGGCCCGCCTGCCGGACCCGCTGTCGAAGGTCTACTTCGGTGCCTCCGGAACCGAGGCCACCGAAGCCGCCGTCAAGATGGCCTGCAGCGCCGGCCACCATCGCCTGATCGGGGCGAGCCGCGGCTACCACGGCAAGACCCTCGGCGCGCTCGCCCTCACGGCGAATCCGTCGTATCAGAACCCGTTCCGTCGACTGTTCACCGCGGCGACCACAGTTCCGTACGGCGACGTCCAGGCACTGTCGGACGCACTCGGCGACGACGCCTCCGACGCCTGCGTGGTCCTCGAACCCGTGCAGGGCGAGGGCGGGGTCGTGCTGCCGCCCCGCAACTACCTCGCGGTCGCCTCGGCACTGTGCCGTGAACGCGGAGCCCTCCTCGTGATCGACGAGATCATGACCGGCCTCGGACGCACCGGCCTGATGTGGGAGAGCGAGCGGGACGCCGTCGACGCCGACATCGTCCTCGTGGGAAAGAGTCTGGGCGGCGGCGTGATTCCCGTGTCGGCCGCCGTCGCGACACCGCGCGCCTTCCGTGCCTTCGACATCGACTTCGGCATCCACACGTCGACCTTCTCCGGTGCGCCGCTGGGGATGGCGGCCGCGTGCGCCGCGCTCGAGGTCATCGACGACGAGAAGCTGGTGGCGCGATCCGCACGGACGGGCGGACGACTGCTCGACGAGTTGCGCATACTCACAGCGGATCTCGGGACCGTGGAGGTCCGCGGTCGAGGGTTGCTCATCGGGCTGGACTTCGGCGACGCCGGCACCGCCGGCCGCTTCCTGCTCGCGCTGCTCGACCGGCGCGTCGTGGCCAACCACTCCCTGAACGCCAGTCCAGTCGTGCGTTTCACTCCCCCGGCCACGATGACCGAGGCTGATGTCGACTGGATGCTCACCGCCGTCGGCGACGCACTGCGCGAGACGTTCTCGAAAGGACACCGATGACGATTCTGCTGACCGGAGCCTCCGGCGTCGTCGGACTGCCGACGCTCCGCGCCCTCACCGAGGACCACGACGTCGTCGTGGTGGAAGGTCGACGGGCCGTGCAGCACTCGGGGATCACTGTCCGCGGCGACCTCCGCGCGCCACACCTCGGACTCGACGACCGGACGTGGTCCGCCCTCACCCGCGACGTGGACACCGTCGTGCACTGCGCCGGCGTCGTGGACTTCGGGATCGACGACGCGTCCACCCGGGCCGTCAACGTCGACGGAGTCCGCCACATCGTGGAGCTCTCCCGGGACGCGTCGGCACGCCTGGTGCACGTCAGCACCGCCTTCGTCGGCCAACCCGTGATCCCGGACGTCACCGGCGGACTCGCCACCATGCACCCCGGTGCGTACATCGCCAGCAAGAGGGACGGCGAGGATCTCGTGCGGAGCAGCGGCCTCGACTGGACCATCGTCCGCCCGTCCATCGTGTGCGGCGATTCCGAGACCGGTGAGATCTCCGAGTTGCAGGGGCTGCACACCCTCGTGCGCGCCTTCCTGCGCGGGACGTTGCCGGTCGTCCTGTGCGAGGACGCGCTGCAGTACGACTTCGTGCCGTGCGACGTCGTCGCACGGTCGATCGCGACGGTGGTGAACCACCCGCGGCAGTACGACCGCGAGCACGTGTGGGTCACCAGCGGGGCCGCGGCACTGGACATCGACTCGCTCGTCGCCGTGCTGGTCGACGAGGCCACCCGCCTCGGGATCGCGGTGGACGCGCCTCGCCGGCTGCACCCGGACGTGTTCCAGCGCCTGTGGAAGCCGGCCTTCTTCGACCTGCTCGACCCCGCGTCGCAGACGAAGTTCGCCAATCTCCTCGCCTCCGTCGCGAACCTGTTCAACACCAGCCCGTTTCCCACGTCGCTCGGGTCCGGACCCCTCCCTCCCGCGCAGACGGCGGGCACCATCGAACGCTCCGCCCGCCTCACCGCCCGACATCTGGTGGAGCGCTCCCCCGGCGCCTATCCCGTCCTGCAGTCCGCCTGACCGTCGATTCCATTCGAGGAGTTCTCATGTCCCCCAGCATCATCAGTGTGATCGCCACCCTCACCGGCGTCACTCCGGACGACGTGTTCGATCGGGTCAGCGACTTCGCCTCCTTCGGCGATCACGTACCCATGGTCGACCGCATCACCGTGACGGATCCCGAGTCGCGGGACGCGGCCGGGTACGTTCGATCGTCGTCGTGGTCGACCCACTTCCGCGGCGGTCTGCTGCAGTGGGTCGAGACGGACACCGTCGACGTGCCCGGCCGCACCGTCACCTTCGAGCAGTCGAGCGGCGACCTGGGATCGTTCGACGGCCGGTGGGCGGTGCGGGAGACCGGCGACGGCGCCATCGAGATGGCCTTCGACGCCGCCGTCGACATCGGCATCCCGTCGATGGCCGACATGCTCAATCCGGTCGCCGCACAGGAACTGGCCACCGGCGTGCACCAGATCGTCGACGGGCTCTTCGGCTCGGGCGTCGTCTCCGTCGAGACCGGGTCGCGGCTCACTCAGCGCTGACTGACCGGCCCCGGCCTATGCTGAACGCGTGCTCGGCCGACGGCAGTTCCTCCGCGGGGCCGGCGCGGCTGCGGCCGCCGCCGCCCTGGCGGGGTGTTCCCGAGATACGTGGTGGCAGGACGCTTCCGGCCGACTGCGCATCGCCACCGGCAACGTGGGTGCGGTGTTCGACGAGTACGGCGCGGCTCTGCGCACAGAGGCCACGCAGGTGCTGCCGGGTGTGCGCTCGGAGGTCGTCGTGACCGGCGGCTCCGTGGGAAACGTGCTCGACCTCTCGTCGGGCACCGCGGACGTCGCGTTCTGTCTCGGCGACACGGCGCTCGACGCGGTGCGCGGCGAGGGAGCCTTCGACTCCCCGGTCCCCCTGACCGCGCTGGCCCGGCTCTACGACAGCTTCCTGCAGATCCTCGTCCCGGTGGATTCCCCGGTCACGGGCATCCAGGATCTGACGGGCGTGCGCCTGAGCGCGGGCCAGACCGACTCGGGTACCCGGTCGGTGACCGAGAGGTGCCTGGCCGCAGCAGGAGTGGACACGGCGAACGTCTACTTCGTCGCGCAACCGCTCGGCGAGGCGACGGCGGCGCTGAGCACCGGACGCGTCGACGCGCTGGCCTTCGTCAGCGGGTTCCCGGTGCGGGCACTGGTCGAGCTGGGCGCGCGCACACCGGTCCGCGCGCTGGATCTCGGTGGACTGGTCGAGGGACTCGTGTCGACCTGGGGTCCGCAGTACGTCACCGGTCCGCTGCCGGCCGGGCCGTACCGTCTGCCCGCCGCCGTCCAGACTGTCAGCGTGAAGACGTACCTCATCGCGACGCCGACGCTCCGCGAGGACACGGCCTACGGGTTCACGTCCGTCGTCTTCGACCGTCAGGACGCGATCGCACGAACCGTGCCCGACGTCCGGCAGCCGACCGTCGCCGCCGGGATGTTCACCCAGCCGGTCCCGCTGCATCCGGGGGCGCTGCGGTGGTTCCGCGATCGAGACGCGCGGGAAGTGAGATGACCGTCCGCAGGCCGGGATCGGCGGGTTCGAAGACCACGTTCCCGTCGGCGTCGCGGACGCGGAGGACGACGATCGCGAGACCCAGTCCGGTGCCCTCGACGCCGGCGTGTCGTTCGAGTCGGTGGAAGCGCCGCCCCAGCTCGGCGGCTTCGGCGGCACTGACGCCGTCACCGTGATCGCGCACCGTCACTCGCCACGCGTCGCCGGCCTGCTCCAGCGCGACGTCGACGGACCGACCCTCCGCGTACTTCAGCGCGTTGTCCAGAAGGACGTCGAGGACCGTGGGGACGAGGTCCTCCTCCAGGAACGCCAGGGCGGTGTCGACGTCGACCCGGACGGTCAGCAGATCCCCGAACAACGGCGCCCACAGCGCGACCCGCTCGCGAAGCTGCCGGGCGACGTCCACCTCGGAGGAGCGTCGGTCGAAGCCTCCCGCGCGGCTGATCTCGATCACCGCGTCGAGTGAGCGCGCCATGCGTTCGGTCTCGGCGAGCACCGGTTCGACGGCCGGATCGTCCACGGCCAGGTTCTCGAGCCGGAGCCGCAGTGCCGTCAGCGGATTGGCCAACTGATGCGACACGTCCGCGACCAGTTCGCGCTGCTGCTGCCGGGAGTGCTCCACGTTCGCCGCCATGTCGTCGAACGACTCCGCGAGCCGCCGGAGTTCGGGAGGCCCGACGTGGCGTCCCTCGGTCGGAGTGCGGCCGCGGGACAGCTGCTCGACGCGGGTGGTCAGATCGTCGACCGGCCGCACCACCCAGCCGACGAGTGGCACTCCCACGAGCCAGGCGACGAGCGCGAGGACGACGGCGCCGCCCGCCGCGGCGAGCACCATCGCTCGCTGCACGTTGTCCCGCGCGGCCGATGTGTTCTCCAGCATGACGACGGCACCGAGGATCTGCGCGTCCCGGCCGATGGGCGTCGCGACGATCAACGGCTCGGTCTGCCACGGCCACAGCGCAGTCGGAGCGGAGGTCGGTGTTCCCGCGAGCGCGTCGCGTACCGCGCCCGCCAGACCCGGCACGTCGGCCGGCAGATCCGAGCCGGCAGGTGCGAGCACCGATCCGTCGATGTCGACGATCCACGTGCGGGTGCTCTCCGTGACCTCGCCGTACCGCATCAGATCGGGTCCCAGTGAGCTCGCGTCACCGACGCTGTCGGCCAGGGTGGCGAACCGGGTCGCGGCGGCCAGACGCCGTTCGTGGATGGTGATCGCCCGTTCCTCCGCGTGGGCGGCCACGAGCGGCGCGACGAGAGCCGCCAGCACGGCGGCCGTCAACGTGATCGCCAGTGCGAGCAGCCGTCTCCTCACGCGTCGGGCTCGGCGGGAGCGACCAGTCGATAGCCGACACCGCGCACCGACTCGATCCGGGCGACGTCCTTCAGCTTGTTCCGCAGTGACGCGACGTGGACGTCGAGTGTGCGCGAGGCACCCACCCACGTCGTGTCCCACACCTCCTCCATGAGCGCGGCGCGGCTCACGGGGCGGTCCGGTGTGCGGGAGAGTGCCACGAGCAGTTCGCATTCCTTCGCGGTGAGCGTGCGCACGGTGCCGTCGGGTGCGGTGACCTCGCGGGTGTCCCGAGCGAGGTCGAAGCCGAGATCGACGGCCGGCTCGGTGGCGACGCGTCCGACACTGCGCCGCACGACCGCGTCCAGCCGTGCGAGCAGCACCGCGAAGCTGTACGGCTTGGTGACGTAGTCGTCGACACCCGCACGCAGAGCGCCGATCACGGAATCCTCGGTGCGCCGCGCCGTGAGCGCCACGATGGGAACGGACGAGTGCTCCCGGATCCGGCGGCAGACCCACAGGCCGTCGTGATCCGGGAGCCCCATGTCGAGCAGGACGAGATCGGCGTCGTCCACCATGTCGAGCGCCGCGGTCCCGGTCGCGGCGTGCCGCACCGCCCAGCCCTGCCGACGCAGCGACTGTGTGAGTGCGTCGGCGACTCCGAGGTCGTCCTCGACGACGAGAATCTGCATCGTCAGGCCCTCCCGTCCGGCGCGGAAAGCCTAACGCACGGACCTCAGGACACGGCCGCCTCGTTCCTGTCCGCTCGGCGTGCCTGCTCGGCGTCCAGGAAGGTCGGTGCGCGGTTCTTCAGGACGAAGACGTACACGACGAGCGAGACAGCGATGGCGATGGTGACGTAGATGCCGAAGGCGTCGAGCGCATCGTTCTCCTTGGCGGCCTCGTAGATCACCGGAGCCGTGCCGCCGAACATCGAATTGGCCAGTGCGTAGCCGAGTCCCAGTCCCAGAGCGCGCACGTGCGCCGGGAACAGTTCCGCCTTCACGATCGCGTTGATCGAGGTGTAGCCGGTGAGGATGACGTAGGTGCCGGCGAGCAGCAGGAAGGACACCATCGGCGTCTCGACGCGCGGCAGCAGGTTCAGGAAGGTCCACGACCACAGCACACCCGCGATGCCGAACCCGACGAGCAGCGGCTTGCGCCCGATCTTGTCGCTCAGCAGTCCGCCGAGTGGCTGGATCACCATGAGCAGCACCAGCGCCGCGAGGTTGATCCACGTCGCCGTCATGCCCTGATCGGCGTAGGTGCTCTTGACGATGAGCGGTCCGTTGACGCTGTAGGTGTAGAACGCGACGGTCCCGCCGAGGGTGACGAGGAAGCAGATGAGCAGCTGCTTCGGATACGCGGTGAACAGTTCGGTCATCGAGCCGCTGCGCTTGCCGTCGACCTCGGTCTGCAGGGATTCGTCCATGCTCCGACGCAGGAACAGCACGACCACGGCGCCGAGGGCGCCGATACCGAACGCGATGCGCCATCCGAAGGAGGCGATCTGTTCGTCGGTCAGGACGCTCTGCTGGATCAGCAGTGTGACCTGGGCGAGGACGTGACCGCCCACCAGGGTGACGTACTGGAACGAGGAGAAGAATCCGCGCAGCCCCGGCGTCGCCGCCTCGGACATGTACGTCGCCGACGTGCCGTACTCGCCACCCGTCGCGAAGCCCTGCAGCAGGCGGCAGAGGACGAGCATGACCACGGCGGCCGACCCGATGGACGCGGCCGTCGGGGTCAGCGCGATGAGCAGGGACGAGCCCGCCATGAGCGAGATGCTGAACACCAGCGCGGGACGACGCCCGTGCCGGTCCGCGTACCGACCGAAGAACCACGACCCGATCGGGCGCATCACGAAGGTGATCGCGAAGATGCCCATCGTGTATATGCCCGCGTTGGGCTCACCGTCGGCGAAGAAGCTCGACTGCAGGTACGACGCGAAGACCGTGTAGACGTACACGTCGTACCACTCGACGAGGTTGCCGAGTGATCCGCGAATGGTGTTGAACACCGCCCGCTTCGTCGAGGGAGGCCCCGCGGGGATGGCTGTCGTGGCCATGGATGGTCACCTTTCGGTCCGGTGCAGGGGATGCACCGAACGAACACTAGGTGTGACCGGCGCCATATGAGGCACGGCTGCGGGCAGTCTTTACAGACACTTTGCAAACCCGACCGAGGCTGTCGGTGGGACCTGCCACCATCGCCGACATGACGACGACGCCGGCGCTACCCGAAGCGTGCCTCGCGTGGTGCAGCACCCGTTCGTACGAGTACGACGTGCTGGGTGATCTCGCGGAGATCGACCTCGACTGGTGGAACAGTCGTCTCACGAGCGCGCGCATCCCGGTGCGGGTCCGCGCCCGAGGTCAGGACGGAGACGTCGTCGAGACCGGCACCGGGTTCCTGCGGCGCGGCGATCTGCAGACCATCGGGAGCGGGTGCGATCTGACCACCGTCTACCACTGCGCCGCATGGCTCGTCGGTCATCGAGACCGAGACCGCGCTCGCCGCTTCCCCGATGCGCGGGACCTCGAGGAGCCGGCCGGCGACCGTCGGCTGCACGGTGTTCGGCAGGCACTGGACGAGTGCCGCCGCGCGCCGGCGCTCATCGACGTCGGTCCGCACCGGGACTGGTCGGGCTGGCCGAGGGCCACGGGATTCGGGCGCGTTCCGATGTCCCTGTACGTGTGGGCGATCGGGTCGGAGAACATGCTGCACCGCCCGCAACTCCTCGACCAGCAGGCGCTGTCGGAACTCGTGCACCTGGGGTGGGTGGACAATCCCTCGGTGTCGGCCATGACCGTGCGGCGCTACCTCGACTACTGCGAGGTGCTCGACGAGTGGGCGAGACTGGGCCGCGTACGGCCCGAGCTCGTCGAGATGTGGCTGGTGCGGTCGTGGCGGATCCGACGGGAGACGCCGTCGCCGTTCCTGGACGAGTTCCGCGATGCGCTGTGACGAGAGTCGAACGTGGTGGAGCTGAGGGGAATCGAACCCCTGACCTTCTCGATGCGAACGAGACGCGCTACCAACTGCGCCACAGCCCCTGACCCGGCGAACCAGGATCGTCTCGAACTCTAGCAGCCCCGCGGGACTGCCAGAAATCCGGTCACTCCCCCGCTGCGCGGCGCATGCGGACGTCGAGGTGGGAGTCGCCGACGTGCTCGTCGTAGTGCTCGAGATGGTCGAACGCCGGGTCCTCGTCGTCCACCTCGAGCACCACGGCGCCAGGACGACGCAGGCGCTCGGGAGTGAGCTTGAGCTCCGGGTCGGTGCTGGACTCGACACCGAGGCGCGAGCGCTGCAGACGCTGCATACGACGACGACGGATGTCCTCCTCGATGCGCACCTGGCGGCGGAGGTAGAACAGGTAGGACGACAGCCCGACGATGGTGACGGCGAAGACCCACCAGAAGATCGGGCTCGCAAGGAATCCCAGCGCTGCAGACATCGCGATGACGAACACGGAGCCGAGCACCGTGCGCTGACGGAACGCGTAGCGGGCGGCGCGGGCGATGGCGTCGGCCTCGGGATCGAAGCCGCCGCGGCCGCGTCGCTGCGGCACGAAGTCCTCCGAGAAGTACTCGTCGACGTGCTCGTCGCTCTCGTGGCCGTGCTGGGTCTCCATCGGATCCTCCGAAAGCGAGTCGGTCGAGTGCAGGTCGTCGTCGGACGGGCGCCAGTCGGGGTCGCTGCGATGCCCTGCCGCGGGGCCGGGATCGACGCGGAGCCGTGCTCCACCCCGGTGCAGGACCCGTGTCGCGAGCGCGACGTCGGTGGTGCGGCGGATGCGCGGGCGCGATTTCACCACCATCGGCACGAGCACGAACAGCCAGATGGCGACGAGGCCGATCCAGATCACCGAATTGGGCACACCCACCACCTCCTGACGTGAATCACATTCATGTGAGCTTGCACGTCAGCGTAGTGGGGCGCGGTGAACCGCCGACGACGACGCGCCGAACACGAGTGCACTCATGTCACTCCAGTCACAGGCCGAACTTCCCGTAGTGCTTGCGTGTTGCCGCGGGCACTACAGCACGTGCGTGAACACGGAACCCCTACGGGAACCTCGAGGCGACTACCGAGCCCACGCCGCCCGACCACTGCGCACCAGCACGTCCGCCACCGTCCCGGGCGTCTCCCCCACCGTCATGGCGACGAGGATGTGGTCGCGCCACGCACCGTCCACGTCGAGGTACCTCTGCAGCAGGCCCTCCTGGCGGAACCCGACGTTGCGCAGAACCGCTTGACTGGCAGCGTTTTCCGGCCGCACGGTGGCTTCGAGCCTGTGCAGCCCGGCCGACGAGAAGCAGTGGTCGACGCCGAGTGCGAGTGCTGCCGTGGCGACCCCCTGCCCGCCGACGTCCTTGGCCACCCAGTAGCCGATCCACGCCGATCGAAGGGCTCCGCGGACGATGTTGCCGACAGTCAGCTGCCCGACGAAGGTGCCGTTCAGTTCGATGGCGAAGGGCAGCATCATCCCGCGCCGGGCCTCGGCCTTGAGGCTCGAGAACAGGGGCGGCCACGACGACATCGCGTGCCGCATGTCCCACGGCGCCTCACCGGTGGGCTCCCACGGTTCGAGGTGCGCGCGGTTGTCGATGCGGGTCCGCGACCACACCGCGGCGTCGCGCAGACGCACCGGTCGGACCGTCACCTCGCCCGCGGGAACCACGAGAGGTCCCAGCTTCGCCGGCCATCCGGGATGGCTCGACCACGATCGCGGCATACTTCGAAACCTTAGCGAAGAGGACGGAGCGTCAGCCGCGCTGCGCGAGGAATGCGACGTCGACCTCTTCGCCGGTCCGCACCTCGGTCACCTCGGGGTCGACCATGACCAGGCAGTTGGCCTCCGCCAGCGTCGCCAGCAGGTGCGACGAGCTGCCGGGAGCACCGCCGAGTGCCTGCACGAGGTACTCTCCCGTGCCCTCGTCCCGCATGAGCTGGCCACGCAGGTAGGCGCGGCGCCCGGCGATGGACGTGATGGGTCCGACGGTGCGGGCCGTGACGATGCGGCGCATGGGCTGGCGTCGACCGAGCGCGATGCGCACGAGCGGCCGCACCATCACCTCGAAGACGACGAGCGCACTCACCGGGTTGGACGGCAACAGGAAGGTGGGTACCTCGTCGCGACCGAGCTGGCCGAAGCCCTGCACCGATCCGGGGTGCATGGCCACGCGGCCGACCTCGATGTCGCCGAAGTCCTCGAGCGCCTCGCGGATCTCCTCGGACGCGCTGCCGCCGACGGCTCCGGCGATGACGACGATCTCGGAGCGGATGAGCTGCCCTTCCACCACCTCGCGCAGCCGCTTCGCGTCACCGCTGACGATGCCGATGCGGTTGACGTCCGCGCCCGCGTCCCGCGCCGCGGCAGCGAGGGCGTAGCTGTTCACGTCGTACACCTGGCCCTGGCCCGGTGTGCGTTCGATGTCGACGAGTTCGCCGCCGATCGAGATGACCGAGAGGCGGGGACGGGGATGCACCAGGACCTTGTCGCGGCCCACAGCTGCGAGGAGCCCTACCTGCGCTGCGCCGATGATGGTCCCGGACCGCACGGCGACGTCGCCGGGCTGCACGTCGTCGCCGATGCGGCGCACGTACTCTCCGGAACGCACGGGTGCGAGCACCTCGATGCGGCCGCGCGCGAACTTCGCTCGCTCCACTGGGAGAACGGCGTCCGCGAGGGTGGGCAGCGGTGCACCCGTGTCGACGCGCACCGCCTGCCGCGGCTGCAGACGGATGGGCTGACGCGACCCCGCCGCGACCTCGCCCACCACGGGCAGCGAGATGTCCACGGGTGCGCCGTCGTCGTCGGTGGCCGACCCCGCTGCAGCGATGTCCACACTGCGGACCGCGTAACCGTCGATGGCCGCCTGATCGAACCCGGGCAGCGGGCGCTCGGTCACCACTTCCTCCGCGCAGAGCAGACCCTGCGCCTCGGAGATGGCGACTCGCACCGGCCGGGGGGCAACCGCTGCAGCCGTCACTCTCGACTGCTGCTCCTCAACCGAGCGCATCCGCACCTTCCGTCATCCGTGTCGACCGGGCGTCACTCGTAGGTCGTGAGCTCCGGTGCCCAGCTGTCGCTCAAGCGCTCCTGGAGCCACTCGCGCAATGCCGGACCGTAATCTTCGCGTTCCAGTGCGAAGTCAACCGCAGCGCGGAGGTAACCCCCGGGATTTCCGAGGTCGTGTCTCACTCCGCGGTGCACCACCACATGTACCGGATGCCCCTCCTCGATGAGGAGAGCGATGGCGTCGGTGAGTTGCAACTCGCCGCCGGCGCCGGGCTGAATGCGTCGCAACGCATCGAAGATGGCCCGATCCAGAAGGTATCGGCCGGCCGCCGCGTAGTTCGACGGCGCGTCCTCCTTCTTGGGCTTCTCCACCATGCCGTTGACCTTGAGCACGTTGGGGTTCACTGCGTCGGGCACGATCTCGGTGTCGAACACTCCGTACGCGGACACCGCGTCCTCGGGAACCTCGATGGCGCACAACACGGTTCCGCCGCGCTTGGCACGCACCCGCGACATCACGTCGAGCACACCCCGCGGCATCACCAGGTCGTCCGGGAGCAGCACTGCGATCGCGTCCTCGTCGTCGTCGAGCACCTCCTCGGCGCACGCGACGGCATGTCCGAGACCCAATGGCTCCGCCTGGATCACCGACTGGACGTCGAGAAGACCGGGCGCGACACGGACCTTCTCGAGCATCTCGAGCTTGCCGCTCGCCTCGAGCTTGTTCTCCAGCACCAGATCCTCGACGAAGTGGGCGACCACACCGTCCTTGCCGGGCGAGGTGACGATGACGAGACGCTGCGCGCCGGAGTCGGCAGCTTCTCCGGCGACGAGCTCGATTCCGGGCGTATCGACCACCGGCAGTAGCTCTTTCGGTACCGTTTTCGTGGCGGGGAGGAAACGTGTTCCCATGCCTGCAGCGGGTACGACGGCCGTACGGAACGACGGCTTCTTGCCACCGGCCACGGACTCACTGTTTGCTGAGCTCATGCGCACACCCTATCCATGTAGACCGCGAATCGTCCTTCGCGAGACACTGGGGTTTCCCCCGTGATCAGTGACGACAAACTCGAGTGGAGGACACGCATACTCACTGCCCGCAAGCAGCGAGACGTCCACGCACGAGAGCGGGCATCAGAGGCACTCTCTCACGCCGTGTCGGTTTTGGCCTCCGATGCGCGGGAGCGCGGCGGCGACACTCTCGCCGCCTACGTACCGGTGGGTAGCGAGCCCGGTGATGCGAGCATGCTCGACTCCGCACTGGCCGCCGGACTGCGAGTGCTGCTGCCCGTCGCGCGTGAACCGGGGCCGCTGTCCTGGGCCGAGTACCGCGGACCCGACTCGCTCGTCGCGGCCGCGTACGGCTTGCGCGAACCGTCCGGCCCGACGCTTCCTCCCGAGACCGTCGCGGACGCATCGATCGTGTTGGTACCCGCACTCGCCGTCGATAGCAGCGGCGGTCGCCTCGGCCGAGGCGCCGGCTTCTACGACCGCACACTCGATGCCGTCCGGCCCGACGCGTGGCTGGTGGGCGTGGTGTACGACGACGACCTGGTCGACGCGCTGCCCACCGAGACGCACGACGTGCGGATGACCCACGTGTTGACGCCGCTGTCGGGGCTGCAGCGACTCGGCCACGACAGCCACGGCTGAGGAATAGCGCCACCTGCACGGACGTTGCCTCGATTGCCGACGCTGGCACTGTCGACTGTAGAGTGCCAGTCAGGGACCGACAGCGGAGGAAACGTGCCTACCTACTCTTATGCGTGCACCGAGTGTGACAACCGGTTCGACATCGTCCAGAAGTTCACGGACGACTCGTTGACGGTCTGCCCCGCGTGCTCCGGCAAGCTTCGCAAGCTGTTCAACACCGTGGGCATCGTCTTCAAGGGCAGCGGCTTCTACCGCAACGACAGCCGCGGCAGTTCGAGTAGCAGCGAGTCGGGCTCGTCCGACTCCGGCAGCTCCTCGGACAGCAAGAGCTCGAGCGAGAAGAAGAGCGACACGAAGTCCGACTCGACCTCGACCACCTCGAGTGAGAAGAAGTCGACCAGCACCTCCACCCCCGCCGCCGCAAGCTGATCGTCCGACCCGGGGAGCGTCGAACCGCTGTCCCCGGGCACCGTGAAACCTGGCGGCGCCCTGCGTCGCCCGCGTTCTACGGTCGCGTCATGTCTCCCACGGTCGATCACCCGCTGAGCGCGCGCCTGTTCGACCGCATCCCGCCTCTCCCGCCGCGTCTGCGGTCACCTGCCGCTCGACGCATCCTCGCCGCTGCTCTCGTGGGGCTCGCTGTCGTCTCGGCCTATCGAACCGATCCGTCGCGGACCGAGGTCCCGGTCGTCGTGACCGCCACCGACGTCGCTCCCGGCACCTCACTCACGGCCGCCGACGTCACGGTGACCCGCGTCGACTCGTCCCTGCTCGCGGACGGAACGCTGCGGTCGGTGGACGACGCGGTGGGACGGACTGTCGCCGGACCCGTCCGATCCGGCGAGGCGCTCACCGATGTCCGACTGCTGGGGCCTCGGCTGGCGTCCGCCACCCTGCCGTCCGGTGATGCCCGCATCGTGCCGATCCGCCTCGCCGATCCCGAGCTGGCGCAACTGCTTCGAGCCGGCGACGTTGTCGACGTGGTGCGGTCGGCGCCGAACGACACGTCCCCGTCCGGGGTGATCGCCGAGAGCGCCACCGTGGTGATGGTCTCCGCCCCGAGCTCGGGCGTGTCTCGACGCGACCAGCTCGTTCTGGTCGCCCTGCGCGCGGACGACGCGTCGGCCGTCGCCGCTGCGTCGCTCTCCGATGCACTCACGGTCCTGCTGCGGTGACCGTCCCGGGTCCCGGGCTTCGCCGCGCCCATCGAGACGCGCTGGTCGGTTACTCTCGTCGTGGCTCAATCCATGATCGACGAGAGAAGGGGCGGATCGCATGTTGAAGGGCTTCAAGGACTTCCTGCTGCGCGGGAACGTGGTCGACCTCGCGGTCGCAGTGGTCATCGGTGCGGCCTTCACGGCCATCGTCACCGCATTCACCACCAACATCGTGAACCCGTTGATCTCGTCCATCGGGGCAAGCAACGAGCTGGGCTGGGGCTTCCTGATCCGCTCCGGCAACGACGCGACATTCGTGAACATCGGGGCCGTCATCACCGCGGTGATCAACTTCGTCATCATCGCGGCGGTCGTCTACTTCGTGCTCATCCTCCCGGTGAACACCGCGAAGAACCGCTTCGCGACGAAGAAGGAGAAGGCTCTGAGCGATCAGGACATCCTGATCCAGATCCGGGACCTCTTGGCGGAGGGCAGTTCCGACGGCGTCAAGACCACCTCGGACGGCATCACCGGCAACACGACGCCGGGCACCACCGCCACGTAGTCACCCACAGACACGACGAACGGCTCGTCCTCACCGCACGGTGAGGACGAGCCCTTCGTCGTCTGTTCGAACGAGCGGGATCAGTTGAACTTGACCAGCGGGAACTCGTCGAGGGTGATCGCGGTGCCGGCCGCGGAGCAGGCGTCGACCACCGCCGTCGAATTGTCGACGAACGCCTGACCGGACGAGCTGTCCGGCTCGGTGAGTTCGAGGGAATCGGCGGGCAGCGCGCCGATGAGGGTGCTGAGCGAGGACTCGACATCACCGGTGGCGGTGTCCGCGAGCGGCTGGAACTTCTGCATCTCGGCGGTCTTCGCGTCGGTCCAGGTCTGGACGTCCGTATCGGCCGGGCCGGCCTTGACGAGGGCGGTGAACTGGTCGTACGTGGTCTCGAAATCGGTGCAGGCGGTGGCGTTCTCGGACGAGTCGTCGGACGTCCCGGAATCCCCGCTGCTGCAGGCGGACAGGCCCACCAGGGCCGTGAGGGCGAAAGCTGCAGTCATCACACGAGTCGCGGTACCGGAGTTCATGCCGACCATTCAACAGGATGCGTGGACGTCGGAACGCAGTGGGGCGGTGCACCTTCGGATGCTCGTGACATGCCACCGACCGTTGTCGCACGCCATTGTCACGCCTCACGAACACGACGAAGCCCCACCCGGATGACCCGGATGGGGCTTCGTCTGTGTTCAGATCTGCTGTGGCAGCGGACTACCGATCAGCAGGCAACTGATACTGGCTGGGCCAGGATCAGTTGAAGGTCCACACGGGGCCGTAGGCGACGGCCGTGTCGCCGGTGGCGGACACGATCGAGGCGTACGGACGGACGCGGACGTTGCCCAGGATGCCGGTGGCGGTTCCGTGGACGTTGGCCAGCTGGATGGAGCCGTCGGTACCGGCTGCGTCCTGCTCGCCGCCGGTGATGTCGGCCTCTTCGTTCAGCGTGGCGATCGCGCTCTCGGACTGCGTGATGCCGGGTCCGGGCTCGATGGTCACGTTCGCCGTTGCGACGGGGAGGAGCTGGATGTCGGCGGTGACGGGCACATCGCCCAGGTCACCGGGCTCGCCGCCCAAGGTGCCTGCGAGATCGATGCCGACGTCGGGGGTGGACCAGTCGATGGAGAGCGAGCCACCGATGCTGCCCGGGTAGCCGACCTGGTAGCCGACCTTGACCGTGCCTTCGAAGTCGTCTGCAGACGGTCCTGCGACCGACCAGGTGACGCGGCCGTTGCCGAACCACTCGCGGGTCAGCGGGTTCGCGTCCAGCGGGAACACGCTGTTCACGAAGGTGTCCTCGAGGTTGATCGTGATGGCGTTGCCATCAGCGTCAACAACGGTGTTGCTTGCGTCGACGCCCGCGTTTGCAGTGCCGGTTCCGAGAACCAGGCCGACGACCGAGGCGCCTGCCACAGCTGCAACACTCATGGACTTGAGCCCCCGGCTGCGCCGCGGCTTACGAATTACGGTCATGTACTTCCTCATCATGTTCGTCCCGCGGCGTGTTCGCCTCGGGTGCGCTGTCGGGCTCTGACGTCCTCCCGAGCGGTTCGCTTGCGAGCGAACCGTATCAGGCGGCGACTGCAAGCTCATGGCTTACGCGTCGGGCAGTGCAGGAACACAAGTTGGACGCGTCCTCGTATCGATTCAGCATCCACCGTTGAACCTGAGCGAAACCTTAGAGGGTGATTCGGACCGTGACAATCCCTACGTTCGCGGCGTTGCGTCCGAAAACCGCCGTCCACGTTTCGTGCGTGTGAACGTGCGTCACAAGCGTTTTGGCCGCACGACGCGCCGCAGCTCCAATGGCACGAAACGTCGTCGGACTGTGCTAATCGGGTACCCGGGTGCCCGTGACGTGGGCGTTATTCAACTCGACCCCGAGCGGAACCACTGCTCGACGGGGGTTGCCAGTCACACCAGTCACATCTACCCTGCGGTAACTCGCATGGAGGTCGTCCGGATTCAGGCGAATTCGCGGTTAACAGACAGGCAACACCGGGTTCGCACTGTGGTAACTCCCAGTGATGTGGATCACACAAAACTAGTCGTAATGCGGAGGCCTCTGGCTCCTCAACCACTCCTCCGAGCCCGTGGACGAATCACCTCGATGTGGTTCGCCCGACGTTCCGTCGTCTCGAGTCGACTCGGGAAGAACATCGCCGAACACACGAGCGAGCCGGGCCCGTCGTGCACGGGCCCGGCTCGCAGTGTCCTCGGAGTCCGGATCGACGGGTGATGCGTCGCCGGCTCGAGGGTCGTTCTTCTGGGGGTCGTCAGCCGTCAAGGCTGGACAACTCACCGATGACATGGGCGGCGAGGGGCGTCAGCGTCGCCATTCCGTCGCGGACGGCTGCGCGGCTCCCGGCCAGGTTGACCACCAGCGTGCTGCCGGACACTCCGGCGAGCCCGCGGGACAGGCCTGCGTCGAGCGACCCCGCCGCCAGTCCGGAGGAGCGGAGCGCCTCACTGATGCCGAGGAGTTCACGGTCGAGCACCTCGGCCGTCGCGTCCGGGGTGACGTCGCGAGGCGACGTGCCGGTGCCGCCGACGGAGACCACCAGGTCGACGCCGCCGATGACCGCGGTGTTCAGTGCGTTGCGCACGTCCACCTCGTCGTTGCTGACCACGACGACACCGTCGACGAGGAAGCCCGCCTCGGTCAGCAGTTCGTTGACCAGAGGTCCGGTCGAGTCGGCATCTCCGTGAGCCGTGCGGTCGTCGACGATCACGACGAGCGCACGTCCGGCCACGGCTGCATCCATAGTCATGTCGCTCACCGTAATGCCCGGGCCCGACGGAGACTCGATGTGCCCGACGATGGGCGTGAGGTGTCCACGGTCACGGACGATCCGGGGTCGCTTCATCAGTTGCCTCCGCTCGGGGCCGTCCCGAGCGTGACCTGCACGGTCTGCTCGTTGCCACCCTGTGTGTAGGTCACCGAGACCTGGTCGCCCGGGGCGTGGGAGCGGACCGCCGCGATGAGTGCGTCGCCGCTGGCGATGACGCGGTCGTCGACCTTGGTGACCACTGCACCGGTCGGAATGCCCGCCTGCGCGGCCGGCCCGCCGTCGGTGACGGCCATGACCGTGGCTCCGTTGGCGTCGTCGCGGCTCGGGACGCTGATGCCGATGATCGCCTGCGTCGCCTTGCCGGTCTGCACCAGCTCGTCGGCGATGCGGCGGGCCTGGTCGACGGGGATGGCGAAGCCGAGGCCGATGGACCCGCTCTGCGACTCGGACGAGCTGGCGCCCGCTCCCAACGTCGCGATGGCGCTGTTGACGCCGACCAGCTTGCCGTTCATGTCCACGAGCGCGCCGCCCGAGTTACCCGGGTTAATGGCCGCGTCGGTCTGGATCGCGTCGATCACCGTGGTCTGGTCCGTCGACTCGCCACTGGTCGCGACCGGGCGGTTGAGCGACGAGATGATGCCGGAGGTCACCGTGCCGGCGAGGCCGAGCGGCGATCCGACGGCCACGACACCCTGACCCACCTGCAGACCGTCCGAGGTGCCGAGCTCGATGGGCGTCAGGTTGCTGCGACCCTGCGCCTTGATCACCGCGATGTCCGAGGACGCGTCCGCACCGACCACCGTCGCCGACGACGTGGATCCGTCGTTGAAGGAGACGGTCAGCTGGGCGTTCGCACCCGCGCCGGACACGACGTGGTTGTTCGTCAGGATGAGGCCGTCGGAGGAGAGGATCACGCCGGACCCCTCGCCCTCGGCGGTGCGGCCCGCCACCTGGATCTGGACAACGCTGGGGAGCACCTTGCCGGCCACGGCCTGCACCGAACCGTCGGGGGCGTTGGCGGCCGGGTTCGCCTGCGTGACGGGCTGATTGAGGGCGTTGGTCACGCCACCGTTGCCGCCGTCCGCGGCGATGGCGCCGACCGCGCCGCCGACTCCACCGCTCACCAGGGCCAGGGCGATGGCGCCTGCGACGAGGGCTGCACGCCCCGGCTTCCGCGACGTGGTCGCCGGCGCCGTCCCGCCGTAGTACTGCGGCTGCTGGTACGGGTTCTGCTGGTAGGGGTTCTGTCCCTGCTGATGAGGCTGCTGATACGGGTTGTGGGGCTGCTGGTGCTGACCGGCCTGGTGTTGACCGGCCTGGTGTTGACCCGACTGTCGACCGTCCCACCCGGTGTACTGGGGCTGTGTCTGTCCCCCGTACGCGGGCTGCTGCGCGGTGGGCTCCGATGCGCCGTCCCGGCCGTCGCGGCCGGTGTCACCAGTGGTGCGGTCCTCGTTCATGCGTTTCGCTCCATCTCCATGACCGGCTCGCACCGGTCACCTCACGTCGTCCTGATCGACGATGCTCCGCCGGACTGAGAGGGCGCTGAGATCATCGTGTCAGTGGCCTGTGGGTCCTGCGATCCTGTTCCCAGCAGATCCTGCGGACCGGCGGATTCCCCCGGGAGAACGATTCGAATCAGGGTGCCGCCGGTGACCGAGTCCTCGACCGCGATGGTTCCGCCGTGCTTGAGCACCACCTGGCGCACGATCGCCAGACCCAGTCCCGATCCGGGCATCGACCGCGACGCGGTGGACCGGTAGAAGCGTTCGAACACCAGCTCTCGTTCCTCGGGCGCAATACCCGGACCCGCGTCGGACACGGTGAGTTCGAGCAGGCCGTCGGGCCGGGCGATCATCGCCACGTGCACGGTGGCGCCCGACGGACTCCACTTGGCCGCGTTGTCGAGCACGTTGAGGACGGCGCGGGACAGACCTGCCTGGTCGCCGTACAGGATCCACGGTGTGGTCATCGAGTCGAAGTCGATCTCGTTGCGACGCCTGCGAACTCGCTCCAGGCTGCGTTCGACGACATCCGCCATGTCGACACGTTCGAAGACGTTCTCCGGGGCGTCCTCACGTGCCAGGTCGACCAGATCGCCGACGAGCGTGGACAGTTCCTCGATCTGCGCCACCACGTCGAGACGCAGCTCCGCCATGTCCTGCTCCGGGATGCGCGGCGCACCCGGCCGACTCGACGCGATCAGCAGTTCCATGTTGGTGCGCAACGACGTCAGCGGGGTCCGCAGTTCGTGACCCGCGTCCGCCACGAGTCGACTCTGCCGCGCCCGCGACTCGGCGAGCGCCCGCAGCATCGTGTTGAAACTGTCGGTGAGGCGGGCGAGTTCGTCGTTACCCGTCACCGGAATGGGCCTCAGGTCGTCGGTTCGGGCGACACGCTCGGCCGCCGCCGTCAGCCGTCCGATGGGTCGCAGACCGGTGCGTCCCACCGCCGTGCCGGCCACCGCCGCGAGGACGACGCCACAGCCGCCCACGACGAACAGCACCCAGGCCAGTCGATCCAGGACCTGGCCGGTGGGCGCGAGCCGCTGTGCGATCACCAGCGTGCTTCCGGTCTGCGTGCGCTCCGCGAGAACGCGAGCTCCCGAGGTGGTGCGCAGCGACGAGGTCGACTGTCCCAGCGCGACGTCCATCTCGGGGTCACCGATGGGCACGATCGAACCCGGCGGGATGTACTTCGTCAGGTCCGGAAAGATCAGCGCGACACTGACATCGGTGCTGTAGAGCGTGGCGCCCGCGACGTACCGGGGATCGAAGGCGACGAGGTTGGTCTCGATCAGCGCACTCGCCCGGGTACGCAGCTGATTGTCGACGTCGCCGTACAGCGCGCGGGACACCACCGCGTACGCGGCGATCGCCATGACGGCGACCGCGATGGCCACCACGGACGCCGCGAGCAGCGTGACACGCCACCGCAGGGACACCGAGCGGGTGAGGGGCATCGGAGGACGCATGAGTCCGTCCTGTGCCGCGCGCCCCTTGTCGGTCCCGGCCTCGCCCCGCCGGCGGCCGAAGGGAGCAACCATCACGGAGGCGTTTCCCGCAGCACGTAACCCACACCGCGGACGGTGTGGATGAGACGAGTCTCGCCGTCGGCCTCGGTCTTGCGCCGCAGATACCCGACGTACACCTCGAGGGCGTTGCCCGACGTCGGGAAGTCGTAGCCCCACACCTCCTCGAGGATGCGGCTCCGGCTGAGCACCCGTCGGGGGTTGGCGAGCAGCATCTCGAGCAACGAGAACTCGGTGCGGGTCAGGCTGATGGGCCGTTCGCCCCGTCGCACCTCGCGCGTGACGGGGTCGAGTGACAGATCGGCGAACGTCATGGCCTCGCTGTCCGGACCCAGTTCCCCACCGGTGCGTCGCAACAGTGCGCGCAGCCGTGCCAGCAGCTCCTCGAGCGCGAACGGTTTCGGCAGGTAGTCGTCCGCCCCGGCATCGAGACCCGCCACCCGCTCGGACACGGAGTCACGAGCCGTCAGGACCAGGATCGGCAGGTCGTCTCCGGTGCTGCGCAGGCGACGGCACACCTCGAGCCCGTCGAGCCGGGGCATCATGACGTCGAGGACCAGCGCGTCCGGTCGCTCGGCCGCGACCTTCTCGAGGGCGTCGAGACCGTCGGTGGCCAGGTCCACGGTGTACCCGTTGAACGTCAGCGACCGTCGCAGCGATTCTCGGACGGCACGATCGTCGTCGGTCACCAGTACACGCATGGGAACAGTGTCGCCCCGACGACTGAGACGCTGCTGAGAGGACACAGGGGCGGCCGGTGTCAGCGCCCGAACAGCCGGTCGACGAACGCGATCGCATCGGGCTGCGAGTCACGGAACGTCTGACTGTGGTCGCCCGGGTAGGTCCGGAAGGTCAGCGGTTCGCCGTTGGCCGTCATGGCCGCCGCGAGCGACAGGGCGGACGGTGCCGGCACATCGACGTCCCGCAGACCCTGGCCGATGAAGACGGGACGGTCGTACCCGGAGGTGGGCACACCCATGTAGTCGTTCAGCAGTCCGTACACGTTCGGGATCTGCGCCAATGGCCGCGAGAACATGTCGCCCAGTCGCAACCCGGACACCGCATCGTGGAACGGGTTCGCGCACTGCGTCTCGGCGGTGTCCACCCACTGCCGGCCGAGCGGAGTCAGGTAGGAGTTCAGATCGATCTCCGGATGGGCGGCACGCAACCCCGCCAGGATGTAGAAGACGTACGACGTCAGACCGTCCGGAATCGCGACGGGCGGGACTCCGGGCCCGAGCGGAAGCAGAACAAGTTCGATGTTGGCGGGCACGCCGGTCCCGACGGCGCCGAGGTAGTCCAGGCCGTCGCCGCCGTACTCGGTGGCGTACCGCGCGGTCGTCACCGCGGCGCCGCCGCCCTGGGACTGGCCGATCGCGACCCATCGATTCGACAGCGTCGGCTCCAGTTCCCTTGCAGCAGCGACACTGTCGACGACGCTGTGCGCCTGCACCTTGCCGTCCAGGTACGGCATCACTCCGGGGGTACCGAGACCCACGTAGTCCGTGGCGACGATCGCGTAGCCGCGGTTCAGCCACGTCTGGAGGTACGGGAAGTCGCGGTCCGGCAACGTGGGGCCGACGACCGACGGAGCGCAGTCGTCGCCGAGCCCGGACGTGCCGTGGGCCCACGCGATGACAGGCCAGCCACCTTGGGGCGCCTCGCCGGGCGGCAGATAGACGCCACCGGTACTCAGGGCCGGCTCGTTCTGCGAGCCCACCGACCAGTAGGTGATGCGCCGGGCGTCGACACTTCCCGGAATCGGGGCCGGTGACGCCGTCGATCCGACGAGAGTGCCCGGATCACGGTCCTGCGCCTGCGCCACACCCGTGAGGGTCAGCGCGACGGACGTCGTGGCGGTCAGGGTCACCAAGGCGCGCAGCAGGCGGCGGGAGCGGTTCGGCACGGCGTCACCGTACCGCTCCGGCACCAAATTCCGGACTAGAACATACGTTCGATCACGGCTACGCTCTCCAGTCATGGACGAGGTGGGTGCGACGCAGAGTTCGGTGAACGACAAGGTGCTCGAGCTGCGCGCGGTCGCGGACGAGCTCCGGGCGCTCGACGACCACCGAGTGGCCCTCGGCGACAAGCTGGTGGACCTCGAACACTGGTTCCGACGGGTGGGGTGCCTGGAGTTGTCCGACCACGCGCTCGACGTCTTCGTCTCCCGCTACGTGGGCCGGGTCTTCGAGCTGGCGGACGGCCTACGCGAGTAGCCGTGACCTCGCGTCACACTCAGATGTGACCGCCGTCGCCCCGATCGGCACCACGTGGGGTGCCCCTCATTCCGGTGGAAACCACCTCGCAGCGGGCAATCATCGAGCACGGCGGGACACGCTCCCGCCGGGGCCGGTCAGGGGAACCGACCTCAGCACGATCGGAGGAAACACATGATGATCACACTGACACTCGTCGGCGCGGCAGCACTCGCGGTCGCACTGTTGTCCGGCGGACGCGACCTGGACTTCCGGGGACGCCAGATGTCGCACAGCTACCGTTCGCGCTGACACCGACGCACATCGACGACTGCCCACCGTCCACCTGTGAACGGTGGGCAGTTCTCTGTCCGTATTCGGTGACATCTACTATCGAACATATGTTCTAATCCATGTAGTCTGAAGTCATGGAATCGGGGGATCCAGGGTCGGCCTGGCAGGTGCAGATGGGCCGACGTGTCGGCGCGCTGCCTGCTGTGGCCGCACCTGTCGACGATCCCCGCGTGTGCGCGCTACTCGCCCAGCTCGGCTCCGCGGTCGAGGGCATCGCCATGCTCGACGCGTCGACGCTCACCAGCGAGGACCGACTGGCGCTGGTATGCGGGGCCGAGAACACCCGGCGCCTGCTCACCGGCGCGTCACACACCTGGCTCAACGGCCTGGTGGCCGGCTCGGGGTTCGACTCGGTGCTCGGTGCGATCGGCGCGAGCGGTGTTCCGCACGCACTGGCGCACATGCTGCGCATCACCACGGCTGCCGCGGCATCCCGCCTTGCCGTGGCACGCGATCTCGGCACCGGAACGACCATGACGGGTGAGACGCTCGATCCGCCGTTGACCCACACGGCCGCGGCAGCGCGGGACGGCGCGCTGGCCGACGCACACGTCTCGATCATCCGCTCGTTCCTGAAGAAGCTCCCTCACGCCGTCGATGCCGAGACGCGCGACGCCGCCGAGCAGACTCTCGCCGACCTTGCGCGCACGGTCGGACCGGAGGAGCTCACGGCCATCGCGACGCGCCTCACCGAATACCTCGATCCCGACGGAGCGGAGCCCGACGATCGCGACCGCGCCAGGAAGCGCTTCTTCGAGATCGACCCCCAGGGTCCCGATTCGATGTCGACCGGCCGCTTCTGCGTCGACCCGGTGCTGCGCGCCCTCCTCGACGCGTTCCTCGCCAAGTTCGCGGCACCCGGAACGAACGCTCCCGACGGTTCAGTCGATCTCGACGCCCCGCCCCCGAACGATGACACGACCCCCACCGACGCTGTCCCGTCCGGCGACGCAGGACAGCCGGCCGCGGCGGAGGAGCCGGGCGACCGAGAGGCCGAGTGGGACCACCGCACCCCCGGCCAGCGCAATCACGATGCACTGACCTACCTCCTGAAGGACGTGCTGGCCTCGGGTCGACAAGGACAGCATCGTGGTCTGCCCCTGTCCGTGGTCGTGTCGGTGTCACTCGACCAGCTCACCGCCGCAGCGGGTCTCGGGCTCACCGCCACCGGATCCACAATGCCCGTGGCGGACGTGGTGCGCATGGCGGCCGAGGCGCTCCACTACCTCCGCGTCTTCGACGGGGCCACCGGCAGCACGCTGCACTTCGCCCGAGCCCGCCGGTGCGCGAGCACCGACCAGCGGCTCGCACTGTTCGCCCGCGACCGCGGCTGCACCGGGCCGGGATGCTCGGCGCCCGCGTCACGGTGCGAGGCCCACCATGTCGACGACTGGGCGGCGGGCGGCCTCACCGACATCGACGATCTCGCGCTGGCGTGCGACGTCCACCATCCGCTCGTCGGCGAACGTGCCGGCCAGTGGGCCACCAGCACCGCTCCCCCGAGTCATCCGTACCCGGGCACAGTGCTGTGGCATCCGCCTGCCGTCATCGACGAGGGTCGGCACGGCATCCCGAACCACCTGAACTTCCCCGAACGGCACCTCGCACCGCCGCCGGACGACTGATCGAATCCGAGACGGTGAGCCGAGGGCGACCTCAGGTTCGACACTGCGCCGGCCTGGCACCGTCAGCCGGAATGTTCCGCCGTGAATTCCGTGATCTCGGCGAGCGCAGGCTTGGGCGAGAAATCGCGGCGCACCATTCCGAAATTCTGCTCCGTGTCGGACTCGTCGCTGCCCGAGTCACGCATGCTGTAGACGTACGCGGGCCCGAGCCAGGAATTGCCGAGAAGGGCATTGAGCATGATGCCGATGGACTCGGCCTGCCCCTCCTCGCTCATGGCATTCGCGTTCGTTCCCGTGGGGGCGCCCATCTCGGTGATCCAGATCTGCTTGTCGCCGTCACCCTCGGCGCTCATGACATCCTGCATCGACCACATCGCCATCGCCGTGTTCCACGGCGCCGTCGACAGATCGTTCGGAAGGAACGGCCACGTGTACGGGTGGACGTTGAAGGCATCGAAATAACGATTCGCTCCGAGGGTGTACAGCGACGAGAGGAAAGCGGTCGGCGAGATGTTGGTGCCGTTGTTCACCGCGGGCGCCATACCGCCGGCGAGCACCAGCGCCTCCGGTTGCGCCTTCTTGATGGCGCGGTACGTCGCGCGCAGCATCAGCGCGTACACCGTCGGGTCGGGCAGCGGCGTGAAGTAGGTGGTGATGTTCGGCTCGTTCCACACCTCCCACAACACGATTCGGTCGCGGTACCGCTCCGCGGCGAGTGCCGCGAAGGCCGCGAACGCGTCCGGACTCGCCGGCCGGGCGTAGGGCTGATCCCGAGCCGTCGCCACACGCGCCCAGGCAGGTGCGTAGGTCACGATGGCGTACGGGCACATACCCCGAGCGACGATGGCGTCGACCACTCTGTCCGTCGACGACCAGTCGCGCCGACCGGGCTGCGGCTCCACCACCGACCAGTCGATGTCGATGCGGACCGAGAACATGCCCGCATTCTTCGCGATGTCGAGTTCGCGTCCGAGGTCCTCGTCCGACAGGAATCCGAAGGAGCCGCCGGGTGATCCGCCCACCCGGACGCCGTCGGACTCCGCGACGCACCGCGGTACCTCGCCCGACGGAGCGCCGGATGCCGGTGCCGGCACACCGACGAGAACGAGAAGGACAGCGGCACCAGACACGCTGCATCGCCGGAGAAACCCGGCACCGGCTCCGCGCCGAGTCGGCCTCGAACGCGAAACAGACCGATCGGTGAGCACCGGCCCAGGCTAACAGCGGCGGCCGCGCGGGGCGTACCAGCGAAAACGGACACCGGCGAGGCTCCGGCTGCGATGATTCTCCACATCGCTCGATCCCGTACAAGCCTGCATTAGTATCGGCGAAATGACGACGGGAAACGACGGCTTCGACGCCCGCCTCAACGAGGTTCTGGAACAGCAGGCCGTGAGGGTGGGCGAGACGGTGCCCGCCTATGTTCGGCGCGCCGTCATGACACGCCTGGTGAAAGAACTTGCCGAGGCGGACGACACCGATCTCGGCCATCTGCTCAAGCGCCTCGAGTCGACGGCGGATCCGGTGCCCGACACGCCCGCGTCCACACCTCCGGCGGCATCCGACATGCCCGCGATCGTCACCGATCCCGATCGCGTGCGCGCCGTCGAGGCCACCGGGCTGCTCGACACCCCGTCCGAACCGGCCTACGACCGCATCGTGGCCATGGCCGCGGACGCGTTGTCCACGCCGGGCGCCTCGATCTCCTTGATCGACAAGGACCGACAGTTCATCAAGAGCGCTGTCGGTTTCGGGCCGGAGGAGGAACGACCTCGGGAGATTCCCCTCGAGGCCGGAATGTGCCGCCACACGGTGGCCCTGGGTGAACCACTGCTGGTGGAGGACGCCCGCCTCGACGAGAAGTTCATGAACCACCCCGGCGTGCTGGACAAGACCTTCATCTCCTACCTCGGCATCCCGTTGGTGGACGACGGCGGTCACGCGGTGGGCACGCTGTGCGTCTGGGACGCCGAGCCACGTCAGTGGACGACGGGGCACGTACAGGTACTGAAGGACATCGCGTGGATGGTTCGCGAGCGAATTTTCGAGTGAGCGAACCATTCCGGGCGTGATCTACATTTTCGCCTCGTTAGTCTGTCCATCGGTCGCTTTTCCGTAATGGCGCCGTGACCATTCTGAGAAGACAACTCCAAAGAATGGTCTAGTGTTGACCTCGGTCGGTCAACCACTAGGTCCGTACGGAGTGAATCCTGTGTCCGAAACACTGGAATCGCGAGATACGTTGCTACGCAACGCCCCTGCCACGAGGGTGTCCAATGAACGTGGAATAGCGGACCGTCTTCGCGTCGATCCCGCACACACGATGGTCACCATCGCGGCAGACGCGACGGCAGCGATCGTGGCTGTTGCCGTGGCGAGGTTCTGGCCGGGAACGGGCGGCATCGACTACGGCTGGGTGCCGTGGTTGTTCGTGCCGCTGGTTCTGCTCATCCTGGCGTCCCGCTCGCTCTACCGACGCGGACTCCGCCGGAACTTCCTCGACGAGATCGGTCCCGTCGAGACGTCCGTCGCGCTCGCCACTCTGCTGGTGCTGACGATCTTGCTGGTCATCGGCACGGAGTACCGGCCCGGCCTCTTCATGGTCCGGGTGTGGATCGCCGCGGCGATCCTGGTGGCGGTGGCGCGATTCCTGCGCACCGCGATCCAGCGGTACCTGCGGGTGAACCACAAGTCGGCGGCTCCGACGCTCATCATCGGCGGCGGTCCGATCGCCCACCAGCTGGCGTCGCGCATGCACCAGTTCCCCGAGTACGGCCTCGACCCCGTGGGCGTGCTCGACAAGGCACCCGCGGTCGATCCGCAGCCCGACACTCCCGAGGCACTGACCGTCCCCTACATGGGCACACCGTCGCAGCTCGCGCAGGCCATCGAGCAGACCGGCGCCGAGGAGCTCGTCATCGGGTTCTCGGACGTTCCGACCGAGAGTCTGGTCAAGGCCATCCGCACCGCCCACTCGAACGGCATGCGAGTGTGGTTGGTACCGCGCTTGTTCGACACCGTCGGCGTGCGGACCCGCGTCGAGCATCTCGGCGGGTTGCCCCTGATGGTGCTGCCGCACACCGACCCCAAGGGCTGGCAGTTCGTCGTCAAGGGCGTCATGGACCGCACCCTGGCCGGACTCGGCGTGCTGGTCCTGTCTCCCGTCTTCCTGGTGCTCGCGCTGCTGGTCAAGACGAGCTCCCCCGGACCCATCTTCTTCTCCCAGGAGCGCATCGGCCGTGACGGAAAACCGTTCGGCTGCCTGAAGTTCCGGTCCATGCGTCCGCCGCGTGCCTCGGACGCCGAGTTCACTCGCGTCGAGGGCGCCGCTCCGGGCGGCGTCGAGGGCGTGGATCGCCGGACCCGTATCGGCAAGATCATGCGCCAGACGTCGCTGGACGAGCTGCCCCAGCTCCTCAACGTCGTTCGCGGCGACATGAGCCTCGTGGGTCCCCGACCGGAGCGCCCCGCGTACGTGGATCTGTTCGAGATGCAGATCCGCCGCTACGGTGAGCGCCACCGGGTGAAGGCCGGTGTCACCGGGTGGGCGCAGGTGCACGGACTGCGCGGACAGACGTCCATCGCCGACCGCGCCGAGTGGGACAACTACTACATCGAGAACTGGTCGCTGTCCCTCGACATCAAGATCCTGTTCCTCACCATCGCCGCGGTCCTGAAGAAGGCGGAAGACTGACCGTGTCGGCGGTCCCGTCATGCTGATCGTCCTCGAGGGTCTCGCCGCGGTCGTCGTGCTGGTCGTCGCGTTCCTGGTGGCACGCGCGGTCTTTCACCGACCGCAGCTCGGGGTGCTGCTGCTGGCCGCGTTCGTCCCGCTGAACGGTCTCCTCGCCATCCTTCCGCTGCCCGGCTTCGTCGCCGGCTGGAAGGAGGGCCTGGTGATCTTCACGCTCGGCAGCGCCTGGATCCGGCGCAGTCGAGCGCTGGGCCCGCGTCGTCCGACGCTGCTGATGCCCTGGTGGCCGGCCGCAGCCCTGTTCGTGGTGTTCGGGACCGCGTCGGCACTGCTGTCGTTCGGGGTCATCGGTTTCGTCGGCATCAAGGTGACGTTCTTCTACCTGCTGCTGGTGGCGATCCTGTGGCTCGCGCCGTTCGACGCCCGCGACCGGGACCACCTCGTCAGCATCCTCATGGGCATGGGCGCGTTCACGTCTCTGGTCGGCATCGCCCAGTTGCTCGCGGGGCCGGCGGCGCTCGTGGCGATCGGGTACGAGTACGGCACCCAGGTCCGGACGTCGGGCGGGCTGCTCCGCACGTTCAGCACGTTCAACCTGCCCTTCCCGTTCGGGCTCTACGTGATGCTGTCGCTGCTCGTCGGCGGAGCCGTGGCGCTCGCGAACCCCATGCGCCGGCGCAACCTTCTGTTCCTGTGCGCGAGCCCGTTCATGGTGGTCGCCATGTCGAGTGCCATCGTGCGAGCGGCGCTGCTCGGACTTGCAGTCGGGCTGATCTACATGACCATCATCCGGTTCCGCGCACTCGGCGGTCTGCTCGTGATCATGGCGGCGCTCGTCGGCGCGATCCTGCCGTTCGTCCCCAAGATCACGTCGGTCTTCTTCTCGTCGAGCAGCCTGAACGAACGTGGCGGTCGATGGAACGAGGTCATCGAGAAGGTGCGCACCCACTGGCTCGGCGAGGGGCTCGGGTCGAGTGGTGCGGCAGCGGACCGGATCTCGTCGGCGCAGGGTGAGAACATCACCGGGTCGCTCGGGCTGTCCACCAACTACCAGCCCGACAACTACTACGTGAAGACGGCTCTCGAACTCGGCCCGATCGGACTGTGGGCCGTCCTCGCGCTCCTGGTGACCGCCCTGATCTGGTGCACGCGACTCTCCCGCACCCTCCCCGGTCAGGACGGCGCGCTGACACTCGGTGTCGGCGCCTCCATCGTCGCGGCGATGTTCGCGTCGCTGGTGGCCACCTATTTCGAGATCTTCCCTATCGACGTCTATTTCTGGCTCTTGTTAGGAGTTGTGGGATGCGCAGCAGCACAACACGAATCGTTTTCGGGGCCCTCGCCCTCCGTCCCGGCGGCAGCGGCGTCCAGACGTACATCCGTGAGCTCCTGAGGGAGCTGCCCGGCCGTCTCCCCGGAACGGACCTCGCCGCCGTCGTCCAGAAGGACGCGATCGGCGAGCTGCCGACGGGCGTCGACGCGCTCCCCCGGCCGGTGTCCGGCGGTGCCGTCCGCGCGGTGCTCGGTGCGCTCCCGGTCGGATCGCACGACGTGGTCCACGGGCTCGACGTCGATCTCCCCCTCGTCGGCCGGGGCGCCACCGTCGCCACGGTGCACGACATCTCGGTCATCGACATGCCGTCCGCGTCGAGTCGCTTCCGCGCCGCCGGCGAACAGCGCCTCGTGCGACGGTCGCTGCGCAAGGCCGACCTGCTCATCGCCGTCTCGCAGTTCACCGCCGACCGCATCAAGGCCGTCAGCGGCCGCGACGCCGCGGTCGTCGAACTCGCCCCGGCAGCCTGGGCCGTGCCCCCGGAGGACGGCGCGGTGGAGACGGTGCGCGCGAAGTACGGTCTACCCGAACGCTTCGTCATGCAGGTGGGCACCGTGGAGCCGCGCAAGAACGTGCAGTTGGTCGCCGACGCCGCCGAGAAGCTGGGCGTGCCCTTCTTCCTGGCGGGCGCGGGGTCCACGGGCCCGGACGCACCCCGCTACGCGAACGGGCTCGGCTACGTCGACGTGGAGGACCTGCCCGCGCTGTACGCGGCGGCGACCGTCACCGCGTACGCGTCGCGTTACGAGGGCTTCGGGCTGCCCCCGGTCGAAGCGATGGCGTGCGGCGGCGCCGTGGTCGCGAGCGCGGTGGGCGCCCTGCCCGAGGTGGTCGGCAAGGGCGCCGTGCTGCTCGACAACGAGCGGGTCGACGACTGGGCGGAGGCACTGAGCCCGTTGATGTTCGACGAGACGGCGCGCGCGGACCTGGTGACCGAGGCCCTGCACGCGATGGCCGACCTGACGTGGGCCCGGACCGCCGAGCGCACCGCGGACGCCTATCGGGACGCAGGCCTGCTCTGATGGACGACGACATCACCGTCGAGGGTGCCGTCACCCCCGAACCTGAAACCACGGCACCTGAGACCACGGCACCCGACTATCGCGCGCTCGCCGCCGATCCGAAGGCGGCGGCGCGGGCGACCGCGGCGGTGCTGATCTCCCGCGTGATCGTGGCGGGACTCGGCTGGGTGGGCAGCGTCATCGTGGCCCGCTCGCTGAGCCCCGAGGGGTGGGGTCAGTTCAGCTTCGTCTTCGCGCTGCTCGGACTCATGTCCGTCGTCACCGACCTCGGCGTCGGCCGCGTCGTCCTGGCCCGACTGATGGACGACGACGCCGAGGAGATCGGCCGCACCGCCTCGTCGTTCCTCGCACTGCGCACCGTGCTCGGACTCGTGGGGTACGTGCTCGCCGTCGGCTACGTCGTGGTGCTGCAGTACCCGGGTGAGGTCATCGCGGCGACCGCTCTGGGCGGCCTCGTCGTGGTGTTCGCGACGCCGTCCCACGCACTCTCCGTGTTGTTCCAGGCTCGCCATCGACTGTTGCTGGTCGCGGTCATCGAGAGCCTGGGCCAGGGCCTGCAGTTGGTGCTCACGATCCTCGCCGCCGTCTTCGCGCCGGTGCTGCTGATCTTCGTGCTGCCGGCCGTGCTCAACGAGGCGTTCCGCGCGGTCGGCAAGGGTCTCGCGGTGCGGCGGCGGTCGGTGGGCTTGCGCCCGTCTCGTCACATCGACGTCCACCGGTGGGGTGCCTACCTCCGCGAGGCGATTCCCCTCGCGATCGGCTTCGCGCTGACCATCGCGATGCTGAAGATCGACGTCCTGATGCTGAGCCTTCTCGACACCTTCGACGCGGTCGGTCTGTACTCCATCGGCTACAAGTTCTCCGACATGATGGACACCATCGCGCTGGCCGCCGTGGCGCCGGTGAGCACCCTCCTCGTGGCGGCCTGGCCGAGCGAGACGGCCACGTTCCGCGCCCGATCCCGTTCCGCGGGACTGTACTTCGCGACCTTCGGCGCCGTCGCCGTCGCCGGCTTCTGGCCCTCTGCCGAGCCGCTCATCCGCCTGCTCTACGGCGAGCGCTTCGCTCCCGGTTCCGACGCGGCACGGCTCCTCGTCCTCGGTGCCGCGATCATGTCGCTCATCCTGCTCGGCATCTTCCTGCTCGCCTCCGCGGGCATGCAGCGGCACTACCCGCTCGTCGCGCTGTTCGGCCTCGCTCTCAACATCGGCCTCAACGTCGCGCTCATCCCGAGGTTGTCCTACAACGGATCCGCCATCGCCACCGTCGTCACGTTCGGTGTCACGGTGATCATGCTGTGGGTCGTGATCGAGCGCAGCATGCCCATGTCGGGGCTGCTCGCCGTGTCGCCGATCCTCGTGCTCGCCGCCGTCACGGCCGCGGTGACGGTCGGGGCGACACTGCTCGTCGACGCGGCACCGTCCCTGTGGTTCCTGATCTCGGTCGTCGCGGCGCTCCTGGTCGCCGCGTGCGGGTTCCTCCTGACCAAGCGTGACTCGCGCAGCAACTCTCCTGCCCCGGAGGTCGCCTCGTGACTCCGGACCGCACCACCGTGTTCGTCGCGCACACCGCGAACATCTCGGGTGCCGAGAAGATGCTGCTGTCGCTGGTGTCCGAGGCACTGCGGGGGCCGGGCGGCGTCACCGTCGTCTGTCCCGTCGGGGCACTGTCCGAGGCGCTGCCCGACGCCGCGGTGCACGTCGCGATCCCCGAGCTGGGCCTGGGCGGAGAGCAGGGAGTCGCCCGCATCGGCGCCGCGGCGAGGATGGCGGCGCGGTGGGTGTCGGCGGCACGGACGCTGCGTGCGGTGACGCGACGGCCGGCGACCCACACCGTCGTCAACTCGCTGTTCGCCCTGCCCGCAGCGCGACTCGCCCGGCCACCGCACGGTGTTGCCTGGCTGGTGCACGATGCGATCGCGGCGGGACGCCAGCGCGCCGTGGCGTCGGCGAGTCGAGGCGCCGTCCGCCGCGCGGTCGCGTGCACGTCCGCCGCGGCGGCACCGGTACGCGACCTCGGCATCGAGGTGGAGATCGTGCCCTACGGCGTGCCGTGGCCCGTGGAGGACTTCGCCGCCCCCACGCACTCGCCGCCCGTCGTGGGCATGCTCGCGCTCCTCACTCCGTGGAAGGGGCACCTCGTCCTGCTCGACGCGGTCGCGACGCTCGACGACGTGGTGGTCGAACTGGCGGGCGGCAGCTTCTCCGGCGATCAGGCGTACGTCGACGAACTGCACACGCGGGCAGCACGTCCCGATCTCGCGGGACGTGTCCGCTTCCTCGGGCACGTCGATCCCGACAGCGCGCTGCGCCGGTGGGACGTCGTGGTGTCGGCCAGCGTTCTCCCCGAGGCGGGGCCCCTGTCCGTCCTCGAGGCCATGTCCCACGGGGTGCCGGTGGTGGCCACCGATCACGGCGGTCCCACCGAGTTCCTCGCTCGCGGGGAGGGCGTGCTGGTCCCGCCGGGTGACGCGGCGGCACTGGCCGACGCTCTGCGAAGGGTGCTCGGCGACGACGCGGCGCGCGCGGACATGGGAGCACGCGCGCGGGACACCGTCGCGACGCGTCACGACATCTCGGTCACCCTCCCCCGATTGTTGACGGAATTGACCGCATGAATGCCACGACAGAAAGAGCCATCATCCATTCCTCACGCGCCCAGAATGGGTACCGCGTCGGTTTCACGACGGCCCGCGAACCGATCTCCCGAACGGTGACACACGGCAATTCACCTACGCAGGAATGGTCTCCGTCCCTGCGTAGTATCGAATGGGACATGCCGTCGACCGGGCATGACCGCACGCGCACCAGCAACTCGAGGAGATTCGGTTGGCGCCCGTAGACGACCCCGTGCACCGCGGAGACGTACCTCCGCCGATAGATCTCGCCGGGCACATGCGGGAACTGGGACGCGCGTTCCTTCCCGCTCTGATCATCGCGCTGATCGTCGGCGCCGGCGTCTTCGCCCTCCGCGAGTACGGCACCGAGAAGCAGTACGCGGCATCCGTCGTGACGGAGATCCGGGCGACCGGCGAGGTGATCCCCGGCGACGCGTTCATCGAGCAGCTGCGCGCCCCGTTCATCGGGCTGGCCGCGGACAACGACGTGCTCGATCAGGTGCTGTCGCAGGTCGACACAGGCTGGGACGCCGGTGAGCTCGCCTCCCACCTCGAGCTCGCCCCGGGAACGTCGCCGGCGCTGCTCACCTTCACCGTCACCGCGGACTCCCCCGAGCTCGCCCTCGAGGTCGCCCGCACCACGGTGACCACGGTGTCGCAGGCGTCGTCGGCCAACGCCGCCCGCAACGCACAGGGGCAGCTCGAGCAGGTTCAAGCCTCGATCGCGGCCGAGGAAGCCCGCAACTCCCAGCTCATCCCGGGCGACCCCGCCCGCTCCGCATCGGACCAGTCGCTCGCCGACCTCCGCGACCAGCTGACACAGCTCCAGAGCACGGGCGGCGGGAACCAGCTGGTGGTGCTCGCCGTGCCCGAGCAGAGCACCGCCCCCGTCTCACCGATGCCGGCCTCGGAGGCCTCCGTCGCGGGCCTGGTGGCGTTCATCGTCGCCGCCGAGCTGATCGTGTTGCTGCGCAGTCGACTCGGGCGTCGTCCGCGGCCCGCGTGGGCCCGCCGCGTCGCTCGCAAGTACCAGGCCGACTTCGATCCGAAGGTGACCACGGGCCTGCCGCCCATCGTCGCCGCGACGGTGGCCGCGTCGGACCGGGGCGCGTCGTCGTCCAACGGGAACGGCAGCAACGGCAACGGCACCCGGTCGGCCGGCGCTCGCCACGCCGCTCACGGTCGCATCGAGCAGAACGTGCTGGTACTCGTCGGTGACGACGCCGTGTATCCGGCTCCCACCTCCCTCTCCACGGGCGGGCAGCCCCGCCACCCGGACGCACTCGTCGGGGCCGACCTCACGAGCGAGTGGTGGACCTTCGTCGACGTGCACGACGTCGAGACCGCGGTGGTACTACTGTCGTCCGGTGGACGCGACCGCCGAGCTGCCGAGGGAGTGCTGAAGCAGCTGCGGACGTTCGGCATCCACACTCACCTCGTCGTGCAACCGTCCGGCCGCAAGCGCCGGTCCGATCCCGCCCCGGGTGGACGCACGGCCTCCCAGCGCCCCGAGGAACAGGTCGGACACAATGCCAGACACTGACAAGATCGCGATCGTCCACGAGCGCTTCACCGAGATCGCCGGATCCGAGCACGTCGTCGAACAGCTCGCTCTGCAGTGGCCGGGCGCGCGCGTGTACGCACCCATCGCCCGTCCCGAGGGAACTCCCGCCGGGCTGACCACTCCGCCGAACACCACGTGGCTCAACTCGATCTACAACGGCATCGGTCAGCGGTCCTACGCCCCGGTCCTGCCGCTGATGCCGACGGCGTTCCGTCGTCTGCCGTTGCGCGACGCCGAGGCCGTCGTCGTGAGCCACCACGCCTTCGCGACGCAGGCCGTGCACGCGACCGACGCTCCCGTCATCGCCTACGTGCACAGCCCGGCGCGTTGGGCGTGGGATCCGGAACTGCGGGCGGGTGAGGGCGGCGGCCGCGCAGGTGCCGCGATCCTCACGGCACTGTCGGCCGTCGCACGGCGCTGCGAGACAGGAGCCGCGCCGCGTCTGACCACCGTCGTCGCCAACTCGACCGCCGTCGCGGACCGCATCTCGCGCTGGTGGGGACGAGACGACGCCGTGGTGGTGCACCCACCCGTCGACACCGAGGGCTTCACTCCCGATCCGACGGTGGAGCGTGAGGACTTCTTCCTGCTCGCCGGTCGCCTGGTGCCGTACAAGCGTCCCGACATCGCGATCCGTGCGGCAGCCCTGGCGGACGTACCGCTCATCGTCGCCGGCGACGGCCGCGCGATGGAGCAGTGCCGCGCCCTCGCCGGACCGAAGACGGTGTTCCTCGGCCGCGTCTCGCACGAGAAGCTGCTCGAGCTCCACCGCTCCACGCGTGCACTGCTGATGCCCGGCATCGAGGACTTCGGCATCGTTCCCGTCGAGTCGATGGCCACCGGTACCCCGGTCATCGCGCTCGGTGAGGGTGGTGCCGTCGACTCGGTCATCCACGGCACCACCGGATTGCACGTGCAGCCCGGTACCGACGACGAGATCGTCACCGGTTTCGCCGACGCCATGACGTCGTTCGACCCGGCCCAGTTCGATCGAGCGCAGATCCGCGTCTGGGCGGAAGGCTTCTCGCGAGCCAACTTCCGCTCACGGATGCAGGAGGTGATCGATGCCGCAGTCTGAGTACCCGTCGACCGAACTCGACCGCACCTTCGCGTCCGCGCAGACCCTCGCCGTCGTCGGGCCGACGGCGGGTCTCGACGTCGACGCTGCGCGGGCGATGCTCGCCGCGGCGGAGAACGCGTCTCCCACCTCCCGCATCCGGCTCGATCCCCGCTCGGACAGTCGGAACTGGGCGTACCGCACCGACATCGGCGCCGGCACTGCCGTCACCAGCAGGCCGGATCTGGCCACCGACGACCTCGGTGAGCTGATGGACCGGGTGCGCACCCGCGACGGTGTACGCGCCCCCGTGGAGATCGTGCTGTGCGGTGACTACGCCGTGGTCCACTACTCCCACGGCGTGGGCGACGGTCAGCTCGGTGTACTGCTGGTCGGCGCCGCCGCGAGCGACCCCGGCTTCGCGATCGCACGCAGCATGGCGCCGTCGCTGCCGAGAAACGCCACGTGGAGTGCTCTGCGGCGGCACTACAGATCCAACCCTCGTGCCCTGCAGGACTTCCGGCGCCTGCGCGCCGTCCACAAGCGGCGTGACGCGACGGCCGACGGGGCGCCGACGCGCCGTATCGAGCACTGGGAATCGTCGAAGACCACGCGCGCGGCCTACATGCGTCCCGAGCAGGTGGCGGAACTGCGATCGTGGTCGAAGGCGAACGCGCCGGGCGCCACCGGCGCGTCGGTGTCGGTGGCTCTGCTCGTCGCCGCTCTGCGCTCCGAGGGTGTCCCCCTCGACGAGCACGTCATGATCCTCTTCAACTGCCGCCGGTACCTCGACGAGGAGCACCGCGCGGAACACGGCAACTTCGCGATCGGTATCCCGGTCCGCCTGCCCGTGCTGCCGACGCCGGGTGACGTCGCCGGTGTCATGAAGCAGGTCATCGACTCCGGCTGGCCCATCGCCGTGCTCGGAATGGCCGATGCCCGAGCAACTCTCAAGGGTCACCGGACAGCCCCGGCGCCGGCGCCGAGCGAGGACGTCGTCACGGTGCCCGACCGACCGCGACTCGCGGTGAGCGACCTGGGCACCCTCTCGATCTACGACCATCTTCCCTGGCTCGACGACGGTCGGCCCCGTCAGATGACGGCTTCTCTCGAACCCGACGGCCCGGACGGCATCTCGATCCTCGTCTCGCAGGTCCAGGGCGGACGTTCGTACTCGGCGTCGTTCTGCAGCGGCATGATCGAGACCGAGACGGTCGACCGTGCCCTCGCCCGCGCGTGTGCCGATCCCGTCGGCCTGCTGAGCCGGAACACGGCCGACCTGCGCTCCGACGGGGAGTGACGTGCGGTGGCCGCGATCGAGACGACGACCGCGCGCCGCCACGTCGCGCTGACCTGGCTGTCGGTGTTGGCCGTCCTCTGCGCGAGTTGCGCTGGGCTGCCCGGAGAGTCGGACCCGGAGACGGCCGTCGACTCTCTCGCCGACGTCGCCGCCGGCTCACTGCTGGGCACCCCCCGTGACTTCGCGGGCTATCCCGCGCTCGCCACCCTGACAGCGGTGTCGAAGACGGTGCTCTACCGTTCGACCTCCGGCATCGACGGCTCCGCCACCGAGGTGAGCGGGCTGGTCCTCGTTCCTCGCGGCGACCCACCGGCGGGTGGGTGGCCGGTCGTCTCCGTCGGCCACGCGACCACCGGTACCGACAGTCGGTGCGCGCCGTCCACCCACATCGGGCTGCTGGGGGCGCTCACCACCGTGATCCCCTTCCTCGCCAACGGTTACGTGGTCGCCATGACCGACTACGAGGGCCTGGGCACCCCGGGTCCGCACCCGTACCTCGATGCCGCCACGGCCGGCAACAACGTGATCGACGCGGTGCGCGCAGCGCGCGAGGTGGAACCGACGGCGTCCGACTCCTGGATCGGCTACGGCGTCTCCCAGGGCGGGCAGGCGGTGTGGGCCGCCAACGAACGGGCCGCCGACTACGGCGACGGACTCCGCCTCGTCGGCACCATCAGCATGTCCCCCGCGACCGACCTGAGCCCGCTCGTCGACGCGATGGTGGCCGGAACACTCACCGCCGAACAGGTCGCGCTGGTGCCGTCGGTCCTGACAGGGCTGTCCGTCGCGCACCCCGACCTCCAGGTGACCGACTACCTCCGCGGTGTGCTGTACGAACGTCGGGACGTCTTCGCCGCCTGCGAGGGCGAGAACGACGGGCTCGAGAGCGCGATCGCCGAGTCCGTCACACCGGCGGACTACGCACCGGTGGACGAGGCCGCCGCAGATCGTCTGCGCGCGTGGCTCACCGAGGCCGGAGTGCCGGGCGCCGCGGCGACCGCGCCCATGTTCGTCGGCTACGGCGAACTGGATCGACTCGCACTCCCGGAGTGGACAGTGGCCGCGGTGCAGCGAGCGTGCGCACTCGGCGACACCATCGAGCTCCGCGAGGCACCGGGGCAGGGCCACGGCATCCTGAACCTCGGAAGTGCGCCGGCGGAATGGCTGGACGGCCGGTTCGCCGGGACACCGGCGCCGAGTACCTGCAACTAGGTCACTCCCCGCGCCACTCGCGCTCGAACGGCAGCCGCCACGCATCGGGCGCGACCAGACTGTGGATCGCGTTGGGACCCCACGATCCCGGCGCGTAGGACCGGACGGGCGGCGGGTCCTCGAGCAGCGGTGCCGAGACCTCCCACAGCCGCTCGATGCCCTCGGACGTGGTGAACAGCGTGTGATCCCCGTGCATCGCATCGAGGATCAGCCGCTCGTACGCCTCCAGAACGTCTGCGGCACTCTCCGTCTCGTGCAGCGCGAACTGCATGCTGAGCTTGTCCAGGCGCATGCCCGGGCCCGGCCGCTTACCGTAGAAGGAGAGCGACACCTTCGACGAGTCGGTGAGGTCGAAGGTCAGGTGGTCCGGCCCCTGGGCGCCGACGCCGGAGCCCGCCGGGAACATCGACTTGGGCGGCTCCCGGAACGCGATCGAGATGATGCGCTGCCCCTCGGCCAGCTTCTTGCCGGTCCGGAGATAGAACGGCACACCCGCCCACCGCCAGTTGTCGATGTGGCACTTCAGGGCGACGAAGGTGTCGGTGTCCGAGTCGGGGGCGATGTCCTTCTCGCTGCGGTAGCCGGAGTACTGGCCGCGCACGACGTTCCGCGGATCGAGGGGAAGCATGGAGCGGAAGACCTTGTTCTTCTCCTCCTTGATCGCCTCGGGTTCCAGCGCGGTGGGCGGTTCCATGGCCGTGAAGGCCAGTACCTGGAACAGGTGGGTCACCACCATGTCCTTGAAGGCACCCGTCGACTCGTAGAAGCCGGCGCGGCCGTCCAGTCCGAGAGTCTCGGGCACGTCGATCTGCACGTGTTGGATGAACGTGCGGTTCCAGATCGGCTCGAATAGACCGTTGGCGAAGCGGAACGCGAGGATGTTCTGCGCCGGCTCCTTGCCGAGGAAGTGGTCGATGCGGAAGATCTGCTCCTCGGCGAAGGTCTCGTGCACAGCCGCGTTGAGCGCGACGGCGCTGGCGAGATCGGTGCCGAACGGCTTCTCCATGATGATGCGGGCCCGCTCGACGAGCGTCGCCTCGGAGAGCATGTCGATGACGGCGAGCGCCGCGGACGGCGGTACCGACAGATAGTGCAGCCGCTGCACGCCGTCCCCGAGTTCCTTCTCCGCCGCTGCCACCGCGTCCGACAACGCCTGCGGGCCGGCGGTCTGGGGCACGTAGGTCAGGCGAGTCGCGAAGCGGTCCCACTCGTCCTCCGTCGGTGTGCGCGTGGAGAACTGCTCGATCGCCTCCTTCGCCATCGCTCGGAACTCGTCCGACGTCATCTCCTGCAACGACGTACCGACGACGCGCATCCGCGGCGCCAGTTCGGACAGGACGAGGTGCATCATCCCCGAGAGCAGCTTGCGTTTGGCCAGGTCTCCGGTGGCACCGAAGAGGACGACCACCTGGGGCGGCAACGCGTCCGGGACGGAGGATCGGCGGCGAGTCGTGGTCATGCCCGCGATGCTTCCATCGAACCCGCACTCCCGCTCGGCGGGGGTGAGCGCCGCGCACGCGCTACCGTGGTGGTCAGCGCCGTGTCGTCGCGCTGCCCGATTCCGCACCTTACGGAGCACCCGCATGTCGTCCCGTCCTGCCCTTCTCCGCACCGTTCTCCTGGCGTGCCTCGCGTTCGTGATGCTGCTGGCCTCGGCCTGCACCATCGGATCGAGTGACGGCGGCTCGGGAGGTGATTCCGGCGGCGCGCCGGAGACGACGCAGGCCGCACCCGCGCCGACCCTCACCCTCGACCCGCCGGACGGCGCGGCCGACGTCAACCCGCTCGCGCCGGTGAGCGTGACGGCGTCGAACGGCACCATCACCGCGGTGCGGATGACGAACGCGGACGGTGTCGTCGTCGACGGGGTCGTGACACCCGACGGATCCACCTGGAAGCCGGCCTCCACGCTCGGCTACGGGAAGCAGTACTCACTGGAGATCGACACCGAGGCGACCGACGGCGCCGCGCACGAGCAGACGAGCACGTTCACGACCGTGGAGCCGGACAACTACACGCTGCCGTCCTTCGTGACGTCGGGCGGCAACCTGCTCACGGACGGGGGCACCTTCGGCGTCGGCATCGTCGCGGTGGTGCACTTCGACGAGCCCATCGGTGACCGCGCCGCCGCCGAGCGCACGCTGTCCGTCCAGACCACGCCCGCCGTGACCGGATCCTGGTACTGGGCCGACGACCAGAACGTCCACTGGCGGCCGGAGAACTACTACACGCCCGGAACCGTGGTGACCATCTCCGCGAAGGTGTACGGCGTCGAGGTCGGTGAGGGCCTCTTCGGACAGGAGGACGTCACCACGTCGTTCACCATCGGCGACTCGCACGTCTCCGTCGCCGACGACGACACCAAGCAGGTAGAGGTGTACGAGAACGGCACGCTCGTGCGCACCATGCCCACGTCGATGGGCATGGGCGGCAGCGAGACCGTCGGTGGCCAGACGTTGACGTTCTGGACTCAGCCCGGCGTCTACACCGTGCTGGACAAGGCGAACCCGGTGATCATGGACTCCTCGACGTACGGGCTGCCGGTGAACTCGCGCCTCGGGTACAAGGAGTCGATCAACTACGCGACGCGCATCAGCAACGACGGCATCTACCTGCACGAACTCGAGGACACCGTGTGGGCGCAGGGCAACACCAACGTCTCGCACGGCTGCCTCAACCTGAGCCGGGCCAACGCGTCCTGGTTCTACGACTTCTCGGTGCCCGGCGACGTCGTCGAGGTGCGCGACACCGGCGGTGCACCGCTGCAGCAGTGGCAGAACGGTGACTGGAGCGTCCCGTGGTCCGAGTGGCTCGCCGGGAGTGCGCTGGCCTGATCCGCTCGAAGTCGTCACCACCCCGCGCGCACCTTTACACTGTACGGAGACGCGAGGAAGGTTCATCAGGAATGCCGGGGACGACGACAGCACACAGCGCATGACGGGTGTGCTCGCATGATGCACGTGGTCGCGTGACGACCCGCGACGAGCTGTTCCCCGGCACGGACGCCACCTCGACCGCCCATCGCGAGTTCGACTGGTCGACGACGTCACTCGGACCGGTCGAGAACTGGCCGGACGCACTGGTGACCGCCATCCGCACGCTGTTCCCGTCCGAGGTGGGACAGCTCGTGTGGTGGGGCGAGGATCTGGTCCAGCTCTTCAACCACGCCTACACCCCGATGGCAGGCGACCTGTTTCCCGAGGCCGTGGGCCAGCGCGCCGCGGACTGCTGGCGCGTCGGCTGGGAGCAGCTCGGCCCGTTGGCGCACGACGCCCTGCGCGGCACCGCCGTCCATCGCACCCGTCAGCGCGTCCTGCTGGACCGTTTCGGCTACCTCGAGGAGACGTTCTTCACGTTCTCCTACAGCCCGATCCTCGGTTCCGGCGACACGGTGAACGGGGTCTTCGTCGCCACCACCGACGTGACCCAGCAGGTGCTGGCGGAGCGCCGCATGTCGGTGCTGCACGAGCTGGGCTCGATCTCCGTGGCCTCCCGCGACATCGACGACGTCTGCCGGGCGTCACTGGACCTGCTCGCCGGCAACGAGGCCGACGTGCCGTTCGCGTCCATCCACCTCCGCACCACCCACGACGCGGAACTCGGCGAGATCCGTCCCGTCGCCTCGACGTCCGCGACGCTCCCCGGTCGGCCGCACACCGCCACGACCGTCGATCGCGGCGTGATCGATCGCGTCAGCACGAGCGGTGTCGGCGAGATCGTGGGCACGACCGCCGTCGTGCTCCCCCTGCACGCGTCGTCGGGCCGACCCGTCGGCGTTCTCGTGGCCGGCATCAGCGCGTTGCGGCGCTTCGACGAGCCGTACCGCGTGTTCCTCGATCTGGTGGCCGGACGCATCTCGACGGCGCTGACGGATGCGTACTCGTATGCGGCAGAACGCCGCCGGGCTCGCGACCTGGAAGAGCTGGATGCTGCCAAGACCCGGTTCTTCGAGAACGTCAGCCACGAGTTCCGCACCCCGCTGACACTGCTCCTGGGTCCGTTGGGCGACGTGGTGGACGACCAGGAGAACCCACTGCCGCCGCACCGGGTGCGATCGCTGCAGACCGCGCGGCGCGCGGCACTGCGACTGCAGCGACTGGTGGACACCCTGCTCGACGTCGCCCGCGGCGATGCCGACGGATTCGTCGTGTCTCTCGAACCGACCGACATCGTCTCGCTCACCACGGACTGCGCCTCGATGTTCCGCGACGCGACGGCGCGGGCCGGCGTGGAACTGCACCTCGCACTCGACGGCGTCACCCACCGCTTCGCCGAGATGGACCGCACGATGTGGACTCACGTGGTGATGAACCTGGTGTCCAACGCGGTCAAGTTCACGACGGCGGGATCGGTGACCGTGAGCCTGCGAGACGACGCGGACACGGTGACGTTGACGGTCACGGACACGGGACCGGGTGTCCCCGAGGCCCACCGAGCGAAGATCTTCGATCGGTTCTATCAGGTCGCGGCCGCCGCCGGTCGCAGCCGCGAGGGGTCCGGCGTCGGACTCTCCCTGGTGCGCGACCTCGTGGCCGCCCTGCACGGCACCATCGACGTGAGCGACGGCCCGGACGGCACGGGATCCACGTTCACCGTGACGCTTCCCCGCACGGTGGCGTCCGCGCCGCCCGCCTCCGACGCCACCACACAGGAGGTCGCGGAAGCGTTGGGCGCCGGGTACATCGGTGAAGCCGACACCTGGCGACCGCTGGACGGCGTCCGGACCGATCCGACACCCGATCAGCGCCAGGTGGTGCTCGTCGAGGACAACGCCGACATGCGCGACTACCTCGTCGGACTGCTCCGCGAACAGAACTGGCACGTGACCATGTTCGCCGATGTCGACTCCGCGATGGCGCACGCCCGCGCCCACCCGCCGGACGTCATCCTCAGCGACATCATGCTGCCGGGACGCTCCGGTCTCTCGCTCGTCGACGAGGCGAGGTCCGACGGCCGGCTGGTGCGCGTCCCGATCGTGTTGCTCAGTGCACGTGCGGGATCCGAGTCGGTCGTCGAAGGCCTCCGCCTCGGTGCGGACGACTACGTGACCAAGCCGTTCCAGCCGGCGGAGCTCGTCGCACGTGTCCGGGTGCACCTCGAGCTCGCCCGGTTGCGGGAGCAGCTGCTCGGCAGCGCGCAACGCGAGGTGTCCTCGCTGCGCACGGCGCTCGACAGCCGCAGTGTCCTGAGTCAGGCAGTGGGCCTGCTGATGGTCACGCAGCGGATGTCGCCGGAGGCGGCCTTCGACCACATCGCGACGATGAGTCAGGCCGCCAACGTCAAGGCTCGGGTGATCGCGGAGCAACTGGTCCGCGACTTCGTGGAGGAGCTCGGGTCCGACCCCGTCGGATAGGCACAGCAGCGCAGGAGGTCTCGTCGCATGACGGAACGCAAGCCGTCGGACATCAGTGTCCAGACGTGGGTGGACCGGCAGATCGCGTCCGCTCAGGAGAACGGCGCCTTCGACAACCTGCCGGGCCTCGGCAAGCCGATCCCGCCGTCGAGCACCGACGAGTTGTCCTGGGTGCGGGGGTATCTGAAGCGCGAGAACCTCTCGGGCGATGCTCTTCTGCCGACGCCGCTCCGCCTGCGCAAGGAGGTCGAGCGTCTCCCGGAGGCGCTGCGGGACGTACGGTCCGAGGACGCGGTCCGTGCGATCGTCAAGGATCTGAACGCGCGCATCATGGACTGGCTGCGGGCGCCCGTGGGACCTCAGGTACCCATCGGCCGCGTCGACGCCGACGAGGTGGTCGCGCAGTGGACCCGGGACCGGTCAGCGGCTCGGGCAGCGCTCGCGGCGAAGAAGGCATCGCTGCAACAGGCCGGTCTCATGACGTCGGACCCCGCGCCGCCAGCACGCGCAGCGTCACGGGCTCGACGACCCTGGCTGCGATGGGTCCGGCGACGGCCATGATCAGCACGTAGGCCGTGGCGAGTGCGGCCAGCTCGCTCTCCACGGCGCCGGCCGCGACGGCCAGACCCGCGATGACGATGGAGAACTCGCCGCGCGCGATCAGTGCTGCCCCGGCACGCATCCGGCCCAGCTGTCCCACGCCGATCTGCTTCGCGGCCCACGCGCCGGTGGCCACCTTGGTCACCGCGGTGATGACCGCGAGCAGCACCGCGTACCCGAGGACGGGCGGGATCGAGCGCGGGTCGGTGTTGAACCCGAACACGACGAAGAAGATGGCCGCGAACAGGTCACGCAAGGGCTCGAGCACCCGGGTGGCGGCCTGGGCGGTGGATCCCGAGATGGCGATCCCGAGCAGGAACGCCCCCACGGCCGCGGACACCTGCATCGCCGACGCGATTCCGGCCACCAGGAGGGCGAGCCCGAAGACTTTCAGCAGCACCACCTCTCGGTCCCGGCTGGCGACCACCTTCGACACCACCCACCCGTACCGCAGTGCGACGACCAGCACGACGGCGACGACCAACAGGGAGATCCCCACGGCCTCGGCGCCGCCGAGAATGCTGACGCCGCCGAGCACCGCGGTGAGGATCGGCAGATAGAGCGCCATCATGAGGTCCTCGAACACCAGGATGGACAGCACGACGGGCGTCTCGCGGTTGCCCAGTCGGCCCAGGTCACCGAGCACCTTGGCGACGATGCCGGACGACGAGATGTAGGTGACACCGCCGAGCACCAGGGCGCCGATCGGTCCCCAGCCGAGAATCAGCGCTGTCACCGCACCGGGCACGAAGTTCAGCACCAGGTCGACCAGGCCCGCGGTCCACGACCGTTGCAGCCCGGTGACCAGTTCGTTCGCGGTGTACTCGAGTCCGAGGAGCAGGAGCAGCAGCACCACGCCGATCTCGCTCGCGAGATGGGTGAAGTCGTCGATGCCGTCGAGCTCGACGATGCCGCCGTTGCCGAAGAACAACCCGGCGAGCAGATAGAACGGGATGGGGGACATGCCGATCCGCGACGCGAGCCTGGCGAGCAACCCCAGCGCGAAGAAGACAGCGCCCAGCTCGGTCAGTCCGAGCGCAGTCTCTCCCACCCGTCAGCTACCGAGGATCTTCGCTGCGTGATCGAGACCGTCGCTCGTTCCGACGACGACGAGCAGGTCGCCCGAGACGAGGGTGAAGTTCGGCGGCGGCGACGGCTGGACCTGCCCCGCCCGCATGACCGCCACGATGGACACCCCGGTCTTGGTCCGCATGGCGGTGTCGCCGAGAAGTCGGCCGTCGAAGCGGGATCCCTCGTGGATCGGCAACTGCCGGGTCCGGATACCGGGGAGGTCGCGGTGCTCCTCCCCCAGCTGCGCGACGAGTTGCGGCGTGCCCAGCAGGTTGCCGAGCGCCGCCGCCTCCTCGTTCGTCAGCGTGATCGACGCCTGCGTCGAGTCCGGGTCCTCCTTCTTCGACACGATCAGCTCGTTCGTGCCGTCCTTGCGCGTGATGACCCCGATGCGTCGCCCCGTGGACAACGCGAAATCCTTGCGTACCCCGATGCCGGGAAGCAGGGTGACGTCGACGTTCATGCGGCGATGCTAGCCCCTCAGGTCAGTCGTGACGGGTCCAACAGTCCCGTCTGCACCGCCTTCACCAGCCGACGCGGCACCCGGTGCGTCACGCCGCCGACGGTGACGGACACCAGATCCGGCGGCGTCGCCTTCCACTGCGAGCGTCGACTGCGCGTGTTCGAGCGGGACATCTTCCTCTTGGGAACAGCCACGGGTCAGGCCTTTCTCGTGCGGGTGCCGTAGCGACGCTCGAACTTCTCGACGCGTCCCTGCGTGTCCATCACCCGCGCCGCGCCGGTCCAGAACGGGTGCGACTCGTTGGTGACGTCGACGACCACCAGCGGATATGTGCGACCGTCCGAGTACTCGACGGTGCGATCGCTGGTGACGGTCGACCTCGTCAGGAACATCGATCCCGTCCCGGAGTCCTGGAACACGACCGGATGGTAGTCCGGATGTACGTTCTTCTTCACTGTGCAGCCCTTCTGTCGTCGTCCGCCCCGACGGCGGAACCTTCTGTCTCGCAGGGATCTTCGTGGTACTGCCCGAAAGGGTCGGCCCACTCGGCCCAGAGCTCGGGAGTCTCGAGCTCGTCCGGCGTGAGCAGCGCGTCGGACAGCGCCGCGTACACGTGCTCGGGATCTGCCTCGTGCACCAGCACCACCAGCGACTGCGCGCGATCCCCGTACTCCTCGTCCCAGGCGAGTGCGGCGAGAGCGCGGCGGGCGGTGGGCGCCTCCTCGTAGTCGTCCGGTGCCATGGCCGCGAGCCACGAGCCCGCGGAGGCCACCCGGAGCCCACCGCCGGCGGACTCGAGCCACAGCACGGCGTCGGGTTGCGTGGCCACCCACAGCCGACCGCGGGTGGCGACGACACCGTCGAGGAGAACGTCGATCGCGTCGTGCAGCCGGCCCGGGTGGAACGGCCGTCGGTCCGTGAACTCGACCAGAGTGACGCCGCACTCCGCCGACAGCGGCGGCTGCCCGTCGAGCAGTGGCGCGTGGGCGTCGTCGATGAGTCCTCGCCGCGCCGTCGCCGGAACGAAGGCCAGCAGGTCTCGCGGACGTTCGCCCGGCAGGATCCAGACCCGCGGCGCGCGTGGTGCGAGCCGCGCCAGTACCGCGTCGAGGCGCGCGGCGTCCCACCGATCGACTCCGGTGTCCGCGACGACCAGCAGATCGGATCCTCGAACGGTGCCGACGGCGACCTGCGCGACGGTGCGGTCGTCGAGAAGATCCACGACCTGACCGCCGTCGGGCCCGGGCGGAAACGCCCGTTCGCCGACGAGCTCGTCGCCGGTGGCGTCGGACAGCCAGGTCGCGCCGTCGACGCAGCCGACGACCGCCTCGATGCGCACGTCTCGCGACGCCGTGGCGTCCACCCGACCGACCATGCCGGTGACGACGGTGTTCTCGATCGCCCAGCAGATCGCCTCGACCTCCAGCGAGGGATCGACCCGGACGACGATGCGTCGCACGGACGAGTCCGCGGAGGCCGATCGCAGCAGTGGCAGCAGATCCTCGCGCAGGAGGCAGGAGACGCAGCACCCGAGACCCGCCAGGTCGACGACCCGCGTGGTCGGCGTGCCGTCGTCGTCCACCCGGACCGTCCGCCGCCGCACGACACCGACGGTGGCGTCGGAGAGATCGTGGTGCAGGACGATCGTGCCCGGCTCCTGGAACGTCGCGCTCACCGCGGCGCCGAGATCCTCCGGCCCGCACACCACGACCAGGGGCGTTCTCCTGTCGGGCGCCTCGAGGTTCTCCATCGGCACTGCACGTCCTTTCGATTCTTCGAGTTGTCGACAACGATTGTCAGTTACCGGCGTCCGAGCGTACAGTTCCGATACAGCGCTTGTCGACAACTGTTGTCGATAAAGTCACCGGTCACCAGTCGACAGAGAGGAAGGGTTCGCGATGTCCGCGCACTGCGACGTCACAGGACGGGTCCCGAGCTTCGGGAAGTCCGTCTCGCACTCCCACCACCGCACGAGTCGGAGGTGGAACCCCAACGTGCAGCACAAGACCTACTTCGTACCGAGCCTCGGCCGACGAGTGCGGCTGACGGTCTCGGCGAAGGGGATCAAGACCATCGACCGCGACGGCATCGACTCCGTCGTCACGCGGCTCGTCGCGGCCGGAAAGAAGTTCTGACATGGCGAGCAAGAGCACCGACGTCCGGCCGATCGTGAAACTGACGTCGACCGCCGGCACCGGCCACACGTACGTCACCCGGAAGAACCGGCGCAACGATCCCGACCGACTGGTCCTGCGCAAGTACGACCCCGTCGTGCGTCGACACGTCGATTTCCGGGAGGAACGCTGATGGCCAAGAAGTCGAAGATCGCCCGCAACACCCAGCGGGCCGAGATCGTCGCCCGCCACGCGGCACGTCGCCACGAGCTGAAAGAGCTGATCCGGAGGCCCTCGACGAGCGACGAGGACCGGTTCGCGGCGCAGCGGGCTCTCCAGCGTCTACCGCGCGATGCGAGTCCGGTAAGATTGCGCAATCGAGACGCTGCGGACGGTCGCCCGCGCGGGTACCTCCGGAAATTCGGACTCTCCCGCATCGGCGTTCGAGAGAGAGCACATCGCGGGGAACTTCCCGGCGTCCACAAGAGCAGTTGGTGAGATGGAGAACTCATGGCAGTGAAGAGGGGCCCGTCCAAGAAGGATCGGGTCGAGAAGGATCGCAAGCCCAAGAAGAACCCGCTCATCGCGGCGGGCATCACCGAGGTCGACTACAAGGACGTGAACCTGCTGCGTCAGTTCATCTCCGATCGCGGCAAGATCCGTAGCCGCCGTGTCACCGGGCTGACCCCCCAGCAGCAGCGTCAGGTCGCCACCGCCGTGCGCAACGCACGCGAGATGGCGCTCCTTCCGTTCACCACCCGCTGAGTGTCGACCGGTAGGGGCTGACAGGCCCCCCGTGTCAGGAGTTCTCGCCGGATTCACCGTCATCTTCGTGGTCGTCTTCATCGGCTACGTCGTCGCCCGTACGGGCGTACTCGGTGAGTCCGGCGGACTCGTTCTGGGGCGGATGGTGTTCTTCGTCGCCACTCCGGCGCTGCTGTTCGACACCCTCGCCCGCGCCGACCTGTCGGTGATCTTCTCCCCCACACTCGCCATCACGGCCGTGGGGGCTCTGCTGGTCGGAGCCCTGTATCTGGTGATCGCCCTGACGATCACGAAGCGCACGGTCCCCGAGGCCACCATCGGGGCACTCGCCGCGTCCTACGTCAACGCGGCCAACCTCGGCATCCCCATCGCCGTGTACGTCCTGGGCGACGCCTCGTTCGTCGCGCCGCTGCTGCTCTTCCAGATCATGATCTACTCGCCGCTGGCCCTGACGATCCTGGACGTCTCGACGTCGTCGCGCGGCACCTCGCTGGTCGGTGTCGTGGCAGCCCCGTTCACCAACCCGATCGTCCTCGCCGGCCTCGCCGGACTGGCGCTCGCCGTGACGGGTCTGAGCCTGCCCGACCCCGTGATGCAGCCGTTCGCACTGCTCGGCGGCGCCAGCGTTCCCGGCGCCCTTCTCGCCTTCGGCATGTCGTTGCAGGGCGTACGCGTGCTCGAGCGGGGAGCCGGACCGCGCCGCGACGTCGCGCTGGCGGCCTTTCTCAAGATGGCCGTGCTGCCCGTCCTCACCTACGTCCTGGCGCGGTGGGTGTGGCGCATCGACGGCCACGACCTCTTCGCCGTGGTGGTCATCGCAGCGCTTCCCACCGCGCAGAACGTGTTCATCTACGCCACCCGCTACGGCCGCGGAACCGTGCTGGCACGCGACACCGCGTTCGTCACGACGCTGGTGTCCGTTCCCGTCATCGCCCTCGTCGCCGCGCTGCTCGCGTGACCGTGGGAGCGAGCTCGGCCGGGCCCGCGCGCGGCCGCGCTACCGTGGAGGTCATGAGGTCGTTCGCCCTGGGGCTGCTGTTGTGTGTCGCACTCGGCGGATGCGGCTCCTCCGACCCCGGCGACGCCGGCGACCTCGAGACCGGCGCGGCGTCCCCCACCGACCTCGTGCCCGTCCCCGGCTCACCGCCGGTTCCCCACGAGGTGGCCGCGGACCAGGTGGGCACCGAGTTCACACCCGGCGCGTCGCTGGTGATGGCGCAGTCCACACCGTTCGAGGCGTGGACCGCGCTGCCGGGCAACCGGATCGCGGTGCACTTCGTCACCGGCACTCCCGAGTGCTACGGCGCCGACGCGACCGTGGAGGAGACCGAGGAGACGGTGGTGGTCACCGTCCGGACCGGCACCCTCGAATCCGCCAAGGACAAGTCCTGCATCATGATCGCCGTGTACGGGACCATGGAGCTGCAGCTCGCGGCCCCGGTGGGCACCCGCACGGTGCTCAACGGGACCTGAGCCGGCTCAGCGCTTCCTGCGGGCGCTCAGATAGTCGCTCACCACCGCGGCACCGAGTCCGTCCAGATCGGGTGCGACGACCCGCCCGCCCACGCGCTGGGCCATCCGGTCCACGACGCGGGCCAGACCGGGATCGTCTCCCAGCCGGAAGATCGTCACCTGCGCACCGATCTTCGCCAGGGTATCGAGCTCCCTGACCGTCAACCCGAGGGTCCGCGGATGCGGCGGATAATCGAAGAAGGCGTGGCCGTCCGGTTCGAGATGGGCGGTCGGCTCGCCGTCCGTGACGATGAGCACCACGGGTTGGGCGTTGGGATTGCGCCGCAGGTGCGCCGTGGCCAGCATCAGCGCGTGGTGCAGGTTGGTGCCCTGGTCCCACGCGCCGTCGAGCCCCGCCAGTTCCGACGGTGTGAGCGTCTGCGCGTGTCGTCCGAAACCGATCATCGTCAGATCGTCGCCGCGGAACCGCGTGCTGACGAGGTGATTCAACGCCAGCGCCGTCCGCTTCATCGGAACCCAGCGACCCTCCATCACCATGGAGAACGACGTGTCCACCAGCAGGGCCACCACGGCCTGTGACCGTAGCTCGGTCTCGCTGATCTCGACGTCGGTGACGGCCAGACGCACTCCGGTCTCGCCGTCTCCGCGAGGTTCCGTCGCGGTGCGCAGGACGGCGTTGGTCACCGTCCGGACGACGTCCCACGGCTCGGTGTCGCCGAACTCCCAGGCGCGCGACGCACCGGTGGGCTCGCCCATCGCGCCCGCTCGGCGGGTGTCACGCTCACCGCGGCGCGATGCCATGCCGCCCGCGACGTCCTTCAGAGCCGATTGCCCCAACTGCCGCATGGCCTTCGGGGACAGGCGCCACTGTCCGTCGGCCCCCTTGTCGAGGAAACCCTCCTGCTGCAACGCCTTCTCCAGGTCCGCCAACGTCCGCGCGTCCGCGGCCGCCTCCGGACCCAGTTGGCGCAGCAACGCATCGGCGTCGATGTCGTCGAGCGCCGCACCGTTGTACTGCTGCGAGAGCTGGTCCCCCAGCTCCTCGAGTTCGGCGATGTCCTGCAGCACACCGGTCCCGTCGCCGAGTCCCATGCCCTCCTGACCGCGGAACTTCTGGGCGGAGTCCCAGTCTTCCCCCGGCCGGGCCGACTGCAGATTCGCGTCGAGTCGCGACAGCTGGTCCATCAGGTCCTGGCTGCCGAAGGCCTGCTGCGCCAACGCGTCCAGCTCGGCACGCTGCTCCGCGGAGAGCGAGTTCCGCAGCCTCTGCGCTGCCGCGGACCGCTCCGCGAGAGCATCGATCAGGTCGTCGATGGTCTCGGGATTCTCGGGGAAGAACTCACCGTGATCGCGCATGAACTTCTCGAACTGCTCGTCGGTGTTCTCCCCGCGCGCATGGGCGTCGAGCATGTCGTTGAGATCAGACAGCATCTCGGCGACCCGAGCACGGTCCTCCTCGGTGGCCCCCTCGAGTGCCTGCTTCATACCCTTGAAGCGTTGATCGAGCACCTCGCGGCCGAGCAGATCCTTGATCTTCTCGTAGTTCTCCCGCGCCTCGCTGCTGCGCCAGTCGTAGTCGGCGAGCTCCTGCACGGCCTGCGCCGTCGACGGAGGCAGTTCGGCGATCTGCATCTCCTGGAAGCGGGCGTCGTCGTCCAGCGCACGGGCCAGGGTCTTGCGCTCCTCGAGGACCGCCTCGTCCAACAGCTCGCGCACCTCCTGCAGGGTGCCGTCGAGATTCTTGTTCTTCAGCAGTTCCCGCCGACGACGGTTCGCCCGCGCGGCGAGATCGTCCAGGCCGCGCATGTTCTTCGTCCCGCGACGCAACATCTCCTGCATCGCGCGGCGCGGCGACGCACCTTCGAGAACGTCCTGACCGATCGCGTCGAGCGCCTCCCGCAGATCGACGGGTGGCGCCAGCGGATCCGGACCGTCGACGTACGGCCCGTACCGGGAGTTGTGGCCCGCCATCAGCTGTACACCGTCTGCCCGTCGTCGCCGGTGTCCTTGCCGATGCGACGTGCGAGGTAGAGACCCTCGAGCGCGAGCTCGACAGCCGCGGCGCGCTCACCGTCGGAGGTCGCGCCCAGACGCTCGGCGATCTCGTCGATGACAGGAAGATCCGGCAACTCGTTCAGCAGCACCTTCGCGGTGACTCGATCACCGGTGATCACGGGCTCACCCTGCTCGACGGCCGTGACGAGAGGGCCCAGGTCGATACCGCCGAGCGAGTCCCGTGCGGTGTCGGCTGTGGCCCGCCGCAGCAGGTGGTTCAGAACCTCGATCTCCCGTCCCTCCTCGCCCGACTCGAACTCCACCTTGCCCCGCAGGACGTCGACGATCGTCTGGGTGTCGACGGGTCGAGCCACCGGATCGGACTCGCCCAGCACGGCGGCACGGTGCACGGCGGCCGCGCCGACGGTCTCGGCGGCGGCGACGGCGAACCGAGCCGAGACGCCGGAACGCTGGTCGACCGACGGCGATTCACGCAGCAGCCGGGTGAACCGCGCCAGCACCTCGAGCACGTGCGGCGGCACGACTGCGGTGAGGTCGGCCTCCTGCTCGATGACCGCGATCTCGTCGGTCAGCAGGATCGGATAGTGGGTGCGGATCTCGGCGCCGAACCGGTCCTTCAGCGGAGTGATGATCCGACCGCGGTTGGTGTAGTCCTCCGGGTTCGCACTCGCGACGAGGAGCACGTCGAGGGGCAACCGCACCGTGTAGCCACGGATCTGGATGTCGCGCTCCTCCATCACGTTGAGCAACGACACCTGGATGCGCTCGGCGAGGTCGGGCAGCTCGTTGATCGCCACGATTCCGCGGTGGGTACGCGGCACGAGGCCGAAGTGGATTGTCTCCGGATCGCCCAGGCTGCGGCCCTCGGCGACCTTCACGGGGTCGACGTCGCCGACGAGGTCGGCCACCGACGTGTCCGGGGTCGCCAGCTTCTCCGAGTACCGCTCGGAGCGATGGCGCCAGGACACCGGCAGATCGTCGCCGAGTTCGGCTGCCCGGCGGATCGAGGCGGGGGTGATGGGGTCGTAGGGATGCTCACCGAGCTCGGAGCCGTCGATGACGGGCGTCCACTCGTCGAGCAGCGTGGCGAGGGTTCGGAGCAGGCGGGTCTTGCCCTGCCCGCGCTCGCCGAGGAGAACGACGTCGTGCTGGGCGAGGAGTGCGCGTTCGATCTGCGGAAGGACGGTGTTCTCGAATCCGAGAATGCCGGGCCATGCGTCGCGGCCCTCGCGCAGGGCGTCGAGCAGGTTGTCGCGGAGTTCGTTCTTGACTGTCTTCTGGACGTGTCCCGACGCGCGGAGTTCACCGAGGGTGGTCGCGCGCGGGTGTGGATCTCGACTACTGGGAGACTGGGTCACCCTTCCAACGTACGAGCGTCGAGCCGTTTCGGCACGTGCACAGCTCGATCAGTGCCCCGACGGGTCCGTTAGGTCCTTGCCCTCGGCGTTCTTGACGCGCTTGCGTTCGAGCAGGATCACTGTCAGACCGGCGGCCCAGAGGATCACGGTGGCCGGGAACAGGATCATCACCCACCCCTCGAAACCGCCTCCTGCGGCAGTGAGCCCGAGACCCATGGCCCCGAGGCCCAGTGCGATGAGGAAGTAGCCGGGCCAGTTCCGGGCATCGGCGATGGCCTCGCCGGCGTGTGCGCGGAAGGTCCGCTCGTCGTCGCGAGGCTCGCGCTCCGAGCTGCCCTCCTTCATTCCGCCGTCCGGGTCGCCGTCACGGTGGTCCTGAGTCATGGCCCGCGTCTACCCTCGCCGAGAACAGACCAAACACGATGTGGCCTCCTGCCGGTAGCGTCGAGCGGTGACCGAGACCAGTGCATACGACTTCACCGCCACGACCATCGACGGCGAGCCCGTCGACCTCGCCGCCTACAAGGGCAAGCCGCTCCTCATCGTCAACACCGCTTCGCAGTGCGGATTCACGCCGCAGTACGAGGGCCTCGAGGTGCTGAACAAGACGTACGGGCCGCAGGGGCTGGTGGTTCTCGGCTTCCCGTGCGATCAGTTCGGGCACCAGGAGCCCGGCGACGCCGACGAGATCAAGAACTTCTGCTCGCTGCGGTACGACGTCACGTTCCCGATGCACGAGAAGATCGAGGTGAACGGCGACGGCGCGCACCCGCTCTACAAGTGGCTGCGCGACCAGAAGTCGGGCGTGCTGGGCAGCCGCATCAAGTGGAACTTCACCAAGTTCCTCATCGACGCCGACGGCAAGGTGGTCGACCGTTTCGGGCCGACCACCAAGCCGGAGAAGCTCGCTAAGCCCATCGAGAAAGTTCTCGCGAAGGGCTGAGCCCGCGGGGTTGAAGTTCGGGGGGTCGAAGTTCGGGGGGCGAGGTTGGGAGAGGTCAGTGTGCGAAGTGGCGTGACCCGGTCAGGTACATGGTCACGCCCGCCTCGCGCGCTGCCTCCACGACCTCGGTGTCGCGGATCGATCCGCCGGGCTGCACCACCGCCGCCACCCCCGCTGCGGCGAGGATCTGGAAGCCGTCGGGGAACGGGAAGAAGGCGTCCGACGCGGCCACGGCGCCCGTGGTGCGGTCGCCGGCGCGGCGCACGGCCAGTTCGGCGGAATCGACCCGATTGACCTGTCCCATGCCCACTCCCACGGACGCACCGTCCGCGGCGATGAGGATGGCGTTGGACTTGACGGCGCGGCACGCCTTCCAGGCGAACTCGAGGTCGGCCAGCAGTGCCTCGTCGGCGGGCTCGCCCACGGCCAGGGTCCACCCCGACGGATCGTCGCCCGCGGCGTCGAGACGGTCACGGTCCTGCAGCAGCAGGCCGCCCGAGATCTGCTTGATCTCCGGCACCGCCGTCGGCGGCTCGCACACGAGGACGCGGATGTTCTTCTTGCGCTGCAGCACTCCCAGCGCGCCGTCGGCGTAGGACGGGGCGATGATGACCTCGGTGAAGATCTCGGCGACCTGCTCGGCCATCTCGACGGTGATCTCGCGGTTGGACGCGATGACGCCGCCGTACGCGCTCACCGGATCGCAGGCGTGCGCCTTGCGATGCGCCTCGGCGATGGAGCCGGACGCCGACACCGCGATGCCACACGGGTTGGCGTGCTTGATGATCGCCACGCACGGGAGATCGTGGTCGAACGCGGCACGCCAGGCGGCGTCACCGTCGGTGTAGTTGTTGTACGACATCTCCTTGCCGTGCACCTGCTCCGCCTGCGCGATGCCGGCGGGAGCGGACGGGTCGACGTACAGAGCGCCGGCCTGGTGCGGATTCTCGCCGTAGCGCAGAACCGAGGCGCGCTCGTAGGTCGCGCCCATCCATGCCGGGAAGTGCTCGGACTCGTCGGAACCGCCGGCGACGAGGATGTCGGTCATCCAGGACGCCACCGCGACGTCGTATGCTGCGGTGTGCTGGAACGCCGTGGCGGCCAGCGCGATTCGCTGCTCGAGCGTGAAGCCGCCACCCTGCACCGCGGTCAGCACGTCGGCGTAGCGAGCGGGATCCACCACGACCGCCACCGACGGATGGTTCTTCGCCGCGGCGCGGACCATGGACGGGCCACCGATGTCGATCTGCTCCACGCACTCGTCCGGACTCGCACCGGACGCGACCGTCTCGGTGAACGGGTAGAGGTTGACGATGACGAGCTCGAACGGAGCGACGCCCAACTCGTCGAGCTGCGCGAGGTGTTCCGGCTTGCGCGTGTCCGCCAGGACGCCCGCGTGCACGCGCGGATGCAGCGTCTTCACGCGGCCGTCCAGGGTCTCGGGGAAGCCGGTGAGGTCTTCGACCCGAGTCACCGGTACGCCCGCGGCGGCGATGCGCCCGGCGGTCGATCCGGTGGACACGATCTCCACCCCGGCGGCGTGAAGGCCCACGGCCAGCTCGTCCAGACCGGTCTTGTCGTAGACGCTGACGAGTGCGCGCGAGACGGCGCGCGTGTTCTCTGGGTTAGTCACTGGGGATCTGGGCCTTTCGTCCATCGGTGATGACTCCGCGTGTGGCGACGGCGGCGACCACGTCGATCAGCAGCCGTCGTTCGACGATCTTGATGCGCTCGTGCAGCGACTCCTCGGTGTCGCCGTCGAGCACCGGAACAGCTTCCTGGGCCACGATGGGCCCGGTGTCCACACCGTCGTCCACAAGGTGGACGGTGGACCCGCTGACCTTCACACCGTGGGCGAGGGCGTCGGCCACCGCGTGCGCGCCCGGGAACGACGGCAGCAGTGCGGGGTGGGTGTTGACGATGCGGCCACCGAAGCGTGCGAGGAACACCGGCCCGAGGATCCGCATGAATCCCGCACTCACGACGAGATCCGGTGACCAGGAGTCCACGACCTCGGTGAGGGCGGCATCCCACTCCGCACGCGAACCGTGGTCCGACACGGCCACTCGCCGGGACGGCAGCCCTGCGCCCTCGGCGCCGCACGGGCGATCCACCACCACGGCGACGACCTCGGCCGGGAACTCGGGAGCGGACGCGGCCTCGACCAACGATCCGAGCAGTGATCCGACCCCCGAGGCGAGGACGACGACGCGGGCCGGGAGGTCCCGCCCGGGTGTCGAACGCGGGGCAGACAGCGTGCTTCTCCTCAGCTGCTCGGGCGGGTCAGGTGCTCTGTCGGCGTGGGATCACGCCGACAGGAAGCCTAGACGGCCGCCGTTCGCCTCCTCGATCGGCCTCGCTCGGGGAGGACGCGCGTCAGGGAGCGGTGTCGGTGCCGCCGGGCTTCTCGGGCTCGGCCGACTCGTCCGGCAGGTCGACGATCTCGGCGTCGACGACGTCCGCCTCCACGGCATCGTCTTCGGTCTCGACGGTGTCGGTGTCGGTGGTCTCGGCTTCGGTCTCGGCTTCCACGATGTCCGTGTCCGTCGGCGCGGCGTCCGGGGCTGCGGGGAGGGCGGCCGGCTCACCGAGCATCGATGTGCCCGCGGAGTCGTCGGATTCACTCTCCTCGGCTTCGTTGTCCTCGTGCCATCCGTGGATGTCGTGGCGCCGCATCGACCAGGCGGTGACGGCCGCGGTGAGCGCGCCCACCACGAGGCACCACGCGAAGGTGGTGACGCCGAGGAGCGGCGCGTCGACACCGAGATGGCCGAACGTTCCCACCGAGCCACCGGCGACGACGCCGATCAGGACGGCCGCCACGCTCACGCAGACCGCGGCGGCGGCGGCACTGCGCACAGCGTCCGCCAGGGACGTCGTCGCACGAGCACACGCACGCCCGAGCACCACGGCGGCGAGTGCGGGGACGACGAGCATGACCGGCCACCACACCTGGGCCGACGATTCGGGCATGACTGCCAGCACCGGGACGGCAGGAAGCTGACCGCCGGTCGTCTCGGTGACGGAGACCATCGCCGCGCCCACGTGGGCGGACGACCCGGTGACGACCGACGACGCCGCCACCACGATGTTGGGCAGATACAGCACCGAGATCGCGGTCAGACCCAGCGCTCCGCCGATCCCGCCGCCGGACTCGAGCAGCGTGCCGAGCGTGGAGAAGGACAGCACGAGAGAGGTGGCGACGACGACGGCGCCACCGGCGAGCAGCACCGCGCCGGCACGCGCCGCCGGAGCGAAGGACGCTGCGAGCCACGGCGGCAGGACCACCGTGCGCATGAGTGAGGGCCAGGTACCGCGGATGCAGCCGATCGCCGTACCGATGCCGTGCACGAGGATGACCCACCCGAAGGTGGCGAGTGCGTTGGGCGTGCTCAGGGCGATGACGGTGGACGCGTCGTGAATCATCGCGAGCATCACCGCCGCCATCGCGAGCGGACCCGCGATCGCCGCGCCGACGACCCATCCGATGTCGCGACGGGTGGAGGCGTCGGTCAGTGGCCGCGCGACCGCCGACGACACCGCGTGCACCAGCACGAGAGTGGGCAGCAGCGGAAGGATCGACAACGTCGCACCGGCGATGCCCAGCGGCACCTGATGCACGGCCAGCCACGTGGCGGCCAACGCTCCGAACGTCCCCGTCAGGTCGCTGTTCGCGGAGACGAGCGTCACCAGCACCACGGCCGTGACGACGGCCAGGAGTAGCCCGACGGGCCGGAACGCCACGGTGAGCAGCATTCGAGCCTCGTCGGGATTCGGACCGAAACGGCCCCGCGTGTGCGGTTCGCGATCGAGTAGTGAGGTCATCACCGATCAGGTTCTCACCGTCGGCGCGGTGGAGAACCTAGGCGCGCCGACGACGCGGTTCAGCGGCGGTCGTCCGACCGATCGCCGAAGTCGAGTGCGCGGGTGGCTTCCGGCGCCTGCTGCTCGGGTGCCTGCTGCTCGGGTGCCTGTTGCTCGGGCGTGCGCTCCTCCGTGCTCGGCTGCTGCGCGGACGACTGCTCGCCGGTGGGAGGTGTCGCGGACTCCGCCGATGCGGCGTGCGCGGGGGCGGTGTCCGCGGCGGTCTGGCCGACCGGCTGCCCGTAGCGCTCGGTCGGGGCGCTGTAGGGCGATCCGTAGCCCTGCGGCTGGCCGTATCCCTGCTGACCGTAGGCGCCGGGCTGCGCCTGACCCTGCTGGCCGTATCCCTGCGGCTGCCCGTAGGCACCCGGCTGACCGTAACCCTGGGGCTGCCCGTAACCCTGCGGCTGGCCGTATCCCTGCGGCTGCCCGTAGGCACCCGGCTGCCCGTACCCCTGGGGCTGGCCATAGCCCTGCGGCTGGCCATAGCTCTGTGGCTGCCCGTAACCCTGCTGGCCGTAGGCGCCCTGCTGGCCGTATGCCTGTTGGCCATATGCCTGCTGCCCGTAGTTCTGCTGGCCGGGACCCTGCTGTCCCGGGCCACCCGGCTGGCCGAACTGCTGCTGCTTCGGACGCGGCGCCGGAACCGTCACGACTCCCGAGTCGACGAGAAGCGCACCGACGGCCGCGGCCACCTGCACGATGGCCAGGATCAGCACCAGGATCGACCCGATGCCGATACCGACGCGGACGGTCTCACCGAAGGCGGTGAACGCCGCCCCGCGGTTCACCAGCTGGAAGATCAGCGTGAGCAACGCGGTGACGGACAGCGCCGCGACCAGTCCCCGCGACGTCGTCTGCCGCGGCAGGAGGCCCGCGGCCGTGACGAGCGCAGCGAGGAGGAGCAGCGCCACGGACGTCGGGTCGCCCAGCTCGCGTTCGAAGAAGTTGGAGGACTCACCGCCGAGCGCGAACTGCGCGGACAGACCGAGCAGGAACGCGAGGACACCGGTGCCGATGACGACGTACGACGCGATACGGGCGACCTGCGTCGTGCGCGCCGCGATCTGCTCGGTCGTGTTGTCGTCGGCGCCGGCCGCGTCCGCGTCGACGGACGGGGTCGCAGCGCCGTCAGTGCGGTCGATCGACGCTGAACGGTCGTCGACCTGCCCGGTCTCCGTGGACGGGTCTCCGAAGGTGGTCGTCCGCGGGTCCGTCCGGCCGTGGTCGTGGTCGGGTCCCCCTGGTGAGAAGGTCATCTCGATTCCTCTTCCTCGGTGCTGGTCGTCGGTCGGCCGCCGACTGCGGCGGCCGCGCCGCTCACCAACACTACGGACCCGCGGTGAGTGACTCCTCGCTCAGGCGACGCCGACGGGTTCGCGGTCACTCGCCCGCGCGGCCTCGATCTCCCGCACCAGCGGCAGAATCTTCGCTCCGAAGTACTCGATCTCCTCCTGGAAGTGCAGGAAACCGCCGAGGATGAGGTCCACGCCGCGGTCGCGGTAGTCGACGATGCGCGTCGCCACCTGTTCGGGCGTACCGATCAGCTGGGTCTTGAAGCCGTCGTTGTACTGCACGAGGTCCTCGAAGCTCGAGTCGGCCCACATGCCCTTCTTGTCCGACGTCGAACTGCCGGCCTGCTGCACGGCACCGCGGAACCCCTCGACTGCCGGCTTGTTCGCCTTCTCGATGATCTCGCGGAGGGTGTCCCTCGCCTCCTTCTCGGTGTCGCGGGCGATGATGAAGCCGTTGAGACCGAACTTCACTTCACGCTGATGGGCCTGTGCGACGCGCCGCACGTCGTCGATCTGCTCGGTGATACCGTCGAAGTCCTTGCCGTTGGAGAAGTACCAGTCGGAGTACCGACCTGCGTTCTCCCGTGCCGCCGACGAATTACCACCCTGGAACAGTTCGGGATTGGGACGCGCGGGCGTGTTGAGCGGTTTCGGCTTGAGCGTGAAGTCGTGGATGCGGTAGAAGTCGCCGCGGAAATCGACGTCGTCCTCGGTCCAGATCTTGCGCAGCACCTGCAGGAATTCGGCGCTGCGTCGGTAACGCTCGTCGTGTTCGAGCCAGGGCTCACCGAGATGCGTGAATTCGTCCTTGAACCATCCACTCACCACATTGACGGCGAAGCGTCCGTTGGAGAGATGGTCCGCTGTCGCACCGAGTTTCGCGAGCACGGCCGGTTGCCAGAGCCCGGGATGCACGGCGGCGATGACCTTGAGGCGCTCGGTCGCGAGGAGCAGTCCCAGGCTGAAGCTCGTGGACTCGTGTTGAAACTCGGCTCCGTAGCTGGCCTCGTACCGGACCTGGCTCAGCGCGTACTCGAACCCGTTGTTCTCCGCCGTCTGCGCGAGCTTCTTGTTGTACTCGAACTCCCAGCTGGTGCGTTGCTCGATGTCGCTGGTGACGAGGCCACCACTGACGTTGGGCACCCAGTAGGCGAACTTCACTTCGTCGGCGATCTTCTCTGTACTCATGCAGTCCTCGGTTCGATAATAGTGCGCGACATATGATTTCAGGAGTACCAGGTGGGTTGCGGCAACTCACCGGTGAGCACGTGGCGGCCGACCTCGCGGCGCTTGTAGGCCACCGGATCATGCAACGTGTGCGTGCGCACGTTGCGCCAGAAACGGTCGAATCCGTGACTCGACGCGGTGGCGCGGGCGCCGAGCCCCTCGAAGATGCCCGACGTGATCTCCAGGGCGACCTCCGTGGCGCGTGCCTTCGCCGCGGCGACGCGCACCTCGTGCTCGCCGCGCTCGTGCTCGGTGACGGTCCAGGCGTTCTCGTGGATCCGCTGCTGCTCCGCGGCCACGGCGTCCGCGAGAGCCTCTGCGGCCCAGAGCTTCCCGGTCAAGTCTCCGTACAGGTCGATGATGTAGGGCTCGTCGAGCGCGTTGTCCACGGTGCTGTGCAGCCACGCTCGCGTGGTGGTACGCGTGTAGTCGGCAGCGGTCTCGAGGGCTCCGCGTGCGATGCCGAGGTAGAAGTTGACGAACACCAGCTGGATGATCGGGACGTTGAGGGTGTTGTAGACCCGCGGCTCGAACGCCTTGTTCGCGAATCCGGCGGCCGAGCTCCAGTCGGTGCGGACGTGATCGATGGTGACACTGCCACTCTCGGTGCGACGCTGACCGATGTTGTCCCAGTCGTCGTGGAACGTCAGGCCCTCGGAGTTCGACGGAACGATGGCGAAGACGTGGGTGTCGGTACCGGCGAGCACCCCCTCGAGCACGGTCACGTCGGAGACACGACTGCCCGTGGAGAACGTCTTGGCACCGTTGTAGACGATCGTGTCGCCCTCGTCGGTGATCTCGACGTCGTTGTCGCGCGGGTTGACCGCGCCGCCGAAGAACCAGGTGTTCTCGGTGGCGGCTTGTTCGACGGCAGCGATCTGCTCCTTCGTCCCGACCAGACGTGCCGCCCAGAACCACAGCAGGTGGTAGCCGAGCAGCTGTCCGATCGACCCGTCGGCGGCGGCCACGACGCGGATCACCTGGTAGGCGGTCTCCCAGGTCTGCCCGCCACCACCGAACTCGGTCGGCCCGAGGATCGTGACCAGACCGGACTCCTTCAGCAACGTCACCTCCTCGTGCGGCGCCTCGGTGGCGCGATCACGGGCGACGGCGTCGACGGCGAGGATCGCGGCCACCTCGTGGGCACGGTCGATCCATTCCGCGGACGTCGTGGGAGCGGTGGTCCAGCGCGGTTCGGTGGCGGCGCCGGCGGGGCGGGTGTCGGTGATCGTCATGCCCGGAAGTACATCGCCCGGGTCGATGCGGAACCACCGTTGCGCTCTGGGTGATTCGAACGGTTCGCTCACTCGCCGGGTGCGGTGAAGTAGTCGGTGCCGTGCGAGTCGCGGACATGGACGATCCCGTCCCGGAGCATGCGGTGGTGCCACTGCCGCCGGGTCTTCAGGCCGTGGTGCCGGCGGCACAGCGGCGTGAGGTTGCCGGTGACGGTCCAGCCGCCTCTCTCCGGGTCGGTGTGGTCGAACGGGACGACATGGTCGAGATCGCAGTCTTCACTGGGTACCGCGCATGCCGGGTGGACGCACGTCGGATACAGCGCTGTCACCAGCGCCGCGACCGCCTCGGACCGCCGGTAGGTCAACGCCCCGGCCGGGGGCACGGCGAAGCCCCCATGTCCGTCGGGGTTCTCAACGGCACGGTCCAACGACAATGGTGGCAGCGCGCGGAGGTACTCGGTGTCCTCCCGCACCGCCCGCGCTCGAACGCTGTCCATTCGCCACGTGGTCGGTGTCCAGCCTGCCGGCATCCGCCGAGTACGTCGAACCTCTCGCCCGGCATCCGCGGCCTCGTGCTCCGGGCATCGGCAGCTGCACCCCACCCGCGGTTCCGCGACCTTCGCGGCGGTGATCATCGCCTGCCACGTCGCATCCCCGGCAATTCTCTGGGCCACATCGGCCGGAACCGGACCCCACCCGACGAGATGCCCCGGCTCCCCCGCCAACCCCGCCGCCGTGGCCGCATCGAGCACGATCACCGCAGTGGCCTCGGTACGGGCGACCGTCTCCCGCTGTTCGCAGTCCTGGCCGGCACAGTCACACGCGACAGCTCCGCCGGCGAGCACCGCGTGCGCTGCATCGAACAACCGCGCCGGCAGCGGCCGCGGATCCGTCGCGCACACCCCACGCGCCGCCGACACGATCACCCGCCACACCGCGGCGACCTGCTCCGCCGGACCACGAATCGTCAGCTCCGCCTGACCCCGAGGGCGCTTGCGCACCGTTGCCGACCGCTCCCGCGTCGCCCGTTCACGCGCTTCCCGGTGCCACTGCGCGTCGAACTCCGCGAGGATCCGGTCGACCGCCGCTGCCACCGCACCCGGAGTGCACCTCGACGCGGCAGCGATCACCCGCTGCAGCAGCGCTTCGGTGGCCTTCGGAACCCCGTCCACCGATCGGCACACCGTCCGAAACGCCGCATACGCCAACCGGCCCGCATCGAACGCCTCCGCCACCGCCGGACGGGCGGTGCGAATCAGAAACAGCCACTCGGTCACCGTGCGCGTCGACACCGCCAACGCCGCCGCGACCTCCGCCACCGCACAGGTCTCAGCAGCTTCCGCGTCGAACACCCCACCCGGACCGAGCACCGACGGCCGACGCGACGACTCCTGCACGTACGCACACGACGCCGACACGGTCCGGGCGAACGAGGCCTGAGCGTCAACCTTCGCCGACACCAACACATCCGTCGAAACCACTGTGTCGTACACGAATTCACCCCCCGGTGATGCCCCGATCAGACCGCCCCCCGACGACCTGAGCAGACAGTAACCCACCCCACCGACAAGAACTCGGGCACGATTTTCCTACCGAACGACGACCACCTTGCCGATGGTGCCGCCACTTTCCACTCGTCGGTGCGCGTCCTGCAGGGTGTCCACGTCGAACGGTGACAGAGTCGTGGTGCGGGTGCTCCGCAGAGTTCCGTTGTCGATGAGTCGCGAGACCTCGTCGAGGATGGTGTGCTGAGAAGTGCTCTCCGGCAACGACAACGGCACCGTGAACATCAGTTCCCAGTGCCAGGTCTGGCTCTTGGCCTTCAGCGGCATCAGGTCCAGGCCGACCGGATCGTCGATCGCCACGACCTGACCGTGCACTGCCATCACCGCGGCGTAGGCGTCGACATTGCCCTCGGAGAACGGCGAGAACACGTACTCGACGCCGTCCGGCGCCAGGGCACCGACCTCGTCCACGAGGGAGTGCCGATCCACCACGTGATGGGCGCCCATCTCCATTGCCCAGTCGCGGGATTCGCCGCGCGATGCCGCGGCAACAACGGTGAGCGAGGTCAGTGCCCGGGCGAGCTGGATGATCATCGACCCGGTACCGCCGGCGGCCCCCATCACGAGAAGTGTGCCGGTGCTGTCTTTCCCGAGTCCGAGCCGGACGAACAGCGATTCCCAGGCGGTGATGGCGGTCAGCGGCACGGCCGCGGCGTCCTCGGCGGACAGTGACGACGGCGCATGGCCGACGATCCGCTCGTCGACGAGTTGGTACTGGGCGTTGCTGCCGTCCCGAGCTATGGATCCCGCATAGAAGACTCGATCGCCGGGCTCGAAGATTCGGGCGTCGGAACCCACCGCGACGACCTCACCGACGGCGTCGAAACCGAGGACCTTAGGGCCGTCGGACGGATCGAAGGACGAGCGAACCTTCGTGTCCACCGGATTGACGGACACCGCGTCGACACGTACGAGAACGTCGAATCCGGTGGGCGACGGAGTCTCTCGCTCGATCTGCACGAACGGCGAGTCGGGTTCGACGGAGACGATGGCGGAGTGAGTCGCGGGAATGCTCATACCTCGACGGTAGTCCCCCGGAACGACACGAGGGAGGCAAGCTTCCCGAGCGGGAAACCGGCCTCCCTCGTGTGAGAGAAGAAAGAGTGACTACTTCTTCTCGAGGATCTCGCGCGCGAGGGCAGCGGTCTCGGACGGCGTCTTGCCGACCTTCACGCCGGCCGCCTCGAGGGCGTCCTTCTTGGCCTGAGCTGTTCCCAGCGAGCCGGAGACGATGGCGCCGGCGTGGCCCATGGTCTTGCCCTCGGGAGCGGTGAAGCCGGCGACGTAACCGACGACGGGCTTGGTGACGTGCGCCTTGATGTAGTCGGCTGCACGCTCCTCGGCGTCGCCACCGATCTCGCCGATCATGACGATGATCTCGGTGTCGGGATCGTTCTCGAACGCCTCGATGGCGTCGATGTGCGTGGTGCCGATGACCGGGTCGCCGCCGATGCCGATGGCGGTGGAGAAGCCGAAGTCACGGAGCTCGAACATCATCTGGTAGGTCAGGGTGCCCGACTTCGAGACGAGGCCGATGGGGCCCTTGCCGGCGATGTTGGCGGGCGTGATGCCGACCAGTGCCTCGCCGGGGGTGATGATGCCGGGGCAGTTCGGCCCGATGATGCGGGTCTTCTTGCCCTTTTCGACGTTGTAGGCCCACGCGTACGCGCTGTCCTGCACCGGGATTCCCTCGGTGATGACGACGAGCAGCGGGATCTCCGCGTCGATGGCCTCGACGATGGCGTCCTTGGAGAATGCCGGCGGCACGAACGCGATGGACACGTCGGCTCCGGTCTTCTCCATGGCCTCGGCAACGCTGGCGAACACGGGCAGCTCGACGTCGGAACCGTCGGCTGCGGTGTGCTTGACCGTGGTCCCGGCCTTGCGAGCGTTGACGCCGCCGACGACCTGCGTGCCGGCCTTGAGCATCAGGGCGGTGTGCTTCGTGCCCTCGCCGCCGGTGATGCCCTGGACGATGACCTTGTTGTTCTTGTTCAGGAAAATAGACATAGTTTCGGTGCCCTCTACTTCGCAGCCAGCTCGGCGGCCTTGTCGGCGCCTTCGTCCATGGTCTCGGCCAGTGTCACCAACGGGTGCGCAGCATCGGCGAGAATCTTCCGGCCTTCTTCGACCTTGTTGCCGTCCAGGCGGACGACCAGCGGCTTGGAGGCGGTGTCGCCCAGCGTCTTCAGAGCGCCGACGATGCCGTTGGCAACCGCGTCGCACGAGGTGATTCCGCCGAAGACGTTGACGAACACGCTCTTGACCTGCGAGTCGCCGAGGATGACGTCGAGGCCTGCGGCCATGACCTCTGCCGAGGCGCCGCCGCCGATGTCGAGGAAGTTGGCGGGCTTGACGCCACCGTGCGCCTCACCGGCGTACGCGACGACGTCGAGGGTCGACATGACCAGTCCAGCACCGTTTCCGATGATGCCGACCTGTCCGTCGAGCTTGACGTAGTTGAGGTCGTTCTCCTTGGCCTTCGCCTCGAGTGGGTCCGCCGCGTCGGCGTCCTCGAACTCGGCGTGGCCCTTCTGGCGGAAGTCCGCGTTGGCGTCCAGGGTGACCTTGCCGTCGAGGGCGAGGATCTGGTCGTCCGGCGTGCGCACGAGGGGGTTGACCTCGACGAGCAGCGCGTCTTCCTTGATGAAGACGTCCCACAGCTTCTGGATCGTGTTGGCCGCGGCGTCGAGCACCTCGGCGGGAAGCTTGCCGGCCTCGGCGATCTCACGCGCGAAGGCGAGGTCGACACCCTTGACGGCGTCGACGGGGATGCGGGCGAGCGCGTCCGGGTTCTCCTCGGCGGTGACCTCGATCTCGACACCACCCTCGACGGAACACATCGCGAGGTACGTGCGGTTCGTGCGGTCGAGCAGGAAGGAGATGTAGTACTCCTCCGCGATGTCGCTGGCCTCGGCGACGAGGAGCTTCTTGACGACGTGGCCCTTGATGTCGAGTCCGAGGATCGCTTCCGCGTTCGCCTCGGCCTCGGCGACGTCCTTGGAGTACTTCACGCCGCCGGCCTTGCCGCGGCCGCCGACCTTCACCTGGGCCTTGACCATGACAGGCTTGCCGATTTCTTCGGCGATCTGTCGTGCACCGGCGACCGTGTCGGTGACACGACCTGCCGACGTCGGAACCTCGTGCTTGGCGAAGAGTTCCTTCGCCTGGTATTCGAAGAGATCCATCAGCTCACCATCTCGTCTGCGTTGACGCCCGCTCGAGGGGTAGGAGCGGGTCCGACTTGCGACTGTAACTTTCCACCGAGAGGCCTGATCGACAGCCCGTCGAACTTGTGGTTCAGATCACCGACCTGCGCCGACATCTACTCACCAGTACGAAAAAATCCTGCCGCCACCAGCGCCGATGCCGCAGCGCCGACAGCGGTCACGAAGGCCCCCGACGACGCCGTCACGCCGGGGCCCGCGCCGCCGAGGATCGGGCTCAGCGCGACACCCGCCAGAGCCACCGCGGAACCGATCTGGAGCGCCGCGGCGCGCGACGCCCGAGCGCGGGCCGCGACGGCGGCGCCGATCAGGACGGCGGCCACGAGTACCAGCCGCCCCCACACGTCCCACCCCCACGGCAGCGCCCCGATCCAGCCGCCGGTCTCCCCAACCACGTCGTACTGCGGCAGGAGCAGCCCCAGTGCGGCGACCCCGGCCGCGACGGCCAGCGCGGCTGCGAGGGGGCGCGAGGCCCCGTCCAGATCGCTGGTGTCGACGCCGTCCCGCTCCGAGGCGCCCGCCGCGGCGACGAGCGCGAGCGTGAGCAGACCGAGCAGCGTGCCGACGACCAGCAGCCAGCCGCCCGCACCGACGGACACGCCGTCGATACCGACGCCCAGCACGAGCGCCTGCAGCACCGCGGCCGCGAGCGCCAGATGGCCCGTGACGATCAGCGGCACCGCAGGCCGCACCGCGGCGGCGAACTCCGAGAAGAGCAACAGCACGCCGCCGACGACGGTCACGACGGCGTACGCGGCCACCGCCCGATCCCCCACCACCGTCGGGACGGAGCCGGTCGAGACGTCGAGAAGCGGCAGGACGGCGCCGACACCGAGAGCGATGCCCGTCAGGACCGTCACCGCTCCCGCGACAACGTGCCGCCGCGTCGAGTTCGAGGGAGCGGCGGACCGTGCGAGCCGGGGCACGGAGGTCGTGGGTCCGGAGGTCGCGCGCGCCGTCGCCACCGTGGCCACGCCGAGGACGAAGAGCCCGCCGACTCCGACGACCGTGCCCGCGCCGAGGTCGATGCGGTCGCCCGCCCCCAGCGCGGCAGCCAGGCGGACGCCGACGACGGTCGCCGACGCCGCGACCACACCGGCCAGTGCGCCGACCGCCGCGGACCTGCTGGTCGACGAGAACGCGTAGGCCACACCCACCAGCACCGCGACCGCGGACAGTCCACCGCCGAGAGCCGACGCGACGGGTCCGGCGACCGGAGCGGGAGCGAGGACGACGGCATCGGTGCTCACGTACGCGGGCAGGAGGAACGAGGCGGCGAGTGCGAGAGCGCCCGCGACCCCCGCGGCGACCACGACCGATGCCGATCGACGAGCGACGGGATCCTCGTCGACGTCGTCCCACTCGACCGTCCGCGCCAGCGCGAGTGCCGCCAGCGCCCCGGCGACGACGACGAGCGCGTGCCCGAGCGTCACCACCACGGCTCCCGGGCCCGCCTTCAGCGCGCCGGCCGAGATCGGACGGAACAGCTCCAGCCGGTCGGCGTCGATCGCTCCGACGAACAACTGGAGATCGGCCACGATCGATCCCAGTGCGACGGCGCCCAGCGTCGCGAGCACGGGGAAGACGATCGGCCGGATCGCGCGCACCAGGAGCAGCAGAGCGATCGCTGCCCAGAGCGCCGACGAGACGGCGGCCGCGCCCCGCACCGGGAGGCCCACGTCGGCGCCGCCGACGACGGGAACGTACGGAGCGGCCGCCACCGCCAGCGCTCCGACGACTCCGAGTGCGCGGGCACCGAGCCGGACGGGGTCGGACGCGGAACCAGAGGTACGACGGCCCGCGGATGTCGGCTGTGTCACGATGACGAACGGTATCCGGTCCTTGTGTCCGCCGATCGTGATGCCGCTCGGCTCGATCACAGGAAGATCACCGATGTGCCTGATCGGCGTCGGGACTCGTCCTCGAGTAAACTCAGGACACCTTGTGAGCCACCTCACATATGTGACCCGAGAAGCCGTTTGGCTTGCGCCCGCCGCGACCATTTCGTTACCGTCCACGAGGTTCCACATCACGGGTAGGTCACGAATCAGGAGGACGGCAGGTCTTGCAGCACCACCGAACTCCGTTCACACGCTCACGCTTCGTCTCGGACGCCACCGACGACAGTCGGTTCGATTCCCAGCAGTACGAGGCCCAGCAGTTCGAGCACGACACCACCGTGCTCACGCCGGCGGACGGTCATCTGACCGACACCGGCCCCCTCGAAGCCCTCTCGACCGATGCAGCATCGTCCCCCTGGGACCGTGCGCACGAGTCCAGCGACTACGTGGCGTCCGCGCCCGCGTACACCCCGGCCCCCCTCGGCGATGCGCCCACGCGCCGCCGCCGCTCGGTACCGGCGACGTCCTTCCTCGTCACCCCTCCGGCCGGAGCAGCACCGTCGGTGACCTCGGCTGCAATCGCGGACGAGATCGCCGTCAAGCGCAGCGGCGCCCACCGCATCCCCGCTCCGCCGTCCGCCCTCAAGGGACGCGTCGCTGTCGTCGCCGTGGCCGCAGGTGCGGTCGTCGCTGCCGGCCAGGCCGCGATCGACAACGCGCAGCCCGCCGAGCGCACCGAGACCTCCGAGTACGCGCTGGCCGCCGGCCAGGCCCCGGCAGCTGCCACGTCCGCAGGAATCGTCGACAGCTCCACCGCCGCCGGCATCGTCGCGGACCAGCCGGCCGCGCACGTCGACTCGGTGCCCACCGCCACGTCGACCGGAGCGCCCGTCACGGCCCCCTCCACGTCCGCGGCACCGCAGATCCTCAACATCGCCGCACCGGTCGACCTGGGCCAGTTCTCGGAGCTCCTGGCGAAGGGCCAGCGCTTCAGCGAGGAGCGCGAGGCTCGGGAGGCCGCTGCACGGCGTCCCCTCTTCGCACTGCCCGCGCTCGGCACCTACACCTCCGGCTTCGGCTCGCGGTGGGGCACGCTGCACGCCGGCGTGGACATCGCCAACGCCATCGGCACGCCGGTGTACGCCGTGGCCGACGGCACCGTCATCGACTCGGGCCCCGCGGCCGGCTTCGGACTGTGGGTCCGGTTGCAGCACGCCGACGGCACCATCACCGTGTACGGCCACATCGATTCGTCCGAGGTCCAGGTGGGCCAGACGGTCATGGCCGGCGACGAGATCGCCAAGATGGGCAACCGCGGCCAGTCCACCGGCCCGCACCTCCACTTCGAGGTCCACCTCACGGGCGACAACAAGATCGACCCGCTCCCCTGGTTGGCGTCCCGCGGTATCGCTCTCGGCCCCGAGCGCGACTGAGTTCCCACGCCTCCACACACGTCGAAGGTCCGGCGTCACCGTCATGCACAGTGGCGCCGGACCTTTTTTCCGTGCCCTCTCACAGCTTGGTCATCGGCACTCCGCCGATGAGCATCATCTTCACGCGACCGGACGTGCCGAAGTCGATCAGCACCATCGCACGCTGACCTGATCCCTCGGACTCGACGACGGTCCCGAGACCGTACTTGTCGTGGCTCACGCGATCACCCACGGCGAGCGTCAGGGTGTTGTTGGACCGGGCCTTGCCGAAGCTGGGTGTCGGGGTGGCCGACGGCGACGACCCACCGGACCATCCTCCACGGGGATTCGACGTCCAGTCGCGCTGGCGCCCCGAGCCACCACTGGAACCGAACCCGCTGCCGACGCCGGGATCCTCCCGTTTCCAGTCGATGAGATGCTGCGGAACCTCTTGCAGGAAGCGCGATTCGGGGTTGTTGATGGGCTGCCCCCACGCCGAGCGCATGATCGCGCGAGTGAGGTAGAGCCGGTGCCGCGCACGCGTGATGCCCACGTAGGCGAGTCGACGCTCCTCGGACAACTCCGCAGGATCACCGAGCGCTCGCATGTGCGGGAACTGGCCGTCCTCCCACCCGGTGACGAACACGACCGGGAACTCGAGCCCCTTGGCCGTGTGCAGCGTCATGAGCGTGACGACACCGTCGCCGTTGTCCGGAATCTGGTCGGTGTCGGCCACCAGCGAGACCCGCTCGAGGAAGGCGGCGAGCGAACCAGGCTCGGCCACACCGTCGGTGTCCTCTGGTTCTGCGGACGCGACGTCGAGGTCCGCGTTGATGTCGACCCCCACCTCGAGATCCTCGATGCCCTGAAGGTTGCGTGCGTCGGCACTGAACTCGCGGGCCACGCTGACCAGTTCGTTGAGGTTGTCGAGGCGAGCGCCGTCCTGGGGATCCGAGCTGGCCTCGAGTTCGGCGCGATATCGCGTGCGGTCGAGCACCGCCTCGACGATGTCGCCGATGTCCGCGACGTCGTTTCCGTCGGCATCGGTCGCGTTCATGGTGGCCCGCAGCTCGCCGATCATCTCCATGAACGACGCGATGGCGTTCTGCGCGCGCGTGTTGAGCAGCGCCACGGAGCCGGCCGCGGCATCGAGGAGCGCGGCGTTGAAGCTGATGTTCTTCCGCTCGGCGTGCACGGCGACACAGGCCTCGGCACGATCGCCGATGCCGCGGCGCGGGGTGTTGAGGATGCGCCGCATGCTCACCGTGTCGTCCGGATTGGCCAGCACGCGGAGGTACGCGACCACGTCGCGTACCTCCTTGCGCTCGTAGAAGCGCACACCGCCCACCACCTTGTAGGGCAGACCGAGGCGGATGAAGATCTCCTCGAGCGCGCGCGAGGAGTTGTTGGTCCGGTAGAACACCGCGACGTCGGAGTACTTGTAGTCGGTGCCGTCGACCAGCCGATCGATCTCCGACGCCACGAACTTGGCCTCGTCATGCTCGTTGTCCGCCACGTAGCCGATGATCGGATCGCCGTCGCCGGTGTCCGTCCACAGCCGCTTGTCACGACGGTTGGTGTTGCGCGCGATGACGGCGTTGGCTGCCGCCAGGATGGTCTGGGTGGACCGGTAGTTCTGCTCGAGCAGGATGGTCCGCGCATCCGGATAGTCGCGCTCGAACTCCTCGATGTTGCGGATGGTCGCGCCGCGGAACGCGTAGATCGACTGGTCGGCGTCGCCCACAACGCACAGTTCGCTCGGGGGAACTGCCGCGACGTCGCCCTCCGCCGTCGATCCGGTGCCCACCAACTCGCGCACCAGCATGTACTGCGCGTGGTTGGTGTCCTGGTACTCGTCGACGAGGACGTGGCGGAAGCGGCGCCGGTAGTACTCGGCGACGTCCGGATGGCTCTGCAGCAGTGCCACCGTCTCGCCGATGAGATCGTCGAAGTCGAACGCGTTGGCCGCCCGCAGACGCTGCTGGTAGTGGCCGTAGACCTTCGCGATGACGGCCGGCAGCTCGGCCGGCTCCTTCTCCGCGTCGGCGACGGCCTGGTCCGGATCGATCAGCTCGTTCTTCAGATTGGAGATCTGCGTCGCCAGCAGACGCGACGAGAACTTCTTCGGATCGAGCTGCAGATCCTTGCCGATCATCGTGAGGAGCCGACGCGAGTCGTCCGCGTCGTAGATGGAGAAGTTCGAGTTGAGGCCGGGAAGCAGCGCCGCCTGGCTCCGGAGGATCCGCACGCAGCTCGAGTGGAACGTGCTCACCCACATGAAGTTGGCCCGCGGCCCGACCAACTGGACGACGCGTTCCCGCATCTCCGCCGCGGCCTTGTTGGTGAACGTGATCGCGAGGACCTGGCCGGGTGTGACATCTCTCTCCGCCAGGAGATACGCGATGCGACGGGTCAGCACCGCGGTCTTGCCCGAACCGGCGCCCGCCACGATGAGCAACGGTCCCCCCGAGTGCATCACTGCCTCGCGCTGCTGGGGATTGAGGCCCTCGAGGAGCTGGTCCGAGGACCTGGTGGCACGTGCGGGTGACTGTGTGTTCATCGTCCGTCCAGATTACCGGCGGTCACCGACACCGACACCATCACTCGGGCCGTGGGCGCCGAATCCCTGTCGTGTCGGAGTTCTGCCGCCCGCCGTATCACGCCGATCTGCAAGTGCTCCTTCTTTACGTGGGGAGTGACACGGGCATACTCTTGCCCGGGCTCGACCGGCGAACGGCATCACACCGACTGCACCCGACCGTAGTGACCAGGCGTTTCGTGACTTCCGCGGAAATTCGTGGAAATCGCGTAACAGAACGTGAGAGCAGAGCGACACACGTTCTGACACGAGGAGTTGATATGAGCACAGCGATTCACACCACCGCAGCATCGGCATCGTCCGAGTCGAACGATCACGCCGACGACGCGAACCTGCCGACGTCCGAAGCCGAGATCGACGAGCTCCGCAAGGAGATCGACCGCCTCGATGCCGAGATCCTCGCCGCCGTGAAGCGCCGCTCCGAGGTCTCCCGCACCATCGGTCAGACGCGGATGGCACAGGGCGGACCCCGCCTCGTCCACAGCCGCGAGATGAAGGTCCTCCAGCGCTTCAGCGACCTCGGCCAGGAGGGTCACACGCTGGCCATGCTCCTGCTCCGCCTGGGCCGCGGCCGCCTCGGACACTGAGTCCACCGCTCGTAGAGCTCGACCGGGAACCGCCCAGACGACGGGCGGTTCCCGTGCCTCACCGCATCACTGCAGGGCGATGTACTTGGTCTCGAGGTACTCCTCGATCCCCTCGCTTCCGCCCTCGCGACCGAATCCCGACGCCTTGATCCCACCGAACGGTGCGGCCGCGTCGGAGATCACCCCGCGATTGACACCCACCATGCCGGTCTCCACGGCCTCCGCCACGCGCAGCGCCCGGTCCAGATCCCGCGTGAAGATGTACGCGGCCAGGCCGAACTCGGTGTCGTTCGCCGCAGCGATGCCGTCCTCCTCGGTCTCGAAGCCGCGCACCGCGAGCACCGGTCCGAAGACCTCCTCGCTCAGAATTCGGGCGTCACCGGGCACGTCGGTCAGCACGGTGGCGGGGTAGAACCAGCCCGGCCCGTCCTCCGCAGTGCCGCCGAGAGCGACGGTCGCGCCCTTGGACGCCGCGTCGTCGACGAGTTCGGCCACCGTGTCACGCTGCTCCTCGTTGATCAGCGGTCCGAGCTTCGTGTCCAGATCACTGCCCCGCCCGACCGTCATGGCGCGCATCTTATCGGTCACCTTGGCGACGAACTCGTCCTTGACCGAGTTCTGCACGTGGAACCGATTGGCGGCCGTGCAGGCCTCGCCGCCGTTGCGCATCTTGGCGAGCATCGCCCCCTCGACGGCGGCGTCGATGTCCGCGTCGTCGAACACGACGAAGGGCGCATTGCCGCCCAGCTCCATCGACGTCCGCAGCAGATTCTTCGACGACTTCTCCACGAGCATCCGCCCCACCTCGGTGGAGCCGGTGAAGGTCAACTTGCGCAGTCGAGGATCGTCGATCAGCGGCCCGGTGACAGCGCTGGACTTCGACGTCGGCAGTACCGACAGCACGCCCTCGGGCAGCCCGGCCTCGGAGATGAGCTTCGCCAGGTAGAGCATCGTCAGCGGAGTCTCCGAGGCGGGCTTCACCAGGATCGTGCATCCCGCCGCGAGTGCGGGCCCGATCTTGCGGGTGCCCATCGCCAGCGGGAAGTTCCACGGCGTGATCGCCAGCACCGGGCCGACGGGCTGCTTGGTCACCAGAATCCGGCCGTTGCCCGCGGGCGCCGGCGTGTACCGCCCCGCGATGCGGACCGCCTCCTCGGAGAACCAGCGGAAGAACTCTCCGCCGTACTTCACCTCGGCCTGACTCTCGGCGAAGGCCTTGCCCATCTCCAGCGTCATGAGCAGTGCGATGTCGTCGGCGTGCTCGGTGATCGACTCGAAGACCGCCCGCAGGATCTCGCCGCGCTGTCGCGCCGGGGTGGCGGCCCAGGACTTCTGCACCGCGACGGCCTCGTCGAGCGCGCGTGCGGCGTCGGCGGGACTCGCATCCGAGACCTCGGTGAGCACCTCCCCGGTCGAGGGATCCCGAACCGGGAACGTGGCGCCGTTCTCCGCGTCGACCTGCTTGCCTCCGATCCACAACTTCGTGGGGACGGACGCGATCAGGTCCTTCTCCCGGGTCGTCGCTGCGCTGCTCGTTCCTTCGCTCACGTCTCTCGCACTCCTCGTCGCTGCTCGCCGGGTCGCCCGGTGGTACCGACTGTCTACCCCGTGGGGCGGGACTCGTCACGCACTCCCGCACGGCGATCGCATGTCAGCGGGCAGGCCGGAGGCCGGTCGGCATGTCCCAGCGGCTCGGGTGCCCAGCGATTAGGGTCAGGGCTCATGAGCGCCGACATCACGAGCACCGAAGCCTGGACCGAGCTCGTCTCGCATCACGAGGCCGTGGCCGATCGCCACCTCCGTGACTTCTTCGCCGACGATCCGTCGCGTGGGAGCGAGCTGACCGTCACCGCGGGCGACCTGTACATCGACTACAGCAAGCACCGGGTCGAGCGGCAGACGCTCGAACTGCTGCTCGACCTCGCACGCGCAGCGGACGTCACCGGGCGTCGGGACGCCATGTTCGCGGGCGAGCACATCAACACCTCCGAGAACCGGGCCGTGCTGCACACCGCGCTGCGTCTGCCGTCGGACGCGTCACTCGAGGTCGACGGCCAGGACGTGGTGGCCGACGTGCACGAGGTCCTCACGCGGATGGGCGATTTCAGCGATCGAGTGCGATCCGGCGAGTGGACCGGCGCCACCGGTGAGCGGATCCGCACCGTCGTCAACATCGGGATCGGCGGCTCCGACCTGGGTCCGGTGATGGTGTACCAGGCTCTGCGGCACTACGCCGACGCGGGCATCTCGGCGCGCTTCGTCTCGAACGTCGACCCGGCCGATCTCGTCGGCACCCTCGCCGACCTGGACCCGGCGTCGACGCTGTTCATCGTCGCCTCCAAGACCTTCGGCACACTCGAGACGCTGACCAACGCCACGGCCGCCCGGCGATGGCTCACGGCCGCACTCGGTGACGACGCCGTCGCCCAGCACTTCGTCGCGGTGTCCACCAATGCGGAGAAGGTGTCGAACTTCGGCATCGACACCGCGAACATGTTCGGCTTCTGGGACTGGGTCGGCGGCCGCTACTCGGTCGATTCCGCCATCGGTCTGTCGGTGATGCTCGCCGTCGGCCGCGAGGCGTTCGCGGACTTCCTCGAGGGCTTCCACCTGATCGACCAGCACTTCCGCGAGGCGCCGCTCGAGTCCAACGCGCCGATCCTGCTGGGCACGCTGGGCGTCTGGTACTCCAGCTTCTTCGGCGCGCAGTCCCGGGCGGTGCTGCCGTACTCGAACGATCTGAACCGGTTCGCCGCCTACCTGCAGCAGCTCACCATGGAGTCGAACGGCAAGTCGGTGAGGGCCGACGGAACGCCCGTCACGACGGACACCGGCGAGATCTTCTGGGGCGAGCCCGGAACCAACGGCCAGCACGCCTTCTACCAATTGCTGCACCAGGGAACACGACTCGTGCCGGCGGACTTCATCGGCTTCGCCGAGCCGACGGACGATCTTCCCACCGCGGACGGCACGGGCAGCATGCACGACCTGCTCATGAGCAACTACTTCGCCCAGACCAAGGTGTTGGCCTTCGGCAAGACGGCGGAGGAGATCGCTGCCGAGGGCACGGACGCGGACATCGTGCCGCACAAGGTGATGCCGGGCAACCGCCCGTCGACGTCGATCCTCGCGCCGAAACTCACGCCATCGGTGGTGGGTCAGCTCATCGCCCTCTACGAACATCAGGTCTTCGTCGAGGGCGTCATCTTCGGCATCGACTCGTTCGACCAGTGGGGAGTCGAGCTGGGCAAGACCCAGGCGCAGGAGCTGACGCCGGTGCTGACCGATGCGGACGGCCCGGGCGCGGACCTCGATTCGTCGACGAGTGCGCTGATCGACTGGTACCGCAGCGAACGCGGACGCTGACGTACAGCGAGACCGCGCCGGTCCGTCGGGTCGGGGGTCTGACGGACCGGCACGGTCTCACACACCATGTCGCCGCCGCCCGTCCGGGCGTTACACATCGGGCGAACTTTCTTCGGCGGCCTCGTGAACAACCACAACCTGGCGTGGCAGCGGTACGGTCGAACCATGAACGTGCGGATCGAACGCCGAGGTCCGGTGGTCACGGTGATCCTCCACCGACCCGAGGCACGCAATGCCGTGGACGGCCCGACGGCGGCCGCTCTGGTGGAGGCCTTCGAGGAGTTCGACGCGGATCCGACGGCGTCGGTCGCGGTGCTGTGGGGAGACGGCGGAACCTTCTGCGCCGGTGCCGACCTCAAGGCACTGGGCACCGAGCGCTCGAACGTGGCGACCGAGCACGGTGACGGGCCGATGGGGCCCACGCGCATGGAACTGTCCAAGCCCGTCATCGCCGCGGTGTCCGGCCATGCGGTCGCCGGCGGTCTCGAACTCGCGCTGTGGTGCGACCTGCGCGTCGCCGACGAGGACGCCGTGTTCGGTGTGTTCTGTCGGCGCTGGGGTGTGCCGCTGATCGACGGCGGAACGGTGCGATTGCCGCGGGCGATCGGTACGTCGCGGGCGATGGACATGATCCTCACCGGGCGTGCCGTCGACGCGCAGGAAGCGCTGACGTTCGGACTCGCCAACCGGGTCGTCCCCACGGGCACCTGCCGCGCTGCCGCGGAGGAACTCGCCGCGTCCCTGGCCGAGTTCCCGCAGGCGTGCCTGCGCGGCGACCGACTGTCGTCGCTCGAGCAGGAGGGCCTGGACCACCGCGCGGCGATGGCGAACGAGTTCCGGCACGGTGCCACCTCGCTCGTCGACGCGTTCGACGGCGCACAGAAGTTTGCGTCCGGCGCCGGGCGACACGGAGCACCGCTCGAGTGACTCGCCTCTCCGTCGTCGACGAGATCTTCCTCCGCACACATCGAGGCTTCGGCATACCCGTTGCGATGCAGGGCCTCTGGGTCACCGAGGAGCCCATCACCCCCGGCGCTCTCGACCTGATCGACGCCCGGCTCGCCGAGGGTCGTCTGGGTGTGCGGATCGTCAGCTCGCGTCTGCCCGGCGCGCGTCGGCGCTGGGTCCGGGCATCGGGGCGCCCCGGCGTCCGGTGGACGGAGCCGACCGACGACCCGGTCCGCTGGGCCGAGTCGGGCGCCGACGTCTCGCTCGACCCCGAGTACGGACCGGGCTGGCGTCTGACCGCGGCGCCCTGCGGGAACGGAACCGCCGTCTCGTTGGTGTGCTCCCACGTCATCGCCGACGCACGCGGACTCATCGACGCAGCAGCGGCGGCGCTGTCCGGCGTCCCGGACCCGATCGCCCCGGACGACGGCACCACCGACACCGCCGATGCACTGGCCACACTGTCGACCGTCGTCGGCCGCACCGCCGTGGCCGTCTCCGCGCTCGCCGTCAGTCGCGCCCGGCGCGCCGAACTGATGCAGTACCTGCAGGCGTCGAGGACCGGAACTCCTGCGCCGGCCCGTCCCGACGCGTGGGAAGTGCTGTCCGTGAGCACCGATGTCGAAGCGACGCAGTGGGATCGGGTCGCCGCCGACGGAGCGGGCACTCCGAACGTGGTGTTCCTGTCCGTCGTCGCGGCCGTCGTCGCGACGCTGAGATGTTCGGGCACGTCCGGCGACACCGACGGGTCCGTCCTGCTCGGCGTCCCGATGAAGGTCGAGGCCGGCGGCGCCAACGCGATCTCGGTGACGGCGGTCCGCATCACGGAATCCGACTCACTGGCCGACATCCGTCGACGCGCGAAGACGGCGTACCGAAGCCCGCTGACCGGTCCCGCGGGCTTCCCCGACGAGTTGCTGCACGTGGTCCCCGAACGCGCCGCCGCGCTCCTCGCGCCGTCGACGGGCCGGCGAGATGCTCTGTGCTCCAACATCGGCCCGCTTCCCGAGGCGGTGCGCACCATCGGCGGCCGCCCCGCGGTGCGCGTCGCCGCGCGGGCGATCCACCCGGGACTCCGACACGAGCAGTCCGCCGCGTCGCCGACCATCCTGTCGGCCTATCTCTGCCGCCACGATCACGCCTACACGCTGTCGGTGGTGGTCACCGATCCTGCGGCGGCGCACTCGGTGGAGCAGGTTCGCGACGCGATCGCGACGGCACTCGGGCATCACCACCTCACACCCGACTTCTGGTGAGTACGGTGAACATCACCGACTTCAGAGAGGTGAGTGCGTTCATGAGTGAGACCGACATCTACGCGAAGATCAAGGACCTGGTCGACACCGAGCACGAGTTGCGTTCGCGCACCGAAGCAGGCGAGCTCGATCCGAGCGAGGAGCGGGCGCAGCTCGACCAGCTCGAGAAGGCACTCGACCAGTGCTGGGACCTGCTGCGTCAGCGGCGCGCCAAGAAGGACGCCGGACTCTCCCCCGACGACGCCGAGGCGCAGTCCGTCTCACAGGTCGAGAACTACCTGCAGTAGCTAGACGAGCCCGTCCGTGAGTCGACGAGGGAGCACGCGCAACACGACGTCGATCGCCTTCCAGGTGAGGCCCGGCAGCGCGGAGCGCGCGACCTCCTTCTCGATGGCCGCGACCATCGCGGAGACGCCGTCGTCGAGTGAGGACATCAGTCGACCGGCGTCTCCGGCGCGGGAGGACATGTCGGTGGCGACATATCCGGGCAGCACCGTGGTGACCGCGATGGGTGTGCGGCGGAGTTCGGCGACCAGCGCCTCGCCGAGTGCCGAGACTCCCGCCTTCGACGCGGAGTACACAGCCTTGGATCCGGGTAGTCCGCGATCGGCACTCACCGACGACACGAGGACGAGGTGACCGGCATTCTGCTCACGGAACACCGCCAGCGCTGCCTCGACCTGGGACACCACTCCGACGAAGTTGGTGCGTGCGGTCTCGAGGTTGGCGTCCGCGCGCCCGGTGCCGAGCCTCGCGCCCTTTCCGAGACCGGCGTTCACGATCACGCGGTCGAGCCCGCCGAGTGTCTCCCGCAACGCGTCGATCCCCGACACCACCGACTCGTGATCCGTCACGTCCATCGCGGCGACCGCCACGGTGATGTCCGGATGCCGGGCGGTGAGCTCGGCGCGCAGAGCCTCGAGCCGGTCCACCCGCCGGGCACACAGCCCCACGTCGCGGCCCATCGCCGCGAACCGCCGCGCCATCTCCTCGCCCAGACCCGAACTGGCCCCGGTGATCACGATCTTCTGTCTCCCCATCGGGCACACACTAGCCACCACGACCCACTCAGAACTCTGGAGGATCAGTGAGCGACAGCAGCACCGACGAGTACGACGTCATCGTGATCGGCGGAGGGCCCGTCGGCGAGAACGCGGCGCAGTACGCGATCGCGGGCAGTGATCGCACTGCCGCCATCGTCGAGCACGAACTGGTGGGCGGTGAGTGCTCGTACTGGGCCTGCATGCCCAGCAAGGCGTTGCTCCTGCCCGCCTCCGTGCTGAACCAGGCCCGAGCGATGCCCGGGGTCCGCGAGATCGTCGGCGACGCGCGACTCGACGTCGACGCGGTGTTCGCCCGCCGCGAGAGCTTCACCCACGGGCTCGACGACTCCTCCCAGGTGTCGTGGGCCGAGGGCGCGAACATCCACGTCGTGCGCGGTCACGGCCGGGTGTCCGGCGAGCGCGAGGTGACAGTGGGCGATCGGGTCCTGCGCGCTCGGCACGCGGTGGTCCTCGCGACCGGCACCACGGCCACGGTGCCGCCGATTCCCGGACTGCGCGAAGCACTTCCGTGGACGTCCCGCGATTCGACCAACCTGCACGAGGTGCCGGAGCGGATCATCGTGATCGGCGGGGGCGTGGTCGCCTGCGAGTCGGCGACATGGTTGCTGGCCCTCGGCGCCGAGGTCACGATGATCGTGCGCGGAACCTCGCTGCTGGCCGGATCGGAGCCGTTCGCCGGGGCGGCGGTGGCCGACGCTCTGACCGCCGCGGGTGCGCGCATCCTGTTCGAGTCGCAGGTCGCCACGGTGTCGCGGCCCGACGCGCAGGACACCGGGTACGGCCACCTCCACGGTGGGCCCGCCTCGGTGACGATCGGCGACGACACACTCGAGGTCGACGAGATCCTGGTCGCCGCCGGCCGACGGCCGGCCACCAAGGACCTGGGGCTCGACGCGGTGGGCCTCCCCACCGGGGACCCGATCGCCGTCGACGACCATCTGACGGCGAAGGACGAGTGGCTCTACGCGGTGGGCGACGTCAACGGTCGCGCCCTGCTCACCCACATGGGCAAGTACCAGGGACGCGTGTGCGGCGACGTCATCGCCGTGCGCGCCGAGGGTCGATCGATCGACGGCAGCAGGTTCCGGGCGAGTGCCGATCACGGCCAGGTGCCCCAGGTCGTCTTCACCACCCCCGAGGTGGCGTCGGTGGGCCTCACCGAGAAGAAGGCGCGGGCCGCCGGTCTGCCGGTGCGGGTGGTCGAGATGGACATCGCCGTCGCGGGAAGCTCCCTGCGCCAGGACGACTTCGCCGGACACGCGTCGATGGTGATCGAGACGTCGAGCGACGTGATCGTCGGATTCACGCTGGTCGGCCAGGGCGTCGCGGAACTCCTGCACGCGGCCACCATCGCGGTGGTCGGCCGCGTCCCGCTGGAGACCCTGTGGCACGCGGTCCCGTCCTACCCGACGATGAGCGAGGTGTGGTTGCGCCTGCTCGAGGCCGCTCGCAGCGGAAGCTAGCCGCGCGGCAGCGGCTGGGCGCGCCGTACGGACAGTGCTGCTCGCTCGGGGTCGAGTGGGACCGGGGAGATCACGACGCCGTGTCCGACTCGCAGCGTGCCCGAGCTGATCGGCGCGGTGCGCAGACCACCGCGTCCGATCAACGCCTTGCGGGTGCCGTCCACCACCATGCTGTCCATCCACGCGCACGGGTGCGCGGGACGCCCCCCACGCAGGAGCACCGGGCCGTCACCGGTGTCGATGACGAAGTCCTCGCCCCGGAGCGGGTCGAGTTCGAGACCACGCACGACGATGTTGCGGCGGGCCACGCTCACGTCCCCGTCCCACGGCTCGTCGTCCGGGTGCAGGGCGTTCGCCTCGGCGACCGCCGTCTCCCACGCCTCGACGGCCAGGAACGTGATCGCCGCCTCGGTGTGCGCCTGGACGCCGAAGAACCGGTCGCCCCGGATGCCCTTCCCGGTCACCACCTCGACGGAAGACGGCAGCTGCGTGCGTACGTCGGCGGCGGGCCCGTCCTTGCTGCGACCGAAGTAGGCATGTGACGGAGACACGAGAAGCTGCACGATCTCGATGGGACAGGTGAACGTCATACCCCGAGTGTGCTCACTCGGCTCTCCGTATAGTCGGCCGGATGGGGCAGGGAGACTTTTCGACAGAGATCACCACGAGCGAGGGGCGGGTCCGCGGATTCGTCGCGCGCGGTATCGCGCAGTGGCGGGGCATCCCGTACGCGCAGCCGCCGGTCGGACCGCTGCGGTTGCGCGCACCGCAGCCGCCGACGGCATGGGAGGGCGTCCGGGACGCCACCCGCTGGGGTGACGCGGCGGTCCAGGACTCGGGCCGCTCCCCCATCGGTCCCATCAAGGGACAGGGCACCAGCGAGGACTGCCTGACGCTGAACGTCAGCGCGCCGGCCACCACGCCCGCCGGCCCCCGCCCCGTCATGGTGTTCATCCACGGCGGCGCCTACACGCTGGGAACGTCGGCCACCTCCATGTACTCGGGCACGTCGCTGGTCCGCCGCGGCGACATCGTCTACGTCTCGCTCAACTACCGGCTCGGCGCCCTCGGGTACCTCGACTTCCGACAGTTCTCGACGCCCGACCGGACCTTCGACAGCAATCTCGGGCTGCGGGACCAGGTCGCCGCGCTGCAGTGGGTCCAGCGCAACATCGCCGCATTCGGCGGCGATCCGGACAACGTCACCATCTTCGGCGAATCGGCCGGCGGCAACGCGGTCACCACGTTGACGACCGTGCCCGCCACGAAGGGCCTCTTCCACAAGGCCATCTCGCAGAGCTCGGCGCCGGGCATGGTCGCCACGTCCGACCGTAGCGAGAAGTGGGGACGCGACTTCGTCGAGTTGCTCGGTGCCACTCCGGACACCGCCGCCGACACGCTCGCGGGAGCCGACGTGGCCGACCTGCTGAAGGCGGCTCACCGGCTGGGTTCGAAGAGCCTGAAGGAGACTCCGGGGCTCATTCCGTTCGGCCCCAGCGTCGACGGGGACTACGTGCCGGAGGCGCCGCTCGAGGCGTACCGATCGGGCCGCGCGCATCCCGTCCCGATGATCATCGGCAGCAACGAGCACGAGGGCACCCTGTTCCCCAAGTGGCTCGACGCCCTTCCCACGAATGCCGAGCGCATCGACCGCCTGTTCGCGAACACCGACCCGTCGGCCAGGGATCGCATTCTCGCCGAGTACCCCGGATACCCGAAGGGCCTGTCCGCCATCGACTTCGGCGGCGACATCACCTTCTGGCGACCGTCGCTGGAGATCGCGGACGCGCACACCGAGCACGCGCCCACCTACGTGTACCGCTACGACTACTCACCGCGGTTGTTCGACCTGCTGAAGCTGTACTCGACGCACGGTTCCGAACTGTTCGCCGTGTTCGGCGTCTACCGCGCCCGCGTCGGGAAGTTCTTCGCGATCCTGGGCGACTGGGGCAGCTCGGTGGCTGTCACCGACGAGGTGCAGAAGCAGTGGCTCGCCTTCGCGAGAACCGGTGCGCCCGAAGCGGACTGGACTCAGTACGAGGTGCCCGGGCGCGCCACTCGGATCTTCGACAGCGCGACGCGGATGGAGAACGATCCGCTCGGATCCCGTCGCGCTGCGTGGGAGGGCTTCAGCGGCTACGACACACCGACCGGATCCTCGGCCGGTACGGAGAGCGAGTCGTCGCAGGACTTCCGCTGATCGGCTACTTCACGAGACGGGACAGACGGCGGTCGGCGAGAATCCGGCCGCCGGTCTGGCACGTGGGGCAGTACTGGAACGACCGGTCGACGTAGGAGACCTCGCGCACGGTGTCACCGCAGACCGGGCAGGGCATGCCCGTCCGCGCGTGCACCCGCATACCGGACCGCTTCTCGCCCTTGAGCCGTGCCGCGTCCTGACCCTCGGACCGCGCGACGGCGTCGAGCAGGACCGAGCGCATCGTGGTCCACAGCAGGGTCACCGACTCGGGGGTGAGCGAGGCGGTGGTGGCGAACGGCGAGAGCTTCGCGGTGTGCAGGATCTCGTCGCTGTAGGCATTGCCGATCCCGGCGAGCAGTTGCTGATCCACCAGTGCGGTCTTGAGCCGAGAACTCTTGCGGACGAGCAGTTCCGCGAACTCCGGCTCCGTCACCGCGAGGGCGTCCGGGCCCAGGCGGGCAATGCCGGGCACCTCCTGCGGATCGCGCACGACCCACACGGCGAGCCGCTTGCGCGTCCCCGCCTCGGTGAGGTCGAACGCGGGGGTGAGCCCCTCGGTCGTGAAGAGATGGACGCGGAGTGCGAGCGGCCCCTTGCCCGGCTTGGGCGGCGCCGACGACGGATTGTCCGTCCACCGCAGCCAGCCACCGCGCGACAGATGCGTGACGAGCCAGAGCCCGCCGGCCTCGATGCCGAGGTGCTTGCCCCACCGGGCCGCGCCCGTGATGTCCTTGCCCTGCAGATCGGTGACCGGCGGGTCGAAGGTCTTGAGAACGCTCAACGCGGCGACGTCGATCCGCCCGATCACCGCTCCCAGCGCATGCTCACGGAGGAAGCCCGCGAGAGCCTCGACCTCGGGTAATTCCGGCACACCTCGACCCTAATCGGAAGTCACGGTCGATGGACGAGATAGGTGTCCATCACCCAGCCGGCCTCGGCCCGCAGAGCCGCCCGGCGCGCGACGATCTCGTCCCCGATGTCGTCGACGGGGCCCGCCAGGGTCACCTCGCCGGGCGTGCCCAGGTTCGCACCCCACCACACGTTCCACCCGGGCAGCGACCGGAAGCTGCAGTCCGAGTCGAGCATCACCACGGCCGCCGTGACGCCGTCGGGCAGGCCCTCGTCACGAAGCCGGCGACCGGTGGTCGTGAGGACCGGCTCCCCCACTCGGTTCATCACGATGCGGTGCGCGGCCGCGAGCGCCGACGGACTGGTGACACCCGGGATCACCGAGACCTCGAACGGGCTGTCGAGCACCGCGCGCACCCGCTCCACCACGCGCAACGTGCTGTCGTAGATCGACGGGTCGCCCCACACCAGCATCGCGCCGACCGACTCGGACGGCTCCGCGTCCACGAGGTCGGCGAGCATCCGGGCGCGGAGGTCGTGCCAGGTGTCGACGGCGTCGTCGTAGTCCGACGGCGCGCGGTCGCGCGGCGGATCGGTGAACTCGACCACGCGATGGTCGGTCGGCACGTGCTCGCGCAGGATGCGGGTGCGGACGTCGACCAACTCCTGCTTCAACGCGCCCTTGTCGATGACGAAGAAGACGTCGACGGTGTTCATCGCCTTGATCGCCGCGACGGTCACCTGGTCGGGATCCCCCGCGCCGATACCGATCACGTGCATGGTCCTCATCTGCCTGAGCCTAAGGTGTAGCCATGGTCGCGACGCCCTACGAGGATCTGCTCCGCCGCGTGCTCGCGGAGGGCACGCCCAAGTCCGACCGCACCGGGACCGGCACCACCAGCCTGTTCGGCCACCAGATGCGGTTCGACCTGTCCGAGGGATTCCCGCTGGTGACCACCAAGCGCGTGCATCTCAAGTCGATCGTGCACGAGCTGCTGTGGTTCCTGCGAGGCGAGTCCAACGTCGCCTACCTGCGCGAGAACGGCGTCACCATCTGGGACGAGTGGGCCGACGAGAAGGGCGACCTGGGGCCGGTCTACGGAGTGCAGTGGCGCTCGTGGCCCACACCGTCGGGCGACCACATCGATCAGATCTCGCAGGTGATCGACACCATCCGCCGCGACCCCGATTCCCGACGCATGATCGTCTCGGCCTGGAACGTGGCGGAGATCCCCGACATGGCACTGGCTCCGTGCCACGCCTTCTTCCAGTTCTACGTCGCCGACGGAAAGCTGTCGTGCCAGCTGTACCAGCGCAGCGCCGACATGTTTCTCGGCGTGCCGTTCAACATCGCGAGCTACGCCCTGCTCACGCACATGGTCGCCGCGCAGACCGGCCTCGAGGTGGGCGACTTCGTGTGGACCGGCGGCGACTGCCACATCTACGACAATCACGTAGACCAGGTGCGCGAGCAGTTGACGCGAGACGCGTTCCCCGCCCCCACGCTCCGACTCGCTCCACGTGACTCGATCTTCGACTACACCTTCGACGACATCGAGATCGTCGACTACCAGCACCATCCCGCGATCAAGGCACCCGTAGCGGTATGACGATCGGGTTGGTGTGGGCGCAGGCGCACGGCGGCGTCATCGGCAAGGACGGCACGATTCCGTGGCGGGTGCCCGAGGACATGGCGCACTTCCGTGAGGTCACGGGATCCAGCCGCGTCGTCATGGGACGGCGTACCTGGGACTCGTTGCCCGCACGGTTCCGCCCTCTGCCGGGCCGGACGAACATCGTGCTCAGCCGTGACGCGTCCTGGTCCGCGGAGGGTGCCGCACGTGCCGCCACGATGGACGAGGCGCTGCTCGGCGGCCACGACACGTGGATCATCGGCGGCGCGGACATCTACCGGCTCGCCCTGCCGCACGCCGATGTCGTCGAGATGACCGAGATCGATCTGGACGTCCCCGGCGGCGACACGGTCGCTCCCGAGGTACCGGCATCGTTCACCCGCACCGAGGGCGCCTGGCAGACGAGCAGCGCATCCGATGTTCGCTATCGATTCGTGCGCTACACGCGCTGATTCGCCGCGCCGGGGCCCGCTGAGCGGGACAATACGACGCATGGACAAGAAATCGCTGACCGCGCTCGCTCGGCAACAGCTGAAGCTGGCGAAGACCGCGTCCAGCGGACGGAGTTCGCACACCGTCTACGGCGGACATCAGCGCAGCCTGCGGCAGACCGTCGTCGGCCTGGCCGCGGGCAACTCGCTGGCCGAGCACGATCTGAACGGGGAGTCCACGGTCCTGGTCCTCAGCGGCCAGTTCCAACTGGTGAGCGGTGAGCGATCCTGGAAAGGTTCCGCGGGCGATCTTCTCGTCGTCCCCGACGCCCGCCACAGTGTGGAGGCCGTCGAGGACGTCGCGTTCCTGCTGACCGTCGCGATGTAGGACGGGCAGGCCGGAGGCCGGTCGATCGAAGACGGTCGTCAGATCTGTCAGACGGCGATGGCTTCGCCGCGTTCGCGGTCGCGGGCCAGTGCTCGGTCTCGTGACTCCTCGAAGCGCACCGCCTGCTTCTCGAGGTCGGCCAGGTAGTCGGCCACCATCTCGCGCAGCTTCTCGCCCTCGGGTCCGAAGTCGGTGCGCTCGAAGATGTCCCACTTGCGCAGCACCGGCATGATGACCTCGTCGAGGTGCTGGCGCAGGTCGTAGATGCCGTACTTCGCGATGAGGACGGCGTTGCGACGGAAGTCCGGCTGGTTGAGCCCCGGCATCTGGAAGTTCATGACGACGTCGGCGATCGCCTTCATCGTCTGGTCCGGCGCGAGCTCGATGGCCGCCGAGCACATGTTGCGGTAGAAGATCATGTGCAGGTTCTCATCGGCCGCGATGCGGGCGAGCAGTGCGTCGGCGATCGGATCGTTGCAGGCCTTGCCGGTGTTGCGGTGCGACACCCGGGTGGCCAGCTCCTGGAACGTCACGTAGGCGACGCCGTGCAGCAGGTTGGCGCCCTCCATCGGCGAGTCGATACCGACCGTCATGTGCTCCATCCGCGCCTGCTCGAGCGCGACGGGATCGACGCTCCGGGTGACGACGAGATAGTCGCGCATCGCGATGCCGTGGCGGTTCTCCTCCGCGGTCCAGCGACCGACCCAGGTTCCCCAGGCCCCGTCCATCGAGAAGTTCTCGGCGAGCCCGCGGTGGTAGGAGGGCAGATTGTCCTCGGTCAGCAGGTTGGTGACCATGGCCGCCTTGGCGACCTTCGACAGCGACGACTGCTCCGGCGACCAGTCCTGGCCGCCCAGCATTGCGAAGTTCTTGCCGTCGCTCCACGGAATGTAGTCGTGGGGGTTCCACGGCTTGGCCAGCGTCAGATGGCGTTCGAGATTGGTTTCCGCTACCGGCTGCAGTTCGCGCAGCAGCTCGATCTGTGACAGCACCTGTGGCATGAGGTTCCCCCGTGACGCGTCGTGTTCCGTCGACCTGGCCGGCCGACGAGAGGTGACGCTAGGACGGGTCCGATCGGGCCACCGCCGCCTTGCGTCGATGTTGGGACGAGTCGCAGGACGGTCCGATTCCGCCTGGCTCGGGTCACAGCGCCGCGAGGAAACGCGGGACGAAACTACACATATGAACTTTTATTGCCCTACAATCTGAACTTGCGCCCCGTTTTTGTGCGAGTGACGAGCCAGTCGACCGTCGACGTGGAGGGAAACCGCCACGTGACACGGAGTGGACGTACGGCTCGCCGACCGGAAGGAACTAGTTACGTGAGTGTCGAGAACACGCAGTCGTCCCAGGCGGCTGCGGTGGAGAAGAGCACCACCGGACTCATGGTGGCAGGCCGCACCGGCGTGCCGCCACGCGACCTCGAGAACGTCGCTCGTCGGACGGTGGGTCAGCCGGCTGCGGCCACCCGCACGTCGACACTCGGCGCGACCCTCCGGGCTGACGTCACGGAACTGACGGTGTCCTGCCTGTCCATGGCCGTCGGCGTCGGCGACGCACCCACCACCTCGGACGAGGACATCGCCGAGCTCGGTGGCCGCGCGGCGCAGTGGGCCCGCGAGGGTGTTCCGCTCCGCGCCGTCCTCGGCGTCTACCACGAGGGCATCCAGATGGGCTGGGACCTGGTGTCCGAGCGCGCGACGGGCAATCTCAAGGCTGTCGCCAAGGCGTTCGTCGCCCTATCGGAGCGCATCTCGACGGCCGCGTCGGCCAGCTACGTCGACGAACTGCAGGCCGTCGCGAGCGAGCACCACACCGCCGCGCACACCGTCGTCACCGCACTGCTCAGTGGCCACAACGCGCGTTCGGTGGCCCGCCAGTCGGGCATCGAGCTCGCCGACTCGTTCACCGTGCTGGCCGTCTCCATCGCCGCGCATCCCGACGAGTCCAACCCCGCCCTGCCGCGCGCGGTCACCGCCCGTCGCAAGCTGCGCCGCGTGCAGGCCGAGCTGGCCCTCGTGTGCGACCGCTCCCCCCTGTCGATGCTGTCCGCCGAGGGCGGCACCATTCTCGTTCCCGGCGAGCGCGACGACGAATGGGTCGCCACTCTCGTGGAGCGCATGTCCGTCGCCGCCGAGACCGCGGTCACCGCCACCGTCGCCACCAGTTCCGTCAACGACGTGCCGGCCGCCTCGGATCAGGTGCACGAGCTTCTCGACCTCGCCCAGCAGCTTCGTCGACCCGCCGGTGTCTACCGCATGACCGACCTGGTTCTCGAGTACCAGCTCACCCGCCCCGGCCCCGGCCGGGCGTACCTGTCACGCGTTCTCGTCCCGTTGGACAACTCGCCCGAGCTGCTCGAGACCCTCGAGATCCACATCAACCACGACCTCAACCGTCAGCGCTCGGCGCGTCAGCTGCACCTGCACACCAACACGGTCGACTACCGCCTCAAGCGGATCGCGCACCTCACGGGGTTCGATCCCACGCGCCCGTCCGGAATGCGGCACCTGCAGGCCGCACTGGTGGCACGCAAGCTGGAGGCCATCTCGCCCAGCGCCTGACAGACATGTCGACCCGGTAGAGTGCTGAGCGTCAGCCCGGCTCTCGCCGGGTCGGCCCTCGTAGCTCAGGGGATAGAGCAACCCTCTCCTAAAGGGTAGGTCGCAGGTTCGAATCCTGCCGAGGGCACCGAAAGCCCCGCTACAGTCCAGCCATGACGCGCGCGCTCCTCCTGGTGGCAGCCCTGTTCGGCTCACTCTTCCTGTCGGTGCCGGCCGCGTCGGCAGCACCGTCGACAACCTGGCTCTGCCTGCCCGGCACCGCGGATCCGTGTGGTGGTGGCACCGACGCCCCTGTCGACTGCTTCTACGTCTACCCCACCGCCTCTCTGCAACCGGCGCAGTCGGCGAACCTCGACGCGTCCCCCGAACTCGCCTTCGCCGCGGCGGCGCAGGCCCGCCCGTTCGACTCCGTGTGCAACGTCTGGGCTCCGGTGTACCGGCAGGCCACGCTGCTGAGCCTTGCCACGGCCGACGGTCCCGCACGCGACGCGGCACTCGCCGCGGCCTACGTGGACATCGATCGAGCCTGGACCGATTTTCTCGCGCAACGGGACTTCAACCGTGGTGTCGTGCTGCTCGGCCACTCGCAGGGGTCACGCATGCTGCGCACACTCCTGCAGAACCGCATCGAGCCGGATCCCGCGGCCCGAGACGTGCTGGTGTCCGCGATCATTCCCGGCATCTCGGTGCGGACGTCGGACTTCACCACCGTCGCCCCGTGCGCGGATGCGAGCGAGACCGGTTGCGTCGTCGCGTATTCCACGTTCTCGCGCACTCCCCCGCCCGACTCCCGCTACGGCGGCGACGGCATCCTCTGCACCAACCCGGCGTCGCTCGGGGCGAATGCCAGGACGCCGGTGCTGGGGCCGTTGCCGAACCTCACGGCGCAGTGCGACGGTGACAACGTGCTCGTGATCGACGGCCCCGGAGCCTCGGCCCTGCCCACGCTGCCGAACGCGACCTGGGGGCTGCACCTATTCGACCTGACGATCCCGCAACAGACACTGGTCGATCTGGTGCGGTCGCAGAGCGCGGCGTTCACTGCCTGACCCATTTGTCGGAGCGCACACCGGTTCCATCAGGCGCACACCCCTTGCAGCCTGCGGGAAAGTGTGTGCGCCCACGACAAGGGGTGTACGCACGCGAACCAGCGCAGCACCCACCCCACACGGTGACCCATTTGCCGGAGTGGACACCGGTTCCGCGAACCGCACACCCGCTGCGGCCTGCCGGGAGGGGTGTGCGCCCACCGGAAAGGGTGTGCACGCACTGCCGATCCCGTTCCGCCACAACAACTCCACGCGGCAGAGCGTGCGCGGCGCCGGCCCCACCCGCTGCGAGACGGCGGTCACAGCGACCGACCGGCTACACTGGGTCACGCTGCTGCGCCACTGTGCGCGGCGTACGTCGTGGAATCAGCACGAATTTTTCTTACGGCGATCGGAACTGCCCACCGGCAGTCTCGCCATTCTGCGCTCCGCCACAGGAGTGCTCAGATGCCCGAAAGGCACTCGAACTCTTCATGACTTCTCCCTCCTTCGCCGACCTCGGCGTCAGTGACCGTCTCGTCCGCGCTCTCACAGCTGCCGGCATCGCGTCACCGTTCCCCATCCAGGCGGACACCCTGCCCGACACGCTGAAGGGTCGCGACGTCCTTGGACGCGGAAAGACCGGCAGCGGAAAGACTCTCGCGTTCTCCATCCCCATGGTGTCCCGGCTCGGCGAGACGTTCTCGGGCGTCCGCAAGCCCAACCGCCCGCGTGGTCTGATCCTCGCCCCCACCCGTGAGCTGGCCACCCAGATCGCTGCCGCCCTCGAGCCGCTCACCATGGCGTCGAACCTGCGCGTCACCACGATCTTCGGTGGCGTCTCGCAGGCGCGCCAGGTCACCGCGCTCAGCCGCGGCGTCGACATCGTCGTCGCCTGCCCCGGTCGCCTCGAGGATCTGATGAAGCAGCGTCTGGTGACGCTCGACGACATCGAGATCACCGTGCTCGACGAGGCCGACCACATGGCGGACCTGGGCTTCCTGCCCGGCGTCACGCGCATCATGAAGGCCACACCCTCGCACGGACAGCGCATGCTGTTCTCGGCGACGCTGGACAACGGCGTCGACAAGCTGGTCAAGCAGTTCCTCACCGACCCGGTGCAGCACTCCGTCGACGAGGAGAACTCCCCCGTCGCCGCGATGACCCACCACATCTTCGAGGTGGGCGGCGTCGACGGCAAGAAGGCGCTGGTCCAGCGCCTCGCCTCCGGTGAGGGTCGCCGCATCCTCTTCATGCGCACCAAGCACCAGGCTCGCAAGCTGGCGCGTCAACTCACCGAGGCCGGCATCCCGTCCGTCGACCTGCACGGCAACCTGTCGCAGGCTGCGCGTGACCGCAACCTCGCTGCGTTCTCCAACGGCGACGCGCGCGTGCTCGTGGCCACGGACGTCGCGGCGCGCGGTGTGCACGTCGACAACGTCGAGCTGGTCGTCCACGTCGATCCGCCCGCCGAGCACAAGGCCTACCTGCACCGCAGTGGCCGTACGGCCCGTGCGGGCAGCGCCGGCGACGTCGTCACCGTCGTCCTGCCGGAGCAGCGTCGAGACCTGTCGGTCCTGATGCGCAAGGCCAAGATCGACGCGGCGCCGCAGCGCGTGACCGTCGACTCACCGGCCGTCCAGGAGCTGGTCGGCGACGTCGCGGCCTACGTCAAGCCCGCTCCCAAGGAGGCCGCACCGGCTCCGAAGCAGCAGCAGCCCGGACGCGGACGCTCCACCCGCGGCGGTCATGCCGGCAACTCCAACGGGGGTTCGGGTCGACGTCGTCGCCCCACCACCGCGCGCAGCGAATCAGCCGGTTACCGGGGCTGATCGCCGAGCGATCCCGACGCTGAGCACCGCCGCCACGACGCAGAGACCAGCTGCGCCGAACCAGGCGGCGGTGTACTCACCGGTGGCATCGCGCACGACCCCCGCCACCACGGACGCGATGCCCGCGCCCACCTGGTGCGAGGCGAACACCCAGCCGAAGACCAGCGGCCCCTGCGTGCCGAACACCTCGCGGCACAGAGCGATGGTGGGCGGCACCGTGGCGACCCAGTCGAGGCCGTAGACGACGATGAACACCACGATCGACGGGTGCAGGGCGTCGGACAGCAGCGCCGGCAGGAACAGCAGGGCGACGCCTCGGAAGGCGTAGTACGCGCCCAGCAGCAGTCTCGGATCCACCCGGTCGGTGAGCCAGCCCGACGCGATGGTGCCCACGATGTCGAAGATCCCCACCACGGCCAGCAGTCCCGCGGCCGTGGTCTGCGGCATGCCGTGGTCGTGCGCGGACGGGATGAAGTGCACCCCGACCAGCCCGTTCGTGGTGGCGCCGCAGATCGCGAAGCCCACCATCAACGCCCAGAACGTCCGCACGGACGACGCGTCCCGCAGTGCTCGGATCGCCCGCATCGCGGGATTCCCCGTGACGAGCACCGGGGCGGCCTGCTCGGTCGCCCCGTACGGCAGCTCCCCCACCTCCTCCGGGGAGTTCCGCAGGAACAGCAGGACGAACGGCACCACGGCCAGCGCACCGCCCGCCACGACCAGTGACGCCGTCCGCCATCCCGAGCTGTCGGCGAGCGCGGCGACCACGGGCAGGAAGATGAGCTGACCGGTCGCGGACCCGGCCGTGAGGATGCCGGACACGAGCCCGCGCCGCCGCACGAACCAGCGGTCGGTGACCATGGCGGCGAAGACGAGTGCCATCGATCCGGTACCCAGGCCGATGAGCAGTCCCCACGTCAGCAGGATCTGCCACGGCGCGGTGACGAACACGGTGAGGGCGCTGCCCAGGGCCACGACGGTGAGGGCGACGGACGTCACCGTCCGGATGCCGAAGCGGTCCATCAGTGCCGCCGCGAACGGTGCGGTCAGCCCGAAGAGCAGCAGGTTGACACCCACCGCCGCGGACAGCACGCCGCGCGACCAGCCGAACTCGTCGGTGATCGGCACCATCAGCACCGACGGAGCGGCGCGGAACCCCGCGGCCCCGAGGAGTGCGAGGAACGCCACGGCGGCGACGAACCAGGCCCGGTGCACGCGTCTCGGGCGCGTGATCTGCACGGCGGCGTCGGAGTCGGACGTCATGGCTCACTTTCTCGTTCCGCGGGTCTCCGTCGGAACGGGAACCGGACACGCCGGTGGCACACTCGAGGGGTGAGATCCAGGACGGCCACAGGTCGCGGTACGAAGACGCTACACCCGGACGAACTCGCGACCGGATCGGTGATGACCGCCCTCGCCGTCGCGTTCTCGGTGATCGGCGCCCTCATTCCCGTGGCGGGTGCGCTGCAGATCGTCGCCATCGTCCCGTTGGCCGTCATCGCCCACCGCCACCGCCTGCGGGCACTGGCCGTCGCCGGTACCGCCGGCATGCTCGTGTCGTTCGTCGCGGGCGGGTTCGGCACCGCGCTGACCATGACGATCTCCGGAGTGCTGGCCGGGATCGTCGGAGTGAGCGTCCGACGCGGACGTGGGTTCACGTCGGTGCTCACCCTCTCGCTGCTCACCGGCGCCGTGGTGGGCGCCCTCTCCGTGCTGATGCTGCTGATCCTCAGCGGACTACGCGAGCTGTTCCTCACCGTCCTCGACAACTCGATCCGCGGCAGTGCGGACATCGTCGGCAGGATCGCACCCGCCGAGGACGTCGCCACCGCCGTGGCCGACTACGCCTCCTTCGCCCTGGGGTACTGGTGGGTGCTCGTCTTCGTCTCGGCGCTTGTGTCGACGGCCGTCAGCGGCGTCGTCGCGTGGTGGGTGCTGCGCGCCACCCTGTCCCGCCTCGGCGAGCTGGAGTCGCGGGGCGAGTTGCCCGACGTCGTGGTCACCCCCGACGACGCGGCCGCACCGCACCCCGTGCCCGTGCGGTTGACGGGCGTGACCTACCGCTACCGGGGCGGTCACGACGACGCGCTGGGCCCACTCGATCTCGAGATCGTGCCCGGCCGTTTCGTGGCCGTCGTCGGCGCCAACGGATCCGGCAAGTCGACCCTCGCTCGCATCCTGGTGGGCACCGAGCCGACGGGCGGCCGGATCGACCGGACGGGTTCCACCGGGCTCGGCCTGATCGGCGGAACCGCGATGATCCTGCAGCACCCCGAGTCCCAGATCCTCGGCACCCGCGTGGCCGACGACGTCGTGTGGGGCCTGCCGGCGGCGGCGCGGCCGACACCGGACCGTGTGGAGGCCCTGCTCGCCGAAGTGGGCCTGGCCGGGTACGGGCTGCGCGACACCGGCAGCCTGTCCGGTGGCGAACTGCAGCGCCTCGCCGTCGCCGCGGCGCTGGCTCGCGAACCACGGCTGCTGGTCGCCGACGAGGCCACCGCGATGATCGACCCGGAGGGTCAGCGCGATCTCGTCGAACTGCTCGCCCGGCTCCCCCGTCGCCACGGCATGGCCGTCGTCCTCATCACCCATCGCGCGACCGAGGCAGCGCTGGCCGACGACGTCGTACGGCTGCACCGCGGCCGCCGGGTGATGCACGACCCGAACTGGATGTCGTCGACTCCGCTGCGGACGGATCCGCTGCCGCCGCCCGGACCACCGTTACTGGTGCTGCGCGGCGTCGGTCACGTGTATGACCGACGCGGTCCCTGGGCCACCCGCGCGCTCGAGGGAATCGACCTCACGGTGCATCGCGGCGAGGGGTTGCTCGTCATCGGCGGCAACGGCTCCGGCAAATCCACGCTGGCCTGGATCATGGCCGGCCTGACGAAGCCCTCCGAGGGCACGTGCGAGCTCTCGGGCAAGGCCACGTCGTCGTCCGTCGGCACCGTCGCGCTCTCGTTCCAGCACGCTCGATTGCAACTGCAGCGCCGCACCGTGTCCGAGGACATCGAGGCCGCGGGAGGAACCGACGTGGGCACCATCGACGTCAGCCGTGTTCTCGATCAGGTGGGACTCGATCGCCGCATCGCGGGCGCGCGTGTCGACGAACTGAGTGGCGGGCAGATGCGGCGCGTCGCGCTGGCCGGACTTCTGGTGGGCAAGCCGGACGTCCTGGTGCTCGACGAACCGCTCGCCGGACTCGATCCGCCGGGTCGACGGGAGATCACCGCCCTGCTCACCCATCTGCGCCGCACGGGGCTCACCCTCGTCATCATCTCGCACGACGTCGACACCCTGGCGTCCGTCCGCTCGCGCACCGTCGTGCTCGACCACGGCACCGTGGCGCCCGAGTCCACGAACGACACCATCGAACGAGGAGCGACCCGGTGAGAGGCACACTGCTCCGCGAACTTCCGCGGGAGACGTCGGTCCACCGACTCTGGGCGGGAACGAAACTCGTGGCGGTCACGCTGCTGGGCGGGTCGCTGGTAATCTACCCGACCTGGCCGATGCTCGCCGCGGTGTCCGTCGTCCTGCTGCTCGCGGCGATCGCCGCGCGGGTCCCGGTGTTCGCGATCCCCGTTCCGCCGTGGTGGCTCTGGGGACTGGTCGCGTTCGGTGCCGCGGTGAACGTGGTGGTCGGCGTCGACGCCGTGTGGATCTACTTCCGCGGCATCCTGTTCGGCGTCGTGCTGCTGTGGGCGACGCTCACCGTGGCCTGGACGACGTCGATGGCGGACATCGCACCGGCCATCGCCACTCTGTTGTCGCCCCTGCGCAGAGTCGGTGCGCCCGTGGACGAGTGGGCCGTCTCGATGGCTCTGCTGCTGCGGTCGCTGCCGATGTTGGTCGACGACGTCTACACGCTGGTGGCCGCACGCAAGCTCCGACCCCGCAAGAGCACGCGCAGCGGCAAGACGCAGGACACATTCCTCATCGACATCATGGCCGCCATCATGTCGGTGGCCATCCGGCGGTCGGCCGACATGGGCGAGGCGATCGCGGTGCGCGGCGGCAGCGGCAGCATCACGTCGGGCCGACGTCGCCCGCACGGATCCGACGCGGTCGCCCTGGTGCTGGTGATCGCCGCGTGCGCGACGGGGGTCGTACTGTCCTGACGCTCAGGAGAAGACGGTGACGAACGTGTCGACGGACTTCTCGATGTCGCCCTTGAGCGCCCGCGCCACACCGGATCCCACGGGACCGAACAGGGGCGCGCCGCCGAGATCGATCGTCATCTTCAGCTCGGAGCCGTCCTTCTTCTCCGCGACGGTGAGCTTCAGCGAGACCTTGACCCCGCCCTTGCCCGCGCCCTTCAGCTCGAGCTCGCGCGGCGGGGAGTACTTCTTCACGGTCCACTGCACCCGGTTCCGCATGCCCTTGACCGACACCACGGACGCCATCTGCGTGCCTTCGGACAGTTCGGCGGGCAGGTCACTGCGCCACCCGTCGTGAATGCTGAGCCATTCCTCGTACCGCGTCAGATCGGATGCGCCGTTCCAGGCATCCTCCGCGGACAGAGGAACGATGCGGACCACCTCGAGTTTCGCCACGCCGTGAACACTAGCGCGTAACGACACCCGCGGTGGCCCGCATCGTGTCCGAACTTCCAGGGCGAATCCTAGTGAGCGACCGGCTTCTCGGCGCCGACGCCGGTGAGGGATCGCACCTCCATCTCCGCTGCCTTGTCGGTGCTCTCGTTGTCCTTGCTCGTCAGCGTTCCCACGATGCCGAGGATGAAGGCGAGCGGGATCGAGACGATGCCCGGGTTCGACAGGGGGAACCAGGCGAAGTCCGAGCCCTTGATCATCGCCGTCGCCGAGCCGGACACGGCCGGGGAGAAGATGATGAGCACGATGGTGGAGATCAGACCGCCGTACATGCTCCACAGCGCGCCGCGCGTGGTGAAGCGTCGCCAGAAGAGCGAGTACAGGATGGTCGGCAGGTTGGCCGCCGCGGCGACCGCGAAGGCCAGCGCCACGAGGAAGGCGATGTTCTGTCCGTTGGCCAGGATGCCGCCACCGATGGCGAGGATGCCGATGACGACGGCGGTGATGCGGGAGACCTGGACCTGCTTCTTGTCGTCGACCTTGCCCTTCTTGATGACACCGGCGTAGATGTCGTGAGCGAAGGACGCGGACGCCGTGATGGTGAGGCCGGCGACGACCGCGAGGATCGTCGCGAAGGCGACCGCCGAGATGACGCCCAGCAGGATCACCCCGCCGAGTTCGAACGCGAGAAGCGGTGCGGCAGCGTTCTGTCCGCCGGCCGCGGCGAGGATGCGGTCCGGTCCGACGATGGCGGCGGCGCCGTAGCCGAGCACCAGCGTGAAGAGGTAGAACGCACCGATCAGCGCGATCGCCCAGACGACGCTGCGACGGGCTTCCTTGGCGGTGGGCACCGTGTAGAAGCGCATGAGCACGTGCGGCAGGCCGGCGGTGCCGAGCACCAGGGCGATACCGAGCGAGACGAAGTTCAGCTGCGACGTGGCCGAGCCGCCGTACTGGGCGCCGGGGGCGAGAACGTCACGCGCGGCGACGGTCTCGGAGACCGAGTCGCCGACCATGGTCTGCGCGCTGCCGAGGATCTCGGACAGGTTGAAGCCGAACTTGGCCAGCACCATCACCGTCATGAGACCGGCACCGGCGATGAGCAGCGCGGCCTTGATGATCTGCACCCAGGTGGTGCCCTTCATACCGCCGACGAGGACGTAGACGATCATCAGGACGCCGACGACCGCGATGACGATGGACTGTCCCGTGCGATCCGAGATGTCGAGGAGCAGTGCGACGAGGCCGCCGGCTCCGGCCATCTGCGCGAGCAGGTAGAAGAACGACACCGTGAGTGTCGACAACGCGGCGGCGGTACGCACCGGGCCCTGCTTGAGGCGGAAGCTCAGCACGTCTGCCATCGTGAACTTGCCGGTGTTGCGCAACATCTCGGCGACGAGAAGCAGGGCGACGAGCCACGCGACGAGGAAACCGATGGAGTACAGGAAGCCGTCGTAACCGTAGACGGCGATGGCGCCCGCGATGCCGAGGAAGCTCGCCGCGGAGAGGTAGTCACCGGCGATGGCGACACCGTTCTGCGGTCCGGAGAAGCCGCCGCCCGCGGTGAAGAACTCCGCGGAGGTGGCGTTCTTCTTACTGGCCTTGATCACCACGGCCATGGTCACGATGACGAAGACCGCGAAGATCGAGATGTTGACGAGCGGGCTGCCGACGGTCTCGGCCTCGATCGTCTGCTGGGCCAGGAACTGCTGCGCGGCAGAGTAGGTGGTCACTGGAGGGGTCCTTCGAGTTCGTCGCGGATCTTCGCGGCACGGGGGTCGAGCTCACGGTTCGCGAACTTCACGTAGATGCCGGTGATGGCGAACGTCGTCACGAACTGTCCGAGTCCGAGCAGCAGTCCGACGTTGATGTTGCCGAAGACGCGGGTGGCCATGAAGTCGTGTGCGTACGCCCCGAGGAGCACGTACGTCGTGTACCAGATGAGGAAGAAGGCGGCCATCGGGAAGACGAAGCCGCGCAGGCGCTTCTTGAGTTCTTGGAACTCGGGCGTGGCCTGCATGTCGACGAAGTCCTGGGGGGACGGGGTCCGGGGTTCGGGCTGTGCGCCCGAATGGGGTTGTGCGGTGGTCACGGGTGCTCCTACGTGTCGGGAGATACTCGGATGACGGTAGTGAGACCACCATCACACCGATACGGCGTGGCGCCGATCACACGCCGAGCAGCGCGCCGGTGCGCCGAACGGTCTGCCGGGCGGGACGAACGGTCGTGCCGCTCACTGCTTGCGCAGTCGCTCCACGCCCAGACCGAGGCGTTCGGGTGCGTGCATGGCCGACATGATGCGGCCGATGTCCAGCGGTATCGAGGACCGAGTCGCCAGCGACACCGTCACCATGACGGCGAAGGCGAGGGGCACGCTGACCGCCGCCGGGTAGCCGACGATCGCCGCGGCCCACCCACCCAGGAGCTGATCGGACACCCCGCCGAGCACGGCGAGGGATGCGGCGGCCGTGGAGACCCCGCCGCCGACGATCAGCCCCGCGGCGGCCCCTGCGGCGGTGAGACCGCGCCACCAGATGCCGAGCACCAGCAGCGGACACAGCGTCGACGCCGCGACGGCGAACACGAGCCCCACGGTGCGGGAGAGGTCGAGCGTGACCAAACCGACCGACAGCAGCAGCGGACCGGTGCCGGCCACGATCGCGGCGATCCGGAAGTCGCGCACCCGGCCGCGCAGGACGTCGGTGCTGAGCACTCCGGCGATGGTCACCAGCAGTCCCGACGACGTGGACAGGAACGCCGCCATCGCGCCCGCGGCGACGAGTGCGGCGAGCAGCAGACCCGGCACCCCGTCGATGGCCGCCGACGGCAGCAGGAGCACGGCCGCGTCGGATGCACCGGTGATCAGCAACTGGGGAACGTACAGGCGTGCGAACACACCCAGCACCGTCGGGAACAGGTAGAACACCGACAGCAGACCCACCACGGTCAGCGCCGTCCAGCGGGCCGCCGGCCCGTCCGGGTTGGTGTAGAAGCGCACGAGGACGTGGGGCAACCCCATCGTGCCGAGGAACGTGGCGAGGATCAGCGAGTACACCTGGTACAGCGGGAAGGGACCACCGAAACCGTTGCCGGGCGAGAGCCAGTCGGAGCCCTCGACCGGTGCGCCCGCCACCACGGGGACCGGCGATCCTGCCTCGAGTTCGAGCACCGTGCCCGACTGCAGCGTGTGGTCGCCCGCGTCGAGTGTCGTCGGTCCGTCCACCGCGGCGCCGTCGACGGTGCCGCGGACCACGACGTCGAGGTTCTCCTGCACCTGCACGACGACGTCGGTACTGATGTCGACCGTCGTGGCGGTGTCCACGGACGGCGGTGCGGGGGTGCCCATCTCGCGCGGATCGGCCGCGAAATGCACCGCGAGCACCAGCGCCGGTACCGCGACGGCCGTCAGCTTGAGCCAGTACTGGAACGCCTGGACGAACGTGATGGAGCGCATGCCGCCGCCGACCACGTTGAGGATCACGATCACTCCGATGACAGCCGCGCCGACCCAACTGGGAACGCCGAGAAGGATGTTGAGGGTGAGCCCGGCGCCCTGCAGCTGCGGGACGAGGTACAGCGCACACACCCCGGCGACCACCAGCATGGCCAACGTGCGGAGCCGCGCCGAACCGAGGCGGAACTCGGCGAAGTCCGGCACCGTGTACGCACCGGACCGTCGCAGCGGCGCCGAGACGAACAGCAACAGCCCGAGATACCCGGCCGTGAAGCCCACCGGGTACCACAGTGCGTCGGCACCGTACTTGGCGATCAGGCCCGCGACCCCGAGAAACGATGCGGCCGAGAGGTACTCACCGGACACGGCCGCGGCGTTCCACCGCGGACCCACGCTACGGGAGGCGACGAGGAAGTCGGAGGTGGTGCGCGCCAACCGGACTCCGTACGCGCCCACCGCGACGGTGGCCACCGCCGAGAAGATGACGGCGAGCACCGTGGGGACGGACACCATCAGCGCGTGCCGGACGTGAGAGCGCCGGCCATCAGTCCTCCACCAGTTCGGTGAACTCCTGCTCGTTGCGCTCGGCCGAACGGACGAAGAGGTACCCGGCGACCAGCAGGACCGGGTACGCGGCGACGGCGAGCGACCACCACGGGACCCCGATGCCGGCGATGCGTGCGGTGCCCGCGGCCGGCGCGAACACCCACACCAGCGGGACGATGCCGAGGATCAGGACCACGACGGCCGCGGTGCGCAACGCGAGCGCCAACTGTGCGCGGACCAGGCCGTTGATCATGGCCTCGCCCACCTCGGTCTGCTCCTGGACCTCCACCCGGGTGCGCACGATGCGTGCGCCGCGGCGCTGGGCCAACACCACCTTCTCTCGCTGCGCCGCCATCTCAGGAACGGTGCTGTCCGGCGAGTGCCGCTCGTGGGCCGCGGACGAGCCGATCGCGGAGTTCGCGGGTGTGGCGACGGCTCACCGGGAGCTCGACGGGTGGGCAGGCACCCGTGCCGCGCAGGCAGACCACCAGTCCGGACCCGACGGTGCGGGTCCCCCCGACCTGGCCGACGGACACGAGGTACGACCGATGGACGCGCAGGAATCCGTGGTCGGCCCAGCGGGACTCCAGCGTCGAGAGGGCGATCCGCACCAGGTGGGTGCCGGTCGTCGTGTGCAGCCGGGCGTAGTCGCCCTCGGCCTCCACCCAGACGACGGTGGATCGCGGCACCATCGTCGTCACACCGCCGAGCTCCACCGGGATCACGTCGTCCTGGTCGCTGCGCCCCGCGGGACCCGGTACCGCGCCGGACCTCTTGTCGACGACGCGGCGGACAGCGTCGGACAGGCGCTGGTCACGGATCGGCTTGAGGAGGTAGTCGACGGCCCCGATCTCGAAGGCGGCGACGGCGCGATCGTCGTGGGCCGTCACGAAGACGACCGCCGGCGGTGAGGCGAAGTTGCTCAGCACTCCGGCCAGTTCCATGCCGTCGAGTCCGGGCATGTCGATGTCGAGAAAGACACCGTCGACCGGCGCGTCGCGCAGGATGCGCAGCGCCGTGGTGGCGTCGCTCGCTCCCTCGACCGATCCGACCGCCGGGTGGCGGCGCAGCAGGTAGACGAGTTCGTCCAGGGCCGGCCGCTCGTCGTCCACGGCGAGCAGCCGCAGGGGCCGGTCGGCAGCGGGGGGCGTGGTCGCCTCGGTGGCATGGGTGGGGCTCATGGCGTCTTCATCGTGCCATGTCGCGCGCGCACGTCAGGGCCGGATGCCTGCCCGAAATTTCGGGATCCGCATACTCACCTTGGTGCCGGCGTCCGGCGCGGTCTCCACCACCAGGCCGTAGTCGTTGCCGAAGGCGGCGCGCAACCGGTCGTCGACGTTGGCGAGTCCGACGTGCACCCCCTCCTCCGATCCCAGGTCGCCGGAGCGCAGCAGTTCCGGATCCATGCCGACACCGTCGTCCTCGATGCTGATGGCCGCGTCCGTACCCGCGTCCGCCGCGATCACGGTGATACGGCCGCGGCCCCGGCCTGCGACGCCGTGGCGCACCGCGTTCTCGACGAGGGGCTGCAGCGCCAGGAACGGCAACACCACTCCCAGCACCTCGGGAGCGATCTGCACCGTCACGTCGAGGGAGTCACCGAAACGCGCGCGCTCGAGCGTGAGGTACCGGTCGATGTTGCGGAGCTCGTCGGAGAGCACCGTGAACTCCCCCGCCGTGCGGAACGAGTAGCGCGTGAAGTCGGCGAACTCGAGGACCAGCTCGCGCGCACGATCGGGATCGGTCCGCACGAACGACGCGATGGTCGTCAGGGCGTTGTAGATGAAGTGCGGGCTGATCTGGGCGCGCAGCGCCCGGACCTCGGCCCGGTCGAGGCGTGCTCTGCTCGCGTCGAGTTCGGCCAGCTCGACCTGCTCGCCGACGTACCGCGCGACCTCGGTGCAGGCCCCGAGCAGACCGGGACCGGGTTCCTCCAGCGTGACCACGCCCAGCACGCAGACCACGCCGGCGCCCTCGGTGAGGACCGGCTGCACCACCACCGAGCGTGCCGGGGCGTCCGCGGTCGCGGCGGTGCGCAGCAGCACCCGACGCTCGGTGTCGACGGCACGGCGGGCGACCACGGGGAACTCGTCCAGGGTCCCGTCGACGGGACCGTCGTGGCCCAACACCGTCCCGTCCGGTCCCGCCAGGACGACGGCGGCGGCGCCGGTCAGTGTGCGCAGGTGCGGCGCCGCCTCCGACGCGGACGCGGCGTCGAGGCCCCGCCGCAACGGGCGTGCCGCGAGCGATGCGGTGTGCAGCGCGGCGTGCACCGCGCGTTCGGTGGGCGTGGTCAGCGGGCGCGTCCCCCGGCGCGTGATGACGACGACCGCACCGGCGACGACCGCGGCCATCACCAACAGGACGACCGCCGTGGTGGCTGTCACGGCACCTGGTCACACGTGTTCGTCGGTTGTCCGGTTCCCTCGAACCGCTGGGTGATCCAGTCGATGCCCTCGATGTTGGCGGCCGAGTCGGCGTGGCCCTGGTCCGCCCGGACCCGGTAGTCGATGACGTCGCCCTGCGCGCACGCTCGGCGGGACGCGTCCTCGGTCCACTGCGGCAGGATGAGATCGTCTCGCGAACCGACCAGCACCATCATCGGCGCCGCGGCCCGCCCCTGCGGTAGGGCGTTGTCCGACAACCACTCTCGAATGGCGGCGTACGCTTCCGGCGAGCTGGGGCGCACGTCGTCCGGTCCGATGGATCCCGCGGCTGTCAACTTGCCGGCGGCCAGGGGTCCCGTGCAGGCCAACAGGACGTCCTTGTTCTCCAGCAGTCCGCCGCTGAGGAAGTCAGCGTCGGTGTACTCCGGATGGTCCACGAGGAAGCCCTCGACGACGAACGGCATGATCGCCTTCTGGGGCAACGTGAGCTGCCCCAGTCCGGACTCCGGGGCGATCGGGCTGATGTCCGCGGCCGGGGACAGGTTGGCCGATCCCAGGAACTCGAGGCCGTCGCCGTACTCCGCGGCCATCTCGGCGGCGGCCCAGGTGGCCTGCCCACCCTGCGACACGCCCAGCGCCGCCCAGCGAGTCCCGCTACCGGGCGCCACGTTCCGCGCTGCGCGGACAGCGTCGATGATGTCGTGGCCGGCCGACGGGGCGTTCAGGTACGGATGCGGATCGTCGGTTCCCAGGCCCTCGTAGTCCGTCACCGCGACGACGGCGCCGCGTTCGAGCATCGGCGTGACCAGGCCGATGGAGCCGAGCAGATTGGGATAGAGGGACGGTGCGCACTCGTCGGTCACACCCGTCGTGCCGTGCCCGACGGACACGACCGGCCATCCCCCCTCGGGCGGTGCGCCGGCCGGGACGAACACCGTGCCCGTGACGTCGACACCGCCGGCGTCCACCCCGGACGTCGAGCGGTACGTGATGCGGTGCGCCGTGGCGCCGAGGTTGGTGACCGCCTGGTCGACCTGACCGAGGAGCACGTCGGCGACCAGCGAGCCGCGCTCGTCGCCCGTGGGGGCGGGAGAGCGGGGTGCCGCGTCAGTGGTCGCGTCGTTCCCCGGGGTGGGCGCGGGATCCGACGACGCACATCCCGACAGCATCAGCATCGACGCGGCCAGTGCCGATCCCAGCAGGACCGGGACCCTGCCGCGCAGTCCTGGTCTCGAACCGATCCTGCACACGTTCACTCTCGCCCTCTTTCCGCCATGAATCGCTGCAACCGTGTCTCGGTGGCGGCCTGCTCGATGTCGAGCCCGTCCAGAACCGCGGCGAGAACCTCGTCGTCGAGGTCCCCCGCGTCGCGTGCGGCGAGCAACGCCTCGCGCTGTCGCCGCAGTGCGGTGCGCCGCCACCGATCGAACACCGCGCCGGAGGACCGCGCCCGCGCGGCCCTCTCCTGATCGTCCTCGTCCTGCTCCGTGCGGAGTCGGCCCAGCATCACGCGGCGCACCCGATCGACGACCTCGGCGGCCTCGGTTCCCTCGACCTTCGTCATCGCCTCGTCGAGCGACTCCTCGACCGCACGGCGGGCGATCTGCCGAGCGAGTGCGCGCTGCTCGTCGAGATGCCGGGCCTCGTCCGGGTCGGAGATGTCCAGCCGTCGGATCACCAGCGGCAATGTCACCCCCTGGATCAGCAGGGTTCCGACGGCCACGGTGAAGGCGATGGCCTGGATGACTCCACGCCCCGGGAAGTCGTCCCCCGCGAGGGTGGTGAAGGGGACACCGGCGGCCGCCGCGAGGGTCACCACTCCGCGCATCCCGGCCCAGGACAGGACGACGTTCTGGCGCCAGGTCAGTTCCGCGTCCTCGGTCGATCGAGCCCGGTGGTAGACGCGTCGCAGCGCCGAGCCGGCGAACAGCATCACCGGACGCACCGCCATGACGAGCGCGAGGACCAGCAGTCCGTACAGGAAGATGTGGTGGACGGGCAGCCCCTCGCGGCTGATGTCGTCGATGACGAACTTGAGCTGCAGGCCCATGTAGGCGAAGACGAAGGTCTCGAGGAGCAGATCGAGCGTCGGCCAGACGTGCCGCTCCTGGATGCGCGTCGGGATCGCGTCGCCGCTGCGCGCCGAACCGAGCACGAATCCGGCGGTGACGACGGCGAGCACACCCGAGGCGTGGATCTGCTCCGCGGCGAGGTAGGCGGTGAAGGGAACGAGGATGCCCAGTACGGTCTCCAGCGCGCTGTCCGCCATGCGGCTGCGGACGAAGCGCACGAGTCGGCTGAGCACGTATCCCACGGCGACGCCGCCCACGACCTCGTAGACGAAGAACAGCAGCGGCGAGTCGATGCCGACCCGGCTTCCCGTCACGGAGGCGACGGTGATGGTGAACAGGGTCAGCGCCGCCGCGTCGTTGACGAGTGATTCGCCGGTGAGGATCGCCATCATGCGCGCGGGCAGACCCAGCTTGCGCCCCACTGCTACCGCGGCGACGGCGTCGGGCGGCGCGACCACGGCGCCGAGGACCAGGGCGGCGCCCAGTGTCAGCTCCGGGACGAGCCAGTACGAGAAGTACCCCACCGAGACGGTCGTGATGACGACGAGACCGACGCCGAGCCGGACGATGGAGCGGAAGTTGTGCGCGAAGGAGCGGAACGAGAAGTTCAACGCTGTCGAGTACAGCAGGGGCGGAAGGATCACGCCCAGAAGGAGTTCGGGTTCGAGAGCGGGACGCGGCAGCCCGGGGACGAACGAGGCGACCGACCCGACGGCGACGAGAACGAGGGGCACCTGCAGATCGAGGCGCTTGGCGAAGCCGGCGATGACGACGGCCCCGACGATCACCAGAAGCAGGAGCCACCCGTCCATCGACTCGACTACCGCGCGGGTCTGCTACTTCTCGGGGATCGCCTTCTTGGCGGCGTCCTGGACCTTGTCGATCTTGTCGGCGTACTTGCCCTGCGTCTTCTTGTCGGCGAAGTCCGCTGCCTTGTCCACGGCCTTCTCGATCTTGTCACTGTTCTGAGCGGCGGCCTTCTTGCCCTGGCCGATCAGCTTCTTGAGGTTGTCCACGAGTGCCATGGTCGTCACGATACCGCGCCGGACCACCAACGCCGGTGCGGGAGAGGACGCGCGAGATCGACTCGCTGGCCCGGCATCGGCACCACCACCGAGATCCGCTCCGCCTCGGCGGCCGTCAGCAGCCGCTCCACGGGTTCGGACCACGGGTGGAACGCGAGGTTGAAGGTCGCCCAGTGGACGGGCACGACGATGCCGGAGGACGGGGTGCCCTGCTGCAGGTCACCGTGCGACCGCGCCGCCTCCTCGGGGTTCATGTGGATGTCCGGCCACCGGTCGTCGTAGGCGCCGACGGGAAGCAGGGTCACGTCGAACGGACCGAGCCGCGCGCCGATGTCCGCGAACGCCTCGGTGTAGCCGGTGTCGCCGCCGAAGAAAGCCCGGTGCTCCGGACCCACCACCGACCACGACGCCCACTGCGTGGTGTCGCGCACCAGGGACCGGCCCGAGAAGTGTCGTGCCTCCAGGCACGTGACGGTGAGCGATCCGATGCGGACGTCGTCGTTCCAGTCGAGCTCGACGATCCGGTCCTCGGGAACCTTCCAGCGGCGCAGATGGGCGCCCACCCCCAGCGGCACCAGGAACGGCGCCGACTGCGACGTGAGCAGCGTGGCCACCGTGTCACGGTCGAGGTGGTCGTAGTGATCGTGCGAGATGACGATGGCGTCGACCTGCGGAAGCGCCTCGGCCGCAACGGGTACCGGGTGCAACCTGGCCGGTCCGAGAACCCGCGACGGTGAGACCCGCCGGCTCCAGACCGGATCGGTGAGCACGCGGTGACCGTCGATCTCGACGACCACCGAGGAGTGCCCGAACCAGGTGACGGCCAGGTCCCCGGCCTCCGCCGGCGCGAGCGGGGTGGCCAACGGCACGGCGCGCTCGGGTCGTCCCGAGCGGCCGCGCGTGAGCATCGCGGCTCCGATGCTCGCCTGCTCCCCCGCCGCGACCGGCGAGCTGCTGCGTGTGTTGTGGAACTTGCGGTCCCGGTAGTGCGAGGACGCGGCGGCGTACGGACGGATGGCACCGCGTCCGGCGCCGACGGCGGACGGCACACCCCACGCCGCGCGCGCGAGCCAGGACAACCCTGCGGCGGCGAGCCCGATGGACACTGCTGCGGTGGCTGGTTTCACGCCTCCGACACTAGTCCACGGTTGATGTGTACCGACTTCACAAGTATCGGCTCACGTCTGTTCCGGCAGGATGTGCTCCCCCGTCTTGTCGGTGCTCAGCGACAGCGACGAGATGTAGAGCGTCTCCCCGTTCGGCCCCTTCTTGGCCGACGCGATCATGTCCGGCCGCTCGAACTCCATTCCCGACACCGAGCACAGCAGCGTCGCGTCGGACGGGTTGCCGTACTCGTCGAACATCGGCAGATCGATGCCGTCGTCGGTGCGCCGCAGGTAGTACTTGCCCTTGGTCGCGATCGCCAGCACGGGCGGCAGCACGATCGCCAGTACCAGCGCCACGATGGGCGAGTACGGCTTGATCGCCGGCCCGAACGCCCCGAAGAACACGAGGATGGACAGGATCGCGGACACCGCCATGGAGCCGAAACCGACGGGGTTCACCGCGTAGAGCATCCCCCTGCGGAACTCCGGCACCTTCGGGGACAGCTTCAGCAGGTACTTGTTGAACACGATGTCGGAGGCGACCACCGCGATCCAGGCGATACCGCAGTTCGCGTAGAACCCGAGGATGTTGTTGAGGAAGTCGAACATGTTGGCTTCCATCAGGATCAACGCGATCGCGAGGTTGAACAGCACGAAGACCAGTCGTCCGGGGTAGGACTTGGTGACGCGGGTGTACGAGTTGGTCCACGCCAGGGAGCCCGAGTACGCGTTGGTCACGTTGATCTTGATCTGCGAGATGACCACGAGCACCACGGCGAGGGTCATGGCGAGCCAGCCCGGCATGAAGTTCTCGTAGATCTCGAGGAACTGGTGCACCGGCTCGTTGGCGATCGACGATCCGTCGACCACGTTCGCGATGAGGTACACGGCGAGGAAGAGTCCGACGATCTGCTTGAGCGCACCGAAGATGACCCAGCCCGGCCCCGCGAGCAGGACGGCCGTCCACCAGCGACGCGAGTTCTCCGGCGTCTTGGGCGGCATGAAGCGCAGGTAGTCGATCTGCTCCGCGATCTGAGCGATCAACGAGAGGCAGACACCCGCGGCCAGCATGACGGATCCGAGGTTCACACCGGTGCCGGCGGCACCGTCGGCACCCCCGTAGGCCATGAACTGACCGATGGAGTCGGGGTTGCTCACCACGAGATAGACGAACGGCAGCACCATGAGGATCAGCCACAGCGGGGTCGTCCACACCTGCAGTGTGGCGAGCGCCTTCATGCCGTAGATGACCAACGGGATGACCATCAGGGTGGACACCGCGTACCCGATGGGCAGCGGGATGTTCAGCCCCAGTTCGAGGCCCTGGGCCATGATCGACCCTTCGAGCGCGAAGAAGATGAACGTGAACGTCGCGAAGATGACGTTGGTGACCACCGACCCGTAGTAGCCGAATCCGCTTCCGCGCGTGATCAGATCGAGGTCGATGTTGTAGCGCGCCGCGTAGTAGGCGAGCGGCAGACCCGTCAGGAAGATGACGACGGCGAACACCAGGATTCCCCACAGCGCGTTGCCGGTGCCGTAGGAGATGCCGATGTTGGCGCCGATGGCGAAGTCCGCGAGGTAGGCGATTCCGCCGAGAGCCGACGTCGCCACGACGCCGGTCCCCCACTTGCGGTAGCTGCGCGGGGCGAAGCGCAGCGTGTAGTCCTCGAGCGTCTCCTTCAGTGCCGCCGACTGCTTCTGACTGTCGGACGTGAGCGTGGAGTCGGGTGGAACGTCTCCGAGAGCGGTCATGGTCGGGTGCCTCCGGTCGTGTCGCACGCCGTGGCGGCGCGATGCGAGATGACCGTAGGAACGCTGTGTTGCCGGACTGTACGCACTCTGTGTCGAGTGCGTTACGTGGTGCCGGGGTGTCGCCTTTGTCCGAATCGGCAGGTCAGCGACCCCGATGTCGTCACTGGCCCTGGAAGACCGGGCGTCGCTTCTCCTTGCGCGCGATCCGCGCCTCCACGGCGTCGTTGCTCGCCCAGGCGGCCGCGAACGCGTCGAGCTGCGTGGCGTTCGCCTCGTCACGTGTGCCGTCGTCGTTGAAGACGAGTTTGAGGTGACGCAGCGACAGTGGCGCCAGCTGCGCGATCTCCTCGGCCCACGCGTGCGCGACGTCGAGATCGCCGAGTTTGTTGGCCAGTCCGCACGCCAGCGCCTGCTCGGCGGACAACTGCTCGGCACCCAGGAGCACCGTCCGGGCGGGACCGCCGCCGGCCAGCGACACCAGCCGCTTGACGGTCCAGTTGTCCACGGCGATGGCCAACCGGGTGGAGGGAATGGCGAAGAAGGCGCCCGAGTCGACCACCCGCAGGTCTGCGGCGATGGCCAACTGCGTGCCCGCACCCACAGCAGGCCCGTTCACGGCGGCGATGACCGGGACCGACACCGTCTGGAGCGCGCGGTTCATCGACAGCAGCGCCTCGGGGAACTCGTCGGCGATGGCTTCGCCCGACAGATCGGCGCCCGCGCAGAAGCTCGTGCCCTCGCCGGTGATCACGACGACGCGGGTGCCGTCCGCCTCGGCACCCTCCACCGCCTCACGCACTTCGGTGCACAGAGCCGTGTTCAGAGCGTTGCGGCGCTCCGGTCGCTGCAGTTCCACGGTGAGAACCGCGCCGTTCCTGGTGATACCAATGGTCACGTTGTGTCTTCTCTCTGCGTGGAACGAAGTGTTCTGTGAGACCCCCTTACGCGAATTTACCGGGTGCGGAGCCCTGACTGGTGTACTGGACGGGTGCAACACGTCGACGTCGCAGTGATCGGTGCCGGGCAGGCCGGTCTGTCCGCGGCCTATTTCCTGCAGCGAGCGGGGCTGCGGGCATGGGACGACTACGTCGTGCTCGACGGTGCGCCGGCTCCCGGTGGGGCGTGGCAGTTCCGCTGGCCCTCCCTGACCCTCGAGACCGTCAACGGGGTGCACGACCTTCCGGGCATGGCGTTCGCGGATACGCTGGCCCCCGACGTCGACCCCGCGCACGTGCCCGCGTCGTCGGCGGTGCCCGAGTACTACGCGGCGTACGAGAAGCACTTCGCGCTGCCCGTGCGGCGGCCGGGACGGGTGTCGGTCGTCTGCGACCGGGACGAGACGACGATGCGGTACCGGGTGGAGGCCGAGCAGGGCGACGTCCACGCACGGGGCTTGATCAACTGCACCGGCACCTGGGAGCACCCGTTCGTCCCGCGCTACCCCGGCATGGAGACGTTCACGGGGCGCCAACTGCACACGCGCGACTACACCTCGGCGGAGGAGTTCCGCGGCGAGCACGTCGTCGTCGTCGGAGGCGGGATCTCCGCGGTGCAGTTGCTCGACGAGATCTCGCGCGTGACCACCACGACGTGGGTGACCCGCCGCGAGCCCGTCTTCCTCGAGCGGGACTTCACACCCGAGGTGGGCCGCGCTGCCGTCGCGCAGGTCGAGGATCGGGTGCGCCGCGGACTGCCGCCGGGATCGGTGGTGTCGGTGACCGGCCTGATCCTCACCCCCAGCTTGCGCGAGGCCCGCGATCGCGGCGTCCTGGTACGGCGACCCATGTTCGCGGAGGTCACACCCGACGGAGTGCGGTGGGACGACGGCACCGCCACCCGGGCGGACGTCATCCTGTGGGCCACCGGGTTTCGCAGCGCGCTCGATCACCTCGCGCCACTCCGACTGCGCGGGCCGGGCGGCGGCATCACGATGACCGGCGCGTCGGCCACTCGAGTGGCCGCGCGGCCCAGCGTCCATCTGATCGGATACGGTCCGTCGGCCAGCACCATCGGCGCCAACCGTGCGGGACGCACGGCCGTGCGGGAACTACTTCAGGAGCTGGGCGAGACGTGAGTGCCGTGGTCCGTGTCGACGACCTGTCCGCCTATCGCGGCGAGCGCACGCTGTTCGACGGTCTCGACCTCACCCTCGGACCCGGCGACGTCGTCGGGCTGGTCGGCGCGAACGGCGCCGGCAAGTCGACGCTGCTCGGCCTGCTGGCGGGCACGGCGACCGGGGTCGACCACGACGGCACGGTCTCGCTCACCCCGTCGGACGCCACCGTCGGCCACCTGGCGCAGGAGGTCTCCCGCGTTCCCGGTGAGACCGTCGAGATGTTCCTGCAGCGCCGCACCGGAGTGCGCGCGGCCGAGGACGCGATGAACGCGGCGGCGGAGACGCTCGGCGACGCGAGCGCGTCGGACGATCTCTACACACCGGCACTGGAGCGGTGGTTGGCGCTCGGCGGCGCCGATCTGCCCGAGCGAGCCGAGTCGGTGCTCGCCGGCCTGGGCCTGGACGCGGCGCTCGACACCGAGATGTCCGCCCTGTCCGGTGGGCAGGCGGCCCGCGCATCACTCGCGGGAATCCTGTTGGCGCGCTATGACGTCCTGCTTCTCGACGAGCCCACCAACGATCTGGATCTCGCGGGACTGGACCAGCTCGAGAACTTCGTGACGAGTACCCAGTGCGCCGTGATGATCGTCAGTCACGATCGTGAGTTCCTGGCGCGCACCGTCACCGGCATCGTCGAGCTGGACCTGGCGCAGCAGCAGATAGCGGTCTACGACGGCGGGTACGAGGCCTACCTCGTCGAGCGCGACGTGGCGCGTCGTCACGCACGGGAAGAGTTCGAGCAGTACGCCGACACCAGGTCCGGGCTCGAGGATCGCGCTCGGATGCAACGGAACTGGCTCGAGCACGGCGTGCGGAACGCTCGACGCAAGAGCAAGGACAACGACAAGGCGAGCCGGAAGGTCCGCGCCGAATCGACGGAGAAGCAAGCCGCGAAGGCGCGCCAGACCCAGCGACGCATCGAACGGCTCGACGTCGTCGAGGAGCCGCGCAAGGAGTGGGAACTGCGCATGGAGATCGCGGCGGCGCCCCGCAGCGGCAGCGTCGTGGTCTCCGTGAACTCCGCCGTCGTGGAGCGGGGGACGTTCCGGCTCGGGCCGGTGACGGCACAGATCGACGCCGGGGACCGAATCGTCGTCACCGGCGCCAACGGCTCGGGCAAGACCACCCTGCTGCACCTGTTGCTGGGCCGCATCACGCCGACCAGTGGATCCGTGAGCATCGGCTCCGGAGTCGAGATCGGCGAGATGGACCAGGCCCGTTCGGCTTTCGACGGACCCGACTCGGTCGCCGACGCGCTGGCAGCCTCCGTTCCGGACTGGCCGGACGCCGACGTCCGCACACTCCTGGCGAAGTTCGGTCTCCGCGGACAGGCCGCCCTGCGGCCGTCGGCATCCCTGTCCCCCGGCGAGCGCACCCGAGCGGGACTCGCGCTGCTGCAGGCCCGAGGGGTGAACCTGCTCGTGCTCGACGAGCCCACCAACCACCTCGACGTCCCCGCCATCGAGCAGCTCGAATCGGCACTGGAGACCTACGAGGGAACGATGCTCCTGGTCACCCACGACCGGCGGATGCTCGACTCGGTGCGCAGCACGCGCCGGTGGACCGTCGCGCAGGGCGTTCTGCAGCAGGACTGAGGATTTCCCCACCCGATCGTCGCAGTTCCTGCCGATCGGCAGGATCACGCACGATCGTGTGGTTCAGCGCGCGCTCGCCCGAACAGCGCTGCCTACGGTATTGACACATCGTTGTGTTTATACAACACTTCGATATATGAGTCCGGTCAAACGCGGGACCACGCTCCCCATCCACAACCGCATCGGTGTGCTGCGCGCCGAGCGTCGGATGACCCGCGCCCAGCTCGCGGAACTCGTCGAGGTCAACCCGCAGACGGTCGGCGCACTCGAACGCGGCGACCACTACCCGAGCCTCGATCTCGCGATGCGCATCTGCGACGTGTTCGGGCTGCCGGTCGAGGCGGTGTTCTCGCGTACCGAGTTCGCGCCGCTGTCCACGGAGGTCTACCGACGCACCCAGCCCGAGGAAGGGACACCACGATGAGTGACACCGTTCTGGACCGCTATCAGGCGTTCCGCACCCGTCGATACCTGCAGAACGAGGCGCGGTACGCGCACTACCTCCCCGGCTGGCGCACCCGGTCACGGCGCCGGCTGCTGGTGTGGATTCTCGTCGCCTCGCTCGTCGCGCTCGCGGCATCGTCGATCTTCATTCTCGTCGGGCCCGAGTGGGCGCCGCTCACCTGGCTTCCCGGCGCGATCCTCATGAGCGTGTCGTGGACGACGCTGCAGATCGTCACCGGCCGCCGCAGCGATGCTCCCGCCGATGCGCTCGACGAGTGGGACCTGGAACGTCGCAACGCGGCTCGCTCCATCGGGTTCGCGATCACCCAGGGCGCGGTGACGGTTCCGGCGCTCGCACTGGTGTGGGCGACCACCTTCACCGACGATCCCCGACTGGCACTCGGTGGCGGATTCATCATACTGAGTGGTCTACTTGTCGGGATCTGCTCTCCCGGCATCATCCTCGCCTGGACGGCGCCGGTCGACGAACCGGACGAATTCCCCACTCCCACACCACACTCCCCCGAGAAAGGATCAGCATGAGCGGCTCGACTCTCGAGATCGACGACCTGCACAAGAGATACGGCGAGACCGTCGCACTCGACGGCGTCGGGTTCACCGTGAATCCCGGCGAGGTGTTCGGGTTCGTCGGCAGCAACGGTGCCGGCAAGACCACGACGATGCGCATCACCCTCGGCGTGCTGGGAGCCGATTCGGGAGAGGCACGCCTGAACGGGCAGCCCATCGACCTGAATGTGCGCCGCACCATCGGGTACATGCCGGAGGAGCGTGGGCTGTACCCGAAGATGAAGGTGGGGGCGCAGCTGAAGTACCTGGCCGAGCTGCACGGGCTGTCCACGTCCGACGCCTCCGCCGCGGTCGCGACCTGGACCGAGCGCCTCGGCATCGACGGCCGGGTGAACGACACGGTCGATTCACTGTCACTGGGAAACCAGCAGCGAGTCCAGTTGGCCGCAGCCCTGATTCACGATCCCGCCGTCCTGGTGCTGGACGAACCCTTCTCGGGTCTCGACCCCGTGGCCGTCGACACCATGAGCGAGGTGCTTCTCGAGAAGGCCCGCACCGGTGTCCCCGTGCTGTTCTCGAGCCACCAGCTCGATCTGGTGCAGCGCCTGTGCGATCGGGTCGGCATCATCGGTTCCGGCCGGATGAAGGCCGTGGGCAACGTCGACGAACTGCGCGGCAAGTCCGGCACCACCCTCGAGGTGCACGCCCCGGCCGCTCCCGCCGGCTGGGCCGACGCGCTGACCGGGGTCACCACCGTGTCGCACTCCGACGGGCGCACCAGCCTGTCGTTGGCGCCCGAGGCGGACGACCAGGCGGTGCTCGCCGCAGCGCTCGCCACCGGACCCGTGCACGAGTTCGCCCGCAGCACACCGTCCCTGACCGACCTGTACCGAGAGGTAGTGGCATGAGCGAGAAGCCGACCACCCGATCACCGCTCTCGGCGGGACGAGCCATCGCGCTCGTCGCCCGGCGCGAGTTCGACGTCCAGGTGCGGAAGAAGAGCTTCCTGATCTCCAACGCCATCGTGCTGCTGTTCATCGTCGGCGGCATCGTCGCGTTCTCGATCTTCTCCGGCGGCAGCGACTCCGAGGACCGGACGCCCCTCGGGCTGGTCGGTGACCAAAGCCTGTCCCAGACCCTCACCGCGGTGGGCGATCAACTCGGCGCTCCCGTCGAGGTCCGCGAGATCGGCTCGGCGGACGAGGCTCGCACGCAGGTCACCGACGGCGACGTGGACGTGGCGCTCGTCCCCGGGACCGGCGGCGCGTACACGGCCGTCACCGAGGACACCGTCGACGGCACCCTGAAGGCCGTCATCGACAGCGCGGTCGCCGCGCAGGCGCAGAACGACGCCCTCACCGGGCTGGGAGTCGATCCCGCCACCGTCACCTCGGCGACGAGCGCCGCCACGGTCACGGTCGAGGCCGTCGATCCGCCCGATCCCGCACAGGGTCAACGACTCGCGCTGAGTTTCATCGCCGTCATCCTGCTGTACGCCCAGATCATCACTTTCGGCATGTACGTCGCGATGGGTGTCGTGGAGGAGAAGTCGTCCCGGGTCGTCGAACTGCTGCTCTCCACCGTGCGCCCGCTGCAGCTGCTGTGGGGCAAGGTGATCGGCATCGGTGTGGTCGGACTGGTGCAGCTCACCGCGTACGGCGCCGCCGGCCTCATCGCGGGCACGGCCACCGGCACGCTCACGGTCACCGGTACCGCCGTCAGCGTCTTCGTCTCCACCATCGGCTGGTTCGTGCTGGGCTTCGCGTTCTTCGCGGTGCTCTACGCCGCCGGCGGCTCCATGGTGTCGCGCCAGGAGGACGTCAACTCGACGACCATGCCGCTGCTGATCGTGATCCTGGCGATGTTCTTCGCGGCGTTCTCGTCCATCGACGACCCGGGAGCGACACTGCCGACCGTCCTGTCGTGGATTCCCCCGTTCTCCGCCATCCTCATGCCGCTGCGCATCGCGGCGGGCGTCGCGGACCCGATCCAGATCGTGGGCACCATCGTGCTGATGATCGTCGCCACCCTGGTTCTCGCCGTCGTCGCGGCCAAGATCTACCAGCGCTCCATCCTGCGCATCGGCCGCACGGTGTCCTGGAAGGAGGCGCTCGGGCGCGCCTGATCGCACGCCATACTGAGCGCATGACGACCTCGGCGCAGCAGTTCCTCGACGCGGTGCTCGATCCCGGGACTTTCCTCTCGTGGGATCGGGCACCGCTCGTCGTCGCGGCGGACGAGCAGTACCTCGCCGACCTCGAGCGCGCACGAACCCGGAGCGGAGTGGACGAGGCGGTCCTGACGGGTGCGGGCACCGTCGGCGGGCGGCACGTCGCCGTGGTGGTGTGCGAGTTCGCGTTCCTCGCCGGATCCATCGGTGTGGCCGCGGCGGAGCGCATCACCCTGGCCGTGGAACGGGCCACGGCGGAGGGGCTTCCGCTGATCGCGTCCCCCACTTCCGGCGGCACGCGCATGCAGGAGGGCACCGCGGCGTTCGTACAGATGGTGAAGATCGCCGCGGCGGTGACCCTGCACAAGGACGTCGGCCTGCCCTACCTCGTCCATCTCCGGCACCCCACGACGGGCGGCGTGTTCGCGTCGTGGGGATCGCTCGGCCACGTCACGTTCGCCGAACCCGGTGCCCTCATCGGGTTCCTCGGACCGCGGGTCTACCAGGCCCTCTACGGCCAGGACTTCCCCGAGGGCGTGCAGACGGCCGAGAACCTGTTCCGCTGCGGCGTGATCGACGCGGTCGTCCCTCCCGCCGATGTCCGCGGCGTCCTCGAACGGGCCCTGGTGGTTCTGCAGGACGAACCGGAGGCGACCCCCGAGAACGCGCAACCGTCCGACGAGGGTGCGGACACCTCCGTGTCGGCGTGGCACTCGGTTCTCCTCAGTCGGCGCGACGACCGACCCGGTGTGCGAGAGCTGTTGGCAACGAACGTCTCTCATCACATCCCGCTGAGCGGCACGGGGCGCGGCGACTTCGACTCCACCGTCACCCTGTCCCTCACCCGGTTCCGCGGACGATCGTGCGTCCTGTTCGGGCAGGATCGCACCGGGCAGACGCCGGAGAACACCATGGGGCCCGGTGCGCTTCGAGAAGCGTTGCGCGGCATGCGTCTCGCGGAGCAGCTGGGCCTGCCGCTGGTCCTGGTGATCGACACGCTCGGCGCATCGCTCTCACGTGAGGCCGAGGAGCACGGGTTGGCTCCCGGAATCGCGCGCTGCATCTCGACGCTGATCACCCTCCGCACTCCCACCGTGTCGGTCCTGCTGGGGCAGGGCACCGGCGGCGGCGCGCTCGCACTGCTTCCCGCCGACCGCGTCGTGGCCGCGCAGCACGCCTGGCTGGCGCCGCTCCCGCCGGAAGGGGCGAGTGCCATCGTGCACCGCGACACCGCACACGCGCCCGCGATGGCCGAGGCGCAGGGCATCCGGCCCGTCGACCTCCGGTCGGCCCGGATCGTCGACACCATCGTGCCCGAGGACCCGGATGCCGCCGACGAACCGCACCGGTTCATGGGTCGCCTCGGGACCGCGATCGCTCGCGAACTCGACACCGTCACCGCCCTCGACCCGGGCGTCCGACAGTCCGAGCGACTGCGTCGGTTCAGGACGCTGGGGCAGTAGCCTTCGCGCGGTGCCGCCGGACCGCGTCGCGGTTGGAACAGGCCGTGCCGCAGTACCGTTGGCGACCGGTACGGGAGAAGTCGGCGTAGACACGGTCGCAGTCGTCCGCCGAACACCGACCGAGACGGTGCATGCCGCGGCCCACCAGATGCAGCGCGGTACCGACGCTCACCAGCGCGCGTACGACGTCCGCGAGCGGCAGATCCGGATCCCGGTAGTGCAGGTGCCAGCCGTCGTCGGCGTGGTTCGTCAACCTCGGGTATGCCGAGGTCTGCGCGAGCAACGCGTTCAGTGCGAGCGCCCGTTGCTCGTGCGTCGGCGCGTCGACCACGCCGAGCCACTCCTCGAAGAACACCTCCGCGCGGGCCAGATCGGTGTGCATGGCCACCGTGTCGTCGGACATGCCCGCCTCGAGGCACCGGCTCTCGAACTCCACCGCATCGGTCGGGGGCGAGTTCACGATGTCGACGGCCAGCCGGACCGCATATTCTCCGTAAGGGTTGAGGTGCACATGACCATTACAGCAGACTCGTCGTCATGAGCACCGTGGAATGTCTGCATCGATGGACGGTCGAGTCCCGCCACCGCACCAGCGAGGGCACCGTCGTCTATCACCGGTGCCACTGCGGACGGCACCGCGTCACCCGGGAGACCCCGGTCCAGGAAGCGGTCGGGATCAGCTCCCCGACGTACCGGCCATGACGGGAACCATCACCGCCACGGTGACCGCGGTGTAGACGTCCTGCACCGCCTTGCGCACGGCATCGCTCGCCCACTCCCCCTGCGCGATGTCCTTGGCACGGTTCTTCACCGCGCGCTTGTCCGCATCGGGAAAGACCTTGTGCGTCGCGTCGATCGCCGACAGCAACGCCACCACCGCGGACGTCCGCGCATCCGGATCGAGACCGTCGATCAGGACGGAGTGCAGCGTCTCGCGGACCCGGTCCTCGTGCGACGAATCGAGCGTCGGCCACGTGGTGGTGGGGAACAGCCCCAGGACCTTGCCCTTCTCCTCGCCGACGAAACCCCGCTCGACGACGCGGGCGACCACCTGCTCGCGAATGTCCTTGTGCAACTTCTCGACGGCCGACTTCGGCGTCATCGGACGTTTGGCCGTCTCGATCGCCTCCACGGCCCGCTCGAGTATCGGATCCGACACCGTTCGAGCGCCGGACACCGCGAGCCGGCCCTTCTTCGTCGTCTCGTTGTCGCCGGCCACCGACACGGTGCCGTCCATCGCGAGCTCGAGAATCACCGCGCCGGCGAGCACCCGCGGCAGCTTGGTGCTGTCGACGACGGGCTTGCCCGTTCCGTCGTCCAGCAGAAGAAGCAGCAGATCCTCGGCAATCAGGGTCATGTCTCGACCTTACGGAAGTGCGGCCGAGATTACAGTCGGCTCATGACCGAATCGGGCGCCTACCGCCAGGCCTACGACGCCGCTGCCGCCGACCCCGACGCCTTCTGGCTCGAGGCGGCGCGGGCGATCGACTGGGACGTCGCGCCGACCATCGCCCTGGACTCGTCGAACGCACCCTTCCACCGCTGGTTCCCGGACGGTCGACTGAACACGTGCGTCAACGCGCTCGACCGCCACGTCGCGGCCGGTGCCGGCGATCGGACCGCGCTGATCCACGATTCCGCCATGACGGGCGCTCGCGTGTCGTTCACCTACTCCGAACTCCTCGACCGGGTGTCCCGCTTCGCGGGGGCGCTCGCCGCTCGCGGCGTCGGTGCGGGTGATCGCGTCGTGCTCTACATGCCGATGATTCCGGAGGCCGTCGTCGCGATGCTCGCCTGTGCGCGCCTCGGTGCGGTCCACTCGGTGGTGTTCGGCGGGTTCGCCGCGAAGGAACTGGCCGCGCGCATCGACGACGCGGATCCCGTCGCGATCGTGACCGCCACTGGTGGTCTCGAACCCGGACGCACCGTCGACTACGTGACACCCGTCGCCGCGGCCCTCGCCATGTCGACGTCGTCCCCGCGTGCGGTCTTCCTCACGCGCCGACCGGAGATCGACATCGAGGCGCCGGGCGACTGGCTGGACTTCCATCGGGAACTCGACGCCGCGACCCCCGCGGATCCCGTGTCGGTCGCGGCGACCGATCCGCTCTACATCCTCTACACCTCGGGCACCACCGGGAAGCCGAAGGGCGTCGTCCGGGACAACGGCGGACACGCCGTCGCGCTGCGCTGGTCGATGACCAACATCTACGACGTCGGACCCGGCCAGGTCATGTGGACCGCCTCTGACGTGGGCTGGGTGGTCGGCCACAGCTACATCGTCTACGGCCCGTTGCTGGCCGGAGCGACGACGGTGCTGTACGAGGGCAAGCCCGTCGGCACCCCCGACGCGGGCGCGTTCTGGCGAGTGATCGAGGACTACGGGGTGCGTGCGCTGTTCACGGCGCCCACGGCACTGCGCGCCGTACGCAAGGTCGATCCGGAGGCCGCGCTGCTGCGCGATCACGACGTGTCGTCCCTGGAAACCCTGTTCGTCGCCGGCGAGCGCCTGGATCCGGACACCTTCGCGTGGGCGTCCCGCATCCTGGACCGACCGGTGGTCGATCACTGGTGGCAGACCGAGACGGGGTGGGCGATCTGCGCGAATCTCCGCGGGCTGGAACCGATGCCGCTGAAGTCGGGCTCACCGACGGTGCCGGTGCCCGGGTTCCACGTCGGCATCGTCGACGGCTCGGGGGCCGAGGTACCCGCCGGCACCGAGGGCAACATCGTGCTCGAACTTCCCCTGCCGCCCGGCACACTCGCCGGACTCTGGCAGGACGACGACCGGTTCCTGTCGTCGTATCTCGCCGCGTTCGACGGGTACTACCTCACCGGTGATTCGGGCTACGTCGACGAGGACGGCTACGTCTACGTCCTGGGGCGCACCGACGACGTCATCAACGTCGCGGGGCACCGATTGTCCACGGGCAGTATCGAAGCCGTCGTCGGCGCCCATCCGGCCGTCGCCGAGTGCGCCGTGATCGGCATCCACGACGAGACGAAGGGTCAACGCCCCAGCGCCTACGTCGTGCTCAAGACCGGCGTGGACATCGACGACGTCACCCTCCGCTCCGAACTCGCCGCCGCCGTTCGCGAGGACATCGGCGCCGTTGCCACGTTCCGTGACGTGACCGTCGTACAGGCGTTGCCCAAGACCCGTTCGGGCAAGATCCTGCGCAAGACGATGCGCCAGATGGTCGACGGCGACGAGGTGGTGGTGCCGTCGACCATCGAGGACGCGTCCGTGCTCGACGCCCTGGCGGCCCTCTTCAGGCCCTGAAGGACCGCACAGTCAGGACTTGAGCGCGCCGAAGCGTCGGAGCGCTTCCTCCCGCTCGTGTTTGTGGTCGACGATCGGCTCGGGGTAGTCCTCCGGCCGTCCGTTCTTCAGAGCGTGCACGGCTTTACCCTCGACACCGCGGAGCTCGGGAACCCAGCGACGCACGTAGTCGCCGTTCGGGTCGAACTTCTCGCCCTGCGTCGTGGGGTTGAACACCCGGAAGTACGGCGACGCATCGGTTCCCGTGCCCGCGGTCCACTGCCACCCGTGCTGGTTGCTGGCGATGTCGCCGTCCATCAGGTGCTGCAGGAAGAAGCGTGCACCCCGCCACCACGGCAGGTGCAGGTCCTTCACCAGGAAGGATGCGACGATCATCCGCACCCTGTTGTGCATCCAGTTCTCCGAGACCAGTTGGCGCATGCCCGCGTCGACGATGGGGAAGCCCGTCGTGCCGTCGCACCACGCCTGGAAGAGCTCGTCCGCGTGCGGCCCGGAGTCGAGCTCGATCTTGTCGAACCTCTTGTCGTAGTTCTCCCGAGCGCTGTCCGGTCGGCGAAAGAGTATGTCGGCGTAGAAGTCTCGGAAGCACAACTCGCGTCGGTACGCCTCCGAGCCGTCGCTCTTCAGTGAGGCCAGATCGGCCAGCATGGTGCGCGGGTGGATGGTCCCGTACTTCAGGTGCACCGACATCCGGCTGGTGCTGTCCTTGTCAGGACGGTTGCGCTCGTCGTCGTACCCGGTCGCACGGTCGTCGCGGAAGTCCGCCCACGAGGACAGCGCCGCCTTCTCGCCGGCCTCGACGTCCGCACGGGTCTTCTCCGTCGGAATGGTCACTCGCTTGCGGCCACCCGACACGTCGTCCGGATCGATCCACGACGCCGACGACGCGGAGGTGTCGGCGGGGCCGCGCCAGCCGTGGTCCTGCCAGCGGCGGTAGAACGGCGTGAAGACCTTGAAACCCTCGCCGTCGTCCTTGACGATGCGTCCGGGCGACACCGCGTACGGCGACCCCGTCCGCACCAGGTCGACCTTCTCGGCGACGGCGTCGTCGCGGCGTCGACCGTACGGACCGTAGTCCTCGCTCACGTGCACGGCGTCCGCTCCCACGGCCTTCGCCACGGCCGGAACCGCGGCCACCGGATCGCCCTTCACCACCATCAGGCGGCCGCCGAGCTGGTCGTCCAGCGCTGTCAACGACCGGAACAGCACGTCGCGGCGCGCGGCACCCGACGGGCCGAGGAGGTGATCGTCGAGCACGAACAGCGCCAGCACGTCCCGGCCGTCCTCCGCGGCGTGGGCCAGAGCCGGGTGGTCACCGAGGCGCAGGTCGCGGCGGAACCACAGGACGGAGGGTGCAGAAGAGCTCATGACAGACGTTCGTACCCGTTCCGCGCCCCGGCCGAACGTCAGGGTCCGGTGTAGGCCGGCTCGGCCGGAAGCACCTGCGTCTGGATCTGCGCGTCCACCAGGCCGGCGATGGCGGTGGGCGCGGTACGCAGCGGGCCCAGCGGATCGGTTCCGGGCGGGGTGAGCTGGAGACAACTCTGCGTGCCCACCCTCGACTCGACGGCCGGGCCGTCGTTGTCCAACGCGTCGGCCAGCATCGCGATCGCCGTGGCGTCCGACGGAAGCAGGACGTGGGAGACGTACTTCAGGGGGCAGACGTCCTGGATCACCAGGTTCGACGCCCCGGCCAACGCGCCGGCGGCCGGGGCCGGTCGCACCAGCTCGTCGAATGCCGTCGAGATCGTGGTGGCCGACGTACCCGCCGGGAACGGCGTCGACGTCAGTGCGGCCATGAAGTCGGACCCCTCGGAGAACTGCCAGACGGGGGCCGCACAGCCGCCCAGCGCCGCGCACACCGCATCGGTGTCCTGCGGAGCACCCACCGGAGCGAGCCCGACCACGTCGTCCACCACCGCGGCGACCTCGGGATCGGACTTCACCGCCCACGCGGCGAGAGTTCCGCCCTGGCTGTGGCCGACCAGATCGACCGGGCCACCGCGGGTGCTCGCGGTGCGCAGCACGGCGTCCACGACGAAGCGGGTGCTGATCTGCACGTCGACCGTCGCGCGCCGAGGCAGTTCCACCGTGCAGAACGGTCGACCGGTCTGCGTGAGCCACGGTTCGAGCACCGCGCCGAAGTCCTCGACACTGTTCGTCCAGGTGCCGTGCACCAACACCACAGGGTCCTCCGCCGCACCCGCGACGTCGCCGCTGCACGCGTAGGTGGAGCCGACGGCCGGGTCGGCGGGCGCTGCGACCGCCGTGACGGCGCTGACCACCACCGTCGCCGCCACCGCGGTCAGGACCAACCCGACCCGCACCGGTAGCGCGAACAACGACCCTGCATTCCACCCTGACGATCCTGATCCCGACGACCCCATGCCGCATCACCCCCGACGGGGAAGCTACCGCCCGCCGGAGGTGGTGCCGCACGGAAAACGGACATTCGGCACGCCTCGAGTGAATGTCACCAGCGCGCCGCGTGCATCACAGGACGAACAACATCTCCTGGTAGGTCGGCAGCGGCCACAGGTCGTCGGCGACGATGTCCTCGAGCTGATCGGCCGCCGCCCGCACCTCCGCCATGGCCGGAAGGAGTGCGTCCCTGGCGTGGGTGGCCTCGCCGAGCGCGTCGTGCCCGGTGTCGGCGTCCAGCGCGCCCTTCAGCGTCGCCAGCCCGGCCCGCAGAGCCGCGAGCGGCACGGACACGGTGTCCAGCGGTGCCCTGTCGATCTCCACGCCCACCGCCTGCAGCGCGGCCAGGTTCTGGGCGACCTCCGTCTGGTACCGCACTGCCGCCGGCAGCACGATGGTGGTGCCCATCTCGAGCGTCAACCGAGCCTCCACACCGATGGTGAGTGCGTACTGCTCGAGCCCGATCTCGTAGCGGCTGTGCATCTCTCGCGAGTTGAACACGTCGTACTTCGAGAAGAGGGCCAGTGCCTCGTCGGTGATGAGCTCCGGCAATGCGTCCAGCGTCGTGCGCAGGTTGGCGAGACCCCGCGCCTCCGCCTCGATGGGCCAGTTCTCCGAGTACCCGTCACCGTTGAAGACGACAGCGCCGTGGTCGGTGATGATCTGCGTCAACAGGTTCTGAACCGCGGTGTCGAAGTCGACCCCGTCCGCGACGGCCGTCTCGAGCTCGGTGGCCATGTGGTCGAGCGACTCGGCCATGATCGTGTTGATGACGACCATCGGCTCGTTCACCGTCTGCATCGACCCCGGAGCGCGGAACTCGAATCGGTTGCCGGTGAACGCGAACGGGCTCGTACGGTTGCGGTCGCCCGGATCGGTGGGCAGCACGGGTAGCGTGTCCGCCCCGATCATCATGGTGCCCTTGCCCTTCGAGGACGTCGCCGCGCCCTTGGCGATCTGGTCGAAGACGTCGGCGAGCTGGTCACCCAGGAAGATCGAGATGATGGCCGGCGGAGCCTCGTTCGCGCCGAGTCGGTGATCGTTCGTGGCCGACGCCACCGATGCGCGCAGCAGCCCGGCGTACTTGTGCACCGCGCGGATCACCGCGGCACAGAAGACGAGGAACTGTGCGTTGTCGTGCGGGGTGTCCCCCGGGACCAGGAGGCTGCCGAGCTCGGAGTTGCCCAACGAGAAGTTGACGTGCTTACCCGACCCGTTGACGCCCTCGAACGGCTTCTCGTGGAACAGGATCTCCATGCCGTGCTTCTTGGCGATGGTCTTGAACGTCGTCATGAGCAATTGCTGGTGATCCGCGGCGATGTTGCCGCGCTCGAACATCGGCGCGATCTCGAACTGTCCGGGCGCCACCTCGTTGTGCCGGGTCTTGGCCGGGATGCCGAGCTTGAACAGTTCGCGCTCGGTGTCCATCATGAAGCCCAGGACGCGTTCGGGAATCGCGCCGAAATAGTGGTCGTCGAACTCCTGGCCCTTGGGCGGCTTCGCACCGAACAGGGTGCGCCCCGCGTTGAGCAGATCCGGACGCGCCAGGAAGAAGTGCCGGTCGACGAGGAAGTACTCCTGCTCCGGTCCGCAGAAGGACACGACGTGCTCGGGATCCTCGTGTCCGAAGAGCGTCAGGATGCGCTCGGCGTGCCGGCCCATCGCCTGCTGGGAGCGCAGCAGACCCGTCTTGTGGTCCAGTGCCTCACCGGTCATCGACACGAACACCGTCGGGATGCACAGCGTGTTGCCGTTCGGATTCTCGAGGACGTACGCCGGGCTGGTGACGTCCCACCCCGTGTAACCACGCGCCTCGAAGGTGTTGCGCAGACCGCCGTTCGGGAAACTCGACGCGTCGGGTTCGCCCTGGATCAGCGTCTTGCCGGCGAACTCCGCCAACGCGGAACCGTCCGACACCGGCTCGAGGAAACTGTCATGCTTCTCCGCTGTCAGACCCGTCAGCGGGTAGAACACGTGCGCGTAGTGCGTCGCCCCCTTCTCGATGGCCCAGTCCTTCATCGCGGACGCCACCGCGTCGGCCACCATCGGATCGAGCGGCGCACCGTGCTCGATCGTCTTCATCACCGACTTGTAGACCGACTTCGGCAGGCGCTTCTGCATCACCACGCGGTTGAACACGTTCTCGCCGAAGACCTGACCCGGAGTCTCCGTGTCGGTGTAGCTGACGGCGGGAGGCTGGTACGCCTCGACCGCTCGCAGAGCCTGGAGACGGACCGTGTTCGCGCTCATCGTGATACCCCTTGCATGCTCGACCCCGACCGCGCTGGATGCACCGACGGCTTCGAGAGACGATAGAGACGCTCTGTTCCGGGAAGATTGCGCAGACGTGACCACCGCGATCGTTCCCGGCCCGGCCGGTTGTGTGCAGTGATCCGCGGTGAGCGCGGATCACTGCACACAGGTCGACTCCCGCGGCGCGGGGCGCATCCGCACACCACGGGCGTTCCGGCACAATCGACGGATGACCGCTCCGGACCAGCCCACCGTCCTCGTGGTGGACGACGACGTCGACGTGCTGGCCTCGATCGAGCGCGGACTGCGGCTGTCCGGGTTCACCGTGCTCACCGCTCGCGACGGCGCCGCCGCTCTCGACCTCGTCGGTGCGCAGGATCCGGACGTCGTGGTGCTGGACATGAACATGCCCGTCCTCGACGGCAACGGCGTGGTCACCGCATTGCGCGCCCGCGGCAACGACGTCCCGGTGTGCGTCCTGAGCGCGCGCAGTTCCGTCGACGACCGCATCGCGGGCCTCGAGTCCGGCGCCGACGACTACCTGACCAAGCCGTTCGTCCTCGCCGAACTCGTGGCACGCATCAACGCGATGCTGCGCCGCCGCGGCACGATCGGCTCCAGCGTCCCGGCCACTGCCGCCGTGGTGGTCGGGCCGCTGAGCCTCGACGAGCCGGGCCACCGCGCCACCATCGACGGGCGGCCCCTCGACCTCACCAAGCGCGAGTTCGAACTCCTCGCCGTCCTCGCGCACAACGCCGGAGTGGTGCTCAGCCGGGAGCGGCTCCTGGAACTGGTGTGGGGGTACGACTTCGTGGCCGACACCAACGTCGTCGACGTCTTCGTCGGGTACCTGCGCCGGAAGATGGAGAGCGGTGGGGTGCCACGGATCCTGCACACCGTCCGCGGCGTCGGCTTCGTCCTGCGCACGGCTTCATGAAGCTCCTCCGGCCTTCCCGGCGCATGAAAACTCTCCGGCCCTCCCGGGTCTTCTCGCTGCGCGCCCGCGTGGCCGCCGCCACCGCCCTGGGCGCCCTCATCATCGTCTCGCTCGTCGGTTGGTACGTCGCAGCGGCCATCTCCCGCAACAACATCCTGCAGCTCGACCGTCGGCTCGAGACCGCGTCGGAGGTGGTGGTGCCGCGTGCGCAGACGTTCGAGATGTTCCTCGGGAGCCTGAGCAGGTCCGAGGCCTTCGCCATCACGATCAGGCAGACCGATCAGGTGCGGGCCAGTACTCAGCCGCAGCTCCCCGCGATGCCGCTCGGTTCGGCGACCGCCGACGTCGACGGCACCCCGTTCCGCGTCTACACCGCCGCGGTGCCGGACCGGACGGACGTCACCGTGTCCATCGCGGTGCCGTTGTCGGAGGCGCAGGACATCACCGACGACCAGCAGCGGCAGGTGCTGCAGGCCGGCGCTCTGGCGGTCGGCGCGTCGACGGCACTCGGCTGGATCCTCGGCGGACGGGCAGTTCGCCCGTTGATGAGGCTCACGCACGACGTCGCGAAGGACCCGCCGACACCACCCCGCAAGTCGACGGGTGTGCGGGAGGCGGACGCCCTCGCGGCCGCCGTCGGCGACATGCTGCAGCGAGTGTCGGACGCCCAGGCGCGCACCGAGAGCGCCCTCGAGACGGCCCGCGACTTCGCCGCCGTGTCGGCGCACGAGCTGCGGACGCCGCTGACCGCCATGCGTACCGACATCGAGGTGCTGCGCACGCTCGATCTCTCGGCCGAGCAGCGGCAGGAGATCCTCGACGACCTGCAGCGCACGCAGGGCCGGGTGGAATCGACTCTCGCCGCGCTGGAACGGCTGGCCACCGGAGAGCTGACCACCGACGCGGACCGGGTGAGCGTGGACGTCGTGGAGATCGCCGACCTCGTCGCACGGGACGCCGCGCGGACGTTGCCGGAGACGCGGGTGCGGGTGGAGGCCGACGGGCCGGTGTCCGCCCTGGGTCATCCCACGGGACTACGGTTGGCGCTCGACAACGCCGTGCTCAATGCCGTGCGTCACGGCGGCGCGACGACCGTGGTGATCAGCGTGGCGCGCACGACGGAGGGCGCGCGAATCAGCGTGGACGACAACGGGTCCGGCGTCCCGGAGGAGGAGCGGGAACGTGTCTTCGGACGCTTCGAGCGCGGATCACGAGCCGCGGCGGGCGGATCCGGACTCGGGCTCGCACTGGTCGCCCAGCAGGCTCACCTGCACGGTGGAACTGTGCATCTGGAGGCGAGCCCGCTGGGCGGTGCGAGGTTGGTGCTCGACGTGGCGTGAGCCCGTCGAATCTGCGGAGCAGAGATCAGGCGTTCAGCAGATCGATGACGAAGACGAGGGTCTTGCCGGACAGCCGATGTCCGGCGCCTGCGGGGCCGTAGGCGAGCTCCGGCGGGATGGTGAGCTGACGGCGTCCGCCGACCTTCATGCCGGGAATGCCGTCCTGCCAGCCCTGGATGAGGCCGCGCAGCGGGAAGGTGATGGACTCGCCGCGGTTCCAGGACGAGTCGAACTCCTCGCCGCTCTCGAACTCGACGCCCACGTAGTGGACTTCGACGGTGCCGCCGGGAACGGCTTCCGCGCCGTCACCGACCGTGATGTCCTGGACCACGAGGTCGGTAGGAGGGGGGCCGGCCTGGAACTCGATCTCGGGCTTGGTCACGATGAACTCCTGTAGTCGACTGATACCGAACGACGATGTCCTGTACCGATCGACTGTAACGTGACTGCGCTCAGCCTATCGGGGACGGCATGGCGACGGTGCGGTAAGCGCAGGTCAGAGTCCGATCGGTCGCCGGGTCGCGCAGCTCGACCTTCCACGCGCTCGCGAACTGGTCCACCCCCGGAACCATCGACACCGTGCCGGACATCAGCACCGTGCCCGCCCGGAAGAGCCCCCGCTCGGTGAGGACGTCGAGCCAGTGATCGGGCGAGAGCAGATCGCCCAGAGTGCCGTCCTGGATCAAGGTCTCGTCGTCTCCGACCCGGGCGCGCAGCGTGATGTCGTCGAGGCGGTCGGCCACCTCCGCGAGCCGCCAGGCCCCGGTGCCGAGCACGTCGGGTGAGGCGTTCTTGCTCCACGCGACGCTGTGCACCTCGAGATCGCGATCGGTGTGGTCGCACGCGACGGTCAGCAGCACGTCGTCGCGGGTGGGACCCGTGATCACCAGTGCCCACTCCGCCTCGCCCGAGGTGTGTCCGTGCTGGACGTGCACCTCGGAGGTCTGCTGTGCCAGGTAGGGCGAGATGGGGTACATCGCCGGAATGGTGGTCGGTGCGGAAACGCCGAGCTCGGCCAGTTCGGCGATGTGGGACGCGACCTCGGCCTGGTCACGGCCCGCGTACCCGGCGTTCAGGAGTGTGGTCACGGTGACCGACTCGGTGGAACCGTCGGGAAGTTCGAAGGTCAGTGTCGTCATCATTTCTCCTGTTACTTCTCTGTTTCGGAAGCGCTCGAGGGGTTGCGCATACGTCTTGTATACAGCAAGTATATGAACCACGACACCCGAAAGGACATCCCATGGACGGCACGACACCCGACGGCCGAGGGGCGGTGCGTCCCGACCGGACTGCGCTGACCAAGGCTTTCGCTGCCAGCCTGACCGGTACGGCACTGGAGTGGTACGACTTCGCCGTCTACTCCGCGTCGGCCGCACTGATCTTCCCCATCATCTTCTTCCCGGAGAGCGACCCGTTGACGGGAACGCTGCTCGCGTTCTCGACCTACGCCGTGGGGTACGTCGCGCGACCCATCGGCGGATTCGTCTTCGGCCGCCTCGGCGACGTCATCGGACGCAAACAGCTGCTCGTCATCACGTTGTTGCTCATCGGCGTCACGACGTTCCTCATCGGACTGCTGCCGGGCTACGCGACCATCGGCGTCGCGGCGCCGATCATCCTGGTGGCGTTGCGGTTCGCGCAGGGCGTCGCCGTCGGCGGCGAGTGGGGCGGTGCCGTCCTGCTCTCGAGTGAGTACGGCAATCCGCGCAAGCGTGGATTCTGGTCGTCCGCGGCGCAGATCGGCCCGCCCGCCGGCAACCTGATGGCCAACGGCGCTCTCGCGGCCCTGACCTTCGCCCTCACCGAGGAGCAGTTCGAGTCGTGGGGCTGGCGCGTGGCATTCCTGCTGTCGGCCGTTCTGGTCGGCTTCGGACTGTGGATCCGCCTGAAGCTCGAGGACACCCCGGTGTTCAAGGCGCTGCAGGAGAGCGGCGACCGACCCGCGGCACCGATCACCGAGGTGTTCCGCGAGCAGCGCCGCCCCCTGATCGCCGCGATCCTCTCGCGCATTGCGCCCGACGTCATCTACGCCCTCTTCACCGTCTTCTCCATCACCTACGGCGTGCAGAAGCTCGGCTTCGTGCGCAGCGAGGTGCTCACGGCCATCCTCATCGGCTCGGCGTTCCAGCTGGCCACCATCCCGCTGGCGGGCGCACTGTCCGACATCGTGAACCGGCGACTGCTCTACGCCGTCGCGGCCGTGGGCGGCGTCGCGTGGGTGGCCGTCTTCTTCCTCCTCATCGGCGGCAGCTCGTTCGGCATGCTCGTCCTGGGCGTCGTCGTCGGACTGACGTTCCACTCGTTCATGTACGGGCCGCAGGCCGCGTTCGTGACGGAGCAGTTCTCGCTGCGCCTGCGCTCCACCGGTGCCTCGCTGGCGTACACGATCGCCGGCGTCTTCGGCGGCGCGATCGCTCCGCTCATGTTCACGTTCCTGCTCGACCGCACCGACAGCTGGGTGCCCGTCTTCGTCTACATCATGGCGATGGGTGTGCTCACCGTCCTCGGCCTCGCACTCGGCCGTGGTCCTGATCCCGCGGAGGAGGAGAGCTACGTCGCGCAGAACCTCGGCGCCGAGCAGCTCTCGGCGCGGGAGAGCTAGCCGCGCAGCAGGATTCGCATGGTGACGTCCAGGTGTGCATCGATCTGCGCGGACGCCGCGGCCAGATCCCCCGAGGCCAACGCGTCGACGATCGCGCGATGCTCGGTGCACACCTGGCGCTTGCGGTCGGGAGCGCCGAACAGCGCGGACAACCCGGCACGCAACTGCCGCGCCCGCAGCCCGGCGTACGTCCGGGACAGCAACTCGCTGCCTGCGGAGTCGATCAGTTCCTGGTGGAACGTACCGTCGAGGTCGATGAAGGTTCGAGCGTGATCCTCGGCGGCACCGGCAGCCAGGGCCTCCTGCGACTCCAGAGTGGCCGTCATCGCCGCGATGGGTACGTTCCCGGCGTCGATCGCCTTCTCCGCGGCGTGCCGTTCGAGCACGCCGCGCAGGTCCATCAGTTCACCGATCTGGCGCCCGGACATCGGCGGCACGTACGCGCCCCTGCCGCGCACCATCTCGATGAGACCCTCGGACACCAACAGCAGCAACGCTTCTCGAACCGGGGTGCGCGACACCCCGATCTGCGACGCCAGCTCACCCTCGTTCAGGAACGTGCCCGTGAACGCCGGTTCGGACAGCACGCGGTCGCGGAGATAGACATAGGCACGCTCGCGACCGGACTGTTCTTGCATACTGTGTGTATACCAGTCACGACCCTCGACACCCCGCACGCCGACGTCAGGAGCACCGCATGAGAATCAGCCTCGCCCAGATCACCGCGTCCCGCGATCCGAACGAGAACCTCGACCTGGTGCGCTCGTCCGTCCGTGACGCCGTGGACGCGGGCGCCCGGCTGTGCGTCCTTCCCGAGGCCACGATGCGCCGATTCGGCGGATCGATCGCCGACGTCGCCGAGCCGCTCGACGGCCCCTGGGCCACCGCGGTGCGCGAGATCGCCGACGACGCGGGCATCACCGTCGCGGCCGGCATGTTCACCCCGGCCGTCGGCGGTGACGAGCGGGTGCGCAACACCCTGCTGATCACCGGCGGGGGCGTCGAGGCGTCGTACGACAAGATCCACCTGTTCGACGCGTTCGGTTTCGCCGAGTCCGACACCGTCGCACCGGGAACCGAGCCGGTGGTCGTCGACATCGACGGCGTGGGTGTCGGCTTCGCGACGTGCTACGACATTCGCTTCCCCGGCCTCTTCCAGACCCTCGCGGACCGCGGCGCCCTGCTCACCGTCGTCGCCGCGTCGTGGGGCCGCGGCCCCGGCAAGGTGGATCAGTGGACACTGCTCGCCCGCGCCCGCGCACTGGACTCGACGACGTTCCTCGCGGCCTGCGGGCAGGCGGACCCCGCCGAGTCGGGTATCGAGATCTCCGGCTCGGCACCCGTGGGCGTCGGCAACTCGATGGTGGTGTCCCCCACCGGCCACGTGCTCGACCAGCTCGGCGCGGCGCCCGGTCTGCTCACGCTCGACATCGACCCGAACGAGATCGACGCGGTGCGCCAGAACTTGCCGGTGTTGGCCAACCGGAAGTTCTGACGCACCGCGTCGGGGGTGTCGCGAGGGGCGGGCCGATCAGCGGCCGTCGATGCCCTCGTAGCCGCGCTCGGTGTAGCCCGTGTAGATCTGACGGGGGCGGCCGATCTTGGCGTTCGGGTCCTGGTGCATCTCCTGCCAGTGCGCGATCCACCCGGGCAGGCGGCCGAGCGCGAACAGCACCGTGAACATGCGCTCGGGGAAGCCCATGGCGCGGTAGATGAGACCCGTGTAGAAGTCGACGTTCGGGTACAGCTTGCGCTCGACGAAGTAGTCGTCGGACAGGGCGACCTCTTCGAGTTTCATCGCGATGTCGAGCAGCTCGTCGTTGGTGCCGAGCTTCTCGAGGATCGAGTGCGCCGTCTTGCGCACGATGGCCGCGCGCGGGTCGTAGTTCTTGTAGACACGGTGTCCGAAGCCCATGAGCTTGACACCGTCCTCCTTGTTCTTGACCCGCTTCAGGAAGTCCGCGCTGTCGCCGCCCTCGCTCTGGATGCGGTAGAGCATCTCGAGGACGGCCTGGTTGGCGCCGCCGTGCAGCGGACCCCACAGTGCGTTGATGCCGCCGGAGATGGACGTGAAGAGGTTGGCGTCGGACGAGCCGACCAGGCGCACCGTCGACGTCGAGCAGTTCTGCTCGTGATCGGCGTGCAGGATGAGCAGCATGTCGAGCGCCTTGACCATCTCGGGATCGGCCTCGTAGGGCTCGGCCGGGAAACCGAAGGTCATGCGCAGGAAGTTCTCGACGTAGCTCTTCGAGTTGTCCGGGTACAGGAACGGCTGGCCCACCGACTTCTTGTACGCGTACGCGGCGATGGTCGGCAGCTTGGCCAGCAGACGGATCGTCGAGAGCTCGACCTGCTCGGGGTCGTTCGGGTCGAGCGAGTCCTGGTAGTACGCGGACAGCGCGTTGACCGCGGACGAGACGACGGGCATCGGGTGGGCGTTGCGCGGGAAGCCGTCGAAGAAGCGCTTGAGGTCCTCGTGCAGCAGGGTGTGCCGACGGATGCGGTCGGTGAAGTTCTCCAACTCGACGGTGGTGGGCAGCTCCCCGTAGATCAGCAGGTAGCTGACCTCGAGGAACGACGACTTCTCGGCGAGCTGGTCGATCGGGTATCCGCGGTAGCGCAGGATGCCCTCGGCACCGTCGATGTACGTGATGGCGGACTTGGTGGAGGCCGTGTTGACGAACCCACCGTCCAGCGTCGTGTACCCGGTGTTCGCGAGCAGTTTGCCCAGCTCGATACCGTCGTTGCCTTCGGTCGCTCTCGCAATGGTCATCTCGTGTTCGCCGCCGGGATAGATCAGCTTGGCGGTGGCGGCGTTGTCGGCATTCTCAGCGGGCACGAAGGGTCCCTCTCGAGCTCGGTGTAACGGAACTTGTGGTGTCTCGATAAAACTAGTCGTCGCCGACCTCGTCCGCCCAGGGAGGGTCCGCCCCCGGTCGTGACACGGTGATGGCGGCTGCCTTCGCGGCGAACGTGAGAGCCGCCGTCCAGGCCTGTGAATCGAGTCGCAGAAGGTCCGCCGACGAGCGCACGCCGTGCTCCGTCAGGTGGTGGAGCATCGCCCCGTGGACGGTGTCGCCCGCACCGATGGTGTCCGCGACCTGCACCGACACACCGGGAACGACTGTCTCGCCGGCCGTGGTGACCACCGACAGCCCGTCCCCGCCGCGCGTGACGACGACGGCCGTCACGCCCGCGTCCAACCAGTCTCGGACGGTGGTGCCCTGCGGCCCCTCCCCCAGCCATCCCGCGTCCTCGACCGACACCTTGAGGATGTCGATCGACGGAAGCCAGGTACGGAACCGGGCGCGGTAACCGTCGCCGTCCGTCATCGCGGCCGGGCGGATGTTCGGATCGAGCATCGTCAGGACCCCGGCGTCGTGCACCCTCGCGAGCAGCGCCGCGTACACGCTCGCGCCCGGCTCGTAGAGCAGCGACAGCGTGCCGAACGACGCCGCGGTCACCGACTCGGGGATGGTCGCGGGCGCCTCGACGAGTCGGTCCGCGGTGCCGTCTGCATAGAACGAGTACTCGGCGGCGCCGTGCGCGTCGAGCACGGTCAGGGCGAGCGTGGTCAGCTCCGGCCCACGCTGCAGCAGGTCGAGTCCCACCTTCGACGCCTCCAGCCACGCCACCAGGTCGCGGCCGAACGGGTCGCGGGAGATGCGGGAGAGGAACTGCACGTCCGCACCGAGGCGGCCGAGCGCGACGGCGACGTTGAACGGGCCGCCGCCCAGCTTCGGCGTCAACGCGGGACCACCGCCCCGGCGATCGGGCACCAGATCGACCAGCGCCTCGCCGCACACGAGGATCGTCACGAGGCGATCCCGTCGTCCGCCCGGATGCCCCAGCTCCCGGTCCAGGTCTCCCCCGGCTCCAGCACGATCAGCCCCACCCCTGAGTTCAGCGCGTCCGGTGGGCATGTCATCGGTTCGATCGCCAGGGCGCGGCCGCGGTCCGGGTAGGCCTGATCGTGCGCCGGATCCGCCGTGAACACCTGCACCCACGGGAAGTTCGCGTCGGTCCACAGCACGGTGGCCGCGCTGTCCGGCGGCGTCAGGTACTGCCGTGCGATGCCGTCCGCGTCCGGGACGAGGGCACTGAACGGGGTGTCGAGCCAGACTCCGGCGAGGCTCCGCGCCGCAGCGAAGTCGAGGTCCGTGTCCTGCACGGGCACGGGGCCGCCGCTGGGCAGGTTGCGCTCGCCGTCGAGCGGGAGACGCACACCCGCCGAGAGTCGGAGCGTGCACTCGTCCAGGGGCGCATCACCTGCGCGGACGAACGAGTGGACGCCCATGCCGAAGGGCGCGGTGCGGTCGCCGACGTTCGTGGCCGTGTGGGTGACGGTCAATCCGTCGTCGCCGAGGCTGTGCCGAGCTGTCAGCCGCAGCGCGAAGGGCCATCCCTGCTCGCCACCGATGTCGATGGTGTGGGTAATCGACGAGTCGGACCGCTCCGCGACGTCCCATTCCCGTCGACGGACGAGTCCGTGACTCGCGTTGTTCCGGGCCGGTTCGGTGATCTCGAGCTGATGTGTCTCACCGTCGAACGTGAACCGGCCGTCGCGCGTGCGGTTGGGCCACGGTGCGAGAACAAGCCCCGCCGACAACGGGGGTTTGGCGGCGACCCGATCCCGACCGGCCTCCGGCCTGCCCGCGTCCCACGTCTCGGTGAGCCGCCGGCCGGCATGCTCGAGGGCTCGCAGTCCCGCACCGGTGGCGGCGACGTCGGCTCTGTACGCACCGTGGCGCAGCGAATGGGACAGGGCGGATGGCGCGTCGTCGACCATGGCAGCACGCTACCGCCCTGATGTGACTCGCCGTTCTCTGTACGGTGGATCGGGTGTCCACAGTCGTCGTCGCCACCGAACCGGTGACATCCCGCCGTTGGTTCGACAGGACCCTCGTCGACATCGTCGTGGTCGTCGCCGCCCTCGTGGTCTTCAACCTGACCGCGCACTTCGCGCCCACTCCCATCGCGGTCGCCGCGGTGCCGGTCGGGGCCCTGCTCCTGCTCGCCTTCGCTCGTGCGCGCGGCGTCCAGTGGAGCGACCTCGGGCTGAGCAACATCGGGCGCGGAGCCCGTCACGGCGCCGCTGCGGCCGGACTCACGCTGGTGGTGGTGGCCATCGCCGCCTCGATCCCCCTCACCCAGAGCGCCTTCCTCAACGAGCGGTACGGCGTCAACGTCGGCGCCACGCTGTTCGCGGCCCTCGTCATCATCCCGCTCCAGACCGTCATTCCCGAGGAGCTCGCGTTCCGCGGCGTCCTGCACGCGAAGTTGTCGCGGCGCTTCGGCATTCGCGCGGTCGCCGTCATCGGCTCGCTGCTCTTCGGCCTGTGGCACGTGGCGTCGTCACTCGGCCTGACAGTGGGCAACGACGGGTTCTCCGCCGTGCTGGGAACCGGACTGTTCGGCCAGATCATCGGGGTGTGCGGCGCCGTCGCCGGGACCACCGTCGCCGGCTTCGTCTTCACCTGGCTGCGCCATCGCGGCGGGAGCATCCTCGCTCCCATCGGTCTGCACTGGGCACTCAACGGCGCCGGCGCGTTGGCCGCACTCGCGGTGTGGCACGTCACCTTCCACTGAGGTCGAGCGTCGAGGCGAGATTCCGCACGATGTCGGCGTAGAACGCGCCGGTGTCCTCGGTGACGCCGACCAGATGGCCGAAACGCTCGAACGACACCGCGCCGAAGACCGTGATCCACGCCGACAATGTGCGGGCCATCAGGTCGGGCGTCATCACGCCACTCACGTCCTCCCCGCGGGTCTCGCGGAAGTGCTGCACGACGAAGTCGCGCGCCGGTGAATAGTTGTCGGGCTCGATACGGACCGGCGGTGCAGACCGATGCGCGTCGACGACGATGCTCACCACCACGAGAGTCGGGCGCGTGGCCGGACCGACGGTCGTCTGCGGCGCTCGATAGCCGGGCACGGGCGAGCCGTACAGCAGCGCGTACTCGTGCGGGTGCGCCGCGGCCCACGATCGCAGTGCGTCACACACCGCGACCCAGCGGTCGACAGCCTTCCCACCCTGCGGATCCGCATCCTCGAGGGTCGCACCCAGCTCGTCGTAGCACTGCACGATCAGTGCCGTGAGCAGCTCGTCCCGACTCGCAACGTAGCGATAGACGGCCGAGGACACCATGCCGATCTCCCGCGCCACGGCGCGCAGGGACAGCGCCGCGGGTCCGATGTCGGCGAGCTGTGTCCGTGCGGCGCTCAGGATCGCGGCCATCGTCTCCGTACGTGCGGTCTCCCGGGGCGTGGGCATGCCTTCACAGTAACCGAGAGCACCGCTCTTGACTTTCGAGAGCGGTGCTCTCATAGTTGTGGCGAGAGCGGTGCTCTCCACTACGGAAGGTGTTTCTCATGTCCGATCGTCACGTCGTCGTCGGGGCCGGCCCCGTCGGTACCCACGTCGCCCGCCTGCTCGCCGACCGCGGCTCCGAGGTCGTGCTCGTCTCCCGTCGCGGCACCACCGCTCCCGGCGTCACCTCCGCCACGCTCGACGCCTCCGACGCCGACGCTCTCAGCGCCCTCACGGACGGTGCCGTCGCGCTGTACAACTGCGCCAACCCGAGCGACTACACGCAGTGGCATCAGGTGTGGCCCCCTCTGGCGCGGTCGCTGCGCACCGCTGCCGAACGGACAGGCGCCGTCCTGGCTGTCACGGGCACCCTCTACCCGTACGGGCCCGTCTCCGACGGTGTCATGCGCGAGGGAATGCCCGACGCGGCCACCGACCACAAGGGTGTGCTGCGGGCCCAGATGTGGGCGGAGCTCGCCGACGCTCACCGCGCCGGTTCTCTGCGCGCCGTCGAGGTACGCGGATCCGACTACGTGGGAACGGGAGTGGGCGCGAACGGCCACGTCACGCGCCTTCTCCCCGCTGCGCTCGACGGCAAGGCAGTGTGGGCGATCGATGCGGCCGACGTGCCGCACTCGTTCACCGACGTCCTCGACGAGGCGCGGGCACTGATCGCCGCCGTCGACACTCCCGAATCATGGGGTCAGGTGTGGCATGCGCCGACCAATCCCGCTGTGACACTGCGGCAGGCGATCACCGACACACTCGCGGCCGTGGGCAGACCCCCGGTGCCCGTACGCGTCGTACCCCGCGTGATCACGCGGGCGGCGGGTCTCGCCGTACCGATGCTGCGGGAGCTGAACCAGCTGTCCTACCAGCGCACCGCGCCCTACGTCCTCGACTCGACGCGGTCACAGCAGATGCTGGGCATCGAGCCCACTCCCTGGGCGGAGGTATGCCGCCGCACCGCTCAGGTGTGAGCCGTGACGCGGTACTTGACGAAGGCCGGGATGGCGAGGGCCGCGATCATCACGCCGACGATGACCAGCACCCCGCCGCCCGCCGCCGCGGCCGCGGTACCCACCATGAAGGCGGCCGCGCCGTGCAGGACGTCGCCCACCCGCGGGCCGCCCGCGACCACCACGATGAAGACTCCCTGCAACCTGCCACGCATGTCGTCGGTGGCCACGGACTGCAGCATCGAACTCCGGAACGCGGCGGAGATCATGTCGGCGCCGCCGCCGATCGCCAGGAAGCCCAGCGCCAGGTACAGCGCCCACCCGCGCTCCCCGACCGTCGCGAGCGCCACCGAGACACCGAACCCGATCATCGCGCCGCCCCACACCACGATGCACGCGATCACCGCGACACCCTGACGCTGCACGCGTGGCAACCACCCCGAGAAGATTCCGCCCAGCACCGCGCCCGCCGACAGCGACGCGAACAACAGTCCGAGGACGAGTCCACCCTCGGCCGGGTCACCGAACGTCTCGGTGGCCACCTCGGGGAACAGTGCGCGCGGCATCCCGAACACCATCGCGATGATGTCCACGACGAACGAGGCGAGCAGCACCTTCTGCGTCGCCAGGTAGGCGAACCCCTGGAACACCTCGCGCAGACCCGCGCGTCGGGACTCCCCCGTCGGCGGAATCTTCGGCAGTCGCGCGACTGCCCACAGGGTCACCGACAGCGCAATGGTGTCGAGCAGGTACAGCGTCGGCAGCCCGAACGCCGGAATCAACGCACCGGCCAGCATCGGGCCCGCGATGGCACCGAAGTTGAACACCGTCATGTTGAGTGAGTTGGCAGCGGGCAACTGCCGCAACGGAATCAGGCGCGGGATGATGGCGCTGCGCGTGGGTTGGTTCACCGCGAAGAAGCCCTGCTGCACGGCGAGCAGCACCAACACGATCCACACGTTGTTCAGCCCCAGGTGCGCCTGCAGCCACAGCATGAACGACGTCGCGCCGATCCCCACCGTGGTGATCATCAGCAGGGTGCGCCGATCCATCACGTCGGCCAACGCCCCGCCCCACAGCCCGAACACGACCAGCGGAACCAACGCGAAAGCACCCGCGAGTCCTACGTACGCCGAGCTCGACGTGATCTGGAAGATCTGTTGCGGCACAGCGACGACCGAGAGCTGGGCGCCGATGACCGTGACGACGCCCGACGCCCACAGGCGTCGATAATCGGGATTCTGGAGAGGAGTGGTGTCGGCGAGAAGTCTCACGGTTGCAGACGTTCGACGCCGGACGCCGTGACCACCAGCCTGTTGTGCAGACGGTTGTTCCGGCCCTGCCAGAACTCCACGGACTCGGGCGCGATGCGGAGGCCGCCCCAGTTCGGGGGCACCGGCACATCCTGGTTCTCGAACCTGTCGGTCACGTCGACGAGGTGCCGTTCCAGGTCCTGACGCGATCCGATGGGGCTCGACTGCTGCGACGCCCACGCACCGAGCTGCGACCCCCGCGGCCGGGTGGCCCAGTAGGCAGCCGTCTCGTCGGCGCTCACCCGCGTGACCGGTCCGCGCACCGTGAGCTGGCGCTGGATGCCGATCCACGGGAACGTCGCCGATGCGAAGGGCGTCGACTCGAGATGGCGGGCCTTCGCGGATCCGTAGTTGGTGTAGAAGACGACGCCCGACTCCGACAACTCCTTGCACAGCACCGTGCGCGTCGCCGGTCGGCCGTCCGCGTCCACCGTCGCGAGTGTGATGGCATTCGGCTCCGGCAGACGCGCGTCGATCGCCTGCTGCAACCACACACGGGCGAGCGCGAGCCAGCCGCCGGCGAGGTCGCTCTCCTCGAGATCGTCGTCCCCGCCATACGCCACCCGCATATCCGCCAGGTCGATGTTCTCGCTCACCGCGCAGACGCTACTCCCGGAGTACGGTGCGGCCCGCGCTACCCACTAGGGTGCGGTGAGGTGCAGGTCCACGCATGAAAGCGGGGTCCGCGGACACAGGAGAACGAGGGATCTTCATGGCCCAGGAAACAGTGGTACCGGAGGGCTTCGTCGCCGGACTCGAGGGCGTCGTCGCCTTCACCACCGACATCGCCGAACCCGACAAGGACGGCGGCGCACTGCGCTACCGCGGCGTCGACATCGAGGACCTCGTCGGCAAGGGCGTCACCTTCGGCAACGTGTGGGCACTGCTCGTCGACGGACGCTTCGGCCCCGGACTACCGCCCGCCGAACCCTTCCCCCTCCCCATCCACACCGGCGACGTCCGCGTCGACGTCCAAGCCGGACTCGCGATGCTCGCACCGATCTGGGGGTACGAGCCGCTCCTCGACATCGACGACGACACCGCCCGCGAACACCTCGCCCGCGCCTCCGTCATGGCGCTGTCCTACGTCGCCCAGTCCGCGCGGGGCATCTACCAGCCGGCCGTGCCGCAGACGCGAATCGACCAGTGCTCCACCGTCACAGAACGATTCATGACTCGGTGGAAGGGCGACCCCGATCCCGCCCACACCGAGGCCATCGACGCCTACTGGGTCTCCGCCGCCGAGCACGGCATGAACGCCTCCACCTTCACCGCCCGCGTCATCGCCTCCACCGGAGCCGACGTCGCCGCCGCCCTCTCCGGAGCCATCGGCGCCATGTCCGGACCGCTCCACGGCGGCGCCCCCGCCCGCGTGCTCCCCATGATCGAGGAGGTCGAGAAGTCCGACGACGCACGGGCACTGGTCAAGGGCATCCTCGACCGGAAAGAGAAGCTCATGGGCTTCGGGCACCGCGTCTACCGCGCCGAGGACCCCCGCGCCCGCGTCCTCCGCGCCACCGCGCAGCGCCTGAACGCACCCCGCTTCGAGGTCGCCGCCGCCCTCGAACAGGCCGCACTCGCCGAACTGCGCGAACGCCGCCCCGACCGCGCCATCGAGACCAACGTCGAATTCTGGGCCGCCGTCATCCTCGACTTCGCCGAAGTACCCGCGCACATGATGCCCGCCATGTTCACCTGCGGCCGCACCGCCGGCTGGTGCGCCCACATCCTCGAACAGAAACGCCTCGGCAAGCTCGTGCGCCCCGCCGCCATCTACACCGGTCCCGCACCGCGCTCCCCCGAGAGCGTCGAGGGGTGGGGCACCATCGCGTGAGGTACGCGGGGTGCCCGGGTTTCCGCCGCGCGCACCGATTCGTGTGGCGCACCCCCCATCGGGAGTGCGCCACACGAACAGCGGTGCATCAACGACGACCAGTACACGGCGTGGGCATCGTCGCCGCAATGTCGAAGGCCCGGCGCAGCCGACGCCCGACGACGTCAGGCGTCGCCAACTCGGACCACACCCAGCGCACCACCATCCACCCGTACGACCGGAACTCGTCTTCCCGTCGCTTCTCCGCGAAAGCGACCCGACTCGGACTGCTGCCCATCGGAACCAGCGACGAGTACTTCACGAAGCCGTCGAATTCCCCGATCACTCCCTGCCGGTCGAACAGGAAGTCCGGACGTCCGATGAGCCGCCCCGCGGGATCGAGCACCGGGATCTGCAACTCCGGAGCAGGCATATCGAGGGCTCTCAGCATCACCCGACTCCTGGATTCGCCGACACTCTCGCTCCGTGGGTCGAGGAAGTCGACGACCCGGCGCGCGGAAGTCCCACCACGGGTAGGAGCCGAGTCCAGGCACGCGCGGATCGCCTCGATACTCGTCGACCCCGAGTTCAGCGCGGAGTCCCCCACGCAGACCGCCGCCTCGAAGTCGAGAGTGCGGCTGAGGTCGGCGATGGTTCGAGCGGCGCTCGTCACCTGGAGACCGTCGACAGACACCACGTCGTCGGCTGGGAGCGGCCCGACGTGCACATGCCTCCGCGTGGTGATCCTGCCGCCCGCCGCACGATCGACCGTCACGTGCACCAGCGTCAGATCGGGCTCCCACAGGGAGAAGCCGTGCACGAGAGCAGCCGACTGGTGGCTGACGACACCGGCCGACACCGAGGCCGCACGAACACTGTGCAGATGTCGGACGTCGGCAGGCGAGCCCTCGAGAACTGAGCGCGCGACATACACGCCCGGTCGCACCGTGGCCAGGACGCCGCGTGCAACAGCACGCCGGATCTGGTTGTCGGTCATACCGCACGCGAGCAACCGGGCACGCGTCCATGTCTCCTCGCCGAAGTTCACCCGTCGAGCGTGACCGGTGAACCCGGCACGGTCCACGACCACGTCGGGCCCGGGGACGGCGCTCCACAGTTCGCGTGATGCTCTTGACATCGGGGGTGCACGTGACCGAACGGGGTGCACGACCCCTGTCACGGCTGCATTACCCTGATCTCGCCGGTACCGCCCACACCGAAACTAAGGACGCGAACCCCGTATGGCCGAGAACCTGACCATTCCTTCCGACCTCAAGCCCGGCGACGGACGCTTCGGGTGCGGTCCGTCGAAGGTCCGGCCCGAGCAGCTCCAGTCCCTGGTGGACGTTGGCGCGTCGGTGTTCGGCACCAGCCACCGCCAGAAGCCGGTGAAGGACGTGGTGGGTCGGGTGCGCGACGGTCTGCGCGAGCTGTTCTCGATCCCCGAGGGCTACGAGGTCGTGCTGGGCAACGGCGGCACCACCGCATTCTGGGACGCCGCGGCGTTCGGCCTGATCAAGGCGAAGTCGCTGCACCTCACCAACGGTGAGTTCAGCTCGAAGTTCGCCTCGGTGGCCAAGGCCAACCCGTTCATCGGTGACCCGATCGTCGTCTCCGCGGAACCGGGCAGTGCTCCGGAGCCCACGTCGGACCCGTCGGTCGACCTGATCGGGTGGGCGCACAACGAGACCTCGACCGGTGTGGCCATTCCCGTGTCGCGCCCGGCGGGCTCGGAAGACGCCCTCATCGCGATCGATGCGACCTCCGGCGCCGGCGGCCTGCCCGTGAACGTGGCCGATTCGGATGTCTACTACTTCGCTCCCCAGAAGAACTTCGCTGCGGACGGTGGCCTCTGGGTCGCGCTGATGAGCCCCGCGGCACTGGCCCGCGTCGACGAGATCGCGGCGAGCAAGCGCTGGGTCCCCGACTTCCTGTCGCTGCCCATCGCCATCGACAACAGCACCAAGAACCAGACGTACAACACCCCCGCGGTGGCGACGCTGCTCCTGTTCGCAGACCAGATCGAGTGGTTGAACGGCAAGGGCGGCCTGGACTGGGCGACGTCACGGACCGCCGACTCCTCGTCGCGGCTGTACGACTGGGCCGAGCGCTCCGAGTACGCGACGCCGTTCGTCGTCGACCCGAAGCATCGCTCACAGGTGGTCGGCACCATCGACTTCGACGAGAAGGTCGACGCTGCAGCCGTCGCGAAGACGTTGCGCGCCAACGGCATCGTCGACACGGAGCCCTATCGCAAGCTCGGCCGCAACCAACTGCGCGTCGGCATGTTCCCGGCCGTCGAGCCCGACGACGTCACCGCCCTGACCGCCTGCATCGATCACGTGGTCGAACACCTGGCGTGAGAGAGTGCGTGTCCCCCCGACTGCTGCACTGTGGTGCATTACAGTCGGGGGAGGCACCGAACCCGGCCCCGTGCTCGGACAGCGAGCAGCCGAGGGGCAGGGGCCGTCGCGACGCAAAGGAGTGATCGTGCGAGAGATCCACGTGATCGGCCTGGCGTCGGACGGCAAGCACATCGTCTGTGCCGATTCCTCCGGTGAGAAGTTCCGTCTGCCGGCCGACGAGAAGTTGCGTGCCGCCGCCCGTGGTGACGCCGCGCGACTCGGACAGATCGAGATCGAGATGGATTCTCTGATGCGACCGCGCGAGATCCAGGCGCGCATCCGGTCCGGCGCCTCCATCGAGCAGGTGGCCAAGGAGTCGGGTATGCCGGCGAGCAAGGTGGAGCGCTACGCGCACCCGGTTCTACTGGAACGCTCCCGCGCCGCCGAACTCGCCCAGCTGGGCCACCCCCTGCGTGCCGACGGGCCCGCCGTGCTCACCCTCGTGGAGATCGTGGGACTCGCGTTCCGCGGCCGCGGGCATTCGATGGACCAGGCCGAGTGGGACGCGTGGCGCGACGAGGACAATCACTGGATCGCTCAGCTGACGTGGCCCGCGGGACGCACCACCAACACCGCGCACTGGCGTTTCCAGCCGGATGCCCACGGCGGCAGTGTCACGCCCCTCGACGACGCGGCGTCCGAGCTGATAGACCCCGACTTCGGCCGCCAGCTCCGAGGGCTGGCCCCCGTCGTCGCCGCCGAGGAGGACTCGCCGTCCCAGCAGACCCTCGACGACTACTACGGGGTCGACGCGGACTCGGACACGGAGACCACGGCGGAGCAGCCCGAACCCGCGGAGACACCCGCAGTGCAGGCCGAGCCCGAGCCCGAACCGACGCAACCCAAGCCGGCGCCGGGCCATGCGAACGCGAAGGACAAACGGGGAAAGCCGGCCATGCCGTCGTGGGAGGATGTCTTGCTGGGAGTGCGCAGCAACGGCCGCTGAGCCGAGCAGTGTTCACGGCAGAGCGATCTTCACGGCCGAGAAAGTGACCGTCTGAGACCGGACGACGACAAGGGGGCGCCCGGTGGGGCTGGGAACAGCAGCGTTGTGGTTCGTCGACGCACCTGATCCGATCGCGGTACTGCGGTCCGGAGTGCAGTCCGACACCGATGCGGCCGCGGCCGTCGCACGGAAGCTCCACCCCGGTCTCGAGCCCACCCTCGTCGGCATGGCTCCCCTGACGGCGTTCGCCGTGGCGTCGGAGCCGAACCGCGTGCTGGTCGGCTGCTACCCGGGTATCACCGTCGTCTGCGCGTCCGAGCCCGCCGCGGTGCGCCCGTCGACTCTCGAGGAGTCGTGGACGTCGTTGCTGCCGTCCACGCACACCTTTCTCGTCGCCTCCGAACGCGAGCACGCGTGGGGCGCCTTCGCGCAATGGGACTCCGGCACCCTGAAGCGCTCGTTCAGCGCCGGCCCCACCTACATCCACGAAGACGAGGGTCTTCCCTTCCCGTGGGAACGGCCCTTCTGGTCGGGCGACCATCCGCTGCAGTTCGACGGCGAGAAGTTTCCCGATCCCCAGGCGCTGCCGTTCCACCCCCAGGAGTTCGCCGACGCGGCGAGCGCCCACTGGCTCGGCGTCCGCATGATCGGCGGTGCCCGCGACGGGGACACCGACCCCGGGTCGGTGCTGTTGTGCGACTTCGCGATGCGCGATCCGGCGGCGACCCCTCCGCCCGAACCGCCGCGACCGGAGACTCCGGAGCCGCAGCGCAAGCGCGGCCTGTTCCGGCGCCGCTAGACCGACGCGTCGACGGCGAACGCCAGCACACCCACGGCCGCGCCGGCGGCGATGCCCGGAACGATGAAGCGCCACACCGGATCTGCACGCCGGCGGGCGACCGACGGCGCAGCGCCGCCCACCATCACGGCCATCACCAGGACAGCGAAGAGGCTGCTGACCCGGAGCAGGGTGAGGCCCAGCGTGATCACCGCGGCGGCGGTGACGAGTGCCACGGCGACGGCACACGCGATTCCCGGGCCCCACGGTGTCGGTTCGTCCGGATCCCTCATCCCGTGCGCACCCGCTCGTAGAACGCCATGGCGGCCGCGGTGGCGACGTTGAGCGAGTCGGTGCCCGGTGCCATCGGGATCCGCGCCCGGACGTCGGTGGCGCGCATCGCGTGTTCGGTGAGTCCGGGCCCCTCGGCGCCGAGCAGGAGCGCGACCTTCTCCCCCGTCATCGCCTCGGCCAGCGGAACGGCGGTGGGATTCGGAGTCAGCGAGACGAGCTGGAACCCGTTGTCGCGCAGCACGGACAGCCCGCGCGGCCAGTCGGGGACCGTGGCGAACGGCACGCGCAGCAGGTGGCCCATAGAGACACGCACCGACCGTCGGTACAGCGGGTCGGCGCAGGCGCCGCCGAAGAGGACGGCGTCGGCACCGAGGCCGGCGGCATTGCGGAACATCGAGCCGAGGTTCTCGTGGTCGTTGACGCCTTCGAGAATCGCCACCGTCCGCGCGTCGGCGACGACGTCCGCGAGGTCCAGCGGTGCGGGGCGCCGGGCGGCCGCGAGCACCCCGCGGTTGAGGTGGAACCCGACGGCCTCCGCCATGACGTCCGCCGTGGTGCGGTAGAACGGCACGTCGACGTCCACGAGATCGTCCGCGAGCTCACCGAGCCGCCGCTCGACGCCCAGCAGCGAGAGGGGCTCGAAACGTGACGCGACGAGGCGCTGGACCACCAGAACACCCTCCGCGATCACCAGCCCCTTGCCCTCGGGCAGGTCGGGACGACGGTCCGAGGAGTTGAGGTCCCGGAAGTCGTCGAGGCGAGGATCGGCTGGGTCGGTGATGTCGACGACGTGTACCACGGACCCATCTTCTCAGGACGTGTTCCGGCGGTGCATCGGCGCGGCCGATAAGGTCGTCTGCGATGACTACCGACGACACGATCACCATCCGTACCGCCACCGAGGACGACTGGGACGCCATCGCGCTCCTCGACGCCCACGCTTTCGGTGAGCACCAGAACAGCGAGGACATGGAGGAGACCAAGATACTCACGGCCTCGTCCGAAATTTTCCTGGCGTGCGACGGTGACCTGCCGGTCGGTGTCACGATGCACTTCCCGATGGACGTCACCGTTCCCGGTGGCCGCACCCTGCCCGCGACGGGGGTGTCGTGGGTGTCGGTCGCTCCCACGCATCGCCGACGCGGCATCCTGCGCCGGATGTTCACCGCGCAGCACGAGCGCTTCGAGGAGGCGGGCAAGCCCCTGTCGGTGCTCACGGCGAGCGAGGCGACCATCTACGAGCGGTTCGGGTACGGCGCCGCCACGCAGGGTGTCAACTACACCATCGACCGGCGCTTCACCGCGTTCCGCAAGGATCTGCCGCCGCCCCGGGGCGCCCGTCTGGTGACGTCCACGGAGGCTCGTGAACTGCTGCCGGAGATCTACGGACGGTGGCAGCGACAGACCGCCGGCGCCCAGCCGATGCCCCAGACCCGGTGGCATCGCTTCTTCGCCGATCGCAAGAACTCCCGCGGTGGTTTCTCCAAGCTCTTCTTCATCGTCCACCCCGACGGATACATCGCGTTCCGCCGCGGCTACCGCGTCGGGACAGCGGGGGCGCAGGAGGCGCGCATCGTCGACATCATCGCCGCGACGGACGAGGCACGCTCCGATCTCTGGCAGGTGATGTGCGGCATCGATCTCGTGGAGACGATCGAAGTGACGCTTCCCGTCGGGGATCCGCTGCTGACACTGCTGACCGATCGTCGTGTTCCGCAGGTCACCGGCGTCAAGGACGGCCTGTGGGTGCGGTTGATGGACGTCCCGGCGGCGCTGTCGGCGCGGACGTACGCCATCGACACCGATCTCGTGATCGGCGTGGAGGATCCGTTCCTGCACGCCGGCGGCGCCTATCGCTTCGTCACCCGCGACGGGCACGCCGAGGTCACCCGCAGTGACGACGACCCCGACGTGACGGTGTCCTCGTCCGTCCTCGGCAGCCTCTACCTCGGCGCGCACCGCGCTCGCCAGTTCGCGGCCGCCGGCCGAGTGGCGTCGACGTCGGAGAAGGCGTTGCACGAGTTCGATCTGGCTTTCGGCACCCCGAGCCAGCCCCAGATCGGCTGGTTCTTCTAGGCGGGTCGGGGTTCGTCGACCCCGACGTCGGGCATCGCGATGTCGGCGACATGGGTGCGGCGCACGACCAGCGCCGCGCCCAGGCCCGCGATCAGGGAGACGATCCCGCCGAGCACCAGCGGTGCGCGAGGATCGACGACGTCGGCCACCCAGCCGAGCAACGGGCTGCCCAGCGGGGTTCCGCCGAGGAAGCACAGCATGTAGATGCCCATGACCCGGCCGCGCATGTCCGACGGGACCGACGCCTGCAGGATGTTCATCGCGATAGTGCTGAACGTGAGCTGGACTGCGCCGGCCGGGATCAGCATGACTGCGACGGCCCAGAAAGCGGGCATCACTCCGGCCAGAGTCTCGAAGATGCCGAACACCACCGCGGACAGCACGAAGAGACGGATCCCGGGGGTGCCGCGTCTCCGGGCGGCGAGAGTCGCGCCGATCAAGGTGCCCACCGCGAGCACCGTGGACAGGAATCCGTACGCGTCCGCACCCTTGTCGAAGGTGTTGCGCGCGATCACCGACAGGCTCAGCGGGAAGTTGATGCCGAACGTCGACACGACGAACACGGTCGCCAGGAGCACGCACAGATCCGGCCGCCCCGCGACGTAGCGGAATCCCTCCCGCACCTGCCCTTTCCGACGCGGTGCACGCTCGACGGTGAACAGTTCGGCGGGCCGCATGGCGGCGAGGGCGCCGAACACCGCGGCGAACGAGGCTGCGTTGACGAGGAAGACCCAGCCGGTGCCGACCAGCGTGATGCCCACGCCGGCGATGGCGGGGCCGACTATGCGGGCGAGGTTGAACGTCATCGAGTTGAGGCCGATGGCGTTGGGAAGCCGTGCGGGACCGACCATCTCGATGGTGAACGACTGCCGGACGGGCGCGTCGATCGCCGACGAACAGCCGAGGAGCAGCGCCAGGACGTAGACGTGCCACAGCGCCACGACACCGCCGACGTCGAGCAACCCGAGCACGAGCCCGAACACGGCGGCAGCGGCCTGAGTGGCCATGAGGAGGCGTCTCTTGTCGTACCGATCCGCGAGCACCCCGCCCCACACGGACAGCACCAGCGTGGGACCGAACTGCAGTGCCATGACGATGCCGACGGCGAGCCCGTTGCCCCCGGACAGTTCGAGAACCAGCCAGTCCTGGGCGATGCGCTGCATCCAGGTGCCGATGAGCGAGACGATCTGACCCGACGCCCACAGTCTGTAGTTGCGCGAGTGCAACGCGTCGAACAGAGAGGGCCGGGCCGCGGACCCGTCCGTCCGCCGATGAAGTAGTTGCACGAAGTACCAATCTACTCCGGTGGCGGAGACCTCGGCCCGAGGTCAGGCGGGGAGCGTCACTCCGACTCGTTGACGATGGCCGACATGATGTCGACCGCGGTACGCATCGCCACGAGCTGGTCCGCGTCGAGCCCGCGCAACTGTTCGGTCAACCACGCCTCGCGGGCGTTGACCTCGTCCTCGATGACCTGACGGCCCGCGTCGGACAGCGACACGATGATCTGACGGCCGTCGGTGGGGTGGGGCATCCGGTCCACGTACCCGAGATCGCCCAGGGACGCGACGACGCGCGTCATGGACGGCGGCTGTACGCGCTCGCGCGCTGCCAGGGTGCCCGGAGTCATCGCGCCTTCGCGTGCGAGGGTCGCGAGAGCGGAGAGCTGCGTGAGCGTCACCTGGCTGGTGCGGCGGCCTCGCAGGTGCCGCGTCATACGGACGACAGCGAGGGAGAGGTCGCCGGCCAACGCACGCAGTTCCTGAGGCATCGCCACAGGATACGGCACGTGCGGGTGCTGAACGACCCGCGCGAGCAGCGGATCTGCGCCGACTACGTGAGCGCGTCCGTGATGGGCCCGAGGGCGAAGTACGCGACGAAGAGCAGGGCCACGATGCCGAGAAGTGGGTGGACGCTGCGGATCTTGCCGCGACCGACGGCGAGGACGACCCAGGTGATGAATCCGACGCCGATGCCGTTCGCGATGGAGTAGGTGAACGGCATGACCACGATGGTGAGGAACGCGGGCAGCGCCACATGGAATTTGGTGAAGTCGATGTCGGCGACCTGCCCGATCATCAACGCCCCCACCACGACGAGGGCCGGTGCGGCCGCCTCGATGGGGACCACCGAGTACAGCGGTGTCAAGAACATCGCGGCGAGGAACAGTACGCCCGTCACCACGTTGGCGAGGCCGGTGCGCGCACCCTCGGCGATTCCCGACGCCGACTCGACGAAGACCGTGTTCGACGACGCCGAACCTGCGCCGCCCGCGACCGCGCCGACACCCTCGACGACGAGCGCCTTGCCGACGCCCGGCAGCGTGCCGTCCTTGCTCGCGAGCCCGGCCTCCTTGCCGAGCCCGGTCATGGTGCCCATGGCGTCGAAGAAGTTGGCCAGCACCAGCGTGAACACCAGCAGGCTGGCCGCCAGGACGCCGATGCGGGTGAAGGCGCCGAACAGATCGACGTTGCCCACGAGTGACAGGTCGGGGAGGTCGACGACGACGTCGGGCAGCGCCGGCACGCTGAGGTTCCAGCCCTTCGGGTTCACTCCCGCGGAGGCACCGGTGTCGGTGATCGCCTCGATGATCGCGGCCACCACGGTGGTGACGACGATGCCGATCAGCAACCCGCCCCGCACCTTTCGCGCCACGAGGATGCCCATGAGAAGCAGACCGAAGACGAAGGTCACCGTCGGCCACGACGCGATGGACCCGTCGATGCCCAGGCCGACCGGAACGGTGGTGCCGGCGATGTCCGGCACACGACGCACGAAGCCTGCGTCGACGAGACCGATGAGCGCGATGAAGGCGCCGATGCCCGCCGCGATGGCGGCCTTGAGTTCGCTGGGGATGGCCTCGAACACGGCGGTGCGGAATCCGGTGAGCGCCAACACCACGATGATGATGCCGTCGATGACGACCAGCCCCATGGCCTCGGCCCAGGTGACCTGCGGGGCGATGGTGACGGCGAGCAGCGTGTTGATGCCGAGTCCCGCCGCGATGGCGAACGGGTAATTGGCGATGACACCGAAGAGAATGCTCATGACGCCGGCCACGAGCGCCGTGACGGCGGCGACCTGGGGCACCGGGAGGATGTCGCCCAGCACGTCGGTCTTGGCCGCCGCGTCGTCGGGCGAGAAGCTGCCGAGGATCAGCGGATTCAGCACCACGATGTAGGCCATGGCGACGAACGTGACGACGCCTCCCCGCACCTCGGCGGACATGGTCGATCCGCGATCGGTGATCTTGAAGTACGAGTCGAGGAGAGACGTCGCGCGAGACATGAAGTGGAGACTAGGCCATGACCCGGTGAGGGGCGCGGGTAGCGTCGGCGCCGTGCGCCCCACCCCCGCCACCCCGCCCGGACTGCCACCGCGCGTGACCGATCCCGCTCCGGTGCTCGCTGCCGGGACGCTGCTGTTCCTCGTCGCCGCCGTCGTGTGCTCGGTGGTCGACTCCTTCTCGGGCGCAGTCGCGGTCTGCTGGACGGGAACCGCTCTGGGCGCGTTGGGGTTCGGACTGTTCGCACTGCAACGCCGAGCTGCTCGCCGCGGCCGACGCACGGCCCAGAAGGGGCTCGTGCACCCGCCCGAGGTGTGACCCGGGCGACAGGTTCCGGGCGCTAAAACCCCCTCTGACGTGCTGGAACTCACCCTCGTCGAGGTTGAGTAACACGGACGTAACGTGGAGAATCGGTTATGTCAGTTCAGCTACTCGAGCAACGTCCGGAGAGATAGAAGTGAAGTACGTCGAAAGTTTCCTCAACCGCCGCCGCCACGTTCGGGCACTGCGTGATCTCTACGCACGCGCGAACAACGTGGGCAGCCCCGCGATGCGTGACGAGCTTCTCGTCATCGCCCAGCGCGACCGCTGAGTCGCGACACCACCGCGATACCCGCGACACCGACCAGGGCCCCCAGGAGCCAGCCGACGACGACGTCGCTGAGCCAGTGCGCCCCGAGGTAGACGCGGGAGAACCCGATGAGCAGCGTTGCCGCCGTGACCACGGCGGCCGCTGCTCTCGTTCGTTTCCGGGCAGTGTCGAACGCGCCGAGCACGACCAGCAGCGTGATCACCGCCGCCGCGAAGGTCGCCGACACCATGGCGTGACCGGACGGGAACGAGTAGGTCGAGATGTCGACGAGGCGCTCGGGCACCGGCGGCCGGGTCCGGCGGATCGCGTACTTGAGAGCGTTCATGACGAGCCATCCGGTGAACACCGTGGCCACGAGGCCCGGCCCGAGATGGCGGTGCCCACGGCGCACCAGGATCAGCGCGACCACCACCGTCACGAGTGCGACGCCCGCGGTGTTGCCCACCGTGGTGATCACGGTCATTGCGTCCGTCAGGGCCGCGCTCCGGTGATCCACCATCCAGTCGAGGACATCACGGTCCGCGCTCACGGCAGCACCGTCCGTGACACGTGCGTCTCGCCGTCGTCGGTGACCCAGAAGGGCACCGCTCGCTCCACTCGCACGGTGCCGCGACACCGCACCACCAGGTCGTCGTGCAGGACGACGACGTCCGGGACCGGCCACGACGAGATCGCGCGTGCAGCCGCGAGGGCGGGACGGGTGTCCACCGTCGCCCGCTCCCCCACCGACACGATCTCGACGCTCAGCGCCGTCGACGCCGTCTCCACGTCGAGGAGATCCGCGAGGGTGTCGGCGGACGCCGTCGACCCGAGCACGACTCGGTCGGCGGGTAGCAGGGCGATCCACCGCGGGTGATCGAGGACGACCACCGCGGCGGGATCGGCCACGCTGCCGGCGAGAGTGCGTACCGCCTCGGGCGGATCGATGTCGCGTAGATCCACCCACCCGGAGTCCACCGCCTCGGCGAGGAGCGTGTGGACCCGGATCGCCACCGCGGGAGACACCACACGATCGGGATCGGCCGCCGCGGCGAGCAGATCGGCCGCCGTGTCGGAGTCGTCGATCGCGGAACCCGCCAGCGCCGCGGCGAACTCGGCGGCGCGGGGATGGTCGACGGGGTCCAGCAGTCCACGCAGGGAGTCGTCGCCGGGCAGACGGAGCAACCTCAGCGGTGTCTCGTTCACCCGCGCGTGACGACGCAGCCACCAGGCGGTGTATCCGGTCCGGTCCCGCACCGCCGCGGCCGTCACCGGATCGTCGACGATCTGGGTGAGCGCGTCCGCCCAGCGCGCCTCGTCCACCAGATCGAGATCACGCACGGCGACCAGGGTGCCGGGCTCACCGGAGAGACCGTCCCACCACGCCTCCTCGTCGTCGAGATCGTGATCGGGACCCGCGGGGGTCTCGTCCACCACGACGCCGAAGCCGTGACCCACGCCCACCACCCGCAGGGCGTCCACGCCGTACCGGTCGACGACGGACCGATCCACCACGCCGAACGGGCTGTCCCGCTGCAACACTCGCCGTAACGGCGAGTCCGGCAACAGCAGTTCGTCCGCCGCCCGCATCTCGCCGTCCGACGAGAGCAACGGCAACGACCCGACGGAGCCGATCCTCGTCTCGCCGCCGACGGCTGCCGCGAGGGTCAGCACGTCGTGCACCAGTTCCTCCGGCACGTCGTCCGGATCCTCGAGCATCGCTGCCAACGCGGGGTCGGCGAGCAGGTCGGCCGGGCGAGCGGTCTGCGCTCCCGCGCGGCGGAGCAACGGATGGGCGGCGTCCGGGTGCACCACACGAGCCCACCCGACCGAGCCGAGACGGTCGCCGTCCACCAGCACCACCGTGCGGGGACCCGTGACGGTGCGGCCGTCCGTCAGCGGAACCGGCAGCGCCGCACACTCGTCGACGTCCGCCGAGTCGTGCACGATGTCGGTCAGTGCGTCGTACAGGCGGTGCCACCAGATCGGCGGCCGCGACACCCCCGACAGGCTCTCGACGATGCCCGCGAGCCCGAGCCGACGCACACCGACCGCCGCCAGAGCCGTCGCCGACGCGCGATCCGATGCCCTGGGTGCCACCAGACCCGGCACGACGTCCACGAGGAGTTCGGCCAATTCGGCTGAGATCGAGTCCACCACCGCGGCATTCGCGGGACGTACCGCCCGGCCCGCCGCCGTCGGGACCCACGCGGTCGACTCCAGGTCGCGGACGAGCGCCGCGCGGACCGCCTCGTCGACCTCGGACGCCGGCAGTCCCGGACGCGGTACCGCGGCGGCCCGATGAGACGCCGGCAGGTCGGCGACCAGTGCCGCGTATCCGGTCGCCACGACCGAGAGGTCGGCGCCCGGAAGGACCCGTCGACGGTCGGGCTGGAGGGGGACGTCCGCGATCAGGAGCAGCGGAATAGTCAGCACCTCATCGGATCTGGTGGGCGCACGCAGCACGTCCCGCGTCAGTGGCGCGGGCGAGTCCGGCGTGAGACCGTCGTCCTCGAGCGGCAGAAACCAGCGTGCGGCCGCCGCGTCGCCGCGCCACCATCGTCGGCCGCCGACCCGCACGTCCGTCCACGCTCCCGGGCCCGACGACACCTCACGCACGAGTTCGGTCCCGTCGACGGAGATCGACTGCAGCGCATCGAGTTCGAGCATCAGATCGATCGACTCACGGGCGGCCGCGGTCAGCACTTCGGCGACGTCCACGACGCCGTGCAGCACGACCTCGGTGTCCCAACCCGGGGTCGGCACGTCGTCCGACGCCCACGGCAACCGGAGGACGGGAACGCCCTGCTCCGGCTCACTGAGCCCACGAGCGGCGATCGCTCGGCGCGTCCTCGATCCGTCGAACACGATCGAGCCCGACGTGGATCGGATCTCGATACGCTCGGACACCGCACGGACGGCGGTGAACCCGACTCCGTATCGCCCGACGGACGTGGCGTGCTCGGAAGTCTTGTCGGACGCTCGCAGCGCGGACAGCGCCTGCACCCCGGTGATCGACAGCGGCACACCGACATTCGCGACGTGCAGCGCGTCGCCGACGGACCACACCGCCTGGCGACCGGGAACGTCGGCGCGGGAGGCGGCGTCGGCGGCGTTCTGCGCCAGCTCCGTGATCACGCGATCGCGGTAGCCCCCCACCACCAGATCGGCCTCCGTGGCCGCATCCTCCCGCAGTCGGGTGGGCGACGACGACCAGGCCGCGAGAACGGACTCGCGCAGTGCCTCCGTCCCGAAGGGGTCGGTCAGAGGGTCGACGACGACTCCGTGATGTCGGTGACCGCCTCGGTGTCCCGGGGCTCGGTGTTCTGGGGCTCGGTGTTCTCGGTCGGCGTGGTCTCCAGGGCACCGTCGTCGTAGGCAGCGTACGCGGGCGATCCGGCGCCGGTCGGTCCCTCGGTGTCCGAGTGCGCACCGCAGCCGTACGCCGCGTGCACCACGTGTCCGTCCGCGGCCAACTCGTTTCCGCACACGCCGAACGCAGCGCTCAGCGAACCCTGCAGAGCGAGGTAGAAACCGCACGTGACGCACGTGCCCGGCGCCGCCTTGGCCATCGGGGAATCGGGACCGAAGTCGCTCTCGGCCCACCGCTCGGCGGCCTCGAGCCGACCCTCGCGGCTCATGACCTGCTTGCGACCGAGACCGAGTTCGAGGGCGATGTCGTCGACGGCGGGATCGCCGGTGGCCAGGTACCCCGGCACCAGTCGGACGTCCTCGTGGCGCGGCGGCAGCAGGTCACCCGGAGCCAGATCGCCGGGACGGATGCGCTCGTCCCACGGAACCCACGTCGGCGCCACCAGGGCGTCCGGACCGGGAAGCAGGGCTAGTTCGCTGACGGTGACGGTCTCGGAGCCGGGGGGCGCTGCGACGACGACCGCCCACTGCCAGCCGCCGTATCCGGGCAGGTCGGCCGCGAAGCGGTGGATCGCGGAGGCCTTGTCGACGGCCTCGACCCCGAGGTGGCCTCCGACCGGGCCTTCGCCCGACTCCACGACGGCGGCCTGCGCCACGGACACGGCGTCGGCGAGGAGCGGGGGGATCTCGGTCACGACAGGGGCACTCACACCCCTATTTTGCAGCATCGGCTCGCGTCGTGCGCCCACCGGGCCTGACAGGATGGCCGTATGCGTTCGGGTCTCTTGCGTTCAGGTTCGGGAGTCGGCCGCGCGATCGGGTCCGGAACCGTCGCCGCCGCGGTGGTGCTCGGTGGATGCGCGCCGGACCCCGCACCGCCGGCCGCGGACGTGCCCCGCTTCGGCGTCGAGATCGTCGGCACGTCGCCGCACGACACCGACGCCTTCACCCAGGGTCTCGAGATCGACGGTGACCGATTGCTCGAGGGGACGGGCCGCGAGGGCCGCTCCCGCGTCACGGCGTCCGATCGGGAGACCGGCGACGTGCTCGCGGAGGTGGACCTTCCCGCACCGCTGTTCGGCGAGGGCCTCACTGTCGCCGGCGACACGGTGTGGCAGCTGACCTGGCAGGACGGGATCGCGGTGGCCCGAGATCGCGAGACCCTGCTGGAGCGGCGACGCGTCGACTACGACGGCGAGGGCTGGGGTCTGTGCCTCGACGAGTCGAGTGCGGGATCGAGCGGCCGCCTCGTGATGAGCGACGGCACCGACACCCTCACCTTCCGAGATCCGGTCACCTTCGAGCCCACCGGCAGCGTGCGCGTGACTCGGGGCGAGCGGCCGGTGACGTCGATCAACGAGCTGGAGTGCACCGCGGACGGGATCTACGCCAACATCTGGAAGACCGACGACATCGTGCGGATCGATCCGTCGACCGGCGCCGTCACGGCGATCGTCGACGCCTCGCCGTTGCGTGCCGCACTCGAGGACACGTCCGGAATCGACGTCCTCAACGGCATCGCGGCCGTCCCCGGCACGTCCCGCTTCCTCGTGACCGGCAAATTGTGGCCCACTCTGTTCGAGGTCGAGTTCCGACCACGGTGACCGAGGGACGCCGCCCCCGCCGAGCGAGTCGCCCACACTCCCCGACCCGAGGTGGGGGACAATGACGGGGTGACAGGTCCCGACGATCCGCGCCCCGGTTCGCGACATCCGGGATGGGACAACTACTCGCCGTCCGAGCGACTCCCACCCCGTCGATCGCCGCTGCCTCCGCTGCATCCACCGACGGCCGGACCGGGCGAGACGATCCCGGGCGACCCGACCACGGCGCCCGACCCGACGACACGCATGCCGAACCAGGACACCGGTCCCCGCCGTCCCCGCGTACCGCGCAAACTGACGGTCACCCGCGTCGCGGCGATGCGTGGTCGTGAGATCACGGGCAAGGGCATCGCGACGTTCCGACGCGCCGCCACCGCCGACGGAGCCGACAAGTCCGGTCTCACGGCGCTCACCTACGCGACGATGGCCAACTTCGCCTCGGACGCGGCGATGGCGGTGGCGCTGGCCAACACGCTGTTCTTCTCCGCCGCGACGGGCGAGGACAAGACCAAGGTCGCCCTGTATCTGCTCATCACCATCGCCCCGTTCGCGATCATCGCGCCCCTGATCGGCCCCATGCTCGACCGCCTGCAGCAGGGTCGCCGCATCGCGCTGGCCACCTCGTTCGTCCTGCGTGCCGTCCTCGCCGTGGTGCTGGTCTTCAATTTCGACACCTGGCTCCTCTATCCCGCCGCGCTCGGGATGATGGTGCTGAGCAAGTCGTTCTCGGTGCTCAAGTCAGCCGTCACCCCTCGGGTGCTGCCACCGGACATCGACCTCGTCCGGGTGAACTCCCGCCTGACCGTGTTCGGGTTGCTGGGCGGCACCATCTCGGCGGGAGCGGTCGCGGGTGCCATCGCGTTCGCACTGGGTTCCGCCGGGGCACTGTGGTTCACGTTCGCCGTGACGGTGTTCGGCGCGTATCTCTCCATGCGCATCCCGTCCTGGGTGGAGGTCACCGAGGGTGAGGTGCCCGCGACGCTCGGGTACCACGCCGAGGCGACCACCGGCGCGATCGGCATCGTCCCGGCGCCCAGCAAACGCCGGCAGCCCCTCGGCCGCGACGTCCTCACCGGACTGTGGGGCAACGGCACCATCCGCGTGCTCACCGGCTTCCTCACGCTGTACGTCGCGTTCGTGGCGAAGTCCCGCACCGAGCACGAGCCACTCCAGCAGGCACTCATGTTGGCGTTGGTGGGCGCGGCGGCCGGACTCGGCAACTTCGGCGGCAACGCCGCCGGCGCCCGGGTCAAGCTCGGTCGCCCGTCGGTGCTGGTGGTGCGCTGCACCGCGGCCGTCACTGCGGTCGCGATCGTCGCGGCTCTGACGAACAGCCTGCTGACTGCCGCGCTCGCGGCTCTCGTCGCGTCGGGCGCGAGCGCGCTGGCGAAGGTGTCGCTCGACGCGTCGTTGCAGAACGACCTGCCTCCCGAGTCGATCGCGTCCGGCTTCGGGCGCAGCGAGACGGTGCTGCAGCTGAGCTGGGTCATCGGCGGCACGTTCGGCGTGCTGCTCCCCACCGAGTACTGGCTGGGTTTCACCGTGGTGTCGGTGGTCCTTACGATCGGCCTGGTGCAGACATTCGTGACCCACCGGGGCGGCTCGCTGCTTCCCGGCTTCGGCGGCAAGAGACCGGTACGAGCGGACCAGGAGGTGGCGGGCAGCGAACTGCGCCACGCCACCGGCCGAATCCCCCGAGTGGATCAGGACGCGGGCCGCGCACCCGCGGGCGAGGACGCTCCCCGATGACGACACGCAAGATCCTGTATGGACTGTCCGCACTGGTCGCCGTCGTCGGCGTCGCCTTCGTGCTGGTGGTCGGCAAGGCGATCCTCGACGCCCCCGAGGAGTCCCCGCGGGTGTCCGCGTACGCCGACGGCCGGTACGAGGAAGTGGAACCGTTCCGGTACTGCCCGGTGCAGGAGCCGCTCTGCGACTACGAGGGCACGACCGCGACGATGCCTGTGCGCGAGGGCCATCCGCTGCAGTTGTCCCTGCCGGGCGCCATCTCGGAGAACCCGTGGGGCTTCGCCAGCGTCTACGGAGACCCGGACTCCGGCGACGTCGTGGAAGCAGACGAGTACTTCGCCCCCGGGACTCGGAACACGCTCACCGTGCCGCCGGTGAACGAGGACGGACTCGTGCTCATCGGCGTCGAGGTGCGCCTGCCGTCCGGTGTCATCGACGTCGACACCGACCAGGAGGAGATCGTCAGCCACGCCATCTGGTCGATCGCCACCACGGAAGCGGACTGACACCCTGTCGACGTCACCGTCCCGGCGCGCGAAAGGAAGTCATGGACGAGAACTCCTTGACCGAGATCGGCATGAAGGCCAGGGACGCCCGACTGAGACCGATCATCGCCACGACGGTGAGTGTGACGATGGTGGTCTTCTTCGTCGTGACCCGCGCATGGACCTGGACGCCACCGTGGGTGACCCCGTTCTCCCTGGCGGTGATCGGTGTCGTGCTCTGGCAAGGATGGCGGAGCCCCTTCGAACGCACGGTGGTCTACCGGGATCGGCTCGAGACGCGCCGCCGAAGCGGGGTGGTGTCCGTGATCGCCCGCGACGCGATCGACACCTTTCGACTCCGTCAGGGCGGTGAGGGAGACCCGCTCGTCCTGGTGGTCGACGTCGACGGCCGCACGACGACACTCCTGGGAACCGACAACATCGGCCGCGCACGATGGATCGACAACTTCCGGCCGGGCCATCGGCACACGGACGCCCTCGTCACCCAGTTCGAGCACTGGCGCACGCACGGCCGCTGGGAGTGACCGCCCGGGTCAGCTGTCCAGTTCGCGGGCGACGGCCCGGACCACCTCGGAGATCTTCTGGGCGGTCTTACGGTCGGGGTACTTGCCCTTGCGCAACTCTGGCTGCACGGTGGCCTCCAGAAGCGTGATCATGTCCTCGACCATGCCGTGCAACTCGTCGGGCGTGTGCTTGCGAGCGGTCGGCTGATCGCGGCGGGCGGCGGCACCCGCCTGACGCAGTGAGGGCGCCGGGTCGAGAACCTTCAGCGACAACGCCTGGGGTCCGCGGCGCCCGGCGGCCATGCCGAACTCGACGCGCTGGCCGGCCTTCAGGCCCTCGACTCCCTGCGGGAGCGCGGACGACCGGACGTACACGTCCTCACCCTCGTCCTGCGAGAGGAAGCCGAAACCCTTGTCGACGTCGTACCACTTCACCTTGCCGGTCGGCACCGATCTCACCCATTCGTCTCGTTGATCGCGTCACATGAATAATCGCGCCCGTTGCCGCCGCCCATGACGGGCCCTGGCGCTCGGGACGCGATGAGTCGATGGTACTCCGCTGCGCGAACGACGAGCACCTCGATATCGCGGGGCAGGCGCCGGGAAGGCCGGAGGCCGGTCGGGTCGTCAGGCCGGGTAGGCCGGAGGCCGGTCGGGTCGTCAGGCCGGGAAGGCCGGAGGCCGGTCGGGGCATCAGGGCGGGAAGGCCGGAGAGATAGTGTGCTCTCTCGTGACCGACTCCCCCCGTACCGGAACCCCGGCGCTCCTGGTCGCCGCCCTCGTCTGTTTCGGGCTGGGCCTGCTGGCGATCGTCGTCATGTTCGTGACGCTGCTCGTCTGGGACGATCCGCCCGGACTGTGGATCTATCTCTCGGCGATGCTGTGCCCGCTGGGGTTCCTGCTCGGTCTGATCCACGCGCTGCGGTCGGGCCGCCGAGCCCGGCGCTGACACGGCGGAACCGGGCATACTGGTCGCATGCGCCTGCTGCTGAACGTCATCTGGTTGATCTTCGGCGGCCTGTGGCTCGCTCTCGGCTACTTCGTGGCCGGCATCGTCTGCTGCATTCTCATCGTCACCATCCCGTTCGGCATCGCGGCGTTCCGCATCGGGGTGTACGCCCTGTGGCCCTTCGGCCGGACCGTGGTGGACAAGCCCACGGCGGGCGTCGCCTCGGTGATCGGCAACGTGATCTGGATCGTCGTGGCAGGAATCTGGCTGGCCATCGGGCACATCCTCACCGCGATCGCCATGGCGATCACCATCATCGGGATCCCGCTGGCGTTGGCGAACCTCAAGCTGATCCCGGTGTCGCTCATGCCGCTGGGCAAGGACATCGTCGACTCGGACGCACCGTTCGTGGCCACGCGCTACTGACGTCGGGGCGCGCACTCAACAGAACGAACGGTTCCTTCTCGGCGTGGCCCGAGGGGTGATACACGTCGGATCGGTCTACCATCCTGTGCGTGATACTGAAGAAATCCGATGACCGCACCTTCGGATCACACAGGATCTTCGTCGCCCTCACCGTGATCGGTGCCGCCGTGGCGCTCGTCGCGCACGATCGGCTCATCCCGTTCGACGTCCCCAAGTTCGGGTTGTTCCGGTTCGGCATCGACGCTCTCGTGTACCGCGCCGGCGGAGCGACGGTGCTCGACTCGTCCCCGCTGTACGCCCACGATCTGGTCGGCGAACTCCCCTTCACGTATCCCCCGTTCGCCGCGCTGGTGTTCGCACCTCTCGGGGCGATGTCCACCGCGACGACCAACATCGTCTTCTGGCTCGGGAACATCGCGCTGCTCTATCTGATCGTCCGATCCTGCTGGATGGTCCTCGGCTTCCGCGACGACCGCAGTCTCCGCATCGTCAGCGCCGCACTGTCCATCGTCTTCACGTGGCTCGAACCGGTGCGCATGACCATCTGGCTCGGTCAGATCAATCTCGTTCTCCTGGCGCTGGTGCTGTGGGACCTGTCGCGGCCCGAGGGCAGCCGGCTCCGCGGCATCGGGGTCGGCATCGCCACCGGCATCAAGATGACTCCCGGACTGTTCCTCGTCCACCTCGCGCTGACACGGCAGTGGCGGGCACTGGTCGTCGGCGTCGTCACCGCCGCGGCGACCGTGGTGCTCGGCTTCGTCGTGCTCTTCTCCGACGCGGTCACCTACTGGTTCGGCGCCATCTCCGACTCGTCCCGCATCGGCGACATCTCGTCCGGCGCGAACCAGTCGCTGCGCGCGTCGATACCGAGGTGGTTCGGCATGACCGAGGCGCCGACGCTGCTCTGGATCGTCATCGCCGGAGCCGTCTGCGTGGCCGGCCTTCTCGTGGGCGCCGCGGCGCACCGCCGGGGGTTGCCGCTCCTCGGCCTGATCGTCATCGGCCTGACGGCGCCTCTGGTGTCTCCGTTCTCCTGGGGTCACCACTGGGTGTGGCTCCTGCCGCTGGTCATCGTCTGCATGGACGTCGCACTGCGTGCCTCGAACCCGCTCGCCTGGCTCCTGCCGCTCGTCGCGAGCCTGCCGCAGATCGCCTGGTTCTGGGTGGCGCCCGGTGACGTCTACGCGATCGGCACCTTCATGCTCCCGCCGTCGAACCGACTCGAGGGTGTGGCGCTGCAGACCGTCTACCCGACCACGGGTGTCCTGGTGCTCGTCGTCGTGGCCGTGATCCTGCGCACATGTGACGTCGGACACATAACGAAGCGGTCACGAACGGGTGACGAGACGGTGGTCAGCACGCCTTCGCCGTCCTAGCTGCGACGACCCGTTCGAACACCTCACAACGGCGGCGCGACGCGCGCACCAGGGGAAGTTATCGAACAGTGACATGTGTGCCCGTTTCGTAATACTGTCCATCACGGCCGGAAGTTCGGCCGACGTCCGGCCCGCCGCGCCAAACCTCGTCCCGCGGGTACCGGACATCCCTCACAGACATGATCAGGGACGAGGGCGGGGGACCCACACGTCCTTCGTAGATATCCGGCCGGCTCTCGCGGCGCCCCACCGGGCACCGAGCAGTCGACCTAGGGGTGAAGCCTCTCCGCTCCAGCCAGGAGCGCACCGAGGCCGGGCTACCTCTCAGCCCGAATCCGACAGCTGACCTCGCAGGCGCGTGTGGAGAGGATTTCTACCCTTATGAGCGGACGTCATCGCAAGCCGAGCACCACGGGCAAGACCGTCGCCAAGGTCGCCGTCACCGGCGCACTGGTCGGCACCGCAGGTCTCGCATTCAGCGGCACGGCCAACGCAGCCCCCGATTCCGACTGGGACCGTCTCTCGCAGTGCGAGGCCGGCGGCAACTGGGGCATCAACACCGGTAACGGTTTCCAGGGCGGCCTGCAGTTCTCGCCGAGCACCTGGACCGGACACGGCGGCGGAGAGTTCGCGGCCACCGCGAACCAGGCCAGCCGTGAAGAGCAGATCGTCGTCGCCGAGCGCGTGCTCGAGTCGCAGGGCTGGGGCGCCTGGCCGTCCTGCTCCTCGCAGCTCGGACTGAGCAGCGGCCCGACGCAGCGCGACGCACCGGCGACCACGGCGCCCACCGCACCGGCACTCCCCGATCTGACGAGCATCCCGTCGACCGAGCAGGCCGTGCAGGGACTCACCCAGGTCGTCCAGAACTTCACCAACGATCCGGCGATCCTGGGCTTCGTCCAGGCCGCCACCGCGGATCCGCAGGTGGCGAGCTTCATCGCAGCGAACCAGGATCTCCTGCCCCGCTGACCCACTCCACGAGAAAGGCCCCCACCGACTGGTGGGGGCCTTTCTCGTGTCTCGCGCGTCAGCGGTTGATGACCGTGTGGGGATGCGCGTAGGGCAGCGAGTCCACCGGCAGCGGGAACTCCGTCTCCTCACCGAACGGGGACAGGTTTCCGGCGCGCGCCGACATCAGTTCGGTGACGGGATGATCGTCGTCGTCCGCACTGTGCGGCCAGCCCGGGTCGACATATCGCTTCTTCTCTGAGTTCGCCATGGTTCATTTCACCATTCGGAGTAGCGCCTCTGCCAGTCCAGGTCCCTGGACCGGTCTCTACGCTTGACCTCGATGACCGACAACGAGGGCACGCCGGCGGACACACTCACCGAGTGGTTGTCCGCGCGCAGCGGCGACGAACTGGCCGAACTGCTGCGGCTCCGCCCCGATCTGACCATCCCGCCGCCGCCCACACTCGAGGTTCTGGCGGGCCGGTCCGAGCAACGTGCCTCGGTACTGCGCGCGGCCGAGGACCTGGACACCACGTGCCTGACCGTCGTGGAGCTGCTCGCGCACGAGGGCGCCGACACCGCCCCGGTCGCCCGCGCCCGACTCGACGAGATCGTCGGCCGCCGAGCGACGAAGAAGGCGGTCGACGCGGCTCTGTCGGTGTTGCGTGCGCGTGCGCTGGTGCGCGGCACGACGTCGCTCACCCTGGTCGCGGCCGCACGCGACGCCGTGCCGTGGCGGGTCGGACGGTTCTTCGACGTCGACGCCTCGCTCACCGCCGAGGTGGTCGGTGCGAAGCTCGCGGAGATCGACGACCGCAGCCGTGAGCTGCTCACCACGCTGACCCGCTCGTCGTCGATCGGCCGGACGCGCGACGCTGCACCCGGTACGCCCGCGGATCGGCCCGTCCAGCGCCTGCTCGCCGCCGGGCTGCTCACCTGGCTCGACGACAACACGGTCGAACTGCCGCCGCAGGTCTCGCAGGTACTCCGCGGCGAGCCCGTCACCGATCCGGTGTCGCTGGCCCCACCGGCGGCGTCGACCACCGCTGTCGGGGTGGCGGACGTCGACGCGGCCGCCGCCGGGGAGGCCCTCGAGCTGCTGCGGCACTGCGAGGACATCGTCGACTCGCTCTCCCGCACACCCGCGCCCGCACTCAAGGCGGGGGGACTCGGCGTCCGGGAGATCCGACGCATCGCAAAGGCAGCCGATCTCGACGAGGCGCGGGTCGGCCTGCTGGTCGAGGTCCTGGCGGGCGCCGGACTCATCGCGGTGGGGCTGCCCGATCCGGGACCGCTCACCGACATCGACGACATGTGGACGCCCACCCCCGCGGTCGACGCGTGGGTCACCGCATCGCCGGCACAGCGCTGGGCCACCCTGGCCGGAGCCTGGCTGGATCTGCCCAGGGTGCCGTGGTTGATCGGCATGCGCGACGCCAACGACAAGCCGATCGCCGCACTGTCCGACGAGGCCCGCTCGGCCGCCGCGCCCCGAGACCGGCGGATCGTGCTGGGCGTGATCGCCGATCTTGCCTCGGGAAAGGCCCTCGCCACCGAGGACGTCGTCCGCATCGCCACCTGGCGCAGGCCACGCCTCGCCGCTCGCCTGGGCGTCGGCCCGGTCTCCCGCTACCTGGCCGAGGCCGGCGCTCTCGGGGTCGTCGGCCGCGGAGCACTGTCCACCCCCGGACGCGCACTGATCGGTGATCCGTCCTCGGCCGCGGCGGCGATGCACCGCGTCCTGCCCGACCCCATCGACCACGTTCTGGTCCAGGCCGACCTGACCGTCGTCGCCCCCGGGCCGTTGACTCCCGAGCTCGCGCAGCGGATGGCGACGGTCGCGGACATCGAGTCGGCGGGCGCCGCGACGATGTACCGCATCGACGAGCGGACGCTGCGACGTGCTCTGGACGGCGGCACCACCGCCGCGGAGCTCCATGCCCTCTTCGCCACCCACTCTCGGACGCCCGTCCCGCAGTCGCTGACCTACCTCATCGACGACGTCGCCCGGCGCCACGGACGCCTGCGTGCCGGGATGGCGTCGTCCTTCGTCCGCTGCGAGGACCCCGCACTGCTCGCGGAGGTGCTCTCCTCCCCCGCCGCCGAGGCCCTCGCGTTGCGGGCACTGGCCCCGACCGTCGCGATCTCGCAGGCGCCGCTGGCCGACGTGCTGGCCGGGCTGCGCGCCGCCGGGTTCGCACCCGCGGGCGAGGACTCCTCCGGCACCATCGTCGACGTCCGCGATCGCGGTGCGCGCGTCGTCCCCCGTCGCGGTCGCTCGCCCTACCGCACGCCCGCCGTCCCCACGGACGAGCAACTGGGGCGCCTCGTCTCGGAGATGCGGGCCGGCACCCGAGCCGGAGAGGTGCGCCGGACCGAGCGTGAACGGGTGCGGTCCGACGGCACCCGTGCGTCCGGCGCCGCGACGATCGCGCTTCTCCAGCGCGCCGCGTTGTCCCGCTCACCGATCAGCATCGGTTACGTGGACGCTGCCGGTGTCTCGAGCAACCGTGTCGTCGAACCGGTGACCGTCGGCGGCGGCCAACTCGACGCGTGGGACCCCGACGCCGGTGTCATGCGTCACTTCACGTTGCACCGCATCACGTCGGTGGCCCTGCTCGCCTGAACCGCCGCGCCGGTGCAAGGCACAATGGACTGGTTGCGCCCCGGTTCGTCCATGCGGGGCGCGTGAAGGAGAGACCGTGACCGACGGACCGTTGATCGTCCAGTCCGACAAGACCCTGTTGCTCGAGGTCGACCACGAGCTCGCCGGGCAGGCCCGCTCGGCCATCGCTCCGTTCGCCGAGCTGGAACGCGCACCCGAGCACGTCCACACCTACCGCATCACCCCGCTCGCGCTGTGGAACGCGCGCGCCGCGGGCCACGATGCCGAGCAGGTGGTCGACGCCCTCGTGACCTTCTCCCGCTACGCGGTTCCGCAGCCCCTGCTCGTCGACATCGTCGACACCATGGCCCGCTACGGCCGGCTCCAGCTGGTCAAATCGCCCGTGCACGGGCTGTCCCTGGTGAGCCTCGACCGCGCCGTGCTCACCGAGATCATGCGGCACAAGAAGATCGCCCCGATGCTCGGCGCACAGGTCGACGACGACACCGTGCTCGTCCACCCCAGTGAGCGCGGGCGCCTCAAGCAGATGCTCCTCAAGGTCGGCTGGCCGGCCGAGGATCTGGCCGGATACGTCGACGGCGAGGCGCATCCCATCGATCTGGACTTCTCCGGTGGCCACTGGGAGCTACGCGACTACCAGCAGATGGCGACCGACTCGTTCTGGGCCGGTGGATCCGGTGTGGTCGTCCTCCCCTGTGGTGCCGGCAAGACGATGGTGGGCGCCGCGGCCATGGCCAAGGCCCGCGCGACCACCCTGATCCTCGTCACCAACACCGTCGCCGGTCGGCAGTGGAAGCGCGAGCTCATCGCCCGCACCTCCCTGACCGAGGAGGAGATCGGCGAGTACTCCGGCGAGCGCAAGGAGATCCGCCCGGTCACCATCGCGACCTACCAGGTGATCACGCGCCGCACCAAGGGTGAGTACAAGCACCTCGAGCTCTTCGACTCCCGCGACTGGGGTCTGGTGATCTACGACGAGGTGCACCTCCTCCCCGCTCCCGTGTTCCGCATGACAGCCGACCTGCAGTCGCGACGCCGACTCGGACTCACCGCGACGCTGGTGCGCGAGGACGGCCGCGAGGGCGACGTGTTCTCGCTCATCGGCCCCAAGCGTTACGACGCACCGTGGAAGGACATCGAGGCACAGGGCTGGATCGCGCCGGCCGAGTGCATCGAGGTGCGCGTCACTCTGACCGACGCGGAACGCATGTCGTACGCCGTGGCGGAGCCGGAGGAGCGTTACAAGCTGTGCTCCACGGCGCACACGAAGATCGCCGTGGTGAAGTCGATCCTGGCGCGGCACGAGGACTCACCGACGCTCGTCATCGGCGCGTACCTCGACCAGCTCGACGAGCTGGGTGCGGCCCTGGACGCCCCCGTGATCCAGGGCTCGACCAAGAACAAGGAGCGCGAACTGCTCTTCGACGCGTTCCGCCGCGGCGAGATCAAGACCCTCGTGGTGAGCAAGGTCGCCAACTTCTCCATCGACCTCCCCGAAGCCTCGGTGGCAGTGCAGGTCTCGGGCACCTTCGGATCCCGGCAGGAGGAGGCCCAGCGACTGGGCCGATTGCTGCGCCCCAAGCACGACGGTGGGCAGGCGCACTTCTACTCGGTCGTCTCGCGCGACACCCTCGACGCGGAGTACGCGGCTCACCGCCAGCGCTTCCTCGCCGAGCAGGGCTACGCGTATCGCATCACCGACGCCGACGACCTCCTGGGACCGGCGATCTGACGTGCGCACCTTCGACTTCCCCGTGGACCGCGCGCACGCCCGGTCGGTGAACGAGACCCTCGGCGACGTGCGGCGGTTGCGCATCTCGTCCGTCGTCTTCGCCGTGCTCCTCGCGGGCGGCGCGGCCTGGCTGTACGTCCTCGACCACGCGTGGTCCTACATCCTGTGTGCGGTGCTGGCCGTGGCCGCCCTGATGTCGCTGTGGGTGTCCGTGTGGGCGCCCCGCAAGGTCGGGTCCATCGACGAGCTGTACGCCTCGAGCGCGTTGGTGCCGGCCATGGTGTCGGAGACGCGACCGCGTGGAGCCACGATCCTCGCGCTGATCGACATCGCCAAGCCGGAGACCACCGTCCCGCACTACGCACTCGTCGTCCGGAACGTGCGGGCGCTGCCGGGACACACGATGACCGAGGGCGAGCGCGTCCCCGCCGTGGCCGTGCTGTCCGACCGGAGCGCCAAATCCATCTCGGAAACGTGGCAGATGGTCAGCCCCATGCCCATCGCCTGGGGTACGAGGGACAGGACAGTGCTGCGGACGGCCATCGAGGCCATCGATCCGGTCGAGTGGAAGCTGCTGCGCAAGAACCTGTCCGTGTCGGAGACCGTGCGGCAGGCCGAGAACGATCAGCTCCTCATCGACCCCCACGACCTGCCCGAGGAACTGCTGCAGAAGCGCGCGGACTGACGCGTCGAGGGACTCGTGACTCGAACGCTAGGCTCCCCCTCATGGCTGTGACGTCGAACGACCGCGCATCGAGTCCGGCCGGCCTCCGGCCTTCCCGCACCGTCGCCCGGCTGCGCCCCTTCGCGTCCACCATCTTCGCGGAGATGACCGCGCTGGCGGCCACGCACGACGCCGTCAATCTCGGACAGGGTTTCCCGGACACCGACGGCCCCGCGCGCATGCTGGAGGTGGCGCGCGAGGCCATCGCGTCCGGCCTCAACCAGTACCCGCCCGGGCCGGGCATGGCGGTGTTGCGCGACGCCGTCGCTCGGGACCGGGTCGGCCGCTACGGCACCGAGTACGACCCGGACTCGGAGATCCTGGTCACCGTCGGGGCCACCGAAGCGATCAGCGCTGCGATGCTCGGCCTCGTCGAGAGCGGTGACGAGGTGCTGCTCGTCGAGCCGTACTACGACTCCTACGCGGCCGCCGTCGCGCTCGCGGGTGCGCAGCGGCGCACCGTCCCCCTCGTCGTCGACGGCGATCGGTTCGCCCTCGACGTCGATGCCCTGCGCTCCGCCGTCGGCCCGCGTACCCGCATGATCGTCGTCAACTCCCCGCACAATCCCACCGGAACCGTGTTCACCGCATCGGAGCTGGCCGCGATCGCCGAGGTCGCGTGCGAGCACGACCTCCTGGTCCTCACCGACGAGGTCTACGAGCGACTGGTGTTCGACGACGCCGTCCACACCCCCATCGCCACACTCCCCGGCATGGCCGAGCGCACCATCACGGTGTCGAGCGCGGCGAAGACGTTCAACGCCACCGGGTGGAAGACGGGGTGGGCCTGCGGACCCGCCGACCTCATCGCCGCGGTGAAGGCGGCCAAGCAGTTCATGACCTTCGTCGGCGGCGCCCCCTTCCAGCCGGCGGTGGCCCACGCCCTCGACCACGAGAGCGCCTGGGTGGACGCCCTGCGATCGGGACTGCAGGCCAAGCGGGACACGCTGTCCGCCGCGCTGTCGCATGCCGGGCTGGAAGTCAAGCGCAGTGAGGGCACGTACTTCGTCTGCGCCGACATCGCTCCACTGGGCGAGTCCGACGCCGACAGTTTCTGCCGTGCGTTGCCCGAACGCATCGGCGTCGTCGGCGTACCGGTGGACGCGTTCGTCGATCACCGCGAGGGCTGGGACACCCTGGTGCGCTTCGCCTTCTGCAAACAGGATCACGTGCTCGCCGACGCGGCGTCGCGATTGGCCCGATTGTCCGCCACCCCATGACGATCGACACTGCGGCGCCGCCGACCATCTCGGTGGAGTTCGTCCGCACGGCGGTGACCCTCGCGCGGGAGACGGGTGTGGACCTGTCCGCCTGCCTGCGCGAGGCCGACATCGACCCGCACGTCCTCACTCGACCCGGCGCCCGCCTCACCACCGACCAGGTCACGCGCCTCACTCGCGCGCTGTGGCAGATGACGGGCGACGAGCTGATGGGTCTCGGATCGGCTCCGGTGCGCCGCGGCACCTTTCGGGCACTCAGTCTGACGATGATCCATCGCCCCGATCTGGGGAGCGCGCTCGAACGGATGGTGGACGTCGGTCGCGCCTTTCCCGGCGTCCCGCGCGGTGTGCTGATGCGCGGCGGGGGACGCGCCCGGCTCGAACTCGTCGACTCCCCGACGATGATCGCCGATCAGCTCTCCCCGGAGGCGGCCGAAGCGGCGCAGCGCATCCGCATCGAGTTCCTGCTCATCCTCTGGCACCGCTTCTCGGCGTGGCTCATCGGGCGGCGCGTGAAACTGCTGTCCGTCCAGGTGCCCTTCCCCGAACCGCAGCATCCGTCGCCGCGGGTGTACGACGACATATTCGGGGTGCACGTGACGTTCGGATCCGACGTCGCGGCACTGGAATTCGACGACGCGATCATGGCGTCACCGCTCGTGCAGACGGAGGAGAGCCTCGAGGAGTACCTCCGCGAGTCGCCCAATCGCCTGTTCTCGGAGCGGGACTACGGCTCCAGCGCGGCGAGTGTGGTGCGGCGCGCCCTCGCACTGGGCGCGATGGGCCGCGCCTCGACCACCACCGACATCGCGACGATGTTGTCCATCAGCGTGCCGCACCTGCGCCGGTTGCTGCGCCAGGAGGGCACGTCACTGGGTCAGCTGCGCGACGAGGTGTTGCGCGACGCGGCGGTCGCCGGGCTCGAACGAGGCGAGACGGCCGAAGAGATCTCCTCGCGTCTCGGCTTCTCCGAACCCAGCGCCTTCCGCCGCGCCTTCAAACGGTGGACCGGGATGACGCCGGGGTCGTACCGCTCACACGCGTGAGGCGAGCACGAACTCCGACAGCTTCTCCCCGATGAGCACCGACGGTGCGTGGGTGTGGCCGCGGATGATCGTCGGCATCACGGACGCGTCGGCCACGCGCAGCCCCTCCACCCCGCGCACCCGCAGCTCCGGATCCACCACCGATGCCGCGTCCGAGCCCATCCGGGCGGTGCCCACCGGGTGGTAGAGGGTGTGGGACATGGTCTCCAGCGACTCGCTCAGCGCTTCGTCGAGTGCCTCGCTGTTGCGCAGTACCGGGCGCACCATCTCCCCCAGTCGCGATTTCAGAGGCTCCGTCTGCGCGATGTCGGCGCAGTAGCGTAGCCCGCTGAGCATCGCCGCACGGTCCACACCGCCCGGGTCGGACAGGTAGCGCGGATCCACGATCGCCTTGTCCAACGGTGCGGACGACCGCAACGAGATGCGTCCGCGGCTCTCCGGCTTGAGCAGGATCGACGCCAGGATGGCCGCATGCGAGTCCGCAGGGATGAGACCCTCGTCGAAGAAGGGCGCCGGCGCGAAGAGCAGTTCGATGTCCGGGAGGTCGAGCGAGTCGCGGCTGCGGACGAAGCCGTACGCCTCCGCGACGTTGGAGGTCAGCATGCCGCGTCGACGCGCGAGGTAGTTGATCAGCTCCGGAATCTTCTCCGCGGTGAACAGCGTGTCGGACTGCACCCCGTATCCGAGGGCGGACACCAGATGGTCCATGAGGTTCTCGCCCACCTCGGGGGCGGCGTGCACCACGTCGATGCCGTGCTCGGCGAGATGCTCCGGCGCACCGATCCCCGACAGCATCAACAACTGCGGGGTGTTGATGGCACCGCCGGACAGGATGACCTCCTTCGAGGCCCGAACCGTGTGCAGCGCACCGTCTTTCGAGTACTCGACACCCACTGCGCGGGTTCCTCGAAGAGCACGCGCGTGGCCTGCGCCTCCGTCACCACGGTGAGGTTGGGCCGTGACATGGCCGGCCGCAGGTACGCGTCGGCGCAGCTCCACCGGGCGCCGCGCTTCTGGTTGACCATCGTCTCGGTCATGCCCTTGGGCGTGGGGAGATTGGCGCGCTCCGTCGACAAGCCCAGTGCCGCGGCCGAGTCGAGGTACGCGCCGGTGATCGACCGGGGACTGCGCTGCTTCGACACGTGCAGCGGTCCGCCGCTGCCCTCGTCGGACTCGGTGGCACCCTCGATGTTCTCGATACGGCGGAAGGTGTCCACCACGCTGTCGAACGACCACCCGGGTCCCGCTGCCTCCGCCCAGTCGTCGTAGTCGGCTGCGAACCCGCGCACCCACATCATGGCGTTCATCGACGAGGAGCCGCCGAGCATGCGCCCACGGGGCCAGAAGATCCGTCGGCCGGCGAGTTCGGCCTGCGGCTCGGTGTCGTAGTCCCAGTCCAGTTCCGAACGGAAGAGCTTCGAGAACCCGGCGGGAATGTGGACGAACTTGTCCTTGTCCTCCGGGCCCGCCTCGAGGACGACGACGTCGGTGTTCGACGCGGCACTGAGCCGATTCGCGACGACGCATCCTGCGGATCCTGCGCCGACGACGACGTAGTCGGTGGAAGTCTCGGTCATGTCAACCTCTCAGAGCGGACGCGAAGATGGCGGGCAGGGCTTTCCAGGACGGAGCCGCGGCGAACGCGGTGAACCGCTTCGCGGTGGTGGCCGCGGTGCGGTTGGTGACGAACCACGGCGGCTTCGGCGACAGGGTGAACTCGCCCTTCAGGATCGAGCGCGGCGCGGGTCGGAAGGGCCCGCGGACGATGGTGCGCTCGGGTCGGTCGATGAGCAGTGCGTTGTGCACGACGCCGATTCCGCTCTGGACGTCGTCGAGCGTGTGGCCCGGGAACGCACCCCAGGTCGCCGCCGCCGTGAGGAAGCCGACGCCGGTCCACGCGTTGAGCGCGATGGTGCCGTAGCGCAGGTCCTCGAGCATCTCGTCGACGGCGGTGCCGAGCGACGACAGCGTGTCGGGATGCGCGATCACGTTGACGCCGAGCGTGCCGACGAACTCCTCGTTCGACATGCGGACGGCCTCGTCCACGAAACGTTGCCCGGTGTACGGGATCTCGATGACACCGAGCACCGGTGCGAAGTACTCGGTGGTGAGCAGAGCGCGGTAGCTGTCCGGATCGAGGTCGCTCACGAGGGTGCGGCCGCCGGACGGGCCGAGCGACTCCGCGCCCGGGTAGTCCGCTCGGGCACCGGCGACGCGGGTGGCGCTGCCGGGGTAGTACGGCTCGCGGTCCGGCGCCTCGTGGAGTGCCGTGCGCAGTGCCGCCAGGAACGCGTCGCGCTGCGGCCACTCGGAGGAGATCACCACGACCTGCGCGGCGACGCAGTTGTAGCCGCCGTTGTGCAGCCGCTGGGTCACCACGTGCTCGGCCTGGAACCGGATGTCCGCGTCGGACCACTCGCCCGGGATCACGATGACCGGCGAGACGCCGCCGAGTTCGCTCGAGATGGGCACGTCGAGCAACGGGGTGTTCGCCTTCCTCCGCTCGGCCCCCTCCTCGCCGGTGCCGAAGACGATGGCGTCGTGCGTGATCGAGCTGCCCGTCATGTGCACGTGCGCCACGGCGTCGTGGTGCACGAGGTACGAGCCGACGTCCGGGCCACCGGTGAGGATGCGCACCGCGCCCAGCTCGACCAAGGGAGCGAAGACGGCGCGGAGCACCTGCTCCATCGGATCCGTCACCGGGTTGAGCTTCAGCGCGACGACGCGGTTGTGCGCGACCAGTTCGTAGAGCGTGTCGAGCGGGGCGATGGACGTGATGTTGCCGGCGCCGAGCACCGCACCGATGCCCCCGGTCTCGGTAGGGTTCCGTTGCGCGAGTCCGGCGTCACGGCGCGCGGTGTCCGCGTCGACACCCGGTTCGAGCCACACCTCGGCGGAGAACCCGTTGAGCAGCAGCGTGTCGAAGATGTTCGACGGCAGCACCTGCACGGTGGTGCGCCCGCCCGGACCCGAGCCGATCCGGGCGTCCGCGAGCGGGCTCTTCCCGACGGCGAGCTGCCGCAGACTCTGCGCGAGCACGTGGCACGCGGTGACGACGGAGTACGGCCCGGAGAGCCATTCCTCGCCGAGGAGTGCGGAGGCCGCGGGCAGCTTCTTGAATCGAGCGGCCGCGTCGACCCACTCCTGCGCCTTCGACGCCGTGAGGGCCGCGACCCGGTCGAGAAGGTCCGCGCGGTCGCCGAGCGAGGCACGTGCCCATGCGGCCTCGCCCTGCGCGAGGTCGCGGAGAGCCGCGTCGACCTCGGGAAAGGCGGATGCGCCGGTGGTACTCGGGGTGAGTTCGCCTGTGGTCATACCGTTGATTGTGACCTGTACTACATCGGGTGGCCATAGGCGGACGTCGGCCGCTCACGCGCCCGGCTTGTGCCGAGGCACAGCAGCCCTGTGGTGTCCGTCACCGGACAGCCGTACGGTGGAGTGATGTCGACGCCCGTGGCCGTCCGCCGCTCCGTACCGGAACCGCTCACCTCGCAGGGTCTCGCCGCGCTGCTGGGAGAGCACGTCGGCGAGCTCAGCGAGCGACTCGTCCTCGACATCCTGGTCGCCGAACAGTCGTACCTCGAGGCCACGTCGCTCACGCGGGACGAGCTCGCCACGGTGTGCACCGGCAATCTTCGGTCCATGCTCGACGCTCTGACCACGGGCGCGAGCGGCGACCTGGAACCCGCACGCGCGGCCGGCCGGATCAAGGCCGAGAACGCGGTGCCGCTGGCGGCGTTGCTGCACGCGTTCCGCCTCGGTGGTCGTCTGATCTGGGCCGAGCTCACCGCGGCGGCCGCGGGCCGGGCTCCGGAGGTGCTGCTCGCGATGGCCACCGAGGTGTGGGCACTGGTGGACACCTATTCCGACGCGGCCGCGGAGGCGTATCGCGACGCCGCGGACCGGCTCGCCCTCGACGACGCCGATGCGCGCCGCATGGTGCTCCGCGCTCTGTTCGACGAGACCGCCTCGGACCCCGCTGCCGTGCAGGACGCCCTGCGGGCCTTCCGCATCCCGGACGCGGGCCACTTCGCCGTCGTGTCCGCCGAGACCACCGTCGACCGGGGTGCCACTCCGGGCAGCGCGCGCGAGAGCATCCTGCCGCTCGGTGTCGAGTCGGTGTGGGACACCGATGCGGACGGTCACCTGGGACTGCTGGTCGCCTCGGCGCCGGCGGTGCTCGACGACGCGGTGGACACCCTGGGCCGGCTCTACGGCACCCGACTGGGTGTCGGCACGTACTACGAGCGGTCGCTGTCCACCCCGACGGCGGTGGCGCAGGCCCGGACGGCTCGTCGCTGCGCACCGCCGGGGAGCGCGCGCATCAGTCGCTACGACGCGTGTCCGGTTCCGCTGCTGCTGGTCTCGACTCCCGACGCCGCCGCGCGGGCCGCCCGACAGATCCTGGGTCCGCTCGCCGTGGCCGAGGGCCCGCACCGCCTCGCGGACCGGGACAGCCTGCTCGAGACGCTCGACGCGTGGTTCGCGGCCGCCGGTTCCACCACCGCGGCGGCCGACCGCTTGCACTACCACCGCAACACCGTGCTCTACCGGCTCCGCCGTATCCACGACCTCACGGGCCGTGATCACACGAACCCGGTGGACGCCGCCGAACTGTACGTCGGTCTGCGCGCAGCGGAGCTGGCCCGCGTTCGGTGACGACGGCCGTGTAGGAACATACGTTCGAACGACCGCGCTACGATGGCCCCGTGACCTACGCACTCCAGGCGTCCCTGTTCGACGACGGCGCGGACGGACCGTCGCTCGGCTCCCTCACGTCCGTCCGCCGGACGGTGTTGACCGACGGCGCGTGGATCGACGTGCTGCCGAACTGGGTGAGCGGCTCGGACTCCGTCTTCGACCGGCTTGTGGACGAGGTTCCGTGGCGGTCGGAACGCCGACCGATGTACGACCGCGTCGTCGACGTCCCGCGCCTGGTCTCCTTCTTCCCCGACCCCCAGCGGCTGCCCGCCCCCGTCCTGGTCGATGCCGGTCGACAGCTGAGCGAGCACTACCGGGCCGAACTGGGCGAGGACTTCGCCACGGCCGGACTCTGCTTCTACCGCGACGGCAAGGACAGCGTCGCCTGGCACGGCGACGACCTCGGACGCGGAGCGCGCGAGGACACCATGGTCGCCATCGTGTCCCTCGGCGCCGCACGGCCGCTGTTGCTGCGACCGCGCGGCGGCGGTCCCTCGGTGAGACACACTCTGGGACACGGTGATCTGATCGTCATGGGCGGGTCCTGTCAGCGGACCTGGGAGCACTGCGTGCCCAAGAGCACGCGCGCCACGGGGCCCCGGATCAGCGTCCAGTTCCGACCGCACGGCGTGCGCTGACGGCGTCGGCCAGCGCACGCACGGCGCGTTCGGTGTCCGCCCACCCGAGGCAGGCATCGGTGATCGACTGGCCGTAGGTGAGCGGCTCCCCCAACGTGCCGAGGTCCTGACGGCCCTCGACGAGGAAGCTCTCCACCATCACCCCCACGACGCCGCGGTCGCCGCCGGCGATCCGGTCGGCGAGGTCGCCCATCACGTCGAGCTGGCGTCGGTGGTTCTTGGCACTGTTGCCGTGGCTGACGTCCACCACCACCCGCGGGTCCGCGCCCGAGCGCCGGAGCCGCTCCCCAGCGTCGGTCACCGAAGCCGCGTCGTAGTTCGGGCCGGAGGACCCACCCCGGAGGATGACGTGGGCGTCCTCGTTGCCCGTCGTGCGCACGGCGGCCAGTCGGCCGTCGTCGTCGACCCCGGCGTACACGTGCGGCGACCTCGCCGAGCGCACCCCGTCGACGGCCACCTGCACGTCGCCGTCCGTTCCGTTCTTGATGCCCACCGGCATCGGCAGACCGCTGACCATCTGGCGGTGAACCTGCGACGACGCGGTGCGGGCACCGATCGCCCCGTACGTCACCAGGTCCGAGAGATGGCCGGACAGAGCAGGATCGAGGAACTCCGTCGCCGTGGGCAGGCCGCCGTCGACGATGGCGGCCAGAATGCGCCGCGCCGCGCGGAGCCCGGCGTCGAGATCGTCCGAGCCGTCGAGGCCGGGGTCGCTGAGCAGACCCTTCCAGCCCACCGATGTCCGCGGCTTCTCGAAGTAGACCCGCATGATCACCTGGAGTCGATCCCCCACCTCGTCGGCCAGGACGGCCAGCCGGCGGGCGTAGTCCAGTGCCGCGATCGGGTCGTGCACGGAGCACGGGCCCACCACGACGGCCACGCGGTCGTCGGCTCCGGTCAGGATGGCGCGCAGGGCGTCACGGCTGTCGGCGACGCGGAGAGCCGCGTCGGCGGATGCGGGTTCCGCGTCCCGCAGCGCACGCGGCGAGACGAGCGGACCTGTCCGCGACAGGTCGGGAAGAGTGTCGAGTGCGAGAGTCACGATGAGTCCTCGGGGCGGTCGGGTGAGACGTCACGACCGGGACACGCATTCCACGCGAGCCGGTCCTGCCGGCTCGTCGGGTGGAGTGGGTCAGCGCATGGTTCCGCTGACCGGACCACCGAGGGCCGGCCTGCTGAACCAAAAATATGCTCGCTGCACACAGGCACTGTAGCGCACGGCCGTACCGACGCACCCGGGCGGCGGAAGCGGACATTCTTCTCCCTTGACGTGGGACCATGGTCCGATGGCGATCGACACCTCTCGCGGGGACCGCATCCAGAACAGCACGGCGTTCGAGAGAGCCGCCCGCGCAGGGCATCTCGTGAGCGGAGTGCTGCACCTCCTGATCGGATACATCGCGGTGCGGCTCGCCTTCGGACAGGGCGGCAACGCCGACCAGTCCGGCGCGCTGGGCGAGCTGGCCTCCAAGCCCGGCGGTGCCGTCATGCTGTGGATCGCCGTCGTCGCCTTCCTGGCCCTCGCCGCGTGGCGCATTCTCGAGGCGGTGGTGGGTAAGAAGACCGAGGCCGATTCCGGCAGTGCGACCGATCGACTCAAGGCCGGTGCACTCGCCGTCGTGTACCTCGCATTCGCCTGGTCCGCGCTGAACTTCGCTCGCGGTGCCGGGCAGTCGACGGGTCAGCAGAACGCCGGGCTCACCGCCCGCCTCATGGAGTCGACGATCGGCAAGGTCGTTCTCGTCGTGGCCGCGGCCGTCATCATCGGCGTCGGCGCTTATCACGTGTACAAGGGCATCTCCACGAGGTTCGAGAAGGACCTCGAGGGTCACGTCGGGCGTCCGGTCCGGGTCATCGGCGTGGTCGGATACACCGCCAAGGGCCTCGCCCTCGTCGGTGTCGGTGTCCTGGTGGCCGCCGCCGTGCTGACCGCGGATCCCGGCAAGGCGACGGGTCTCGACGGAGCGGTCAAGACCCTGGGGGCGCAGCCGTTCGGACAGATCCTGCTCGTCCTCGCCGGAGTCGGCATCGCCCTCTACGGCGTCTACGCCGTCGTGATGGCCCGGCACGCCCGGATGTGACGTCCCGTGGGACACGCCACGAACCGCACGGGCTGTTCACAGCCTTTTCGCAGACGGGTGGTGCACAATACGGGGTATGAGTCTGGACCATTCCGCCGAAACCACCATTGCACCCGTTACCGACGGTCAGTACCCATCGGTGCCCATGACGCCGCTCCGACCCGCGCCCGCCGCCTCGCAGCCGCGTGACGACGCCTACCCCGGCGTTCTCCGCACCCTCGCGATGTTCCTGTTCGCACGCTGACGTCCGCCTCGATCGCTGCGATGGACTTTTGTCTGGAGCAAAAGGTTGTGCACAATTCAATTGTGCGCTACGTTCGGTCTTGTGAACGACGCGCCGACACTGGACAAGCAACTCTGCTTCGCCCTGTACTCGGCGTCGCGGGCCACCACCGCGGTCTACCGGCCCCTGCTGGACGACCTGGGCATCACCTACCCGCAGTACCTGGTGATGCTCGTGCTGTGGGAGCGGGACGGACTCAGCGTCTCGGAACTGGGCGATCGACTCGGCCTGGATTCCGGAACACTGTCCCCCCTGCTCAAGCGCATCGAGACACTGTCGCTCGTCACCCGCGAACGCTCAGCGGAGGACGAACGACGCGTCGAGATCCGGCTGACGGACACGGGCCGCGCCCTGCGTTCCGCGGCCGCGCACGTTCCCGAGTGCATCTTCACCGCGACCGGCCTCACCGAAGACGAGGCGACCACGCTGATCGCGCTCGTCCGCAAGACCACCGCGTCGCTTCGTTCCGCCTGACCCGTCCATCCCCACCACGAGAGGTTCACCCATGAAGACGCTGTACACCGCAGAGGCATTGGCCACCGGCGACGGACGCAACGGCCACGGCCGCACCACCGACGGCAAGGTCGACGTCGACCTCGCCGCCCCCACCGAGATGGGCGGCAGCGGCAACGGAACCAACCCGGAGCAGCTCTTCGCCGTCGGCTACGCCGCGTGCTACCACTCCGCTCTGCGCCTCGTCGCCGGCCAGCAGAAGGCCGACGTCACCGACTCCTCCGTCGGCGCGAAGGTCAGCATCGGCCCGAACGACGCCGGCGGCTTCGAGCTCGCCGTGGTCCTCGAGGTGACCCTCCCCAACCTCGATCACGACACGGCGCAGGCCCTCGCGGACAAGGCCCACGAGGTCTGCCCCTACAGCAACGCGACCCGCGGCAACATCGACGTGCAGATCACCGTCAGCGACGACTGACCGTTCAGATCGGGTAGGTGACGCCCGTGAGCTCGACCGACCTGGTCCAGAGCTCACGGGCTTTCGCCTCGTCACGCGAGGCCTTGTTCGATCCGACCTTCTTCGGGTGCCCGCTCAGCTCCTGGAACCCGTCCGGTCCGAAGTAGCCGCCGGACTGCAGCCCCGGCGCCGTCGCGGCGTAGAGCTCCGGCAGGCTTCCCATGTAGGCCGACTGGGCGAAGACCCGGCCGAGTGACATGAACGCGTCCTGCACACTCTCCGTCCGACCCATCAACTCGGTACTCGAGTAACCGGGATGCGCCGCCAGCGAGAGCACGGGTGACCCCGCCGCACGCAGTCGGCGATCCAGCTCGTACGCGAACAGCAGGTTCGACAGCTTCGACTGCCCGTAGGCACCCCACCGGCTGTAGCGACGCTTCTCGTAGTTGAGATCCGACAGCTTCAGTCCCGGTACCTGGTGCATGAAACTCGACATGGTGACCACGCGGTCGGTGATCCTGTCCAGCAGGAGGCCGGTCAGCGCGAAATGCCCGAGATGGTTCGTGCCGAACTGCATCTCGAAACCGTCGGCGGTCCGCTTCAGCGGCAGTGCCATGACGCCGGCGTTGTTGATCAGTACGTCCACGGTGGGCGTGTCGTCGGCGAACTCCCGCACCGAGCTCAGATCCGCGAGGTCGAGTCGACGCACCTCGGCGCGCTCACCGATCTCGTCCGCGATCGGCTTCGCCTTCTCCACGGTCCGGCAGGCCAGCACCACCGTCGCGCCCGCGCGACCGAGTGCCTTCGCGGCCTCGGCGCCGAGCCCGCTGTTGGCTCCCGTGACCACGAAGGTCCGGCCGGACTGATCCGGTACGTCGGTCTCGACCCACTTGTGTGCAGACTTCTGTGCCATGCGCTTCCCCCCTGAGACTTCTCTCGGCCGCTCGCCGCGGCCGACCGCGTTCGAGGGTACCGGCGCACTACGCTCGATCCGGTGCCCGCACCGCTGCCGATCCGAGACGGTCTCAATCCGACGCGGATCCGCATGCCGGACGCGCCGGCAGAGCACAGGACCATAGTCGAGTACCTCGTCGCACGCTTTCCGCGCGATGCGGAGGCCCTGCGCGCGAAGGTGACGGACGGCGAGGTCGTCGATGCCGCAGGACGGCCCGTGCTGGTCGACACTCCCCTGGTCCCCCGCGCCGACGTCTACCTGTACCGGGATCCGCCCGTGGAACCCGAGGTGCCGTTCACCGCCCCGATCCTGTACCGAGACGATGCGATCGTGGTGGTGGACAAGCCGCACTTCCTGGCGACGACACCACGGGGGCGCTTCGTCGTGCAGACCGCCCTGACCCGGCTGCGACGCGAACTGGGAAACGACGCACTGTCCCCGGCGCACCGCCTCGATCGCCTCACCGCGGGCGTGCTCGTCTTCACCGCACGACAGGACGTCCGCCGCGCATATCAGGAGATGTTCCGGGAGCGCAGCATGGTCAAGGTCTACGAAGCGGTGGCCCCCGACTCGCCGATCTCGTTCCCGCACACCGTGATCAGCCGCATCGTCAAGGACCGTGGATCACTGCAGGCGACCGAGGTGCCGGGTGAGCCGAACAGCGAGACCGTGATCGAGAAGGTGCGCACGGTGGGCGACCTGGCGCTCTACCGCCTGCATCCGCGCACGGGCAAGACCCATCAACTACGCGTGCACATGGCCTCTCTCGGCCTGCCCATAGTCGGCGACTCGCTGTATCCCGTGCCGCGCGAGGTCGCCGTCGACGACTACCGGGATCCACTGCGACTGCTGGCGCGGAGCATCGAGTTCACCGACCCGCTCACAGGCGCACCGCGGCACTTCGCGTCGCAGCGGACCCTCGCGCTGTCTCCACCGTGATCCGGTGCGAGATCGCGGCGAGCGTCAACAGTCCGATCGCGAGGTTGGTCAGGGCGGCGAAGCCCGTCTCGGCGAAGTCGACGAGCGCACCGAGCAACGCGTAGATCAGGGCCGCCGACCGGAGTCGGTGCAGAGGCCAGAGGGACGCGGTGCGCCGCCGTGCGATCAGCGACGGGAGCCCGAGGGCGACCGTGATGCACGCCGTCACCCACAGGATGCCGCCCGAGATGGTCATCCGGTCGAGGGTGACATCGAGGTCGTCGCGCTCGATGACCAGACCGCCCGTGGCCAGTTGCGCGATGCCCGCCACGACCGTCGCGGACGCGGTGACCACCATGAGCCAGGACAACGCGATCGCCCAGCGCGTACTGGTCACGAACGACGCGACGGTGCGCGAGAACCACACCAGCCGACGCGTCGGCCGGGACGGTGCCGGAACGCACCGACTCAGCAGGGTGTCGATGCTCGCGACGAGCTCGGGATCGGCTCCCGTCGTCCGCGCTCGGTCGAGCAGTTCGCGGGCCAGCTCCCGGCGCGATCCCGGTACCCCACCGACGAGTCCTTCCGACGCGATGGCGGCAGCGTTCGCGAGGCATTCCCGTGGCGTCGGTTCGCGGACGTCGCGGACGGTTCGTCCGAGCACCAGGACCAGAACCACCGTCACGTACATGATCTCGGCGGACGGGCCGTAGAAGTAGTCGTTGTCCTTCGTCACGAACTTCCCGACCTCGTCCAGGAACAGACCGAAGCCGACGCCGCCCAGCAGCACGGCCGACGAGCGCGCTCCGAAGCCGAGGAACAGCCATCCGACGACGAGCGCCGTCATCATCAGCGCACCGCCCCACAGTGCGTGGGCGATGTGCAGGCTTCCACCGCCCACCTGCGGATAGTCGGTGAGTTCGAGGTAGGCGCGGGTGAGCAGGATGGTCGCGACCGCGGCGATGACGAACGACTCCACGGACGACGTCCCGTCGGCACTGCGCACGATCGGCGTCCGCACCCGCCGCGCACGCGCACCCCGCTGCATGATGGCCATCGTCGATCATGGTCATTCACAGGCCTCTTTCGCGGTGGAATGCGACGGTACGCCCGGTAAAGTTCGTCCGATGAGACTCCTTCCCGCCACGCTCGCCGCTGCCGCCACCCTCGCCCTGGTCCTGGGTGGATGCAGCTCCGAGGATCAGCAGTCCGCACAGGACACCGCGAACAACGCCGCGGAATCGGTGGGCGACGCAGCTCAGGGCGCACTCAGCTCTGCACAGTCGGCCGCACCCGGCATCCAGTCGAGCGCCGGCAGCCTGGCCGACGATGCCGGTAACGTGTTCGACGACGCCAAGCGCGCGACCTTCGTCGCCGCCTACAAGGCGCAGTTCTCCGCGCTCTCCGAGGGAAAGTCCGACGAGGACATCGAATCGCTGCTCGGCAGCATCTGCCAGCAGATCACCGACGGCAAGGAGAAGGACGCCGTGGTCACCGACATCCGGTCACAGGCCACCAACAACGGCAACGAGCCCGGTGTCGACGAGGCCGGTCGCATCTACGACCAGGCGAAGGTCGCCTGCCCCTGACCGCACGAGCTCCGCGAGGTGCGCGGGCTGTCGGTGATCGGGGTTAGCGTGGCGATCGTTCCCCTTCGGAAGGATCTCATCGTGGCCACCCCCGACCTCTCGCGCACCACGCCCTGCTGCCAGGGCGTCGTTCCTCCCTACCTTCTGCAGCGCCTCGCGTCGGCCCCCGCGGAACGCAGTGCCCGCCTGGACACCGCCCCGTCCGTCGCGAGCCGCACGCTGGAACTCGACGACGAGATGCGGCGTCGACGCGACTCGACACGGTCCACCGTGTCGCCCACCGCTCCCCGCAGCGCCGTCGCGGATCGGCTGCAGCGCACCATCGCCGACGCGAGGAACACGCAGACTCTGCCCGGCGACGTCGTGCGTACCGAGGGCGGCGAACCTGTCGGCGATCCGGCGGCGGACGAGAGCTACGACGGCCTCGGTGTCACCCACGCCCTGTTCGCCGAGGTCTACGGATGGTCCAGCCTCGATGGGCAGGGGCTGCCGCTCGACGCCACGGTGCACTACGGCGAGCAGTACGACAACGCGTTCTGGGACGGCACCCGCATGGTGTTCGGCGACGGTGACGGCGAGGTGTTCACCCGCTTCACCGTGTCGCTGTCCGTCATCGCGCACGAGTTGGCTCACGGTTTCACGCAGTACACCTCACAGCTCGAGTACGCCGGACAGTCCGGCGCCCTCAACGAGTCGGTGTCCGACGTGTTCGGCGTCCTCGCAGAACAGCGCTCGCGTGGGCAGAACGCCGAGGACGCGTCCTGGCTCGTCGGCGAGGGGCTCTTCCTCCCCGACGTGCAGGGCAGCGCCCTCCGCTCGATGCTGGCACCCGGTACCGCGTACGACGACGACGTCCTCGGCAAGGACCCCCAGCCCGCGGACATGGCGGGATACGTCGAGACCACCGAGGACAACGGCGGGGTGCACATCAACTCCGGCATCCCCAACCGCGCGTTCGCCGAGGCCGCCGTCGCGCTCGGCGGGCCGGCCTGGGATCGTCTCGGACAGGTCTGGTTCGACGCCCTCACGTCCGGCAGCCTGACGCCGACCGCCGATTTCGCCGCCTTCTCCGCCGCGACGGTCGCGGCGGCATCGGCGCGCTACGGAACCGGGTCCGACGTTCACCGCGCCGTGGTCGGCGGGTGGACTACCGTGGGCCTCGAACCGGCCGGGACGGGATCCGCGTCCGATGCGGCGGACGAGGCGAGCAAGAGGACGTGACATGGTCATCGTGGTGGTACGCAGCGGCGGCGTGGCCGGGATGACCCGCCGCGGCAGCGTCGACACCACGGCCCTCGGCGACACGGCACCCGAGTGGGAGCAGCTGGTCACCCGCGCGCTCCCCCTGTTGAACGGCCTGCCCGAGTCGTCGTCCCTCGCCCGCGACACCTTCCGGTGGCGACTCGAGATCGGCGAGCACTCGTGCGAGACCGGCGATTCGGCACTCACCGGCCCGCTTCGCGAGCTGGCAGAGCGCACTCTGCGAGAGGGTCGCTCGCCGCGATGACGGCGGCCTCACGGCGTGCGAGGTTCGCGTTCCACCACGGGTCGCTCCCGGGCTCGTCGACGATGCAGTCGCGCAGCGTGGGCGGCAGGGTCGACACGGCGGGCACCGCGTCCGCCGACAGCGTGCCGAGATAGTCGACGTCGATCAGTCCGGTCCGCTCGTAGCGCTCGACTGCACGCTCCGCGACCAGCGCATCGACGTTCACCACCGCCATCACCAGCACGCCCAGCGCCGCCGTGCCGACGATCACCGCGGGCAGTAGGCGCGCGGACCAGCGCGCACCGGCGACGATGACGGCGAGCACGACGACGCCCAACCACACCTCGACGGCCATGACCCCGACTCGCAGCCGAGTGAGACCGAACTGCTGCTCGTACAACGACATTCGGTACACCGCCGACCAGACGACCACCAGCGTCAGCACACACAGCGACCCGAAGGCGATGCGCGCGAGCACCCGGTCGCGCCGCACCTCGGCGTCGACCTTGCGTACCTGCACGGCGACCACGACGAGCACGCCGACTGTCACCGTGATCAGCTGCCAGAATCCCGATCGGGCGTGGTCCGCGAAGGTCAGGTCGTCCGTCGTCATCACGTGGTCGTGTCCGCCGAACAACGTGGCTGCCTGCACCACCACGAACGCAGCGAACACGACGACGAGCGCGCAGACCGGCACCGCCCACTCCCACACCGGTCGTCGTCGACCGGCGCCAGGAGCGAGCGCATCGAGTGCCATCGCGTGACGCTTCGCGTGGGCGACACCCAGAATCCACAGCGCGACGCACAGAGCCACGACCGGCCCCAGCGGGTCGACGTCGACGGACACGGTCGGGATCACCGCGTCGACGAGCGAGGCGAAGCGATCGTCGGCGCCCGCGAACAGCAGCGTGAACACGGTGACCAGCAGGGCCGTGCTCACCACGACGCGCAGCGTGCGTACCGCGGACCCCCGAGACGGGAGCGTCACCTGTGCGGCACCGGTTCCGAGCGAGCGGAGCACGGCTCCCTGCACCACGACGGGCACGATCGGCGCGAGCACCGTGGCGGTGAACGTCGTCGATCTCGTGGTCGACAGAGCCACACACCACACGGCCAGTCCGACGGACGACGCTGCGAGCCATCCCGAATCGCGGACGAACGGGACCAGCAGCAGCGAGAACGCGGCGCCGATCCATGCCACGGACCAGCGCGACCGGTCCGGCAGTCGAGCGGCGAGGACAGCAGCGACGCCGACGACGACGTAGGCCACCGACGGCCGGTCGGTCAGTATCGCGCCGGCGACCACCCCGACCGCTGCGGCGGAACCCACGGCCCAGCGGCGCGGAGACTCGGTGACGGTGCGGACCGGCGACTGCGCCGCCGGATCGGGAAGAAGGTCGGTGGCCATCGTGAACCTCTTTCGGGCAGGGGTGATCGCGCGAGCACCGGATGCGGTGTCACGTGCCGAGTGCGGACGGTGGGGTCAGACGGGAAGGGTGAGCCGGAAGCAACACCCGGCGCCGACGTCGACCACATCGAGTGTGCCGCCGTGCAACTCGGCGGCCCATCGAGCGATGGCGAGCCCTATGCCGGTGCCGCCGTCGGTCGACCCGCCGCGGACGAACCGGTCGAACACCCGAGCGCGATCGGCCGGCGCGATCCCGTCGCCCTCGTCGACCACGTCGATGCGCACCGTGTCGTCACCCACCACGGCCGACACGGCCACTGCACCGTCGGGCGGACCGTGGCGCACGGCGTTCTCGACCAGATTGGCCATCACCTGCCGTACCCGTTCCTCGTCGGCGGTCACCGTCGCACCGGGAGGCTCGACCGACACCGAGAATCGGGTCGCCGTGCTCTGGGTGACCACGCTGGTCAGGAACTGACGGAGGTCGACCGTGCTGCGCGACAGACCGAGTGCGCCACCCTCGAGCTTGGAGAGATCCAGGAGGTCGTCGACGAGCCGAGCCAGACGTTCCGTCTGTTCGAGGGCGACTCCCACCGTCGCCGGGGTCGCCTCCTGCACCCCGTCGGCGATGTTCTCGAGCACGGCCTGCAGCGACGCGATCGGTGTCCGGAGTTCGTGCGAGACGTTGCCGATCAGCTCCCGACGGTAGCGGTCGGCCTCTGCCAGGTCTGCCGACATCGTGTTGAACGCGACGGCCAGCTGGCCGATCTCGTCCCGCGACGTGGCCCGGACCCGGTGCGTGTAGTCCCCGTTCGCCATCGCTCGCGAGGCTGCGGTCATCTCGCGCAGCGGCGAGGTCATCCCGTGCGCGACGATCTGCGTGACCACCAGCGCCACGACGAGTGCGAGCAGCAGCGCGTACCGGAACGGCTGCTGGGCCGCGAGCCAGAAGGTGCCCGACGCCGCGAACAGCGCAATCACCACCACCAGGCCGGTCTTGACCTTGAACGAGCGCAGCGAGTCGAGAGGGCGGATCATCCGCGTGCCCGGAACGCGTACCCGACGCCGTGGACGGTGCGCACGACGTCGGACCCCAGCTTGCGCCGCAACGCCTTGACGTGGCTGTCGACCGTGCGGGACGGCACGGACGTCATGGAGTCGTCGCGCGACCACCCCCACACGTCCGACAGCAGTCGATCTCGCGCGTAGGCCGCGCCCGGCCGCCGAGCGAGGAACAGCAGGAGATCGAACTCCGTGCGTGTCAGGTGGACCTCGTCGCCGTCACGGAAGACCCGCCGCGCGCGCTCGTCGACCCGGACGTCGTCGAACTCGTGCACGACGGTCGGCGACGGCGCGGGATGGCGTTCCACCCGGCGCAGCAGTGCGTGCACGCGGGCCACCAGGGTGCGCATCGAGAACGGCTTGGACATGTAGTCGTCCGCACCCACCCCGAGGCCCACCAGCTGGTCCGTCTCGTCCGACCGCGCCGTGAGCATGAGGACGGCGACGGCGCCCTCGGGGCGGGACTGGATGCGTCGGCACACCTCGAGACCGTCGAACCCGGGCAGCATCACGTCGAGGACCACCAGGTCGGGGTTCGTGCGGGCCACCGTCTCCACGGCGGCCGGTCCGGTCGACGCGAGGTCGACGTCGAAGCCCTCGGACCGCAGCCGTGCCGCGATCGCGTCGGCCAGGGCCCGTTCGTCCTCGACCACCAGAATTCGTCGTCGATCCATGAAACAGACCGTAACGGCATCATGTGCGGGTCTCGGGGACACGTTGTGAAGATTCCGTGGAGATCGCTCCGGCCCACGAACCGGACGCCGCATCAGCCGAGCAGCCGCGCCACCTCGGCGGCCGCGCGACCACCCGACACCAGAGCACCCTGGATCGACGGGGTGTCGCGATGGTCGCCGGCGAGCAGCACGCGGTCACCGACCCGCAGCGATCGCCTGAGCGACGTCCCGGGTGCCTGGACCGGGAGCGCACGCCGCACGTCGTGACGCACGATCACCCGCCACGACGCTGTGGACCGACCCCACAGCCGATCGAGAACGGCGCGCACGACGGACTCCTCGGCGGGACCGGCGTCGTCCAGCAGCGTGGTCGCCTGCACCAGGGTCTTCCCGGTCGGCGCGTATCCCGGTGCGATGGAGCTCATCTCGGCGGTGTTGACCACCACGCCGCCCGTCCCTGAGATGCGGAGGAACTCGTCGGATTCCGCGGCGTCGGCCTCGAACCACCACGTCGACAACCCGCGCATGGGAGAGGTCCGGGTGTCCGTCAGCTCGTTCGCGCCTCGCGCGTCCGTCGCCACCACCACCGCGCGGGCCTGCAGCACCGACCCGTCGGCGATCCGCACGGCGGGTGCCGCGCCGTCGGTGACCTGCTCGACGCGCGAGGAGTACGCGATGTCGACCCCGGCATCGCGGGCGAGCTGCTCGGGGAACGCCTGCATTCCGCGGTTCGGCACACCGGGTGTCGCGAGAAGAAAGCTGCGGAGCACGAGCCGGACGTAGCGGTCCGACGTGTCTCCCACGCCGTCGGCGAGGACCCCGCTGAGAAACGGAGCCAGCAGTGCGGAGCGCAGCGGACCGCGGAGGCCGACGCGGTCCCAGTCGTCGGCGAGTGCAGCGTCGGGGGACGCGGCCAGGCGGCGCACCGGTCCGACAGCGGGCAACGCCCACCGCGCGGCGCCGACGACGGCGCCCGGGTGCAGCAGGCCCAGGCGAGCCGCGGACCGCACCGTCCCGAGCAGCAGGCCCGGGTGCCGTGTCGGGTCGGCGACCGTGTGCGCTCGCCCCGAGTCGTCGACGATCCGCACACCGCGACCGGCGACCCGCAGATCGAGCGCGGACACGTCGACATGACGCTTCACGGCCGGGTAGGAGGGGTTGAGGAGCTGGAAGCCTCGATCACAGCGGAAACCGTCCACGAGATCGGTGCGGATCCGTCCTCCCGGGGCGTCGCCCGCCTCCACGACCCGCACCGTGAATCCACGCCGGCGCAGCGCTCCGGCGCACCGTAGACCGGCGATACCCGCCCCCACCACGATCACGTCAGCATCGATGTCAGTCATGCCCTATCGATACCACCCGGGCATCGGCGACCTCGGACGACGGGTCCGGAAACGAGAAGAACCACCTGCGCGGGCAGGTGGTTCCAGTCTGTGTCCATTCTCGGTGGCCAGAGCCGGGATCGAACCGGCGACCTTCCGCTTTTCAGGCGGACGCTCGTACCGACTGAGCTACCTGGCCGTGGGCACCCTCGCGGGTACCGGTGATGCTGTACTACTCGGTGCTGACGATCATCGCATCACTGAGGTATTGCGACCTCTTACGTGTTGCGACCCTGACGGGACTCGAACCCGCGACCTCCGCCGTGACAGGGCGGCGCGCTAACCAACTGCGCCACAGGGCCATGCTGTGAAGCATGTACTGCGTGGAAGACCCTACTGCATCTTCGTCCTACTTCTCACCACTCCCGCTCCAGCGTTGTCACTCGCTGAAACGTACCCCCTACGGGATTCGAACCCGCGCTACCGCCTTGAAAGGGCGGCGTCCTAGGCCGCTAAACGAAGGGGGCCCGTCGAATCGCTCCGACCGTACCCCAACGGCGTTCCGTTGGGAGCTTGGATAGCTTAGGACACCGCTTCGGAATTTCACAAATCCGCAGCTGAGGCTATGTTTCGACGCTCACGGCGTCGACTCGGGGCCACCCGTTGACGCGCCACTTGTCGAGCCATTCCCGCGACGCCATCGCCATCAGGAGAACCTCGAGGGACTCCTCGAACAGCACCACCAGGTCGGTGTCCTCGGCGGTCAGATCGGCCATGTACCGCTGGCCGGCGAGCGAGGTGACCAGCACGCGGGTGAACATGCGCGGATCGATGTCGGGGCGCAGCAGACCGGTCTCGTGCGCCTCGGCCGCGAGCTTGTGGGCGGTGCGACCCCACACGGCGCCCGCTCCCTCGCGGATGCTCGCGTGGAACTCGGGCTCGACCACGAGACGGAACTCCGCACGCACGACGACGTTCTCGTCGAAGGACCGGGCGAGCTGGAAGATGAGGTTGTGCAGCCACTCGAGGGCGTCGACGCCGTCCGGGCGCTCCACGTCCATGATCGCGACGTACTTCTCCATCGCGGTCTGCAGAACGGCGCGAGCCAGTTCTTCCTTGGAGCTGAAGTGGAAGTACATCGCACCCTTGGTGGCGCGTGATCCCTCGAGAATCGTGTTGACCGACGCCGCGGTGTACCCACGCTTGCTGAACTCGTACGCGGCTGCCTCGACGATCGCGGCCCGGGTGCGTCGAGCACGTTCCTGCTGTGCCATTGCGCTGCTGCCTCCGAAATTGAACACCCTGAAGGGCCCTGATACTGAGTGAAGGGTAGCCGACAAACCTGAGAATCCCCTCGGACGTGGCCGCAAACATCGAGCTCGAGCGGGTTCGTCCGGCGTGTTCGGACGGCCCCACCAGCGTGTCGTGCGTTCCGATGACCGGTTTGTCGGATATATGCCCGGCCCGCGTCCGAATGTCGACCGGCGAGAATGGTGATGATTCATAGCGAATAGGTGAATGGTGAATGCGTCACTCCCGACGCGAGGCCAGGTCGAGAGCGACCGCCCGGGGTCCATTACACTCGTCGAGCACCGCCCCTATAGCTCAGTTGGTAGAGCTACGGACTTTTAATCCGCAGGTCGTAGGTTCGAGCCCTACTGGGGGCACAACTTCTTTCCCCACACCCGTCGACGCTCAGGAATTCTGGCTCAGCCGGGCCCCGATGCTCTGATGGAGTGAGCGCAACGCGTTCTGACCCAGCGCCACGGTCTCCGACTCGATGTGGCGGAGCAGATGGGCGTCGCTCACCACCTTCTCGGACGACTGGATCAGGACCGTTCCCGCACCGGTGAAGTCGAACTGCCGCTCCTCCCCCGTCTGTGCTCCGAGGAGCATCCCCTGCGCCGCCCCCAGGAAGCTCTGCATCCACTGCGCGTCGAAGTGGTGGGACGGAGCGGGGCAGTCGGCCCAGCCGACGAGTGCCTGCGGATCCACTCGAACGGGCGGTTCGGCGAACACGACCGCACCGTTGGACGAGGCGAGGAACTTCCCGGTGCCGAGCAGCGTGAGAAAACCGGGCACGATGGACTGCTTCAGCTCGAGGCCGGGTTCGAAGGCCAGCAGGTTCGACGCCCGGATGGTCAGGTTGCCGTCGTCGAGATCGAACGAGTTGATGTCGAAGCCGCGATCGCCGAGCAGCACCTTGCCGTGTCCGCTCGCGAGCACCCAGTCGTTCGCGTACAGCGGCGACGAGAAGCGTGAGGCCACGACGGCCGCCATCGACGTCCGCCCGAGAGGCTCGAACTGCACCGACCCGTAGTAGGCGATCATCGCGCCCTTCGCCGTGAACCACGGCTGTCCCGCGAGTTCGATGCAGAAGGCGTAGTCGTTTCCCGGCACGTTGTCGTTCACCGGCAGGGTGTGGGGGTTGTGCACGACGTCGGTCATGTCCGATCCCTCTCGTCAGAACTTCTGCTCGGACGCCTGGACCCACACGGTCCCTGCGCCGCCGATAGCGAGTTGCACCGCTTCACCCGAACCGCGGCCGACGGCGTCACGCCACCCGACGTTCGCCGAGATGTCGACGGTGAGAGTGCCGCGGTGACACACGTACGCCTGCGGATCGACGACCACCTGCGGCCGGTGCGGACCCACCTCGATCTCGACCGTCCCACCGTGGGCCAGCACGGCCACCTGCCCACGTCCGGCGACCTGTGTCGTGAACATGCCCTGCCCGGTCATCGCCCCGCGCACCGCGCCGCGGACCCCTCCCTGCTGCGTCAGGGGTACGACCGATGTCGAGAGTGCGCCACTGTGTGCGAGCAACCGTGACGCCTCGACCGAGAGGACACCGGTCCCGTCGAGATCGATGACGGACACGTGCAGCCCGGCGTGGCCGTAGTGCACGGTGCCGGACCCCTCGGCGGCCATCATGGCGACGTGCTCGCCCGACATCATCCGGCCGGCCATACCCGCGACGGCACCCATCCCCGGCATGCCGCCCGCGCCGCCGATCGTGTGCGGGACGAAGCGGACGTCGCCCTGGTGGAACAACATGGATCCACGGCGCGCGAGCGTGGGCGATCCCGGGGCGACGGTCGACTTCACGACCTTGCTGGTGACGAGTTCCAACATGTCAGCGCTCCTGCGGCTGGATGTAGACGACACCGGTGCCGTCGAAGCGGAGGGAGAAGGCCTCGCCGCTCCCGCCGCCGACGGCCGACCGCCACGTGACGTCGGTGACGAAGCTCTGTGTCACCTGACCTCGGTGCGCGACGAAGGCGTCCGGATCGACCACCAACGGGTACTGCGGCGACACCTCGAGCGCGATGAGCGGTCCACCCGCGGACAGCAGCCCCACCTCGCCCTGTCCACTGACGACCGTCGTGAACAGGCCCTGCCCGGACGAGGCGCCGCGGAGCCCGGCGAAGGCCACATCGGACCGCAGCCCGCCGGACAGAGCGAGCAACTGCGACGATTCGACGTGGAGTGCGTCACCCGCCAACGGCACGACGACGACGTGCTGCGCGTCGACCGCGAGCCGCACCGTTCCCTGCCCCGCCATCTCCATCAGGGACAGCGACTCGCCGGTGACCTTCTGCTTGAGAGCGGCGCGCAGTCCACCGCCACCGCCCATCCCGGCGTTCCGGAAGGTCACCTGGCCCTCGTACGCGATCATCGATCCGGTGACCGCCCGCACGCTGTCCCCGTGCAGGTCGACGACCAGAACGCGGTGTCCCTCGGTTCTCAGTTGCGCCACGGCAGACAGAATGGCAGACAACGGCCGTCGCCACAGTGGCTCCGGTGATCTGTCCCCTGCCACCGACTCCGAGTGACGCACAGTACATCGAGTTCGTTTCTCGCAGAAGTCACAACACCTGCACCCCGTACCCCGCGGCATATACTGGATGGGGTCGACGGCGGGCGGGCGTAACGAACTGTCGCCCCGCTCGATGAACGTCTACCGGACGGTACGCACCCCTCGCGGCGGCTCGTCGAAGCAATTCACATCGAAGTTACGGTGCCGTAGGCTGCCCTCACAGTACGAGGCAGCGCGGTCATCGCGCGGAAGCAGTGAGCCGAACACCATTCTGGAGGACACGCATGGCACGGGATCTGACCCAACTGGAGCTGCTCGGAGAGCTGCAGCCGGTTGCGGAAGAGAATCTGAACCGGCATCTCTCCATGGCGAAGGAGTGGCACCCCCACGACTACGTCCCCTGGGACGAGGGGCGTAACTTCGCCGCGCTCGGTGGCGAGGACTGGTCGCCCGAACAGTCTCGGCTCGACGAGGTGGCCAAGGCCGCCATGATCACCAACCTCCTCACCGAGGACAACCTGCCGTCGTACCACCGCGAGATCGCGGAGAACTTCTCGCAGGACGGCGCCTGGGGCACCTGGGTGGGCCGGTGGACCGCCGAGGAGAACCGCCACGGCATCGTCATGCGCGACTACCTGGTGGTCACGCGCGGAGTGGATCCCGTCGCCCTCGAGCAGGCCCGCATCGAGCACATGACCAACGGCTTCTCCTCGGCCGCTGCCGGTGGCCACGATCAGATGGGCTTCCTGCACTCCGTCTCGTACGTGACGTTCCAGGAGCTGGCCACGCGAGTGAGCCACCGCAACACGGGCAAGGTCTGCAACGACCCCATCGCCGACCGCATGCTCCAGCGCATCGCGGCCGACGAGAACCTGCACATGATCTTCTACCGCAACCTGTGCGGTGCGGCGCTCGACATCTCGCCCGACCAGGCGCTGCGTGCCATCGCCGACATCGTGCAGAACTTCCAGATGCCCGGCGCCGGCATGCCCAACTTCCGCCGCAACGGCGTGCTGATGGCCAAGCACGGGATCTACGATCTGCGTCAGCACCTCGAGGACGTCGTCATGCCGGTGCTGCGCAAGTGGAACATCTTCGATCGCACCGACTTCACCGCCGAGGGCGAGCAGACGCGTGAGGAGCTCGCCGCCTTCCTCGAGAAGCTGGAGAAGGACGTTCTCAAGTTCGAGGAGCAGCGCGACCGCATGCTGTCCCGCGAGGCTGCCAAGCGGCAGGCCGCGCAGGCATCCTGACCCGCACCGCACCACGGAGTGGCCGAGTGCCAGTTCCGACGGATACCCTCGATGTGCCCGGCACCCGTTCCGCGGATGCCGGGCACATCGCTGTTTCCCGTCGACCATGTCTGGTGTGTGATCAACCATGACTCTGCAGATCGGTTCCCTCGCCCTGCGTAGTCCCGTCGTCCTCGCGCCGATGGCCGGTGTCACCAACGTGGCGTTCCGCACGCTGTGTCGGGAGCTCGAGGAGACGCTGACGGGCAGCACCTCCGGGCTCTACGTCTGCGAGATGGTCACCGCGCGTGCCCTCGTCGAGCGGCAGCCCGCCACGTTGCACATGACCACGTTCGGCCCGACCGAGACGCCTCGCTCGTTGCAGCTCTACACCGTGGACCCGGACACGACGTACGACGCCGCGAAGATGATCGTCGACGAGAACATGGCCGACCACATCGACATGAACTTCGGCTGCCCCGTGCCCAAGGTGACGCGCAAGGGCGGCGGCGCCGCCCTGCCGTACAAGCGATCGCTGTTCGGACGCATCGTCGCCGCGGCGGTGAAGGCCACCGAGGGGACCGACATCCCGGTGACCGTCAAGTTCCGGATCGGCATCGACGACGAGCATCACACGCACCTCGACGCAGGACGGATCGCCGCCGGCGAGGGTGCTGCGGCCGTCGCGCTCCATGCGCGCACCGCGGCGCAGCGTTACTCCGGTACGGCCGACTGGTCCGAGATCGCGCGCCTCAAGGATCACGTTCGCGACGTCCCCGTCCTGGGCAACGGCGACATCTTCGACGCGTCCGACGCCGCCCGCATGATGGCCGAGACCGGCTGCGACGGCGTGGTCGTCGGCCGCGGCTGCCTGGGACGCCCCTGGCTCTTCGCCGAACTGTCCGCCGCTCTGCGCGGCACCAGTGCGCCGACGCCGCCCACGCTGGGCGAGGTCGCCGTCATCATGCGTCGGCACGCGGAACTGCTGTCCGACCACCACGGCGAGGGCCGCGGGCTCCGGGAGATGCGCAAGCACGTCGCCTGGTACATGCGCGGCTTCCCGGCAGGCTCGGACCTGCGGGTACGCATGGCCACCGTCTCGACACTCGCGGAGCTCGACGAGCTGCTGGCTCGCCTGGATCCGACCGTTCCCTTCCCGGCCGACGCCGAGGGCCCCCGCGGTCGCCAGGGTTCCCCCGGCGCAGTGTCGCTGCCCGACGGCTGGCTCGACGATCCCGACGACTGTGCGGTGCCGGCGGGCGCCGATCTGATGCACTCGGGCGGATGATCAGTACTATGGCGTCGATCCGTCGACCACTGTTCGACGCCCGAGAGAAAGACGGAACGACCAGTGGGTGACGAGAACGAACCGGGGTCGCCCACACCCGGACGACGCGCCCCCTGGGAGCGTCCCATCTCGCGAGTGCCGCGCTCCGATCGCGACCCCGAGACACCGTCTCCCCCGTCCGAGCAGCCCGCGCCGGAACAGCGCCCGCCAGCGGATCGACCCGAGCCCGAGCAGACCCCGCCGTCCTCGTCCGACGACCAGGATCGACGGCTCTCGGTGGCCGAGGTCGTGGATCGGATCTCCCGCATCGGTTCCAACCGGGGACGCGCAGCGGGTCGCGACGACTCGCCGACCTCCGGCGCGGACGATCGAGCGGTCGCGTCGAGCCCTCCACCGTCCCCGCCGGTTCCACCTCGCGAGGATCCCGAGCCGCCCACCGAGGTGATCGCCCCCGTCGTGGACGAGCGACGCACCGCAGAGCGTCCGGCGCCCGAGGCGGTCGGCCCCGTCGCACCCCCGACGCTCACGCGGCTCGCCCTCAGCAGGGCACGCAAGCGCAAGCGGATGCGGGTCGCCGGCCGTGTCGGCGTCTCGATGGTCTCGATCCTGGCCCTGGTCATCACCGGTGTCGTGTGGGGATATCTCCGGGCGACCGACCGCGGGTTCGAGCAGGTCGCGGCCCTGGACACCGAGTCCACCGACGTGGTCGACGCGCCCGGCCAGTACGGCGACGAGACCTACCTCATCGTCGGGACGGACACCCGAGCCGGAGCCAGTGGTGAGATCGGCGCCGGCACGGTGGCCGATGCCGAGGGTGCACGGTCCGACACCGTCATGCTCATCAACATCCCGGCCGACCGCAGTCGCGTGGTCGCCGTGTCGTTCCCCCGCGACCTCGACGTCGAACGCCCCGAGTGCGAGGGCTGGGACAGCACCACCGGTGACTACACGGGCGAGATGTATCCCGCCGCGGACGGCGACAAGCTCAACGCGACCTACGCGCTCGGTGGACCCAAGTGCCTGGTCAAGATCATTCAGAAGATCTCCGGACTGCGGATCGGCCACTTCGTGGGTATCGACTTCGCCGGCTTCGAGTCGATGGTCGACGAGGTCGGCGGGGTGGACGTGTGTTCCCCGGTTCCGCTGGTCGACGAGGAGCTGGGAACGGTCCTGGCCACCGCGGGCGAACAGCGCATCGACGGACGCACCGCGCTCAACTACGTGCGCGCCCGCAAGGTGGACGCCGAGGGCACCGGTGACTACGGACGCATCAAACGTCAGCAACTCTTCCTGTCCTCGCTCCTGCGCTCCGTGCTGAGCAACCGCGTGCTGTTCGACCCGGGCGCCCTCAACGGTTTCGTCACGGCGTTCACCCGCGACACGTTCGTCGAGAACGTGAAGACGTCGGATCTGCTGACGCTCGGCAAGTCGCTGCGCGGCGTCGAGGCGGGCGCGGTCACGTTCCTCACCGTCCCCACCGCGGGTACCACCGACTACGGCAACGAGATCCCGCGCACCGACGACATCAAGGCGATCTTCCAGGCGATCATCGACGACCAGCCGCTCCCCGGTGAGGAACGCGCACCCGAGACCACCCCC